>JBKBPU010000001.1:0-519106 GCA_046293015.1 Pseudobdellovibrio sp.
GTCTTGTAAAAAACAGAGCTTTTGGTTATAAGAATGAAAAAAACTATCGCTTGAGATTTCTAAATGCTTGTGTTTTTTGATGTTTTTGGCGTTACCCACCATGAAAAGAGAAGAACCAGAAGAACCGTAAATGGCGGAAAGTGAGGGATTCGAACCCTCGAGCCCCGCGAAGGGCTGCCAGTTTTCAAGACTGGTGTATTCAACCGCTCTACCAACTTTCCGTCGTCTGTTTTATTGGATTTGACGCCTAGATTCAACAGATTTTTGGAAAGTTTTGCGATGTTGCGGCGCGCATGCGCCGCTTTGAAAACAAAAAAAGCAGATTTGCTTGCTTCCGAGAAAAACTATTTAATTTCTGATTTATTGCCCATGTATCCACGAAGCACTTTTGGAATTTCAATAGAGCCATCTTCGCGTTGATAGTTTTCAAAAATCGCAATCAAAGTTCTTCCTACGGCTAAGCCGCTGCCGTTTAAGGTGTGCACAAACTGCGGTTTGCCGCCATCTTTAGGTTTAAATCTAATGTTCGCACGACGAGCTTGGAAATCTTCAAAATTAGAACATGAGCTAATCTCTCTGTAAGTGTTTTGGCCTGGCAACCAAACCTCAAGATCATAAGTCTTTGATGATCCAAAACCCATGTCACCCGTACAAAGTAAACTTTTTCGATATGGCAACTCAAGCTCAGTTAAAATCTTTTCAGCATGGCCGGTAAGAGCTTCATGAACGTCATAAGACACCGTCGGATGACAAAAAGTCATGAGCTCAACTTTGTTGAATTGATGCTGACGAATTAAACCCTTAGTGTCTTTACCATGGCTACCAGCCTCAGAACGAAAACACGGTGAGTAGGCACAAAATGATTTTGGCAAATCACTTTCGTTAAGTGTTTCATTGTTAAAATAATTTGTAACCGGAACTTCTGCTGTCGGGATCAAATAATAGTCTGTATTTTCTAGGTGAAAAACATCATCTTTAAATTTTGGAAACTGCCCCGTACCAAGTAAACTGTTACTATTGACAATAAACGGAGGAATCATTTCTGTATAACCGTGCTGAGTCGAATGCAAATCCATCATAAATTGAATCAAAGCTCTTTCCATTTGAGCGGCTTGACCTTTTAAAAAAGTAAACCGTGCACCCGTTGTTTTACCAGCACGATCAAAATCAATGATATTAAGCTTTTCGCCTAACTCAATATGCTCTTTGGCTTTGAATGAATAGTTTTTAGGTTCACCCACAATTTTGACTACTTTATTGTCATGTTCAGACTTTCCAACCGGAACAGATGCATGCGGTTTATTTGGAACTGTTAACAACAACTGATAAACCTGCTCATCAATTTGCGTGGCTTGAGATTCTAATTCTTTAACTTTTGATTTCAGTTGTTCGACTTCAGCTAATATTGATGAAGCATCCTTACCTTCACGTTTAAGCTGACCAACTTCAGCACTCAATTTATTTTGACGCGCTTTTTCGGTTTCAGCCTGCGTGATCATTTCTTTGCGTTTGATGTTCATTTTGATGATTTCATCAAGCGTGTCCGTAGAGGCACTTCTGTTAATTAAACCCTGTTTGTAATCATCGTAATAAGATGCGCCGTTTTCGGCCTTTTTTTCTAATAATTTAATATCAATCACAATAAGTCCTATCTGCTATGGGGCAATTAAAATATACATTCTTAACACAGTACCAATCAATACGCATATGAGGTCAAAAATCAAAATATTTAAAAGTGATAGTCGAGCCAATGCTTTGTAAAGAGCTGCAGTAAAAACAATTGTTACAAATAAAAGCATAAAACTGCCAGATTTGGATAGCTCTTGAACGATCAAAGCCAAAACTAAGCCGATGAAAAATCCGGAAATAATTCTTAAAGTGATATGCGCCAAACTATGCGAAGCGTTTTTAGCACCAGTTTGAACATTTGCCGAAAAATTTTTTAATTTGTCACCTACAGCCATCATTTTAAATTCTCCAATAAAGTTAAGCTCTACTCATCAATTAAAGACCACCCAATGATTTTATCTTCGCCTCGACTAAATTTCGATCAGGAGCGTTGGGTGACAACTCTAAATACAATCTAAAGGCGAATGCAGCCTCTTTTTTCATACCTTTGGCTTCGTTAATGTAACCTTTTTCCAGGTATATTAACGCGTTACCATTTTCTTTTTGTATGGCAATATCTATCATGTCTTGCGCTATATCGATAGCCTCACTTTTTCTATAGCATGCAGCTGCCTTAATATAAAGTTCTGCTGATGTTGGTCGAAGCTTAATACCTAAAGAATACTCGGCAGCACATTCTTTGTACTGTTGTTTAGCGTTGTAAACTTGTGCCGCAAGAATATAAGAATCAGCTATGTTTGGATTTTTTTTCTTTTCTTCATTAGTCATTTCAATGGCTTTATCAAAATCGCCCATTTCCAAATAGCACTTAGCAATGAAAAATGAAATTCGCGGGTAGTTCGGATTGATATCTCGAACCATTTTAAATTTATTTAATGCAGACTTGATCATGGCAGAAGCGTTCTCAGAGTTTGCAGTTTCCAATTCTAATTGAGCCGTTGCAAAAAGAGGCTCAACATCTGAAGGGTCAATTACAGCTGCCTGCATGTAGTATTTTTGAGCGAGCTTTGGCTCGTTTGTGAATTGATATGTGCGAGCTAAACCCATTAAAGCTTTTTTATTCTTAGGATCTAAATCTACAATTTGCTTGTAAATTTCAGATGCAGATTTGAACCTTTCTAGTGTTTCATAAAACTCTGCCAAGCCTATGCGATATTCTGTTGTATATTGAAATGTTTCGATGAGTTTTTTAAAATAGTTTTCAGCAGCTAAAGTGCTACTAGCTACACTTAAATATTTCGCATACGTAATTTGTGCTTCAGGCAAGCCAGGCTCTAAATCAACAGCTTTGTTTGCATATTTTTGAGCGTCTTCTTTGTATTTATTTTTTTTCAGCTCTTCTTCGTTATCGCGAGATGGCAAGTTCAAATATAGCCTACCGTTCGCGTTGGCCAATAGCGCCAAGAGCTCAATATCCGCATCATATATTTTGTAAGCTTTTTCGCCGTAGGCGATAGCCGCAACGAGATTATTTTTTCGATATTCAACCTGCGCCTGTGCTTTTTGTATATCAAAACTTTGTGAATTAATTTTATTGGCATCAAGCAATGTTTTAGAAGCTTCTACAAAATTATATTTTTGTGATAAATAGTCTGCCTTGAGCGCGTATGCTGCGTAGAATTTTCGATCGGCTTTAATTGCCTTATCGACCCACAACATGGCATCACGTGTTTGATTGATCATCCACAAGCTTTTAGCCGTTTTTAATGCAATAAGAGCATTGTTTGAATCGTAATCAAATGCCGCCTTATACTGCGCTTGTGCGGCCAGATGATCGCCCGAACGCGCGAATTGATCGCCCAAAAATACAAGCTCTGAGGCTGCATTATTGTTTCGTTCATCACCACCCAGAGATATAACTGTATCTTTTAAACCTTTGTGACTCGGACTTATTGTTAGCGCAAATTGTGCAACTTCTAAGGCCTTTTGATTTTCCCCATTAACCATTAAAAGACGCACATACTCTTGCAAAGATTCAATATAAAAACTCTTAGGTAGTTTGTTGGAAAGTATAAATCCGTTGGCAAATAAACCGGCCGCTTTGTCATTAGATTCGAGTTTTTTTTCAATAAGTGCCAAACCAAATAAAGCACCTTTATAGTTAGGATTTTTTTTGATTATTCGCTCATAAATATCTTTAGCTTCATTTAATTTATTTTGTTTATATAGTGTTCTTGCTTGTGCAAACATACTCCAATGCCAATCTGGAAAAAGCTTTGAAGCTTCTTGGTAATAAGCCTCAGCACTCGTATAGTTTGCATTTTCCTCGTAAATTTCGCCTCGAATTAAATATAAGAATGGAAACAGTATAAACTTTTCTTCGGATTTCTGATCCAATGTTTTTTCAATTAAAGCACGCGCATCGCGCGGTTGACCTTTGATCAGCAAGTTAACTGATTGACAAGTATCTGCATAACTTGAAATAGCGTTTAAAGATCGTGAAAGCTGCGTTGTTATTGTAACAGCTTTTAAATCATGAGTTGTCTGCTTTGTATACGGCCACAGTTGTTGGTAAACTACACACAATAATCCTATTGACTCTAAATCCTGCGGAGCGCCCTCGATGGCCTGAACTAGAAATTTCTGAGAAGCTCTCGTGTTTTCTAAAGTACCACTTTTTATAAGACTTACAGCCCTAGCTTTTAAACTTTTTAGCTCTGTAGAAGCTAAAGGTTTCACATTTTGCTTTTTTAAGTCCGGTGCTATTAATATCCAGCCTGAAGTTTGTTGGTCTTCAGCAAAAATAAAATACATTAAGATTACAAACACAATTAGCCCTAATGGCAAAATTATTTTTGCTTTTTGTCGATATTTGGCCTGAATTTGTTTTATTTGGTTAAGCTCTATTGTTAATTGCTCTTCTCTTTGCTTGAGTAATTCATTTTCATTGTTTTTATTTGTCGCAGGTGAAATTTCTAAATGTGAGTGAAGTGTAGGAACAGACGATCCTGTTTTTTTGTTCTCGACTTTTAAATTTCTATAGCCGTGCTGATTCAACATTCTTTCTGTTTTAACAAGCTCTTTAATTTCTTTCTTTAAATTTTTTTCAATCGGTTGATCTTGATCAAGATTAGCTAAATAATTATCATCTTCAACTTTTCCAGAAAGTGGTTCATCGTCTTGATGTGTAGATGCATTATTTTTTTTAACTACAGTTTTAACTTTTTGAATGACTGTTTCAGCCTCCATTTTTTGGGCTTTCTTTTCATCGCGTTCAATTGGGTTTTCAAGCGCTTCAAGCACAGCTTCGTAGAATTCTGGTTGGCGGTCGAGAGTATTCCAATCTGATTGATTTTCACCAATGATTTGCTCTTGCCCTGTGAAAACGCCCTCTACGATCATTTTAGAAACAATGTCGGTCGTATATGGTCCTTTAATTTGGCCATTACTTAGCTTAATTTTCCAATAATCACTCGTGCTCGGATTCTTACTCATTATCACTAGTATAGAAAATAGAATCCTGTCTGACAGCTTAATGATGATTTTTAAGTTCCATCTTATGACCAAAGTCCATTCTTGGAACCACTATTAAGTTCCAACTTGGAACTTAATAGTTATTTAAAGCGTTTAAATCGGCCATTACATTAATTTCATTTGGCACAGCCGTTGCTTATGTATTTTTTTATGAGATGGATGGCAATCGTTTATATCATAGCAATTCTTGTACTTTCAGCTAAAGCTAATGCTTTTTAAACGATTAAAAATCTGCTTTGTTTTTAATGATCACCAAGCGAAGCAATCTGATACTTAAAATGTTCAGGACCCCCTCCCAGAAGTTGAAAGTCAGATTGATCGTTTGGTGAGATAGAGATTCTTAAAATACCATCTGAGTTTACCTCAGAACGCATTTTAAAGGCTTGATTGTGGCCCCTCCTCAATCAAGCCTTATTTTTTTGTGCCTTTCTCGTTACAAAAAAACACAATCAATCTTTCTTAAGCTAAATTTTATTATCATTATTTGGGTTTAAGGTATTCTTTTAATCTTAGCACCTAAGCTTGTAAGTTTACCCTCAAGATTGTCATAACCACGATCTAAATGATAAATACGATTTACGACGGTTTCGCCTTTAGCAACTAATCCAGCTAAAACCAAACTTGCAGATGCGCGTAAATCAGTTGCCATGACTGGTGCACCAGAAAGAAGATGCGGTTGACCACGTACAACAGCGACTTGCGTTTTCGGAGTAATATCTGCACCCAAACGCATAAGTTCATTTACATGCATAAAACGATTTTCAAAAACTGTTTCAGTAATAACGCTTGTACCATGAGCCACAGTCATTAAAGCCATAAACTGAGCCTGTAAATCAGTTGGAAATAGTGGGTGTGGAGCCGTCGTAACATCAACAGCTTCCCATTTATCAAGAGGAAATACTCGCATTGAATCTGAAGTTGTTTCGATTTTAAAACCTGACTCGCGCATTTTATTTATAAGCGCTTCAAGATCTGCAGGATTACAGCTTTTAACCGTAACATCTCCACCAGTGATTGCACCTGCAATCAGTAATGTGCCAGCTTCGATTCGATCAGCCATGATTTTATGCTTAGCAGGGGTGAGTTTTTCAACACCCTCAATACGTATAACACTTGTGCCATGACCAGTAATTTTAGCACCCATAGCAATTAGGTAATTTGCTAGATCAACAATTTCAGGCTCTTTGGCTGCATTTTCAATGAGTGTTACACCATCAGCTAATGTTGCAGCCATCAATAAATTTTCTGTGCCACCAACTGTTGTTTTTTCAAAAAGGACAGTTGCACCTTTTAATTTTTTACATTTAGCAAAAACATATCCATCACGTAATTCTATTTCCGCACCTAGAGCTTTCATAGCGTCTAAGTGTAAATCAATTGGACGTGTTCCAATAGCACAACCACCTGGCAAAGATACGACAGCCTCTCCGTATTTAGCTAGTACCGGCCCTAAACACAAAATACTCGCACGCATTTTTCGAACTAAATCATAGTGTGCTTCGAAAGTTTTTAATTTATTAACTTTAACAGTAAAGTTATTGCCATCGCGTTTTGATTCACACCCAAGACTTTGTAAAAGCTCGGCAGTTGATTCGATGTCTTTTAACATCGGAACATTAGAAAATTGATGTTCACCTTCTGCTAGCAATGTCGAAAATAAAATAGGTAATGCTGAGTTTTTAGCGCCACTCACGTGTACTATGCCATTTAGTTTGTTTCCGCCGTTGACTGACATTTTATCCATTTAAAAACCCATTTCTCTTCATTTAAATCGCTTCATTTAATTTTCGCTTAAAAAATTACAACTTCAATTATGCTCTTGCTTTGATAATTCGATCAAGTCCTGACAAATCTTTAAGAATGACAGCGTCAGAGTATTTTAATTCTTCAGAATAGTATTTTACAATTTGTTGACCTTGTTTATATCCCATTTCCATATAAATAAGACCACCGACTTTAAGGCTGCCACGAAATTTTTGTGCCCAAGACTTTAAAAACTTTAAACCATTGTCTTCAGTAAATAAGGCCTCTGATGGCTCAAAACGCTTAACCATAGGCTCAACCTCTGGATCATTTTCTGCAATGTACGGAGGATTTGAAACAATATAATCAAAAACCCCTAGATCTAGCGGATTAAGATTGTCCACATCGTTCAATATTAATTGCACTTGCGATTCTAAATTCAGCAATTCTACATTTTGTTTGAGTATTTCAAAGGCTTCCACAGACTTTTCCACAGAGATTAATTCAATACTAGAATTGTTTTTGGCAATTGATAGACCAATGCAGCCTGTGCCAGCTCCTAGATCTAGTATTCTGATTTTATCACTATGAGTATGTTTAATTTTAATGTCTTTTAAAACTTCATCGACAATCAGTTCAGTTTCAGGACGGGGAATCAACACGCCAGGTTTGACTTTAAAAGAAAATCCGTAAAAACCTTTTTCTTCGATGATATAGGCAACGGGCTCGCCGTTCGACCTGCGTTTTACAAATTCACGACACAGATTGATCTCTGACTCATTTAACGGTGAGTCGTATTTGACATATAATTGAATGCGGGGAATTTTTAAAGCATGAGCAATTAATAGTTCGGCATCTAATCGAGCTGATTCAATTTTTTTATCTTTAAAAAACTGAATTGTTTTACTCAAAACTTCATTTAATTTCATAAAAATTAATATGAATTAGTTGATTGTTTTTTAAGAGCTTCAGCTTGAAAATGCGCAATTAATGGATCGATCAAATTTTCAAAAGATCCGCTCATGACAGCATCAAGCTGATGAATAGTTAAACCAATACGATGATCTGTAATGCGCGTTTGTGGAAAATTGTAAGTCCGAATACGCTCTGAACGATCGCCGGTACCGATCTGATCTAATCGCACATCAGATGCTTCTTTAAGACGTTTTTCGTCTTCCAGCGCTTGTAACTTTGCTGCTAAAATTTGAAATGCACGTTCTTTGTTGGCCAACTGTGATTTACCTTCTTGGCAATGCACAAGTATTCCCGTCGGAATATGATGCAATCGAACCGCAGATTCAGTTCTATTGACCGACTGTCCACCAGCACCACTGGCGCGCATAACATCAATTTTAATATCGTTCATATTGATTTTAACATCAGTTGCTTCAACTTCTGGAATAACCGCAACTGTGACTGTCGACGTATGAATACGACCAGCAGCCTCAGTCTTTGGAACGCGCTGAACCCTGTGAACACCTGATTCATATTTCATTTTAGAATACACAGCCTCACCCGAAATCATAGCAATAACTTCTTTCGCCCCACCAACGTTGCCTTCGGTATAAGAAACAAGTTCAGCTTTCCAGCCTTGTGAGGAAGCATAGTGGGCATAACCACGAAATAGCTCATCAGCAAACAATGAAGCTTCGTCACCACCTGCGCCAGCACGAATCTCTAAAAGAATATTTTTATCATCATTTGGATCTTTAGGAATTAATGCAATTTTTATTTGTTGTTCAAGCTCAGGAAGTTGCTCTTCAAGTTGTTTTATTTCTTCTCTTAAAAGCTCTCTCATTTCGTTGTCGGATTCGGAGATGAATAAATCTTTACTGTCTTTTAATGAAGCCGTTTTCTTTTTAAAATCACGATAAAGAACTACGATTTTTTCTAGTTCAGACAACTCTTTCATTAAAGCACGATACCGCTTTTGATCGGATGCAATATCTGGTCGTTGCAGTGACATATTCACTTCTTCATATCGTGATTCAACTGAGTCTAACTTTGAAAACATGAGTGACTACTCCTAAAAAATGCCCGATTGGTTGCGCAGAAAAACAAAAAGCGGCTGATTAAGCCGCTTTAAGTTCGAAATAGAAACTGAGTAAACTACTTTGTAGCTTTTCCGTATTTCTTTTTGAAACGGTCAATACGACCTTCAGTATCTAATACACGTTGTTTACCAGTATAGAATGGGTGAGAAGCTGAAGAGATCTCAACTTTAATAAGAGGATACTCTTTGCCATCTTTCCATTTTGTTTTTTCTTTAGAATCTAAAGTTGTAGTTCCTAAAAACTCGAAATCACAAGAAATATCCTTGAAAACTACAGTTCTTACTTTTGGATGAAGTCCTTCTTTCATATTCGTCCTCTTTAATAAATTAATTAGAAGAATTAGGTGATAGCATAGATACTGTGTCATGCTCAAGAAGAAATCATAGATTATTTGAAAATAATGTATAGAATTTATGGTGGTTTAATGGTTAATTAATAGGCCACCATAAGTTTTAAATAAATTAGATTAGTTAAGTTATTTCAGTAGGTTATGATGAAAACAGCAGTCGTTATTGGATCAACAGGTTTAATCGGTCGCGAGCTTTGCGAGCTTCTCGCCGAAAGCTCGACCTATTCACAGGTGCTCGCTATAGTTAGAAATGCTCAAACTTGGAAAAATCCAAAAATCAAAAATGTTCAGTTCGATTTTGTGCATTGGAGCGATTTGGAATCCCAATTACAAGGATTCATTGGACTTTCCACGTGTGATGGCTTTTGCGCACTAGGAACAACAATTGCCAAAGCTAAAACCCAAGATAACTTTAGAAAAATTGATCTCGACTATGTAATAGCCTTCGCGAATTCGTTGAATGTCGTAAAAGCTCAGCGCTATTTTGTCGTTAGTGCAATGGGTGCAGATATCAACTCTTCTGTTTTTTACAATCAAGTTAAAGGCGAAATGGAAAATCAAGTTAAGACCTTATTTAGAGGCCATAGCTGCTTTGTAAGACCATCTTTGTTAATTGGAAATCGTAAAGAGTTTAGACTTGGTGAAAGATTGGCAATTAGTCTTACGCCAATTATTAATTTATTTTTATTTGGCCCCCTAATAAAATACCGACCAATCAAAAGCAAACAAGTTGTCAAAGCCATAAAAAAAATTGCAGAGAATTATCAAACACCAAAAGTCATTTTTGAAAATGATGATTTATTGAGGTTTTAGCGAAAAGTTCTTGGCCTTTTATTAGTTGGATTCGCGTTTGCATTAAATCGAATAATGCGGATTTTTAAAACAACTACAGTGATTTTGGTTCGATCATGGCTGTTAAAGTTTTTTACAGTGTTAATCGTTTTTTGGAACCTGACTAGTACTGTCTATGCAGCTAAATTTGATAAAAATCACCTCAATCTGTGCTTTCATGTTCAGTCTCAAAAATATCTTAATGGATATCTTTCGTTAATGGATGAGGCTGTAAAAACTGGTTTAATGCCAAATAATGTTAATAAAGTTTCCTACACATTTGCACACGAAATTTCCTATGCTAGCGGAGAGGGCTCTCTGGGTGCACATTATATAATTAAAGAATACAAACTAAATACAGGCAGCGCTATTGCCGAAATTTCTTTTTCGCCGAATAAGGGATTTCAAATAGAGGAGTCACTTTATATTTTAGATAATGAGCGTAAAGTTAAATCAACACTCAAAACTGCTTTTTCATATGATAATGAATGTTTACTTACTGAGCGCGATGGGGTTGAGCGCTTTACAACAGATGATTCATATTATGTTTTTTTAGGTGACTTTCCATTAACAAACCCATTGAAAGTCAATGTTCAAAAGATTCCAATAATTATAGATAATTCGAATTCAGAAGTTATTTTCACACCAATCCGATATATCAATCTAGAATCAGACATGATGACTTATTCGGGCTACAGTGCTGTCATAAAAGGCCAGCCATTTAAAAGCGAGTACTACGAAAGCCAATCAGGTAGAAAGGTTTCGCTTTTCTACCTTGGTGGCGTAATCAACAGAAAAATTGAAACTATAAGTAAAAATCAGTGGGTAAAAGAAAATCTTAATGAATCAATTAGAGTTGTAGATATTGACGATAACGAAATTTTTAGTTCGAACCTTCGGCTTCGTCTTATTGGTAGAGGTGAAGCACCGATTATTTCAAACAAAGATAATTACTTTCAAATTTTAAGCGCGACACGTAAGTTGGGAAAATGGCAAATGGACATCGAATACAAAAACGAAGTATTGCCAAGTTCAATTCCATGGAGCACTCCTCCGGCTATCGATGAGTTACCATACTTGGTAGACACACCATCTATACATAAACAAGCCGTTTGGGAAATTGCAAATAGGCTAAAAACTGAGCTAGGAAGCTCTAATCGAATTGAGGCTGCTCGCGCCATCAATAAAGAAATTAAAAAAATTTTAAAATACAACCCAAACACAATGACAAAGGCTACAACGGAAGACATCTTGAAAAAAAAAGATGGTATTTGTTTTCATTATTCAATCTTGTTTTCTTCAATTGCGAGAGCTCTCAATATCCCTACTAGATCCGTTGGTGGCATTATTCCAAGATCCGGTGGAATGGTTGCTCATGCATGGAATGAAATTAAAATAAATCAGAATACTTGGTTTCCAATCGAACCACAATCTGAGGATACTAGACCTTTTCAAAGAGGATATATTCCCACCGAAGACTTTTCAGATGTAACCAATCCATTGAGATCTGGAGCTAATCCAGAATACTTGTTAGAACCAACAGTTCCAAAAAATCCTTATGCCATAACTGAGATTAAAAAACTGTAGTTCGGGTGCTATTTGAAGATTTTTTTTAAAACTAAAATTTAAAAATATTTCAATCCAAATTGAAACACTTTTAAATTTATACTTACTAAAACTATCAAAATAATTCACATTAATTTGTTAAATTTTTATCATATATAACGTGTCTTTTAGTGATAATTATTAATGAATTCACAGACATAATTTTACGTTTTTATATTGTCTCATTATTTTCAAGCATTTTACATTATACTAATTAAAAGGACTTATATGCTTCTCATGAAAAACTTAACCTCGGTTTGCCCTCATTGCAGCGATAAAAATATGTTTACTTGGTATGGTAGTCTTAATTTAGATCGAGACCTCAAAGTCAAAGCTGAATTACTCAACACTGGTCTATCAATTATTAAATGCTCAAACTGCCAAATTCAATATCAAGAAGAGCCAGATCTCGCTCTGATTTATTTATCTAAAAGACTATGGCTAGTTGGCCATCCCATAGAACAAATGACTCATTGGAAAAATTTAGAGAAAGAATCTTTGCAAAATTATGCTAGCACTTTCGGTCCTGATGCTAAATCAGGATTTGAAGCGCTTGGGCTCAAAGTAAAACCTAGAATGGTTTTTGGATGGCCCGCATTGGTTGAAAAAATTCTTGTGTTTGAAAACAACTTAGATGAAGGTACCATAGAGCTTGCTAAGTACCTGCTACAAAAAAATCTTGGTTCTAGTGCAATTGATCTTGAATTAAGACTTTCACATAGCAGCCAAAATCAATATTTTTTTAGATCGTATAATCAAAAATCGCGTAAGCTTTTAAACGATATATTTTCAATCACACAAGAAACAGTTGAATCTTTTAAAACACACAGTTCGGATTGGTCAGACTTTGAAAAACAATTTGAAAACACTTCTTGGTTCGACTCTCTCAGATTAAACCGACAGGCAAGCTAAAAACAACTCATTCACTATCTTCAGATTTGTCTATAGAAGCTGCAGATACAGAGTCTAAGTACATACAGCCCCTATCATCATAATTAAATCGCATTAATGCTTTGTGATCACCATTTAAAACCAAATCTAAATATAATGAGTTCGCATCCAGCGATTTCTCTTCCAAATTTTGACTGATTTGACCTTTTGCCGAAATTATTTTTTTCAAAATATTTTTTAAATTTATAACGGAATCAGGACAGCTCATATCAGTATCCGCATCTAATTGACCAAACTGCGGTATGTGCGCTTTTGAAATATAATCATCTAATATATCTAAATCACCGGAATTAACTTTAGAAATTAAACTATTAACTTCTTCTTTTTTATTGCATTTAAACTTGTCTTCTGAAGAAAGTGCAGTGATATAACTTTCAACAGAAGCCTTTGAATCACAACTCGCAGCTCCTATAGTGAGATCCCAGTCTGGATATTCTTTAACTTTTTTAAGAAATTCAACAACGTCTTTTGAGCTCGAAGGATTTTGCTTTAACATGCAGTCAGCTATCACAAATGCCACATCACCATACTTACCATCTGTTTTTATATACTGATGACTTTCAAGAGTATAATCATAGGAAACACAAATTTCTCCTTTTGAAATAAACTCTTTCGCACGATCTTCACAGCTTTCAATTTGATTTATTTTTTCAATAGAGGCTTGACAATCCATTTGAACAGCAACTGAAACCTCAGCCGGAGCTTCGAAAGAATCTGGATTTGGATAGTCGCTCGGGCCTAATGACAACAAGCCTTTCTGTAAACCAAAACCTGGGATCAACACAAAAGCAAGAACGACAACTACACTCATACCGCCAATAAAAATACCTAAAGGTAGTAGAATTTTTTTCCACAATGGGGTTTCGAGTTTATTGCTGTCTTTTTCTTGGTTTTCGCTAGCCATTCATACTCTTTAAGAAGTCTTGATTTGTTTTTGATTTTTCGATTTTATCCATTAAAAACTCCATCGCATCAACAACGTTCATTGGCGCTAGAACTTTTCGCAAAATCCATAAACGACTTAAATCAGCTTTTTCTATGAGTAAGTCTTCTTTACGCGTTCCTGATTTGTTAATATCCATACAAGGGAAAATACGTTTTTCCATAAGCTTACGATCAAGCTGAATCTCTGCATTACCCGTACCTTTGAATTCCTCAAAGATAACTTCATCCATTCTTGAACCCGTATCAATTAAAGCTGTTGCGATAATTGTTAACGAACCGCCTTCTTCGATATTACGAGCAGCTCCGAAAAAGCGTTTTGGTTTATGAAGAGCATTTGAGTCAACACCGCCCGATAAAATTTTACCCGATGGTGGAACAACTGTGTTATATGCTCGTGCTAAACGAGTAATTGAATCTAGTAAGATAACAACGTCGTGTTTATGCTCAACTAAGCGTTTTGCTTTTTCTAAAACCATTTCAGCAATTTGAACGTGACGAGTTGGTGGCTCGTCGAATGTAGAGCTGACAACTTCACCTTTAACGGTCCTTTGCATATCAGTTACTTCTTCAGGGCGCTCATCAATTAATAACACGATCAATTTAACTTCTGGATGGTTCGCTGTGATAGCATTTGCAATATTTTGTAATAAAACAGTTTTACCTGTTTTGGGTGGAGCCACAATCAATGCACGCTGACCTTTACCAAGTGGCGCCATCAAATCAACAATACGCGTTGTCATCTCTCCAGGATTGTTTTCTAAACGAAGCATTTTATTTGGATAAAGTGGAGTTAAGTTATCAAATAAAATTTTATCTTTACTCGCTTCAGGAGCTTCGTAATTTAAAGAGTCAACTTTTGTTAGAGCAAAATATCTTTCGCCATCTTTTGGTGGACGAACAGTACCCGTAACGTAATCACCTGTTCGTAAACCAAATTTACGCATTTGCGATGGAGAAACATAAATATCATCTGGACCTGGTAAGTAGTTATAATCTGGAGATCTCAAGAAACCATATCCGTCTGGTAAAATTTCAAGAACCCCTGAACCAAAAATATCGCCCAGTTTAGCTGCGCGCTTAAGAATTTCAAAGACCATATCTTGTCTTCGCATACCAGCTGCATTTTCAATTCTAAGCTTAGTTGCTAAATCAGTTAAAACTTGAATGTTTTTTGATTTTAAATCTTTAGAATTTAGCCAGCTTTTTTCTTCTTCTGTTAAGTTGATATCAGCCAAATCAATTTCTGACTCTTGCGGTGAATGTTGTCCACCTTGAGTTTGGTTTTGAATACTATTTTGATTGCTTTGGTAATCAGAGGTTTCGTCATTTCTTCTGTTATCGCGATAATCACGTCTTTGATTGTTATTATATCGATTTTGGTTGTTGTTGTTGTGATGACGGTTTTGATTGTTGTTGCGATTTTGATTATTATTGTTGTTATCAAATTTTCTAAACTCACGACGTTGTTGGTTGTTTTGATTTTGTCCGCCGGAACTTTGATTATTCTGCTGCGTAGGTGCCGCCGCGACTGTTTCAGGAGCATCTGTTGATGCTTGTGGCTGTTGCGCCGCCGTGTTCACTTCAGGCGAAGGTGCGTTTTCGTTTTCTACATTTTTTGGAGCAGGTCCGCGCTCTGAGTTTTTTTCTACAATTTCAGTCACTGGTGTTGCTTGCGCAATTGCTACATCAACCGGAGAACCTTCATTGTTTTCTTTTTCTGAATTTGTTTTTTTAACTCTTCTTTTAGTCGGCTCGATAACTACTTCTTTTTTTGCCAAGTGATACTCCTGAATGTGGGATCTTATTTAAATAAGGATTTATAGAATAATTTTGAAATGTATTTTTTGAATATGTCTCAAATATGGCGATGGACCAAGCCAAAGTCAATATAATTGAGTTGCTAATTAATTTTGCTTTTTTTAATGTATCATTTTGAGAATAAGCTAAATATTTTAATGATTTAGCCGAAAAGTACTAAAACATAATGGACCACCCTTATGCTGACAACAGCATAAGAACCACATGTTAAAGGAGAGATTCGAATGGAAACATTCAAGTCAGCTGCACCACGAACACCATTGCACTTAGACGTTAACTTTCGTAGAAGTTATGCACGTCAGGATTCGCAAGCCGTTCTTAGAAACATTAGCTTATCAGGTGCTTTTTTAGAAATTGAAAACCATGATTTACGTGTTGATGAAAAAATTAATTTAACTTTTATTGTTGCACAACGTGAACGCAAAATTACCGCGCAAATTGTTTGGAAAAATTCAATGGGCGCAGGCGTGAAATTCTTACCTCAAAATAACAG
The DNA here is from genome assembly GCA_046293015.1 of Pseudobdellovibrio sp. Taxonomy (GTDB): domain Bacteria; phylum Bdellovibrionota; class Bdellovibrionia; order Bdellovibrionales; family Bdellovibrionaceae; genus Pseudobdellovibrio. The sequence goes on from JBKBPU010000001.1 coordinate 15,893, forward strand.
AGACATTCAAATAGTTGATGATTTAATCTATTTTGTTGAAACCAAAAGAATGGGCCATCGTGGCATTTTTGATGGTATTATGAAAAAAGTAGCTTAAAAAGTATTTCAGCATTTAATTAAAATAAAAAAGGCTTGGATTTCCCAAGCCTTAATTTTTTCAACATGTTAATTTAAATTAAACGCCTACGCCAGTTTCGCCCATTTGCATTTCTTCCATGGCTTTCTTTTTTCTGCGTTTAACAATCACAAAAGCAATAGCACCACAAACTAAAACACCTATACCCAACATTGTATACATATCCTGTTCAGCATCGACTGGTGCCTCTTCCATTGTTGCATCTCCGGCAGGCTTTTTATCAGACTGTGATTCTGCAGTTGCGGCCATATCTGGTGCCGGTGGCGGTGGCGCCATGTCTGGAGCTGGTGGTGGTGGTGGATTCGCCGCCATATCTGGTGGTGGTGGCGGCGCCATGTCTGGAGCTGGTGGTGGTGGATTCGCTGCCATATCTGGTGGTGGTGGTGGCAACTCAGTCGGCATTGAACCCTCTGGTTGTTGAGCCATGTCAACAGAGGGATTCATTGCCATCGGCTCTTGTGTTGGAGCCGCAGGTAGTTGATTTGGATTATCTATAACTTGAGCGCCGTCATTTTGCGCAAGTGGCATCGACGGTGTAATTGTCGCAGCTGATTTCCAATATCTAAATGTATCGCCCTCAGACATTTTAGCTTTAGTTTCAAGACCGTTTGTTGCCCAGACTTCTTTCCATCCATCACTGTAACCTAATAAATTTTTAGCAACTTTTCTTAAATTATCACCTTTTTTAGCAACGTAAGTTTCCGGAACCATACCCGTATCTTCGTAGTATGTGATCATACGAGCAGAATCTGATGGTCTATTCGGCGAAACGTAAAAGATTTTATCGCCCGCACGAGGTGCGCGTGATTTTAAAAAACTATTTATTTTTTTCAACTCTTTAGACTTATCAGATCCAAAGATCGTTTGACTGATAAGCTTCAAGTTTTCATTCGGTCGAACAATGTAAGCCGTATTAACAAATCCACCCTCATATGCATAAGGTGTCAAATCTGCTAGCTTTGCATCACGATTTAGTTTTTTTATAGATGCAGATGATGTGCTTGAGTCAGAGCTGTAAGTTTTCTTAGATTTTTTAACTTTGTCTGCAGTATACAACTTTGGAGCTTCTGTTGTCATTGGAACGTCAGAAACAGGCGCATCGTTTACAAGTGAGCTTTCCATTGGTGCCATCGTCGAATAATCAGAAGTGGTCGTTGACGAACCCAGTGTGTCGGTCTGCGCAGGCACATCATTTAAAAGCGCACTTTCATCAACACTTGGGGCAGCTGCAATTTCCGGCGGCGGGGTGTTAGTTGTTTCAGTTGCAGCAGCATCAAGAGGCATATCACTTGGCATTGCTGAAGATTCAGCCATCATATCAGGTACAACTTGATCCGCAGGTGGTGTTGACGTTTCTCCTAAAGCTGCTTCGAGAGATTTATCTGTTGCTAAATTATCAGATGAGGTTGCTAACGCATCAGGTGCAGCATCTGTTTGCATAACTAATTGATCGTCAGATTCAACCTTTTCTGTATCAGCATTTTCAACAAACTCCGCATCATCTTGTGAGTTGTTGGCTTTACAGGCTGACATTTGTGTCATCAGACCAAGCGCTGCTAAAAGTACTAATAGTTTTTTCATATTTATCCTCATCCTTGAAAATAATTTAGACTATAAAGTCATATTCTTAACAATATCATTACACCATAGGTTGTGATGCCAGGAAAGCACGAAGTCAAAGTCTGGACTTGACGTAAGTATTTAAAAAACTCTTTACAAGACTATTGTCGAGACTTTTCGATAAACTCAAAAACATCCCCAACCTTTATTTTGTTGTTTGCAAACCAGCCCGCATTCATTTCTAAAGCGTAACGAGCGGGTGATTTGCTCGGATAACTTGGTATTTGCAGATCAAGAGAGCTTGTAGCTTTCATTTCTTGTATATCAACAATTTTTTTATTTTTATCAAAATAGGCTATAGATAAATCGATCAGTGTATTTTTCATCCAAAAGCTTAATATTCTCTCTTGATCAAAAATAAACAGCATTCCTTGATTTTTAGGCAGGGAACTTCTAAACATTAATCCACGCTCTAGTTGTTCATCTGACTGAGCTATCTCAACATTAATAACTTTATCTTTAACTTTGATTTTTGTTTTTTCAAAATGAATACGTCGAAATACATCTGGCTGTACTTCGTGACTTTTTGCACTGCTGACGTCTTGGTTTATATTCTTTTTACTATAACTGTGTGACGAAAATAAAATTAAACTAATGACGACGAGCAACTTCAAGTGCGATTCCAAATCTTACCCCTCTTGTTGAAACAAACAATTTGTCCATATTAAATATTTTCAATGTTTCAAGTAATATAATAATCCCGACTAAAATAACATCTGCTCGGCCTGCAGGAAAGCCCATCGCAAGTTTTTGCTCGACACTCGTTTGAGTTAAACGTTCAAGCCACTTTTCAAGGCTAGATCGCGCAATGATATAACCATCTATTTTTTGAGGATCAAAATAACCAATTTCAACAGCCGCTAAAGTTGTTGGAGTCCCTGCAACTGCCAAAATCTCATTTATTGTCAGCTGTGTTTTGTTTTTAAAATCTACTATTTGTTGATGAATAAATTGTGTTAATTCTTGTATTTGCTTTTCTGGTGTTGGCTGTTGTTTAACGAATTGCTCAGTCAAACGAACACAGCCAATATTTAAACTTTGCGAAATCAGTATAGCCCTGTTCTGGCCCAAAATATATTCTGTAGAACCACCGCCAATATCTACAATAAGCTGATTTGAATTCGTCGTCGTTAAGCCTGAAATAGAGCCTTCAAATGTGATTTGAGCCTCTTTATGTCCCGGAATAATTTCTAGTGGAATTTGTAAGTCGCTGCAAATCTTAAAAAGCTCTTCTTTGTTTTCCGAGTCTCTTGCCGCTGATGTTGCCATGGCCAAAACAGCATCGGGTTTATGCAAGTCTATTGTCTTTTTAAAGTGCGTTAGTGTTTTTTGGGCTCGTGCAAGAGCTTCAGGATGCAAGCGCTTTGTTTTATTAACATCTTGACCCAATCGAACTACTTCAACATCGTCAGAGTAAATCTGCGTGATTTGGCCATCTACAACTTCACAAATTAAACATAAAAAAGTATTTGAACCTAAATCAAGTGCTGCAACTTTCATTTTAGCACTCGTTCAGTTTTTTTATAAGAATATCATTAACAAGAGCGGGATTGGCTTTTCCTTTTGAAGCTTTCATGATAGCTCCTATAAAAAAAGCCATGACTTTTGTTTTACCTGATTTATATTCAGCAACTTGATCAGGGTTAGTTTGTATAACTTGATCAACAATCTTAGCAATTTCATTTGGATCAGAAACTTGTACTAAGCCTTTTTCTTGAATTATTTTTTCAGGGTTTTTGCCGGTATCCCAAATATCTTTAAAAACTGTTTTAGCAATTTTTCCAGAAATCGTGCCCTTATCAACCAACAAAATTAATTCTGCAAGTTGATCTGTTGATATTTTAGATTGAGTAATATTGAGTTTATGATCGTTAAGCTCTCTTAATAACTCGCTTAATATCCAATTACACACAGCTTTGTGATTTGAACACTTGTGACCGGCAGTTTCAAAAAAGTCAGCGAGATCTTTTTCTTCTGTCAAAATAAGGGCGTCGTGCATTGAAAGCTCATATTTTTGACTGAATCTTTTAGCTCGTATTAGCGGTAGCTCCGGCAGTGATGATTTTATTTGTTTTAGTTTTTCATCTGTCACTATAACTGGTAATAAGTCTGGGTCGGGAAAATAGCGATAATCCTGCGCATCCTCTTTTGTTCTCATTGTATAAGTTCTGTTTTTGTCAGCGTCGTAGAGTCTCGTTTCTTGAACAATCTTTTCTGAGTTTTCAATGGCATCAATTTGTCTGTGAATTTCGTACTCAATGGCTTTTTCAACAAAACGAAATGAATTAATATTTTTTAACTCAACTTTAGTGCCAAATTTAGATTCGCCTATTTTTCGGACCGATACATTACAATCGCAACGAAGCGATCCCTCTTCAAGATTACCATCGCAAACATCAAGGTATCGCACAATCGATCTTATAGTACGACAGTATTCAGCTGCTTCTTGTGGTGAGTGAATTTCAGGTTCAGATACAATTTCCAGTAGTGGAATTCCTGCGCGATTATAATTTAGCAGTGTGTACTGTCCAAAGTGCGTTGATTTGCCGGCGTCTTCTTCCAAATGTGCACGCGTGATGCCAACTTTTTTTGTTTGGCCATCGACTTCAAATTCAACTGATCCTTTTTCACAAATCGGCTCATCATATTGTGATATTTGATAGCCCTTGGGTAAATCAGGGTAAAAATAATTCTTTCGCGAAAAAACTGACTTTTGCCTAATTCGACAACCTAATGCTAAACCCGTTTTAACAGCATAATCGACAGCTTTTGTGTTAAGTACAGGTAAAGTGCCTGGCATTCCTACCGAAACCGGAGATGTGTTTTCATTATCTGACGAATCGAACTGTGTTCCATCAGAACAAAATATTTTTGAATCAGTTTTAAGCTGTACGTGAACCTCAATACCGATAACAGCTTGGTAGCCCCTGAAGGTTAAACTAGACATTTGGCATTTTTCCTTTCACCGAAGAAACCTGCTCAAGCGCATATGCAATATTTAGAATTTTTTGCTCTTGAAAGTGATGGCCCGTTAATTGAACGCCTATAGGCAAGTTGTTTTCTTTGGTCATTCCAAAAGGAACACTCATTCCAGGTAGTCCTGCTAAATTTGTCGAAGTCGTAAAAATATCATTCAAATACATTTTTAATGGATCATAAACTCGCGATCCAATTTTAAAAGCTGGTGAAGTTGAAACGGGGCTAATAATCGCATCACATTTTTTAAAAGCCTCATCATATTGTTCTTTCATCAGTCTTCTGACTTGACTTGCTTTCTTATAGTAAGCATCGAAATATCCTGATGATAAGCAAAATGTTCCCAAAATTATTCTGCGCTTTACTTCTGCCCCGAAACCTTCAGCACGCGTTTGCGAGTAAAAATCAGCTAAATCTAAATTTGACAGGTCGCTAAAATCAGATCGGTATCCATACTTAACACCATCGTATCTGGCTAAGTTTGACGAAGCTTCACTAGCTGAAATTAAATAATACATAGATACTGCATACTTGGTTAACGGCACAGAAACCTCGACAATCTCTGCTCCAAGTTTTTTTAGTTCAGATATGGCATTTTCATAAGTTTGTCGAACTTCAGTGTGAACGATATCTGAGTTGTGATATTCTCTCATCACGCCAATTTTTAGACCCTTAATGTTTGCACTTAATTGTGATTTAAACTTTTCAACTGGTCTTTGCGAGCTTGTTCCATCAAGTTGATCATGACCGCATATGACTTCTAAGGTTAACGCTGCATCTTCAACTGTGCTCACCATCGGGCCCGCTTGATCTAACGAAGAAGCAAAAGCAATTATGCCATAACGACTAACGCGACCGTAGGTTGGCTTAACGCCCACAACTCCACAAAAATTTGATGGCTGACGAATCGAGCCACCTGTATCAGTGCCAATAGTCCCCATCACAAGACGCGCAGCTTGCGCAGAGGCCGAGCCACCACTACTACCACCAGGAACATAATCTAAATTCCAAGGATTTTTACAAGCGCCAAAGTGAGAGCTCTCATTGCTTGAACCCATTGCGAATTCGTCCAAATTTAATTTTCCGATAACAACGGCGCCTGCATTTTTTAGCCTATTAACGACGGTTGCATCGTATGGAGGAGTAAAGTTTTTTAAAATCTTAGAGGCTGCTGTTGTTTTAATGCTTTGTGTACAAAGTAAATCTTTAATTCCAAACGGTATTCCAGTCAAAACCCCAGGGTCATCTCCTGCGGCAATCTTGTCGTCAATGGCTTTTGCGTTAGTTAGAGCGCTTTGATTAAACTCAACAATTGCATTTAACTTTGGATTGAGCTTCTGTGATCGTTCAAAATAAAATTGTGTTAATTCTAGTGCTGAAATTTTTTTATTTTTAATGGCCTGAGCTGCCTCAGACATTGTGATTTTTAACAAATCCATTTTATATCTTTCTCTTTAAACAACAGGCGGAACTTTAAATAAGTGACCTTGTTTTTCAGGAGCATTTTCTAGCATTTGCTCAGCAGAATATTTTTTTTCAGCAAGATCTTCACGAACAAAACATTCGATATCTGTCGGCGTAATCAACGGCTCAACATTATGTGTATCAATCATAGCAATCTCATCAAAATGTGCAATAACTTTGCCCAACTGCCGACTCAACTCTAAAGCTTCGCTGTCAGTAAGCTTAAGCCTTGCTAGTTGAGCGATTTTTAAAACAGATTTTTCATTAAATTGATCAGCTGACATACAAGCCTCCGGATAGATTAACAACTATAGCGAAAAATACCCAAAACGCTAAGAAAAATAATAGAATTATTATGATAATATGTTAGTTTTATTTTATGAAAAAAACGTCGACTATGCAGGATGTTGAAAAGCGTTATAAATATCTCAAAGAAACTGTTCAATACCATAACGAAAAATATCATACTCACGATAAGCCTGAAATTTCAGACTTTGAGTTTGATCAACTTTTCAATGAATTGCTCGATTTAGAAAATAGTTATCCCGACCTCGACAGTTCTGATTCTCCTAGTCATAGAGTCGGAGGGCGCGCCATTGATGCTTTTCAAAAAGTTAATCACAGAATGCCCATGCTTTCATTAGCCAATAGTTATGATGAAGATGATATTTTGTCTTTTTTAGAGCGAGTTAAAAAATTTTTGCGTTCTGATGATGTTGTAGTTGAGTACTTTGCCGAACTTAAGCTTGATGGCTTATCTATGGAACTTGTTTACGAAAATGGAGCTCTCGTTCGCGCATTAACCCGAGGGGATGGCTTGGTCGGTGAAGATGTTACTCATAACATTAAAACAATTAAATCTATACCATTGAAAATTAAACACAAGGGCTTACTCGAAGTTCGTGGTGAAGTTCTCATAGCTAAAAAAGATTTTCTTGAAATGAATGCACAATATGAAGAGCAGGGGCTACCTATTTTTGCAAATCCTCGCAATGCAGCGGCTGGAACAGTTCGTCAACTTGATCCAAAAATTGCGGCTTCGCGACCTTTAAAGTTTTTTGCATACGCTCTTGGATCTTATGAAGGCATTCAGTTTACATCACAAAAAAATATTGAAGACACTTTACAGGGTTTAGGTTTTCCAATTGTTGATCGTAAGTTTGTTTGCTGTACCCAAAATGAAAAAGATCTCGTTAAGTTTTATAATCACATACATGAAATTAGACCGAGTCTGCCTTTTGATATTGATGGCATAGTTATTAAAGTTAATGATCTGTCTTTGCAAGACGATTTAGGTTTAATCGCGAGAAGCCCTCGGTGGGCAACAGCAGTTAAGTTTCAGCCAGAGCAAGCTCAAACAATTATTGAAAACATTATAGTTCAAGTCGGCCGCACTGGCGCATTAACACCAGTGGCGATTATGAAGCCCGTTAAAGTTGGTGGTGTTACAATTACGAATGCTACACTCCATAACCAAGATGAAATCGACAGAAAAGATGTTCGTATAGGAGACACTGTTATCATTCAACGCGCTGGTGATGTTATACCAGAAGTCGTTCGGATCGTTTTAGAAAAAAGACCTAAGCACACTGAAAAATTTATCATTCCACACAAGTGCCCAAGCTGTGGGGAAAAAGCAGCTAAAGAGCCTGAAGAAGCTGTACTTCGTTGCCACAACCCTTTTTGTAAATCTATTTTGACAGAATCAATTAAGCACTTTGTTTCTCGCCGAGCTATGAATGTTGAAAAGGTTGGGGATAAAGTCATTGAAGCTCTTGTCGAAAAAGAACTTGTTAAATCTTTTTCTGATTTATATTCACTGAACGTCGAAAAGTTACAACAGCTCGAACGCCAAGGCGAAAAATCAATAGATAATGTTTTAAAAAACATAGAAAAATCTAAGCAAACAACCTTAGCCAAATTTATTTATTCTTTAGGAATTCGTTTTGTTGGTGAACAAACAGCCAAACTTTTAGCTGACCATTATGTTACTATCGAAAATTTTTTAAACACAGATACTGAAGAGTTAGAAAAAATTCCAGAAATTGGCGAAAAAGTTTCTGCAACTGTCATTAGCTGGCTTAAATCATCTAACAATAAAAAAGAAATTCAAAAATTAATTAAAGCAGGAATCGTCTTTGAAGAACCAAAACGTAATTTATCTGGAAAACTTAGTGGATTAAGCTTTTTAGTGACTGGCACATTGCCCGTTAAACGCGACGAAGCCCATCAAATGATCGAAGAAAACGGTGGTAAACTTTTATCAGGAGTTTCTTCTAAACTGAGCTATCTCGTAGTTGGGGATGATCCTGGGTCGAAAGTCGACAAAGCGCAATCAGTCGGTTGCAAAATTATCTCTTGGGATGAGTTTTTAAAGTTGTTAGCGTAAGCAAAAAGCGACCCCACAGTTAATCCCTGAACAACAAAAAACTTCGGGGATTTTAAGTCCCGACCATGGGCTTGATTTCAAATCAATAGGTCCTGTTTACGTTTTGTGGATAACCTTTATAACATTTGTAAAATAACTAAAATCTGCAGGCAGATTAAAATTATTCGCAAAAGCTCTAAAGTCAGCTTTAAAAACTGACGAACATGCTTATAATTGTATTTTTGCATGTTGGCCTCCTTTCGAAAAAAAGGAAGCTGATGTTATTCAAAAAGCTGTGGGGTCAACTTACAGCTTTTTGCATTTTTTAAGCTAAGACCGAAGCAAAGTGTTGCTACCACTAGTGCAAGTATGATCCGAATCTCAAATTATTTATGACTTCCTCAGTTAATGACTCTACAATCCAAACATGCAATTCAAAATTTACGTCAGAGCGTTGATTAAAAACTCAGATAACCAAGTTTTGCTTATACAAAAACAACCCAATCAGAAAATTGCTGCGGGAAAGTGGATTTTACCTGGCGGTACTGTTGATTTTGGTGAAGAGCCTGTTGATGCTTTATCAAGAGAATTAAAAGAAGAAATTAATTTCACACTCGAAAATGCTGTTTTGATGGAAACTGAAACTATTGTTTTAGGTGATGTTCATTGGTTAGGCCTTTATTATAAAGTGCATGGTTCTGTGGATACAATTTTAAATTTAGAGCCAGAAAAACATGCTCACGTTGATTGGGTTTCTTTGGATTTTGCCAAAAATCATCTTAACCCCGAAATTTATAAACACATCACATGATATGTAAAAACTAAAAAGCAGCTGTTCTTTTAAAACAACTGCTTTTAACTTAGCTTAAGCTAAAATAATTTTTAGATGTGATCGATAATAATATCGCGAGCCATAACGGTTTTGCGACCATCAGCTTTTGCTGATTCGATACCTTTGATGCATAAACGCTCAACCGCTTTAGTTAGCATGTCGATTGTTTCCGCAGAAGTGTTCATTTCACCTTTTTCTTTGATGAATTTTTTTACTTTGCTTGTAACCACTAAAACTTCAGACATAAAGCCTCCAAATCGTATATATTTAGTTTTAAATCGTATAAACTCATAAAAATGATTTCATACGACTTAGTTAATGACAAACATAATTGAAATTGATTGAAATTTTATGTCGCAACAGGCTATTCATTTAACATAAAATTAATGTTTAACATGATCGAACATAGCGACAAAGCTCTGCTTTTCTAATGCTTGGATTTTCTATTGTTGGATAAATCCACACATAATTGTTTCTCTCAGTTGAGTGTGTGCATTCAACATTTGTAAAGCCTGGTGACCAACTGCCAGAATTTAAATGCTCGACTGAGCCATAGAATTCATGCCTTGGGATGTGAGTATGTCCGTAAACAATTCGATACATACCAGTTATTTCAGCCTGTTGAGCAAAAAGTATCTCATCTGGTTCTTTGTAGGTGCTAACGAGCGATGTGACTGAACGAGCATAAAATAAAAAAAATGGAACAAATAACAATAATGGTAAAAACACCCAGTATAAGGAAATGTTGAAAATAAGTTTTAACTGCGACACCACTAAAAAAGTCATTACAATACCAGCTAAAATAAGAAAAGCTCTATCTAACCATAACTCTTTTGCAATTAACCACGGATTTTGCGTCGCTGGTAAGGCAAAAAGTTGTTGTAGCTCTCGCACAATTGCTGGTGTGGTATTTGATTCTCTCGCTGTTTCGTTAACAATATCTTCAATTTTCTTTTTTGTTTTAAATGGCTCACCAAAGCGATCAAAAGTAACATGTACTAAAGTAGCTACAGAGCCCCAAAACCAAGTCCATATAATCAACGGCTGAGTCGTTAACAAATACTTAAAAAAGAAAACCAAATATTCATACATAGACATGATATAGTTGGTCTCGACGTGCGGATTAAATAAGCCCATACCGTTCATAATGTAACGACAGGCAACATTTCCAAATGGAAGTCGAATGCGAAGTTCGTTGTAATCAACTAAAAATGGATTTATTGGATTTTCACACATACAGTAAGGATCTTGTTGGTGGCCATGCTCAACAAGCGTATCTCCTTCACTAATGTAAAACCACTTCACAAATCGAACACGTTGCTTATCATATTCACTCAAATCTAAAACTTTATAAAACAAATCCTGCACTTTCTGAAAGTGCAATTCCACGTCATGATTCCCGGGGATAATAACAAGTGAATGTCCTTTTTTAATAAATGCCCTTAAAGCATCAATAAACACGACATGTTCTTCCAGTATGACAGACATTTTGAAAACAGATCGGTCCTCTTTTGGAAACAATCCTCTTCGTGTTTCAATCCAATGAAGTTCATAAATTGGCTTTACTGGCAATGCCATTACGCTATCAAAATCAAAAATATCGCCATTCAAAATTAGTTCAACAGGATTTCCGTTAGCTTTTATTTCAATTTCACTTAAAAACTCAACCAATGCTTGATCAATAAAAAATTCCTTGGTTTTAAATTTTTTCCAAAGCGGGTGGCGTACTTTACGAAATGGGCGCGATGGTTCTGCATCAGTTAAATGTAAATCACTAATTATGGCTGTATGTTTCAAACTCACAATGACATTATTCCATTTATTTGATTTAATGTCATCCTATGACAAATACAAAACTCGACTTAACTTCACTTTCAAATTTTAAGAAACCTTTTGTGATTATTGGCGCTGGAAAGTCTGGTCTAGCAGCTGGAGAGCTTCTTAAGAAAGCCGGCACTCCAAAACAAGAAATATATTTTTTTGACGAGAAAAAACAAACTGATTTAAAATCGTGGCTTGATTTTTCAAGTTTACCTATTGGTACGCTCGTTGTTTCTCCTGGTGTTCCGCTTAAAAACCCTGAAATTACAAAGCTTGTTAATCAAGGCTGGATAGTAACATCTGAAATTTCGTTGTCTTGTTTGTTTTTAAAAAATGAAAAAATAATTGGCGTTACTGGTTCAGTGGCCAAAAGCACAGTTACCACTTTAATTGGGCTAGCTGCAAAACAATCAGATACAAACACATTTATCGGAGGCAACATTGGAATTCCTTTTGCAGAATATGTAATTTCTGTTCTTGATGGAAAACCTCGCGCAAAGTGGATTATCCTTGAGCTCTCGAGCTATCAACTTGAAAATTGTTTCGGTTTAAAACTAGAGCATTCTGTTATCACGTTTTTAACTTCAAATCATTTAGAAAGATATGAATCTGTTCAATCATATTACTTAACCAAATGTGCAATTGGAAATATGACAAAAGGATATTGCGTAATAAACAAATCTTCAAAAGACCTAATAAGCTATCAAAACAGTATTGCTTGCAAAGTTCTTTCGATTAATGCCGAGACCTTTCAAAATCCAGAGCTTCTTCAATCAATCAACCTTTTAGGCGAACACAATCGAGATAATTTTTCTTTAGCTTTTAGCATTTGTCAGCTTTGTGGTTTTGATAGCAATGCGATTCAAAAAATGTCACAGTACACGGGCTTAAATCACCGCATTGAGATTGTGGCTCTTCATAATAGTATTCTTTTTATTAACGATAGCAAAGCGACTGCAATGGATTCGGTTTTGGTCGCTGTCAAAGCTGCACTTGAAAAATTAAAATACAATGCAAAACTGCACCTTCTTCTTGGCGGCAAAGATAAAAATCTACCTTGGCAAGACCTGCAAAGTTTAAACGCGCATCCACAAATTAAAATTTATTTCTTCGGTGAGTGTGGCGAGTTGGCTAAAACAAAAATGAATAATCTTACTGGACTATATAAAAAAACTCTCAACGATTGCATAAACCTTGTTTTTGATTCGGTTTTACCAAATGATATTGTTCTTCTAAGTCCCGGGGGAACAAGTTTAGATGAATTTAAAAATTTTGAAGAACGCGGCGATTATTTCAAAAATAAAGTTTTTAACTTTATTCAGAAAAATGGCTAACAAATAAGTAATCTGGTCGACTATAAAGAACAACGGAAAAACTTCTATCGGTTTTTTGGTCTTGTAATATAATTTCTTGAATACCTTGTGGTAAATTAAACGCAACAAATCCACCGCCAGCAATTTGGTGTGTTGTTAAATTGCCTTGAGAGTCAAAATAGGCAATATTACTTTTAGTATATTCTGGATCTGCAATATGAACATCAAAGTGATTGCTCGGCGTAAACCCAACTAATATAGAGCTGTTAGATTCTTTACTTATCTGCAATTGCGACACAACATATTCTAAAAATGCATCTTTGATCTGTGGCAAGTGCAAGTAGTTTTGATTGTGATTGCGTAAATAAACATACGCCGCATAATCTCTTGCCGCCGGGCGATTAATGATCTCTGTTAATCCAATAATCGAATTGTCTTTAAATCTTGTTACACCATCTTCTAAAGTGAGCACATCTTTCATGCCAGGAATCAATATATCTGTTGCGATTGATTCTCCACCAAAGGCATCAAAACTTCTTGCTATAATGGATTGTGGTGATGTGCCAGATTGAATTTCTTGATAAGTTACTAATGCAGTTTCTACAAGATATTGCTGTGACCCTAGCAATTTTTCTCCAACAAATGCTGAAATTTCATATGCTCCTGGTTGTAATCCCGGAATAATAAAAAATCCATTTTCCGAAGTTCTAACCTGCTTGATGTGTGGTATTAAAAATTGATCTAAATAATATGGCTCTACGCCCGGCTGATTTTCGACGAGGACTTCCGCACCAACAACAGGTTTTTCATCTTTCATTACACGACCTATAATTGTACCAGATTCTGGTAAATACTGTATTTGAACCTGCTCAGAGATGTAAGTTTGCACTCCTTCAACCCATTGTTTCGAAAATAAGATTGTTTCTGATTTTTCAGCTGAAGTTCTTACAGATAGGGTTGTGGCAATTTTACCGCTTTCATCTTTAATTAAACCTAGAGTTGACGAATGTCGTGAGACATTGGGATAGCTATCCGTCGTTTTTTTTAGATTGTAATTTCCGGAAAAAAATGACCCACGAACTGTTGAATCATTAATTTTACGTTGATCTATGCTATTCGGATTAAAGCTAAATGCCGAAGGTCTACCAACTTTTAACACAGGTCCTTCATAAAATTGACCAACACGCTTTAAATTCAGTATTTTTTCGCGCACTTCGCCAATTAATATTCCTGCGCGGTCTTTAATTTCAGCAGTAATTTCGCCCTCAAATGAACTAACTGCTATTTGGTATTGTCCAGCCTTTAAATCCACTTGTCCAATTTCGTAGACTTGACCCTCAAAAGTTCTTTTTAGGATTACACTTTGGTCGACAAGACCCAGTCCGTCTTTCAATTCGAAGTGACCTCTAATTAATGCAGAACTTGCAGGAATTTGAACTGGCGACATTTGAACAAGCTTATCTGTTGAACTCGGTTGTCTTTGAAATAACGTGGTCAATTGTTCTGTCGCAGCTTTATTAAGCTCAACTTTGTCGATTTTAATTGCCGATTCAATGTGAATTTTATTTGTTTCATTTTCGTCAATTTGCAATGGTGCTGTTTCAACAACATTCAAATCGATTGCCGTTTGCGATTGAGCAATTCTTCTAAACTGATTCGACGAACTATTTTTAATTTCGTTATGGATTTCTTGTGTCTGTTGAAACAATGCGTACGCGGGAGTATTTCTTTCTTGGGTAATCGTCATGGTTCTTGTCAACAAGACAAGATTTGACTTTTCAACTCGCGGTGAATAAAGAAAAGTTAATGGTAATAAAAGGGCTATTAAATAGGCCAACGTCACTCCTTGACTAAATATAGGATATTTAGAAGGGGTTATCTCCGTCAAGTTTACGATAACTGTCGAGACCTTTGTTAAGGGCTTTTTTAATTTCTTGGGCTTTCATCTGTGTTAGACCTTCGTCCATTCCAATAGCGACAAAAGACTGTGTTTGCGGCTCAAAAACCTCTTTAATAACTTCAACGCTGATTTCATAAGGACGGCGAGGGCCCAGAATAATCACTTTTGTATAAAATCTGACTTTGAATTTTTTCTCTAAGTCGAGAGGTTCAAATTTTCGGTCATGATAAACCGAAGTCAGTTCTCGACCATTTAAACTTATAAGTCTTGGTTTCCCAATAACAGACGTGATTGCAATTCGACTTTCAGCGACAGGCAGGTTTGAGTTCTCAATATAAAAGGCTGGCTCAGTCGCACAACCGAGCATAAGTAACAAACTTATAAAAAAAAGCCAGCCAATTATTTTCATGTTAGCTTATTTAGACTGAGATTTGTTCCAGTCACTCATAAACATTTCTATCCCTTTCGTCGTTAGAGGATGACCTGTCATTTGCTGCATAACTTTAAAAGGAATTGTAGCAATATCTGCACCCATGATTGCCGCATGCTGTATGTGCATTGGAGAGCGCACTGATGCAACAAGTACCTCGGTCGAGAAATCATAGTTCTGATACATTTGAATGACATCAGCGACCATTGACATACCGTCAGTGCCAATATCATCAAGACGACCGACAAATGGCGAAACCATTGTCGCCCCGGCTTTTGCCGCCAATAAAGCTTGAACTACAGAAAATACAAGCGTTACATTTGTTTGTATACCTAAAGATGTAAGTTTTTTAACTGCTATCATGCCGTCTTCACACATAGGTATTTTAACAACGACATTATCAGCAATCTTAGCTAGCTCTTGTCCTTCTTTAATCATTTGCTGAGCTTCTAGTGAAATAACCTCTGCTGAGACTGGCCCTTGCGTAATTTTACAAATTTCTTTTATGACGTCATGAAATGGTTTGCCCGTTTTAGCAATAAGTGAAGGGTTCGTTGTAACGCCATCGACCCATCCACGATCATTAGCTTGTTTAATTTCAGAAATATCTGCGGTATCAATAAAAAACTTCATTCGAGCATCCTTTGTAATTATTTTTTATTTTGTTTTTGTTTTGTCTTTTGAACAACAGTTTTCTTTTGTTTACCCAAATCTTTTCTTTGAGTTTTTACTCCAGAAGACATGAGATCATCCATCGAATACAAACCTGCATTTTTTCTAAAAATCCAAACTGCTGCTTTGATCGCGCCTTCAGCAAAAACTGATCTGTTCAGCGCATTGTGTTCTATTTTAATCATTTCACTTTGTGAAGCCGCTGTTATCGTGTGTATGCCAAAAATACCGCCTAGACGATGTCCTCGCGGCAGTGGAATTTTTTTCCCTGTAGCGAGTTCTAAATCCTGGTGCAACGTAATTGCAGTTCCACTTGGATTATCCTTTTTCTGCGTGTGATGTATTTCATCTATAGCAAAATCAAAATGAGAAATTGACTTAAGGCTTTTCAAAGTTTGTCTAACTGTCCAAAGCCCAACAGACATATTCGAGGCCCAAAAAACAGCATTTTTAGCAGACAATTTTTTGAGCTTATTTATTTGAATATCACCCAGCCCTGTCGTGCCACTCACAACAGCTGATTTTGTTTTAGCCAATACGTCAATTAAATCATCTAAACCCTCTGGTCTTGAAAAATCAATCCAGACATCAACAGCTTTCAAAGTTTCAACACTAACTTCATGAATGCTTTTGTACGACAAAGTAAACTCATCACTAGGTCTTTTTGCAATCTCAATGAAAGGATGAATTTGCTCTTCAAACTTTAAGAGTTGTCTTATAGACAAACCCATTTTGCCTTGAGACCCCAATAATCCTATTTTAATTTTGGGATTCATAAAATTCCTACTTTAGTCATTTCATTTAAAATTTCGTTATGAAATTTTTCATCTAACTCTACAAGCGGCAATCTAAGCTCTGGTGATTTAATAATACCTTTTTTATAAAGCATCCATTTAATTGGTATCGGATTAGCCTCGCAGTACATGAGTTGAATTAGTTTTGAATATTTCTTGAAATCTTCTTTAGCTTCATCAAATTTCATCGTTGAACACAATTTAGTCCAATGGGCACATTCAGCCGTCAGCAAGTTGGACATTACAGAAATAACACCGTGCCCCCCAAGCTGCATAAACTCTATGTATGTTGGGTCGTCACCTGTTAACATAATAAAGTTTTCTGATTTGTGCTTAAACAAATCGGCGTCTTGTTTCAAATCACCACTTGCTTCTTTAATTCCTAATATGTTTTCTGTGTTTGCAATTTGTAAAATTGTTTCATTAGTCATTGCAGTAATCGTACGCCCCGGAACATTATACAAAATTATCGGAAGTTTAGATTCAGCAGCTATAGCATTAAAGTGTTGAATTAAACCACGCTGAGGCGGTTTGTTATAATACGGAACAACAACCAATACAGCGTTTGCCCCGATTTCAAATGCTTTCCGCGTGTCTTCAATTGTTTTTTTAGTTGAATTGGATCCCGTTCCTAAAATAAGTGGAAAATCTGGTCCAACTATTGTTCGAGTTTTTTTAAAAATTTCTGATATTTCCGACCACGTTAAAGTCGGACTTTCAGCTGTTGTGCCATTGATGACAAAACCATCTATTCCGTTTTTGAGCTGGTAGCGAATTAGATTTTCAAGAGATTCAAAGTCAACTTCTCCCTTATAAAAGGGGGTGACTAACGCAGATATTACACCTTTAATTTTTTGTGTCATAAACATATTCTCCTATTTGATGAGCTTCACCGCTCATTGTTGGATTTTTTAAATCTTGTAAATTCATTTTTAAGGTGCCTCCTGGCATTTCAACATATGTTTCGACAACATTGTTTTTTTTTAGGTTATAAAATGCTGCTGCCATGGCGCCTGTTCCGCAGGCTTGCGTAAAATCTTCCACACCACGCTCATAAGATACAGCTCGCAACTTGCTTTGAACACCCAAAAAAGAAATTAACGTCACGTTCGTTCCACGAGGCATGAAATCACTATGAAATCGCAACTCTCGACATTTTTCTTTCAGATTGAGATACGCATCGAAATCATCAATTTCAATTACAATATGAGGTACGCCCGTATCGCACCAAAAATAGCTGGCATGATCATATTTTTCAATTGCGGTCATTCGCACTTCAAAGGTGGTTTCGTTTTCTATTTTAATGTTTATTAAGCCCGCTATTGTTTGAAGATCATAAAAATTTTTTTTAAGCTTTAAAATATTTTTCATGTAAAAGCCAACACATCGTGTTGCATTGCCACACATCTCAGCTGCGGATCCGTCGTTGTTATAAAAATCCCACGTCAATTTATTTTCACTTTCATTAAGCCAATTTAAAAAAATAAATCCGTCAGTTTTACTTGCATCACAAACACTACTAACAAATTGTCGACGATCAGAAATTTTCTTTGTTTCATCATTTTCAAAAACTACGTTAAATGTATTGCCGGCCCCTGAAACCTGAATTGTTCGAATGCTCATTTTTATTGTTGACGCTCTATTGTTGGTGAAACAGCCTGCGTAGTTATTGTCGTTGCTTTATTTTGAACAGAACCGTTTATTTGAACACTCTTGTCCTCAGCGTAAGTTTTTGGCGGGATTGGCTTTCCTTTAATTCCACAAGAAAATAAAGCAACGAGAATAACCGCACAAAACAAAGCCGTTTTTAAGTTCATATAAATCGTGGTGAAATCAATTTTTTTCAATCTAAACTCCGTTTACAAAAATCAATATCAAAAAAGTACTTTCTCGCTATATCTGGTGTAACAGCCTGACATCTTTTTTGGTAGATATTATTAATTTTTTTTAGTTTTTTATCGTCATCTTCGGTATCAATCAGCGCCAATTGATTTTTAAAAATAATGAGATCAATATAGTCGGGAGCCATTTCTTCAATTTTTATAAGCATTTCTGTAGCCAAAGAGTAATTTTTTACGCGATACGATCTCTCAAACTCTAAAATCGTATATATCAATTTTGAATTATAAATATCATTAACTTCATTAGTGGATAACTTAAGATCTAAAAACTCTTTGGTGTTTTTATTAAGTGAGGTCACTAGTTTTGACATAAGGGGATTGTTTTGGTTAAGCGCTAGAATACGCTCCACAGTGCTTGTGTACTTTGAATTGTTGCTTTTATTGTGCACTTTTGCTTCGACCCACAAACACAAAATATTTTCGAGTTCTATTGCAATACATTTTTGTGCATTTTTTAAAGCTTCTTTAGGCTGGTTGACTGTTTGTGTTGATGCGAGCTCAAAATAATCTTGAGATTCTTGTTTTAAAAAAGATGTTGAAACAAGCATCTTAAGTTCATTCGCCTTTGCCACAACGCCATCTTTATCCTTATGAGCACTCAACCATTGCTCAATCAATTCAAATGCCTGATGTTTTTGACCCAATAGCAATAGCGATGTTATCTTTTTTTTCAATTCTACGATTTGCGCATTTAGCTCCACTTGTTGTTTTATTAAAAGCGAGTCCTTGGCTTTTGCCATAGCAACTCTATTAAAAACAATTAGTATTAAAAAACAAAAAGCCACGAAACATTTCGTGGCTTTTAAGTTTGTACTTAAAATAGTTCGCATTAATTTCTTTTATAAGAATTTAATTCAATTGTCACTTTTCCTAATTGGCTATCCGCAAGAGATTTGATCATTCCAGATAGTGGAATATCACGCGGGTTAACCCATTGTTCAGAAATCTGACCATTGTTAGCATTATCTTTAATTTTAACATAGATAGCTCGGAATGTACCAGCCGGAACTGTAACATTTGCTTCTTTTTGCTCGACAACTTCAAAATCAGATTTTGGTGGCTGTTGCTCTTGACCGTTCACAAGCATTTTTTTAACTTCGCCAGTATTAGCATCAATCAAAACTTCGATTTTTTGTTTTTGGATCATTAAATCAACATCTTGGACCATCCAAATACCATCAGCTGTGATTTCTCTAACGTACATTTTCATTGTACCGTTAATAAAACCAGCCATATTTAGTTTGTAATCATTAGCATCGCCAACTTTCCAATTTAAGCCTTGAGCTACAACTTCATTTTGTAAAAGTTGAACTTGTCCAGCAAATAAAAATTGACCGATTGATTGAGAAGCTTGAGCCGCCGTTGATACAACTAACACCGCTGAAATAATAAGAGACTTTAACATTTTTCCTCCTTGAGTTAAGTGTCTTTAAGTAATCCTTAATTTAGACCTTAATCACATCACAGGAAATTTCTTAATGGCAAAGAATTACACAAATGTCGCAGCAGGCTAATACAAATGCATATTAATATCTTTAATAATAATCTCAATCTTACCATCAGTCACGTTTTCTACCGTTTCGTAAAAAATACGATAACCATCATTTAATCTAACAGATCTAACTTTTCCTTTAGTGGATTTAACGGGCTCATCGTGATAGCCTGCGCTTTTGCGCACTTCGGACAAGCCTTTTTCTTCGATGTCGCTTTTCCACTTAACAAATTTTTCTAAAACTAGTTTGGGCAATTTGTTCTTAACAAGAATTTTATCTACCTTGCTTGTATCAACCTTATACTTGTAAACAATTTTACCCAGGTGAACTGCCTCTTGAGCTGGTTTTATTGCTTTAAGTTTTCCAAAACCAATCATACCTGCGCTTAACATGCACAACATGGCTTTTTTATGACTTTGATTAAAGGTCTTTTCGTCAGCTGTTATTTTTAAATACTGTTCATAACGTGCAGCACTTTTCGTTGCTGTTAAAAGTTCCGTCAATTGAATTTGCGATCTGCGAAAGTAACCCGAATACTTAATATTTTGAGCCCACAGATATGTAAGACTATCAGTCTTTTTGATATTAAGTTCAGGGTACTTGGCTTGCATTTTCGATCGAAAATTTGCTAAACAATCTGTATCGAGCTCACAATCCTTCAAAAAAAGCTGCGTCTTAACGACTGGATTGCTAATTGGTTCTATCATTTCTTGTTGAATACACTGGGAAACTTCGCTTTTTACTAAATGTGTTTTAATCTCCTGCATGGCCATTAATACATCGTTTTGAAAACATGGTTTTGCGAACACAATGTTGTAATTCACAATAACTAATGTAATAGCGTGTATTTTGATCTTAAGTTTCAAGAGATTACCCTTGATGACTCTGAACTAAAACTTGTCGCGGCTTACTACCGTTAGCTGGTCCAACAACGCCTTCGCGCTCAAAAACCTCAATAAGTCGTGCTGCCCTAGGATATCCTAATTTGAATCGTCTTTGTATGAGCGAAGCCGATATAGCTTTTTGTGCTGCGGCCCAAGCTAAAATTTCATCGTAACGCTCATCATATTCTTCATCGCCACCAAAATCTCCGCCAGACATAGCATCATCGCCATCACCTGATGACATTCCTTGAAAGCTACTTTGCGAAGGCCCCCCCTCTAAAGCTCGCATAGCAATTGAATCAAACTCTGGTTCGCCTTGATCAGACCAAAACTTAGCAACAGCGTTGATTTCTGTTTCTTTTAAAAATGGTCCATGATGACGCATTGATTTTCCTGAGCCTGCAATAAATAACATATCACCTTGTGATAGTAATCGCTCAGCACCTTGTTCATCTAAAATAATTCTTGAATCCATTTTCGAAGCAACGCGAAAACTTATTCGACCTGGAATATTTGTTTTAATAAGACCCGTAACAACTTCTTTACGTGGTGATTGCATTGCAAGCATCAAATGCATACCACAAGCTCGAGCCATTTGAGCTAAGCGCACAATGTTCTGTTCAACATTTTGTTTATCAACGGCCATAAGATCACCGAACTCTTCTACAGCTACAACGATATATGGTTGTGGAGTGTAATAATACTGTTCAAGTTTCATGATGCCTTGATTCTCAAATTCAGCGTTGACTCTTTCGTGCTCTGCTATTTGATCGGCACTTAACTGACTCACCATTTCGTTGTATTGCTCAATATTGCGCGCACCAAATTTTGACATTGATTTGTAACGTTTTTCCATTTCTTTAACAGCCCAACGAAGAGCAAATACAGCTTTTTTGGGATCGCGAATAGGTGGCATAATCAAGTGTGGAATATTACTAAAGGCTGCTAAATCAACTTGTTTTGGGTCAACTAAAATCATTCTTAAAGTTTTTGGAGAATGTTTAAATAAAAAACCAACTATGGTTGAAACAGTAAAAACAGATTTACCAGAACCCGTTGTACCTGCAATCAAAAGATGTGGCATTTTTCTTAAGTCAACAATGCGTGGTTCGCCATTTGTTTGCTTACCTAAAGCAATTGGTAATTTGAAATCTTCTGACCAAAAAGCTTCATCACCAAGTAAGTCTTTTAAATAAACTGTTTCTCGCGTTGAATTTGATGTTTCAATCCCAACAACATCACGGCCAGGGATCGGCGCGATAATACGCAATGATTCTGCTGATAGCGCCAACGACAAATCATCCGCTAACTCTGTAATTTTATTAACACGGACATCTGCATTTGGCTTAAACTCAAACATCGTCACAACGGGGCCAGGCTTGGCCGCGACAATTTGCCCACCCACGCCAAACTGTTTTAATTTATCGAGCGTGATGTCTGCTTTTTTGCGAATTTCTTTTTCATCGATACGAATGCGGGTTAGTGGTGGATCTTCTAATAAAGAAAGTTTTGGCATTGACCAATTTTCTATTCGACGCGGGGTTTTAACAGGAGCAACAATTTTGCGACGCGCCGGCGGTTCATAAGCAGATACATCGACTTCGTTATCAGAGTCTTCGTCATCTTCTGTAAACAAGAGCTCTGTCTTTTCAGCATCCTCTTCAACGGCGATTGCTTCTATTTCATCTTCATCATCCTCAAAACTAATTTCACTAGGTTTAGCTTGAACAATTAAGTTTTCAGCAACTGAAGACTCGATACCTTTGCTTTTACCATCCACCTTGACTTCAATTATTTTTTTATCTTTTGTTGAAGAAGTGGCATCTTCTTTGTTTTTATTAAGCATTTTGAGTGTCGGCCATTGCCAACCTGAAAAAAAGGAACCTTTGTCTAGCTTGCTCCACCAAGCAATAAACTTTTCAATGGGCCTTTCAGCAGCTTCTTGAATGCTAAACTCAAAATAAAATACAAATAACACCAAACACATGGTCCAAAGCAAAATTTGTGCGCCGATTGTATTTAAAATTTTAACAAGGCCGATCGAAATTCCAAGCCCAACTAATCCACCAGGATAAACTTGTTGATCAAAAAGTTTTGTTTCAGGTAAATAAATCGTCACTAGTGCTGCGGCAAAAGCAATGAGTGCTATAGCTAGCAAATGTCTTGCGTCTTTGAATTGAATTTTTTCACCTCGAAAGCTTTCAACTGATGCATGAAACAATCCAGCTATGCCGATCCATGCCGTCAAACCAAAAGCCTGATATATGAGGTCAGCCAAAAAACTTCCCAAAATTCCGCAATAGTTTAAAGTTTGTAGGCCTTGGCCTGTTGAATTAAATGATGGGTCTTTGGGGTTGTAGCTCATTAAAGCTAGTGCTAAGAACAAACCGAGACCCAAAAAACCGATTGCACGAACATCCTGTTGAAATCTTTTGAAAAATGAACTCATTCTCTTAGTGTAAATTCTATATGGCCGCACAATCAAAAGTCGCGAAGTCTAGGTCTTGTTAATGTGACAAAAGGCTGGTACAACGGGTAAAGTTTTTTCATTAAAACAGAATTTTATTTATAACGGGACGACATGTCTGAACTACAAAATTTAAAACTAAAGATTAATGAAATTTTTTACTCAATCCAGGGTGAAAGCAGTTTTGCAGGTTTGCCGACCGTATTTGTTAGAACAACAGCTTGTAATCTTAGATGTACATATTGTGACACTAAATATTCGTATAACGAAGGGTCATTAATGTCGCTAGAGCAAATTATCAACGAAATTAAGTCCCATGGAACAGATTACGTGTGTTTAACCGGCGGCGAGCCTCTTTTACAAAAAGAGGTTCATTTTTTAATGACCTATTTATGCAATCATGGTTTTCAAGTTACCTTAGAAACAAGTGGTTCAAAATCAATTAAAGAGGTCGATCCTCGTGTAAAAGTTATTTTGGATGTGAAAACGCCAGATAGTGGTGCTGCAGACAGTTTTTTGTTTGAAAACATAGAACTTTCTGGTCCATCAACGGAATATAAATTCGTTATCTGTAGTGAAAAAGATTTAGACTGGTCAGAAAATTTTTGCCGTCAACACAATTTATCAAAAAAATTTACAGTATTATTCAGCCCGTCGCACGCGCAAGTGTCTGAACGCTGGTTGGCAGAAAAGATTTTGCAAAAAAAATTAAAAGTTAGGTTGCATTTGCAGCAACATAAGTATATTTGGTTACCCACAACTCGCGGTGTTTAGAAAAACACCATTTAAAATAATAACAACATAACGGGAGAGGTCTAACTAACCCCAGTCTCTATAAGAATGGGATAGTAATGGCTGAAGTCGTTCTAACAGGAAACAACGAATAGAGGGAGTTCCATGACGCCTAATCTGAATAACTCAGAAAATCTTTTTGTCGCAAATCTTCAACAAGTTAGCTTAGAAAAGCTAGTAAAAAGCAAATTAGAAGTTTTGTTCCAACAACAAAAAGAAGCTCAAGTTGAATTAAACGGTTTATACAATATCGTTTTAGAACAAGTTGAAAGACCTTTAATCGAGCTAGCTCTTAAAGCTTACAACGGCAACCAAGTTAAAACGGCTTTAATGTTAGGTATCAACAGAAATACTCTTAAGAAAAAAATCGACAACTATAAATTGAAACCTAAAAAAGGTGCTGCTGCAAATCAACCAGCAACAACAATCCCTACAGCACAAGTTATCGAAACTAGTCCTGTTTTGACTCAATAATTTAATTTGTTGAGTTGCAACTGTTCATCTAGAATTTAAAGAGGGGTCTAGTGATGAATCAGATGTTTTCGATGAATCAAAACAATAATAAACAAATCAGTCAAAAGATTCCGCCGCAAGATATTGAGGCGGAATTTTCTGTTTTGGGCGGTTTGATGTTAGATAGCGAAGCCTTTGATCAGGTCGCGGACATCATTGAAATCGCTGACTTTTACACGCCAGCTCATCAAATTATCTATAAAGCTATTCTAGAGCTGCATCAAAAAACACAACCCATTGATCTTATTACAGTTAAAAATCACTTAGAGTCTAAGAATGAATTAGATCAAATTGGTGGACCTGAGTATCTGCTTACTTTACTTGATAAAGTTATTACATCTGCAAATATTGATTCGCACGCTAAAATTATCAAAGAAAAATCACTGCTGCGAAAACTTATTCACACTTCTACAGGGATTATCGAAAAATCTTTTAGTCATGATTACAGCGATGTTGATTGGTTAATTGATTACGCTGAAAGCGAAATCCTTAAAGTTGGTGAGGAAAAATCGAGTTCTGGTTTAATTGGCTCAACTGAAATCGTAACTGCATCGATTAAAAAAATTGAAGAACTCTACCAACGTAAAGCAGATGTGACTGGCGTACCTTCTGGCTTTACTGATCTTGATAAAATGACTGCTGGATTACACGGTGGCGAGTTAATTATTATTGCCGCTCGTCCGTCGATGGGTAAAACAGCATTCAGTCTGAATGTGGCAAGCCACATGGCTTTACGGGCGAAAAAAGCTGTAGCCTATTTCTCTGTAGAGATGGGTAAAGAATCCCTCATGATGCGTCTTTTAGCCGGTGAATCTAAAATTTCAATGGGTGAGTTACGTAATGGTCGTATACAAGATGCTTCTTGGCCAAAGCTTATTCAAGCTGCTGGTTTAATTAGTGAGTCTAAATTATTTATTGATGATACATCTGGAATTTCGCCTTTTGAAATTCGCGCGCGTTGTCGCAGATTGAAAGCTCAACATGGACTAGATTGTATCATGATCGATTACTTGCAAATCATGCAGTTAAAACAAAAAGTTGATAGCCGTGAACGTGAAGTTTCTGAAATATCAAGAAGTCTTAAAGCTATCGCTAAAGAATTAAATGTACCCGTTATCGCACTCGCCCAGTTAAATCGCGGAGTTGAAGGTCGTTCAGATCGTCGTCCAATGCTATCAGATTTGCGTGAATCGGGTTCAATTGAACAAGATGCCGATGTGATTATGATGTTATATCGTGATGATTATTACGATAAAGACGATCAAGATAAGCAGGGTCATGCTGAAGTTATTATTGGTAAACAAAGAAATGGTCCAACAGGAACTGTAAAACTACGCTTTGATGCTAAAACAAATAAATTTCGTGATGCAGATCCAGAATCCATTTCGCCTTTGCCACCACCACAAGCTCCGCCGCCAATTCCTGGACAGTTTGGCAAACCAAAAAACTTTGCTCCTGGTGCGAATAAATAAAGCGGTTTTAAACCACTTTATTTATTTTTGTATTTTAAAAATTTTTTAATATCTGATTAAAACAGACAAACCGTCTCGGTCACTATCTTGATACGGTAACAACATCCACGTCGTTTTATTTGGATCTTCAATTTCTGCTTTTTTCGACTTACCCATATTCATCGAAGCTTTCGCAAAAACATAACCCATACCTATACCTAATGGATAATCACTAATCCAATGAACACCATTATTCACCATTTGATAGCCTAACAAGGTTAACCAAGTAATTTCAGTTGGCAACAAGTACGAATCATACTCTGGATATGTATCTCGAATAATTGTAAACACCAATGTAGCTGTCATGATATGACCACTTGGCATAGCATCATACTGCGATGTTTTTTCTTGATAGGCAGGAATACTCGGAAAAGGTCTCCAACGACCTTTGTCTTCGGTTCTAACATATGGGCTTTCGCGACCAAACGATCGCTTTAACATTTGGTTAAAAATTGTCGAAACAGACATACCATGAATAAGACGAAGACCTGTATTATAAGCACGGTTATCGCTATTGTAATAACCGTTATATAAAAAGCCACCTGCAATACCAAAGTGCATCCAGCCATCGCCTAAAAAATACATAAATGATCCAACGTCAGTTGGTAATCGAA
Source organism: Pseudobdellovibrio sp. (assembly GCA_046293015.1). GTDB lineage: Bacteria > Bdellovibrionota > Bdellovibrionia > Bdellovibrionales > Bdellovibrionaceae > Pseudobdellovibrio. The sequence continues at coordinate 42,394 of JBKBPU010000001.1, forward strand.
TAATGTCGATTTGTCCCGAAGATAGCGCTGCTTTAGTTTTATCTTCATTACCTAAACCTATATCGCGACCAACACGTTGAAAATCGCGCAAAATAACTTCATCATTATGATAAAGCACAGCCGTCGATGCAAGTATACCCCCCCACCACGGAAGCGACTCTTTAGAAAAACTCATTTTAAGCCCGTCCCAAGAAGTTGCGGGAATTTCAGTTACAACTTTCATATAATCGATTTTTTCTTCTTGTTCTTGAGCAAAAAGCATTGATGGAATGACTAACACAAATATGTAGCTTTGAAGAATTTTTTTTATGTTCATCATAATACTATAAATATAAAAAACTATTTAAGTAAAGTTGCAAAATCTGCAGGTAGGGGTGCTTCGACGCTTATTTCAGTTTTACTTATCGGGTGTGGAAAATTTAGTTGAAAAGCATGCAACATTAATCTTGGAACGTCACTACTTTTGCCACCGTAGATATTATCCCCCAAAATTGATCTATAGCTCTCTTGCAAATGCTGACGAATTTGATGGGTTCGACCTGTTTTCGGCGTAGCTTGAATAAAATGGAAACCTGGGGTTGATTTTAATATTTTAAAATGTGTTTCAGCTTTCCAGCCTCCGCTTTTAACTGAAATCATTCTTTTTTTGTGTTTGATCATATCTTTTGCAGGGGCCATGTGATTTTTAATGATCCACTCGCTTTGATCAGGCAAAATAATATTACACTCTACTTTTTTCCCTGGGTTAAGAGGGTTGGGACGCGTCATACAAACATAAATTTTTTGGAAACTATGATTTTTAAACATCTCTGTTAATGGAGCATTTGCTGTTTTAGATTTAGACATTAAAAATACGCCTGATGTTTCATAATCTAAACGATGATGTAAATACAAATGATTTTTTAAATCAGTTCGCTGCTCTTCAAACAAATCTCGTATCGGTTTACGATTTTTATCAAACGATGGCTGCGATAACACCATCGCTGGTTTGTTAACGCACACAATATATTCATCTTCAAATAGTATTTCCATCAAAACAAATACTCAAATCCAAACATGTAAGATGTGGCCTTTTCATCTACAGATCTTGATATTGGATTTTTATTTCCATTTAAATTAAATGTTGTCTGAATATTTTGAAAAATAATCTGTCCCTTAAGATTAATATTTGTCGTGTATTGATATGTGCCCATTAATGTAAATTCAGTAAAGTCCGAGTTAGCTTTGCCTGAATCTACAGGCGTTTCGTTAAAATGTTCAAACAACATAAACTTAGCCTGTCCGCCAAAGGCCCAATCTTTTTTCAAGGTGACCGGGAACATTCCTCCAGCTGTGATGCTGAGTCCAGTTAATTCATATGAGGTGAAACCCGTTGGCGTTGAATCGGTCACTCTAACGTTATGAGAAAGATAGCCTAGTGATGAATAAATATTTGGTCCCCAAAAATTTCCATCTATCAAATATTTATATCCCATGGAAAATTCAACGCGACCAACAGTGTAATTAAGTGTTGATGGCGTTGAGCCTGAAAGCGCATTTGTCCCTTTAAAATACATTTGCCTAAGATCAATGTTCGCATATACCTCGGGTGTTATCCATAATTCTGCTTGCATATCTAAATACGGCGCTGCTCGATTACCAGAATCTAAATTGCTGCCATCTTGCAACACAAGCGACTGCGTAAAGTCAGACAAACCTGCGATTATGTGAACCTTACCAAACTGAGGAGTTGGTGAAGGTAACCACTCATAAGGGTTTTTTTCATTTGGAAAAGAGTCTGCTACTGGCGAAGCTTGCGTTGTTGTGTACTTAACAAAGTTAAGTGGTAAAATTTTACTGCCCTTTGTAATTACTCCTGTTTCTTTTTCAAAAGTAATCTCTCCAAAACTAGTTTCTTCATCAACTTTAGTTAATGCGATACGTCCAATTATTTCTTTTTCGACACCAACCATAAAATTTAATTTTGGATGTCGGTTGATTTTTACAATTTGCGCAACGGTTAATACATCTCCTGATTTTAAACCCAAACGTGATCCCATGTTGACTGTTGTCGAATTTCCATTACGACTTGTGACGTAACCAACGTAAGGCATTTTAGATTTGAGCTGTTTATAAAGCTCAATAACAGCATCATTAATCTTATTAATTTCGAAAATATTTTGATCTTGAAACTCTTCGCGAACCAATAAATAACCTTTATCTTTATTAAATAAATTAAGCTGAATATTTAAACCTGTTGGGCCTTTTAAAATGAAACATGTTAATAAAGCATCTGCATTTGATTCACTTAGTGCTTGTAAAACATCTGCTGGCTCAGTTTCAAACTCGTCAATCCGGTAATTTTTTTTAGAAAACTTGTATTCTGTGAGCGCCCAAGCATGGTCTTTGCTAACCAGTTCTTTCAAAAGTTGCTCCACACCTTTACTGTAAACACCATCAACGTTGTCAAAAACTTTGGCTATGCTTATTGATTTTATGACGAGACTTTCATCGGTTTTATTAACATATTTTGTTGGAAATGGATTTTTATTTTTTACATTTCCATCAGAAAAATTTTGCGCTTGGACGCTTAGAGAAGAGAGGGTGAAGATTAAAAACAATAAATTTTTTAGAATTGTGCTTAAGCTGATTTGCAACATTGTTTTATTGTCTCTAAATTTCAAATTTGATGCAAGAACGTAGCTTACTCTGTTCTTTAGCCCAGTATTTTTGATATTTAATTAATTCTTAATTTTGAATTTTTACTTTTTAGGTAAGATTTAATCTGAGTTGTGCAAAAATATTTTAGTGGGGTTTAGCATGGAAGAGTTTAAGTTTGTTCTCAAGTGTTTTGTTTTTGCTTGTTTGATTATGGTTTTTTCACAAACTAAAGTTCAAAACGAAACTCTTGAAAACAAGGCATCGCACTTTTTACAACACTCGGAATTAGCATATTTTATACGCTCTTCTGCCGATGGAGGCGTTAAAATAATTAACCAGACTTATGAATATGTTCGCAATTATGTGAATGAAAAGTTTGATTTATCTTCAAAATCTAATGGAAGACCTATTTACTCATCTAGATCTTCTCCAAAAAAAGAAAAAGCCCAACAGGGGGGAGCTGCTGAGCCTTTAGGGGGTCAATCGAATTTACGAAACTCTTCACAACTAGACCAACAAGATCAGACCTACTTAGAAGAAGATCGTTTTTAATTAGTTAGCGCGAGCATCTTCTGATGGTTGATAATTTACATTGTAGGCCTGAGGTTGGTTTCTCATTTGAGCAGCATAATTACCTTTTTGGTCAAATCGACCAGCGTTATTAGCCATACGCTTTAATGCGCAATCAGCAGGGTTTGCCATAGCATTAAGTGATAACATTAAACCTACTACTAAAGATAAGATTGTTGCTTTCATATTAGTTCCTCTCATTTACAGTTCGTCGTATATAGATGTATAATGCGAATGAGATGCCAAGTCAGAAAGCTGACATGTAACGAGTTTTTCTTTGTGATTTCGATAACTTGCGAAATGGGCATGAAAATTAAAACTGTCGACTTTTTTGACAACTGTTAGCCGCAAAAGTAATCGTATCAGAACGAAGCAGTTTTAAGGTCTTTAATACTCTAAAGTTATCGGATGTTTTAATTAACAATTTATTTTCTTTGTTGTTTCAATGTGCTTCAATGTTTTTATGACAAAGAATCCTGAATACGGCAATACTAAAACTTTGATCAATATCAAAAACATCGGCACATGTAGTTGTGATTGTGAAGGACCTTCCTATTTTGTTCAGAATAAAAAAATTTACTTAATTGAAGCAGCTAGTCGCATGACTACAAAAAATATTAACAATCAAACAAAGGATATTCTATGGCTAAGTATTTAGATATTTGTATTCAACCTGTTTCTAAAAAACACGTTGCTCAGTACAAAAAAGGAACAACTAAAATAGGAAAAATATTACTCAAACATGGAGCCTTATCAAGCCACGATTACGTAGCAGATGACGAAAGTGCTACTGATCTAAAAGCCGCATTCCCAAAAGCTGCTAAAACTAAAGCTGGCGAAGTTGTCATCGTAGCTCTTGCTGAGTTCAAATCAAAGGCACACCGAGATCAAGTATTTAAAAAAATGATGAAAGATCCAGAAATGAAAAAGCTTATGGAAACATCAGCACCGTATGTAGATCATAAACGCATGATAGCAGGTGGATTTAAAGGCTTAGTCTCTCTTGTAGTTTAGGCAAAGCCCGTAACCGCTTAAGTTTTACAAATTTTAATTTTTAACTGTGTTTTTAGGGCGCTATACGTTACATTGGCGCCATGAATACATTTCCTGAATTTGGTTTACTACCAACAATTATTAAAACTTTAAAAGCACTTAAAATTTATACTCCGACAGAAATCCAAATAACTGCCATTCCATTGTTAATGTCTGGCCAGTCAGTTGTCGGGGTTTCAGAAACGGGCAGTGGTAAAACATTAACTTATGCTTTACCGATCTTACACATGATTAAAAGCCTTGAAAATGATGGCCAACCAATCGTAGAAGTGGCAAGACCCCGTGCCGTTGTTTTGGCTCCATCACGAGATTTAGGCGAGCAAATTTCAAAAGTTTTTAAAAACTTTACTCATGACACAAGATTGCGTGTTCGTCCTGTTTTGGGTGGTACTACTTTTGAGCAAAGTCGGCGCAGCATCGCATCTGAGTTTGAAGTTTTACTAGCAACACCCGGCAGGCTTTTACAGCTTTTAGAAAAGCGCTTAATTGATCTGTCTGACGTACGAACGTTAGTTTTTGATGAAGCTGATCAAATGCTTGACGAAGGTTTTTTATCAGAGTCAAAAATGATTGTTCGCGCATGTCCGACAGATGTGCAATTAGCTCTTTTTTCTGCTACTGTTTCGCAAACCGTCCAAGATTTAATGAATAGTTTATTTAGTAAAGCAGAAGTTGTTCGATCAAGCGGTGCGGGTAAAGTCGTTAAAACACTGGTTACAAAAAATGAAACTGTTATAGATGGGTTACGTTGGCCAATTTTTGAAAAACTTATTAAACAAAGTCCCGAGGGCGGCACCATTGTATTCACGAATACACGCGAACAATGTGATCGATTGGCTGAACAGATTGAAAAAAGTGGTTTTTCATGCGTTGTCTATCGAGGGGAAATGGACAAGGGTCTGCGTAGAAAAAACTTGAATAATTTTCGGAAAGGTGAAGTCAAAATTTTAATTTCAACTGATTTAGCAGCGCGCGGACTTGATTTAGATTATGTTGGACGTGTCATCAATTACCACTTACCACAAGATATGGCGAATTACTTACACCGTGTTGGTCGTACAGCGCGCGCTGGTAAAAAAGGTTTAGTTGTTAATCTTGTCACCGAGCGCGACTTGGCTTTGATTGCAAAAATTGAAAATAAGGGTCAGTCGCCAAAAGATCTTAAATCTCGCTTTAAAGATAAAGACGGTAAACGTTTGCACGTAGCAGAAGAACTGCGCAAGCCTAAACCTAAAAAAGAAAAGTCTAAAGCACAATTTAAAATAAAGTCAGTGCATAAAAAAAAGAAAAGGGCTTGATAAAATCAAACCCCCTCTTAAAGTTTTATAACTTAAAACAGCGGTAGTGAACTAGCCAATCTCGGCGCATGATATATTAATAAAGCAACAACCACAGTTAAAGCCCAAAAACTTTTTCTAGTTATTATAGATTTTATGGCATTCATGTGACCTCCTTGATATTTCCTTCTTGAAGACAGATTATAAGATCTACCGAAAATAACCATGATCTAAATCATCTAACATGCATTTTTTTTACCTTGTTTAGATAAGCTCAAAAGCCATTGTTCAATAATTTTTTTATATTGTTCAAAGTTTTTCCAATCAATACAATACTTTGACTTTGGGCCTTCAATTTCGCCTTGGATAAATCCACAGTCTTTTAAAACTTTTAAATGCTGGCTGACGGTTGCTTGTGCTATCGGTAAGTCCATAACTAAATCCCCACAAATACACTCTTTTTTTTGTGCTAGTTGCTGAAGTATCGCAAGCCTTGCGGGATGCCCCAACACTTTAGCGACTTGAGATACTTTCAAGATTTTGTTAGGGAATTTTCTTTTTGTTGAGGTTTTCATTGAAAACTTATATCGTAAAAATACGATAAAGGAAAACACTATTATGAATATACTCTTTATGTGTGTTGCTAATTCAGCACGAAGCCAATTGGCAGAGGGTTTGGCTCGTAAAATTCTGGGGAAAGGATTTCAAGTTGAAAGCGCTGGATCAAATCCTACAAAATTGAACCCGTATGCCATACAGGTTATGCAAGAAGTGGGTGTTGATATTTCAAAACATTATTCTAAATCAATTTCTGATTTGGATCCAAACTTTATAGATCAATTGAATTACATTATTACTTTATGCGCTGAAGAAGTTTGCCCGGTACTACCCTCTAAAACAGCACACAAGTTGCACTGGCCATTTACCGATCCCGCATCCAAAGAGCCTATAGACGACGAAGTCGCGCTTGAAAATTTTCGTACAGCCCGAGATAATATTGCTGAAAAAATTAGAGAGTTTAAGGTTAAGAACTCTCTATGATAAAATTTGTTACTGAGTTTATCGGAAGTTGTTGGTTAATACTGATTGTTGTTGGTTCGGGAATTATGGGCCAAACCCTTAGTCTTGATAACACTGCTATCGCTTTGTTAGCGAATTCTGTAGCAACAGGATTTGGTTTGTATTTTTTAATTACAATATTCGCTGATATTTCGGGAGCTCATTTTAATCCAATCGTTACACTATTTGAATTACTACAGTCACGAATAGATAAAAGATATTTTTTTGTTTATTTAACAGCACAATTTCTAGGTGCTCTGAGTGGTGTTTGGTTAACGCATTTGATGTTTGGACAAAGTGTTTTACAAATTTCGAATCACGATCGCTCTGAGTTCAGATATTATTTTTCTGAAGTCATAGCTACTTCAGGCTTAATTATTGTTATTCATTTAAGCTCACAAAAAAAGACCTTTGTTGTACCTGCTTGTGTTGCTACTTATATAGCTTCGGCCTACTGGTTTACTTCTTCAACGTCTTTTGCCAATCCGGCCGTGACACTGGCGAGAGCCTTTACAAACACCTTTTCAGGAATTCGTCCGCATGGGGTGTTGGGGTTCATTGCCGCCCAGGTTGTCGGTTGTGTGCTGGGATTTTTCGTTGTTCGTTTTTTTGATCGACAGAAGCTCAATAGCTAAATTGGTTTTATCAGATCTCAGTTTGATACAGCCTTGCTGTTTTCAAAAATTGTCAAACACATCACAGTTTGTTCGATTTAAAACAATATGAAGCATTAGATGTTGGTCTCAACATTGCTCTTATCTTTTTTGTATTAAAAATGACTAACAAATAACACAGGAGAACTGTATGTCTAAATTCGCATTATTTTTCGTGGGTACGATAGCAATGAGCATTTTGTCTTATGCTCGTGAAAACAATATCGCGGGCAAAACCTTTCAATACAACATGAATAGACAGCAAAGTTGTGTTGTTAATTATACCATCGATGGCGGCGGACATTTTTCTAGTTTACGAGCGACTGTACAATTAACAAAAAATGGAATTCCCGGTGAAGTAAAATATTATTCTGCTTCATCGTGGGGTAAAGAATTTGAGTTGATGAGAGATTCAACTAGTTTAGCTAGAAGTATCGCCCAAGATGGAAATTGTGCCCTTGTTGAAACAATTGGTAAAAATTATTTTTACAAATCTCATCCATTTGAAGAGGGAAATTTAACTGGCAAACCTACTAATTGATTTTTCGTAAAATTAAATGGCTTTTAAATAAAAAGAGCCGAAGATAAGGCGTACTTAATTTAAAAAATGGCTCAGGAGGAGGGACTCGAACCCCCGACCAAGCGGTTAACAGCCGCTTGCTCTACCGACTGAGCTACTCCTGAACTCTCGGAATTTAATTTGAAGTGAAATCCTAAATTAGCGAAATCAGACGCTTTCGTCAAGAAGCATACTTATGGTTTTTTTAAATTAAACGCTTAATTTTGTTGCAGCACGAATATTAAAAATTACGGATTCTGTACTTTATCGAATTGGTCTAGGTACGGAGAAAAGACATCGGTTTTAAACTCACACTTAATAAAATCAGTAAAAAAGACCTCGTTATTTAAATTTGAACCCGACTTAAAACTTGTGTTCACTGGTATAAACAACAACTTTTCATAAGCATTTAGCAGCGGAGTATCAATTTTAAATCGATTTGGTTTATCATCTTTTGAAAACATATTGTAGCCTGCGTGCTCGATGGTTAATTTCAGGACCGGGGTGTATTCTATTAAAAACATCTGACCGATAAAATCACGAGCTATGACTTGATCAACAATATGTACAGAGTTGATCGTGATTTTTGTCATCGAAAAATGTAGACCATCGCCAATATTAGCTGACAATGTCAGGGTTGCTGAACTCGCCAGCGTGCTTTGGATATTGATAAAATTAGTGTCATTTGCCGACAGATTTGTATCGACGGATTGGCTTGGCTGACTCCAAAGCGAACAAACAAGGTCTGCGCGAATGTATTTCTCTCTTAAAACAAACTCAAGCGGTTGATTTTTAAGATCCTTTGCGACAAATTTTTGCTCGTTTAAATCTTTATCTTTATCCTTTACTTGATCTTTTTTTATCGGACTACATGCAGAAAAAAGCACAAAAGCTAAGCTAAGATACATATTTAATTGAGGTTTTATGTTTTTCATAGTGGAACTCCGTGGGCGCATTACAAGCCAGAGCTTAATAGATGAAAAATGGTGCACTCGAGAGGATTCGAACCTCTGACCACTTGATTCGTAGTCAAGTACTCTATCCAGCTGAGCTACGAGTGCACGTGATAAAAGCTGAGTTCGTTAACCTACAAAAAATATTGGCCAAAATCAAGTTTAACTATCAGACATCGCTTGATTCTGTAAAAACGCTATGGCAATTTAGATAACACCTACAAATAGTGGGTAGTTTTTCAGCCAATATATTTAATATATACCATTTTTAGACGCGGAGAAGTGGGTGAGTGGCTGAAACCAAGTCTTTGCTAAAGACTCGAACTTGCAAAACAGGTTCCGTGGGTTCAAATCCCACCTTCTCCGCCAATTTCGTTCGTTTACAGAGTCATAAAAATCAAAAAGTAAAAACAAATAATAACAACAGGTTAGGTTTAATGAGCTGAGCAAGTTCGCTTTCAATATCCTGCAATTTCACGCTAGATAACAGCATTTGTAGTGCGTTTGTAGTTGATAATGTAGTTCGTGATAATTAACTTTTCGGGTTTATTATTTCGCTAAATATTTATCTATCGCAGCCTTTAGTGGTTCATAACCAATATCATCTAACATTTCACCGTTTACAAAAAAAGTTGGGGTATGACGTACTCCAACTTTATTTCCATCAACTTGGTCGAGGTCTATTTTCCAAGCGTGTTTCGCCAGCACCTTATTAGTTTCCAGATTTCCTTTTTCAATTCCTAATTTTGATAAAATAATCGGAATTAAATCAGGACGAGGTTGTCCATGATCTGCCCACTCTGGTTGTTTTTCAAAAAGAATATCTAATGCTTCATCGTACTTGCCTCGCTCTCTTGCCTCTTCTAAAGCTGCTGCGGCAAATTTAGAATTTCCATGAAAAGGCATATAACGAATTACTAATTGAACTTTACCTTCATATTCAGAAAGCAATTGCTTCACTATTGGGTGCATAGCACGACACGCTTCACACTCTGGATCAAGAAATTCAACTATAACAACAGATGCATCACGATTACCTTTAATCGGACTGTGGTCACGAATAAGTATTTGCAAATCTGCCTTAGGCTTTTCAGCCAATCGTGGATTATCAATAACTTGTTTTTTATTCCAAATAGTTGCTCCAACAAAAATCGCTGCTGCTAGTATCAAGACACCGATTAAAAACATTTTATTTTTCATTTGCATTCCTTATGTTGTTGAATTGAATAAATGCAAGTCCAAGGATAATTAGAAAACTTATCCAAGACATCAGCGGTATAGATAGAAAACCAAAAATTTCGACTTGTTTGCTTGTGCATGAAACGCCTTCACTACAAGGAGTAATGCTATCAGGAATAATTCCGTAGTAGAGCAAGTTGTGGTAACAAGCGATAACAAATCCAATAATACTAAGAGGAAAACTAAATTTTAAAAAACTTCGATCTTCAAACCAGATTGCCGCACCAAATATTAAAACAAGCGGATACATACAAATTCTTTGATACCAGCACAGAGTACAAGGTGGATTTTTTAAAACTTCACCAAAAAAAAGACTCCCTAGAGTGGCAATCAGTGTAATAACAAATAAAGCTCTCAAAATTAAAATAGAACTCATGAGTGTGTATGAAGCGTTATTAAGTATATAAAAAATTGCTTGGCACTTGTTTTCAATTTTTTCTCCTCAAGCATTATGGTTTACAATCAAACACTTCATATTTCAATTTTTTCGTTTAGCTTTAACATTGTTTATTTGCAAGCGCGGAGGTCTTTGTACGACTGTCAAATGCCTTTTTTCCTCTTCGCGTCGTTGAGCTTCCAGCCTATTTAATTTATCCAACTTCTTTTCATTCCGCTGAGACAGCTTCATGGGAGTAAACAATCCAATATTGCTTCTACCATTATTACCTTCTGGATATTTACGTAAAACTGAGGATGGTATCGACAAAAGTAATCGAACAAACTGGCCCCACACCTCTCGTTTATCTTTAGTTTTTTGTGCAAGCCAAAGCATATTCCAATGAACATAAAAATGTGACTTTGAATCTGGTTGAGCAAAAACATGAGCTTCTTCCAAAAGCTCCCAAGCTACTTCATAATTACGATTGCGAATTTCAACTACAGCTCTAAGAACAAGTCGATCTGCATACTGGGTTCGCAGTAAATTCAGATGAAACGCTTCCATTTATTTACCAGTCACAGAATTGATTTTTAACAACCTCAAGGCATTTAATATAACTAGCAACGAAGCGCCAGTATCGGCAGCAACTGCCAACCAGAGGTTTGAATATCCTGCAAGTGTCAAAACTAAAAATATTGCTTTGGTAAGAAGGGCGAATCCAATATTGAATTGAATAATTTTTAAAGTTCGTCTTCCAAGAAGAATTGCCACAGCAACCTGTTTTAAATCATCAGTCATCAATGTAACGTCAGAAGTCTCAATTGCTGTATCAGAACCAACAAAACCCATTGCTATACCTAAAGAAGATTTAGCCATTGCTGGAGCATCGTTAATGCCATCTCCAATCATAGCAACAGCTTGGTATTGAGATTTAAGTCTTTCAATATGACTAACTTTGTCTTCGGGTAGTAAATCTCCAGTGTATTCATCTAAAGGTAATTGGCTTCCTACTGCTGAAACAGTTTTTTGATTGTCTCCACTGAGTAGAATAATTTTCTCTACTCCAACTTTCTTAATTTCAAGCAAGGCGCTTTTGCTATCTGCTCGAATGGTGTCTCTAAGAGCGATGATTCCTAGTGCTTCACCTTCACAACTCTCATGAGGCTTGTGCCCGACCACCACTACAGAAAACGTCTGTTCTTCCAAAGTATGTAGTATTTGCTCCAGTTCTGGAGTGCAGATCCCGACATCATGTGCAAATCGATGGTTTCCCAAAAGATATGTGTGTCCCTCTATAACAGCCTCGACACCACGGCCAGTAACATTGGCAAATTTTTCCACGGACTTGCTTGCTATATTTCTTTGATTAGCCTGTTCAACAATGGCCACAGCAATTGGATGTGTCGAATGCCCTTCTAATGCTTTTGCGATCTCTAAAACCTGATCTTCGTTCAATGTCGCCATCAATACGATTTTTTCAACTTTTAGCTTTCCTTCGGTTAGTGTACCTGTTTTGTCTACCGCTAAAGCCTTAATCTTTCCAAGCGTTTCCAATACAGATCCGCCTTTGACCAAAACACCTCTTTTTGCCAAGGCGGTCAACCCCGACACAATTGATATTGGAGTCGATATGACGAGAGCACAAGGACATGCAATAACTAGCATAACCAATGCCTTGTAAAGCCAATCGTGCCAACTACCACCAAACAAAAGAGGGGGAACCAAAAAAGTTAAGACAGCTATAGCTAATACGACAGGTGTATATATTTTAGAAAACTTATCTACGAACTTCTGAGTATCTGCACGTTGACTCTGAGCTTCTTCAACCAATCTAATCACCTGCGCAAGTTTCGTATCCGTAAATGCTTTTTCAACTGTTATGTCTAAACTACCTTCTTGGTTTATAGTGCCTGCGTAAACTTGTTCTCCGAGCGTTTTCACCACGGGCAAAGATTCACCTGTTAAAGGCGCTTGATTAACAGTGGAGTGGCCTATCTTCACAACACCATCAACTGGAATAGATTCCCCAGCTTTAACTCTTATAGTCTGAGATATTTGAAGTTCTGAAATATCAACTTCTTCCATACTACCATCATCATTTACCCTTAGGGCTCTTTGTGGTGCTATTTTAAGAAGTTCCTGAATTGCACGGCGAGCTCTTTGAACGCTCAAGCTTTCAAGAAGTTCTGAAAATGAAAATAAAAAAACTACAGCAGCTCCTTCGGAGTATTCCTTGATTGCAATCGCACCAATAACAGCGACGGCCATCAGAACGTTCATATCCAAAGATTTTCTTTTAAGAGAGCCAAAAGCTTTTGGAAAAACTAAAACACCAGCTAATACTATACTAAGAAATAAACAAACATTAGAGATTATACCTTCGTTACCTGTCCATTCTAAGATAAGACCGACCAGCAATGATAATCCTGAGAGAGAGATTAAAATTATTCTGTTCCTATTAGAACTTTTCTTCCCATCGGTATCTTCATTCACAACCTTAACGACCGTAGATTCTATTTTTCTTTTGATTTCTTTAGAATCAATTTGCGAATCGTGTAATACTTGAACCGTTGAAGACATCAAATTAGCTTGTACTTTTATTACACCTTTTACTTTTAATGCCTCGTCTATTGCTTTGATTTCATCAGCACAGTCCATATTCGAAACTTTAAAAGTAGTCAGCAACTCTGAACCCTTTGCTTTAATATTGGATAATTCTGTCTGTTTATTATGATCTTCATCACAATGCCTTTTACCGCACCCAGCTACTTGCATTTTTTGTTGATGAATGTGGTTATGATTTTCTTTTTCTTCCTTAGACATCTGTATTCCTGTCGAAAATATTAAATTTACAGGCCTAGCGTTTACTACCAAGCCTGCTATAAAAAACTATTAGTTTTTTTCTACTACCAAGCCTTCACTTAACGATAGTCCTGCGTTTGGTCGTATTTTAATAAAGTGATCGTCGATTAGTTCAGTAACAACTACTTTGCCAACTAGTGTTTTTTCGCAAACTGTCGGCTCCGAAAGTTCTTTAGCCTTTACCGTAGTAACTTTATTTTTCTTACACGTAACTTTAAAGGCCTCAAGCTCATCACCCAACTTGACGGTCTTTGAGCTCATGCAAACATGAGCTGTATTGTCCGTATCCAACGCGACAATATTACCTCGAGTGTGGTCGTGCTTAGCTGTGCTCGCACAGCTACTTATAAATAAAAATGCAGTTAGAATTGCAATCAAATTATATTTCATAAAATGCTCCTAAAGCTATTTTTTTTCAGTTGTAGGTTTTGTTGATTTGTTTTTTTTATTTTTCTTTTTACCATGATCATGACCGTCACCATCTTTATGGTCATGATCATCTTTTTTTTCTTCTTTTTCACATTTACAGTCTTTTTTGTCTTTACATTCAGCGCACACAGTTTCTTTTTCTGAGTGCTTATGTCCTTTTTTCCCGTGATCGTGACCATCTCCAGCGATTGCAGGAGATTGCATTAATGTAAGTGCGGCTAAAATGAAGAATACTTTTTTTATTGTGTTCATATTGAACTCCTTTTTTAATTTATTAGTGAGCTACTTTGCCAGTCATATGTTTTTCAAATTTTGAAAATATGATTGGTAAAACGACTAAAGTTAGTAATGTTGATGAAATAATTCCGCCGATGACTACTGAGGCAAGAGGTTTTTGAACCTCAGAACCGATTCCTGTAGAAAGCATCATTGGTATAAATCCAAAAACGGCAACAAGCGCTGTCATCATAACAGGTCTTAATCTGATGAGTGTTCCCGATAACACTAATTCTTTTCCAGTTTTTCCTTCGGATTTTAATTGATTAAAGAAATTAACTAAAACCACACCATTTAGAACAGCAATACCTGATAGGGCAATAAACCCAATACCTGCCGAGATACTAAAAGGTAAGCCATTGGCCATAAGACCAACAACGCCACCAACCAAAGCCATCGGAATACATCCAAAAATTAACAATGTTTGAGCTACGCTGCCAAAAGCTGCATAAACCATAAGTAATACCAATATAAGGGCTACTGGCGCCAAAATTAGTAATCTTGATCTAGCTTGTTGTAAGTTTTTAAAATTACCGCCCCATTCATAGTAGTAGCCATCTGGAAGCTTGATAGACTCTTCAACTTTCTTTTGAGCTTCATTAACAAACGATTCTGTATCTCGTCCACGTAAGTTAATTAAGACAGCAGTTCTGCGGTTTGAGTTTTCACGATTAACTGAGCCATATGTTTCTTTGAAACCTATTTTAGCTAAATTGCTTAGTGGCGTGGTCGTATTTGCTGCGATGCCAACTGGTAAGCTTCTGATAGAGTCCAAATCTGAACGCAGGTCATTTTCAAGTCTTACTACAATTGGAAACTTTCGTTCGCCTTCATAAATATGTCCAACTTCTTCTCCACCAAGAGCTGTAGAAATAGTAGTAAGGACATCATTTACTGAAGCATTGAATTTAAGTAGTTGCGCTTCGATTGGTTCAATTTTGAGTACAGGTGATGTGCCCGCTAAATCAACTTCGACATCTCCAGCCCCTTGCACTTTTGCAATTACTTCTTGAGTTTTTTTAGCGTACTCAACTAATTTTTCTAGGTCAGGTCCGAATATTTTTACAGACACATCGGCTCTTGTTCCTTCAAGTAGTTCATTAAAGCGCATCTGAATAGGTTGAGAAGCTAAATAAGTCTGTCCTGGAACTTCACGTTGTAGCTTTGCAACAAGTTCATTAGTTAGTTCTTGAAAAGTACGTTTTTTTCCATTTACTTCAGGCCAGTCAGATCTAGGCTTAAGCATGATATAGGTATCAGACACATTAACACCCATAGGGTCAGTGGCTACTTCACTTGTTCCTATTCTTGAAAATACGTGGCTAACTTCTCCAAAGCTTTCTGCAACTTTGTCTGCCTTTTTTTGAAACTCAACGGACTGACTTAAGTTGACGTTAACAGGTCTAATCATATGAAATGCAAAAGACCCTTCGCTCAACTGCGGCAAAAATTCTGCCCCACGTGTTGCAAATAAAACTATACCCACAACAACAGATAAAGCACCAATGCCCATTGTAATAGCTTTTCTAGCATAAGCCCACTCAAACACTGGAACATACATCTTGCGTATGAAATTCATAAGACGCGGTTCTGTATCTTTTGTATCACCAGACATAATTAAGCTGGCAAGTGCGGGCACAGTGGTAAATGAAAGAACTAATGCTGATAGCACGGCAATAATGAATGTGTAGGCCATAGGGCCAAACATTTTTCCTTCTACTCCAGACAAGGCAAATACTGGCAAGAAAACCATAGCAACAATAATTTCACCAAATCCAGCGGCTGTTCTAATTTCGACCGCAGCTTCATAAACGGCTAGCTTAAGTTCCTCAGCATTTAACTTTCTACCAAGTTGTTTTTTACGATTTTGAATAAATCTTACGATATTATCCATTACAATAACGGTTCCATCGACAATTATACCGAAATCAAGCGCACCCAAACTCATTAAATTACCAGAAATACCGAGTGGCTTCATAACTAAGAAAGTAGCAAGCAACGAAAGTGGTATTGTTAAAGCTGTAATAATAGCAGCTCTGATATTACCGAGTAGAATGAGCAAAATAATAGTAACTAAGATCGCGCCCATAACTAAATTATGTTCAACGGTTCCTAGTGTTGCATTGACTAAGTCTGAGCGATTATAAACAGTTATAAGCTCCATGTTCGCAGGTAGAGTTTTTTGAATCTCTTGAATTTTTTCATGAACTCTAGTTGAAACTGTTCGACTATTTTCTCCAAGCAACATCATCACAGTGCCTAATACAGCTTCGTTCCCGTCATATGTTGCTGAACCTGTGCGAAGTTCTTTTCCTAGGTTTACATTAGCGATATCACCTATAGTAATAATTCTAAAAGATTCTAATGTTTTGACTGGAATTCTTTTAATCTCTTCGGGTGATTTAATTAAGCCTATACCTTGAACTAAAAATTGTTCAGCAGTTTGCTCAACGTATCCACCGCCGACATTCTTATTTACTTTTTCCAGCGCTTCTTTGATTTCATCAAAATGAATGCCGTAGCCAGCCATTTTTTTAGGGTCAGGTTGAATGTGGTATTGCTTTTCAAAACCGCCAGAAACATTGATTTCAGCTACGCCCTCTACCGTTAGTAGGCGAGGCTTTAAAAACCAATCCATAGTGGCTTTTAATTCCATTAGTTGTTTTGTGCGCTCGTCACCTTGCTTTACTTCTTTAAAGTCTAAGATGAATTGATAAATTTCACCTAAGCCAGTAGAGATTGGTCCTAGTTCTGGTCTTGCGCTAACAGGTAGGTCTCCAGAAACGCCTTGCAGTCTTTCTGTAACTAATTGCCTTGCTCTGTAGATATCAAGCCCATCTTTAAAAACAATTGTGACTTGAGATAAACCAAAGCGCGTAATAGATCTTACTTGCTCAACACCTGCAATACCTCTCATGGAAGACTCTATAGGAAATGTTATTGTGCGTTCAATTTCCTCAGGAGCAAGACCATCTATGATAGTATTGATTTGTACTTGATTATTAGTAATGTCTGGCACGGCATCAATTGGCAGGTGCTGAAAGCTGTAAGCTCCCGCAATAACTAAAGCAACTGTGGCGAGTAAGACAATTCCTCGATTAAAAACAGAAAAATGAATTATTTTATTTAACATATAAAATCCTTGTTTTAGTGAGAGTGGCCTTCAGGTGCGCCACCGAATGCTGCTATTTCTGCGATTAAAATAAACCCTGAGCCTTTTGTAACTATCGAATCACCCTTCGAAAGATCTTTTGAAGCTACTGTTAGTTTATTTCCATTTTTACTGAGCACTTTAAAGTCTATTCGCTTGTAGAAGCCGTTGCGATACCTATAGAGGTTAGTCTCAATACCCGATGTAACTAATGTCGATTTTTCAATTGATATGCCATTAGCGTTAGTTACCTCAAATTTTTCAATATCAAAGTTTTTTTCAGCTTCTGGTGATAACTTAATTCCATCATCTTCACTAGCTTCTAAAATTCCTTTATCAGGACCAACTTGCGAATTCTCCTCACCATGCCCATGCTCATCGCCTTCTTCTTCAGAATGTGCATGTTCTTCTTCGCCTGAATGCTCATCTTCTTTACCGTGCTCGTGAGAATCTTCTTTCGCATGATCGTGTGATTCTTCATCTTTGTGCCCATGCTCATCTTGGTTTTTTTTAGACTCAGGTTGAGCTTTCTTTGCTTCTTCCTTTTTGTGGTCATGATCATCTGAAGCATAAGAAAAACTTAAAGATACAAAACTGAAATATAGCAAGATAGTAAAAAATTTCTTCATAAAATCACTCCGGAAAATTGATTGTCGTAAATCATAATCTGACCTAATACATCCAAAGCTTCTAGCTCAGATTGATTTCGTTTTTCTACAAATTCGAAAAGTTGTCTATGCGCCTCGATAACCAATGCACCAGAAACCAATCCTCTAAAAAATTCTTTTTCGACGGTCTCATGTCTATCGTTTAATTCTTTTTCGCTCAAAGAGGTCTGAAGCAACCCTACTAGACTTTTATACTTAGAAACTAATTGAAATCTAAGATTTTGAGATTTCTTCTTCTCAAGATCATAGCTCATTTGGGCTTCAGCTAATTTCTGATTAGCGTACGCACGGCCTCCACCATTTAATGTGAAAATAGGTAGCGGCATGGATAGGCCAATACCACTAAAGGTCTCAGAAGTGCCGTTGTCTTCTTGAATTTTAAAAACAGGTCCTACTTTTAAATCAGGCCAA
Organism: Pseudobdellovibrio sp.; assembly: GCA_046293015.1. GTDB lineage: Bacteria > Bdellovibrionota > Bdellovibrionia > Bdellovibrionales > Bdellovibrionaceae > Pseudobdellovibrio. The sequence goes on from JBKBPU010000001.1 coordinate 60,573, forward strand.
GAGTCTCCCCCTGCTTTTATTTTTTGACTTTCTGCAATTTTCAATTCAGCAGCTGCAATTTTTAGCTGCGGTGATGATTGAACTTCAGTCGTTTTAAGTTCTGGCCAATTTTTTTTGGTTGCTGGTAATAGTTTTAAAATTGTCTCTTTAGATACAGCTGACAAGACAGCTAAGTTACTAGCAAGAGCTTCTTGTTCATTTTTCAATTTGTTAAGACTGAATTTATGATCTGCTGTCGCAATTTTAAATACCGATAGAGAAACTTTTTCCTCTGGGGATAACGCTGGTTTTCGTTGAAACTGCTGGACAATTTTTCCGAATGTTATACCCGACTCTTCTTCCAACGCTATCTCTGACTTCAGATGAGATAACCGATATAGAGCAATTATTGTGGCTAATCGGGTTTGTCCGACATTCAAATCTCGAACAGCCTTTGCTTTTTCTCTTTCAGCTTGTGCTTGGCCAATTTCGCCGCTTCTCTTTCCACCCAATCTTAGATTAAACAAAAGAGACGCTGTTGTTTCTGATTTTTCAGACCCTTTTGATACTTTCTCAAAATCAAAATCTGGATTAGCCCATTGCCGTGCAAACGACTCTAATTCATCGGCAGCTTTCAATTGCTGCTCAGAAATAGCAATCTCCGTTGATGTTTGTTCTATGCATCTTACTAATTCTTCGTATGCATTAGGGTTGCATGAAGCTACTTCGCTCGTCGCAAAAACAGAATTCGAACCCAAAATTATAAAGAATGTAACAATATATACGATTTTCACGCAAAAACCCTTTCTAGGTTATTTTTTAAATTTTTTTTCAAATGTAAGGAATGTTACGCTTGTTCAGCGTTTAGAATAATTACGCTATTGGTGGGCGCAAAAGTGTGACTGCAAAATCTGACAAAGAGAAGTTACCAGCTAAAGGATAATCATCTTGGCCATATAATTCTTTAAATGTAATTGTGAATACCGATATTGGAAACGGGCAATGTCCAATGTGGCAATTAGAGCAAGTGTCTGCTTGATGATTTGCAGCAGCTGTATGTTGAGACGTATCTAAATCAGCACTTACTATCGACTGAAGTTCTTTTTTATCACTTTGAGAAAAGTGATAATCCACATGAGTTACACTCATTAGGGTTACTACAGTTATAAAAAATGCGATAAATATCTTCATAGGCCTCTTCTGTTATCAAAATAATCTGGACCTGCAATTAAGTCAATAGCATCCTAGGGGGGAGGATGTGAATTATGGCTAGAACTAAATTATCGACTCCCCACGACCATTTGTCGCATAAAGAGGCATTGGTTCGATTAAAAAGAGCTTCAGGGCATTTGAGTAAAGTTATCTCAATGACTACTGAGGATGGAAAGTGCGTGGATATTTTACAACAACTAAGCGCAGTTATTTCAGCGCTCGAATCTTGTCGAGTACATTTGTTACAAGATCACATTAAGTCTTGTGTCGGCCCCTTGGTCAATTCTGAATCAAAAAAAATTATTTCAGATTTGGAAGTAGTTATTCAGAGAGTTTTAAAATAGTCAGCCCTCGTATTAGTGCTGCAATAGTATTAATTCTTTCTGTCTGTCGTAAATGCTCCCAATACGATTTAAAAATGCTTTACATCTCGTATTTGAAATATCAATGAGTGTAGCGAGTATTTGAAGGTTCTCCAAACTTACATCATCTAAAGAAGCATAGAAACTCTGTTTCGTTTTCGCTTTTGGCTTCTCCATACAATTTAGCCTGAGCCAACAGTTCTGCGTTTTGATTAATTAACTTATAGTGGCCCTCAGCATATTGTTTTGTAGCGTCAGAGGCCACCTTAACAACATCCGTAAAAAGGTTGATTTCTTTTACTTGCTGAGAGTTTTTTAAATGCGACATAACTGTCATTCCAATTACAAATCCAATAATAGTAGAAATGAAAATTTGGCGATTCATAACGACCTTTCTGTTGGTTGGGTTCAAAAATGAGTGTTATTAAAAATGCCTTGTGCTTTTCCTTAATCATCAGAGCTTAGTGTGTCAATTGGATTGGGTGATTACAAATATTGATTAAAAAAGTTCTCCGCCAAAACTTAAACCCACGCCCCAAAACTGATCACTTGGTATGCTGATGCCAGCACGATTAATTTTATAGTTTCTGAAAAACGCCTGCACTGATCGAATCTGTATTCCGGCCTCAGCGTATCCAGAGGTTAAGAATTTTTTTTCGCACTCTTCGTAACTGTTAAAACCATTATTTTTATAGCTACATTTTTTTGTATCGCCCATGTAAATACCAGCACCAACAAATGGTGAAAAATTTGGATTCGGCAATTGAACTCGAATTGACCCATCAAATCCAGCATAGACCTGATGGTCGCTCTTAAAAAGCGAAACGCCAAGACGGGGAACAAGTGGCGTATCGATAATGTTTGCACCTACATGAAAACCAAAATGACTGTTGTTGTTTTCACGAGCAAACTCAGTAAAAGCGACAAGTCCTTTTAGGCTACGACTATCTTGAGCTTTTGGTAATGTCGATGTTTCGCCTGCTATTCCGCTTTGCCCTTGATCAGGAGTCAGCGTTTTAGCGTTTGAGGATGTATTTGTATATTCGTAGGCTGGTGCCGATTGATAGAGGCTTGATGAATTAGACTCTCTCGACCTATAAACATCTTCGCCCTGTTTATTAATTTCCTTGCGGTAGTTTGGTAATGGTCTAGACGTGTAGATAGAGCTAGTTGTTTCGTGTAAAGTGCTGCATGAACTTAATATTAACGATAATATAAGTAGGACAATAATGCGATTCATAGTTAAAAGTATACACAGCTCTTGATCGTCTCGAGAATAAAATAATTTGTGTCAACTGTATCTATAAATCCACACGCTTGACCAATGGCTGTATATTTAATTACGCAGTGTTGTTCTCTGGCTTGATGAGATTTAGAATGTCTTTACCATGGAAGAACAATCAAATACTAAAATACAAAATCAGCTCGATATTTTAAGTGGTCCCGAAAGTCGATTAAAAGAGTTTAAACGTGCCATTAATGTTTTTTTTGAAATTATCCGTGGATATCGAGGATTACACTTTGTTGGTCCTTGTGTAACTATTTTTGGTTCTGCACGCTTTAAAGATAATCACCACTACTATAAACTTGCAGAAGAGTTAGGTTATGAACTAGCTCAGGCCGGCTTCACAATCATGACCGGCGGGGGTCCCGGCATTATGGAAGCGGCAAACAAAGGTGCAAAGCGCGCTAATGGCAATAGTGTCGGCTGTAGCATTGTCTTACCGCGAGAACAAAAGCAAAATCCATATTTAGATAAGTGGGTCGAGTTTAAGTATTTTTTTGTTCGTAAATTAATGTTAGCAAAATATTCGTATGCTTTTGTTGCTGCACCAGGTGGTTTTGGCACTCTGGATGAGCTTTTTGAAATTCTCACATTAATTCAAACAAAAAAAATGAAAAATTTTTGTGTCATTCTTATGGGTATAGATTACTGGAAGCCGATGATCACTTTTATTCAAAAAATGGCCCATGAAAATACAATCGACCAGGCGGATTTAAATAAGATCATTCTGAGCGATAATCCTAAGGAAATTGCTCAAATCATTCGTCAAAATGGCATTTCTGAGCATGGTTTGGTCGTCCAAAAACCAATGAAGAGGTTTTGGTTTTTATTTGAAAAATAACGCGCTCGCAGAAGTTGATGCTTGAAGAAAAACAGTCTACTCTTTCTTCGAACGGAGACCATATGAAACATCTATTAATTTCAACTCTAGCGCTATTTGCATCTGCTCTTGCTTTTGCGAGACCTCTTCACAGCATTAATTGTGTAACAGAGTTTCCAACAGCTTCTTATGTTGGTACGTCAGATGAGCAAAAAAAATCTTTAGAAGTTCTGTTTATTAATCACGGAGGTCCGCAGTTAGTACCAATTCATAGCGGCATAGTAACGAACTATGATCTTTCTTATTTAAAAAACAAAGCTAGTTTGTTAGAGAAACTTCCTACTGAATTTAGGTTTTTATTTGATATTAAAAATTGTACATTAAATCAAGATGGGTCATTTTCATGCTTTAAACCATACAACTCAAAAGATATTGTTAACGAAGAGACCTCTTTGGTTCCAACACGACTACGTTCTATGATTATTACAACACAGCTTGATGATATGACTTACAGAGAAATTGAAATCAGCATGAATCTTTCTGATGGTGTCAATCAATATAGCATCAACACCAAGTACCCTGAAGCAGAATGTGAAACAAATACTTTAACAACTTCGAACAAATTATTTAAACGCTAACTTTAGAAGATTTTGGCAGCGTTAACAGCACCGTTGTATTTTTCTGCGTCCAATCAAAGTCGAGTTCTCCACCATTATTTTTCATCAGGCTCGACGATATACTTAGACCTATACCTGAACCTTGACCAACTTCTTTGGTTGTAAAGTATGGTGTCATAATTTTGCCGCGAATCTCTTCTGCTACGCCCGATCCAGAATCAGATACAACAATAATAGTGCTTTCGTGATTTGCTTTAGTTATTATTTCTATCGTTTTGGCCTCATTGTTGTTCTTTGAAGACATAATCGCATCATAAGCATTATTTAAAATGTTTAACAGCACCTGTGAAACTTCAGTTTCTCTAGCGTATATTGTAGCCTCTGGTTGAATGTTTTTATAAACTGTTATTCCCGAGTTTTTAAATTTGGTTTCACATAAATCGAGTGTGTCATCTATCAGGTTTTGACAGCTAATAACCCTGCTTAAATCATTTGTGCCGTCGCGCGATAGTGCTCTTAGGCTTTTAATAATTTTTGAAATTCTCTCAACCATTTTTTCAATTTTTTGAATAGGCTGTGTTAGTTCATTTTTAATTTTTGATTCAAAAAAACTTTTGTCTATATTACGTCGAGCAATTTCTGCGTTTAAACTAATAATGGCAAGTGGATTATTAATTTCATGGGCTAGTCCGCCAGACATTTCCCCAAGTGATGCCATTTTTGAGGCTTGTTCGAGCATAGCTTGTTGAACTTTAATTTGCTCTTCTTTTTCTTTCTGCTGTTGTATATTCACGCCAACAACAATAACTTCTTTATTTTCTCGCTGCTGCAAATGAATACTAAATGTGTTATCTGCGTGGCCAAGAAAAAGCTTTTTTTCAAAAACATTTTCATAAATGTTTTTCTCAATTATGTTTTGAGCACGGTGAATTATATCGTTTTCAAGATCTTTATTGTTTTTTACTAGCCGGTCAAAACTATTATTCTTAAATACGATTTTATTGTCTTTAAATAAAGACAATATTCCACCATATCCATTAAGAAGATTTTGTTGATCTATTCGATCAAAAATAAACTTTGACCAGGTTCTGTACATTGCCATTTGCTGATTAAACAAATACAAAAAAAACACAAACAAAAGTAGAAGTTGGATAATTTTATTATCACTAATTGGTCGATAGTACAAAATTACGGCCAATGATAAAAACTGAAAAGATAGAAAAGTAAAATTGTCCTTTCTCGAAATGCCCATTGCAGACATACAAGAAATAACCATTCCATTAAATATAAGAAGTGTTTGAATCACAGAAGTGTTTAACAAAAATATTGGGCCTGCTAAGAATAGGGCCCACAACACGCCCAAAACCATTACATTCGCCGTAAAGTAATTGTGGTAACGACTTATTAACGATCCAGGCAAATCATCTTTAATTTTTGAATATATTCTACGATTGAAAAGATAGCGATAGCAGATAAATAAAGACAGAACCGTTGTTATAATTAAAAATTCAGGACTAAAAGACCGACCATTTTGAAAAAAATAGTACATGATCGCTATAAAAAAATGTGTGCTGAAAAGTTTGATAAAGCTCGGGAATAGAGCTCTTTGACTTGTTCTCGGTGCAATAACGAATTCATCAAAATATGTTAGAGTGTTAAGTGTTTTTAAACAAACAAAATTTATGTACAGCGCTTATAAATAAATTGGTGTTTATAAAAACAAAGGCTTGCCCCTGATAGAGCAAGCCCTTTTCGCGATCTTAGTTAAAACCTAATTAGTGACCTGTCACTGTTGGGTTAAACTGCGCCTCTTCGGTTGAGCCTTTCATTGCTAACGTCGAAGATTCTCCGCGCGTAACAACTGTGTTTACTGCATCAAAATAGCCTGTTCCAACTTCGCGTTGATGTTTAGTTGCTGTGTAACCAATTGCTTCAGATGCGAACTCAGAGTTTTGCAAGATTGAGTAAGCTGACATTCCTGATTTATTGTAATTGTAAGCTAAATCAAACATTGAGTAATTCAGTGAGTGGAATCCTGCTAACGTTACGAATTGGAATTTGTATCCCATAGCATTTAATTCTGTTTGGAATTTCGCAATTGTGTGAGCATCTAATTTTTTGCTCCAGTTAAATGAAGGCGAGCAGTTGTAGGCCAACATTTTACCTGGGTAATATTTATGAACGCCTTCAGCAAAGCGTTTTGCTTCTTCTAAATCTGGAGTTGATGTTTCACACCAAACTAAATCAGCATACGGAGCATAAGCAACACCGCGAGCAATAGCCATATCAAGACCACCAGTGATTTGGTAAAAACCTTCTGGAGTACGTTGACCTGTAATAAAAGGAGCATCGTAACTATCAACATCACTTGTAATCAAGCGAGCTGCATCAGCATCTGTACGTGCAACGATTAAAGTTGGAACATCCATAACGTCAGCTGCTAAGCGAGCCGCATTTAACGTTTTAACAAATTGCGTACGAGGAACTAAGACTTTTCCACCCAAGTGTCCACATTTTTTTTCTGAAGCTAATTGATCTTCAAAGTGAACACCAGCAGCTCCAGCTTCGATCATGCCTTTCATAAGTTCAAAAGCATTTAACACTCCGCCGAAGCCAGCTTCTGCATCAGCTACGATTGGTGCATAGTAATCGACATCAGTAATCCCTTCAGCAGTAGCAATTTGATCTGCACGCTGAAAAGTTTGGTTAATTCTTTTTACAACAGCAGGTACAGAGTTCGCTGGATATAAGCTTTGATCTGGATACATTTGGCCAGATAAGTTTGCATCAGCTGCAACTTGCCATCCAGATAAATAAATTGCTTTTAAGCCAGCTTTTACTTGTTGCATAGCTTGGTTGCCAGTTAAAGCGCCCAAAGCACGAACCGCCTCAGGTTGTTGAAGCAAGTTCCATAGTTTGTTCGCACCACGCTCAGCCAAAGTGTGCTTGATTGTAAGACTACCAGCTAATTTCACAACGTCTTGAGCTGTGTAATCACGCTTGATACCTTGCCATCTTTGTTCTGTTTCCCATTTTTTTTGTAATTCTGTTGCTTTTAACATCCCTATTCTCCTGTTAATTGTTATTGATTTGTAAAAAAGTTAGCTAATTCTCTAGATAAAAAAGTTTTTTGAATTTTATCTTTTGCACGTTGATATGAAGCAACCACTTGTGGATCTGTGATTTTTAAATTCGTGATTATATTTTGCAATTCTTGTTCAAAAATATTTTGCATGAGCTGTTCAGTCACAGGCGTACCATCATCCAAAATAACTTTGTGATGTAACCATTGCCAAACTTGGGCGCGACTGATTTCAAGTGTTGCCAAGTCTTCCATAAGGTTTTCAAAAGCAATGCAGCCTAAGCCCTCATCCCAACCTTGTTGATAAGCAATACCAACGCGGGCGTTTTGTTTAAGACACTCTATTGTTTTTGGTCCTTCTGCGCGCGGTAATAAATCTGGTTCAGATGGAAAGTCGTTCAGCAGAACATCAACTTGATTTGTTTTTTTAAACTGAGCTTTGGCTAGCGTTATAAAATATGGATGAGAAACCCAACAGCCATCGTGGCCAATTGTCGCTTCTCTGTTTTTGTCGGCTATAACTTTTTCAGTTTGTAATTTTCTTGTCTCTGCATCTTGACCAGGGGTGAAAGCAGACATTCCACCAATAGCAAAAGCACCATGCTTGTGACATGTTTTAATTAAAAGTTTGGCGTAATTATCCATCCATGGCTTAGACATATCAATCGATGATCTGTTGGCCATGATGCGATCGGAATGTTTCTTTAGTGTTTTGATGTCTGAGAAAATTTTATCCCAACGACCTACGTTTAATCCGCAAATTCTTTCGCGAGTTTCATACAAAATTTCTTCCATTTGAAACGCGGCAGGCAATGTTTCAATTAAGAATGTAGCTCTTAACGAACCTCGGCCTAACCCCATGGCTTCTTCAACGAAACCCATAACATCATTCCACCATCTGGCTTCTAGATAGTGTTCGCATTTAGGAATATAAAACTTCGGCGTTCTATTTTGGTTTATAAACAATTGCGCTGTGTGATATGCAGTACATACAAGATCAAATAGCCCTGCAGAAATTGGAACATCATTAACAAGTACGTTTTTTTCTGACATGTGCAAACCACGAACACGCACCATGGGAACTGCCATTTTGCTTGCGTTAAGCTTGTACGTCTTAACACCAACATCAGTAATTTGCTCATATGACAAATTTAAATGTGCAACGCCAATAATATTTTTTAAACCGTTTAAAACGTTATCCCATGTTGGCGCCATTGAATCTTCAAAATCAAGCATAGCCGTACATGCGACTTCGTTGTCTTGATTAGGGTTAAGCATATTGATAACCATCTTGGTGCTTGAAATCGGCCCAGTGATTTCAACTCTTCGATCAAGCAAATCGTGCGGTATGTCCGCCACTTGCCATGACGTTGTCTTGGCCGGGTGATTTTTATCAAAACTTGGAACCTGACCTTGGTCATACTGCTGCTGGCGAACGCTGCGCGCTTTTAGCAATTCTTGACGCTTTTGTTCGAAATTATAGTGGGCGTGTGATAGCAAGTTCTTCAATTCTTGCGGAAAAAGAAACATTCTGTCTGCAGCGTTTTCGCCGATTTTAATGTCAATGTTGGCATTAAAATTTCCCTGTAAAAACAATGACTTATCCTGATTCTGAGTGCTAACTTGATCCATGACTTTAGTCTCCATAAATATATTTACATTTATATGTTTAACCAAGGTTTTAATTTTTGCAAGCGAAAATTCGCTGTTGGCGACGTTTTTGGTTTATTTGGTTTGATTATCTCTCGAATTTATGATCAGTGTTGTCGTTGCATGTTGTTAAACCAAGAAACCCTCAGACTTGTTTTTGGATTAAAGCTTAAAGGCCTCAGGCTTGACCGTGGTCTATCGCTCAAAGAGCTTGCCAAAAAAACCGGCCTGTCTCCTTCTTATTTAAACGAGATCGAAAAAGGTAAAAAATATCCTCGTACCGAAAAAATTTTGATTCTTGCCGATGCTCTGAACGAAAAGCTTGAAGACTTAATTTCTCTTGAGCTCAAAAAGGAACTCAAGCTTATTCAAAACTTAATTGATAAAAAAATTTTTAGCGGCATGCCTTTTGATATTTTTGGAATTCCCTCTGTTACAATCTTTGAACTTATCGCTGAACACCCGAAAAGAATGCAGGCTCTTGTCGGCACTCTGATCGAGCTTGCGCGAGCTCACAGTATTGACGTCGACGATTTGCTTTATGCTTTGTTGCGATCATACCTAGACATGCACAACAATTATTTTCCTTCGATTGAAGAAAAAGCTCGGGCAGCGGAAAAAGAGTTCAAAATTTCAATTCACGCAGATTTAAATCAGCTGAAGTCTGAGCTCTTAAACATTCTGACAAACAAATTCAAAGTCGACGTTTTAACAGAATGTGATTTTAATGAAATTTCAAAAGATATTTCTGAACTTGATTTCTTTTTGGTTGATAATCAAAAAAAATTAGTGATTTCTAAATACGTCTCCGATAAAGATCTTGTATTTATTTTAGCGCGCGAGATTGGCTATCGCTATTTATCGGTAAAAACACGACCAATCACATCACTTGCTGTCCAGCTTGATTCATTTGAACAGCTCTTTAATCATTTTTCTGCTAGCTATTTTGCAAGTAGCCTTTTAATTCCTGAAATAGAAATTAGATCTGCGCTTGAAACTTTATTTGCTAAAAAATCATGGTCTCATTCTCAATTTTTGCAAACAGTTAACGGGTTCAACTGCACAATTGAAAGTTTTTTTCATCGCATGACGCAAGTTTTACCTAAAAACTTTGATTTAGGTCAGCTTTTTTATCTACGCTATGAGTATGATTTAATGACTAAAAAATATCAGGTTTCGCGAGAATTGCACTTGTCTTCATTACACTCACCCCATAAAGTTAAGGGCCATGAACATTATTGTAGTCGTTGGCTCATTCACCAATTAACTTTGAAGCGAATGAACACAGATGTCGAACCAATTTTGGGCATTCAACATTCTTCATATGTTAAATCCGACAATGAATATTTGGTTATCGCAGCCTCGTTTAAAAAACAGCCTGACTCTCGAAAAATTTCGTGCGTTTGTATGGGTCTTTTAAACGGCGAAAGCGTTCGCAAAAAAATTGCCTTTTTGAACAGTCCTGAAATACCTGTTGTACAGGTTGGGGAAACGTGTGAACGCTGCACACTCGCTAACTGCCAAGATCGAAAAGCCGACTATGATCAAGTCTTAAATCCAAATCGCAACATTGAAATCATACAAAAGGTGAGCGAGCTGGACTCTTCTGTTCTTAGTTTGCTCAAAAAAACCTAGCCTCTAGACTTTTTGCAAATTGGCCATTGCGCCAAGGTGTTGAAATCTTTAGGTATTTTCTGTTATAGTTTTTATCTATTTTGTTTAAATTATTATCGATTTTACATATGGGGCTACTTGGGCTATCCTTTTTTGGTGTTAAATATGATTTCAATGAAATTATAACAAAAAACCAAAAAGGAGAATGCTATGGCATCTATTATCAATTCAAAAATCACTGATTTTTCAGTTCAAGCTTATCATAATGATAACTTTAAAACTGTGACTCACAACGATCTAAAAGGAAAATGGTCAGTTTTCTTTTTCTACCCAGCAGATTTTACTTTTGTGTGCCCAACAGAGTTAGGCGACATGGCTGATAAGTATGCTGAATTTCAAAAAATGGGTGTAGAAGTTTATTCTGTATCGACAGACACTCATTTTACCCATAAAGCATGGCATGATGCTTCTGAAACGATTAAAAAAATTAAATACCCAATGTTAGCTGATCCAACAGGTCACTTATCAAGATTTTTTGGTGTTTATATAGAAGAGGCGGGCTTAGCTTACCGTGGTACTTTTTTAGTGAACCCAGAAGGACAAATCAAACTTGCAGAAATTAATGACAACGGCATTGGTCGTAATGCAGACGAGTTATTAAGAAAAGTTCAAGCAGCACAATTTATTGCGGCTAACCCAAGTGAAGTTTGCCCAGCTAAATGGAAACCAGGATCAAACACTTTAAAACCAGGTCTTAATTTGGTCGGAAAAATTTAAAGACTCTTTTAAGCAGAGCGGGCATACGCTCTCTCTGCTTAAAAATTTCATAAATACCGAGTTTCCAGTTAATTATCTTTAAGGAGAATTTTTTATGTTAGACCAAGATATAATAGAACAACTAAGATCTGCTTTCTCATCTTTAGAAAATCAAATTGATCTTGTCTACGAACCTTGCGAACACGCCGACCAAAGTTCTCTTTTAGAAATGCTTAATGGGTTACAAGCCAGCAGCGAAAAAATTAAAGTTCGCCCAAGCGCCAACACACAAAACGCATCGGCGCCGCAGTTCAGTTTACACTATAAGGGAAGCAAAACTGGAGTTACATTTAAAGGTATTCCGGGCGGACACGAATTTACATCCTTGGTCGTTGCGATACTAAATGCGGACGGTAAAGGAAAATTGCCTGATGCAAAAATTTTACAAAGAATTAAAAATATTAAGGGGCCTGTTAAAATCAGAACATATATTTCGCTTACTTGTGAAAACTGTCCTGACGTTGTTCAAGCTTTAAATTTAATGGCGCTATTACATGCGGATTTTCAACACGAAATGGTTGATGGTCAGTATTTTCAAGATGAGATAGATAAATTAAACATCCAAGGTGTTCCAAGTGTTTTTGTTGATAGCAAAATGATTCACTCGGGCCGCATTCAGTTTTTAGATTTACTTCAAAAAGTTGAATCAACTTTTGGCGCGGATACGCCTCAAGCTTCATCTAGTGAAAATGCTGACTTAGGTCAATTTGATGTTGTTGTGATTGGTGGTGGGCCTGCCGGCGCCTCCGCGGCGATATACAGTATACGTAAGGGCCTAAAAACAGCTCTTATCGCAGAACGCTTTGGTGGCCAGGTTCAAGACACCAAAGGAATCGAAAATTTAATTTCTGTAGTTTACACCGAGGGACCTGATCTAGCCGCACAACTCAATAAACACGTTACGAGCTATCCTGTGCAAATGCTTGAGCACAGGCGTGTTCAAAAAATTGATCGCGAGAATAAAATTATCCACCTTGAGGGTGGCGAATTCGTTCATGCAAAATCAATCATCATCACAACAGGTGCCAAATGGAGAGAGCTCAATATTCCTGGTGAAAAAGATTATTTAGGTCGTGGCGTAGCCTATTGCCCGCACTGTGATGGCCCGTATTACAAAGGTAAAAAGGTCGCCGTAATTGGTGGTGGTAATTCGGGTGTTGAGGCTGCTATTGATTTAGCTGGGATAGTAAAAGAGGTTGTATTATTTGAATACAATGATCAACTCAAAGCCGACCAAGTTCTTGTTGATAAGTTAAAGTCTTTATCAAATACGAAAATAATCACATCTGCGCGCACATCACAAGTTATCGGTGATGGAAAAACCGTGACTGGTCTTGAATATGAAGATCGCACTAATGGACAAATAAAAACTGAAAATTTAGATGGTATATTTGTCCAAATTGGTTTGTTGCCTAATTCACAATTTGTAAAAGACGTTGTTGAAACAAATAAGTTTGGTGAAATCGTCGTTGATGCTAAAAATAGAACCTCTGTTCCAGGCATTTATGCAGCAGGTGATGTCACCAACACTCCGTTTAAGCAAATTATTATTGCAATGGGTGAGGGAGCTAAAGCTGCTTTAACGTCTTTTGAAGATTTAATGTTTCACTAGTCGATTTTGTTTACAGCTGTTTAATCTTTGACTGTATACGAATTTTTTACTCTTAACAAAACCCTAACTTTTGTTTTTCATAAAACTAAAATAGTCTGCCCATCCAAAAGGGAGACTATTTTTATGAAAAAAAATATCGTAGTAACTATTTTGGCAATTCTTGGTTATCAGCAATCTTTTGCCTGCTTAGGCGAAGCACAAATCATTGCTCGTGTGAGCTCTGTCGTATTCACCTCAGCAACATCTTGTCACATAATACTAAATCACGAAGATATTAAGCACTTTTCTGCAAGCGGAGTGTGCCCACTTGATATTTCTGAAGTCGCCCAGTCAGAAATCACTGTACCTGCGATTGATCAAGGGCAATGCTCGGCAATACCGGGAGACATGATTTCTGGAGTTGTCGTTAAAGATAAAAACGGCCGTTTAACTCTTGAATAGTTTTTAATCTGTTCACAAGCTTAATGAAGGCTTCAATTTAAACTTATGTATGTGCAAACTGTATTTGATGAAGGCGATAATATTCGCCTTTTTTTTCTAGCAACTCAGCTTGTGTTCCAGATTCAACAATCACACCGTTTTTTAAAACTAATATTTTGTCTGCCTTAGAAATTGTTGATAAGCGGTGAGCAATAACTATAGCTGTTCGCCCATCCATTAGAGCATCGAGTGCTTTTTGTACTTCTTGTTCGCTTTGTGTGTCTAGAGCGCTCGTTGCTTCATCTAAAATCAGTATCGGTGCATCTTTAAAAACAGCTCGGGCTATACTAAGGCGTTGTTTTTCACCGCCAGATAATAATCCACCGCGCTCACCAACAGAACTTTGATAACCCTGTGGCATTTTAGCAATAAATGAGTGAGCATTTGCAATTTTGGCGGCCTTTTCAACGCCGTCTTTTGACTTTTCAAAATCACCAGACCAAATATTGTACTCTATTGAGTCTTTAAAAAGATAAACATCCTGATTGACCAAAGAAATATTCTTACGAAGTTCGTACAAATTAAAATCTTTAATAGAAATATCATCGATTAGAATTTGTCCTTGTTGTGGATCAAAGAATCTCTCTAGCAAATTAACGATTGTCGACTTACCGCTGCCACTGGCACCAACCAAAGCTATTGTTTGCCCTCTTTTTATATCAACATTAAAGTTTTTTAAAACCATTTCATCGCCATATCCAAAAGATACATTTTTATAAGACAGCGTTTTCCAATCTTTTGGAACGTTTAAATTTTTGTCTGAAACCGGTACCTCACTCTTTTCGTCTAAAATTTCATAAACACGCCCGGCAGAAACTATCATTTCCTGACTTTTCATTAAAGCATCTTGCAAGACTTTGATTGGTTTATTAAAGCTCAAAAGTGTTGTGATGTATGATGCAAAATCTCCGTATGTTGCTTCGCCTTTTGATATTTGATAGCTGAGATACAACAGTAAACCAATAATCAAAGATGTGGTTAAAAACTCTGTGATCGGGCCAGCAACCTCAATCCGACCATGTATTTTTTTGCGAGCATTTAAATATCCAACAAAATCTTTCGCAAATCGCTTTTCCATGGTCGATTGTAAATTAAAAGACTGTATAATGCGAACACCGTCTAAAGTCTCTTTCACTGTCGAGGTGATGTCTTCCAAACTCCGCTGACCCATTTGGTGATATTTATGAATACTTTTTGAAAGACTTTGTGTTAAAAATAAAATGATTGGCAACAAAATTATAATTGAAATCGTGAGTTTCCAGTTAATCCAAAATAACCAGCCGATTGAAAATGTCAGCTGTATTGGTTCTCGAAAAAAGTCAGCAAAAAGCCTAAGTCCATTTTGTATATTTGTTATGTCAGCTAATATTCTTGTAATCAAACCACCAGAGCCCGCTGCGTTTTGATTATGAAATGTTAGGTTGAGTGTCATGAATTTTTTTTGTAGTTGTTGGCGATAGCTTTGTCCGACTAACTCGCTAGTAATATTCATTGTGTACAAATGGAAGTATCGGGTAAACGCATTTAGTAAAGCTAATCCTAAGATAATGATAGCTGTTTTTAGAACAACATCTGACTTTCCTGTCTGAAGAGAGTCAAACATCTGTTTGATCATTATGATCATTTGCGCATAACTACCAGCCATTAAAAGGCCGGCAATTGCTACGACAATTAATTTGTTTTTGTGTTTTTTGAGTTCGAGTAAAATTCTTTTTGCTATTAACCAGCGCATAGGCTGACTTTATGCTTTATTCAACAAAAGAGCAAACTTATGTTTTTAGAGAAAAAGCGCGCTCTTTTAAGCTTTTCTAACGAATTCTGATTTTAAATTAATCGCACCAAGACCGTCTATTTTACATGCGATATCGTGTCCATCGCCACCATCAACCAAACGAATATTTTTAACTTTCGTGCCAACCTTGACTACTGAAGATGATCCTTTAATTTTTAGCTCTTTGATGACTGTAACAGAATCACCAGTGTTGAGAACATTACCATTAGCATCGCGTATAAGACCATCAGATACAGGCTCTTGAGGTTTTTCTTCGGCTTTAAATTGGCTCCACTCATGAAAGCATTCTGGACACACCCACATATTACCGTCTTGATAAACATTTTCAGACTGACATTTTGGGCATTTTGATTCTTCTTGCATGGTACCTCTTATACTTAAAGACTTACCACACCTCACCAAGAAAAAACCATAAAAAACATGTCGATAAAATAAAAAAGGGCCCTGTGTAAGCCCTCTTTTTATAAATTAAATCTCTGTTAAATTTGCAAACTATTTATTTACTTCTTCTAAGAAGTTTTTCGCCGCTACAAATGATCTTTTATCTGCAGCTTCGTTATAAGCAGCACCTTGTGCTGGATCGTTGCCAGCACCTTTTTGTGAAAAGGCGTGAACAGCACCGCTGTAAGCCACAAATTGATAATCAACTTTTGCTTCGTTTAATTCTTTTTGAAATTGAGCAACCTCTGCTGCTGATACATATGGATCAATTGCACCATGTAGCGCTAAAATTTTTGCTTTAATGTTTTTAGCATCATCTGGATTAACTGATGACAATCCACCGTGAAAACTCACAACTCCTTTGAGTGGCAATCCTGCTCTAGCCATTTCTAAAACAGTTGTTCCACCAAAGCAGTATCCTGTCGCCGAAATTTTATTAGCATCAACATATTTGCTTTTCTTAAGTTCTTCAAAAGCGGCTTTGGCACGCGCTCTTAAAAGCTTACGATCTCCACCGCGATATTTTCCTGCATACTCTGCAGCTTCTTTACTATCTTTTGGACGAGTGCCTTTACCATAAATATCAGCAACAAATGCAACATAGCCCATCTCGGCCAATTGCTCTGCGCGCATTTTTACATAATCACTAACGCCCATCCAATCGTGTACCACAACTATACCTGGGCCCGTTTTGTTTTTAAGTTTTGCTTCGTCATAAACAATGAAGCCTTCAAGCGCCGTTTGGCCTTCTTTGTAGTTAACTGTTTCAATTTTAACTTTAGCTTGTCCAGATAGGGCAAGAAGAACTATTGCTGTTGCCATAATAAAAATTTTCATGAAGAACTCCTTAATCTTTTAAGGATTAAATTTTGAATGGCTTTTGCGTAGCTGGCTAGTCCTAATATCCTTAGTCGATCTTTGACATAGTTTTGTAAAAATAAAAAAGCCCAGGGTTTTATCCCTAGGCTTTTCATGAATTTCTGTTTTAAACTTCGTTAGAACGAAAATTACATCATTCCGTCCATGCCGCCCATGCCGCCATGTCCGCCAGCGCCTGGCATTGCAGGAGCATCTTTTTTCGGAGCTTCAGCGATCATTGTTTCTGTTGTTAACATTAACGATGAAACTGATGCAGCATTAGTTAAAGCACAGCGTACTACTTTTACTGGATCAATAACGCCGTCTTTTAATAGATCAGTGTATTCATCAGAGTAAGCATTGTAACCGTAGTTTGCAGCTTTTTCTAATAAGATATTGTTCACAACAATAGCGCCATCTAAACCAGCGTTAGTTGCGATTTGTCTGATAGGCTCTTCACAAGCACGTTTGATGATGTTAGCGCCAAATTTTTCTTCTTCGTTAAATTTAGCTTTATCAATCGCACGAGACGCTCTTAACAATGCAGTACCACCACCAGCAACGATACCTTCTTCAACAGCAGCACGAGTCGCATTTAATGCGTCTTCTACGCGGTGCTTTTTCTCTTTCATTTCAACTTCTGAACCACCACCAACATGGATAACAGCAACACCACCAGCTAATTTAGCTAAGCGCTCTTTAAGTTTTTCTTTGTCATAATCAGAAGTTGTTTCTTCGATTTGGGCTTTGATTTGGTTAACACGAGCAGTGATGTCTGCTTTTTTACCGTTACCATCAATAATAGTTGTGTTGTCTTTATCAACAACAACACGTTTCGCAATACCCAAATGAGTTGCATTAGCTTGTTCTAATTTCATACCCAAGTCTTCAGAAATAACTTGTGCATTTGTTAAAATAGCTATGTCTTCTAACATAGATTTACGTCTGTCGCCAAAGCCTGGAGCTTTAACTGCACACACGTGTAAAGTGCCACGTAATTTATTAACAACTAAAGTTGCTAATGCTTCACCGTCAACATCTTCAGCGATGATTAACAAAGGACGGCCTTGTTTAGCAACAGCTTCAAGAACGCCGATCATGTCTTTCATTGCAGAGATTTTTTTGTCATAAACTAAAACGTAAGCGTTTTCTAAAACTGCTTCCATTTTTTCTGCGTTAGTTACAAAGTATGGAGATAAGTAACCACGGTCAAATTGCATACCTTCAACAACAGTCACTTCTGTTTTTGCAGTTTTTGAGTCTTCGATCGTGATAACACCTTCGCGAGTTACTTTATCCATAGCGTCTGCCAACATTGTTCCGATTTCTTTATCGTTGTTTGCAGAGATCGCGCCCACTTGCGCAACTTCGTTTGAACCCTTAACTGGTTTAGCCATGTTTTTTAACTCTTCGATAACAAGAGCTACAGCTTTGTCGATACCGCGTTTGATTGACATAGGATTGTGACCAGCAGAAACAAGCTTTGCACCTTCGCGGTAAATAGCTTGTGCTAAAACTGTAGCTGTTGTTGTGCCATCGCCAGCTTCGTCATTTGTTTTAGACGCAACTTCTTTAACCATTTGCGCGCCCATATTTTCGAATTTGTTTTCTAGTTCGATTTCTTTTGCAACAGTAACACCATCTTTAGTGATTAATGGTGAACCAAAAGATTTGTCGATAACAACGTTGCGACCTTTAGGCCCAAGAGTTACTTTAACAGCGTTTGCTAAAGTGTTAACACCTTTTAAAATGTGAGATCTTGCTTCTTCAGAAAAAGTTAAAATTTTGCTCATAAATTCCTTTCGCGCGCTTTCGCACGGACTTAATTATTAAAATTATTTAGTTATTGAACGATTCCTAAAACGTCTTCTTCTCTCATCATCAAGAATTCAGTCCCATCAAACTTGATTTCAGTTCCTGCATATTTAGAGAAAAGGATTTTGTCGCCAACTTTAACTTCTAGCGGTAATACTTTACCATCTTCGGTAATACGACCTTTACCAGCGGCAACGATTTCGCCACGTTGTGGTTTTTCTTTTGCTGTGTCCGGAATAAAAAGACCGCCAGCGGTTTTTTCTTCTTCTGCAGTTCTGCGAACTAAGATTCTATCATGCAAAGGACGAACGCCTAATTCTTTTGCCATATTATACCTCTCGTTAAATTGCGGATGGGTTTAAACCCGTCCGGTTAGTTATTTTAATTTGAAACACAAGCCAATATGAGTATCCTTTTCAGGGTGTCAAGGTCACCATAAATCGTTTTTTATACCCCTACCCAAAAAATTGACCCAAACTATATCAAACAACCCGTTTGTGTTTAAAAAACGGGCGATGTACTTAAGTCTATAAAAATTATGATTCATTTAAAAAAATTGATCCAGGGGTAACCTTCTGGTGAGATAAAGGTGTCTAAATGAATAGAAAGCCCATGGATAGGGCATTTTAAGTCACTAACCCAATGAGCATGGAGGCGAATATGGGTCGAGTCCTAGACGTTTTTTCGCAAGCTGCACAAATTGATCGAGATACAATTGAAACAGAGCTTTTTGCGGCGATCAGAGCACTTGAGCTGGACCCAGAAAGCATGACTGTTGAAGATCTGCGCCAATGCCTGTTGATTTATTTAGATGAAGTCTTTTATGGAACATCTCCGGACCGCGTTCAATAGGTTATTTTTCCAGCTTTTCTTTTAGATCTTTCAGTTGAGCTAAAGTTCTTTTATATTTTGTCGGGTAGGGTTGTGCTATTTTTTGAGTTTCATCTATCAGCTTTAGTGCAACTTCTTTTTGTCCCAGTTCTTTAAGAACTTTAATTTTAATCAAATGCAGCTGCGGCACATTCCCCTCAGCAAACTGAATCGCCGAATCAATTTGCTTTAGAGCCTGATCATATTTTTTTTGTTTCACTAAAAAATTGGCGTACTTTTGATAATACACATAGGTTTTATCATGTTGAGAAATAAGCTCTTTATAGAGTTCTTCGCACTTTTCAAGCTCGCCAGCTTCACTATGATATTGGATCGCATTGATGTACATGCCTGGGTGTTTTTTATTAAGATTTATTCGGGATAACTCCTCTGAAAGCTTTGTTTTTAACAGCGCAACTAGTTCTGTTTTTTCAGACTCTTTTGGCGTAAGCTTAGCAAGTCTTAGTTGTAAATCAATTAACTCAGCCTTTTCAAAAGGTCGAATATCACCATAAGTTGAATTTGCTATAGTTTGTTTTAAGCTTTGTTTAGATGTTCTTACTTTTTCTATTTGCACTGAAAGATCTTGCAATTTATTAGACACAATTTCTTTTTTTTGCTCTTTTGACTTTTCAAATAAATCAACAGACCAGCGCATGCGATCAAATTCAGATGGCGTTAGCGTGATAGCTTTTTCAACGACATCTAGATAATCTTTTTTAGATTGTTCATTATCGTCATAAAACTCTTCCGCAAGACTAACCTCAGAAGCTAATTTATATGTTAAGTCCTTTTTTGTACCCGAGATTTCGAACCACTGAATAGCTTCTTTCCAGTTCATTTTATTGTAAGCATTATATCCTAATTCAGACGCTAGCTTTTTGTCTCCGGCTCTTGCTTTGGCTATTTTGTCTTGTATCGTCACAGTCTCTTTTGTTGCTTTTTTTAACTCAGGCGCAAGCTTGTTGATCTCTTGATAGTCGAGCCAACGAATGACTTCATCACCACTAGTATTAACCAAGACCATTGTTGGAATTGCTTTAACACCGTACTGATCAGATATTTTTTCATTTTCGACCAAGTCTATATTAATTTCTTTTACTTCAATATTTTTAACAGCAGTTTTAAAAGCTTTTGTTGCCATCGTTTCAGAATGTAACCGTATGCACGCAGGACACCACGGAGCAGAAAAAACAAGTAGTGTTGTTTTACTGTAGTGAGATTGCCTGTTTATATCATCGCTTGGCTGAATCACTGTAGCCACTTGCGAATTTTGTTTTTTTAATTCTGCCGATGGCTTGTTTACAACTTGTACGCTTTGTTGTTCGCAAACTGTCTTTGCGTCGTCACATACATAAAAACTAAGCGCAGCTTTTTTAAAAATCGCGATTGAGCTAAAAACAAATTTAAGTTCTGTTTTTAATGAAGGCTTGATTTTTTCTTTAGACTCATCAAACAAAGCATATGCTGGGGCTTTGTCGTTAAAATGAAAGCCTTTTTTAGAGACCAATTCAATCGAATTATTTTTGATCGTAGTTTCAAACTGTCCATCTGTTTTTTTAGCCAAACCCAATGATAAAAATAAAAGCGTTGCTGCAAAAATTGTTTTCATAAACATGAGTTCTCCTCGTGAAAATAACCTACAAAAACACTATACTCCCTAGATTTGCCAAAAAAAAAGGACTAACTTTTTGAGTTAGTCCTTTTTCTAAAGAATTATTTAAATTCTAAATTACGCGCGTTCAACAGAAACTTGAATATCTGTTTCCATGCCTTCAGCGTATTTAATAGTCGCTTTGTGCGTACCTAATACTTTGATTGGCTCAACTAAATGGATATCTCTTCGGTCTACTGAAAAACCAAGTTTTTCTAAGCCTTTAGAAATGTCAGTTGTTGTAACTGTTCCGAATAATTTATCGTTTTCACCAGCGTTAAGCTTAAAAGTAACTGTAGTCCCTTTTATCTTAGCCAAGAAAGCTTGTCTTTCAGCCAATGCTTTTTTCTTTTTAGATTCAGCAACGCGCTTTAAGTGATTATATTCGTTAACTTTCGTTTCAGTTGCCTCAACAGCAAGTTTGCGTGGAAACAAAAGGTTACGAGCAAAGCCCGCAGATACGTTAACTAAATCGCCGACTTTTCCTAAGTCTTTAACGTCTTTTTGTAAAATAACTTTCATAAAATCCTCGTTTATAAAATTCTGAGATTGCACAAGCAATCTGTCATTGTTTACGCTTTAATGTTTTTTCTCATGATTCTTCTGAAGTCGACCCAGTAGTCGATAATTCCAACAAAAGAAACCAGTGGTAACACTGATGTGAAAATTAACATATAAAGCAATACTTTTGAAAACCGTCCAAACCGATAAAGTCTTGTTGCATATTCGACTAAAGCAATGCCTTGAAAAAAATAAGCCACCAAACTAAAAACCGAAATGTTAATCGCTAATGTTTGAATCATAGCATATGGTGTATCTATAATTGAGAATAAAAACGCAAATAGCGATATCCATATAAACTGATCCGGCAATCTAAACTCTAACCAGCGCAAGCTTGATGCGAGTTTTTCTCTTTTCAAGTTAAACGCTTGAAACATTTGCGACTCAAACACCAGGCCAACCGCTAGCGCACTTAATAAAGTCGCAGCTAGTATGCCGGGCATAACAAACAAAATAGCTTTAGTTTCGAGTCCTTTTTCTTCGGGCATAAATTGTTTAAAAGACGAAACGATTGGCTCTGTCATTTCTTTAACTAATTGGTGATCTACTGATCCCTTAGTCACGAATAAAAATCCGATAATGGCAAAACACAGTCCTGAAATAACTGAAAGTATTCCAGATTTTTTCCAGTTTAATCCTTGAAGTTCAAATCTACTGTATAGGCCTAAAGTCATCCAAATAGCCCCTACATAAATTGCAACCAAGTCAAACTTTGAAACAAATAATCCCGCTACTAAAACAATGCCAACAATCCAAAAAGCAACCGCTTTGGTCTGTGCAAACAACCTAATAAAAGGTGCCGACATAAACGAAAAAAAGAAACTCGTTACCGCGCTTAAAAGCGCGATAAGAATAAGTTTTTTATTGTTTTGTTCGTTTAATTCGCTATGCATAAACTTTGGTTTTCGTATTTAGCTCAAATGCTTTTGAGTTAAATATTACTCTTCGTCTCTTTCCATGCGAGCCTGCGCTGCTTGTTGGCGGCGCAATTGAGCTTTTGCCTCACGCTCTTTTTCTTTTGCTGCTGACTCAGCTAAGCCTTTTTTGAAAGCTTCTAAGTGTTTTGCAACAGAAGTTCTTTCATCTAAGCGAGTGTGCATAAAACGCAAAACTTTGTCGTTAATACGCATAGTACGCTCTAACTCAGCAACTGCTTGTGGGTTAGCTTCGAAAGTTGTGTGAAAGAACACAGCTTTTCTAAGTTTACCAATTGGTGTAGCAATTGTTCTTTTGCCCCAAGTTTCAACAGAGTTTACTGTTCCATTGTAGCTCGTAATTGTTGCTTTGTTTTTTCTGAAAAGCTCTTTTTGCTCTTCAAGATTAGCGTCTGGATGTACAAGGATAACTGCCTCGTATGGACGCTTTAGGTTTGTATCAAGACCCATAAAAATCCTTTCGGTTAATAGCCCCTCCGACCATCGGGGAGCAAGGATGACTTTAAAATGTCTATCCGGTTTAGCAGGTTTTATCCCTATGGACAAGACTTGTTCTTAACTCTAATATATTTTTATGAAACTAGCTTTACAGGTGCTTGATGGCCCACACAAAGGAAAAATAATCTATCTTCGCGATCAGTGGGTTTTTTCGTCAGCATTTTTTAATGATCCCGAAATGCTTTCAAGACATGCTGTTTTAACAATAGATAATGGATTTAACTGGAAAATCAACGGCTTAGGTGGCTCTAACATTCGCGCTGGTTTGGTTGAAAAAAACTCATTGAGCTTAATTAATGGGCTTGTTTTTCATCTTGGCTTAACTGGGTTTAAAGTTATCGAAAAACCAGCTCCCGCATTTAATAGTTGGGAAGATGCTATTTTAGAGTACTTAAATACTTATGATTGGGAGCCAACAAAGTCTGATTGTTTCTTTTTTTTAAGCCCCCTCAGACTGACATTTTTACAAGGTCCACAAGCAGACCAGTTTTATACCATTAGTTACGGGCCGCGTGAGCTTGGTTTTAATCACTTTGATTTAGATGTTAAAGACCCTTCTCAGCCCGAAAATATTGCGCGATTTTTTCAAATTGGCGAGTCTGTGTATATTGAAAATCTCTGCGGAAAAGAGCTCGTTTTCAATAAAAAGCCTTTTAGCCAGGAAGTCATTCAAGAGGGTGACAAAATTCAATTTGGGTCTAATATTGTAGAGTTCTCTTTTGTTTAAAACAGAATGGATTATATGACTGATTCGCAATTTATTGAAAAAACAACTGGTTATTACAAAGCTATCGACGGAACACCAATATATTATGAAGTTCGCGGAAAAGGGGAGCCGATAGTTTTTATTTATGGCATAGCCTGTCTAATGAACCACTGGCACAGCCAAGTTGAGTTTTTTTCTAAAACTCACCAAGTTATTTTATTTGATATTCGTGGCCACCACAAAAGCGTGCCGGTTGCCGATCTTAATAATTTAACTTTCGAACACCTTGCTTTTGATTTAAAGGGCTTGCTTAATCATTTGGGACACAAAAGCGCACATGTCGTTGGTCACAGTTTTGGAGTTCCCTACCAACTTAAAGCTTACGAACAGTTTCCTGAAATTTTTAAATCTTTAGTTTTTGTAAACGGCTTTGCACGTAACCCACTTAAAAAACTGTTTGGTTTAGATTTCGTCGAACCACTACATAAATTTATCAAAGAACAGCACTCTAAGTATCCTGATTTGTGGAATACCCTGTGGAGAAATCTCGTTGACAATCCTGTGGCTTTTCAAGTCGCCGCATTAGCGGGTGGTTTTAATTTAAAACTCACTCAATTTAAAGATATCGAAATGTACGGTCGTGGTGTTTCGCGCCTAGAGCTTCCATTGTTTTTTAAACTTTTCGAAGAACTTCTGGCTTTTGATGGATTACATATTTTAGGTGGTATTGACAAACCTTGCTTGATTATTTCTGGTGAGCGAGATTTCTTAACCCCGCCAGATTATCAGCGAGAGCTCAGAGAAAATATTAAAGACTCAGAGTTTTTATTTATTCCCTATGGATCTCATTGTTGCCAGCTCGACTTTGCTGATTTCATTAATCTCAAATTACAAGATTTTTACAAAAGACACGGGTTTTAAAGCCCGGCGTGCGCAGGGCTTTAATGAAGCAGCGTTGTTTTTATTCTGCTGGTAAGTAAAGATCAGAGTATAGCTTGGCTACATTTAGTTTACAAAATGCTTTTGCGGAAACATACATTGTGCCCTGCATGTTATTATACTTAGTGTCGCACTTAGATTGCAGTTTATTGTATGACTGTTTCTCTTGCGAAGTTAGTTTTTTCCAAAAATCTTTTCCACATTTTCTTTCTGCTGTTGGCATAATTGCAGCATCAATAGATGAGCCCATAGCACAGGCTTCTGCTAACTCAACTGCATCATAACATGATTTCGAGGCTTGAATTTTGTTTGCTACGTCATCAATGTAATTGTCAGAACCAAACTGAACGGGACAATCTAAGGCAAACGCTTGCATTGCAGAAAACGAAACTATTAATGCTAAAACAGCTTTTTTCATATAGTACTCCTTATTTTTTGAGATCGATCAATATTCTTTTTGGTCAGTTGACCATCTTTAAAGTCAAAAGATTAACTTAAAAAAATTAATTGCAGGGCTTATTCCAATTTAAAGTGTGTTTAATTCGAGATAAAGGCGGTAAAGTGTCTATCGTTTTCTAAAGAGTCGCCAAACGTCACCGTCGAAAAAAAGCAGTTCTCGTTTTTCAGTTTTAAGCACAGCCTGTTTTTGGATGAGCTAATGCACTCCAAAAAAAATAGCCCAGCAGTTTTGCCGGGCTTTAAACTATTAGTTTAGTATTTTTTTCTGATTCTATCTATATGCAGCTTTTGTAATTGCCCATCCAGATTTTTCAACCGATGTATCTGACTTAAATACAATTCTTGCATACGAACCTGTAATGTTCATAGAGAACGATCCATCGTTGTTTCCACTTAATGTTTGTATTTTTGCACCAGCAGAATCATAAATTGTAACCGTATCGTAACCAGACTCTGTATCAAATTTATCAAAATAAAGTGCAAACTCTTTCGCGCCAGGAACATTGATTTCAAATGTTTGGTTTGTGTTTTTAGCATATGGCGAAGCTGATTTTACATCAAGAGGCAAAGAAAGCGACCAATTCGCCGGATCGTTCATATCTGGTGGGGGAACTGTGTTTGTTAATGCCGCATACGCATCAACAATACCGCCTGTGATCGTACGACCTTTCATAGATGCTACCGGGCGAACTGTTGTTACGAGTCTTTGTTTAATTTCTTTTGCAGTTAAGCTTGGTTCGTTAGCCCAAAGCAATGCTGCAACTCCTGCCACATGCGGTGTCGCCATTGATGTTCCAGAGAAAGATGCATACTTACCACCAGTCGTTGATAAAATATTTACGCCCGGAGCCCCCAAGTGAACTGTTTTCCGGCCGTAGTTTGAAAAGCTTGCTCTTTGACCACGATTATCAATCGCTGCTACAGCAACTATGTTTTCGACTTGATAGCTTCCAGGGTATGTAGGACTTGAGTCATTGTTTGTATCGTCGTTACCAGCTGCAGCTATAAATACGGCGCCAGCTTCATTACTTCTTTTGATTGCGTCAAGTAGCGTTTGTGTGAAGCCACCACCACCCCAAGAGTTACTCATCACGTTAGCACCCATTTTAGTAGCATAGTCGATTGCTTTTACGGCGTTTTCTAAAGTCCCACCGCCATTTGCATCTAAAAACTTCACAGCCATAATTCGCGCATCCCAGTTGACACCAACAACTCCGCGACCATCATTTCCTTTTGCCGCAATTGTTCCAGCGCAATGAGATCCGTGACCCTGATCATCTTTAGGGTCTCCTGAGTTATTTACAGCGTTGTATCCGTAGATATCATCAACAACACCATTTTTGTCATCATCAACGCCTTTTTGGCCATTTTTTTCTGCTTCGTTTACCCACATGTTTTCAACGAGGTCCGGATGAGTGTAGTCCACGCCTGTATCGATGACAGCAATAATTTTTTCTTTATTTCCGGTTTGAATTTCCCATGCTTTTTCTGCACTAACATCAAAACCAGCCACTCCAGCTTGACCTTTTGGATCAGCTTGTCCGATGTTTTGCATTCCCCAAAGCTGAGCATACATAGGATCATTAGGTATTTTGTTTATTCTAAAAATATAGTTTGGCTCTGCATATTCTACCATTGGGTTTTCATGAAGAGACTTAATAGCTGAATCTAGACTTTCAAAAGAAGCTTTTTTGACTACAACTATGTTTTGACCAGGAATTGTTGACTTAACAAATGCACTTAGTTTTGTTGAAAGCGTGTTTTTACTAAACGTTGAGATTTGATTAGTTTTCAACTTAACAACATATTCACCAGGTACAAACTCTGGCGTTTTTGCGGCTAATGTCATTGATGCCGTCAGAATGACAGCAGTTGCGACAATTACTTTTTTTGAAAAATTCTTTTTCATAAACAGTCCCTTCCTGATAGACGTTTTTTTGTGCAATAAAATCGTACCAACGCGCTAAAAGGACAGGCACAGGATTTTTTGGTTCCAGTATGAAACTAGACCATGGTCTAGTTTTTTATCTAATATTTTTGTTTAATTTTGGATTTTTGTCTAGTTATTTCAGGACCTTGGTCGTCATCAAAACCAAAGCTCATTTGTTGAGGAAACTGTATAATTTTGTCCGGATTGTTTTGAATAATCTTTTTTTCTGTCGGCGAAACTACATCATTTCCTGTGCTTTGGCGAATAAGATGCTTAATAAAAGCCTCTTTAGCAGAGTCTGGTGCGTTTTGATTGAATCCCATGTCTTTCATTATGTCGCCAATTTTTTTCATAAAAACTTACCCTAAGTCTTATCGACCTAAATCTTGCAAAGTTAAAATTTTTCTAACGTCTTTTATGAATCTAAGATGATGAACAAGGGGGGCTTATATTTACTTTTTGTTAGACAAACGACGCGGTTTTTAATGGTTAATAAATTTTGAAAAATATTTTTCACTACATTGTCTTAAGATGATACGCAGAATGGTTTAATTTCTAATTAACCAGAGTTTTTTTATTAAGTCGGGCTGGCCAAATTAAAATTTATCTGTTCTTGAAAGAGCAAATTGTCCGATTGTGCTCGTGGCACCATTTGGCATTCTCTGATAAAAATAGCCGATCAGCTTTTCGTTTTGTTGAGTTTTATAAATTTGAAAATATCGATCTCCAACGTTAAACACTAAAGCGTCAAAATCATTTCTTTTATATCCAAAGTTGTTGTTGCGAAATTCACTTGATGTTTCGACGTTACCGTTTTTTAAAACTTTAACTTGCCCTGAAACTAATCCACTTTCAAACGATTTCATTTCAATAACAAGTGATCCATATTCTTTGCCAAATAAGTCTGTGATTTTTCCACGGTAAGTTCCAAAATACTGATTTAACTCTTGTAAACTAACGGGTTGTGCATTTTCCAAAAAAACATCTATTCGTTTTAGTTTTAAATCCTCAAGAGCGCGCTTCAGTGCGCTTTCTGATGTTGAGTTTTGCAACAACCATTCTTTAGACTTAAACCTATCGTATGACAAGTCAGTCCATTTATTTATTTTTTTTACGTCTACTTTTTTTCTTTTTAAATCTTGGTTGTCATCAGTTTTCGTTGTCGCTGTCACAACATTCGGCTTTTGCTGGAGCGCCCCACACTGTTTAAGTTGGACTTTGCCAAGATCTAAATCGTTTTGCTTCTCTTCGGAGAGGCGCATTCCTAAATCAACCAAAAAAAGCGTCATGACTTGAGTGAAAACTTCATCCGCCTTTTTTAGATCTGCGCTATTCAAAATGTTTTGTATTTTGTTTTTTGTTTGCGCAATTTCCTGTTCAGCTTTTGCGAGTCTCGCTTGGGCATCTTTATTTGCTTTATATTCAGCAGATTCAATTACAGTTTGTTCGCCATAATTACGACCAAAAACAAAAGCCACCACGACAGATAACAAAAATAAAAATATTTTTATGAAATCTTTCATGATGGCTCCTTAAGTTTTTAAACTTTTTGTTTGGCTTTGTTAGGCCATGTCTCCGCCAGAAACTTCTTCTTTTTTGTTTAACGTTGCTTTTAAGAACTCGCGATTCATAGTTGCAATGTTAATCAACGAAATTTCTTTCGGACATGATGCTGAACACGTTCCTGTGCTTGTACAAGCTCCGAAACCCTCGGCATCCATTTGTGCGACCATATCTAATGCGCGTTGCTCTCGTTCAACTTGACCTTGAGGCAGCAATGAAAGGTGAGTGATTTTTGCACTTGTAAATAATGCAGCAGAAGCATTTTTACAAGAAGCGACACAGGCTCCGCAACCAATGCAAGTTGCAGACATAAAAGCCTCATCTGCATTAGGTTTGGGGATTGGCAAAGCATTCGCATCTTGAGCATTGCCAGTGTTAACTGAAATATACCCGCCAGCTTTAATAATACGATCTAGTGCTGTACGATCAACAGTTAAGTCTTTAAGAATTGGAAAAGCTTGCGCTCTCCATGGCTCTAGCGTTAATGTCTCACCATCGTTAAAATGCCTCATGTGCAGCTGGCACACAGTTGTACCTTTTTGCGGACCATGAGCATTGCCATTAATCATAAAACCACAACTACCACAAATGCCTTCGCGGCAATCATGATCAAACAATATTGGTTCTTCGTTTTTTTTCACTAGAGTTTCGTTAACGGCATCAAGCATCTCTAAAAAAGATGCATCCGGAGAAACCTCTTTAGCTTCATACGTTTTAAATTCTCCTGGAGTTTGATTGTTTTTCTGTCTCCAGACTTTTAATTTTAAATTAATGTTGTGTTTTGCATTTCCCATGTTTTTTCCTTAAACAGTTCTTATTTATAAGAACGAGTTGCAAGTTTAACGTTTTCAAAAGCTAGTTGTTCGGTGTGACGAGTTTGTTCTTTATTGGCAGAACCATTCCATTCCCAAGCAGCCACGTGACAAAATTTATCGTCATCACGTTTAGCTTCGCCATCAACCTGATGTTCTTCGCGGAAATGTCCACCACAAGACTCTTCGCGAACTAAAGCATCACGACACATTAACTCGCCAAGTTCAATAAAATCAGCCACACGGCCAGCTTTTTCAAGCTCTGGGTTAAGACCATTGGCCTCGCCAGGGACGTTAATGTTGTTATGAAACTCTTCGCGCAACTTTTGAATTTTGACAATTGCAGAAGTCAGGCCTTCTTTATTTCGACCCATGCCGCAATTATCCCACATGATTCGACCCAACTCTTTATGCATGCTTTCTGCAGAACGAGATCCTTTTGTTGATAAGAATTTTTTAATTTCGGCTTCAACTTCGTTTTTACCATGCTTGAAGGCGTCGTTGTTAATATCAACTTTAGCTAGATTTGTATTTGCTAAGTAATTCCCGATTGTATACGGCAACACAAAATAACCATCTGCTAAACCCTGCATAAGCGCCGATGCGCCTAAGCGATTTGCCCCGTGATCAGAAAAATTCGCTTCGCCCGCGACAAACAATCCGGGAATCGTTGATTCAAGATTATAATCAACCCATAGACCGCCCATTGTGTAGTGGGGTGCTGGATAAATTTTCATAGGCATTTTATATGGATTTTCGCCAGTGATTTTGTCATACATTTGAAAAAGATTTCCGTATCGTTCTGCAATTTTATCTTCACCTAAACGATTAATACTGTCTTTAAAATCTAAATAAACGGCTTGTTCACCACCATTAACACCATGGCCTTCATCAACGCGATATTTGGCTTGCCTTGAAGCCACATCGCGCGGCGCCAAGTTACCAAAGCTAGGATAAACGCGCTCTAAATAATAATCGCGTTCGTTTTCTGGAATTTCATTAGCATGACGCTTATCACCTTTGATTTTAGAAACCCATACGCGTCCGTCGTTACGCAAGGACTCTGACATTAATGTTAGTTTAGATTGGTTTTCGCCGTGAACTGGAATACAGGTCGGGTGAATTTGCGTGTAACAAGGGTTAGCAAAATAAGCTCCCTTTTTATGGGCTTTCCATGCAGCCGTTACAGCGCAAGCCATCGCATTTGTTGATAAATAAAACACGTTTGAATAGCCACCAGACGCCAAAACAACTGCATCCGCCGAGTAAGATTCAATTTCACCAGTAAGAAGATTGCGAATAATGACTCCGCGCGCTTTACCGTCAACAACAACCAAATCAAGCATTTCGCGGCGAGTGTATAATTCAACAGTTCCAAGATCAACCTGTCTCATCATAGATGAATACGCACCCAACAAAAGTTGTTGACCCGTCTGTCCGCGAGCATAAAAAGTTCGCGAAACTTGCGCTCCGCCGAAGGAGCGATTTGACAACAGCCCGCCGTACTCGCGCGCCAAAGGAACACCTTGCGCAACGGCTTGGTCGATAATATTTACAGAGACCTCTGCTAAACGATAAACATTAGCTTCGCGCGCGCGGAAATCACCGCCCTTAACTGTATCATAAAACAAGCGATATATAGAGTCGCCATCATTTTGATAATTTTTAGCAGCATTGATACCGCCCTGAGCGGCAACCGAATGGGCGCGTCTTGGCGATTCGTGCACGCAAAAAGCTTTTACTTTATAGCCTAATTCGCCAAGTGATGCTGCGGCAGATGCGCCCGCCAAGCCTGTGCCAATAACGATAACTGAGTGCTTTCTTTTGTTTGCCGGATTAACCAGCTTCATATTAAATTTATGATTTTTCCATTTAGTGTCGATTGAACCACTTGGAATTTTACTATCTAGTTTGACTGACATTTTATATCCCTTCTATATCTCGTGTGGTTAATTACTTGTTAAATAAAAAAACATATGCTGGTTGCGATAAAAAACCCAACACAACGACAATAGCATAAGTCCAAGCAAATTTTTTGAGCCCACACTGCATTTTTCTTTCTAGAATTCCGAAAGACTGAAAAACCGAATGCGCACCGTGGCTTAAGTGAAACATTAAAAGAAACAACGACACTACATACCACAACACATAGCCAGGCTGGTGAAAAACTTCAACCACAAGCTTGTGCATATCTCTCATTTTAACACCATCGACCACAGTTTCATAATGTGCGCCATATTTGAAAGTAGCTAAATGTAAAATAATAAACGCAAGAACAATTGACCCTTGAACGGCCATCGTTCTTGATGCAAGAGATGCGCCCTTTTCTCCGTTGGGCGTCATCGCATATCGCGTGTTTCTAGCTTTTTTATTTTGTATCGTTAACGATATTGCTGTTCCCACATGCGCCAATAGAGCGAGGACCAGAACCGTTTCGGCTGCGTAGAGCAGAGGCTTGTTTGACACAATGGCGTGTCCATAAGCATTATATAAATCCGGACTAACCAAGATAAGCATGTTGCCTGCCATATGAGTCAGCACAAACCCCATCCAAACTAAACCAGTAATACCCATGATGTATTTTCGACCAACTGTCGACTTCAGAAAATCCAGCATAATTCACCTTTTGTTATGTTTTTTGTTTATCAAAATGTTTTCATTTTAAACTAAACCCTTGAGATATGAAAAGTCACTTTCGCAGGATATGTTTTGCAACATGTTATAACGACAATTCATTGTCTGTTTTCAGGCACTTGGGCTAGAACTAGAAAGATTATCATTTAACAAACACTGGAGTCTGACATGAAAATATTCGTGTGCATAAAACAAGTGCCTGATACTGAAACAAAAATCAAAGTTGCTGCAGATCAAAACGGCATTGATACAGCTGGAGTAAAGTGGGTACTAAACCCCTACGATGAGCATGCCATTGAAGAAGCTGTTAAATTTAAAGAAAAAAATCCAACAGCTCAAGTTTGGGCCATAACAGTTGGGCCAAAAACACGAGCGGCTGAATCATTAAGAACAGCCCTGGCTATGGGTGCTGATGAGGCTATCGTTATTAACTCTGACGAACGCATTGATGCTTTGTCGACAGCAAAAGCTTTGGCTGCCGCAATTAAAGCAGAGGGCGGGGCTCATCTTATTTTTACGGGCAAGCTTGCAATCGATAACAATCAGTCTTCTGTTCCTCAAATGACTGCTGAGTTTTTAGGGCTGCCTCATACAACAGTTGTTTCTAAATTCGAAGCCTCTGCCGAAAATGTTACGCTTGAACGCGATGTTGAGGGTGGGGCAAAAGAAATTGTTCAAATGATGAGCCCTTGCGTTGTTAGTGCCAACAAAGGTTTAAATATGCCTCGCTATGCAAGCTTACCTGGTATCATGAAGGCCAAAAAGAAAGTGATTAAAGAGCTTGAGCTTGCGTCTTTAGGAGTTTCGTCGGCGGATCAAAAAGTTAAATATGTTTCTTATTCTTTACCAGCTGAAAAGCCAGCCGTTAAGTTATTAGCTGGCGATGCCGGCGCTCAAGCAAACGAACTCATCAAACTTCTTCGCGACGAAGCTAAAGTTTTATAATTAAGGGAATTGTTTATGTCTAAAGTTTTGGTTTTTACAGAATTTCAAAATAATAAATTAAAAAGAAGCTCTCAAGAATTGCTTCAGTTTGCGGCTAGCACCGGACACTCGGTGGTGGCTTTGGCTTTGGGGTCTCAAGCAACAGCAGCGCATGCTGAGTTGGCTCACCACGGGGCGCAAGAGGTCTTATTAGCAAAAGATGCTTCTTATGATCTTTATAATCCTGAATTATTTTCTGGTATTGTATCAGAAGCCATAGCTAAGTCTGGAGCAAATATTGTATTGGCTTCGGCAAGCTCATCGGCAAAAGATTTATTTCCTAAAGTAGCCGCCAAGCATGGCGCTGGATTAATTTCTGATGGTACGGAAATTTCTATTTCTGGTGACGATATTAAAGTTAAAAAGCCTCTTTACGCTGGTAAATGTTTTGCGACAGGCACTTTTGAAAACACAAATTTAAAAATTGTTTTAATGCGCGCCAATCAATTGCCTGTGGCAGCCGCCAACACATCAAAAACCGCAAACGTATCTGAGGTTGGCTTTACTCAACCAAATCTAAAAACAATTATTAAAAATATTGTTAAAGGAACTTCTGAAAAACTTGATTTAACAGAAGCTAATATTATTGTTTCTGGTGGTCGTGGGTTAAAAGAGGCTGGCAATTTCAAATTATTAACTGATTTGGCAGATGTTTTGGGTGCCACAGTTGGCGCGTCCCGCGCTGTTGTCGATGCTGGTTGGGTTCCACATAGCATGCAGGTTGGCCAAACGGGGAAAACTGTCGCTCCGTCATTGTACATTGCTGTTGGCTTATCAGGAGCTATTCAGCATTTAGCTGGTATGAGCGGATCAAAAGTTATTGTTGCGATAAATAATGATCCAAACGCTCCGATTTTTCAAAAAGCAACTTACGGTATAGTTGGTGATGCGTTTGAGGTTTTGCCAAAGTTAACCGAAGAGTTTAAAAAAGCTTTGCAGCACTAAATGAATAAAATTAGGGGCTGGGTTTTAGGGTTTATTATTTGGGTCATTTACAGATTGCTGTCGATGACCTGGAAAATTTCTATCTTTGAGCCCCATTCTTTAAAAGAAAATCTTAAGAACAAAACGCCAGTTATTCTTGCTCATTTTCATGGCGATGAGCTGGCTTTTGTTTGCCTTACTCCGAGATATAAAATAGCAACTATGACGTCGACATCCAAAGACGGCGAAATGATGAACACCGTTTTGCATTTGCTTGGCGGTCAAACTTCGCGTGGATCTTCGACCCGTGGTGGAGTTTCTGCGCTCAAGGGTCTTATTCAGCTGTGCAAGAAGGGTTCAAATTGTAGCGTTGCGGTTGATGGCCCAAAGGGCCCCATTTATGAAGTTAAGCCTGGCGTTTTTGAATTAGCACGTTTATTAAAGGCTCCAATCTATGCTGGTGGTTTAACTTGTGATCGCGCGTGGCACTTTCCTAAAGCTTGGAATAAAACATTTTTACCCAAGCCTTTCGCCCAGATTAATTTTTACTGGAGTGAGTTTAACTATCCCATTACTAAAGAGACTGACCCAAGGTCTGTAGATTTGGCAAATGCTCTTAAAAATCAGCTCTTTGCCGCAAGGGGTCATTCAGCAAATTCATTGTCGGTTTCTGTCTAGGGCCTTAGCATTTTATATAGATAAAAGTACATAAGGTACCCACAAAAGGATTTACAACATGAAATGGATTTTAGCTGTCACTTTAATGACTTCTTTTGCTTATGCTCAAAAGGGCGAGCAAGTTGTTGCTATCGTTGGAAATAAAAAAATTACTTTAAATGAGTTCAATAAAAAATACGCTGAAGTAAAGTCACAAGCGAGCATTAATGTTCCCCCACGAAAAGTTTTTTTAGAAGATCTTGTGCGCTATGAACTAGGACTACAAGAAGCTCGCAAACGTGGCCTAGAAAAAGATCCTCTAGTAATGGAAAGAATTAATCAAGAAATCTATAAAGGACTTTTAGAAAAAGAGCTTGGTCAAAAAGTACAAGAAAACACTGTGTCTGAAAAAGAAATGCGCGAGTACTATGCTAAAAACCCACAAATTCGTGTATCGGATATTTTAATTGAGTTAAAACCAGGCGCAACTGAACAGCAAAAAGAAGAAGCTAAAAAACGAGCGACTGAAATATTATCAGAAGTTTTAAAGTCAAAACGACCTTTTGATGAGCTAGCTCGATTATATTCTGATGACTTAACAACCAAAAATATGGGTGGTGATATTGGTTGGCAATCTAGCATATCGCTTGTACCGCCGTATTATCAAGCAGTCCTTTCTTTAAAGCTAAATGAAATTGGTTCAAATTTGGTGGAAACTCCGTTTGGATTTCATATTATTAAATTAACTGGAAAGCGCAGCTACGAAGAAGCAACTAAGCGCGATATCCGCATGGCTGTTTTCGATCAAAAAAGAAAAGCTGTTTTTGATCAGTTTTTTGACAAACTCAAAAAGTCATACAAAATAGATGTTAATCCTAAACTTGTCGAGTAATCGCCCGTACTCTAGAAAATCTTTCTTCAGAAACCCCGTTGCTGCGGGGTTTTTATTATTATTTTCGCTTTGTATGTCTAGTTGTGATTTGTATTACAACCGTGTAAAAACTCAACCTGCAATACAAGTAGAAAATAAAGTCATGACCGTAGGGCAGTTCTCTCAATCATTGGCTGCAAAACTAAGTGTGCTTGATCCGCTCTCAGCAAAAGATCCTGTCGTTGTAAAAAGCTTTAAGGCTAAAATAACTTCAGATTTTATCGTCGACTCTTTGATTGAACTTTGGTTTGAAAATAACAAGAAAATTATTAACCCCAAAGATTTAGAAGTCGAAATTAAAAAGTATGTTGACCAATACCCTAATGACAAGACGTTTCGCGAAGAACTTGCTTTGCAAAACAGATCATATCAAGACTGGAAAAAAAGTGTTGAGCTCGGCTTAAAGCGCCAGATGTTATTTGCCGACTTTAGAAACCAGATTAAAGAACCCACAACTGACGAGCTTTCTGCTTATTACCAAACCAACAAACTTAAGTATTTTCAAAATGAGGCTGTTTTAACAGAAAGTATTTTGGTGGCAGATGAAAATCAAGCTGATGTTATCAAATCTCTTCATAAAAAAAATTCTTTCGATAAGCTTTTTAAAGAGTATTCCTTGGATAAAAATCGCACAACAGTGCTTTTTGGTTGGGTAGAACGAGTTCAAGGATCAGACCTTGAGGTTCTTTTTGTTAATAAAAAAAACGATCTAATTGGACCGATTAAATTTGAAGAGGGTTTTCGCCTTTTCAAGGTTTCACAAAGAAGACCTTCTCAGCAAAAGCCATTTGAGCTAGTTAAAGATCAAGTAAAGGCCGAAGTTATTTCATTACGCGAAACAGCTCATTTCTCTTCTTGGCTTGATGAACAGATTAAAAGGTATAAAATCTACAAAAACAACCAAGCTCTGGATTCACTGACAATTAAAACTCGTCAGGAATAATAGCTTAAGTAGGACGTCTCATGAAAAAATTATTCTCATTATTTTTATCGTTATGTACATTTTCATCAATAACCCTGGCCAAAGAAAACTCGTCTGCGCGCACAGAAGTCGTTGATAAAATAATTGCTGTCGTGAGCTCTGAGGCCATTTTACAATCAGATCTTAATGACTTTTCTCTCAACATAAACAAAGAGGGTACAGTTGATGATTCTTTGCTATTAGATGAAAAAATTGCTGATTTAAAGTCTAGCAGGGCCAATCAGCTTCAATACCTTGTACGCGAAAAACTTGTCCAGTCAGAAATTAAGCGACAAAATCTGTCTTTTACAGATGAAAAAATTAATCAAGAAATGGACAACCTCGCTAAGCGTAATCGAATGAACAGATCTGATTTAGAGACTTATATAAAAAAACAAGGCTTCTCTCTTGAGACCTACAAACAAATTCTTAAAGCGCGCATGGAAAGACAATCTTTTTTTGAAAGCGAAATCATTTCAAAACTAAGAATTACAGATGAAGATGCATATAACGAGTATAAAATAAAAAATCCTAACGCAAAAACAAATGTTAATGAGTTTAAAATATCTCAGATTTTTTTCAATCCGAAAAAGGGGTCACCTGAAGAAGCTCTTAAGCGCGCAGAGGCTGTTCTAAAAAAAGTTGAAGCCGGAGAGAGATTTGATGCTTTGGCAAATAAGTATACCGAAGATAAAAGTGCAAATGACGGTGGTTTTCTTGGGCACTTTAAATCTGGAGAGTTTAATTCTGAGCTTGAGAAGGCTATAGTTAATTTAGACGCTGGAGCAACAACAAATATTGTGCAAAGTAAGTCTGGATTTCACATTTTAAAAGTTATCGAGAAAAAAGTTTCTTACGACAACAATTTTTTAAAAATAAAAGAGCAAATTAAAGCAAGCCTTATCGAACAAAACTTTAAACGACAGTTAAAAAATTGGTTTGAATCAAAAAAACAAGAGGCTTATATAAAAATTTATGAATAGTGATTTTCAACGAATTGCTATAACCACAGGTGATCCTGATGGTATTGGCTTCGAAATAACCGCGAAAGCTCTGTCAAAAATTGGCCCGCAAAAAAAAATCAGTTTTTTTATTTATCGAGATTGGCGCCAAGAAAAAAATCAAGCCCGCTACTTTCAAATTATCGATAGTGCGTTTTCACGATTAACTTTTCATGATGCGGCGTCGGCACTTGCCTTTCACAAGCTACTAATATTGTCAAAATCGTTTGATCATAATTTTATTTTTGATATCTGCTCGAAAAAATCTGCGGCAGATTGGGTTGTAGATGCGACCGAGCTCTGTAAAAACCAAAGCTTTCATTCACTCGTGACTGCACCAATTACAAAAACATTAATTCGAAAATCAGGATATTCTTTTGTGGGACACACAGGTATATTTAGACATTTCTTTCCTAAATCAGATTTGTTTATGGGTTTTGTTGGTCAAAAGTTTAATGTCGTTTTAGCAACTGATCATGTGGCCTTAAGTGCGGTTGAGTTTGTTCTCAAAAAAAACAACTTACTTAAAAAAGCCCTGCATGCTGCTCACCAGCTTTCAAAAGAGCTTCGCCTGAAAAAACCTATAGCTGTGTTAGGTCTTAATCCCCACGCGGGCGAAAAGGGTGTGATCGCGTCCTTTGAAAAACAAAATTCTGCTGTTTTAATAAAATCTCGCAGGGTTACTCATTTTTTATCACCTGATGCGGCTTTTTTTCCAAACAACTGGAATAAGTATTCATGCTATTTGGCTCTTTATCATGATCAAGGCTTAATTCCATTTAAACTCGTACATGGTCAGGATTCTGGAGTACATATTACTATGGGTTTGCCTTTTATTCGCACGAGTGTTGATCACGGCACAGCAAAAGATATATTTAATAAAAATCAAGCAAATGCAAACTCAATGCAAGACGCTATTAAGCTAAATTTGAAGTTATTAAAAAAACGTTATACAATCTAACTCTTTCGCATTTTTAAAGGAGTTTTTTTATGATTATGGCACCAGTAATTTTTCGTGAATATGATATTCGTGGTGTTTACAACAAGCAGTTTGATGATGATTTCGCCTACCATTTAGGTAGGGCATATTGTTCTTATGCTATAAAACGATCTGGAAAAGACAAGTTAAGATTGTCTCTTGCGCACGATGCGCGAACGTCGTCGGTTTCTTTAATAAATAATTTAAAAAAAGCATTTATTGATTCTGGGGCGGAAGTTTATATGCTTGGCCTTTTAACTTCTCCGATGAGTTATTTTTCTACCTTTCAGTTGGATTTAGATGGAGCCATTATGGTTACCGGCTCTCACAATCCCCCCGAATATAACGGATTTAAAATTTCTTATGGTAAAACGACTATTTTCGGCGAAGAAATTCAAAAACTTTATTCGATTATTCAAAACAAAGATTACATTACTGGACAGGGTCATGCTGTAAATTACGATATTATTCCAGAATACTTAGAAAGATATAAAAAAGAGTTTGGTCAATTAAAGCCAATTAAAGTCGTCATTGATTGTGGCAATGGTGCTGGCGGTAGCGTTGTAAGAAAATTATTTAATACGGTCGGCTTGCAACCGGAGATTTTGTTTGAAGAGCCGGATGGGCGCTTTCCTAATCACCACCCAGATCCAACAGTTGAAGAAAACCTTGTAGATCTTGCTCGAAAAGTAAAAGAAACGGGTGCGGTTGTCGGAATTGGATTTGATGGTGATGCCGATCGCATAGGTATCGTTGATCACAATGGTAAAATGATTTATGGCGACGAACTCATGACCATTTTTGCCCGTTCTGTTTTGAAAGAAAAGGCCGGAGAAAAAATCGTAGGAGATGTGAAGTGTTCTGATCGTATGTATGCAGATATTTCAAAAAATGGAGGCGTACCTGTGCTTTGGAAAACTGGCCATAGTCTAATTAAAGAAAAAGTTAAGTCTGAAAAAGCTCCGTTTGGCGGAGAAATGAGTGGTCACATCTTTTTTGCTGATCGTAATTATGGTTACGACGATGCTCCATACGCTGGTTTGCGTTTATGTGAAATTATATCAAAAACTGGTAAAAATATTCCTGAACTACTTGCGGGACTACCTCCGGCATTTAACACCCCTGAGATTAGAATTGATACAACAGAAGAAAAAAAAGTTTTGATTGTTGAAAAAGTAAAAGAAGCTTTTTCACAACCATCGGACGAATTTAAAGTAAATTTGATCGATGGAATTCGTATTAGTTTTAAAGATGGTTGGGCGCTCGCTCGGGCCTCAAATACTCAACCCGTACTGGTTGTTCGCTTTGAATCCTCTACGCAAGATGGCCTTAAGCGTATTGAAAACTCTGTTATGAGTATTGTTAATAAATACTTATAATCATATAGATAGTAAATAAGCTGTCTTAGATGGCAGCTTATTTTGTCATTTGTAAACTAATTATACACCTTTCTGTTTTATAGAGCTTTTAGTTAAGTCTAATTCTTGCTTTAGAAAAGTAAACACTTTAACTAAGGCTTTTTGTGATCATTTGGTTATTCACTTTATTCTTTTTTTTATTTTCTTTGGCACATGCTGGATTTTATTCCAAACAACTTTTTTCTGCTGATTATGATCTTATTCAGAAGAGCAATCTTAGTACATTTTTAAAATTGTCTGAAAATAATAACGTTTTATTAAAAGATAACTCAGCAAAAACTTTTGTACTTTCAGCATTTAATGTCTGTTTTTCTAACAATGATGACATCTCTTTTAAAACAATAACGAATAAAAAGTATGTTTTTGATTTAATTTCTTGTGGCAACGAAAGCGCTTTGCACGCTCTCATTGTTCTCGATAAAAATAGACTGCAAGTTCTTGATATACATTTATTACAAACGAATTCAAAATTATTATCTGGCGCTAATTACTTAAAAATTAATACTCGTTTCAACTATATTTTTGCCCTTGATGGCCTACTGAATAGCGACAAGAGGGATTTAAAAACTGACCTGATTAAATCAAATATTATCACTAACTTTCACGCGGGCGATCGCTCTATTTTTTTGATTTCTGATTTAAACCTTACAGAAGGTGCTGGCTTATTAAAAAGTGTTCTCAGGAAAGCGTCTCATAGTGTTCTAGAAAAATTTGCTTCAGATTATACAGAAAGAGCTACCGATAATAACTACACTTTAGATAGAAAGTCTGCTTTACAAAATTATTTAAAATTTGACTCTTTCAATTTTTCAATCGATTTGGTTTTTGATGAAAACGGAATATCACTAAGGGATTAATTTTTTTTGAGTTCTTAATAAACAAATAAAAAAGCCGCATTTCTGCGGCCTTTTTTTATTTAGCCTCTAAATTTAAAATTAGAAACCAAAAGATCCAGCTGGTAACTTAACGAAAGCTACTAGGAACGCTAAGATAACTAAAGACTCGATAAGAGCTAAAGATAAGATTAGCGGAGTAAATAATTTGTCAGAAGCTGCTGGATTGCGAGCCATACCTTCTAAAGCTGCAGAAGCTGCTTTACCTTGTGCAGAAGTACCTGCGAATACCGCTAAACCAATAGCGATTGCAGCAGAAATAGCGATTAAACCGCTGTTGCTGTTTGTTGCTTGTGCTGCTCCAGCTACTGCTGTTGCTGCTTCTTCTGCAAATACGCTAGCAGAAGCTAAAATAGTTAAAGCAAATAATAATGCTTTTTTCATGTGATTCTCCTTTTTGATTTAGTGGTCGTGGGCTGTAGCAAGAGCCACGTAGACCATTGATAATAAAGTAAATACGAACGCTTGAATTGTACAAACAAGCATTCCCATTAGATAAAACGGAATTGCGGGACCAATTGGAAATAAATTTAAGAAAACTGTTAATACCGTATGATCTCCCGTCATCACATTAGCTAAACGCAAGCCTAGTGTTAGCGGACGAATAAAGTGTGAAATAAGCTCGATAATTAGCATTAAAGGGGCCAACCACAAAACTGGACCCAAAAAGTGTTTTAAATATCCAAAACCACCTTCTTTTAAACCTACTATATTGTACGCTAAAAAAGAAAAAATACCGAATGCGAAAGTTGTATTAAAATTATCAGTTGCAGGCGTCATTCCAGGTATCAAACCAATAAAATTATTTAATAACACAAATGTAAATATAGCAGCGAAGTACGGCGCAAAAGCACGACCGTGATGACCAATTACTTGGTGAGCTAAGTTATAAATAAACTCAGTAATAACTTCAAAGATTGCACGTATTGACAGCTTACCATGAGGTACAATTGCTGATTCACCAGATCCTAACGACGCTCTTGCAACTAAACCTAAAACCATTGCTACGACTGCTGCAATTATCAATGTTGCAACATGAATATAATGGTGGCCAACTCCAGGAATCAATTGAGTCCAATTAAAATGCATATTTCCTCACACTTAAAGTTTTCTGAAATGTTTTAGCAAAGTTACAAAGACTATGGAACTTAAAAAAACAATAAATCCAATAATTAGTCCGACACTATCAAACCAAGCTTGTCTGACTATTTTTGTTACAATGTAACCTAGTAATGGGTATTTTAATATAATAAGCAGTAGGCCAAGGGCAATCGATTTTTTACGAGATACGATCTTATAAAGTAAATAAAGACCTATTAGATTTATAAATAACAGGATATGAACAGCGGCAGCTGTTTTTTTAGCCCCGTCATTTATCCAAAAACTAATGATCCAAACCAATAATAGTCCAAACACAAACGAGTATGATGCTATTTTTTTAAACACTACTTATCCT
Source organism: Pseudobdellovibrio sp. (assembly GCA_046293015.1). GTDB lineage: Bacteria > Bdellovibrionota > Bdellovibrionia > Bdellovibrionales > Bdellovibrionaceae > Pseudobdellovibrio. The sequence continues at coordinate 102,773 of JBKBPU010000001.1, forward strand.
GTTCGTTTTTATTTTTCTCTAAAGATTTTAACTTGTTCACCAAGCTAATGAACCAAGCAATAAAAGCAACGACAATCATAATTGCTTTTAACGACTGATATCCCGTTGTCTTCGCAGCTGATTCTCCTAGTAGAATACCAGCAATAATAAAACCAATGAGTTCAAAACCTATCGCTGCAAAAACAAAATATTTATTTTTGTTCATTTTCGAATTCCTTTACTAAAAGGCTTGTTAATAAGTTTTTCGTTAAGTCTTTTGGTTTTCCATTCAATAAAATTAGGATCTTTGAAATACGTTTTATTTTCATTTAAATATGCTAGTGCAGATTTATAGTCTGCCTTTTCTTCGTAAACATTTAAAATAGAGCTATAAAGATTTTCTGTATTAAAATATGCAATATCTTCTCTATAGATTTGCTGAAATGTCGCAAGAGAAAGATCATATTTTTTTTGTGCTAAATAAATTTGCGCTTTGATGTTCATAAAATTAACTTTTTTTTCAACAGTTTTAAGTGCCACATCAATATATTCAAGGGATGTATCTAAATTTCCTAAGTATCTATAACATTGTGCAATCTTTAATTTTACGCGTTCTAGCTTAGATTTATCTTGCAACAGTGATTCTAAAAGTAAGTATTCTTTTAGAGCGCTTGCATAGTCTTGAGTGTTTTCAAAATGTATTTCTGCAATAGCTTCTTGAGATAAAATTCTTAGATTAACATCCTCAGATTTTAAAATTAAATCTTTATAAACTAGCAACGCTTTGTTGTAGTCTTGAATTTCAAATCTTAATATTCTAGCAATCTCAAAATTTGTAGAAGACCACTTGTTATTGTTTTTTTCTAACTCAGCCGAATTCTCTAATAAATCTACAGCATCTAGAAAAAGGCGGGCTTCAATTTTTTTTTGAGCTTGTTTAAAAAATTTTTCAGCTCTGGATTGGCAAGCGGCAGTTGCCGCCACCAATACAGATATTAAAAGAATATTAGTGTACTTCTTCGCCAGCTTTGTCTTCATCTTCTACAACAGCTAAACCAGATACAAACTCTTGTTTGTCATCTAAATTAATTAAGCGAACGCCTTGAGTATTTCTTCCTAGGACTGAAATATCAGAAATTTTCATTCTAATCACCTGTCCTTGATCCGTCGATAAAATCAATTCTTGAGCTGCATTTACTTTGAGAGTTCCAATAACTATACCAACTTTATCTGTGGTTTTTTGTGTAATAATACCAACACCGCCACGACTTTGAACGCGGTACTCTTCAACTTCTGAACGTTTACCATAACCTTTAGAAGTAACCATTAAAATGGTGTCTTTAGTATTTTTCTCTAAGACTTCCATTCCGATAACAATGTCTTCTTTAGCTAAAGTAATGGCTTTAACACCGCGAGCAGAACGACCCATTCCACGCACATCATCTTCGTTAAAACGAATCGACATACCCTCTTTAGTCGCAATAAAAACGTCACTTTGACCATCAGATATTTGTGCTGCGACTAACTGATCATCCAAATCAGTTGTTAAAGCAATAATACCAGCTTGTCTTGGATTAGAAAATGCATCTAAAGATGTTTTTTTGATGATACCTTTTTCAGTTAACATCACTACGTATTTATTTTCACTAAACTCATTGACTGGTAAAATAGCTTTTACTTTTTCGCCAGCTGCTAATTGAACAACATTGGCAATAGCTTTACCTTTTGATGTTCTATTACCAAGAGGTAGTTTATGAACTTTACACCAGTAAACCTTACCTTTATCTGTAAACACAAGTAACATTGTCTTAGTGCTCGCGGTAAATAAATCAGTCACGTAATCCTCTTCGCGAGTTTCCATTCCTTTTAAGCCTTTACCACCACGTTTTTGCACCCGGTATTCTTCGGTCGATAAACGCTTGATATAGCCAGTGTTAGTGATTGTGACTACCATAGGTTCATCTGCAATAAGGTCTTCGTCTTCGATATCAGTCATATCGCCAGTAATTTCAGTGCGACGTTTATCTGAGTAACGTTTTTTAATATCTTCTAATTCAGAAACTATAATTTTATAAATTTCTTTTACGTCAGATAAAACAAACTTTAACCAATCAATTTGTTTCATTAACTCGGCCAATTCATCAATAATTTTTTGTACTTCTAGGCCTGTTAATCTCTGCAAACGCATTTCTAAAATTGCGATAGCTTGTCTTTCGCTGAAACCAAATTTAGACATTAAGGCTTCACGCGCAGTCGCTGCTTCTTTAGAAGCTTTAATTGTTGCAATAACAGCATCAATTTGATCAAGAGCTTTTTTCAAGCCCTCGAGAATATGAGCACGCTCTTGTGCTTTTTTAAGTTCAAAAATACAACGTTTTGTCACAACATCGCGACGATGGTCAACGAATGCTTCAAGCATCGATTTTAAATCAAAAGTAACAGGTTGATTTTTTGCATCAATTGCTAACATGATTATACCAAAGCTGACCTGTAACTGCGTAAATTTAAATAAGCGATTTAAAATAACTGAGGCATTTTCACCACGCTTTAAAATAATCACAACGCGCATACCTTCACGAGAAGATTCATCGCGAATATCAGAAATACCTTCAACTGTTTTTTCTTTCACGAGATCAGCAATACTTTCAATCAGTTTAGCTTTATTAACTTGGTAAGGTAATTCAGTTACGATGATTTCTTCGTGATCTTTTTTGGTTTCAATTTCTGTTTTGGCTTTTAGAGTAATGATCCCGCGACCTTTTTTGTAAGCCTGTATGATTCCTGCTTTACCAGCGATTTGACCTGCCGTTGGAAAATCAGGACCAGGAATTTTTTCGATTAGCTCATCGATAGTGCAATCTGGATTTTGAATAAGATGAATACAACCATCAATAACTTCACCCAAATTATGTGGCGGAATATTTGTCGCCATACCAACTGCAATACCTGAAGAACCATTAACCAATAAGTTAGGAAACTTCGACGGCAAAACGAGTGGAATTTCTAATGAGTCATCATAGTTTGGACCAAATGCGACTGTTTCTTTTTCAATATCAGCCAATAATTCTTCAGCCAGTCTTGTCATACGGACTTCAGTGTAACGGGAAGCCGCCGCAGAATCTCCATCGATAGATCCGAAGTTACCTTGACCATCAATTAAAGGATATCTTAATGAAAAATCTTGAGCCATACGAACCATAGTTTCGTAAACTGCATTATCACCATGCGGGTGGTATTTACCGATAACATCACCAACAACACGGGCTGATTTTTTATAAGGCTTATCGTGTGTGTTAGATAATTCATGTTGAGCAAATAAAACGCGTCTATGAACTGGTTTTAAACCATCACGAACATCTGGCAATGCACGACCAACAATGACTGACATTGAATACTGCAAATAAGCTTCGCGCATTTCTTTATTAATATCTACGTTTGTTATACCTTTTACTTCTTGATTCTCACTCATATATCAACCTAACTCTATAACCAATTAAACATCTAAAGATTTAACCATCAACGCATTGTCGTGAATAAATTTACGACGAGGTTCAACTTGTTCGCCCATTAAAACACTAAATGTTTCATCGGCTGCTACAGCATCATCAATTGTAACTTTTAATAAATTTCTGTATTCCGGATTTAAAGTCGTATCCCAAAGTTGTTCAGGATTCATTTCTCCTAGCCCTTTGTAACGTTGGATATAAACGCCTTTTTTAGAGCCTTCCATGATGTTTTCGTAGGCTTCATTATAATTTTCAAAAGATAACTCTTCTGAACCTTTAACTATTGTCATTGGTAATTTAGAAACAGATTGCATACTGTTCCAAATATTTCTAATTTCAATAATCTCAGAGAAATTAAGTATGTCAGCTGATAAAACCGTTTTCATTTGATCTGCATATCGAGTTGTTTCAACAACCGCTTCTGTTTTACCGTCGTTCTTTTCAATTTTAAAATCTATTTCAGTAACACCTAAAGTTGGCTGAGAAGTAATCCAAGATTTTAAATCTGTTAAGGCTTGGTTTAATTTTTTTTCATCTTTTAATGTCGACTCTAAATCATCAATTTTACTCAACATAAAATACAATACATCTCGATCGTATTTACGCGAAGACGCATGTAATAAATTATTAAATTTTTGAATGTTTAAAATAAACTTTTTTAAAGCATCTGGTTCTACTTTTTTGCCTTTTACTTCAAAACTATCTAGACCTGATTTTAAAAGATATTCTGTAAGTGCCGTTTCATCTTTTAAATAAGTTTCACTTTGACCTTTTTTAGCGCGGTACAAAGGTGGCTGAGCAATATAGATATATCCACGTTCTAAAACTTCAGGCATTTGTCGATAAAAGAAAGTTAATAATAATGTTCTGATATGCGATCCATCGACGTCAGCATCTGTCATGATGATAATTTTATGGTAACGTATTTTATCAACACTAATATTATCTTTACCAATACCAGTGCCCAATGCCGAGACCATCATACGAATCTCATCATTTGATAACATTTTATCAAAACGTGCTTTTTCAACGTTCAGAATTTTACCTTTTAAAGGTAATACGGCTTGTGTTTTACGATCACGAGCCATTTTTGCTGAGCCGCCGGCAGAGTCTCCCTCGACTAAGTAAAGTTCACATTTAGCAGCATCACGTTCTTGGCAGTCAGCCATTTTGCCTGGTAAAGAGCCGCCATCTAATGCTGTTTTACGACGGGTTAAATCACGCGCTTTTCTTGCTGCATCACGGGCGCGTGCTGCTTCTAAACACTTGGTAACGATTGTTTTACCAGGTGTCGGATTGCGATCTAACCAATCAGCCAGTTTATCATTCACTAGAGATTCAACAATACCTTTAACTTCAGCATTACCAAGTTTAGTTTTTGTTTGTCCTTCAAATTGTGGCTCACGAACTTTAACAGAAATAATTGCTGCTAAACCTTCGCGTATATCATCACCTTCTAATGAATCTTTAAAATCTTTGAGAAGATTTTTTTGTTGAGCATAGGCATTTGTTGTTCTTGTTAAAGCACCACGAAAGCCAACTAAATGAGTTCCACCTTCATGAGTATTAATATTGTTCGCATAACAATAAATTGATTCAGAGTATGAGTCATTCCACTGCATTGCCACTTCAACTTCGACTTGGTCTTTTTCACCTCTGAAATAAATAACATCCGAGTGAATAGCTTTTTTTGATTCATTCAAATAAGCCACAAATTCTGCAACACCATTTGCATATTGAAAGTCGGCTTTTTTACCATTTCTTTCATCAACTAAAGAAATATGCAAACCCGCATTTAAAAAAGCGATTTCACGAAAACGATTTGATAAAGTGTTAAAGTCAAAAGCCATGCCTTCTTCTTTAAAAATTTCTAAATCTGGCTTAAATGTAACTGTCGTCCCTGTTTTTGTTGTTGGTCCAACTTTTTCAACAGGCCCTTGCGGTGTGCCTTTAATATATACTTGTCTGTAGTGAAAACCATTTTTAAAAGATTCTGCTTGGCAACGCGAAGAAAGAGCATTCACGACAGAGGCACCAACACCATGAAGACCGCCAGATACTTTATAAGCTCCGCCATCAAATTTACCACCAGCGTGTAAAACGGTATAAACAACTTCCATTGCATCTTTACCAGATCTGTGTGGACCAACTGGAACACCACGACCATTATCTTCTACAGATAGTGAACCATCAGTTTGAATAGTAACGACTATTTTTTTACAAAAACCTGCTAAGTGTTCATCTACGGCGTTATCCACAATTTCATACACAAGATGATGGTAACCACGAATAGTCGTATCACCAATATACATACCTGGTCTTTTACGAACGGCTTCTAAACCTTCGAGAACTTGAATATCATCAGCACCATAATTCTTCTCAGAAGAAACTGCGGTTGAAGAAACTGTATCCGACATGAACACCTCTACTATACTAAAATATCCTAAATATTAATTTTAAATTTTTTAAAAATTTATACTTTAACTAATTTGTTAATGTTCCATTTTGCACTTTAAATAAAGTGCTTTTCTCTATGCTGAGTTTTTTTAAAACGTCGACGTCTGTTGATGTTAAAAATGTCTGAGTTTCTATTTCGTTCAATGATAAAACCAAGGAACTTTGCTTTCTTTGATCAAGCTCAGACAAGACATCATCCAGTAGTAGCACAGGATAGAATCCATTAACCATATGATGATACACGATTTGAGCTATTTTGAAAGCTAATATGATAGATCTTTGCTGCCCCTGCGAACAAAAAAATCTTGAATCATTTCCATTATATAGAAAAATGACATCATGCTTCTGAGGGCCAACTAAACTGACTCCTGAAGAAAGTTCAGCAGCAAATAGTTCTTGAGCTCTTTTTTTCATTAAAAAAGCCAGGTTTTCCTCTGAATTATCCACAATTTTGTGGTCTGAAATAATATATTCAAAATCGAATTTAACCACATTTAGTGTTTCTATTTTTTCCAGAGCTTTTTGCACATGCTCTTTTATCTCGATAAGTGATTTTATCCTTAAATAGCTTAATTTTGCAGCTAAATTAAAATAAATGGGATTTAAGCTTTCTAAAGTTTGTATTCCTGTATCTCTGTTTATTTTTTCCTCAGAAATATCTTTGAGTATTTTATTTCGCACTCTAAGGGCTTTTTTAAACTCGTTAATCACTAAACGACCATTTTTATGGCTGGTTGCAATTAAATTGTCTAAAAGCTTTCTACGCTCGTCTGCGCTTTCTTTAATGACTGACAAGCTTTCAGGCGAGAATAAAATAACTGGTGGTAAGTACTGCTCAATTTTAATTGTTTTTTTTTCGTTAACAAAAATTTCTTTTTTACTCTTATTGAGTTTAAGTAAAACGTTAAATTCTAAGTCGTTATTTTCGATTTTTGATTTTATAAATGAGTACTCATGATTAAATTGAATAATTGTTGAATAGTCACCATAACGGAAAGTTTCACCTTCAACTAAAAAATGAATAGCTTCTATAAAATTTGTTTTACCTTGACCATTATCCCCAATAAATAAATTTAGTCTTGGAGATAAATTTAAAAAAGACTCTGAAATATTTCTAAAATTTTTCAGAGCCAAAGTTTTTAAAAACATTAAATTCTCATTGGCATAACTACATTAATGTAATCATTTATTCCAGAAGCTTTTAGTACTCCTGGTGAAACTTGGTCGTTTAATTCAATATCAACATTATCTTGTTCAATATTTTTTAAAACATCTTCGATGTAACGCGCATTAAAACCAATTTTGATATCTGGACCAGTATAATCTATATCGAGTTCATCTTTAGCATCACCTAATTCTGGATTGCTCGAAGTAATTTCTAAACGATTTGATGAAAACGTTAATAAAATAGCTTTTGATTTTTGATTAGCTAATAAAGAAACTTTTTTTAATGAAGACAAAATAACTTCTCTGGGAATTTTAATACGGTGATTAAGCTTTTGTGGAATAAACTGTTGATAATTAGGATATTTACCTTCAATTAATCTAATCATCAAAACACAAGTTCCGCATTTAACAATAAATTGCGATCCTTCAACAGCGACATAAACTTCGTCAGTTGTATTTTCAATTAATTTTTTAATTTCAAATAATCCCTTTTTAGGAATAATTACACCAACTTTTTCATTGAAAGTTAAATTATTAAAAGTTTTTTTAATTAAACTTAAACGGTGACCATCAGTTGCCACCATTGTTACATGGTTCTTATCTGTTGATTCAAAAAAAACACCATTTAAATGATAACGAGTTTCATCATTTGAAACGCTGTATATAGTTTTATCGATCATTTGTTTAAATTCAACCGCATCAATTTTTGAAAAGTTTTCTGATTTGTAAGTAGGAAAAACCGGATACTCTTCGGCTGCTACTCCAACTATTTTTGATAAGAACTTACCTTGTTTGATTTCTAAATAATTATTATCTTTTTTTGTTAGTTGAATTGGACCTTCTAATAATTCTTTAGTCAGATCAAATAAACTTTTTGCTGAAACTGCAACCTTACCATCCTCTTTAATCACTGCTGGTGAACTATCAGTCAAACTTACTTCTAAATCTGTTGCGTAAGCTTTTAGTTGGTTTTGTGCTGTTTCAAGTAACACATTTACAAGAACTGGCATTGTGTTTCTTTTTTCTACAATATTTTGTGTTCTACCAATTAAACCTAAGAGATCTTTTTTTTGAATTTCTATTTTCATTTTTACCCTTAATTTAAATTTTTTAAAAACCTAATAATATATATATATAAGGTAGTAGTATTAGTAGGGGCTGTTAATTTCCGTATAACACATCTAACTTATTGAAACTTCTATTCTTTACCTGTGGAAATCTCAACCCTTAGCTTAAGGCTAAACCTTATGTTTTTTGTGGATAACTAAGTCCACATTTTTTTACATAAGTTTTCCACACACAAATCCACAATCCACAATCTACAAACCCGTGATATTGTGGATTTGGTTTACTAACTCATCGATATCACTTTTAAATTGTAAATCTTTAGACTGTAGATTCTCTACTTTTTCCAAAGAATTAATCACAGTTGTATGATCTCGTCCACCAAAAGCTTTACCAATCTCAACCAAAGATTTATCTAAAAACTTTTTGATTAAGTACATAGCAATTTGTCTTGGAACAACGATTGGTTTAGCTCGGCTGCTTGATTTTAAGTCAGTTATTCTAACCTTATAATATTCAGCTACTATTCTTAGTATTTCATCAACAGTAATAGTTGTTGTATTTTCATGATGAGATAAAATTTTACGAGCAAGTTCTAAGCTAATAGGAATACCCTGTAATTCAGAAAACATTTTTATGCGCTTCAGATTACCTTCCAATTCACGAATAGATCTTTTAGATATGCGGGCCAAATACTGAACTGCATCTTCAGGTATGCGAAGATAAAATTTTTCAGCTTTATAACGCAAAATTGCGATACGCGTTTCCAAATCAGGCATATTAATATCAGCAATTAAGCCGCGCTCTAATCGAGTTCTAGAGCGATCTTCTAAACCTAGAATGTCTTTAGGCATACGATCGCTTGCGAGTATGACCTGCTTTTTTCTCTCAATAAATGTATTGATGGTATGGAAAAACTCTTCTTGAACAGCTTGACCACGTTCGATGTACTGAACATCATCTACGACAAGTACATCGCAATTTTCTCGATATTTTTGTCTGAACTTATCCATTTCCTGGCGCCTAATGGATTGAACACACTCATTTAAAAATTTTTCTGCACTTGTATAAGTAATACGATAATGAGGATACCGTGTACTAATTTCATTAATTGCCGCTTTTAATAGATGTGTTTTACCCATACCTGATGGACCATAAATAAAAAGTGGATTGTAATCATCAGCACCAGGATTTTGCGATACATTATATGTCGCCGCATGAGCGAATTCTGAATTTTTACCAACGACAAATGTTGAAAAAGAAAACTCTTCACCAATGTAATCTTGGTTAAAAGATTTAGCTTGTTGAGTAGGTGTTTTAATTTGATTTAGACGGTTTTGAATCTGATTTAACTCTTCACTGTTTTGCAGCACATCCTGTAGAGAAGAGTTATAATCAGCAGCTGGCTTAGTCGAAATAATGAAATTAATTTCAAACTCTTCTGAAAAATGAGCTTTAATTTCACTGACAATTTTTTCTTTTAAATTGTGATTAATGTAAAAATAATAAAATTGATTTGGGACAGATAATGTAAATTCATACTTATCATCCTTTTTTTCAGTACTAATGAATTCAACTGGCTCAAGATAAGACTCTAAAATACGGTTAGATCCGCTCTTTTGTTTCATAGAAGTCTTAATTTGGGTCCAGAATGATGAATCTAATTGCATTAGCCCCCCTCAACAATCAGTGGCCTGTCTTAACAAGCACAACAAAAGTTTTCAACAGTTGACCATTATGCTGCTATGTGCTTTAAATAGAGTTCTCTTTTTTAAAAGAGCATAATTTTTTTGCAATTGACGTTAAATAGCGTCGTATAAAGTAGTACAAAAATTAAGTGATTAACTTAAGTGTATAGTAAGAGGTAGTGAATATGAGTAAAAGAACGTACCAACCAAGTAAAAAACGTCGTACTAAAAAACACGGTTTCCGTAAAAGAATGAAGACAGCTAATGGCAAAAAAGTTTTATCTCGTCGTAGAGCTAAAGGCCGTAAAAAGTTAACTGTTGCTCGTGGCGGAAAATAATTCAAAAGTTTATCCTTTAAAGCAGTCTTCTGAATTTAGTAACATTTCAAAAAATGGTATAAGAGTAAGAGCTTCTAGCTACCTTACTCTTATAATATTGAATGCAGAGGATAATAAAACCTATTTCGGCATCACCGTATCCAAAAAAGTTGGTCATGCCGTTATCAGAAATAAGCTAAAAAGATGGGTGCGCAACTGTGTTCGATCTGACAGCTGGAAGTCAAAATATTCAGGAAAAAAAGTTGTGTTCATGTTTAGAGCACAGCCGGATGGATTTTATACGGGGCTTAAGCATAAAGAATTTATCAAAATATTCTTTAAATAAGTTTTTTGTAGGATTAATTAAATTTTATCAGCTTGCCTTATCACGATTTTTTGGTGGCCATTGTCGTTTTTATCCGAGCTGTTCTCATTACGCTTTGGAGTGTTACACAAAATTAGGTTTTTTTGCGGCATCTAAGTATACAATTATTCGATTGTCAAAGTGCCATCCACTAAGCTTTAAAAGCGGTTACGATCCTGTTCCATTAACACAAAACGAATTGAACAAGTAAAGTAAAGTAGAGTAAAAAGCTACGTAACAAGGAAGAGTATGAATAATCAAAACGAAACACCATTTGGAAGTCCAAGATTTTTAGGTGCATTAGCAATTACTTTTTTAGGTCTTTGGGGATGGCAGTATTATGTCTCTAAAAATTACCCTCAAGCAAATGCAGTTCAAAAAGCAGATATTGTTACTGATAAGCCAGCTGAAAAGCAATCACAACCAGCAGCTGTAGATTCAGGGAAATCGCCAACCGTAAGCACAGTTGCGACAGATTCTAGTCAAAATGATTTTTCAAAAGAAACTATTGAAAAATATGAAGACAGCAACGTTTCTTTTGAAATTTCATCAATTGGTATGGGTATTAAAAACTATACTTTAAAAAAATACACTGATCGTGAAGGAAATAACATTGTATTTTCTAGCGATTCACTTCAATCTGAAACGCTTGTAAACAGACAACGCATTAATTTTTCTATCAAAAAAATGAGTGATTTTGAGTTTATAGGGACCGCTAGTTTTTCAGATAAAAACATAAAAAAAGTATTAAAGTTTAATAAGGATAAAGGATATTTCGACGTTAAAGTTGAATTTGATTCAGGATTAGAATCAATTCAATCAACACTTTATCAAAAACACTATATTCCTAAAAACACTAATTTCCTAATGCCGAGTTTTGAAGTCCAGGACTTTATTTTTATAGAAAATGGCAAAACACATGCAGAAAATATTTCTCATTTAAAACCTGAGGATAACTTTGTAAAAACAGCAATGGCACCGACATTAACCTCAGTGGCTACACAGTATTTTACAGTAGCCGCAGTTAATAAGTCTGAAGTCATCCCACAGATCACGAATAAAGTTTCTCAAGGTATGGCGTTTGTTGACATTAATTACGATCTTAGAAATTTGAAAACTAACACGCTAGAACAAATCGTATTTTTAGGACCTAAAGAATCTGAACGATTAGTGTCTATAGACACCACATTGCCTGAAGTTATGAATTACGGAATGTTTGGAGCCATTGCAAAAGTGTTATTGAAAATCATGGTCTCTTTACATGACTTGTTAGGCAATTGGGGATTAGCTATTATAGCACTTACCTTGATTGTGCGAACAATCCTTTTACCCTTTAATGTTATATCTTTTCGATCTGCTCAAGCTATGCAGAAATTAAAACCAAAAATGGATAGCATTCGCGAGAGATATAAAGATGATCCGATCAGAATGAATAAAGAAACAATGGCCGTTATGAAAGACAATAATGCAAATCCGTTGATGGGTTGTCTGCCTATGCTTCTGCAGATTCCAATTTTCTTTGCTCTATGGAAAACTATAGGTTCAAGCATTGAAATTTATCAGCAGCCATTTTTTGGTTGGATCACTGACCTAAGTCATCACGATCCATTTTTTGTTTTTCCTGTTCTTATGGGAATAACAATGTATTTGCAGCAAAAATTAACACCGACCACAATGGATCCGACTCAAGCCAAAATAATGAACTTTATGCCAATTTTATTCACGATGTTCATGTTAACGCTTCCAAGCGGACTAACACTTTATAACTTTATCAGTTCATTGTTTGGCGTGATCCAACAGTATTTTTTATTAAAAGAAAATAAATCTAAAAGCACGCAACTAGCATAACGAATTATCTACGAGGAGGATGTATATGGCAGGATTTTTTTCAAAATTATTTGGTGGTGGCAAAAAAACAGATTTAGACTCAGTCGTTGAAGCGACTTTGAATGGAATTCTTGAAAAAGGTGGTTTTGATTTATCTTATAATTTAGATGTTGAAAAAAAAGAAGAAGTTACAGAAATCAAAATTAACTTCTCTGGTCAAGACGAGGAATTATTAAAAGATCATAAGGGGCAACTTTTGGATGCTTTTCAATTAATAATCAAGCGCGTAACCCAGCATAACTTTCCAGATATCCAAACTAATGTACAAGTGGATTGCGGTGGTTTTAGAGAGGAAACGGAAGCAGCCCTTATTGAGCGAGCTGAGCACCTTAAAACTATAGCTATTGAGCAAGGAAAATCTGTTTACTACAGAGCGCTTCCGCCAAAAGAAAGAAAAGTAGTTCACCAGTATTTAGCGCAGGATCCACGTGTTAAGTCGAGATCATTGGGTGACGGCCTTTATAAAAAAATCAAAATATTTCCTGTCAAAAATCAAAACACTGAAGGCGAAGATTCGATTTCAGCCGAAGAGGTTTAATTGTGTACGATGCTGCTCGCGATAACAAAACTATTTGCGCGCTTGCATCAGCCCATGGAGCCTCAGCCATTTCTGTAATACGATTAAGCGGGCCAGATTCTTACAAAATTATTAAAATGGCCTGTCCCGGCCTTAAAAGAAAGCCTTTAGAATCACATCGCGTGTATTTAGCAAAGTTTTTCAATCATGTTTCTGTGGTCGATCAGGTCTTGGTTACCTGTTTTGATCATGGTCATTCTTATACAGGTGAAGAAACAATAGAAATTTCTTGTCATGGATCAGCCCATATAGTGTCTAAAATTATTGAACATCTGATCGATTTAGGTGCGCTTAGTGCAATTAAAGGTGAGTTTACTTATCGATCTTTCATGAATGGCCGTCTCGATCTTGTGCAGGCTGAAGCTGTTTTGTCTGTGATCGAATCACAGAGCGATGAGTCTCTTAAGCTATCATTAAGACAACTCGATGGTTATGTTTCTAAAACCTTCATTCATATCGAAGACCAGCTAACTTGGTGTTTAGCCCATATCGAAGCATCAATTGATTTTTCTACTGAAGGTATAGATGTTGTAGATAATAATGTTCTTATAGATAAACTTTTTGAAATTCAAAAGCAATTAGCGCGTGTAGTTGAGTCTTATTCATCCGGCAAAGTACTTAAAGACGGGATTAAATTGGTCTTGGCTGGCCAACCAAATGTTGGAAAATCAAGCCTTCTTAACTTACTTGTTCTTGATGATCGAGCTATTGTGACAAACATTGCCGGCACAACCCGTGATGTTGTTCAAAGTAGTACTATATTCAATGGTTTAAAGTTTATGATTAGTGATACAGCTGGTTTGCGCGAGACGACTGATGTCGTTGAAAGCATTGGTGTTACTCGAAGTAAGCTAGAAATTAAAAATGCTGACATTACCTTATTTGTATACGACTTGTCTGTTGGTTTAACGGCGGATGATCTAAAACAAGCCGAAGCCCTATTTGGTAAGGTTATTGTTGTAGGCAATAAGAATGACCTTATTTCCCATGAAATTAATTCTCAGTTAGCTGCTGATGTTGAGAGACTTTTATCCTCCAATAAAAACATTACAATTTTATATGCATTGTCAGTTTCAGCGCTTGATGTTTCATGCAGAGAGTCTATATTGGGCCACATTAGTTCTATTTATAGGCAAAATGAATATTCAGATGACTCCATTATCACGTCTGCTAGGCAGTTTGAGTATTCAAAGTATGCGTTAGATCTGATTACTCAAAACATAGCAGAGCTTAATACTGGTGTTGGTAGTGAATATGTAGCACAAACACTCAAGCAGGCTTTGATAAATATTCAGAGTATATTGGGTCGCCACTTTGATGATCAAATAATGGATCGTGTGTTCAAAGAGTTTTGTTTGGGTAAGTAAATAGACAAGACACTTTAGTGTAGAGAGTATTATGGCTTTTGATTATCAAATTATTGTGGTTGGTGCTGGTCATGCTGGAATCGAGGCGTGTTTAGCCACCTCTAAGCTTGGTTTAAACACGCTCATGATTACAACTAATATCGATAGAATTGGATATATGTCTTGCAATCCGTCTATTGGTGGTTTGGCTAAAGGCCACATGGTTAGAGAGTTAGATATTCTCGGTGGTCAGATGGGGTTTGCTGCAGATCGTTCATGTATACAGTTTAAGCGACTTAACTCAAGCAAAGGGCCGGCCGTAAGAGGAACGCGCACTCAAAACGATAAGAAAATTTACTCGCAAATTCAAAGAGATGCTTTGTACAATCAGGAAAATTTAAAAGTTATTCAAGGTGAGGTGAAAAATCTTATTCTTGATGGCAATGAATGTCGTGGTGTGGTTCTTCATGATGGATCTGTTATCAAGTCAGAGAGAGTTATAATTACTGCCGGAACTTTTTTAAACGGCGTTATGCACATCGGTTTACAACAAACTCCGGGCGGTCGTGTGGGTGACGCGGCTAGCGTAGGCTTGTCCGATCAATTAAAGGAATTCGGCTTTACTGTTCAGCGCTTGAAAACAGGAACACCAGCACGTCTTTTAAAAGACAGTATAAATTGGTCAAAAACATCTCCACAACATGGAGATGCTAAGTTCTATCCATTTTCTTTTCGATCTTCTCGGAAGTTGGAATTGCCGCAGGTTCTTTGTTATTTGTCTCATACAAACGAAAAAACGCACGAAATTATACGCTCCAATCTTGATAAGTCTCCAATGTTTTGTGGCATAATCGAAGGGGTTGGCCCTCGTTATTGTCCGAGCATTGAAGATAAGGTTACTCGTTTTGCTGATAAAATTTCTCATCAGACTTTTTTGGAGCCCGAAAGTCTTTCAAGTGATTTGATCTATTTACAGGGTATTTCGACGTCTTTGCCGGCTGAAGTTCAAGATCAATTTCTAAAAACTATACCTGGCTTGGAAAACGTTAAAGTCGTTCGATATGGCTATGCCGTGGAATATGATTTTATCGAACCCACGCAGATCTTTCATAGGCTTGAAACTCGCCCAATCAAAAACCTATTTTTAGCTGGACAAATTAACGGCACTAGTGGTTACGAGGAGGCAGCCGCGCAAGGTTTTATTGCTGGAATTAATGCAGCACACAGCCTACTTAATCGTAACGAATTTGTTCTTGATCGAGCTCTAGCATATACAGGTGTTTTGATTGATGATCTTGTGACTAAAGGTACTCGTGAACCATACCGCATGTTTACATCTCGCGCAGAACACCGACTAGTTTTAAGAGAAGATAATACTATCGATAGGTTGGCCAACATTTCAGAAAATATCGGTTTGGTTGACAAACACAATCTATCAAGACTTTTTTCGATTAAAGAGCAAAGATCCGCCTTGGCCGCGGTTTTAAAGAACAAAATACTATATCCAAACAAAGATACGAATGACAGAATTAACAGCCTAGGTAGTAAATCTTTGCTTAAACCTGTTTCTCTTGAAGAGTTTCTTAGACGGCCTGAGATTTCTTTTTCTACGCTAGAAGTTTTCGATTCTGATCTTTCTCAAGTCGAAGAGGTCGTTTCCGAATCAGTCGAAATTGAAATTAAGTATTCCGGGTATGTAAAAAAACAGTATGAAATTATTGAACAATCTAAAAAGCTTGAGGGGTTGACGATTCCATTTGATTTTGACTATAGCTTTGTTCGTGGTTTGTCTGCAGAAGAGATTGATAAACTTAAGCGCATTAAACCAAGAACACTAGGCCAAGCCCAGCGCATTTCCGGAGTTAATCCGTCTGCCATTCAGGCTATCATGATCTATCTAAAATCTAATAGTTTTAAGAAAAGTGATAAATTACAAATAGATGAACGATGATATAAATTAAATTGTTAATGTCCATCTTTTTTGTTGTCTTGAGTGGTGGTTGCGGGCTTGTCTTTAGTTTCTGGTTTTTTCGCTTCATTTGTTCCACGTGGAACAGGCGCCTCTTTTGTCATGCGCGCTTGTCGATCTCGAAATTGGCTTACAACCTCAAGCCCTTGTTTAGTAAACTCATCACTTGGCCACGGCTTTCCATCTGGCAGCTGGCTTTCAAGATAAAGTCTTCGGGCGACTAGTTTTTGTTGCTCAACTTTAATTTCGAAATATCTTACCTTTTGCTCTGAGTGCGCTTTAGACTCCTGCGCATCATTGAGACGTCTTTCAAATACGCGGATTTCGCCGGATTGAGGCACAGCATTTTTTAAGTCGTTTTGTATGGCCTTAATTTCACTCTCTTTGGCTGCTAGGTCTGCTTTGGCGATGGCAAGCTCGGCATTAAGTGCGCTAAGCACGGGATCTCGAAGCTCCGGGTTGGGATCTAGCTTTTTTTTGCAAGCAGGCAGTGCGAGCGCCGCAGACATTATCAAAATAACTAAAATGATTCTGTGTTGCAAATGTTCCACGTAGAACAATCGGATTAAATACCGCATAACTGTAGTTTTTTGTTGAAATAAAAATATTAAAGCTACAGGATATTTCGCGGAGGAAATATGGTAAAAGTGATTTGTATAGCGAACCAAAAAGGTGGTGTTGGTAAAACAACAACGACTGTGAATCTAGCGTCGGCATTAGCGCAGCTTGGTAAAAAAGTCTTGCTAGTTGATATGGACCCACAAGGGAACGCATCTAGTGGTTTGGGTATAAAAAAGCACGAAACAGAAGAAAAAAACATTTATCATGTTTTAATAGGTGAAAATACGATACAAGAAGTGGCTTTTAAGACGGGACACGAAAACCTGTATATAGCCACCGCAAATCCTGACTTAGTTGGTGCTGAAATAGAGCTTGTTGATATGCCTCAGCGCGAGTTTAGACTGAAGCAGGCTATTCAAACAGTTTCATCGTTGTATGATTTTGTATTAATTGATTGTCCTCCATCGCTAGGCTTACTAACTCTTAATTCGTTGGCCGCAGCAAATAGTTTTTTAGTGCCCCTACAATGTGAATACTATGCGCTTGAGGGGTTGTCTCAATTGTTAAACACGGCAGGTTTGGTAAAAAAGGGTATTAACCCAAATCTACACATTGAGGGCATTTTGTTAACAATGTTTGATAAGAGAAACAATTTATCTCACCAAGTGGTTGAGGAAATTAAAACTCACTTTAAAGACAAGGTTTTCGGCGTGATTATTCCAAGGAACGTAAGGCTGAGCGAAGCCCCTAGCCACGGAGTATCAATATTTGGTTATGACCCAAGAAGCATTGGTGCTCTTATGTATCTTGAGCTCGGAAAAGAAATAGTTGCTAAAGCAAATATCGAAAAAAACACAAACAAAAACCAAGATGCGAGCGTGTAAACAATGGAAAACAATAATGAATTTGCAAACAAAAAAAAATTAGGAAGAGGCCTGGGCTCGTTGCTTGGCGCGTCAGCGTCAACAGGCGCCGCGTTTGGGTCGGGCGCCTCTGATCATCAAGAAAAAAGCGCGACTAATCAAATGGCTAGTCAGGATAGTCATGAAACAGATCGAAAGCAGACTGTTGTGGTGCAAGAGAAAACAGTGGTTGTTGAGCAAAAGATTGATGAGGACAAAAGGGTATGGTTTGTAGCAATAGACAAACTTGTGCCAGGTCGGTTTCAACCCAGAAAGAAGTTTGATAAAGAAACCCTGGTTGAATTAGCGCAATCAATAAAGGAAAATGGAATATTGCAGCCAATAGTTGTGCGAAAAAGAACTGCTGGCGGCTACGAGATTATTGCAGGTGAAAGACGCTGGAGAGCCGCACAAATAGCAGGAATGCACGAAATCCCTGCGCTTATAAAAACGTTTAGTGATCAAGAGGCGCTTCAGATGGCGCTCATTGAGAACATACAAAGAGAAGACTTAGATCCAATTGAAGAGGCCGAGAGCTATCAGCGCTTGATCGAAGAATTTAATTTATCTCAACAACAAGCTGCAGAGAAAGTCGGGAAAGAAAGATCGTCTGTGGCCAATGCGCTCAGGCTTTTAGCGCTGCCGAATGAAATTAAAGATATGGTCAGTGATAAACACGTTTCAGTTGGTCATGCAAAAGTGTTGTTATCGCTAGAAAACAAACAACACCAAATCAAGTTTGCAAAAATGTGTGCTGAGAAAAATTTATCAGTGCGTGCATTAGAGCAAACAATAAAACAACACGGTCGTGAGCAAATCGAAAAAGACTTTGTTGAAAAGCAAAGTAAAGAGTTGAATACTCAACTTGCACAACAATTAGCCCAAAACATGCAAAAAATGCTCGGGACTAAAACAGAAATTCAGTACAATAAGGGTAAGGGTCATTTGACTATTCACTTTTACTCTGATGATCAGTTAAACAGCATATATGAAAGGCTAACTAAGTGATAGATCAAGCCATAATATCAGCTATTGTTGAAGAGGGTTGTTCTATTGAGGGCAGAATGTCTTTTAGTGGCACGGCCAAGGTTTCTGGGCAATTTAATGGAGAAATTTTTTCTAGAGATGATTTGGTTATTACGGAAACAGGCTTTGTAAAGGCTGATGTAGAGGTCGGTTCGCTGATATTAAAAGGAACTTTTGAGGGGAATATTACTGCACACAACAAAGTAATAATGTTGCCACCCGCACACTTCAAAGGCACGGTTACTGCTCCAAGTCTAAAAATTGAAGAGGGTGTTGTTTTTGAGGGAGCCTCTTACATACCCAAGGCTTAAAAATAGAGAAAACATTCTAAAGTGTAAAAACCGAGCAACGCTCTAAATTCTTGACCTCAAAATCAATAAAATGCTATTCCAAGGTGTTCAAAAAGCAAAGCTCAACCATAAAGGAACGCTTAATGGAAAAAATCGTTGATATTGTTAGGCAGATTTTACTGCAACTTGGCGCCAACCAAACAGTCTACATTCAAATAGTTGTATTTGTCGTGGCAATAACTTTTTTGACAACAGTTGTTTATAATCCATTTTTTAAAGCTGCAGATCAAAGACACAAAAGAACAAAAGGGGCTGATGCTGTTGCAAAAGACGCCGCACAAGAAGCTAAAAATTTAGCGAGCGTGTATCAAACTAAAGCCAGAGAAATTAACAGTAAAATATCTAACATATTTGATAATAAAAAATCTGAAGCACAAAAAAAATCAGCTGAAATATTGTCTCAATCAAAATCAAAAGCAGAAATATTGACTAATGATAGTCGTAAAAACATTGAGCAGCAATTAAAGGCGGCCGAGTCAGAAATTGATAAAATTTCAAATGACATAGCAGCAACGTTAAAAGATAAATTTGAAAAAGGGCTATAATCATGAATTATAAAAAATTAATTGGCGTACAAAAAATTATTTTTGCGTTAACGATCATGACGTCAACACTAGCGGTAGCTGCGGGCGGAGCGCACGGTGCTGGTCACGACGAGATCCCATTTGAGGCAATCAGAAATCAAGCGATAAACCTTGGAATTTTGCTGGCGGTTTTATTGTATTTTATAACCACTCCACTAAAAAATTCATTTAAAGCAAAGAAAGAGTTGTTTCTTGATGAAGCTGCAAAAACTGAAGCTGCTTTAAAGTTAGCAGAAGCTGAGCTCGCAGAAATTAAAAGCAAACTAGCAGCGCTTGAGCAAGGTGAAAAGTCTGCTGTGCTAAACGCCGAAAAAGAAGCGCAATCTCATGCTGAAAAAATCGTGTTAGATGCGCAGACTCAAGGGCAAAAGATTATTGAAGATACAAATTTAATCATTGCCGCAGAAGTGGTGAACGCAAAAAACGCAATTAGAGAAAAGATAATAAATAAATCATTGAATGCGGCTGAGAATAACATCAAAGCCTCATCTGATGCGATCACTAAAAAATCTGAAACGGGTTTTCTACAAGATTTAGGACAGGTTAAAGCATGAGTTCAAATAATGTTGTAAAAAAATATTCAAAAGCGCTTTTTGATGTGGCTTACGCAAAAGGTATTGCTGGGGATGCTGGCCAACAGCTAAACGAAGTTTCTAAGGCATTTACAGAGGATGTCGTTAAGTTTTTTTCTAACCCATTCAATCAAGCAGAACAAAAAATGACAGTTGCAAAATCTGCACTTGAGGGAAAATGTTTACCTGAGGTTTACAACTTTGTCGTAACGCTTGTGGAAAACGAAAGAGTTTCCCTTTTAAAGGATATTGCAAAAGATTTTGGGTCTTTAGTTCAGGCAAGTGCTGGTATCACAAAAGGCAAACTATTTTGCTCGCAAGAAGTATCTGCTGATTTTATTAAGCAAGTCGAAGAAAAAGCCTCAAAGGCGCTAAATAAAAAAGTAGAACTCGTATTTGAAAAAAATCCAAACCTACTAGCCGGCTATAAAGTAGAAGTAGCTGGTTGGACAATGGATGATTCCGCGCAAGCACACCTTAAAATTTTAAAAGACGATTTAATCAAGAGAGGATTATAAATGGAAACACAAATCAGAGCCGACGAAATTGGTCGCATCTTAAAAGAACAAATTTCTAAGTACAACAAAACTGTAGAAGTTGCTGAGGCTGGTACAGTTTTATCTGTGGGTGACGGCGTTGCTCGCGTTTATGGTCTTGAAAATGTTATGGCCGGCGAATTAGTTGAATTCGCAAGTGGCGTTAAAGGTATGGCATTAAATTTAGAAGCATCTCAAGTGGGTGTGGTTATCTTTGGTGAAGATAGACAAATTAAAGAAGGCGACACAGTTAAAAGAACAAAACAAATCGTTTCTGTTCCAGTTGGTGAGGCTTTATTGGGCCGTGTAGTTGATGCCCTAGGAAATCCTGTCGATGGCAAAGGCGCTATCAATTCTAAAGACACACGTATCGTTGAATTAAAAGCTCCTGGTATCGTTTACAGAAAATCAGTCCATGAGCCATTACAAACTGGTTTAAAAGCAATTGATGCTTTAATTCCGATTGGACGTGGTCAACGTGAGTTAATCATCGGTGACCGTCAAACTGGTAAGACAGCAATTGCGATAGATACAATTATCAATCAAAAAGGTCAAAATGTTCACTGTTTTTACGTAGCAATTGGTCAAAAACAATCTACAGTATCTTTAGTTGTTGAAAAACTACGTCAAGCTGGCGCAATGGACTACACAACAGTTATTACAGCTTCTGCAGCTGATCCAGCTCCGATGCAGTTCTTGGCCGCATACTCTGGAACAGCAATGGCTGAGTACTTCCGTGATAATGGCAAACATGCTTTAATTATTTATGATGATTTAACAAAACAAGCGCAAGCTTACCGTCAGATGTCACTATTGTTAAGACGCCCTCCTGGTCGTGAAGCATACCCAGGCGACGTATTCTATTTACACAGTCGCTTATTGGAGCGCGCTGCTAAATTGTCTGACGCCGTTGGTGCGGGATCTTTAACGGCATTGCCAGTTATCGAAACACAAGCGGGCGATATTTCAGCCTATATCCCAACAAATGTTATTTCTATCACTGATGGACAAATTTTCTTAGAATCAGATTTATTCTATAAAGGTATTCGTCCGGCGATTTCAGTTGGTAAGTCTGTTTCTCGCGTGGGTGGTGCAGCTCAAATTAAAGCTATGAAACAAGTTGCTGGTTCTATGAAATTAGAATTAGCGCAGTTCCGCGCTCTTGAGGCATTTGCTGCGTTTGCTTCTGATTTAGATAAGGCATCGCAAAACCAATTAGCTCGTGGTCGTCGCTTGGTTGAAGTTTTAAAACAAGGACAGTACGCTCCAGTTAAAGTTGAGGAACAAACAGCAATGATTTTTGCTGCGACAAATGGTTTTGTTGATACAGTTGCAGAAAATGATGTTAAACGTTTTGAAACAGAATTCATCACTTTCTTAAAACAAAAATATAGCAATGTATTAAAAGATATCGTTGATAAAAAAGCGATTTCTGATGACAACAAAAAAGAACTTGTTAGTGCATTAAACGAATTTAAAGCCGTATTCCAAGCTTCAGCTAAATAAAAGAAGGTCTGAAATGGCAAGTTTAAAAGACATACGCTTAAGAATAGATTCGACAAAGAACACTCAGCAAATCACGAAAGCGATGAAACTAGTGTCTGCGGCGAAACTACGAAAAGCGCAACACAACATCACAAATATGAGACCGTACGCAATAGCCTTAAAAAAGGTTATTGCGAACATTACGGCAACTCAGAAAGTGACACACCCTTTAATGGCCCAACCGGCAGATGCACAAGCAACTGGTCCTAAAAAAGTATTACTTGTTGTTTTGACTTCAGATCGCGGTTTGTGTGGCGGCTTTAATACGAACATAATTAAATTTGCTGATAAATATAAATCTGAAAACAACCAAGAGAAGTTAGACTTTATTTTTATCGGTAAGCGCGGCCTAGATTATTTCAGCAAACGAAACGTTAAACCTATTGAAAGCTTTTTAAAATTAGATAAAGACATTTCATACGGCTTAGCAAAGAACATCGCGGAAAAACTAATAAAGTATTTCTTAGATGGTCAATTTGATGAAATCAGATTGGTTTATAACGAGTTTAAATCAGCGATTTCTCAGACGGTCGTCTGTGAAACGTTGCTGCCAATTACGGTTGAAAAAACATCTTTCGATACCGAAGGTAGTGAATTTTCAAAAGATATTGTTTTTGATCCATCTCCAGAAGTTATTGTTGGTGAATTGTTGAAAAAACACTTTAACTTACAAGTTTATAGAGCGATGTCAGAATCAGTTGCATCCGAGCACGGAGCACGCATGTCTGCGATGGAAAATGCGACAAACAATGCAAGAGAAATGATTAACAAACTTACGCTTACATACAACAAGCTTAGACAAGAAAAAATTACGACTGAGCTTACTGAGATTGTCAGCGGAGCAGAAGCGCTTAAGTAACGTACTAAATTTTAAATTTATAGAGGTATAAGATGATTAAAGGTAAAGTAAAACAAGTAACAGGTCCGGTCGTTGACGTAGAATTTGAAGGCGCAGAACTTCCACCAATCAATGGTGCTTTGAAAGTTACCAACAAATTCATTTCTGATAAACCATTTAACCTAGTGTTAGAAACAGCCCAACATTTGGGTGATAATACAATCCGTGCCATTTCTATGGATTCAACAGAAGGTCTAGTTCGCGGTTCTGAAGTTCAATACACAGGAAACATGATTACAGCTCCTGTTGGTCGTGAAGTATTAGGTCGTATTATTAACGTTGTTGGCGAACCTATCGACGAACAAGGACCCGTGACATCGAAGGAACACTGGCCAATTCACAGAGCTGCGCCTAAATTTGAAGATCAAGCAACTAAAGCTGAAATGTTAATGACTGGTATTAAAGTTGTCGATTTATTGGCGCCATACGTAAAAGGTGGTAAAATCGGTTTATTCGGCGGAGCCGGCGTTGGTAAAACAGTTTTGATTCAAGAACTTATTCGTAACATAGCAACTGAGCACGGCGGTTTCTCAGTTTTTGCAGGTGTTGGAGAAAGAACTCGTGAAGGTAACGATTTGTGGATGGAAATGAAAGAGTCCGGCGTTATCGAAAAAACAGCGTTAGTTTTCGGTCAAATGAATGAGCCGCCTGGAGCACGTGCGCGCGTTGCTCTAACTGGTTTAACTATCGCTGAATATTTCCGTGATGTTGAAAAGCAAGACGTTCTTTTCTTCGTTGATAATATTTTCAGATTTACTCAAGCCGGTGCTGAAGTTTCTGCGTTATTGGGCCGTATTCCTTCTGCCGTTGGTTACCAACCAAATTTGGCGACTGAAATGGGTGCAATGCAAGAGCGCATTACTTCAACAAAACAAGGTTCGATCACTTCTGTTCAAGCCGTTTACGTTCCTGCGGATGACTATACAGATCCAGCTCCTGCAACTACATTTACTCACTTAGATGCCACTACGAACTTAGACCGTGATATCGCCGCACAAGCGATTTTCCCAGCGGTTCACCCATTGACATCGACATCTCGTATCTTGGATCCAATGGTTGTTGGCGAGGCTCATTATAAAACAGCTCGTGATGTTCAATCATTGTTACAACGCTACAAAGAATTACAAGATATCATTGCGATCTTAGGTATGGACGAGCTATCTGAAGAAGATAAATTAGTTGTTCACAGAGCGCGTCGTGTCCAACGTTTCTTAGCACAACCGTTTTTCGTTGCTGAGCAGTTTACGAACTTATCAGGTAAATACGTTGATATTAAAGACACTGTTAGATCTTTCCGTGAAATTCTTGACGGTAAGCACGATTCATTACCAGAACAAGCTTTCTATATGGTCGGAACTATCGAAGAAGCTGTTGAAAAAGCTAAAAAACTTCAACAAGCTTAATATTCAATTTGCGTAGATCTGCGAAGAGCGGATCTGCGACAAAAACAGAAGGTGTTTAATGTTTAAATTAAATTTATTAACTCCAGAAAAAAAAGTCGTCGTTGATTTGGAAATTTCTGAAATTGTTATACCAACTCACTCAGGTGAAATTAATGTTTATGCTGGTCACGTTCCGCTGATTGCTAATTTGGGCACTGGCGTTTTGAAGTACAAAACAAAAGATTCTGGATCAGTGTTTAAAAGCGTTATCAGTTCGGGGTATTGTGAAATCAATCCAGAGGGCGTAAATGTTCTGACTGAGTTTGTTCAATTAAAAGAAGAAATTTCAGAAGAAAAAGCAATGGCCGCAAAACAAGCTGCCGAAGAAAAACTTGCAAAAGTTTCTTTATCTGATGAAGAGTTTGAGACAACTCTAAACGATGCAGAAAAAGCCCGCGCAGGATTACAGCTTTTAAATTAACTCTAGAAGACACGACAAAAGTACTACTATTAAAGACTAAGGATTTAAGACCTTAGTCTTTTTTTTTATCAAAATACGCAAAGCAAAAGTAAAACGTCGAACTCTTGGTAAAAAACGATAAAATAAAACATATGTTTAAAGTGTTGGTTCTAACATTAATTGCAACGCAAGCGATATTAGCAAGCGTAGCTTGGGCTCAAGATTATTCTCGCCCATTGCTCAATGACGAAGTGGTTATTGAGTCAACGCAAGACATTCTTCAGCCCTATCGGAAAAGACGATCAACATTAGGAGCCATATTTTCATTAAACTATGAAAACTACGACCCTGTAGACTATAAATCGCTCATTCTTGATAAAAAATTCAGTGATTTCGGTGAAGGAGAATCAATTCCACTCTACGGCGCTGAAATTGGCATTAAATACAACTTCAGACTAGGCTCAATTTCTGCTGTTGTTGGATACTCTAAGGGAGAGTTTAGCAACATCGTGCAAAATCTAGATCTCATTTCGGTTGATGTTGCTAAGATTGCGCTTAATTACACAATGGACAGCTTGATGTCAGAACCCTGGATTGCGCCTTACATACAAGGCGGCATTCACCAAATTAGTTGGAGCGAAGAGAGTACGATTGGCGGAAACACGCAAATCGAGTCATTTTACACAGACCCGAATTTTCATCTCAAAACTGGGGTACTCGTTCAGTTAAACTGGATAGAAAACTGGATCGACCCCACAACCGCGTATGAAGGACTTAGAACCTCTGGACTTCAAAATACATTTGTAGACATCTTTTATAGTTATTATATGCAACCACCTGAGGTCGCGGAAGTAGCTGGTGAAAAAGGCGAAGCAGATGTATCCAGTGCGAACTTCGGTGTCGGCCTAAAACTGGAGTTTTAGTGAAGACAAAAAAATTGTTTTTACTAGCACTGTCAATAATTTTAGGACAAAGCAAGCTTTATGCTAAATCAGAGCTCTGTTCTGCTCATGACACACAGACTTCGATAGAACACATTGCACAATCTAATAATATTATAGGTATGCAAAATACGTTAATAACGAATTCATCGGGACAAGTGTTGCGGTATCAACAAGGCGACGGCTTTGCCCCGGGTACAAGGATAAAATCTTATGCAACTCGAGTGACAATCAGAACCGAAGCAGGACAAACTATTACACTAGCACCCAATAGCGAAATAAAAATTGTTAGCGAAAATAAAGACATTAAAAACAAAAACTGTTTAACAACGTTTGAGTTATTGGAAGGTAAAGCGACTTTTGAAGGAGAGCACGCCGGCTTAAAAAGTTGTTTGGGTGCAAACTATATAAACACTGCAGAATTAGTGGGTAGCGACATAGACATAATGCCAACGGGAACAAAATATTCTGTCGACATGAATCAGGTAGTTGCCGAGCTTAATGGTGAAACTCAAGACGAAAACTCAAAAATCACCGTAACAAAACCATTTAAACCAAAAACAATTCAAGTTGAAAAGGGATCTATTGCAATTAAGCTTAAAAAATACAAGCCAAGCAAAAGCGCCAGCTATGTTGACGAAGTATACAATGACGAAACTGTGTTTGTTAAATCTAGATCAAAAGTAAAAACCAAAAAGGGCAAAAAAGATCGTGTTGCTGATATTGAAGTTGTTTATCCTCAGGACTAGCGATTACACCAAGCTCAATAAATACTGAAGCTCTTCGTAAACTGCAGACCAAGTAATATTGTTTATGCGAATATTTAAACGATGATCAGGCGTGATAGAATACTTTTTATTCTCTCGCATTGCCAGTTGAATAGCAGTTTGTGGCTTCAGCTTGGTTTGCTCAGTAAAAATAAGCGAAATGTTTTTTAAACCAGCGCTAATATCACGAACGCCTAAGTTTTTACATTGTCTGCGAATCAGCATTAAACCCATAAGATTGACAACAGGCTCTGGTAATTCGCCAAACTGATCTTTAAGTTCGACTTCAATTTGATCGAGATCTTCCTGAGACTTAATGTCAGCCAAAGCCTTATAATAACTTAAGCGAATGCGAATATCTTTGATATAGTTTTCCGGGATCAGCGCAGCAATGCGCAAATTAATTTCTGGATCGAGCTCTTGGTCTTGTGTTTTCTCACCTTTTGCTTCAGCTAAGGCTTCATTGAGTAAGTCCATATACATTTCATAACCAACAGAGTTAACATCTCCGGACTGATCATCGCCAAGAATGTTACCAGCACCGCGCAGCTCTAAATCATATTGCGCAATCTTGATTCCTGATCCAAGAGCAGAATTGTCTTGAATAATCTTAAGGCGCTCTTGAGCATCTTTTTCGATTTTACGATCTTTAGGCATAAGGAGATAACAATAAGCACGAGCTTTGCTGCGGCCAACACGCCCACGCAGCTGATAAAGCTGCGAAAGTCCAAACATGTGTGCTTGATCTATAAACATGGTGTTTGCACGTGGAACATCCATACCTGATTCAACAATCGCGGTACAGATGAGAACATCAATTTCATGATTGAAAAAGGCGAGCATTGCTTCTTCAAGCTCATGTTCTTCCATTTGGCCGTGAGCGACTTTCATGCGAGCTTGAGGAACAATTTGTCGAAGTTCTTCGGCGATTGAGTAAATCGACTGCACTCTGTTGTGTATAAAATAGATTTGTCCGCCGCGAGCAATTTCTGAAGCAATCCCTTTGCGAATAAGCTCAGAATCGAATTTTGAAACAAAGGTTCGCGTTGGAAGTCTGTCTATAGGAGGTGTATTGATAATTGATAAATCTCGAATGCCAGTGAAACTCATATTAAGTGTTCGTGGTATCGGAGTTGCTGATAAGGTCAAGGTATCAACATTATTTTTAATTTTTTTAATCTTTTCTTTGTGTAAAACACCGAACTTTTGCTCTTCATCAATAATAAGAAGACCCAGGTCTTTAAAAATCACATCCTTGCTTAAAATACGATGCGTTCCAATGAGTATTTGCACTTTTCCATCTTTAAGTTCGGCAAGGGTTTTTTTTTGATCAGATGTTGAAACAAAGCGATTCAGCGATTTGATTTCGAAATTAAAACCAGCAAATCGCTTTTTGAAAGTTTCTAAATGTTGAAAGGTTAATACTGTAGTCGGCGCAAGGACAGCAACTTGTTTGCCAGCTGCCGCCGCTTGAAAGGCAGCGCGCATAGAGACTTCGGTTTTTCCAAAACCAACATCTCCGCAAACAAGACGATCCATTGGCTTTGAATCGTGGAAGTCTTTTTGAATTTCACGAATTGCTCTTAATTGATCAAGAGTTTCATCATAGGGAAAAGCACGTTCAAACTGATTATATAAGACTTCATCTAAAACCAAAGGTTCTCTTTGTATTTCGCTTCGCTTGGCATAGAGCTGTAAAAGCTCAGCAGCAATATCTCGCAAATGATTTTTAACTTTTGTTTTAGTTTTTTCCCAGCCAGGCCCACCAAGCTTATCTAATACAGATGTTTGCGCACCCGAAAACTTTTGAAGTTGGCCGACGCGGTAGACTGGCAAATACAATTTGTCTTTGTCTTTGTAAGCAATTTGAATAAACTCAGAATCAACGCCCCCAACATTCATGATTTTTAAACCTTCGTATACGCCAATACCGTGTTTAACATGAACAACAAGGTCATTTGGTTTTAAATCACCGAAACTTAATCTTTTGGCGTTAGTAGAAAACTCTTCATATGAACTTTGATTTGAAGATCGTTGTTTGCGTCCAAAAAAATCATCAGCACGTAAAAAAATTATTTTTTCATCATGAAGCAATACAGTTTCATTAAGGTCTCTGGGTATCAGAGTGACTGGCTGATCAGCTTGATCTTGAAAGGATAACCAATGCTGCCAAGTAAATTGATCTTCTGTTGAGTATTCAACGCCAATCTCCATTCGGGCGAATAAATTTTTCAGACGATCTAGCTGGGTTTGGTTTTTATAAGATACAAAAATTTTGTATTTATCTTTTAGCCACTGTTTAACTTTAGGCTGCGCTGTTGTAAACCAATCAGAAGATCCGGGCGTCTTGCTGTAGGCAATTTGAGTAAACTCAGCCAAAGAGTTTGAGCGATACTCGATTCGTTCTTCAGATTGAGATTCGTCTTGAACAAAAGCTAGGTTTGAAAATTGAAAAACTAAAGAGCCTTCGGGGTATCGAAACTGATCATAACTAAAGTACAGTGATTTTATTTCCGGATAAAAAAGGGCGCTGTTTGCTGCTTTATAATCACTGACAAGCTCTTGAAAAAACTCATCACCTTTTCGCGAAACCTCTATTGGGTCGATAATGAAAACATTTAGCTCTGATGAAAAATGATCAAGAGCAGAGGCTAAGGTTTCATAACAAAAAGGAAGTAGGTACTCAGCCCCCGGAAAGAGACTCTTCTGAGTGAGTGACCGAAGCAAATCATCGCGGTCAGAGTAAGACACTGGTCTATCAACAAGCTGTTTGCGAAACCTATTAACGACAATCTCTAAATTATCATCACTGATTTCATATTCATAGACGGGAATTAAGTTAAGCGAATCAATTTCTTTTTCGCTCAGCTGAGTGGTGGTTGAAAAGGTACGAATGGTTTCAACTTGGTCGCCAAAAAGCTCAAGGCGAATAGGGCTATCCTCTGCCGGCGAAAAAACATCAACTATGCCTCCACGAATTGAATATTGACCCCTATCTTCAACAATTGGTGCTGGTTGATAACCCAACCTGTTAAAATAGTCGGTCAACTGCGTGGGCAGCTCATCCCCCCTTTTCAAACGACGACAACGTTTATTGAACTCGAAAAACGGAGTTGATTTTTGCAGCAGTGCTGAAATGGGAGCGATAAATATGTTTGTTTTTTGGGCGACACCACCTTGAGAGGCCCAATATAAAAATCGCGATCGATCCCAGGAAACAGATGGGGATGGATAAAGGCCAGAGTAAGGGGATACGTCGAAAGGTTTTAAAATATGACAAGTATAATTCGGCCGAAAAAATGAAATTTGACGAGATAACAGCGATGCTTCATCCAAACTAGAAACAACGACTAGGCACGGCAAGTTGTTTAAATGAATAGAAAAATCCTGTGACAACAAAAAAGAAATGGCCGCAGTTGATTGTGTACCAATCACATTAAATAGCTGCTTCTTTTTTGACGAAGCTCTTAACAAAATGTTTTCAAGATGGCTGATGTGTGTTTGAAATTTACTCAAAATAATTTCTTTCATTTATTTTTATGTTGCGAGCATGTTGCCAAACTTTTTTATGTCGGTCATTTCAAAAAACGTAATAACTTTGTTTAACAAATTCGTAAAGAATAATGTTGGTTTTTATTTAGTGGCTTTGTATAACTAAATAGTTAAAACTATTCGTAAAAACAAGGAGGCAAGATGCCTTTAGGCGGAGTTATTTTTATTACGCTGTTTATTGCAGTGTTTGGTGTTATATTGATTTTCTTGGCGCGAGCGACCGGCGGAAAAGCCAAGAGAACCAATCAAGCAAAAATGGAAATTTATGAGTGTGGTATTCCTGAACAAGAGAAAAAGGACACTAAGATTTCTGTTAAGTTTTATCTGACCGCAATTTTATTTATTCTTTTCGATATCGAAATTATTTTCATGTATCCGTGGGCCGTTCACTTTAAAGAATTCATAGCCAATAGCTATGGCCCATATGTTTTTATTTCGATGATGGTCTTCTTAGCCATTTTTATTTTTGGATTGTGGTGGGAAATTAAATCAAAAGCTTTGGAGTGGGATTAGATTATGATGGATATGGGAAGTACTCCGTTTGAAATTACGGTTAATTTGGTAAAAACAGTTTTAGTGTTTTTGATGATGGTTCAGCTTGTGCCTATTTTGGTTTGGGTTGAGCGCCGCGGATCCGCCTTTATTCAGAATCGTTTCGGGCCAAATCGTATTGGACCCTTGGGCTTGTTGCAGCTCTTGGCGGATGCCGTTAAGTTCCTAACTAAAGAAGATTTTGTTCCAGATAAAGGAAATAAATATTTATTTTATGCAGCTCCAGTTTTTGCACTAATACCGGCAGCTATTGCATATATGGCAATTCCAATGAGCACTCCGCTGATCATCGGCGACTCTAAATTTTTGATTCAGGGCTTTGAAATAAATGTCGGAATTGTATTTATTTTAGGGGTTTCTTCGCTTGCGGCATATACAATATTAATGGCGGGCTGGGGTTCTGGAAGTAAGTTTTCGCTTATGGGTGCCATGCGCGCATCGGCTCAAATTATTTCTTATGAGCTTGCTTTGGGTTTATCAATTGTTGGTGTGATCATGACATATGGAACATTTAACTTAACAGATATTATTCAAGCCCAGCAGGGCCCTTTGTCTTTTAGTTTTTTTAGCCATCAGATTGAATCTGCGTTTTTACCAAACTGGGGAATATTTTATCAACCGCTTGGCGCGATCATTTTCTTAGCTGCCGCATTTGCAGAATCTAATCGTTTACCGTTTGATTTGGCAGAAGGAGAAGCGGAGCTAGTTGCGGGTTTTCACACAGAATACGGCGGTTTTAAAATGTTGATGTTCTTCATTGGTGAATACGGCCACATGATGATCGCTTCTGGGTTGATGGCCACTTTCTTTTTTGGCGGTTATGGCATTCCGTATGCGACAACAAAAGAAGTTTATGAATTTTTCTTAAACATGACGGGTGTTGAAACAACTGCGAATGTGCTCAACACTGTTGCGCACTTTTTGTCTTACAATATTAAATTTATCTTTTTTCTGTGGTTTTTTATTCATGTAAGATGGACGCTTCCAAGATTTAGATATGATCAGTTGATGGATCTTGGATGGAAGACAATGTTGCCGTGGGCGCTGGCAAATACAATAATCACAGCAATCGTTATTTTTGCTTCAGCTCAATTTTCATTTTAGTAAGAGGTAGATCGTGGCAGATGTATTTTTATTTTGGTTTCTTGCGATAGTTACTGTTTTATCGGGGCTATCGGTTGTTTTGATGACAAATCCGATTTACTCGGCATTGTCGTTGGCTATGACGATGGTTGGCGTTTCGGCGCTGTTTGTGACTTTGGGGGCATATTTCTTAGCTGGTGTTCAGCTTATAGTTTATGCTGGTGCAGTTATGGTTTTATTTGTCATGGTCTTAATGTTGTTTGACCTAAAGCACGAGCTGCAGGCGTTTACTCGCGGAAAAATCACGGGCGGGGTTAAAATTGCATCAGTTGGAATTATTGCAGGTCTTGTTGTTGGTGCTATTACGCTTGGGACCAAGGCACTCGAGATTGGCAAAGCATCTGAATCGCAGGGGGCAACGAGTGCCGTTGGGGACTCAACCAAAGCATTAGCTGAAAACTTATTTTTAAAAAATGTATTTGGCTTTGAGGCGCTGGGTGTGTTGCTTTTAGTTATTGCCGTGGGCACCGTTGCGCTTTCTAGATCAAAAGGGGGAACGCATGCAAGAGACTAATATGTTCACACAAATTGGACTTGAACACTACTTGGTTTTGTCAGCAATTTTGTTTTCAATGGGTATGGCTGGCGTTCTGATGAGACGTAACTTGATAGTTTTGTTAATGTCCGTTGAGCTTATGCTAAACGCGGTCAATATAAGTTTTGTCGCGTTTTCAAAATACAACGCCAATATTGAGGGTCAAATCATGGTTTTCTTTGTGATGACTATTGCCGCAGCAGAAGCTGCGGTTGGTTTGGCGCTAGCAGTTTCTATATTTAAACGCTTCAAAGAAGTTAACATTCGATTTTTTGAACACTTGAAGGGATAATCATGAGTCATCAAGCCTTAATTGCAGTTTTATTGCTCAGCCCATTTTTGGGTTTTTTATTAAATGGAACACGTTTTCGGTCGCAGAACTATATTTTAGCAGGGTCAATTGCAACAGCGGCTGTTTTTGTGTCGTTTGTATGTTCAATTTTACTCATGATCAATTTGATTGAAGCACCTGTTGAATCGCGAAGATTAACAGCTGAGTTTTTTAGTTGGATTGCTGTTGGTGATTTAAAAATTAATGCTGGATTTGTTGTCGATCAAATCAGCTCAATCATGATATTGATTATTACGGGAGTTGGAACGCTCATCCATTTGTTTTCAATCGGATACATGCACCACGATAAAGGGGTTACAAAGTACTTCGCATATTTAAATCTATTTGTTTTTAATATGTTAATTTTGGTGCTTGGAGATTCACTTGTCACAATGTTTGTTGGTTGGGAAGGCGTGGGTCTTTGCAGTTATTTATTGATAGGCTTTTGGTTTACTGATGCACAAAAGGCTGCGGCCGGAATGAAAGCTTTTATAACAAACAGAGTTGGGGATGCTGCGTTTTTAATAGGAATGTTTATTCTTTTCTTTTCGTTTGGAACATTGAACATGTTTGAGCTTAACCAACTAGCGCCAACGACTATGGAGGCAAGTTGGCTAGGGGCTGCTACTTTAGGAACGCTTATGTTGTTCATCGGAGCAACTGGTAAGTCGGCACAAATACCGTTATATGTTTGGTTGCCAGATGCGATGGCGGGCCCAACTCCTGTTTCTGCGTTGATTCACGCGGCGACAATGGTGACGGCGGGTGTTTATATGATAGTTCGTTTAAATCCGATGTTTGTTGCAGCTCCGAATACAATGATGGTCATTGCGACTATCGGTGCGTTAACAGCTGTGTTGGCGGCGACCATTGGACTTACGCAATTTGACATCAAAAAAGTTCTTGCCTATTCGACCGTTTCGCAACTTGGCTATATGTTTTTAGCAGTGGGTGTTGGCGCTTTTGGCGCGGGAATGATGCACCTTATGACGCATGCATTTTTCAAAGCCTTGATGTTTTTGGGTTCTGGCTCTGTCATCCACGCTATGCATGAGGAGCAAGATATTCGCAAAATGGGTGGTTTGAAAAAATATTTACCAATTACACACATTACGTTTGTTATGGGTTGGCTTGCGATTATCGGATTTCCTTTGTTTTCGGGTTTCTTTTCAAAAGATGAAATTTTATGGCAGGCGTATTCATCACCGAGAGGTCATGTTATTCTTTGGGTTGCTGGAGCAATCGGAGCTACATTAACAGCGTTTTACATGACTCGACTTATGGCTCTCACATTTTGGGGATCTTCACGAGTAGATAAAAAAGTTCACCCTCACGAAAGCCCGGCGATTATGACAATACCACTTATTGTTCTTGCGATTTTATCAGTTGTGTCGGGTTTTATTGGGGTGCCTCATGTTATCGGTGAGTACTTGGGACATATACCAAATTATTGGGAACATTGGCTGCAGCCAGTTATTCGCAAACTTCCTGAACTTGCAACAACAACAGCGGCACATTCAGCTTCTGAAGAGTGGGCGCTTATGGGAACATCTGTGACGTTAGCGCTTATTTCAGCTGCTACGGCATTTAGAATTTACACAAGCAATAAGGGCACAAACGAGAAAATCGCGAAAGCGTTTGGACCTGTATATAAAGTTGTCGACAACAAGTATTATGTGGATGAGGCATATTTTGGTGGGATTATTAATCCGTTGATTAAACAAAGCCAAAATCTATGGCTTTATATCGATGTTAATTTTATTGATAAAGCGACTTATTGGGCCGGCGACATAACAAAAGGCGCTGGCTCTTTAATCAGATCTTTTCAAACAGGAAACATGCAACAATATGCTATGTATATCACGCTTGGCGTGGTGATAGTGTTATCTTTTGTTTTAATGAGGTAGACCGTGTTGTTATCAGCTATTTTATTTTTACCACTTGTCTTTGCTTTGATTATCGCGGTTTGGCCACAAAAAACAACCTTACGCCACTTAGCTCTAGGATTTTCTTTGATGGAGTTTTTGGTTTCCCTTGCTTTGCTTAAAGATTTTGACTCATCATCGGCAGCTTTACAGTTTGTTGAAAAGGTGACATGGATTCAGCGCTTTGGAATATCATATTTTGTTGGTGTTGATGGCATTAGCTTGATGTTAATTTTGCTAACAACGTTTCTGACACCAATTATTATTTTAGGCTCATGGAAATCTATTGAAGATCGCGTAAAAGGTTTTCACGTGGCTTTGTTTGTTTTGCAGACTGCAATGCTAGGGTCTTTTTTAGCGATTGATGCGGTTTTATTTTATGTGTTTTGGGAATTATCTCTTGTTCCAATGTATTTTATTGTTGGTATTTGGGGTGGTGCTCGTCGTATTTACGCAACTGTTAAGTTTTTTATCTATACAATGGCGGGCTCTGTTTTAATGCTGCTTGCAATTATATTTTTGATGCGACTGACTCCGGAGGTTACTGGTGGGAACATAAGCGCAAGCTTGTTGGATTTTTACAAATTGAAACTCCCGTTTGTAGCAAACGAGTTTTTTACAACGCAAACATTATTGTTTTTTGCATTCGCCGTAGCGTTTGCGATTAAAGTTCCATTATTTCCATTACATACATGGTTGCCAGACGCTCACGTTGAAGCGCCAACACCGGGATCGGTCGTATTGGCGGGTGTTATGTTAAAAATGGGAACATATTGCTATTTAAGATGGGTTATTCCTTTATTTCCGGAGGCCGCTGAACACTATGCATGGTTGTTTGTAGCTCTTGGTGTGATTGGAATTGTTTACGGAGCATTGGTTGCAATGATACAGCCTGATGTGAAAAAACTTGTAGCGTACTCGTCAGTATCACATATGGGTTATGTGATTTTAGGTATTTTTGTGATGAATCAATACGGGGTCAATGGCGCTCTTTATCAGATGTTAAATCATGGTATTTCGACCGGTGCTTTATTCTTACTAATCGGCATGATTTATGAAAGAACGCATTCACGCGAAATTGCAAAATATGGTGGCTTAGCAAGCGCACTACCTATTTTTACGATTGCATTTATTATCGTAACAATGTCATCGATAGCGGTTCCAATGACCAATGGGTTTATTGGTGAGTTTTTAATTTTAATGGGTGCTTTTAAATACTCTACAGTGGCGGCTGCCGTTTCAGTAACGGGTGTTGTTCTTGGCGCGGCATACATGTTGTGGATGGTTAAAAGAGTGTTTTTTGGGCCTAAGGGTGAAATCGTTAAACACGCCGAAGAGGATGCGCACCACGCACTTCACGATTTAAGTTTGCGCGAATGGATAGTTATTGTGCCGATGATAATCATGATTTTTTGGATGGGACTATTTCCTAACCACTTTATGGATTACTCGAAAAAAAGTGTTGATCACTTGATTGAAAACAAAAGCAATTACGTATTAGAGGTTAAGTAATATGAGTTTAGAAGTTGGTTTAAAAGATATTTTATTAGCGTCTCCTTTAATCGTATTGTTTTTATTTAGCTTAATACCGTTAACGATAAAAGTTCTTAAGGGCAATAAAGAACAAAGCCCAACTGCAACTTTAGTTATTGCTATTATTGGATTAGCTGTGACAGCAGGATTACTATTTGTTTTTGGCGGCTCGGACAGAACAGCGTTTAATAACCAGTTGCTGTTTGATGGACTAACTCAATGGGTAAGTATTGTCGCAATAATCGGATCAGTAGGCGCATTGACGATGATTTATGACAATCCGGCAACACGAGGAAAGCAATTTTCAGAACTCATTTTTTTAACGATGAACTCAATACTCGGTATGATCATTCTCGTATCGGCAGTAAATCTTTTAACTGTATTTATTGGATTAGAGTTGATGTCGCTCTCGCTTTATTTAATGATTGCGATGTCACATGAACAAAAGCTATCTAAGGAAGCCGCTATAAAATATTTTGTCTTAGGTTCATTTGCGTCGGCGATATTTTTGTACGGGGTGTCGTTTGTTTTTGGAAGCGCAGGAACTGTCAACATTACTGATTTCATGCAAAGTGCAGCTACTTTAGTGAAAACCAATAAATTATTTTTGTTTGGAATTGTTTTTATTATCATCGGCTTTTGTTTCAAAGTTTCAATAGCTCCGTTTCACGCGTGGACTCCTGATGTTTATCAGGGTTCGCCGACACCGGTAACATCATTTATGGCAACGGCAGTAAAAGCAGTTTCGTTTGCGGCGTTGCTCAGAGTTATTGCTACGCAGTCATTGATTGGATCACAAAATCTTTTTGATGTATTGCAATGGTTGGCAGTTATTACAATGACAGTTGGTAATGTCGCCGCAATTCTGCAGTCGAACTTGAAACGAGTATTGGCGTATTCGTCTGTTGCGCACTCTGGGTACTTACTTGTTGGCGTTATTGCTTCTGGCATTAGTCAGAATTCAGCCTACAGTGCATCTAGCGTTGTTTTCTATTTATTTGGTTACACACTAATGACAATGGGTGCTTTTGCAATAGTTAGTTTAATGGAAAAAAACGAAGGCATGTCGATTTCAGTAGAAGGTTTGGCTGGCTTTGCGAAAAAACAACCCGTACTTTCGCTCTGTTTAACAACGTGTTTGCTGTCTATGGCGGGGCTTCCACCAACACTTGGCTTTTTTGGTAAATTTTATTTATTTAGCGCAGCTGTAAGCGAGGGTTTAATTTGGTTGGCCTTATGGGGTGTGATTAACTCTGTGATAAGCGTGTATTATTATCTAAGACCGATTGTTGTTATGTATATGAAAGACGGAGATGCAGATGTTGCTCAATCATCTGTTCAGGCGACAACAGTCACAGCTCTGGCCTGTGCCGTATTGATTATACTTGTGGGCATATTTTCAGGTCCGCTTTATGAAATAGTTGAGAAAAGCTTAGGTTAATTTAGTACCGATTCAAAAAGCTAGCTTGATTATAAAAACCTCAAGCTAGCGAGACCAGACTTAAAACCAATCATTAAAATTTTCTCTAGAATTTGTGGATTCAGTGAAAAATGATCTGCAAAAAACATTTCGTAGTTGTGACCTCTTGGGGCTATATATAAATAATCAACACCATTAACATAATCAAGTTTACTAGACACAGTATCCAAAATTCTTTGAGTAAGGCTTGAGCTTAAACCTTCTTCTTTACAAATTGTCTTAAGTTCAGAGTAAACATTTTGT
This sequence comes from Pseudobdellovibrio sp., assembly GCA_046293015.1. Classification (GTDB taxonomy): domain Bacteria; phylum Bdellovibrionota; class Bdellovibrionia; order Bdellovibrionales; family Bdellovibrionaceae; genus Pseudobdellovibrio. The sequence continues at coordinate 140,913 of JBKBPU010000001.1, forward strand.
TTTTGTTTTTGAAAATGGATATGACGTGCAACTTTTTGTTCTAAAACTTGGTAGAGCGCCTGATTTACAATTGCAGGAATACCAAACTTGTGTAGAGATCCTATTTCTTCTGTGAATTGATAAGGTTGCATTGAATAAGAGGCAATAACTAAATCAGCACCATGATCTGTAGCAACGTGTGTGCTGAGGGTGTCTCGAATTTCTCCATCGTAAAGATAAATTTCTTTGTTTTCAGAAAACTTAACTGGGTACGGGGCAAACACAGGAGGTAGTGCCGTAGAGGCAGCGACCGCTTGAGAGATTTTTTGTGAACCTAAAAGTAAGATATCATCTTTGCTGTAGTTTTCTAAATAATGACCGAATACAACTTTTCTAGATTGGTTAAGTTGGGTAGCAACGATATAGAGTTCGACACCAAGTCTTGAAAAATCATTTTCATCTAAAACATATTTTCTAAGGTATCTTTCGAGACCGTTGGTGTTGAAAAACCCATTCAACTTAAAGCCCTCTTTTAATAAAACTTCGAGGCCACCAGTCAGAATTGATTTTTTTAACAAGGTCTCTGGTAAAAAACTCAAAATGCGACGACTGTTTAAATTAAAAATATGACGATAACCAATGGGCTTTATAGATTCTTCATTAGCTAAGTTATAAAAAGGCGTATTGCCAAAACCAACCTGAAAAGCCGTAATTAGCGATTCTAATGGCCGACCCGAGGCCAGAACAGCACTTACGAATGCACCAGCACTAGAGCCCACATACAATTGAATTTTCGGTGCATGTTGGTGTGATCTTAGCTGAACAGACTCTTTAGATCCACCTTCAAATACGAAGCCTTTTTCTTTTAGAGCCAAGCATACACCAATGTGGTAAGCAGCGGCTTTGATGCCTCCGCCACTGAGAACTAATGCGATTTTTTTCTTATTAGAAATATTAATACTCACTTAAAGAAGTTAAACACAGTTGCGTCGAAACAAACAAGCAGCATTTTGTCACAGTGTTAAACCAATATACACAACTGAAAGACCAAAAGCTATTAGCCAAAGAATGGGTTGGCCTAACAATAGCTTATTGATTTAAACTGGACTTAGGAGAATGAATGCTGGCTAAGCGCACGAATAACTACAAAAAAATATTCTTTTCAACTATTTTACTTTGCTCTGAGTTGGCTTTGTCAGCCACAGCTAATCGTATTGATTTAATCATTACGGATTCAGACTTATCTCAATATTCTGTAGGCAAAGAGTCGTATTCGTTTAAAGGCGCATCTTCGCTTTCAGTTAATGGCGAAGCGGCCATTCAAATAAATGAAATGAAAACTAGAGGCCAAGGCTCTTTAAGCGCGAAGCGCAAAAACTTAGGAATCGACCTAGAGCAACCTATTGTCGTGAAAAGCGTAAAAGGAAAAAAAATAAATCTAGTCAATATGTGGGTTGATAAAGGATATATATCAACACGACTAGGTTTTTTAACTGCAAATCTTCTTGAAATTGGCAAAAAGCAACAGAGTGAATATGTAGAACTGGTGATTAATGGTCAATCTAACGGTCTTTATACGATAGTCGAAAAACCAACGAAAGTCGTTAAAGATTCGCCTATGGTTGTGCGACGAAGAGGGAAGTCTAAATTTGATTTAATCAATGCGAGTGTATCTGAGGATCTGGCCAAAGACGAGCGCTCGAAAAAAGCAATCGTGGCAAGGCTAGGAAAAAATCTACAGGCTGGATATGATCAGATTGATCAGTTGTCTGGAGAACAGCTTTGGCGCTTTCTAGAAAACAACATGGATATAAAGTCGTATATGAGGTTAATGGTATTGAATTCGCTGTATACAAATGGCGATGGTGCAGATGAAGTGTTTTTTTACATCGATAAAAAGATGTATGAACAAGGGCGAATCTACTTTCGTGTGCTTCCTTGGGATTCTGATGATTTGTTCAAAGCAATGCATCAGTCTGGTAATCCTGCTTCGACAAACTCAAGATATAAGGCGAAATATCCAAAATCACTGATTTATAATTATGAAGACAAGCTTGATCGTAAATTTGCTGATGATAATTACCTATATTCTAAACTTAAAGAGGAAACTAAGACCCTACTTTCATCTGGTGGATTGTTGGATAAAAACCATACGGATGCTTTGTTGAACCAACTCAAAGAAGAAATTCAACCCTATTTAAAAAATAAAGACATATTGCAAATGGGCGCTCTAGATGGGGGAAGAGACAAAAAAGCATACTCTGAAAGCGAAGTTTTAACGATTATTGAGCTTCGGCGAAAGCAAATTGACGCAAGACGCTCTGAGCTTTTAAATCTAGCTTTTCAATGAAGAATTAATGATTTTCAGTTGATAATCCGTGAGTATTCAGACTAAAGCCGCATGAATAAGCAAAAAAATTCGCTTTTTTTTTGGATATCCACGTCAAAGGTCCTGTTTAAAATCCTTATTTGACAAGGCTTTTGGCTATGTTACGCTTGAATAGTCACGGAGGTCTTGCATGTGGCTACCTTTAGCTGAATACTCAATTAAACATAAAGTGAGTATATCTACATTACGACGTAGAATTAAAGCTGAAGATATTCAGTACAAGCTCGATGATGGAAAGTATTTAATCTTTGAATCTGAAACTGATGACTCCGAAGCGCATCGCCCCTCCCTACAAAGCGATAATATCGGATCATCTATTTTAAGTGCCGCACAAAAAGCATACTTATTTCAAGAACCCAGCCAAAACTTAGAATTAGCAAACAGAATAAGCTCTACTCGCTCTGGTGCTTCAGTCTCCCAAAACCAAACTGAAAACAAGATCGAAGGTGAGTCGGTATTAACTGCTGCAAATAGACTTTTGGCTGATTTGAAAAAAGCTTACACGCAAGTGCTTCAAGAAAAAGAAGAACAAATCGTTGGTCTTAAAGAAGAAATTTCAGATTTGAGAACATTGGTTAAGGTCTTAGAGTCTGAAAATTTAAGACTATCGCGTATCAAGGGTTTAGAGGAAGATTTTGTTGAAACTCGATTTAATCGAGAAGTTGAGTATTGAATTTATTAAATAGATGAAAATAAAAAAGGGAGCTTGTGAGCTCCCTTTTTTTTGATCTTATTAATAACTTATAATTATGCAGCTGCTGCAGTAGTTTTTGCTTTTTTTGGATCTTTTTTGGTACCTGTTTTTTTAGAAAAACGCTCAGATTTTTCAAAAGCAACTGCAAACACTTCGTCTAAATTTTCAGCCAGAATGAAGTTCATTTTATCTTTAAAAACTTGTGGAATGTCTTCTAAGTCTTTGCCGTTGGCCATAGGAATAATAACGTTTGTAATTCCTAAGTTTAAAGCGGCTAAACACTTTTCACGAATACCACCAACAGGTAAAACACGACCTTGTAAAGTAACTTCGCCAGTCATAGCGATATCGTTTCTAACCGGTGTTCCAGTTAATAAACTGACTAAAGCCGTTGTGAGTGTAATACCAGCAGAAGGGCCATCTTTTGGAATAGCGCCAGCAGGTAAGTGAACGTGAACATCAAATTTTTCAAACATTTCTGGATCAATTCCTAATTCATCCATATGAGCTCTAGAATATGACATAGCTGCGTGAGCTGATTCTTTCATAACATCGCCTAATTGGCCTGTTAACATTAAAGAACCTTTGCCTTTCATTTTTAAAGCTTCAATTAATAAAACTTCACCGCCAGCCTGAGTCCAAGCTAAACCTTGTACTACACCAACTGATGGTTCAAGCATTTTATCATCACGCAAGAAGCGCGGTGGACCAAGCAATTCAGGAACAGATGCCTGGTTGACTTCAACAAAGCTAGTTTCATTCATAACAACTTTTTTAGCAACTTTACGACATACAGAACCAACTTCGCGCTCAAGGTTTCGCAAACCTGCTTCGCGAGTATAGCCTGCGATTAAAAACTTGATACCATCATCAGTGAACTTGATGTTTTCAGGAGTGATACCATTGGCTTCAATTTGTCTGTTGATTAAATGCTTTTTAGTAATTAATAATTTATCATTTTCTGTGTAGCCTGGAATACTAATCATTTCCATGCGGTCACGCAGTGCTGGTGGAATATTTTCAACCACATTCGCAGTCGCAATGAAAAGAACTTTTGATAAGTCGAAATCAACATTTAAATAATTATCACGAAATGTTTGATTTTGCTCTGGATCTAAAACCTCAAGCATTGCTGAGGCTGGATCGCCTCTGAAATCAGAAGCCATTTTGTCAATTTCATCTAATACAATAACAGGATTTTTTGTTTTACACTGACGTAAAGCTTGTACGATTTTACCGGGCATAGCGCCAACGTAAGTACGTCTGTGGCCACGGATTTCGGCTTCATCTTTAACACCGCCGAGCGCTATACGGAAGTATTCACGACCCATAGCTTTTGCGATAGAACGACCCAAAGAGGTTTTACCTACTCCCGGAGGTCCGCTAAAACATAAGATTGGACCCTTCATCGTCGACTTTAATTTTCTAACAGCCAAAAACTCTAAAACACGTTCTTTAGCTTTTTGTAACTCATAATGATCTTCATCTAAAATAGCACGTGCTCGAGCTAAATCATGAATATCTTCAGTCGACTTACTCCATGGCAAATCCACCATCCAATCTAAATAAGTTCTAACCATAGTGGCTTCAGAAGCATCTGGGTGCATTCTTTCCAAACGAGCTAATTGTTTTAAGGCCTCTGTTTGAACTGATTCAGGCATGCCAGCGTTCATAAGCTTGTTACGAAGCTCTTCCATCTCTTCAGATTTAGAGTCTCCACCTGCATTTTCACCTAGTTCGCTTTTGATGGCTTTCATTTGTTCGCGCAAGAAATTTTCGCGTTGATTGCGATTGTTGTCTTCGCGAGTACCAGTGCGCATTTTAGCTTGTGCTTGTAAAACTTCTAACTCAGCAGCTAAGATCTGACAAACTAGGGAGAGGCGTTCTTTTGCATCTGTCGTTTCTAAAACTTTTTGAGCTTCTTGAACTTTAATACCTAAGTTACTTGCAATTAAATCAGCAATACGGCCTGGATCATTAACATCATCTAAAACCAACAAGATGTCTGGTGATAGCGCTTTACCAAGGGCAATAATTTTTTCAATAGATTCTTTTGCTGTGCGAACTAACGCTTCAATTTCAACAGGAGTTGAAGCAGAGTTTGTGTCTTCGACTTTTTCAACAGCAACTTCGTAGCTACCGGTTGTTTTAACAAATGAAGTGATTTGTGCTTTTGCTTCGCCTTGAATAAGAATTTTGACACGACCATCAGATAATTTTCTCATTCTCATAATTTTGGCAACAGTACCAACTTTATAGATTGATTCTGGCGTTGGATTTTCCTCAGCAATATCTTTTTGTGATGCTAAAAAGATCAATCTATTTTTTGCTAAAGCATCTTCTACTGATCGAATAGATGACTCTCTTCCGACAAATAAAGGAATAATCATGTATGGAAAAACAACGATATCCCTTACTGGCAACATAGGAAGAGTTTGTGGTACTTCAACTGGCTGATTATCAAATGTCATGTTCGCTCCTGTTTCTTAAAAAACTTTTCGGAGCAATTTAAAACGACTTGAATTTTTTTAGTCCGGATTTAACAATTTTTTTAAAAACAAGACTGACATCCATGTCAGCAGGTCTCTTCCCATGAGAAAAAATGGAAATAAAGACTGCTGATTACTGTAAAAGTCCAGATTGATGAGAGGCTTCTTCAAGATCCTCCATACAATTAATGCAAAATGGAGTCAAAGGTCTAGCCTGCAAACGTTTAATTGAAATACGGTCACCACAGGATTCGCATTCACCGTAGGAACCAGAATCAATTTTAGAGAGAGTCTTCTCAATCATTAGAAGAGATTTTCTTTCTCTCTCATGCAAGTGAATAGAAATATTGTTTTGTAACTCTTGAGCCGTTTGATCACCTTCGTCAGACATTTTTGATATGTCTAATTGAGCTTGTTTGAATTCGTTATTGCGATTCAAAATTTCGCTTTTTTGAGCGAGTAGTGATTCTTTAATTTGACGAACTTCAGGAGCTAAATCCATTTCATTTTCCGCCTGCGATGTTGTAGCTTGTTGTAATGCCTGCTGCTGTTTTGTTGGCGTCATTTTCACCAGATCCCCCTCACTAGCAATTGCTAGATGATATGTTGAAATTGTTCCAAATCAATATTGGGGCGATAATTATCTTACTGAACGATGAAGTCACCAAAAAAACACCGCGTTTATTGTGTTGAATCAAAAAGCAGCGAAAAGCGCTGCTGGCTTAATTTACAGCTATAAAGATGTGGAAAAGTTTTTGCCACTTTTTCTAACTAGTGCTTCGCGAATTTCAGCACCTTCTATGCTAAGTCTTGTCCATGGTATTGCTAATAAACGCTCAGTTTCTATTGTTTCTTCTGTTTCTTCACATATGCCAAAGTGACCATTTTCAATTCTTGCTAGAGCTAAATCAATTTCAACTAACTGCATTTTGGCTCTATATTGTGAAGTTAAAAAATTATGCTCTTCTTGGTGAGCTGCCGATAAATCACTTTCATCACCACGGGACTTATCAAGAGTATTAAACTCTGCAGCCATGTTTTTAATTTGATTTAAAAGCATAGATTTCATGTCTAAAAGTTTTGTTCGACATGTATTGATAACTTGTTCGGATAAAAAATTCTTTTTCATTGAACGCCCCCTTAATGTTTTAAACTAGACCTTCTGACTAGCTATTGGACATTGGACAGGCGCGTTGATAAAAAAGGTTAAAAATTACTCTGATTTAAGAATTTCACCGTTTGCAAGGCCGAAAATATTAAGTGGTCGTTCAATTTCATGTGAATTATTCATGCGGATTTCATTATAAGCGCCCGACTTTCGACCGAGAATCTTAAGTTGATTCGCAAGACCATCACGACTAAGGGATGTATTGGCGAGCGTATCGCGCAAAATCGAAGCCGATTCATAAAATTGAGCTTCAACTAAACTCGGAGCTTCTTGGTATACAGAAATATATTTATTGTGAAAACTAGACCTAGCAACTTCTTCAGGCGTTGGAATAGAGTCCACAAAATAAACACTTTCTTTTCCCGAGCCGATTCGTCTAATGAGATCCGGAGAGTTCCAGATATTTGTACCTAGATACGTTATGTCTGAAACATCGTTAGCTTTCATAAAGGCCACAACTTGACCTAGCGCTTTACTGCTATCAGGAACAAAAAGCACATCAAAGTTTACAATTGGCGATAAGATGTTTTCTTTCGCTTCATTTTCTCGTAGAGATTTTTTTTTGTTTGGATTAGCTTCAAGCTTTTTCTTTTGTTTAAAAGCGATTTCGTCGAGACGCTGTTTATATTCTTGAGCACGAGCTTCAGGATAATAAGTGCCGACAAGCTTTTGAATGTAAATATTAAAATCAGAGTCTTTAGGGTCATAAACTTGAGCTGCTGTGATTTGTCCGCCTGCTGCGAGAACAAGATCCCAATATTTATTTGCAAATTCGACACCATAAGAATCATTTGGATATAATATAGCAAATTTTTTAGCGCCAAGGCCTTCCGTTGCGTATTTAACAAGTCTTTCAACTTGCATTTCTGCGGTTACAGAATTTCTAAAAGTGAACTCTGTGTTTTGGGTTATGCCCGATTTCTGTGAAAATGAAATGAAAGGAACTTGATAATATTCAGCACGAGTAGAAATAATAGTTGCCTCTCGAGAGCTTAATCCACCCATAATAGCGACGACATTATCTTCTCGCATTAGTTTTTCTACGCCAGCGATGGCCATTTCTGGATTACTTTGATTGTCAAAGATGGCGAGCGAAAACGAATTAGGCACTGTCGAGTCATTAAGACCAAATGCCAACCTTATGGCGTTTAGTGCCCGCTGGCCAACACCACCATTTTTACCAGTCAGTGGTAAAATAAGACCAATTTTTTTACTGTCCGTGGGGATGTTTTCCGTTGAGCGCAATCGATTTTCTGTTTTGAGATCTAAAGCAAGATCTTGAAACCTAACAGCGGTAGAAGAGGATGCTAGCGCAGAAGGTGAAGAGGTTAAAGCCGTCATTGAAACAGACACTGCATTTTTGTTTTTCGTATCTAGCGAAAGTTTAGCCTCGTTGGCACGAGCTTCTTCAAGAGCTTTATTAAACACAGCAATATTGTCATTTGCGACGTTAACAGGAGGAGCTTTTTTTGTATTAATGTTTGCAGGGCTTTCGTATTTTTTTACATGAGGAATTGGCTTATGCCGAGTCTCAATAACTGGCGAAGTCACACACGAACTGATAACCATTAATAAAAATAATAGACAGCAAGAAGAAATTTTTTTTCGCATCATTTTCGTGTCCTTAAAAGCGAATCAAGCTTATCTTTATAGTTTTTAACCAAGGGAGTTTCATCTGAGTATTTATGTAACTCTTCAATAATTTCTTTTTGTCGGGTATTAATTTTCTGAGGGGTGTCGATAATTAAACGAACAAGCATATCGCCGGCACCGAGAGCGCCGATTTTTGAAAACCCTTTACCCTTAAGGCGCAACACCTGTCCGGAGTAGATTCCAGCCGGAATTTTAATTTGGGCCTTTCCAGTTAAAGTTGGAATTTCAACTTCTGAACCTAAAATTGCATCAGTGTATTTAACTGGAAGATCTAGTATTACATCGTTTTCTTCGCGTTTAAAAAGCAAGTGTTCTTGAAGCGCGATAATAACATATAAATCTCCAGCCACACCAGAAGATGGTTTATCGCCTTCCTCCGAAAGCTTTAGCCGTTGTCCATCTTTAACTCCAGCAGGAACCGTTACTGACAGCTTTGCAGCCTCTTCTTTTGAGCCAACCTGTCGCATAAAACTAATAATTTTTTCGCAACCAGCAGACGCTTCTTCAAAGGTAATTGTCAATGTGTAGCGAAGGTCAGAACCTTTTTGTTGTCGAGATCGAGCACCTGCTGACCCACCAAAAGACCCGGATCTTCGGCCAGCACCAAATACATCTCCGAACATGTCGCCAAAAAGATCGTTTATATCTGCGCCACCAAACGGATTGCCACTGCGTCCAAACGGGTTTCCACCTTGAGAGCCTCCGCCAAATGAATGACCAGCACCACCAAGACCTGCGTGTCCGAACTGATCATAGACTTTCTTTTTTTCTGGATCACTCAAAACTTCGTAGGCTTCAGAAATTTCTTTGAATTTATCTTCAGCGGCTTTGTTGCCTGGATTTTTATCTGGATGGTACTGCATAGCAAGCTTGCGATAAGATTTTTTGATCTCATCAGCCGATGATGATTTAGTAACACCTAAGAGTTGATAAAAATCTTTTTTACTCACAACAATCCTTTGTTAACTGAAATTAATTTGTTTTTGGAGCCGTTGCGACAACCACCTGCCCCATACGAATTATTTTATCATGGAGTTTGTAAGGTTTTTTAAATACGCGAGAAACGTATCCATCAGCAACTTGAGTCGTTTGTTCAGAGCTGATGGCTTCGTGATGTGCAGGATTGAAGGGTTGACCTTCGCTTGGCACCTCAGTAATACCATGTTTGGTTAAAGCATCTTTCAATTCTTTTGCAGTCATTTCTACACCGGTTTTAAAGGTTTGTAGTGTGTCGGCAGTGACTTGTGTTTGAAGAGCGCGCTCAAAATTATCCATAACTTCAAGAATGTCGCGAGCGACTCTTTCCGCGCCGAACTTTAACAAATCCGATCTTTCTTTGATTGCGTGCTTTTTGTAATTTTCAAACTCAGCACGTAGATAAAGATACTCGTTTTTCCATTTAGCAGTTTCCTCTTGGGCCAGCTCTAGTGGTGACTTTAAAGCCTCAGTAGAGCTTGTTGGCTGCGCCTCTTGTTCGGTAGCTGTATTTTCAGATTGAGATGTATTGCTTTGGTCTTTGTTGTCGGCCATTTTTCCCTCTAAATTTAATAAATATATAGATGTATCAAGTTTGTGTTTTATTCATAAAATGTCAACGTCAAGAAAGGTAAAAGCTTCAAAAATTTGATTGCTAATGAGCACCCCGTTTTCTGTAAGCTGCAAGCAGTTATCATTTAAAACTAAATGATGCAAACTAAGCAATTTTTCAGCTTTTTTTGATACGACTTGCGCAAGCGAAGCCCCAAATTTTTGCTTTAGCTGATTCAGATCTAGACCTTGTGCCAACCTTAACGAGGTATGGCAAAAATCAGTTAGCGACTGGTGTTTTTCAAGCCTTTCAATTTGTTCGGTGGGCAAGTTTTTTTGGTTGGCCAAAACTTGCTGCTCATAAATGTTTATATTAGACGGATTCCAAAATCTCTCGCCCCATGGCGTCTCAGAAAAAGGCGATCGACTGTATGAGTGCGCGCTCAGCCCCAGGCCCCAATAAGATTGATCTGTCCAGTATAAATTATTGTGACGCGACTCAAAACCTGGTTTAGAGTAGTTTGAAATTTCATAGCGATTAAAGCCAGACTTTTGTAGAGCTTCATGAATAATACTAAACATCTGTATTTGATCTTCTTCGAGCGGGCGATTTTTAGAGAGAGGATGATTTTCCGGTACGGTCAGGCAATAAGGAGAAATATGTGAAGATCCGATTTCAACAGCTTTTTCCACATCGTAAGATAACTCTTCAAGTGTTTGCGTTGGTAGAGCAAATAGTAAATCAAAAGAAAAATTTAATTTATACTTTTTTAATAAAGATAAAGTTTGAATTGTTTGTTCAGACGAATGTTCTCGTTTGACCATTTTGAGTAAGCGATCGTGAAAAGTTTGTGCTCCGACACTAAATCGATTAATTCCAGCGCTTAAGTAATGTTCAAGCTTGCGTTCATCAATAGTGGCCGGATTGATTTCAATTGTTATTTCTGTCTGAGGTCCAGTTCGCAAGCCGTGCTTGTTGAGTTCAGCAATCAAGTCTACAATAAGTTCAGAAGGAATAAGGCTAGGGGTGCCTCCGCCAAAATACAGAGTGTCTAATTTAACATCTGACGTAGAGTTTAAATTAAACATTTGGCGACGAAGCAAAATCTCTTTCTTTACGAGTTCTATGTATTTATTTGGAGCAAGTATTTCTGACTGCACGTAGGTTGCAAAATCACAGTATGTGCAGCGCTGAATACAATATGGAATGTGAATATAAACACCAAACTGGTTAAGCATACGGAAGTTATAAATGAAACAAGTTAAATTTCAACTTAAAAACAAATTAAAAGTAATTCTAGTACCAAGCCACAAATCACCTGTTGTTAGCGTACAAATGTGGGTCAAAACGGGAAGCGCAGATGAAAAAAAAGGCGAAGAAGGAATTAGTCATTTTATCGAACACCTCGTTTTTAAAGGAACAGAGCAATATAAAGTTGGGGAAATAGCTTCATTGGTCGAAGCTTCAGGCGGAGAGCTCAACGCGTATACTTCGTTTGATCAAACAGTATTTTACGTTACTATATCAAAAGCTTTTAAGGACGTTGCATTAAGTGTGATTTCGCAAATGATGGGACACCCAACATTCGATCCCGCAGAAGTAGACAGCGAAAGAGAAGTTGTTTGTGAAGAAATAAAAATGGGTCTTGATTCTCCGGGTAGACAGTCGTCGCAATTATTGTTTGGCTCTGTTTTTTCAAAGCATCCATATGGCGTACCGGTCATTGGTTACGAAAAAAACGTACGAGGCTGGTCGGTTAAGAAGATAAAAAAATATTTTCAATCACGATATGTCCCATCAAATATGTGTTTAATTATATCTGGAGACTTTGAGAGTGTTGAAATGAAGGACTTAGTTAATAAGTACTTTTCTGATTTTAAAAACTATAAACTCAAAAAAATTAAAAGAATAAAAGAACCCACTCAGAAAAAAGTTGTTTATCGAGCAAGGCAAAAAGATTTAAAGGAAAGCACTTTTAATTTAGCCTTCAGAGCACCAAGCATTAAACACAAAGATGTACCATATTTAGATGTTCTGATGATGATCCTGGGGCAAGGCGATACAAGCAGACTATTTTCAAAAATGCGATTAGAGAACAACTTGGTTAACAATGTTTCGGCATATAGCTACAACCCCCAAGATGCCGGCCTGTTAGCGCTCAATTTTAAAACATTGGACCAAGACCCCAAAGTGGCGTTTTGTGCTATTTTTGAAGAAGTAGAAAAAATTAAAAAAATTGAAGTGAGTTGGGCTGAAATTAAAAAAGCAATTACTATTATTTCTTCTGAACAATTTTATTCAATTGAAACAACTGATGGGATTGCAAACAAAATTGGATCGTCCGAGTTCTATACAGGAGACTCGACGGCTCACGAAAAATACTTAAAAGCAATTCAAAAAACTACTCCAACAATCATTAAAAAAATGGCGAACAAATATTTTGATATGAATAACGCATTTTATTCAACGTTATCACCAATGGAAGAGTCTAGTGCTGAGTCTTTACTAAAAAGTGTTCATTCTGAATGGGTTAATTTAGCGAAAAGAAAAAGTGTTTTTGAAAAGAAAAAAAACATCAGAGTCAAAATTCCAAAAATTGAATTCAAAAAACTACAACAAACGAAAAGTATTAAAACAGAAACATATACAACGAAAAAAGGCATTAAACTTATTTTTCAAAACTCGTCTGAAATACCAACAGTATCCGCCAAAATACTGTTTGGCGCAGGGGCGCGCATAGAGACCTTGCAGACGCTGGGGCTAACCGAATTAATAACCCGGACATGGACCAGCGGAACGAACACCAAAACAGAAGCTGAAGTTTTACAAGCAATAGAAGAGCTGGCGGCAGGAATTTCACCGTTCGGCGGAAAAAACACAATTGGTTTAAGTGTAGATTATATGAAGGCTTTTGAATCAGAAGTCCTATTATTAACTGAAGAAATTATTTTAAACGCAACATTTCCAGATTCTGTCCTGGAACGTGAAAAAGACGGTATGCTTCGTCAAATAAAAGCTAAAGACGATCAACCATCTTATTTATGCGGACGTCAATTTGTTCAAAACTTGTTTCCGAATCATCCCATTTCGTATGAAGCGCTTGGAACCGAAATGACTTTGAAAAATCTTAACAAAGAAGAAGTTAAAAAATATTTTACAAAAATAATGCATGCCCAAAACACGTCAATTGTTGTCGTTGGGGATTTTGATAAAAAACTGTGGATACGTTTAGCCGAGAAACTAGAAAAACATTTTTCAAATGGAACAAAAGTACTCGAACATTTCAAGTTATCAGCCCTTACAGAGAGTAAAACTTTCTTTATGGAAAAAGATAAAGAACAATCGCATGTCATTGTCGGCTGGAGAGGTCTTAATATAAACGACAAGGATCGGTACGTTTTGCAAATAATCCAAGCTATCTTAGCTGGCCAAGGAGGAAGACTATTTCTCGAACTCAGGGATAAGAACTCACTTGCATATTCTGTTTCGCCGATTCACCTAGAGGGTCTCGAAGGGGGATATTTTGGAGGCTACATAGCTTGTTCGCCAGACAAGGTTAAAAAGTCTATTGAAATGTTTCACGAAGAATTTAAAAAAATATCAACAACTGAGATTAGTGAAAACGAACTTCTACGAGCAAAAAGATATTTAATTGGTCAGCATGATATTGGTTTACAAAGAAAATCTGCTATATGTAATACAATCATATTCGATGATTTTTACGGAAATGATTTTACAGAATCCTTGAATATTGCCGAACAATATAACAAGGTGACCGCGCAAGACGTTTTAAAAGTAGCTCATAAACTTTTCGACAAAGAACACATAACAAGCATAGTTGGAAAAAAGATTTAACTCGTTTTTTTAATTTGTGTTTGTGGATCGAAAAACTGAGCGCTGATCAGCTTACTGTTGAGATTGATTTTGTTTAAAATATCTGGCACAAGTCCGTTGACATCGAGCAACCCGGCTTTATTTCTTGAGAATACAACTGATCTTGTAAGTGTATCCCCTTCAATTCCAGTTATTTCAATTATATCCGAAACTACGCGATGTCCCTCGGGAGTTCTTTTTAGTTGGATAATTAAATCTATTGCTTCACTCATTTGATGTCGAATTATTTTAATTGGTAAGTCTGGGTGGGCTATAGAAACTAAAGTTTCTAAGCGTGATAAGCAATCGTTCGCAGAGTTGGCATGTATTGAGGTCAGCGAGCCATCGTGACCGGTATTCATAGCCTGCAACATTTCAAAAGCTTCAGAACCGCGACACTCGCCAACAACAATTCGGTCGGGTCTCATTCGTAAAGCATTGTGTAAACAGTCACGAGCACTAATTTCAGTTTTAGATTTTTTGTGAGTCACAAGATGCACCCAGTTAGAATGTTGAGCTTTCAGTTCTTGGGTATCTTCAATGGAGACTATTCGCTGATCTTCTGGAATTAAGCTACAGAGAGTATTTAGTAGAGAGGTTTTCCCGGTTCCTGTTCCACCGCTAACAATAATATTTAAACGACTTATAATGGCGATCTGTAGAAAGCGCACAGCCTTGTCTGACAAAAAACCATTTTTTGCAAACTGCTCGAGCGAGAAAACTTTTTCAGAGAACTTTCTAATTGTAAGAGTTGGTCCCTTGGGGCTCAATGGAGGAAGGGTGATATGATAACGATGCCCTTCCGGCAAAATTCCATCAAAGCAATATTGATCGGTAAGATCTTTTTTGTCGATCAGCAGAATATTATAAATCAACTCATTAAATTCACGATCGTCTAAAAATTTAATTGCTGTGCGAACAATAAGACCCTTGTGTTCAACAAAAACGTGGTCCCACGAATTGATCATGATTTCTGTCATATCATCAGACGAAAGTAAAGAAGTTAGTGGTCCGTAGTTTATATTCATTAAACAACACATCGGCCAAAAGGCTCGGAAGATTCAAAAATAAATCGTCTCAGAATGATAATATAAAAAGAATGAGATAAACTTTTAAGTAAAGGGTCGATTATACCGAATTGATACTATATATGAGTAGCTTTGTTTTTATAAGCCCAGAGCAACACTTTTCAGAAGCACTTAAAGAGGCGTTAACGCATCGAAAAGTAAAATCTTTTCCTCAATTAGAAACCTATTTGGTGCACATGTTAAAACACTATTTAGATTCGAAAAATTTATTTTCGCCTGTTGTTGTGCGTATTGAAAACTCCGAGCAAAAGCCTGAAACTTTGGCCGAAATGTACTTAGTCGCTATGAGCGCAGACAGCCCTAAAAACAAAGAAATAATGAAAATATTAGCAGACCGCTCTTTATATTTAGCAGGTTTCTTTGGAGACTCGCTTCAGAAGAAAATTGTAGACATTGATTATTACTCTGACATAGGAAGTGTTGCATACTCCAATTTGGCTACTTGGACTAAAGACGATCACTTGTCGCAAGTTTATAAAACATTTTCTAAAAGATTTTTAGACTTTGTTGATGTGTTAAGCTACATCAGCGATAAATCTCAAGTCCAGTCTGATCACAATGTGTTAAGGCTTTATGAGAAATACATTAAAACTGGATCTGAGGTTGCCCGAGAAAAATTGTCGCAGATGGGTATTGTCACCATACCAAAAGAACAATTGAAAGTTACGAAAGCCTAAGTTAAAACAAAAGCATGAGCATTAGTCACATTATCATTGTTGCATTAGTTATGATTATTGTTATTCCGCCGGAAAAATTGCCTGAGGTCATGCGCAATATAGCTCGTTTATTTAACGATCTACGTCGATCAACATCTGGTGTGTGGGATGATATAAAGCGTGAAGCTGCTGTTCGTCCTGAAGATCTTTTTAAACATACGCAAAAAGACAGCGTTCAACAAGCGAACTCAAATCTTAATATTGAACCCGTAAGTGATGCTCGAGCAGTACAAAATCAAAGCCAAGAAACACCTTCGAAAGTAGACAACAGTGACGGATCAAAATCATAACAATCCAGAAGATAAAAATATGACTTTGATTGAGCACCTGGCTGAGTTGAGAGCTCGATTGACTCAATCTGCTTATAGCGTGGTCGTAGGAACTTGCTTGGCTTGGGGATTGAGCGATTATTTATTCAACATTATCCGTAAGCCTATTCAACCATATTTACCAAACGGCGGTCTTGTTTTCACGAGCCCCATGGATAAGTTTATGGCTCACATCAAGTTAGCATTTGTGGCGGGTCTGGTTCTTTCAGCCCCGTTTTGGTTATACCAAGTTTGGAAGTTTATATCACCGGCGCTGTATAGGAACGAAAAAAAATATGCTGCTGGATTCATCTTGGCTGGAACTATTCAATTCGTAATGGGTGTTCTATTTAGTTACTTTATTGTTTTACCGATGGCATTTAAATTTTTAATGACCTTCGGTGGAGATATAGACAAGCCAATGATTACAATTGATCACTACTTGGGTTTTTTTACACAGACGGCCATCGTCTTTGGAATCACTTTTGAAATGCCGGTGGTTATTTCTTTCTTGGGGCTCACAGGTTTAGTGTCGCACAGATTTTTAAAAGAGTATCGAAAGTATGCTGTTGTCGGTATTACAGTTGTTTCTGCAATAGCCGCACCACCAGATGCGCTCAGCATGATTTTATTAATGGTTCCGTTGTGGTTTATGTATGAAGTGTCTATTGTGATTGTTGGTCTATTTGAAAAGAAAAAAGCAAAAGATCTAAACATTGTTGGACAGCAAGGAGAGTAAAATGAGTTATGCTGGTTTTTGGAGAAGATTCGCCGCTAGTTTAATTGATGGAGTTATTCTATGGATTCCGGCTTTTGTTTTGAATAGCCTAATTCCATTTATCGGTGGCTTCGTTGTTAGTTTGTTTTACAAACCAATTTTTGAATCTTCACCAATGATGGCAACGCCAGGTAAAAGCATAATGGGTTTAACGGTCGTTTCAGAAAAAGGTGAGCGCCTATCTTTACAACAAGCCTACATTAGATTTTTTTGTTCATTTTTATCGGCGATTGTCTTGATGATTGGTTATCTTATGAATCTTTTTACGGCCAAAAGACAAACCCTACATGACATGATAGCTGAGACAGTCGTTATTAATCAAAGATCTCCTGAAATGAATTATTTTGATGTTTGGCTAACCGGAGTAAAAAGATTGTTTAATGCTCTTTCTGGAAATGCGGCAACAGAACCCACAACAACTTTTGAGCCGCAAAAAACTTATACCACACAATCTTTGTCAGAAAAAACTGGAGATGTTGCTAAGGCCATTGAAGAGCTTCATAAGCTTTTACAAGCTGGTGCCATTTCTCAAGAAGAATATGAAAATAAAAAGAAAGAGTATCTTGATAAAATTTAAATAGGGTGCGACTGAAAAAATCAATCGCACGCAGAGGGCTTAATCAAGTTTATCAAACTTAATCAAAACAGCACCATTTTCCACAGAGTCACCTTGCTTGACACAAATCTGCTTGATTTTAACGTCGGCAGATGCGCGCATTTCGTTTTCCATTTTCATGGCTTCCATAATGAGTAACGGCTTTCCGGCTTTAACGGTTTCACCTTCTTTTGCAAAAATTTCGATGATTTTACCAGGCATACCAGCTTTTAATTCTGTGTCACCACCAAAGCCACCACCTTTTTTGAGGGATTCGTGTAAAAGCATTTCATCATTGAAAATTTTAATCGTTCGAAATGAGTTTCTGGTAAAGACTGTGTATTCTGTGTCTTGACCAAGAACATCAATCAAATAGGATTTTCCAGCAAACAGAAAGCTAACATATTCCTCGGCGCTTTGAAAATCTGATTTAGAAATTTCATGATGAACCCATGGTTCGCCGTCTTTTTGTAAGGAAACTTTCCAGCTATGACGTTCTTCGTGAACATCAACTTTATATTTTTTATTATTTAAAACAGCTTCAAAATACATGCTATATCCTTTAATGTTTTTTACGTTCGCAGTTGAATTTTGCGTCCGATACGACGCCAGTTTGAAGGTACGTTGTATCTACGAACATCTTTAGTTTTGCGATCCTCATAGGCTGTAATTGCTGCTGCAATCAAAAACACCGGATCTTCAATGTCTGTAAACAACTGTGGCTCTATGACTTCAAAGTTTTTCTCAATAAACTGTGTTGTGTAAGAACCATCTAAAAATTTTGGATGCTGTAATATTGTTTTGTGCAAAACAATATTTGTTTTAATCCCTGTTAACACAAACTCTGTTAAAGCACGCTGCATACGATCGATAGCTTCTTCACGAGTGTCACCCCAAGTAATTACTTTCGCTATCATTGGGTCGTAATAAATTGGAACTTCGTAACCTGGATAAGCGTACGAATCGATACGCAAAAATGGCCCTTGCGGGTGGCGGCAGGCTCTAATTTGTCCAGGTGATGGTTTATATGTCACAGGGTCTTCAGCACAAATGCGCGCTTCAATCGCATGACCCTTTTGCTTAATATCTTCTTGCTTAAAGCTCAGCTTAGAGCCCTTGGCTACCCAAATTTGTTCTTTCACCAAATCATAGCCTGTAACTAATTCTGTAATAGGGTGTTCGACTTGTAAGCGAGTATTCATTTCCATGAAATAAAACTCTTTTGTTTGATTGTCGAAAATAAATTCAATCGTTCCTGCACCAACATAGTTAATTGACTTAGCGGCACGAACAGCAGCTTCGCCCATTTTGTTACGAACATCTGCAGGTACCGAAGGTGACGGAGATTCCTCAATAATTTTCTGATGTCGACGCTGAACTGAACATTCACGCTCGAATAAATGAACAACATTGCCGTGTTTGTCACCGAACACTTGAATTTCGATATGCTTAGGATCATTAATGAATTTTTCTATGTAAACTGTTGGGTCTGCGAAATAGTTTTGTCCCTCAGAGCGACAAGCTCTAAAAGCACTTTCAACTTCTGATTCGTGGCGAACCACACGCATACCTTTACCGCCTCCGCCAGCACTGGCTTTGATAATAATTGGTAAGCCAATTTTTTGAGCTATTGCTATGGCTTCTTCGACAGTTTCAACACCACCATCAGATCCCGGTACGGTAGGAACATTAGCTTTTTTCATAAGGGCTTTGGCTGATAGCTTGTCACCCATTGCCTCCATATTTTCAGGAGTTGGTCCAATAAAAGTAATTCCTGCGTCTTGGCAGGCTCTTACAAAGATAGAATTTTCAGACAAAAACCCGTAACCAGGGTGAATAGCGTCGACCCCAGCTTTGATTGCAACATCGAGAATTTTTTTATAATTCAAATAGCTTTCTTTAGAAGGACTAGGTCCTATGTGATAAGCCTCATCGGCCAAAAAAACATGTAAGCTTTCACGATCAGCGTCACTAAAAACAGAAACAGAAGAAATTCCTAACTCGCGACAAGCGCGAGTTATACGAATAGCTATTTCCCCGCGATTGGCGATAAGAATTTTTTTGAATGGCGCATTTGCAGGAGTTGATATTTCGTTGCTATGAGGTTTAATCATAAAGGCAAAATCTCCTTATAGTGGGATGTTGCCGTGCTTTTTCGGCGGATTAACATCACGTTTGTTTTTTAACATTTCAAGAGAATCAATAATTCTTTTGCGCGTGAGCGCAGGCTCAATAACCTCATCTGTGTAGCCAAGATCTGCAGAAACATAAGGATTACTGAACATTTGCTCATACTCAGCGGTCAGTTTAGCTCTTTCAGCTGCTGGATCTGCGGCTTTTGTGATTTTATCTCTGTGAATAATATTCACTGCGCCTTCTGCCCCCATTACGGCGATTTCAGCAGATGGAAAGGCGAGATTAACATCTGATCTTAGAAGTTTTGATCCCATCACGATATAGGCACCACCATATGCTTTGCGTGTAATGACGGTGACTTTTGGAACAGTTGCTTCTGCATAAGCGTAAAGTAATTTGGCGCCATGTGTGATAATGCCGTTCCATTCTTGATCGCGTCCAGGTAAAAAACCAGGAACATCGACAAAAGAAACTATTGGTATATTAAAGGCATCACAAAAACGAATAAAGCGTGCAGCTTTTCTTGAGGCATCAATATTTAAACAACCAGCCAAAACCTGCGGTTGGTTTGCAACTATGCCGACTGGACGGCCATTCATGCGCGCATATCCTACGATAACATTTTGAGCGAAGTTTTTATGTACCTCTAAAAAATAACCCTCATCAACAACTTCAGAAATAATCTGAAGCATGTCGTATGGTTTTTTGGGATTGTCTGGAATTAAAGTATTTAATGCATCGACAATACGATCAGGTGAATCTTTAGGGGCAAGCGTTGGAGTATCATCTAAATTGTTAGAAGGAATAAAGCTCATGAGCTCTCTGATTAAGAGTAAACAGTGTTTATCATCTTTAGCTGTAAAATGTGCTACGCCAGATTTTTGTGAGTGAGTTGATGCGCCACCAAGATCTTCTTTAGTTACATCTTCATGGGTAACAGTTTTAATAACATCGGGGCCTGTAACAAACATGTAGCTTGTTTTCTCAACCATAAAAACAAAATCTGTTATCGATGGAGAATAAACCGCACCGCCAGCACAAGGCCCCATGATTGCTGTAATTTGCGGAATTACACCTGATGCCATTGTGTTGCGAGTAAAAATATCAGCGTATCCACCAAGAGACTCAATGCCTTCTTGAATACGCGCGCCACCAGAGTCATTAATTGATATAAATGGAGCCCCATTTTTTATGGCGAGATCCATGACTTTACAAATCTTATTGGCCTGTGTTCGCGACATAGAGCCGCCATTAACCGTAAAGTCCTGAGAGGACACATAGACCAACTTGCCATTAATGCGACCATAGCCAGTTATAATTCCATCACCCAAGATTTTGTTTTTTTCCATGCCGAAGTTGGTACACTTGTGTGTCATGAAACGATCCATTTCAACAAAGCTTCCTGGATCTAGCAGGACTTCAACGCGCTCTCGTGCCGTTAGCCGACCACCATGTTTATGCTTTGTGATTTTATCAGAACCACCGCCAGCCAAGGCGCGTTCGTTTCTTTTTTCGAGGTCTTCGATTTTTTGTAGCATTATTTCTGACATATAGTTTTCCTTAAAATATTAAATAAAAAGTATTTATGGATAAGCTCTTCCGTAAAGACGAGGAAATGCTCCAGTTTCACGAACATGCGGAAGGCCGCATATCCATGTTACAGTTCTTTCGAGGCCTAGCCCGAAACCAGAACTAGGAACAGACCCATAACGACGAATATCTAAATACCATTCAAAATCTTTTTGATCTAAATTATGCTCTTTAATTTTACGAATAAGTGTTTCAACGCTTTCTTCACGTTGGCCACCGCCAATGATTTCACCATAACCCTCAGTAGCTAACAGATCTGATCCCATAGCGTAGCCACGATCTTGGGGGTCCTCTTTCATGTAGAAAGCTTTCACGGCCTGTGGGTAGTGATGAACAAAAACTGGCTTATCAAATTTAGACGAAATGATTGTCTCATCCGGCGCACCAAAATCATCGCCAATGATAAATTCAGGGTTTTCCTTTTTGATAATTTCAGCAGCTTCTTTGTAGTGCAAGCGTGGGAATTTGCCCTTAATAACCTCAAGCTTGGAGATGTCGCGCTCAAGAACACGAAGCTCCTCGGCTCTGTTTTTTAATACACGCTGAACGATGTATTCAACGAATTGTTCAGCTAAATCCATGTTATCGTACATGTCATTAAACGCAACTTCGGGCTCAACCATCCAGAATTCAATTAAATGGCGACGAGTTTTTGATTTTTCAGCGCGGAATGTTGGGCCAAAACAATAGACCTTGCCAAAAGCACGCGCAGTGGCCTCCATGTATAACTGACCAGATTGAGATAAAAACATTTTATCATCGAAGTATTTTGTTTCAAATAAATTTGACGTTCCTTCGCAAGCTGCAGGCGTAAAAATTGGAGCGTCTGTCAAAGTAAAACCGCGTCCATCAAAAAAATCACGAATAGCCATAACAATTTCATGGCGCACTCTCAAAATAGCATGTTGTCTTTTTGAGCGAATCCAAAGGTGACGATTTTCCATTAAAAAATCAGTTCCGTGCTCTTTTGGCGTTATGGGATAGTTTTCAGATTGACCTAGAACCTCAAAGTTTTCCACGCCGATTTCAAATACATTTTCATGCTTAGGGTGTTTACGAACTGTTCCAGTTAAAGCGACAGAACACTCTTGCGTGAGTTGTTCAAACTTTTGAAAAACCGCAGGACCACAATCTTTTTCAAAAAAAATACAGGGAACTATGCCTGTGCCATCGCGTAATTCTAAAAATTTAACTTTACCCGAAGAACGTGTTTGGTAAGCCCAGCCTTTTAACTCAACTTTTTCACCAACAACGTTTTTCAAATCAGAAATATACTGACGCATACTAAACCTCGCTTTTGAGGCTTAAAATTTACCATGGCTTATTCAGGAAGAACAAGAATTAGTCTTTTGATAGAGCGCGCTGCGAGAACTCATCTTCGCTTAGGCCAGAGTTTGATTTAATCTGCGATAAAATCAAGTCCGTGCCTCTTTTATTAACTAAATTTTTAACGCGAATTGACTGAGCGCGATACACCTGGCCAAGTCGAATATAATTTTCAAAATCGACACGCTTTATAGGTTTATTATTTGCATTATAATACTCTAATCTTTGTGGCAAAAAGCTTTTTAGTGATATGATAAATAATGCTTTAGAATAGCGCGTACCGTTTGCGTTCGATTTGACTTCGATTAGAGCACAAGTTTCACTTCCACACTTAATTTCTTTAACCAATTTAGCTTTAGAGCCTTTTATTGTTGCCACATCTAAGTCTTCGGCAGTTAATTCTGAACCGAGAACGCCAGATTTTTTATTCTGTCCCATGACTCTTCGAGTTTGTTTCGTTGATGGCAAGTATAGCCATTGATCTTCAGAACCATTTTCAAAAACACTGAGCAACGCTGTGCCTTTTAAATCAACAGGTTTTTTTAATTTAACAAGAGTCATATGTTTTTTTTGAGAGAATTTTCGCTTGATTGAAAGTTGTCTTTCTTTGACTGACCCATCGGCTTCAATAATTTTCATTGTAACAAGAGCTTGATCGTCATGACTTTTCAACAAAGACTGAGACTTCTTTAGGATAGCTTCAACATCAAGATTTTTATTGGAAGGTGCGGCTTGCAGCTTAGGATGAAAAACCAATAAAAACATTACACTCGTAAAGGCTAATGAGTGCTTAAGCTTAGTTTTTTTTTCAGTTGGACCTAACAGCAAATGTGGATAAGTTTTAAGTAGTGAAGGCAAAAAGAGTAAATCACCAAAGGCACCAGCCAGCAAAGATAAAACCATATAAACCCCAAATATTTTATTCATTTCAAAGTATGAAAAAGTAAAAACGACAAAAGCTGATGTAACCAATAAAGTCGCAAGCAAACATGGAATCATTTCTGATACTAGCATTTGCTTTATAGGTAAATAATGACGCAAATTTTTTTCATGAACAACTTTTTTAAGTTTACCGAGTAAATAAACGGTATTGGTAAACGCTAAACCAATCGCAATCGAAAAAATAATTGCAATGCCAGGTTTGATTGGCGTCTTGTTTATAGCTAAAAGTAAAATTAATGCAAGTGGCGGAACCAAATTGGGTAAGCATGCGACAAGAGCCCAGCGGATATTTTTGAAAATAAATACAAGCAAAAAACCAATTACAGCAAGTGATTGCCAAAATCCGAAAATGAGTTCGCGAGACATTTCTTTATTCAGTCTATGCGCTGTAATTCCCATTCCTGAAATCGAAAATTGCATTTGAGGAAAGAATTTTTTAATCAGGGATTCAACTTTTTTGATATCTTGGCTTTGTACGTTTGAAGGAAGATCTTTGAGTCTGACTTCAATTCGAGTTAGATTTTTTATTTGATTTAAAAAAGTAACTGTTGGATCGCTTTCGGCCATTGAAAAAACAAATAAAGATTCTGTTGCTTCCGCATTTGAGGCTGGCAGTCTAACTCCGGTCAAAGATGATTTTTTGAAAAAATCCGCTGAGCTAATAACTGTGCCGACAGATCGCAAAGATTTGATTTCTTTTGAAAGTAAGTCGAGATTTCTCAAATTTTGAGGCTGTGTCCAGGCTTGAGATTGTCCATACAAGACAATTGATACTGGAATGGTTCCGCCAAACTGAGAATCAACTTTTTCTGTATTGATACGTGTTTGAGAGTTTTTAGGGAGATCGTCAAAAAGGCGTGAATTCCAGTTTAAAAATGAAAATGAAGCACCGCCAATAATGAAAAGAAGTACAGTAAAATAAACAATTGGTTTGCTAAATTTAAGTAGTGGCAGACTCCAATAGGCTTTTTTCGAAGACCATTGTCTCAGTTCTGCTGCTGGTAAAACAGTTAGTAGCGGAACAATAAAGAGCTGTGTTAGTAGCCAACTTAGCAAAATTGTCATTGATACTGATTTGCCATATTTGCTAATAATTGTAACATCAGAACTCGTTAACATTAAAAAGCCTATCGATGTTGTGAGCGAGGCTAATAAATTTTCGACGAAAAGGTTTTTAAGGTTTTGAATAATTGCATTAAATTTTGTGTTTAAATTATCTGAGTAATAATTTGCGTTATCAGCACATCGAACCAAAATCTGCACCGTAAGTGAAACTGTAGCCAGGCTTATGAGCACAGGTAGTGTTGACAACAAAACGTCCAACTTAATTTTTAGGTACGACAGAAACCCTAGCGTGACGATATTGATAAAAAGTAGGCATAAAATTGATATAGCTATGCCAGACCAGTTATTAAAGATGGCAATCAATGCAAAAATAAAAATTATAAGACCATAAAATATAGATCGAATCAGTTCTGATTTAAGCAAGCTTGCCACATCACTTTGTAAAAGCGGAACTCCGCCATAACCGAGAATAACGTTTTTAAATACCTTATTCTTAAGACTTACAACTGAGTTTTTAAAGCCTTGAATTCTCTTCGGAGAATTTTCTTTTAATTCGACAACCAAGAGAGTTTCATTTTCATTTTGTGATAATAGGCTAGGCTTTATGAACGGGTGAGTTTTAATCATTTGTGACCAATATTTGTCGGGCACCTGAGCAAACAAATCACCAACATAGAGATTGTTTTTAATTTCAAAGCTTCCTTGAATTGTTCCTAGGCTATATGATTTTAAAACATTTTCATTATTGTTGATTTCATTGCTAAACTCTCTGAGTTTTAGCAAATTATCCTTCTGTGTCCACTTGTTGTCTTTGGGCTGTTTAAGCAGCAATATAAGAGATGATTTTTCCTGAATCTTAAAGTGTTTAATGACAGCTTTTTCCTGTTCAATCAGTGGGTGGCGTTTTGGAAAAAACTGTTTGATGTTATATTCTGATGAAAGATTGCGAATATAATAAAGACTTAAACAAAATAAAGAAGTTAGAATTAACAAAGAGATACTGACAAAAAGTTTCACACTTTTAGTAGACTTAAATTCTAAAAACTTTCCTGCTTCTCGACTTTTGTACTGCATCTTTGTTTTAACCTTGCCGAAAAGACACTTGATAAGAGTTTTTCTTAAACAAGAGCTTTGCAGAATTATATCGGTGAATAATATGAAAATAATTAGACTTTCGACTGCTTTTTTTATTTTATCTTTTCTAACCTTTATCCAGGTGAACGCCCAAAAGTTATCTGGTGAGGCATATTACCCAATTTCTAGACTAAAGTCCGAAATTGAAAAAAGCCTCACACCAAGCCAACCACTAGAAGGCGTGCTACATGGTTCAAACATTAATCTTCCAGATGGTTTCCCGTTTGTTTTGTCAGACGTCAAGTATCAGTACAAATGGAGTTCGGCTAAGATTAATATCAGAGACGACGCGAATATAATGACATCAATCGCCGATGCTGAAGTAACATTTTTTGTGCCGAAAATAGATATCAACACGACTATTATTAAATATATTGATGGTGCGATAATTAATATTAAATTGCAGTCTGAATGTTCTAATATTATTTTGATTGCAAAAACGAACCACGTGAATCTAAAACTATCGCGCTCTAACGAGGCAGATTCAGTTTATGATTTTTCTTTATTAACCGAACAACTTGATTACGAAAAGCCTAGCTTACAAATTTCATCATTTGAATGTACAAACATAAGAGGCCTTGAAGAAGAAATAAAAGAAAATATTTTTGAAAACTTCAACAACTTAAATGCATATAACGATTTAATGATTGAAAAAATCAACATCGTAATCAAACAAAAAATATATGACACGCTAACAGAGATTGACAAATCTATTCAGGAAAATTTCAACAAATCGAAACTGTCGCTAAATCAAAAAATTCGTATAAAATCTTTAGATAGTGAAAAATTAACTGTTCAATTCGCGCTTAACAAAGATTTTGATAGAGATCATCTCGTTGAAACAATACCAGAAAAAATTGCTATTGGTTCATATTCAATTCTGTTTAACGTTAATAAAGAAGAATTTGATAGTTTTATCAATGGCGTACTTAAGTTTAATGCTCAAAAAGTTGAGCTTTCATCTAAACAAATTAAACCTCTTGATAAACTAACAAAGTCAAGATTGCAGCAATTCTTTATTTGGCCCGCACTTAAAAAACGAAAAAAAGGCCAAGAGCTTATTTTAAGACCTGTGATTGAAAAACTTAGTTTTAAATTTAAACAAGAAGATTTCGCAAAAAACATCAGCGCGCAAATTTCAACTGGTCTATGGATTATTGATGAAGATAAACCGATGATTTATTTCAGATCGCGATTTAGTGCACAAACATTCATTAGCGAAAATTCTGAAATCATAACAACGGTATCAGGTTTACAGACAAAATCTTTTTGGGATGAGGCCTATTTAAAGGCGAAAAAATGTTCTAAGCGAATCTCAACTAAAATTATCGATTATTTAGCGCAACAAACATTCAACCAAAATTGGGCAAAGCAAAATATTAATGTCATTGTGTTTGGAGCAACGCAACGATATCGTTTAAAAGACATATTTCACACAAAATCAAACAGCTTGTTCATTCGACTGGAAGATTTAAAATAAATAGCTTAATTTAGTTGATATTGAGTCATTGTGTTCAAAATACCAAAGTAATGAATCTTTTTTCCCACCCATTTGATCAACTTGAATTTCAGCAAATAAATTTGATGTTAAGCTAATTTTTGGGTTGATCATAAAATAGTAAGATCCTTTTTTGAAATCATTAAAGCCACCCAGAACAAAAGAAAAATAATCTGTCGGAGCATAGCGAAGCCCTAATGCCACAGCTTGCGAAAACAATCCACTTGAGCTGGCCGCATTTGTTGCTGCAGATCTTGCCTCTGAAGATTGAAAAGAGCTTTCAAATATTAATGTTAAGTTTTCAAATTGTTTTTCAACGGCTATATTGTATGAGTTAATTCGGTCATCAGGCGAAATTGACTGATTAAAAAAAATCTTTGTGAGCAATCGCAATCGATCGATGGGTTTTGTGATTCCGAAACCATAATATTTTGTTTTTTTCCACAAGACATCAATTTCGATCGGATTTGTTAGCTGAACTTCATAGATCGGGTTAACAGAAATAAGCGTTCCACTGAGAACCGGCGTGATTGTTGGAGTGTTAGATAATGTTTCGGCAATTTGCAAAACAAAGTCGAAAGAGTCAGTCTGAGACTTTGATTTTAAGATATAATTGTGATCAGCAGCACCTTGATCAGTTTCATTTGTTTTAATTTTATATGAAACATTATCGGGGACCTTCAAAGAGGCTGATTCAGATTGCGTTGGTATTTTATTGTCGCGCGGGTACCATGGGCTATTGATTGTTGGCAATATAGGCGTTTTGTTTTTTGTGATGTAAGTCGCTTCAACTGAAGAGTAACTGTTAATTTGATATTCAAAACTGACACCTTGCAAAGGCAGCTTGCTCGGATGAAGTAAGTCTAAATAGTTTTTAGGCTGTTGATAGTCCAATGGGTCAAAAATATCAGGACCTTCTTTTTTCATTTGAAAAAAACCAAGTCGAGTTGTTAGTTTTTGACTATAAAAGCTCAAGAAAGCCTCTTTAGTTTCAAAGTAATTTTCATTACTTTCGTGAAAGCGAGGTTGATCTAAATAGATAAACTCCGGTGTTAGTTTCATTTCGACAAAGCGATTAAAAATGATTTTGTTTTCACTGGTTAAAGAATAGAGTGTTTGCGAACTATCCGTATATAAATAGCTTTTACCATAAAATGTAGAACGAGCAAAAAACTCATTGCTACTTTCTACTTCTGCAGATTTAGCAGCCG
This sequence comes from Pseudobdellovibrio sp., assembly GCA_046293015.1. Taxonomy (GTDB): domain Bacteria; phylum Bdellovibrionota; class Bdellovibrionia; order Bdellovibrionales; family Bdellovibrionaceae; genus Pseudobdellovibrio. The sequence continues at coordinate 169,073 of JBKBPU010000001.1, forward strand.
CAGAAAAAATGAGTATTATTAATAGAGCGATTTTTGTAAAATTTTTGAGATGACTCATTGATAGTTATTGTAACATCGAACGTAGTGTATCTAAAGCTTTTCTTGCGTTTATACGCCCCCGCGAGCTAACATTTGCATTTGGTCTAGCCACATCAACAGAATTAAGAATAGCGATTTTAACCTGTTGGCTGCTAGCATTTGGAAAGGCTGACCATAATAATGCCGCAGTGCCTGTGACCATTGGTGCGGCCATGCTGGTTCCATCTAGCAGAGTAGATTTATTGCCAGGCACTGTTGAGAAAATATTTACACCTGGAGCAAGAATATTTACAGTCTTAAAACCAAAGTTTGAAAAATAAATCATGTAATCATCACTGGTTGATGCTGCGACATTGATTTGACTATCTAACATGAAGGCCGCGGGGTATGTTGGACTGTAATCAGAGTTTAAACCGTCATTCCCAGAAGCTGTAACAATGAGAATATCTTTGCTCGAAAGTTCTTGCAGTGCTGATCTTAAATTTTGAACACAAGGCGCGCCTCCCCAAGACATGTTAATAACTTTTACCCCTTGAGCGGCTACATAGTTCATTGCAATAATGGCATCACCTAAAGAGCCACCTCCATCATTACCAATAAACTGTCCAGCAATTATTTTAGCAGCTGGTGCAACACCAACCACGGGCCCTTTGCTTGGATCGGCAGCTATTATACCAGCTACATGTGTTCCATGAATATTCACCTGTGAATTGTTAATTTCATCATTAAACTGCTCTGAGACTAAAATATTATTTCTTAATTGCACATGTGAAGCGTCGACCATCCCGTCGACAATTCCAACGCGAACATTTTGGCCTTGAAAACCCTGAGACCAAACGGCAGGTGCTTCAATTTTATTTGGACCCCAACTTGAAATTCCAGATTGTGTCGAGAGATCTTTTTTTGAGATTTGGTTAATGCTAATTCGTATATCGCGATCAACATGTTTAATCGCAGCTAAATTATCTTTAACATAAGTATTTCGGAAAATTTCATCATCAACATGAGATTCGGTTTCAACAACTGAATAGTTGCCGTTTTCCCAATGAACAACATAGCGGTTTGCAATAGAGGCTGAAGCACAAGCAGCACTAGTGGCTTGTGCTGGAAACACAGTTTCTGTTGTTTTGCCATTATCGCAACCAACGATTAATAAGTTTAAATACAGTAAAGCAATAACCCATGAAAGCTTGTTCATAATACTCGTTTCGGGTCTGTTCACAACGTGCTACGTGCACAAAGGGGTGGTATTGATAAGACCCTGATAAGATCTAATCGGTTAGCGAGTATTTTGAAATTAGTCTGAATTTTTAATTTTGGACTGGACGTTTAGGCAGGATTATTATGAAAGTGGTATTTTGAGCTGTTTTATCTAAATATATTTCACCGTGATGATCCTTCAGAATTCCTTGCGAAATAGAAAGGCCTAGGCCCGTTCCTTTGCCCAGGTTTTTCGTAGTATAAAAAGGTTCCATGATGTGCTCAGCGACATGATCAGGAATACCATGTCCTGAGTCGATTATTTTAAACAGCACTTTTTCTTGAAGGTCTTCAATTTGAATTTTAATCCATCGATTTTTATTGTTCTCGATAGCGTCAATTGAATTGGTAATTAAATTGATGAAAACTTGAGACAGCTGGACAGTTCGGCCATAGATTTGCAAGTCTTCGGCAGGAAAGTCTATAATTAAATTTACATTTTTACTTCGAAGCTTGAGCGCACAGAGATCCTGAATATCTTCAAAAAAATAGCTCAAGGTCACGTATGACATAGGATCTTTTGATCCATCGCGAGCAAATGATTTTAATCCCGATACTATTTTTGATATTCTTTCAACCATAGATCCGATTTTTGAAACATGTAATGGGATTTTATCTAAGTCTTTTTGATTGAGATAATTTTTTTCAATTAAGAAAGCGTACGCAGATATTGCGGCAAGGGGATTATTAATCTCATGGGCGACACCCGCAGAGATTTCCCCTAATGTAGCCATTTTTGAAGCGTTTAGCAGAAGTTGTTTTTGCCGATCTAGCTCGATTGTCCTGTCAACGATTTTAGCCTCTAAATCGTGAGATGACTTATCAAGAGTTTTTAGTCGAGTTCTAAAAAAAAGCAACCCAACCATGAAAAAGACATTTACAAACAACAAAATTAAAGTCGTAGCTGATAAAACTTTAATTAGAAAAACACTATTTATAGAGTAATCATCTGGATTGATAAAAAATCGTACTAAAAAATAAAAAGATAAACAAAAGCAAATGACAATACAGCTAATCGTAAAAATAATGAAAAGAGATAGTTTTGAATTTGCCTTTAGTTTTTGATTCATATTTTGGTTAAAAATTCTTTTAAAAACTCACAGAAGCTTTTTTCAACTTTTTTAGCTGTTTCTGTAACTTCATCATGAGTTAGTTTGTTTGCTGTAATGCCAGCGGCTAGATTCGTAATACAACTAATTGCAGAAACACGAAGCCCCATGTGGTTTGCAGCAATAACTTCTGGAACTGTCGACATACCGACAGCCTTGCCGCCAAGAGCTTTAAACATGCGAATTTCAGCAGGAGTTTCGTAGGTTGGACCAGTAACGCCAATGTAGATGCCTTTGTGAAAAAATACTTTTTGTGCTCGAAAAATCTTTTCAGCAATTTCAATGTGCTCTTTATCATAGGCTTGAGTCATATCAGGAAATCGTGGCCCTAGGGCTTTTATGTTTGGGCCCATTAAAGGATTTGTGCCCATCATGTTAATATGATCTTCGATGATCATAAAATCTCCAGCGTTCATGCCATCCCCATATCCACCGGCAGAGTTAGTTACCACGAGATTTTCAATACCAAGCGCAGCCATAACTCTTGTCGGAAATACAACGGTATTCATGTCATGTCCCTCATAGTAGTGAAGACGACCTTGCAGCACAACGATAGGAACTCCAGCGAGATCACCAAGAATTAAGTTTCCAGAATGGCCTTCTACAGTTGGTGGGATAAAGTGGGGTAGTGTATGAAAAGGAAAAGAGCTTTCAACATTCATATGTTGAACAAAATGGCCTAAACCAGATCCTAAGATAACGCCGATCCGAGGTTTAACCTTGCTAACATTTTTAATGAAGGCAACTGTTTCTGTAATTTTTTGAACTGTATCCATAACTGATATTCCCAATAATGTTAATATAAAATTTCTTTAATTAAAGTATGATGTTTTTCGATTGGCAATGGGCTTGTGCTGATTTCATATGTTTTTTCTAATAACAGAGCTGTTTTATTTAGTAATACAGAATCATTTCCATGCACGGTATAAATTATATCGCCGACTTTTATCGAACTCCCAATTTTTTTATGAAATTCAATTCCAGATACCGGATCAATGACATCATCTGTTCTTGCGCGACCAGCTTTTAGCTGAAGACCAGCCACACCGATCCCCTCAACTTGCATGGAAGAGAGATAGCCAGCCTCTTTGGCAACAATGTTTATCTTGTTTTCAGCTTCAGGTAACAAATTAAGTTGTCCACCTTGTTTTCCACACATATCTTGAAATATTTTGAGCGCACGGCCAGATACTAAAGCCTCGTGTGCCATTTTAAAAGCTTCATCAAGAGATTTAGACTTTCCTGAGAGGTGGATCATTTCTGCAGATAAACGAAGAGATAAAAGCCGCGTATCTTCGTAGAGATCGTATCCATCTGATCCGATGTGTTTATGGCCTTTCATAATTTCAACACACTCATAGACTTCAAGAGCATTGCCAGCAAAACGACCCAGAGGTTGCTCCATAGATGTGATCATTGCAACAACCTTTTTTCCATAGCCTTGTCCAATGGCCATAAGATTTTTAGCAAGGTTCTTGGCATCATTGACACTTTTCATAAAAGCACCAGAGCCAAATTTTACATCTAGAACTAAGCCATCAATACCTTCGGCAATTTTTTTAGACATGATGCTTGCGCAAATTAGGGGTAGACTTTCAACGGTGGCTGTTACATCGCGCAAAGCATATATTTTTTTATCTGCGGGACAGATTTCTTTTGTTTGACCAATAAAGCAAGTGCCGATTTCTTTGGTAATTGATACAAACTCTTCAAGTGATTGCTGCGTGTTAAATCCAGGAATAGATTCGAGTTTATCGAGAGTGCCACCCGTGTGACCCAATCCACGTCCCGAGATCATCGGAACGTATACACCGCAAGCAGCAACCACAGGACCCAAGATTAAACTTGTTTTGTCGCCAACGCCACCAGTAGAGTGTTTATCGACTTTAAACCCAGGGATAGACGATGTGTCTACAACGATTCCAGAATGAAGCATCGTTTTAGTTAACGATAGTGTTTCTTGAGTGGTCATTCCTTTAAAATAGATTGCCATTAGGAGAGCTGACATTTGGTAGTCAGGCACTTCGCCCTTTGTATAACCAATAATAAAATCGTGAATTTCGCTTTCTGATAACTCAAAACCATTACGCTTTTTTTTAATAATTTCAGCGGCAAGCATTTTAATAACCACCTTGTCCTGAAATATTATTTACAATAGAAACGCCAGAGCTTGTCCCGAGTCGTGTTGCCCCTGCATTTATCATATCTAGGGCAGTTTGATAATCACGAATACCACCACTCGCCTTAACTTGAGCTTTTCCACCGACGATTGACTTCATCAAGGCTACATCGTCTTTTGTGGCTCCGCCACCCGTAAAACCTGTAGAGGTTTTAACGAAGTGTGCACCGGCTAAAACACTCAATTCGCAACATTTTTTTATTTCATCTTGGTTTAGCATATGTGTTTCAAGAATCACTTTAACAATGTGACCGTTTGCAGCTAAGACAACATCTTTAATATCCTTTTCAATATAGTTCCAGTCTTGAGCTTTAACTGCACCCAAATGAATAACCATGTCGATTTCATGAGCTCCAAGACTCATGGCGCGTGTTGTTTCAAAAGCTTTTGTTGATGTTTCACAAACGCCTAAAGGAAACCCAACAACAGATGCAATTTTAATTTGGCTTGATTTTAAAACTTCTTTACATGGCCCAATCATTGAAGAATTAACACAAACTGCAAAAAAATTATGAGACAAAGCTTCTTCGCAGAGTTTGTAAATTTGCTGTTTTGTAGCTTCAGGTTTTAATAATGTGTGATCAATATAAGTTGCAACATCAAGAAGATTAGAATTTAGTTGTGTCATAAAAAGCCCATTCTTGTAAAAAACAATTTAAGAAGATAAGTTTATTTTGTTTTTTAAAAATGAGCAATCACGAATCGTTATTTAACCAGCTTTTTTACCGCTCGTTTGCTGTGTCGTCGGCAAAGGTTCTTTGCCCAAAAACGAACGCGCATCGGCTTCTGTTACAAGACCTCTTTTAATAAGATCATCAAGGTATTTTTCAAATAAAACCATACCCTGGCCACCACTGGTTTGCATAATCGAAGGAATTTGATGATTTTTGCCTTCACGAATGAGATTCGCAATAGCTTTAGATCCTTTCATAACTTCAAAAGCAGCTACGCGTCCCATTTTATCGGCTTTTGTAAAGAGAGTTTGCGCAACGACGCCCTTTAAAGATTCAGACAACATAGCGCGAATTTGTGGCTGTTGACCTGATGGAAAAACGTCAATGATACGGTCAATTGTTTTGACTGCCGAGTTCGTATGGAGAGTTCCAAAAACTAAGTGACCTGTTTCTGCAGCTGTTAATGCTAACGAAATAGTTTCCAAGTCGCGCAACTCGCCGACAAGAATAATATCTGGGTCTTCACGAAGCGCAGCTTTTAAAGCATTACCGAATGACTTAGTGTGAGCACCAACTTCGCGTTGGTTGACTAAACACTTCAAATTAGGGTGAACGAACTCAATTGGATCTTCAACGGTTAATATGTGAGCCTCACGAGTTGCATTAATATGTTGAATCATCGCGGCTAGAGTTGTCGATTTACCTGAGCCTGTTGGTCCCGTTACGAGAACTAATCCACGGTCGTTATCAACAAGGTCAACAATGGATTGCGGCAAATTCAATTCTTGAGCGGTTTTAATTTTCTCAGGAATTGTTCTAAATACTGCCCCTAGGCCTTTGCGCTGCATGAATACATTACAACGAAATCGACCAGTGCCTTCGAGAACATATGCAAAATCAAGTTCCCATTTTTCGACAAAAGTTTTCTTTTGCTTTTCGTTGAGAATTTCAAAGATAAGTCCTTGAACATCCTGACTTGTAAGCGATCGATAATTCAATGGCGACATCATTCCGTGTACGCGTAGATATGGTGGAGCACCACTCGTTACGTGCAAGTCAGAAGCTTTTTGCTCAACCATTAGTCTAAATAAATCGTCAATAGTAGCCATGACTCATCCTCATTGTTTGATTCTTTATATTTATTCGGTAAAATCGTGAAATCTATTAACAGGAGAATGGTCCAGATGGCTGCAGAAATTCTAATAAATGTTCGACCTCTAGAAACACGCGTGGCTTATGTCGAGTCTGGTACGTTAGTTGATCTTAAAATTGAAAGAAAATCATCGCCTACATGGGTTGGCACTATACATCGGGGTGTTGTGACGCGTGTGTTGCCAGGCATGCAAGCTGCATTTGTGGATATTGGTCTAGAAAAAGCGGCGTTTTTATATGTTGGCGACATTATGACGGGAGATGGAAAGGATTTTTTTGAAGACGAAGATGAGCAAGACAATACGGGATCAGAGGATAATCGAGATGATTTTAGAGCATCGCGTGAAATTAAAACGCCGATTCAAGATTTGATTAAAGAAGGTCAGCACTTAATGGTCCAAGTGGCCAAAGATCCTTTGGGAACCAAAGGTGCACGGATTACGACCCACATATCATTACCGGGTCGAGGTGTTGTTTACATGCCATTTATCAAACACGTTGGTATCTCAAGAAAAATTGAACATGAAGAAGAAAAAGAAAGATTGAAAAAACTTATTCAAAAGATCAACCCTGCTGGTGGGGTTATTGTCCGCACTGCTGCTGAAGGTGCAACAGAAGAGGCTTTAAGATCTGACATTGAATATTTAGATCGTTTAGGAAAAGAAATTCAAAAAAATTATGAAAAAAGAAAATCAGCGGGGCTTGTGCACGCGGAAATTGATGTTGAACTAAGAGCACTGCGCGACTTAATGAACGAAGACGTATCAACGGTTTGGGTTGATGATGAAGAAGTTTATAAAAAAGTATCGAAATTTGTGACGCAACTTATGCCAAAATATAAACATAACATTATTCTTTATGAAGAGAAGAAGCCACTATTTGATCTTTATGATATTGACCTTGAAATTTCACGCGCAACGGAAAGAAAAGTTTGGCTAAAATCTGGAGGATACATTGTTCTAGATGAGGCAGAGGCTTTGGTTGTAGTTGACGTCAACACCGGTCGCTTTGTTGGTAAAAAAGATTTAGAGGACACTATTCTGAAAACGAATCTGGAGGCAGTTAAAGAAATTGCTCATCAACTCAGGGTGCGTAATGTTGGTGGTATAATTATTATCGATTTTATTGATATGGAAAAAGAATCCCACCGCGAACAAGTGTTGCAAGCTTTAGAAGAAGAGCTCAAAAAAGATCGCGCCCGCACGAACGTGACAGCGATGTCAGATTTGGGATTGGTTGAGATGACTCGCAAAAGAATACGACCAAGTTTAGTTAAAACTTTATGCGAACCATGCTCGTATTGCGATGGAAAAGGTTACATCAAAAGGAAGTCGACAATTGCTAACGAAATTTTTAGAGAAATTGAGCGAGAAGTTGGTCTAGTCGAAATGAGCAAAAAAAGTTTAATTGTACATTGCCATGCTGAAATAGTTGATTGGATTTATGAAGAAGAAAATGAAACTCTCGAACATTTAGAGAAAAAATTTGGACACTCAATCGCTTTTAAAATAGAAACATCATATCATTTAGAGCAGTACGAGATTTTTGATAATTAAAATGTTATTAAGATTAAAAACTGTACTTAGGTATGTAGGATTAGAGTAAAAATTCAGTTAATATTAATCCATAATAATAATTTATGGAGTAATTATGAAGAACTTTATCATTACATTGGTAGCTGCCATTTCTGTTTTTACAAACTCATTTGCGTTGGCTGCAGAGGCTCAAAAAATAAATTTTAACGGTAACGATTTTAAAATGATGACGGGTGTTTTGGCCACACACAACACTGTTGGCGATTTGTTAAGTTACATTCAAAAGTTTGACTTAATAACAGAAAAAGAAACTGAAGCAACAATTCAGTATTTAAGTCAATATGGAGTGACCAAAGCTTCGAGTTTTGCGAATTATACAGTTAAAGACAATGTAGTTAGTTTTGGAAAGCACAAAATAATAATAGTTGATGAAAACTCATTCCGAAATGCAGAAGGAAAATTGTTAAAAATCAGACATCAGTACGAAACTTTTGATCAAGCTTTTGCTAGATTGGTTGAAGAAAATAAATTAAACAAACAAACTGCAGCAAACAGCTTATTTATAAATAGAGCTTATGCAAAAGAGCAAGAATACACAATAGTTCAAAACATTGGTGCTTTTTTTGGAATTGTTGGATTGTTTTTAATGGCTGGTGGCTTGGCAGCATTCGGTATTGTTTCAACCAAATCAGAAGAAATTGTTAAATGTGATATTGGTTCAAAAATATTACTTAACGCAAAAGAGCGTGCAGATCTCTTAGATTTTTTAAAATTCAACAAAGATCGAATTGCAAATTCATTTAAGATGTTATGTGTTAAAGGTAAATCTGGAGCTCAAATTTTTGCACCAACAATGGTTGGCGATAAAATTGATCAAAAAGTAGAGTATTCTTTTATAGATAAAGCTGACAAATGTTCTAAAAAATTAGCTGAAGCTGGTAAAGAAAGAAAAAACATAGTTATTATGTTCGATGCAAATCAAGATACTGAAGACACACAATCGAGAATTCATCGCTACGCGTTTGATGGTAAAGCAACAGTTTGTAACGAAGTTAACGCTAAAATTGCTGAACAAAAAATTAAAGAAGATTTGCGACAAAATCGAATTAAACTTAGTTCGTTATTTGCAGAGTCTTTAAAAGGTTTAACTAAAGAACAAGAACAAGTTGAAAGAGTCAGCATGCCAGCACAAAACGGTCGCGGTGCAAAATAAAGTAGAGATTAAAATTTTTCACAGAACAAAAAAGCACGAGATTAACAATCGTGCTTTTTTAGTTTAAAGCCATATTACATTTAGAGTAATTGATTAGCTCCGAGAAGATCACAAAACTTTTCGAGGCTATATTCTATAATGTTAAAATTATTTTTAGTGTGATTTTTATATGAAGTTGTTTTGCTCTGTGTAACAATTATCGCTGAAAACAGATTAGCTTTCTTGAGCAAGAACAAAACATTTTTTAAATGATAATCATGAACTTGTTCCGTCGGAACTAAAAATAAAGCATTTTTTTTATTTAAAACAAAATGAATGCTATTATTCTGATAATCTTTCCAAAAATTGATTTCCAACCCAGGGTAGTTGTTTTTTTTGTAGAGCTGCAATTCGATAAGTATAAAATGCTCAAACAAATTTGAATAGGCCGTTCTGTCGTGTGCCAAATCAAAATTGTTTCTAAGGGCGTTAGTGAAACCTAAATCATAAAAATAAAACTTTTTTTGTTGTGAAGATTGCGCGGTTAACTTTAATGATTCAATGACGTAACCAATTTCAAAATCGACTAGTAAGTTAACATATTCGCGAACAGTTCGACCAGGAACTGAACTGTTTTTGCCAATCAGCTCATAGTTGATTTCGAAATTTAAGTTATGTGCCAGCTCATTTAAAACCCGTGATAAATTCTCTGGTTTTTTTATTTTTCCATTTTTGTAAATTGTTTTGAAGAGTGTTTGTCCGGCCACTTCGATCAGATATGACGAGGGGTTTTTTGAACGAATAGTGGCTGGCAGAGAGCCAGTTTTTAAGATTTGCATGTAATTTGCGTGATGAGCAAGTTCTCGATATGAAAGGGTATTGACAGATAAAACCTCAATCAATGGTGTAAGATTTTCGGGTATAAATTTACTGAGGACGGCTAAGCTCGGGCTTGAGATATAAAACTGAATATGTTTTTGTTGAATAATTTTATTCAATGAGACAAGCAGTCCTGGCAAGAGGTGAATGTTGTCGATAGCGATCTTTTTGAAAGAGTCTTGAATAACGAGCTCTAAAAAACCCATTTGAAATGATAACTTTCGAAAAGTATCAAAATCTTCTAAATCAAAATAAATATCCGGTTCTAATGTTTTTGAAAGAATTGTTGATTTGCCAACACCGGGCGCTCCGATTACAAGCACAACAGGGCTTTTTAGAGTGTTAATTTTTAAATTTCTATCAATCAAATCGTTGATCATTCCTAAATATTAGCATAATCATAGCGATTAATTAATAAAAATAGCATCTATTCTGCGATTTTTATTAACCAGAAGCAATAGATGGGCTTTGAGTGAGACCGCTATCGGATTAAAAACCACTGGTCTGTGCAGCCTTTTTACTCGTTGACACATATTAATCACAATGGCAAAAAGACTATCTTGATTAAACATTCCTACGGAGGAAAAAATATGTACGCAATTATCAAAACTGGCGGTAAACAATATAAAGTTCAAGCTGGTGATGTATTACAAGTTGAAATGTTAGATAAAGAGCTTGGTTCTGAATTCACAATTGACGAAGTTTTGTTGGTTGGTGGCGATAAAACACATGTTGGTTCTCCAACTGTAAAAAATGCAAAAGTTACTGTTGTGGTAACTAAGCAAGCGAGAACTCGTAAAGTGATCGTTTTCAAAAAGAAGCGTCGTCACAGCTACAGAAAATTCGGTACACACAAACAAAGTTTTACAGAATTGTTTGTTAAATCGATTACTTCTCCAGATGGCCAAACAGCTAAAACTGATGCAACTCCTGTTGTTAAAGACATGGCCGCTGAAAGACAAACACGTATTCAAACAAAAGTTGAAGACTCAAGAGCTCGCGCTGAAGCGGGTGTTGGTTTAGGTCGCGCGGCTGCTCAAACACCAGCGCCTAAAGCTCCAAAGGCTAAAAAAGCGGCAGCTCCTAAGAAAAAAACAACTAAAAAAGTAGCAAAAAAAGCTGCATCAAAAAGATCTGCTAAAAAAGCTACAAAAAAAACAGCTAAAAAAACTAAGTAATTTAAACTTTAAGAATAATTAAGGAAAACGGGAGTATACAATGGCAAGTAAAAAAGCTGGTGGTAGTACCAAGAACGGTCGGGATTCACAGTCGAAGAGATTGGGTGTTAAAAGATTTGGTGGTCAGTTAGTTAAAGCCGGAACAATCATCGTTCGCCAACGTGGAACAACATTCCAAACAGGCAACAATGTCAAAATCGGTCGTGATCACACGATTTACTCTATCATCGAAGGTCTTGTTAAATTTGAAAGATTTTCGAAAGATAAATTTAAAGTTAGCGTTTACCCAAAAACTGCGTAATAACTAACTTCACATAAAATGTGAATAAAAGGGAGCCCTAAAAGGCTCCTTTTTTATTGGTTCTTATCATAAAAAAACAATCATTGTTTTTTATGTAAAAGCCTAATTAAAGCAAAAATAGTGTAGAAATCTAGAGAGTCCTATGAAATTTGTTGATGAAGTTAAAATTACCGTTTCTTCTGGTCGCGGCGGCCCGGGAGCCGCCACTTTTCGTCGAGAATCATATGCTCCGCGCGGTGGACCCGATGGTGGAGATGGTGGTAAGGGCGGAGACGTCATTTTCAAAACATCAAAACATATTAACTCTTTGGTTGATTACAAAACCTACAAAAAATATCAAGCAGAAAACGGTCAACCCGGGGCTGCTTCGAACTGCTCTGGTCACCATGGCGCTGATTTAATTCTTGTTGTGCCAGAAGGAACAGTTATCCGCGATGCTGAGACGAATGAAGTTATACAAGATTTAACAGGACTGGAAGAGTATAGTTTCTTAAAAGGTGGACGCGGAGGTAAAGGTAACGCCTTCTTTAAAACAAGTGTTAATCAAGCTCCGGAATACTCTCAACCTGGTGAAGACAATGAAACAAAAGAGATTGTGCTCGAACTTAAACTTATTGCTGACGTTGGTATAATTGGTTTTCCAAACGCAGGTAAGTCGACTCTTATATCGCGTATTTCGGCGGCTAAACCTAAAATTGCAGATTATCCTTTTACGACTTTAACTCCTCAACTGGGTGTAGTTAAAGTTGGTGATTACAGTAGCTTCGTTGTTGCGGATATTCCCGGTCTTATTAAAGGTGCGCACTTGGGTGTAGGGCTTGGAATTCAATTTTTAAAACATATTGAACGCACAAGCTTGTTTGTTCATATAGTGGATGTGTCTGGAATGTCAGGTCGTGATCCAGTTGAAGACTATCTTGATATTAACTTAGAAATTGAAAAATATGATGAAATGAACCAAGACAAAGATGGTTTTTTTCCACTTTCAAATCGCGAACAAGTCGTCGTTTTTAATAAAATAGACTTATTATCGCAGGAACAAATAGACAAACTAAAGCAAACTTTTAAAAAACGATTCAAAGTTGAGCCATATGCTATTTCTGGCGTAACAGGTAAAAATATAAATGAGTTACTAAGAGTAATTGCGGAAAAAGTTTTAGCTGCAAAAAACAATACAGAAGAATTACATAAATTATAGGTGAGATATGAAAATCGGAATATTCGGGGGGAGTTTTAACCCTCCACACAATGGACATGTTAACAGTTTAACGACAGTACAAAAAAAGATGGGTTTTGATAAAATCCACATTATCCCTAATAGTCAAAATCCATTAAAAGTTCCCACAGAGGCCCCTGCAGACGAGCATCGATTAAAAATGTCTCAATTGGCTTTTCAATCTTACGGACCTGCATTTTATGTTGATGATATCGAGCTAAAGCGCGGCGGGAAAAGCTACACAATTGACACAATTAAAGAACTACGCAAACAGTACGATTCAAAAAATCTTTATTTGATTATTGGTGCAGATAATTTCGAAACGTTTTCGGAGTGGAAAGATTATAAAAAGATACTTGAAGAAGTAAACTTGGTTGTAACAACTCGACCAGGCTACCATATTCCTGAGTCTGCTGAAGAATTTCCTGACTATTTAACTGGGTTAATTGCCGAGAGTGATTTTGGCGCTGTCGAACTAACAACAGGGCGTTCTATTGAATTTTTGACTTTACAAGATTTAGATATTTCTTCTTCTGAATTGCGCAAAAAATTGCGGATTGGTCGTCCGGTAGAAAAATATTTACCACTTGCTGTTGAAAGCTATTTAAAAGAACAAGGCCTATACAAGTCTAACAACAAAAAAATCACCGATTATGAAAAATTCGCGATGTTTTGTGCGCAAGTGTTATTTGATAAAAAAGCCATCGCTGTTCGTGGATTTGATATTCGTGAAATTTCCACAACGACTGATTTTACTTTGATTGCTTCTGGTACGAGTACGCGACATGCGGCTTCTATCGCTGAAAATCTGATTATGACTGTTAAAGAGGAGTTTAATGTCTATCCACTTGGGTTAGAGGGTGTTGATGAAGGTCGCTGGGTTGTTGTCGATTACGGACCTTTAATTATTCACTTATTTTATGATTTCGTTCGTCAAGAATACAAAATGGAAGAACTTTGGAAAGAGGGTAAAGAGTTTGCCCTTAAAGATAAAGACGCAAAATAATTTTTTAGCCAAAAACATTATATGAGAGCTGTTTTGTTTGATTTTAAAACTGCAAAAGAAGAATGGTTTGATTTAGCTGTTCAAACGTATGTTAAAAAAATTAGACCTTTCGTTGACTTTGAAGTCATTTCTTTAAAATCAAACAAAACCGATCGTGAAGAGTCTGAACTCAAAAAAAACTTTGAATACAAAGAGTTGCAAAAAAAGCTAACAAGTGATGATTTTATCATTTTATTTGATGAGCGCGGTAAAGAGCTTGATTCGATACAATTTTCTCAGCAACTCGAAAAAGCTCAATCCTCGGGAAAAAAAAGAATTGTATTCATTATTGGCGGTGCTTTTGGCGTTCTCGATGAACTTAAGTCGCAAGCGCATTTAAAAGTTTCACTCTCCAAAATGGTTATGAATCATCTTGTCGCCGAAACAGTTGTTTTAGAGCAAATTTACCGAGCTTATACAATTCAAAAACGAATTCCGTATCATAATATCTAGAAATTAAATGGATTATGTTTGAGAGGGCATGCAAATAGCTAGCTTAAAAGTCATGTCTATATTTAAAAATATAATTGTTCAGTTTGAGTGTTTCTATTGTCACAGTCTGTTTGTGTATAGACTTGGACTTTGTGAAATTTGCCATAACAAATTAATTGATGAATATTGGCAACCACAAGAGCTTTTTGTAAGCGAAGAAACAATGCAATATACACTGTTTCAATGGCCGGGACAAAAAAGTCGAATACTCAATGCAATGGTTGTTCGGTTGAAAAGCCCACTTTACGAACCAGTCTGGAGCGAAATTGCGCGGCTATTTCTGGCTAGCTTTAACTTTTTAAAGGATGATAAATCAAAGACTGTTTTTGTTTGTATACCCAGTACAGACAAATTCAGAACGCACTCGGAATACTTTGCAACGTGCTTATCTACACAAACAGGAGTGCCGGTTTACGACTGTTTAAGATGGGCAGAAAAATTTACACCACAGAAGAATCTTAATAAACACGATCGAAAAAAAATTGCTCTTTACTTTGATGAAGAATTTACAAGCTATTTAAATGGCGTCGAGAAAATAATCCTCGTCGACGATGTTGTAACGACAGGATCTACACTTGGGGCTGCTAAACAAGCATTATTAAAAGTGACTCATGCAAGAATAGAATATTGTGCATGTTTTAGAAGGCTAGAGCTAACAGAGTTCAGCTAATTTCAATTGTGGTCAGACTGCCCATCTGCTATACATACTTTAATGAAACAAACACAAAAATTAAATTGTTTTAAAACTGCATTTGGGTTCATGGTTTTTATTGTTTTTTCTAGTTGTATAGCGACTGCTGCGGATACATCAAAAGCAATGGAAATTTTAAATCGTTATACAAAAAATGCAGGTTCGCAGGTCAGTGTTAAAATGACTACTGAAAAGAAGTCTTTGGGGACTAAAACAATTAGCCGCGGGATTGTTTCTGTTGCCAATGGAAAGGTCAACATTTCTCTAGATGGCGAGAAAAAATCTGAAATGATCTACGACGGAAATCGCGTCACCTTGATTTCATATCCAGACTTAGAATTAGATCCAAACGGTAAACGTAAGGTTATACAAATAAAATCTAAAGGTAAAAACCATCTTAATCTAGTATCCTTATTGTTTACTAATCCAAAGAAATTTTTTGGTTCTTTCAAAACAACACAAAAAAACATAGGGTTAGGAGATTTCGCTTTAACATTAACGGACAAAAAATCTGAGTTAAAGCCTATGACTTTAGAGTTTTCGTCTGAAAACGAATCATTAAAAAAAATTTCGTATGCTGATGATGTTGATACAGAAATCATTATTGAATTAGAAAAACCAAAGTTTCCAAAAGCAATGCCTAAAAATTTATTTAAATACGTCAAAAAGAAAAATGACGAGGAAATAGTTGAATGAGCACTCAAAAAAATAACGAAACCACAAAAAAAGTCCATTTTATAAGTTTAGGTTGTCCTAAAAATTTAGTGGATAGCGAAATAATGGCTGGCACACTAATGAAAGATGGCTTTCAAGTTGTCTCTGAAGCTGAAGATGCAGATACGGTAATTGTCAATACTTGTGGATTTATAGAGGATTCTAAAAAAGAGTCTATTCAAAGAATCCTGGATATGTCGGCATTAAAAGAACAAGGGCAAATTAAAAAAATAGTTGTAGCAGGTTGTTTAACTCAACGTTACAAAGATGATTTGGTCGAAGGTCTACCTGAGGCAGATCTATTCGTTGGCTCTGGGGAATTTCAAAATATATCAAAAATTCTTAAAAACCACGAAGCTGGTGAAAAGAAAAAAACATTTTTTAATCTGCCAACATACTTACAAGAAGAAAACACTCCTCGAGTTAACTCGCAACCGAAACACAGAGCGTATCTTAAAATTTCAGAAGGATGTATGAAGCGCTGTGCATTTTGCGCTATTCCTTTAATTCGTGGTAATTTGCAGTCGCGTACAATAGCAAATATTGTTAATGAGGCGAAACTGTTGGCTGCGGGCGGAGTAAAAGAGCTTATTATTATCAGTCATGATTTTACTGATTACGGTTGGGATTTAAGAAGAAAAGACCCTACAGCAAAAGAAAACCCAGTTGAATTACTAAAGGCATTAGCTGAAGTTGATGGCGTTGAATGGATTCGCATGTTGTATTTATATCCAGACGGAATCACGCAAGAGCTTATTGATTTAATGAAATCAAATAAAAAATTTGTAAAATACTTTGATATGCCGTTGCAACACATAAACTCAGATGTTCTTAAAAAAATGAATCGTAAAATGACTCGCGAGGAAATAGTTGAGGCTCTCGATCGTATTCGAACACATATTCCTGATGCTGTAATACGAACACAATTTATTGTTGGATTTCCTGGCGAAACAGCTGATCAGTTTGAAGAGTTGTTGCAGTTTGTTGCTGAACAACAGTTTGACCGAGTTGGATGCTTTCAGTATTCACCGGAAGAAAATACTCCAGGTGGAAAAATGGAAGATCAAATTGATGAAGAAACAAAACAGTATCGCTACGATGCTTTAATGTCGATTCAGCAGGATATTTCTGCTCGAAAACATAAAGCATTTATCGGTAAAACTGTTGAAGTATTAGTCGAGGGCTATAGCGAAGAGACTGATTTGCTTTTACAAGGAAGAACATCTCAACAGGCACCTGAAATTGATGGTGTTGTGTTAATTAACGATGGTCAGGCAAAAATTGGCGACATTGTAAATGTGGAAATTACAGAAAGCATGGAATACGACTTAATTGGCGCGATTGTGCAATAAAGTAGATTTATTTCTGATTGCAGCGTTGAACCTCTGAGTAATATTGTGTCGCAATTTTTATTTTTTGCTCTTCGACTTTTTTATAAGTTTCTTTAAGTGCTGGAAGGCTTGTTTTTTTATCTAAATCACAAGCTATCTTAAAACTTGCAAGTGCACTTTCATATTGCTTCATAACTACATCATTGAGCGCTAAACCCAGAATTGCACGACCAGATCTAGGCTCTAGCTCAAAAGATTTTTTGTAATACTCGGATGCTTTTTTATAATCTTGCTTAAGTGCATAGGTTTCCGCTAGGCATGTTAAGCCGAACTCTGTAGGTTTTAAATTAATCGCCAACGTGAATTGATCAATCGCCTTATCGTAAGAAGTTTCCTCTCGATAATTGATGCCAAGATATATTCTGGGTAATTCGTTTTGAGGTAATAGTTTGGTGGCGAGTTTGCAGATACTTTCAGCTTCGCCATGGCTTGAGTCCAGAGTTTCTAATATGCACAATTGTAAAATATATTTACTAGGATCTTTCTTATGTTTTTTAGTAAGGTCTTGATAAATGCTTTTAGCCTCAAACAGATTGCCAATTTCTTTGTAATTATCTGCTAGCAGCAAAAGCAAGTTCTCTTCATCAGGAGTTTCCTCGAGTTGTTTGTTTAAAGCTGTGATGGCTTCACTGTATTTCTTTTTTAAGAACTTAATTTTTGAATCATAATAAGCAATTTCTAATGGTTTTAAAATTTTACTATTGTCTAGAAATAAACTTTTTAGATCGTCATGTTTTTTATTGATGTAGTAAAAATTAAACAGATTTCCAAAATTAACTGTGGAAGGTTCTTTTTTAAAGAGATCATGTAATTCAGTAGCTGTGGTTTGAGAAAAAGCTTCTTTCGGTTCTTGAACAAATGCATATTCATTCCTGCAGATAGATTGATGTTCTGAATATTTACCTTCAGGCGCATCTGATTTCGGCAAGTTAACTGAATTATTTGGATTAGTCGGAGTAATCGTTGGCGTTGTTATATTACTTACGGGTAACGGTGGAGTTAAGATATTTGTATTTTGTTGAGCTAGGGCTATGGTTTGTTTCAATATGAGACACAGTACCAAACCACGGTTAAAAAGTTTGTATTTTTGATACTTGTTCATATTACCTCACTCTAAAATCATCCGATAAGTTGTGGAGTGAAACAAGTACGTCATCTAAAAACAAGACTACATAAGATCGTTAGATCGTCGCAATCGGGTCAAGCTTTGGTTGAGTACGTTCTATTGCTTGTTGTTTCAATTTCAATCATTATAGGTTTAAAAAATGCATTTCAAAGTGCAGGTGAATTTGTCCGAGGATACGTAGGTGCGTACACACAGTGTTTGATGGAGTATGGAGAACTGCCCTCGCTTGGTTTAGATGAGCCCGACATAACAAGACACAAATCTGATGCTGTCGGTTGTAATCACAAGTTTAAAGGCTTTACGCTTGCGGAGGGGCGCCCACCTATTGGTGGCACGGGCGGCGCGACGCAGTCGAAATCAGCTGCGAACTCCAATGAAAAACAAAGTCAAAAATCAAGCTCGGATAACAGACAGTCTAGGAATGCGGCAGATGGTGGAAATTCTTCATCATCTGGCGGAGGCTCATCCCGTAGTAATTCTCCGTACTCGAGTGGTGAAATCAGGCGTAATGGATCAGGCATAGTCGCTGATGGGGCTAAAGCCGTAAGTAAAGTTAAAGAAATTGAAGAGCAGGTTGAGGACGGACCACAACGACGCACGCCGGGAACAGAAACTCGCACAGTTTATCGTGTTCGTGAAAAATATCGAGCACTCACTGGTCAAATGGCTGAGGACTTCGAAAAGAAACAAAACAAAACGGCTAAACGAGAGCCCGGTCGACTCTCGGTTGTAAAAGCTTCTGATGAGGGATATCGCCCTGGGCCGAGAACAGGATTTATAAACCCACCAGAACGAAAAGTTGCTGCGGTAGAAGAAGAAAAAGATTCTGGTTGGGGATTAGGAAATTTAGTTAAATGGATTATGATTATAGGTATTATTATCGCTCTCGTTGTGTTTTTTGGTGGGCAGATCATGAATTACTCAAACTCTGATTAGCCAATAATTTCATCATTATAGAATATACAAATTGGTAATTCATTCTTGAAACTTTAGCTAATCTGTAAAATAAAGAATTCTCTTAAATACTTAAACGAGGGGCTTAAGTTGGCAAACATATTTCAGATAAACCAAGGTCGTTTGTTCACGTTAGATCAAGCAAACGAATTATTGCCATTAGTTTACCGAATTACAGAAGATAGCAGTAAAGAAGTAAAGTATTTAATGTCTTGCATTGATGCCTTGCCAGAAAAAAATTGTGAAACTTCGCATGAGTTACAAAATCGTATTAACAGTATCATTGAAAGATGGCAAAATAAGCTTGAGCGACTAGGAATGAGACCAAAAGGTTTATGGTTAGCTGATTTTGATTACGGTGATGGTTACTTTTGCTGGAAATTTCCCGAAACAAAAGTTCAATACAGGCACGGTTATCAAGATGGCTTTACTGGTCGCACACTCATAGCAGATAATTCTGTGATGAATGAAAAAGCGAAAAGAGACATCAAAAATGAGAGTAGCCCTAGCCCAAATTAATGCAGCACTTGCTGATTTCAATCAAAATTCAGAAAAAATAATTGCGCGAATAAAAACTTTGTCTGAACAAAAGGCTGAGCTCATAGTTTTTCCCGAGGCGAGCTTGTTTGGATATCACCCATTTGACTTACTCGAGAGAGGTCAGTTGGTTGAGGAGCAAAACAAGGCTTTAAAAAAAATTTGTAAATTTATTCCAAAAAATGTTTTCGTTCTTATTGGTGGTTTTGAGAAAAATAAAAATAAAAATGGAAGACCATATTATAATGCCGCTTATTTGTGTACTAAAAATAAAATTATTAGAAGTTTCCATAAAGAGTTGTTGCCAACAGGTGATGTTTTCGATGAGGCACGGTTTATTGAAAAAGGCTCGCTTAAAGAAAACTATTTTAAACTCAACGGTAAGATATTTTTTTTGACAATTTGTGAAGATATTTGGGCCTGGGAAAATGTACAAAAAAGACTGAATAAGCGCTCTGAATACACGTATAATCCTATTAAAAAAGTGAGCAGAAAAAAAGTTGATCTCGTGATCAACATGAGCGCATCTCCATATTTTATAGACAAAATTGAGCAGAGAAAAATGGTCGCGCTCGAAACAGCAAAGTACTTTAAAGCTCCGATTTTGTATGTCAATATGACTGGCGCTCAGGACGAGATTATTTTTGATGGTCAGAGTTTTGTAATGACCCCAAAAAATAAAATAATTTACAAAGCATCAGCTTTCGAAGAAGACATGAATGTCTTTGATCTTGTTAAGCTAAATTCATGGAGTCCGACTATGACTAAGCTTGATGAAACAGAAGAACTACGGAAAGCATTAATTTTGGGAATTCGAGACTTTACTTCTAAAATTGGTGTTAAGACGGTTCATCTAGGGCTATCGGGAGGAATCGATTCTGCTTTAGTGGCGGCGCTTGCTGCGGACGCACTAGGATCAAGTCGTGTGAGTCTATTTGCTTTACCAACTCAGTTCAATGAAGAGAAAAGTTTTACATATGCACAACAACTTGCTCAGAATCTTGGAATTAAATTGCAAACAATTTCTATTCAATCCACTTTTGAATTTATTAAAAATATTCTAGATGTTCAGTTTGAGGTTAAAGATTTCTGTTTGATGCATGAAAATCTCCAGTCGCGAATTCGCGGAATGTTTATGATGGCGTACTCTAATTTTACCGGTAGCATGCTTTTAACGACTGGAAATAAAAGCGAATATGCAACCGGATATGCTACGCTTTATGGCGATATGTGCGGTGGGTTAGCGCCAATCGGTGATCTTACAAAAAAGCAAGTTGTAGATCTTTGCAGATTATACAACAAGCAAGTTGAAATTATTCCTGAGTTTATAATCTCTCGCCCACCGAGCGCAGAGTTAAGGCCAAACCAAAAAGACCAAGATAGCTTACCACCATACGATGTATTAGATAAATCTGTTGAAAACATCGTACAAAATAAAAAAGCTGCACGTAGTGAAATTGATAAGTGGTTGTTAAAGCAATTAATGAAAACTGAATTTAAGCGTTGGCAGGCGCCACCGATTTTAAAAGTAACATCACACGCATTTGGGCGCGGCAGAAGATATCCGATTGCTCATAAATCTTCAGTTTAAGGCTACACCCAAAAGATTTTTTAAAACAAAAAACCCATTTGTTTGGGTTGGCGCTCGATTTGCGGAAATTTAAACTCAGGCTTACCAGTTAAAGAAACTAAATTTTCTATTTGTGCTGGTTTATTTCCAACAGAAATCTTTTTATACATTTCCCAAAAAACCATACCACAATAAGTAGCATCCTCTTCAGCTCTGTGAAAATCAGTAGATGGAATTTTGAAGTGTTGAACAAGAGTGCCGAGTTTGTAGTTTGGTAAACCTGGAATGACCTTGCGTGAAATAGGTAGGGTATCAATAACTACACCACGAGGGGCGAGAGTTTCATATTTTTTAATGTCTGAAACTAAAAATTGACAATCAAATGGTGCATTGTGGGCAACCAATACATCATCACCACAAAACTCTGCAAAAGATGGCAACAATGACTCAATCAAAGGTTTGCCGACAAGCATATCATCTGTGATGCCATTGACTGCCGAAGCGCCGGGTGGCATTGGTCTTTGCGGGTTTACAAGAGTTGAAAAAATTGATTCAACTTGGCCATCAATAATTCGAACCGCACCAATTTCCACAATTTGATCAACACCTGGTACAGTTCCTGTCGTTTCTAAGTCAAAAGCTATAAATCTCATAGTTTATTTGATACATATAAACTATGGACGTTTCAACAAAAACACTTTTAATTTTTGAAGATAATTCAATCGAGTCACTACCCGTAAAAACTGTTAAATTTCATGGCACAATCAACGTTCTGGAACTTTTAAATGAACACAAAGTTAGCATTAACCAATCCTGTGGGGGTAATGGATCTTGTACGACGTGCCGTGTAATAGTTCGTAGTGATTTCAGGCAGCTGATGGCTAGAACAGAAATTGAGTCTGACAGAGCGCAAGAGCGAAGATTCTGCGCTAATGAGCGCTTAGCTTGCCAGCTTGAGATCGATCAATCGATAGAAATTATTATTCCGTGATATAAAAATTATTGGTGTAAATCCAAGTGATCCACTTTATGGCGTCCGGCAATGGAAATCGAGGGCTAAGTCTGACTTGCAAGCGATAGACACCGGGAGAATTTATTTTAAATAAACCTTCAAAAGTATTAAGATGATCTAAGCGTGTACCATTTTTAAATAGAACCACTTCGTAAAATGCAGTCGGCTCACTCGGCAGTTTGTAATAAATTGTGGTTTTTGAATCGAACTTAAGGTCATCACCAAAAAAGTATTTTTTATTTTTTTGAATTGCATAAGCAATAAAACCATTCGAATTTCCTAACGCATCAAAGGCAACGTAACTTTGTTGGTTTTTTAATGCCTGATAAATCTTGAGTTTATCTTGATTGATATCACCAGTTAATTCAGATTCGAGTAAAATATGTTGCGAGGCTATATCAAAACTACTTTCATAGCTTGGAAATTTAACAAACCAATTTGCAAATGGCACTGCACGCGCTGTTGCTTCAGCGCCACAAATAAATGAAATTTTTCTTTTCTGCGACAATCTGTCAAATAATTCGAGTTCTTCGATTGGTTCACGATATAAACGCATCAAAGCTAAGCGTGGATTAAATGGGTAATACAACAAACTCCAAATAGTTGAAAGTTTTGAGTTTTTCCATGATTTTTGAATAACACTTTTAAAATTGATGACCTCAAGACCATCAATCTTACGTCTATTGATTTCAGATTCGTCAAAGTTTTTTGATAGTGGATGATTTGCGATAATTAAATAGTCATCAGAATTGTTTAGCACAGAACCCGTGGCTGAGCTTATATTTTTAATATTTGGCGAATACACTATGTAATTATAGTTGTTTTCTTCAAGCTTAAAAGCACGCAAAACTCCAACATTATATAAATAGCGATCAGGCTCGACTGACTCAGCGAGATCATTATCAGAAAGCATAATAAAGTTGAGTCGCGCTCTGTTTGCTTCTTGAGCTATAGTCGTTGGATTGCCCGATCCACTTGAAATGTTTGTATATATATTTAACGAAAGTTTGTAATCATAAAACAACGGAATAGTTTGGGGATCATTTTTTTTATTTGGAATTAAAGAAAATTCGAACTGTGAGATGTAGAACCCATAAACAACAAACGAGATAAGTGTACATGCAAGTAATAAAAATAATCTATTCATTGATTATCTCATAAAGCTTCATTTTTAAATCAGGATACTCTTTGATAATTCTAATTTTAAATTTAGTTATATATTGTGGCCATTCAGTTAGATCGTATTTTAAAACATAAAATTTTTCTGCGTTTGGTAGGGATTGATTTACGGTGTCGTAAAAATCAAATCGAGACAAATCTCGAAGCTTATAAACATCTTTGTTCTTCATGAGCTGGATCAAAGAGGATAACTGATAAGTTGGTCCATAAACCGGACTAATATTTTTAATATCATCATAAAATATTTCAATAGCTTTAGACGTCGGCAATGACAGTGATTTTTGACTGAAATGTGAAGACTTAAAATAAAAAACCAATGCAGTATAAAGCACTAAGACATATGCTAATGCGGCGTAGATTGTTTTTTTATTACTATAATTGAGATCAATTAAAGACATCGCATGAGAAGTCACCGGCCAATTAGCTTCGACTTTTGCTTTAAATGAACTATAAAGAAAAAACAACCATTGTGAATATCCGGTTGTGTTGCTGAGTGATAATTTTGTAAAAATCAAATTAACAAATAAAAATGGATTAAATAGGAAAATTTGACCAAGGATATAGGTGTATGTCCACCAAAATTGATATTCATAAATCGAAGTTAGACCGTGACTGAGTTGGAATTTAAAAGACGCAAAATCATTATTGATATTCCAGATTAAAACAGGGCTAGAAAATATTAACCCGAACAAAAAAGTTATTGAAACATACTTCATCTGAATTAAGCGAATTTTTTTAGTTAATAATAAACCAACGAGCGCTGTTAATGGAAAGAAAACGATGTGATATTTAGAGCAAAAACCAAGACCTAAAAATAGCCCTAGTAGAGCATAGTGTTTTTTGCTTTGAACAATTAAAATATTAATTAAAGACCAAAAGCTTAAAGCCCAAAATAAAAGTAAAGGCACATCGGGTGTAACTATAAACCCACCAACTCCGAGCATCGGGTTTGTAAAAAAGAAAACAGCAAATAAAATCAATGATTTTTGATCTACTTCGTTAGAACGCAAGAGTAGATAATTTTGAATCCAAACAGCAAAAGTAAGCGTACTAATAATTGAAAATATGACTCGCAAGGAAAACCATTTTGGAAAAAATGGAACGTAGTTTGTTAAGCTAGATAACCAAGCGACCATGCCAGGGTGATCGTAGTAACTCAGTTGCAAGTGTTGACCCCAAACCCAATAATACGCCTCATCACCAGCAACTGGTAAAAGTAAGCCGAGCACACACTTTAAGATAAAAGTCGTCGATAATATGAGTAAAACGAGATGAGATCTTTTCACTTAGTACGTTATTTCAATGGGTTTATTTGAAGGCGATAAAAGTCCTTTGTTCATTCCATTAATAGTTATATTTACCGCACTGCCATCTTCAGCTCTAATATGTAAACCACTTGTTGATTTTAAAATTTGATAAGTATTAGCTTTCAAAATTAGTTTTTTAAAATCTGCAGTGTTTCCCTTAGCATATTCTATTGTTGTGTCTTTACGAGCTTCTAATAACATTTCGACGGGTGTGCCTTTTGATTTTTCAACAGGCAGTTTAACTAATACTGCTTCCGTTTTTTTAGAATCTTGTTTGTCCTGTTCTTTCGCTGCCAATTTAGATTCAGCTGTTTCATGACTAGTTGTAGGAGATGATGCTGCTAAAGTTAATGTTGAGCTTGTTGTCGGCACAGATTCTACGGCAGCTTGTACTGGAGCCGATGCCGACGTTGCGATGACATCGTGAGCAAGAGCTGTTGTTTGCGGTTCATTTTTATCTTTAGCCGCCGTTGGAAGGACTTCTTTCTCATAGTGCGAAATGATTTTATTAACTGTAACAATAGCAATGATTAAGCTGAGTACAATTGCAAAAGTAGTAATGTGATTTTTTGTTAACCCACCTTCGTATTTTTTTCCTGAAATTGATTCTGCTTGGCCGCCAAAATCTACTTTTGGACGTTTGTTAGATTGTGTGTCCGAATGCGAATTTGCTTCAACCGTTCCGATAGGTACCGTTTTGTTGACGGGTAGTGTTGACCCCATTTCTTCTTGAAACTGTTTTAGAACAGCTTCAGTGTCGATTTTAAGATAGTCTGCGTAGCTTTTGACAAAACCACGAACAAAAGTTTTAGCCGGAAGCTCCTCTGTCTGACCGTTTTCCAGAGC
Organism: Pseudobdellovibrio sp.; assembly: GCA_046293015.1. Classification (GTDB taxonomy): domain Bacteria; phylum Bdellovibrionota; class Bdellovibrionia; order Bdellovibrionales; family Bdellovibrionaceae; genus Pseudobdellovibrio. The sequence goes on from JBKBPU010000001.1 coordinate 194,651, forward strand.
TTGAATTATTCGCGGACTTAATTTTAAAGCATGCGCAACATCTTGCACAGAGAGGTTTTTATTGATTCTTTCTGATTTTAATAATTCGCCAGTAATTTTCATAAATTTCCTTTATCTACTAAATCAATCATTTTTTTGGCTTGCTCGTGGTATCGGCCGTTAGGGTAAAAAGATCGTAATTCTTTAAATTTTAAAAGAGATTGTTTTTTTTCGCCGGATCTATAAAGAGAAATTGCTAAATAATACAAGCCTTCGTCTTGTTGCGTTTGTTTGCAAATTTCAGCTGCTTTTTCCAGCTGCTGTTGCGCTGTAGAAAGCTGTTTTATTTCCATATAGCTTCGACCTAAATAAGTTTGAACAAGACAATCCTCACGACTTTTTTGTAAAACAAGTTTAAAGTTTTTAATCGCAGCTTTATAATTTTGAGAGTTAAATTCAACCAGACCTAAATTTGCATAAGCTTTATGAGCATAAGGATACGTTAAGTCTGCTAAAACCTCAGAAATCATTTTTCTCGCCAAATCATATTTTTGAATCTCAATATAAACACGAGCGAGGCTGTTTTTAGCATCAGTGTACTTGGGATCAAGTTCGATAGCTCTTTTGTAATGAGATATTGAGTCATTAAACTTTTCTAAAAAATAGTAGACGATACCTAGATAGCTTTGAATGACAGCGTCGTTAGGGTTTAACTCTTCCGCAGCAAGTAATTCTTTTAAAGCTAGTGGATAGTTTTGTTTTTCAAGTTGTGAAACGCCAAGCTGCATTCTAAGTTGTGACTTCTCAGCATCTTTTTTGCTAACAGTGTTACACGCGATTAATAAAAAACTTGCTATAAAAAGTATGGTTTTTAACATACAAATATTAAAGCTTGTAAGAGCATGCAGGGTCAACTAATTAGACCCTTTCTATGAGGCAAACGGTTTCAAAATGATCAGTTTGTGGAAACATGTCAAAAATTTGAAAATAATCAATTTTAAATGTATAGCCCTGTTTTTCTAAATAGCTTAAATCTCGAACGAGAGATACAGGATGACAACTAACATACAAAATACGCTGAGGGGAGTTTTGTGCCAACGATCTTAAAAGCAATTGTTCACAGCCCTGTCGCGGAGGATCGAGGAAAATAAGCTCATTTGAGATTTCATTTTGCACAGCAAATAGCTCAGATTTAGTTGTATAAAAACGAATATTTTTTTGTAGTTTTTCGGACAGGACTCTTTTGGTGGCAATATTGGTTAATTCTGCGTTAAGTTCAACAGCATCAATTTTAATTTGCGAACTTAATTTAGCAAGCTCAAAAGTGAAATTGCCGCTTCCTGCATAAAGCTCAGTTATAGTCTGTGGATGATATAAAGAAACAGTTTCAACAACTGATTGTACCAATTTATGATTAATAAATCGGTTAACTTGAGAAAAAGATAGGCCTTCGCTTTTTACACCAATTGGATAAAACTGAATTTTATTGTCATGATCGATTTTCAGCTCATATTTTTTAAGCTTATCCGTTGGTTTTAATTTATTTTTGTTGTTCTTAAACCAATCGCGTAGACTATTCTCTGCGATTAAACAATCTGATATATCAACCAGGTCATGAGACTCAGGTTTAAAATAACCAATTGAATGGCCAATTTGCTTGAGTTGAATTCTGTTTCTATAGCCAAAGTTGTGCTCGTCAAAAATGGTTGGTTTTAATTTATAGTCTTTATGATTTGGCAAAAATTTAGCAATGAGCTCTCGCAAAAGAAGCTCTTTTTGTTGAATCTGAATATCTTCGTTGAGATGTTGCCAAGCACAACCACCACAATCTTGATAGTGAGCACAAGGTGCTAACCTTCGGCCTGGGCCAGGGTTAATAATTTCGAGAATTTCACCTGTAGTATAATTTTTTTCAACAGAATTAATTTTAATTTTAACATGATCGTGGGGTGCTGATTTTGGAACAAAACAGACAATTTTTTGATCTAAAAAAGGTATTCGACATACCCCTGAGCCGCCAATAGCCATTTTTTCAATGGTCGTTTCATGGATAGAATGCAAAAGGGACTCTCGATGAGAGTCCCTTTTTTTATTCTGTGAAAAAATAGGTTTTTTGTGATCCACGAAACTACATGTTCACAAGTTCGTGTTTATCAAAAAAGATTGCTAATTCGCGCTCAGCAGATGCTACTGAATCAGAACCATGAACTGCATTTTCGCCCATAGAATCACCGTGCTTAGCGCGGATTGTTCCAGGATTGGCTTTTTTTGGATCTGTAGCGCCCATGATTTCGCGATTTTTAAGAACCGCGTTTTCACCAACTAAACACATTAACATAACAGGACCAGAAGTCATAAAACTAACAAGCTCACCAAAAAATGGACGCTCTTTATGTTCTGCGTAGAATAATTCACATTTTTCTTTTGATAACATAGATAACTTTGCTGCAGCAATTTTTAATCCACTTGTTTCAAAAGTGTTGATGATATCACCGATAGCATTTTTTTTAACTGCGTTTGGTTTAATTATAGAAAATGTTCTTTCAACTGCCATGACAAACTCCTTAGTTTTTATGCATTTTTTAGAACTAAATGTTTAAACCGAGCACTCGACTGGGTCAAATTATTTCCGATTTAAGCCAGACTAGATTGTAATAAATTAAAAGCGGCCTAGGCATGTTGTTATAAAAAGTCCCGTATAGCCAGCCGCATGTGTATTTCTTTCTGTAGCACCCGCGATGCCCGATGTGCCGTAGTACTCAAACTGCCTAAACACTGCGCGATACCCAAGGATAAATGAAAAATTATAAGGAGCATTAAGGCCAAAACCCATTTCATAGCCCAAGCCAGGATCAGGACTGAGGCTAACATTATTAAGATAGTAGGGTTGCCCCTGAATGGGGATATAAATTCCTCCAATAGTAAAAAAGAGTTTATGTGAGAAAACATTAACGTATCGATCATAAGCTACATGAAAAAACAGATGGCCAAGTTTAAAAACATTATCTTTGTTAGATTGATCGTAGATTTCGCCGAATTTTTCATAACCGACAAAGAACAAACCGCGATTATATACGTTTTGAGCCTTTAAACCGACTGCGAAAGAAACATAACTGTCATTTTTAAATTTAACATTAAAATTATCACTCAAAAAAGTTGTGTTTTTAATTGATGTTGAGAGATAGATAGCAGAGGTTACATTTTGAGTATTCGCCTTATTTTCTTCTGAGGCGTTTTTAGGTAGTGTAGAGCTTTGTATAACATCATTGCTTGACGCATATAAGGGTAAAAATAAAAGCATAATTATAATATTAATTTTTGAAAATAAGGATCGCATATTGTTATTATGAAATTTCCAAATTAGTTTTTGCAACTTGAAATAACTAAAAAGACTGTTTAGCCTGAAGCTCGAGGTTTATCATGCGATATTTATTGCAATTCGTGATGCTCACATTTTCTTTTTTGACTTATTCATGTGGCACTCAGCTTAAAAGCGCACCCATCAACAAACAGACCGGTTTAATAACTGATCAAAAAGGAAACTCAAAACTGGCGGCTGTCATTAAATCTGAAAAAATAGAAATACAAAAATATAAAAATATGATTTTTGTTGCTAATGGTGGTGAGTTTGCTGTTCAGCAAACAAAGGAATTAAATTTTTTTGATCTGGTTTTGAATACAGAGCAATTAGAAAAAAGAATTTTAGAAAACAATCTACAAAGCAAAATTTACTCTTTAAAGACGGGACAAGACTTGCATGATTTGTCGAAATACGAAAAGCCTTTTTTAGTATTGTACTTTAAAAAAAATGATTTTGTAAAAAGCTCTCATTTGCATGAGCCATATTTGCAAATGGTTGTAAGTGATCCCTTGACGTTTCAAGACGTCTTTGTTGCTCAAGTTCCATTAAATATCTGGACGGGAAATGTGAACGACCAAAACACAAGATACCCTCTGTTTAATGCGTTTTATGCGTGGATTTATTCGAATAAATAATACTAATGCTGTGTCATCGTTGTCTAAGCGCTGATCAGAAGCTTTAGTATTCAAGAGAGTTTATTTTTTTCAAAGCGTCTGTGAAGTATAAACACTCAATATTTTCTGAAATGCGCGAGTTTTTATCTTGCGATATTAAAATTTTTAGGGATTTCTTTTTATATTTTTTATCGAAATCTGGCCCTAAGCTTAATATGCTTTTAAGTTCTTCATCAGTTGTATTCAAAGTCGATTTTATCTCAATTAGAATAAATTCATTCTGTGGTCGTTGAATAATCAGATCAATTTCTTGACCTTCTTTCGTGCAGAGATACGAAAACGTCCATTCGCGGCGATGTCGTTCTGCAATTTTGCGAATTTCCATAACAATAAATGTTTCGAATAAGTGACCATAATACGAGGTGTGTTCGACCATCGGAATCGACAATGTTTTTTCTATGGCGCGCACAACGCCAGTGTCAAAAAAATAAAATTTATCTGCTAGGCGAACTTGTTTTCGAATAGATGTGTCAAAACCAGGCAGCCTAAACCCGAGAAGAGTATCTTCTAAAATTTCGAAATAACTTTCAACAGTCGTAGACTCGACACCAATCTGCTTTGCAATTTTGGATTTATTGATAATTTTAGAATTCATCTGAGCAGCGATTTGTAAAAACTTTCTAAAGGGCTCTAACTTTCTAACCCACTGCTCTTGTTGAATTTCTTTTTCGATGTAAGTGTACACATAAGACTTCAGATATTCATGAACCTCGTTAAGTGATTTTGCGAAATAGGCCTCAGGTAGTAGCCCTCGTTCGAGAGCTTGGTTGAGATGAAAATCATTAGCGAGTTCAAAATAACTCAGAGTATACATAAAATAGACCGATGCTCGGCCAGCTAATAAATTTACACCTTTTTGTTTTAATTTGCGCGAGCTTGATCCAGTTAGTACAAAAATTCTTTTATTTTCAGAAATCTCATTGTGAACGACATCAAGCAATGCGGGAACTTTTTGAACCTCATCGATAACAACAGTTTTATTTTGATTAGATTCTAACCGAAGAACTTCTTTTAATTTTTGAGGTTGAAGTAGAAAGGTCTCAAAAACCTCAGGATCTAAGAGGTTAATAAAAATTGAATTTTCGATAGTATAATTTTGTTTAAGCCATGTGCTTTTGCCTACACCACGGGCTCCAAATATAAAATAACTACGTGATTTCAACGGTTTAAAGAATCTATTTATCATACACTGAAATTATCCGCTATTTTTGGTTTATGGTCAATGATATATTATGCGGGCTGGATCTGGTGTGGTCCAGGACCATTCAATGAATGAAGCTATAGGGTGGGGTTTTAAAATTAGATGAAAACAAAGTCTTTTGTATGTACAATTTATTAATGAGTAAGATATTAAATAATCAGATCGCAAAAAATTGTTATATCTTTGAAAATCCAGAACACATCAAGATAACACATTATTGGAAAAATGAAATAATAGCGCCAATTATAATATTAATCTCTCTTGCTTTTTATTTTTTGTATAATCTATTTAATTATGGATTTAAATATGATCAGACAGCGCTTATCGTTTATGTTGCTGGTGGCATAACTTGCATCATTTGGCTTTGTATCGGATGTTTTGGTCGAACTACGCTTGTGTTAAATCGAAAACATATTTTAGTTATAGAAAGAGGTTTCCCTTTTTTAAATTTTGGATGTCCAACTAGTAAATTAAATTCATTCAAAATTGAAGGCAAAGAAACTGATAACAGTGACTTGCCAGAAAAAATTTATGTTGTTTTAAATTACGACAATATTTATCAAAAGCGCTTATTCAAGTTTTCCAGTGATAAAGATGCTGAAAATATTTGCGAAAAATTAAATTCTTTTTTGGTTTGGTTAAAATAATTTTTGTAAAATGTGAATAGTATAAATCGATTCTTATCACAACAAAACAAAGCCCCCGAATGCATCAACACCCGGGGGCTATCCCTAAAACAAAATGCTCAATAAAAACTATTTAAGCATAGATTTTAACGTAGTACCCATGTCAGCTGGTGATCTTGCGATTTTGCAACCAGCAGCTTCTAGAGCTGCAAACTTGGCTTCGGCAGTACCTTTGCCGCCGCTAATGATCGCGCCAGCATGACCCATGCGTTTTCCCGGAGGAGCAGAAGCGCCAGCGATAAATACCGCTACAGGTTTTTTGAATTCTTTTTTGATGTATTCAGCAGCTTCTTCTTCTGCAGAGCCACCAATTTCGCCGATCATGATCACAGCGTCAGTGTCTTTGTCTTCGTTAAATAATTTTAAAACGTCGATAAAATTTGTGCCGTTAACTGGATCGCCGCCGATACCAACGCAAGTTGATTGACCAAGACCTAATGCTGATAACTGGCCAACAGCTTCGTAAGTTAATGTGCCTGATCTCGATAAAACACCGATACGACCTGGTTTGTGAATGTGACCTGGCATGATACCAATTTTACATTCTCCTGGAGTAATAACGCCAGGGCAGTTTGGTCCGATCAAACGAGTGCGTTTACCTTGCATGTATTTTTTAACTTTAACCATGTCTAATACAGGAATACCTTCAGTGATGCAGATGACTAAATCCATATCTGCATCAACAGCTTCCATAATAGAATCGGCCGCAAACGGAGGTGGAACGAAAATCATTGAAACATTACAGCCAGTTGCTTGTTTTGCTTCTTTAACTGTGTTGAAAACAGGAATACCTTCGTGAACAGTGCCACCTTTACCTGGAGTAACACCACCAACCATTTGAGTGCCATAGGCTTTGCATTGTGTTGAGTGAAATGAACCTTGCGATCCAGTTAACCCCTGACAAATAACTTTTGTGTTTTTATTAATTAAAATAGCCATTGTTTAAAATCCTTATTTGATAGCTGCAGTAATTTTTTTAGCTGCATCAGTTAAATCGTTTGCTGGAATAATATTTAAACCACTGTCAGCTAAGATTTTTTTACCAAGTTCAACGTTTGTACCTTCTAAACGAACAACTAAAGGAACTTTTAAGCCAACTTCTTTCGATGCTGCAATAACACCTTCTGCGATAACATCACATTTCATGATGCCGCCGAAAATATTAACTAAAATACCTTTTACATTTGGATCTTTTAGAATGATTTTAAATGCGTTTGTGACTTTTTCTTTGTTAGCACCACCACCAACATCTAAAAAGTTAGCCGGAGATGCTCCGTGTAACTTGATGATATCAAGAGTTGCCATCGCAAGACCTGCGCCATTCACTAAACAACCAATGCTGCCTTCAAGTTTAATGAAAGCAAGATCAAATTTTGAAGCTTCAATTTCTGTTGGTTCTTCTTCAGTTAAATCGCGCATTTCAACAATTGCTGGTTGTCTGTAAAGTGCATTTGAATCAAAATTCATTTTAGCATCTAAACAAAGAACATCACCTTCTTTAGTGACAACTAAGGGATTGATTTCTGCGATAGAACAATCACATTTTACAAATGCTTCATATAAACCCATCATGAATTTGACAGCTTTGTTAACAACATCTGCAGACATGCCGATTGCAAAAGCCAACTCACGAGCTTGCCATGCGCCCAATCCAGTTGTTGGATCGATATCAACTTTTTTGATTGCGTTAGGGTTGTGCTCAGCAACTTCTTCGATGTCCATACCACCTTCAGATGAAGCCATCATTGCAACACGGCCAGTTGCGCGGTCGATAAGACATGCTACGTAGTATTCTTTAGCAATGTTACAACCTTGTTCGATAAAAACGCGGTTAACTTTTTTACCTTCAGGGCCTGTTTGGTGAGTGACTAAAGTCATTCCCAAAATTTTTGTAGCCCAATCTTTAACTTCGTCGAGTGATTTTGCGACTTTTACGCCGCCACCTTTACCGCGACCGCCAGCATGAATTTGAGCCTTAACAACCCAAACCGATCCACCCATTTCTTTAGCTGCAGCCACAGCTTCGTCAGGTGTGCTTGCGATTTTTCCTTTGAGCGTTGCAACGCCAAATTTTCTTAAAACTTCTTTCGCTTGAAACTCATGTATATTCATTGAAAAATTCTTTCTGTTAAATAATTACTGAACTGTTTTCAAAATAGAAACAAGTGAACGAACAGCTTCAACAGATTTGTCGAATTCTGCTTTTTCATCGGCATTGAATTTGTAATCAACGATTTTTTCTAAACCTTTACCGCCGATAACGCACATAACACCAACCATTAATTTGTCGTTTACGCCAAATTCGCCATTTAACTCAACAGCAACTGGTAATACACGTTTTTGGTCTTTCAAAATAGCTTCAGCCATTTCAACAGCACCACGCGATGGCGCATAGTAAGCAGAACCAGTTTTTAAGTGACCACCAATTTCAGCGCCAGCTTGTTTTGTACGGGCAACGATTGCCGCAATTTTTTCAGCAGGGATCAAATCCATTAATGGAACCGAACCAACAGATGCTGTTCTAACAAGTGGAACCATAGCATCGCCGTGATTTCCTAAAACAACACCAGTGACATCTTTAACTGAAACATTTAATTCTTCAGCGATAAATGCGCGGAAACGAGCTGAATCTAAACAACCACCCATTCCAAGAACTCTTTCGCGTGGAAATCCAAGCTGTTGTTTAGCATAAACAGCCATAACATCCATTGGATTGCAAACAACGATAACAGTTGAGTTTGGAGCGTGTTGTTTTACACCTGCACATACGTCTTTTACGATTTTAGCATTGATTCCGACTAACTCGTCACGGCTCATACCAGGTTTACGTGGCATACCAGCAGTGATGATAACAACATCTGCGCCGGCGATATCAGCGTAATTGCTTGTTCCCTTAACTTTTGAATCAAACATTTCGATTGGAGCGGCTTGAAATAAATCTAAAGATTTACCGATTGCTGCACCTTCGTTAACATCTAACAAAACAACGTCACCAAGTTCTTTTTGAGCTGCCCAGTGAGCCGTTGTCGAACCAACAAATCCAGCGCCTATGACTGCGATTTTTTTTCTTGTATGTGCCATAATAGTCTCCTTACTTTTGACATTTAAAAGCATATTTTTGAATGCGTATTTTTTTAAGAAAAAAGATACCTTTCAGGTTTAATACGATAAGCCCTAAAGCTCAAGTCTAGATGCCGATTTCATGTTGCAACTAGCAATGAGTTCGCAGCCAAAATATGATTTAATCAAATGCAAAATAATAAGTTGATTGAAATGATCTGAGTTGAAAGGGTTAAATGGCATCGCAAAATGTAGAAATTGTTAAAAAATACTTCCAAGCATTTAACGAAGGTCGCACTCAAGACATGATTGCCTTACTACACACGGATGTAGAACATGACATTAATCAAGGCAAAACCCAAATAGGCAAAGATGCGTTCATTCAGTTCATGCAACACATGGATACATGCTATAAAGAGCAACTTAAAAATATGACTCTTTTCGCGGCAGAATTTGGGTCCAAAGTATCTGCTGAATTCGATGTTCATGGAACATATTTAAAAACTGATGGCAATTTGCCGCCGGCGCGTGGTCAAAAATATGTGATTCGCGCAGGATCTTTTTTTGAAATTAAAGATGGCCTTATTAAACGAGTTACAACGTATTATAATTTACCCCAGTGGATTGAAATGGTTAAATAATGAGCGTTGTTGTTGCGCGAATAACTCAAACACAGGCTGAGATGAATTTGCGTGAAATCGCAGACATAAGGATTAAAGTTTTCCGTGAGTTTCCATATGTTTATGATGGGTCATTTGATTATGAAGTTAAATATTTGAGTCGCTATTTTAAAGCTAAAAATGCTTGTTTTGTCGTCGCTCAAGACACTGAAAAAAATAATCAAATAGTTGGGGTTGCGACCTGCTTGCCTCTAGCAGAAGAAGATGATTTTGTGCAAAGACCTTTTGCTGAAAATCATCTTCCAATAGAGCAGTTTTTTTATTTTGGAGAAAGTGTTTTATTGCCTGAGTATCGTGGTCTAGGTTTGGGTCATAAATTTTTTGACGAAAGAGAAAAATACGCAAGGTCGTTTGCGAAAATTCAGTATACAACATTTTGTGCTGTTGAACGTGAAAACAATCATCCGCTAAAACCTTTAAATTATCGTTCGCTTCATCAATTTTGGAAATTAAGGGGATACGAGCAGCAAAAACATTTAATAAGCGAATTTGAATGGCTTGATCTAGGTCAAATGCATGAAACAAAAAAACGAATGAATTATTGGATTAAATCATGGAAAACACCAGAAAAATTAAAATAGCGCTAGCTCAATATCCAATAGATTTTTTTTATTCATTTGATGAATGGAAAAATAAAATTAACTTATGGGTTGATGAAGCAATAAACCAAAAATCAAATATTTTAGTTTTTCCTGAGTATGGGGCAATGGAGCTAACTTCGTTGTTCTCTGAGCAAGATCGAACACAACTAAATAAGCAGGCACGGTTACTAAAAGACTTTGTAGACGACTTTATTAAACATTTTAAATCGTTAGCTGTTCAATTTAAAGTTTACATCATTGCACCAAGCATTCCAGTCTATCATTCAGAAAATTATACAACCAATAGAGTTTTCGTTTTTAGCCCGACAGGTCAGGTCGAGTATCAAGATAAATTTTTTATGACCCGTTTTGAAAACGAAGATTGGAATATTCAACCTGGCGAACCGATTATTAAAGTTTTTGATACAGAAAGCTGTCGTTTTAGTCTGTCAACATGTTTTGATATTGAGTTTTCTTTTCCGGCAATGGCAGCGGCTCAAGCTGGAGCAGAACTCATCATTGCTCCAAGCTGTACGGAAACGATCAAAGGTGCTAATCGGGTTCACATCGGAGCTCGAGCGCGTGGTTTAGAAAATCAAGTTTATGTTGTAGTATCGCAAACAATCGGTGAGGCTAAATGGTCGCCGGCTGTGGATGTTAATTACGGATATGCAGCTGTTTATTGTACTCCTGATGTGGGTTTTCCAGATGATGGTATTATACAAAAAGGTGAGCCAAATCACCCTGGTTGGATTTATGCCGAACTGAGAATGAGTCATCTACAAAAGGTACGCGATTTAGGGGCTGTATTTAATTTTAAGTCGCATATGCAAATCAAGTCTTTGTTACCAATTCAAGCAAAAGTGATAAAATTGACTTAAATTACTCAAAAAACAATTAAGCTGAATGCATAATTGCTTGAAATGCTGATCGGAATTAAGTTTGATAGAGCTGAATCGGAGAATTCATATGAAAACAGTGATTAATCAATTTATCGCAACCCTAATGTTATCTACTCTTGTAAGTGCTGCGCAAATGCAAGAAACTAATGAATCGATTTTTTCGCGTAGTCAAAAGTTTGATCGTGAAGGTATTGAGCTTTATGATTCAAACATTGATCTTAAGTCATATAAAAAAATTGGTTTGGGTCTTTCGACTGGCGGATTGACAGGAACGCTAGGTCTAAATCTTGAAATCAACGTAGCTAAATTAGATGCTGTTGGATTTGGAATAGGAACAAGCAAAGCATTTAACTCATTTAATATTAACTGGAAACGCAATTATGAATCAGCTTATCTGTCTCCGTACGTCAAAGGGGCGTATGCAAATTGGTTTAACTCATCATCTAACAGTGGATCAGAGCAATCTGATATATTAGGCGCTGTCTTGAGTGAAAGCGAAAAACAAGAAAATAGATTTTCAAAGCATTTTTTTGCTGCTGGAGCGGGCCTAGAATACAATCAACTTGAGGGTGAATTATCTGGATTAAATTTTTACGGTGAACTACTTATCATGGCCGAAGTTAAATCGGCGAAATACTTGCCGACAGCAGGTATTGGACTAACATATTTTTATTAAGTGACGGATAGAAAAGATAAGTAGTGAAATTAAAAAAGGAGCTTATAGCTCCTTTTTTTGTACTTAATTAAAAACTAGACGATTGGTGAGAAGAGAATTTTTTAAGGCCAAAAAAAAGGGCCAACAAACCTGTTAGCCCTTACGAAAGCTATTGCTTTACAAAAACAACTACTTCTTTTTAGCTTTTTTAGTAGCTTTTTTTGCAGTTTTTTTAGTAGCTTTTTTAGTTACTTTTTTTGCTTTTTTCTTTGCCATGGTTGCTCCTCCCGGGTGATCACATTGCTGTAACCACATTGTTGTTGTTGTGACTTTTCAGTCTCCCTAAATAAATTGTTAACAAAATGATTTGATCCGTCAACAAAAAAATTTACTTGCATTTATTTTGCGTTCTTTTGATTTCAAAAAAGGAGAATTAAGTGATTTTTTTGCTGCTTTCGATCTTCGGATTGTTCATCAACGATCGATTCGTGTCTCGACTTGAGAAATTTAAGTTTGTTACAGACAACAAACGAAAATTATTTATTACATTGAACATTCCGAGCATCTATTTTTTGTTTTTCAAAGACCAAATCATTATATTTTTTATTTATATCGGATTAATTTTGCTAAGCTTAACTTTTTTTAGCATTTATTTTCGTTTTTTCTTAGAAAAAGTATTTTTTAATTCACATATTCGCATTGTTGATACTGTTCTTATGACGATGAAAACAGGAATATCTCCTCTGAGTTCAGTCAAAATAGTTCATCAATCATTGAATAAATTTGAAAAAGTTGTTTTTGAGCCACTGCTTTTTGTTAATTCTGATTTGAAAGTGCCAATTTACGCGTGTAATTCGAACTCGATAGAATATTTTGATGAGTTTGAGAAAATTTTAAACTCAAAATCCAAAATTACTGAACAATTAGATCGATTTAGAAGAGGTTTGCGCATCAAAAAAAGTATTCGACATAAGTCAAGATTAGCATCACTACAAGTTCGCGCACAGGCAATCGTAGCGATTTTGGTTTATGTTTTTCTATTTCTTTTTTCAATTCATGAGTTGAATTTACTCAGCCATCCTGTAGCAATCATAGTTTCAGGAGTTTTGATGATAATTGGGACATATCTAATTTTACTGAAAGGAAATAGAGTTAAATGGACAGTCTAAAACTTCCTCGATCGCTTGATTTGGTTTGGGATATAAAGCGTTCTATTGAAAGCGGAGTGTCGGTTAATGTTGGTTTGCAATCTTTTTTAAGAAAAAGCGCTGACGACGAATTTCATCGCAAAATTCAAATCTGGTTACAAATTCCTAAAATTGAGAAAAATGAATATATGAATTCAAACTTTAATAGTCATCAAATTGCAATTTTGCGAACTATTGATATGGGGCTTAATGGTGCATCTATATATGAACAATTACAGTCTCTGGAAGGCGAAATCATCGAAATGTGTGAATCTGATATTCAAGAGCACGTTGCAAAACTTCCGATCATAATGCAAATACCCCTATTATTTCTAGTGTTTCCAGCTATTTGCATTTTATTAATCATTCCGGCATTGGCGCAGCTGAGCCTTTAAATTTGACTTGTTTTCACTAAGGCGTAAATGATAATTTGAAGGAATGTCGAAAGATCAAAAAAAAGTCATTTTGCAAGAGTTAATGACAGAATTAACGAAAAAGAACTCTCAAACAAAAAATATTCGCCATTTGTGCAATCAACTTGGTATTCCGTTTAACGGAGACATAATAGAGCTTATGACTTATGTATTAGGTTCTGATCTCATACAAAAGCCTGATTTAAAAACTCAAACTAAAATCAAAAAGAAAAACCATGAAATCATTTACTAAATCTATAATCGATACAATCGGTGGTACACCGTTAATTAGGCTCAATAGTGTAACACGAAATTCGCCGCATACATTTTTTGCGAAAGTCGAATATTTTAATCCGGGTGGCTCAATTAAAGACAGAATTGCTTTATCAATAATTGAAGCAGCTGAAAAGCGTGGTGAAATCAAACCGGGTGGCACAATTGTAGAGGCAACCTCTGGCAATACGGGTATTGGTTTAGCGCTTGTGGCTGCTGTTAAGGGATATAAATGTATTTTTGTAATGCCAGAAAAAATGAGTGAAGAGAAAAGAGCTCTGCTAAGAGCTTACGGTGCTAAAGTAGTCATTTCACCAAACGGTCTAGAGCCAGAACATCCATTAAGTCACTATTCTGTTGCTAAAAAGATTGCCGATACAACTGAAAATAGCTTTTATACAAATCAATATCACAATATGGATAACTTTGACGTTCATTACAATGTTACGGGTCCAGAAATTTGGTCACAAACAAATGGAGAAGTTGATTTATACGCTGCTGGAGTTGGTACGGGCGGTACATTATCTGGAGTGGCAAAATTTCTAAAAGAAAAAAATCCACAAGTAAAAATACTCTGTGTCGACCCAGTTGGAAGCATCATTTATGACTTGTTTTACCACGGAAAGGTGGTTGAACCTCCTGGACCATATAAAGTTGAAGGTGTTGGTGAGGATATGTTACCAGACAACTGTAAACTAAATCTATATGATGATGTCATAAAAGTAACAGATCATGCTGCTTTTGAATTAACACGCAAACTTGTTTTAGAGGAAGGCTTGCTCGTTGGGCCATCAAGCGGGTTGATTTTATCAGGAGCAATGGAATATTCCAAAAAACTAAATAAACCGTCTAACATTGTAGTGGTTTTTCCAGACTCAGGAAAATCATACTTAAGCAAAGCCTTTAACGATAAATGGATGGTTGATAACGGTTTACTCACGGCTGACAAAATAAAAAAATCATTCAACATCGAAATCAAAGCAGAAGACGAACTTCAGAATAGATAACGAGATCAAAGAAATAGAAAAGAGAGTTTTTATATGAAAACGACAAAGCCAAATTTAAAATTTAATACAAGAGCTATTCATGCTGGACAATCACCAGATCCATCAACTGGCGCGATTATGACTCCGGTTTACTTAACATCGACTTATGTACAAGAATCTCCTGGTGTTCATAAGGGTTGGGAGTATTCACGTACACACAATCCAACGCGTAAAGCTTACGAGGATTGCATCGCAAGTTTAGAAAATGGCAAGTATGGGTTTGCTTTTGCTAGTGGCTGTGCAGCTACGACAACAGTTATGCATTTATTAAATTCGGGCGATCATGTGATCGCGATGGACGATATGTACGGCGGGACATTTCGTCTGTTTGATAAAGTTTTAAAACACCATGGTTTGTCATTTTCTTTTGTTGATTTAACGGATGTAAATAATATCGAAAAATCAATTCAAGCAACTACTAAAATGATTTGGGTAGAAACACCGACTAATCCAACACTTAAATTAGCAGATATTAAAAAAATCTCTGAGATAGCTGCCAGAAAAAATATTTTAGTTGTTGTTGATAACACATTTATGTCTCCGTATTTTCAGCGTCCACTCGATTTAGGCGCAAACATTGTAGTTCATTCAGCGACTAAATATATAGGTGGTCATAGTGATGTTGTCGGCGGAGTAGCTGTAACATCTGATCAAAAAATTGCAGAAAGACTAGCGTTTTTGAGCAACTCAATGGGTGGAGTTCAGGGTGCTTTTGATTCATTTTTAGCATTAAGAAGTTTAAAAACACTGCCTTTGCGTATGAAAGCCCATGCTGAAAATGCTCAAAAGATTGCGGAGTATTTAGAAAAGCATCCACTTGTTGAAAAAATTATTTATCCAGGTTTGAAATCACATCCGCAACACGAGTTAGCCAAGCAGCAAATGTCTGGATTTGGCGGAATGATTACTTTTTTTATCAAAGGCGGAATGAATGCCGCACGTAAATTTTTAGAATCGGTTGAGATTTTTGCTTTGGCAGAATCTTTGGGTGGGGTTGAGTCTTTGATTGAACATCCGGCCATTATGACACACGCATCTGTGCCACCAGAACAAAGAAGAGCTCTCGGAATTGATGATTCTTTAATCAGACTATCTGTTGGGGTTGAGGATCTTACTGATTTGTTAGCAGATTTAGACCAAGCCTTTAATAAAGTGAACTCATAGAGGGTCAAATCTTGGATATTTTTAATTAAAGTATCCAAGATTTGTTGACTTAAATCGCGCAAATCGCTAATTTTCAATTTCACTTTTTATTTCTATTGATGGCCAGGTAGCTCAGTCGGTAGAGCAGAGGACTGAAAATCCTTGTGTCGGCGGTTCAATTCCGTCTCTGGCCACCATTTCAAAACCACCGAGATCTTAAATCTTTTCTCATTTGCCGGTTTTCATGGGTTTATCATTCTTACGATGAAAGATGTCGCACAAAAAGTATATTTAACGATTTTATATTTCTTACCGTTTGCTAAAGACCGATTTATTAAATTAAAAGAACTCAGTTAAACTGAATTTTCGTCTAAAAAAAAGAACAGTTTGATATTCTTACTGAGCAAGTGACCAGTTCTTTAAGTTAATTTATAACCTATTCATGAAGAATAAATTGAATTTAAAGGTTTCTGAAATAAGCGACCTTCTTCCAGTTATTAAAAAGTATCCTTTTGCTACAGCCATATCAGTGTTAGGTGAACAGATCGAGATAAGCTCATTACCTATTATTGCTAGAGATTTACCAGATGGTTCTTTGCAATTATTAGGACATCTATCGACAGGAAATCCACAATGGTTACATCTGAAAAATAAAGCTAGCTTAACTCTGATTTTTAATGGACCAAACACTTATATAAATTCAAGTTGGTATGCTGTTAATGATGTATCTACCTGGAATTACATCACGGTTCGAGCACAAGGGACTCCTATTATTCATGAAGACTACAAGACTCTCATCGAAATTTTAAAGTGTACAACAGATCACGTTAATAATATCTATGAAGATAAGTGGGATTTTTACATCCCTGAAGATCTAAAGTTAGAGTCAGAACTGACTTCTGCAATTGGTGGTTTTTCTATAGTCCCAGAGAAATTTTTAGGTTTATTTAAACTGAGTCAGTCAAAGTCTATAAGCGACCAAATAAATATTATTAATAAGTTAAATCAAAGAAACGATGAAAATAGTCGTTTGATTGCAGAATATATGCGAAACAATGTTGAACAAGAACCTTTATCTATGAAGCTGTTTGAATAAATGTTACTGCCGAAGCAGCACTGAGTTGATGAACGAAAAAATTTTTCTAAGTTTTTCTATAATTCAGTTTACCATATTTAAATACAAAAAGCGTAAACTCAGTTGGGGCATTGTTTTGGCGTGTTAATTTCTCATGTAAACAAAGAAATCTTACCATCCCTTGTTATTCAAATATGTGACAACAAGAGCTGACTAGATTGTTGCTGCGCCCTCTAATTGATTGAGTGAGACTACAGATCGACTACAAAGATTCTCGGTCAACTGTATCGTGAGTGATTTGGCAAAATATATTCTTAGGTGTTTCTATTTAACTGTGCTACAGATCAAATTAGTTATTAGCTAGTTAGAGTTTTTTGTTCATTCTGTTCAACTCCTCCGATGTAGCACTCAAGCCTGTAGGAGGTAAAAAATGAGTAATAAACTATATGTTGGCAATCTGCCATATTCTGCAACTGATCAATCACTTGGTGATAAATTTTCTGAGTGTGGAACCGTGATGTCTTCAAGAGTAATTATGGATCGTGACTCTGGGCGCAGTAAAGGTTTTGCTTTTGTTGAAATGTCTTCTGCGGCCGAAGCACTAAACACAATAAGCCGCTTTAACGGAACAGATCTAGATGGTCGCTCTATTAATGTGTCTGAAGCTAAGCCAATGGCACCGCGTTCAGATCGCCGTTCATACTAATTTTTTATAAAATTTGTGTTCATAAGCCGATCTTAAAGATCGGCTTTTTTATTTTGGCAACTAGGAGTTACTTTGAAACCGCAAATAATTACATTTAACTGTCTTTTAAAAAATAGAGTCGGTAAACTCATTAGCTCAACATATAATCGTGATGTTTTGACAGCGTTAAACTGTAATGATGTTCACTTGTTAGGTCTTTCAAGAGGATTACAAAATTTAAAAAAAGGTGAAAAAAGAAATATTAGCCTTTCAGCTGTCGATGCTTATGGATTTTATGATCCCAAAAAAATTATACTTTACCCTGTACAAAAACTCTTAAAAGATATTCGGCTTGGGCAATCAATTAATATTATAGGAAAAAGTGGTTCTTCGAGAACATATACTGTGCTGCAGTTTCATAATGATTTGGTTAGTTTAGATGGAAATCATCCTTTGGCTGGGCAAGATCTCATTTTTGAGATTGAAGTATTAGATGCTCGAGATGCTACTGAAGAAGAAGTTACATGCGCAAGCAATGGCATCGCTATTCAGACTTTGCACTAATTTAAATTATCATTATAAAATCCTACCTAGGATCGAAACAAACAAAAGTTGCCGTGTTCGAACACTTGGGGTTTAGACCAGATACCTTTAGCTGACGAATTCATAAAGTGATCTTTGGCGTTTCCTTTGGTGATGATAGTAACCTTTTTATTTTTGGCAATCAGACTTAATTGACTGATTACGTGAGCATAGGTTTCTTCGTTAAAAGGATCGTACAAATAATATATATCAGCCTCAGGGATAGAAAAATCTTTTGCAGATAGATCTTGTGATTGAAAATGAACATGTGAACTCATGTTGAGCGCTTGGCTGGCGTGGTCAGCAGTTTCGACTCGTTTTTGAACGAATTCATATCCAGTAAATTGAATATCAGGACGCAGTAGTCCTAATACTAGGCCTACGCGACCAAATCCTGACCCTAAATCTATAAACCGTGATCCTTTGTTCATTTTTAAATAACGTAAGGCTAATAAAATTGTTGTGTAACTCGATTGAACGGCTGAACCACTGCCTTGATACAAACGTTCCTGGTTAGGATTAGTTTTTTCAATATCGTCTTCGGTAGAATATTCAAAATTAAAAAAGCTATCTATAATATCAAAAGCTCTATAAAGTGAGTAACCAAGCGACAACCCTTTTTCGTTTTTAGATAAAGTGAGCTGGTATTCAAACTCAAATAATTCAGACATGAGTTTCATAGTTTGCTCTGCAAAAATTTTATTATCTGGAAATTTGAAGGTTTTCGCAAAATCTAGAACTGATTTTTGAATATTTTCTGCAATACTTTTGTAAGAATCCATCTTATCTATAGATGTTTCGGAAAGTGACGCATGGAAAAACAAAACTGGACTAAGTTCTTCTTTAAAAAATTTTTTGACGAATTCTGAAAAAATAACGTCTGATGCTTTCTTACTTTTTTCTATCCAGTGTTGCTCTTGAATAAATTTAAAAACACTGATGAGAAATGTTACATCCGCAAATAAATGAGCTAATTCTTGAGGTTTATATTGCGAAAAAACTACTGAAAGATCAGCTTCTTTGTAAGAGGGAGTTTCCGTGATTAATTGAATGAGTTTTTGCTGATGTATACGCACTTAATGATACGTTACAGGCACTTGGACAATTAACCTAGAAAATAATGATATTAGGACGTTTTATGTGCCACAACGATCAAAAGTTACCGTGGTTGTATCATTACCTTCTGTGTACTTAGCTGATCCACAGCCTGTAATTTCAAGAGTGATGGAGCCTGTGCTTGTGCATGATCCAGTCCAAGAACCCTGTGTTGGGCAATTGCACGTCGAAGATGTCCAAGTGACATTGTTAGGCGAAAACGTACACACGTTTGAAGTTAGGTTATTAACAACTCTAAGGGTGCCACCATTCAATACGCGATTTAGTCGCAAAGATGATGTGATGGTTAGAGGGGTTGTCGTTGATGTTGTTTGGTCAAATAGTGAAGTTGAATTTAAAACAAACTTGCGATTAATGCCGCCGTTTGCATAGCTATATGTTCGAGTAGCACTAGCAGAGCCGCTTATCCAGGTTAACACTTGTCCTGTTGAGCTTGGTGGCTTTGTTACATAAAGAGTCGCATTTCGACGTCCCGTCATTGTAAAGTTAGGTGTTCTAGTGATCGTATCCCCTTGTGACCCCATCGAGCAGTTAGAAGAAGCGCCTCCCCAGAGGAGTGTGACTGTTCCATTGAACGTAGCGGAACCTACGCTACAGCCGCTAAATGTTCGTGTAATTGTATTACCGCCAGTGCAACTTGAAAATGTACCCGTGTTGCAAGAGGCGGCTACCAAGTTAGGGCTTAAATAATCGAAAATTTTTTCATATTTGTTTGAGGGAATGTATTGAGCATACATGCGATCAAAATCTTTTTGATAGCTTGCTAAATTTCCAGAAGAGCCACCAACCTCATCTATAGAAGCCATAACATCACCGACCTGTTGAGCTGTATCCTCAATTGTAGATGAGCTTGTGGTCGCATTATCGAGAATCGGTGTGCAACCGCTTAAAAGAAAAAAGAATAATATTGTTGATAATACATTTTGTCTCATTATGGATCTCTTTCTAATAGAAAAATATATAACTCAATAATGAGTTTAACTGAAACTTTTGGCCAAAACCACTAAAATCATGATTGCCAATCGTTCAAGATTACGTTTAATTGTATGCATTTATGACACGTCAGCAAAATTTGGAAAACAGATCTTGGAAGCAAACATTTAATTTAAGTGTGTTTCATGTTGATCACCGGGGATTAGCAAATTTTTATTCTTATTTCAATTTGATGCAAGAAGCAGCTATGCAACATGCCCATCATAATCAATTTGGGTTAGATAAAATGCGATCAGAAAATAAAATTTGGGTAGTTACTCGATTTGAACTGCAGTTATCAGATCAATTGCAAAATTCAATGTCATGGGGTGAAGATATCGAAATTGAAACCTGGTCTCGAGGCATGATTGGGCCAACAGCTCATCGAGAGTTTAGTTTGTATAAATTTAAAGATGGTTATGAAAAAGAATTGATTGGAAAAGCTTGCTCAGTTTGGGTGCCAATCGATTTACATCATAGAACAGTGACATCAATTAACCCGGATGATTTATCACAAGTTTCGATTAAGGATAAAACTCACGATATTAAACCACGTAAAATTGAATATGACGAAAAACATTTTATAACAATTAATCGTGTGGTTCCTAAACCGTCAGATATTGATCTTAATAAGCATGTCAATAATGCTAAATATGTTCAATGGCTTTATGATTCAATTGATATAAACGAACATAACCATATGCCTAGATCTGGATTTGCAATCAACTATATTTCTGAAGTTAACTTGGTTGATTCTGTTCAAATATCAAGAAAAAACCATATTTTTGCCGGAGTAAAAGAAAATGGTAAACTTGCTTTTACTGCCGAGTTTTTCTAGTTTTCACTTGCGCGCTCTTTCGTCATATCAAAAAGAGGTGCATTGGGATCCACATAGTTTTTAAAATCTGCTTCGCGATCCGTAAATGGTGGAAACGTAGCATTTGTAGGTCCAAGGACATCAACAGTTGATCCAGAATAAGCAAGCAAGTTATAAGGAGCAGATTTACAATCTGAAGTTACATTTTCTAAAGCAAGGTGCTTTAACTCGTACTGATAATTCGGCGAAGCTTTTTCATCAAACTTAGGATACAAATCCGGTCCTCCGCCAGCTTCTTCAAGTAGGACTGGAATTTTACCCACCATGACTGCGTACAATCCTGATTTTGGATACACACCGTGAGATCCTAATGCAGCGACTGCATGTAGTCGACCATTAACTTGTTTTGTTTCAGGCCAATTTACAAAAACGCGCCCTGTGTTCCAACTTTGAATAACTTTTTTATCACCATCCAGTTGGGCCATTGTTTGGCTGGCTAGGTGGGCTCCATAAAAAGCATATAAAGGTTGTTTTGTTGAACCACGTAAAACCACGGTTAGACTTTCGCGATCTAAAATATGCGAAGCTGCAACTTCTTTATCTTGCGTGCCATTTTTAGGATCGTAAGGATAGAAAAAGTGATAATTAATATAAATTTCATTCCATTTTTGGTTTTCCATTACCGAATAATAAACAGTTGTATAATCGCGTTTAAGTCGATATTTCATGTTCGTATCAGAAGAACGATCCAATCCAGATTTTAAAACAGATTCAGAGTGTCCGTAATATGGCAAAACTTTATCGACATCTTTAAATAAAAATTCTGCAGAGAAATTTGATTTTAGTTTTTGTCGCGTAAAAAATGAAAAAAAGCCACCCGTGGATTTTGATACAATATTTTTATTTGTTATATAAAATGGTTCATTTGCAAGTTCAGGATCAGTATCAATTTGATTGAAAATGTATTCAAGCGATGTGGGGTAGTAGCGCTCCTCCTTGTGCATTTGTAATATTGGAGCATATTTTTGAGCCAAGATGGTCTTTTCTTCTAGAGATAAAGTGTTTTCGGATTTATTCTTGGCAAATACTTTTTGTTTCCAAAAAATAGTTCCATCTTTACTGAGTTCGAAATTATAAACACCTGTATAAGTAACTGGAATTTCTATTTGATATGGTTCTTTTAAATCTTTTTCATTTAAAATAGATATAATTGTTGGAATTCCTTTGTACTGAAAATCCTTGGTTGATGTATCAATAAAAGTAACATTGAGATCATAAGTTTCTTCTTTGATTTCAAATTTTTCTACAAAGTTATCTAAATTTACACGAATTCGATCAGAGTTGTTTTCAAGGATTGTAAACAAAGGTTTTTGTCCTGCAGATAAAGGACACTGATTGACGTTATGAGTTTGAGCTGGCAATCGTGGATTTTGTTTTATGGTTTGCGCACAGGCAGGTAACAATAGCATTAAAATTAAAAATTTATTTTTCATATTTAACTATTGTCGTATGAAAAAACTGTCTAAAAAAGGCCAGAAAAACTCGATGAAAGTCCTACGTTCTATGAACCAATCCTTACAATAAAACTTAAATTTCGACCGGTATTTTCTTTTTCTCTTCTGAATGAATGGAAATCATTCGAAGTTACAGTATCAATCATTAAAGCTTCTAAAGAGTAGTTGTCTTTCAGGCGAGAGTTAAACTCAAGATTAACTATATCGAGTAAGCTTATTTTGTAACTATTTAATTTCACGTGTTCGAAAGTTGAATTATAATTTATAGGTAGATTGTATGAATCAACTCTTTGCTTTAAAAGGGTAAAAGCATCAAATTTTACTTCGAAACTTTTTTGCAGAATATGTGGTCCAATAAATACGGCAGGCTGTTGGAATTTAGATTTTATAAGTGCGTGACTGATAACTTGATTTTCAACCCCGCGCCAACCAGCATGAATGGCCAGTACATTCTGAGAGATTTTGTCATAGGCTAATATAGGCATGCAATCAGCCGTTTTAATAATGAGAGCTTTGTTTGTTTGTTGAGTATAGTGCGCATCGCCAACTTCTACTTCTTTTGTCAGATCAGCATTTAGGCAAATATTAGAGTGAGTTTGCTGTATTTGATAAAATGAAAATTTTGAGAACTGATTTTTTAAATGTTCGATCGTAGTATTTTTTTTACCAAAGAAAATTAAATATTTACTTTCTAAAACTGTTGAAAAACCATATTCGGTTTCAGTCCAATTGATCATAGTGCTTAAATCCCCATTGGCGTATTTTTATCAAATCATCGACCGGCCAGTTTGTTTTAAATGAGAGTTCTTTTTTCGATTTAGGATGAGTGAATCCAAGTTCGCAGGCATGCAAATAAAAACGATTTAAGTGAAGTTCATTCATTTTTTTCTGAGAAAAACCATAAGTGAGATCGCCAGTGAGAACATGACCAATTTCTGACATATGAACACGAATTTGATGAGTTCGCCCAGTCTCAAGTTTGAGTTCAACTAAGGTTTTATTTTGGGAAAACTCTATTTTTTTAAAATGAGTGATAGCCCATTTTCCAACATCAAAACCTAGCTCAAACTTATTTTTAATTTTGCCATTTTCTTTAACGGAAGAATATCGTTTGCGATCTTGTGGATGTCTGGCCAAGTATGAAGACAGAGTGCCATGCGCTATTTTAAGTGTTCCTTCAACAATGGCATGATAAATTCTGTGAGTCTGTTTTTCTTTAAACTGTAAAGCTAAGCCTTCGTGAGCTTGATCGTTTTTAGCAACGACGAGTAAGCCACTAGTTTCTTTGTCTATTCGATGAACGATTCCTGGCCGCAACTCATTTTTCATTGAAAGCTCTTTTGTGTGGTTGAGTAGCGCATTTACAAGTGTGTCTTGTTCGTGTCCAGCGGCTGGGTGAACGACCAGGCCAGGAGCTTTGTTGACGACAATAATGTCTTGATCCTCGTAAATAATATCGAGCTTATAATCAAAAGGGATAAGTTCAGTTGTTTTCGTTTGCGGAATTTGAATAAAAATATGATCGTTAAACTTGACCAGATAGGATGATTTCACCGGCTGATCATTTACAGTGACACAAGCTTTTTCGATCAAATTTTGAATTTGACTGCGGGTAAGTTTAAGATCTGCCAAACCAATATGTAGCTGCAGTAGCTTATCAATTCTTTGACCAGCTAAATCGGGAGTAATAAAAATAGATTTATTTGCGTTTTGGTTGCTCAACTCTTTGTTTGTACAACTTCATATATGAATCAGCAACTTGCTTTTCGTTCAATCCTAATGTTTTGGCCATTTGGACCACATATCCTCGCACATAAACTGGTGCCGGTAGGTTTTCCGGCTCCATTCGCTCAAGAGCTGCGATATACCATGGATTCACTTTGGTCTTTTCATGTAATAATTCAAACGAGTATTGCTTATATTCGCGAACCTTTTTAAGTAAATCACCACTCCACTCTTGTGTGGTTTGAATCTCATTTTCAAGATTTTCATCTTTACTGTAGACTGGAATCTCTGGAAGTGCTTTGGACGGTCCAACTTTATCTAAGATGCTATTTTCATTAAAAAGCTCTTCACTTGCTTTTTTAATTGAATCTAAAGAAAGGTCAGAATTTGAAAATGATTTAGACTGTAAACGGCGATCATAAATATTACGATAAGACTGATTTCCAAGAACGGCGTAGGCCTCTTCGATTAAGTTCCGAAGTGATTTAGCTTCGTCTTCAGTAAAAACACTGTATAATGCTGCATTTTGCGGTGAGTATGTTCTTTTAGCTTTTTCATAAGCCAAAGTCATTTCATGTTGACTAGCATTTGGTGCAATTTCTAGAACTTCGTAATAATTGTTTTTAACTTCAGTCGTCATCGCTTTAATCTTAAATCTGCAAAAAAAATCGATCAATAATTTGTTTCATATTTCTTAAAAAAAAATGGCATGCCTCAGTTTAAATCATGATTTTTTTATCTTGATACACGAAAAAAATACTTCTTTGTTGACTTCAAGAGTTTGTTTTTTAGCAGGGATAAAAAACAAGTGCTTATTTGTTCTTAAAAATTAAACAACTAAGCGTAACTTACTAAAGAGGTTGATATTTTATGCCATTTAAATTCTCTTCTGCTTCTGAAGCACGAATATATAGAGGTAAAAGCTGTGACCAATGCACAGGTTTTAAGTCTAAGATGTCGCCCGAAAATGGACTATTTTGAGCAGAAGGATAGTCATTTAATTTATCGTTACGAATAATTAAGTCACTATATTTTGATTCTAAATAATTCTGATAAGCCGAAAATGCATCACCAATAAATAAAACAGGAGTTTGAATTTCTTCACCTAGACTTTGGACTCGGACAACCTTGGGTGGCGTGAGCACGATGAGTTGTTTATTAATAAATTTGAACTGTGCAAAATAAATCATGTTTTTAAAAGCGTTTATTCCACAAACAAAAGACTGGTTTTCCGAAATATGCTCTTTATTTCGAAGCGCTAAACCAGTTAATGAATCAATTCCGTAGCAATCGCGTTTGTAGACATAAGCTAAGGTTTTAATTGTATTTATACTAATTCGAATCCCAGTAAAACTGCCAGGCCCTAAACCAGATCCAAAAACATCGATTTGATTAAATCGAAGATTTGCTTTCTTCAAACAGTCCTCAATAAGCTTATTGAGAGTGTCGGAATGTGAATTTTGACGGAAAAGTTCACTATATGATAGTAATTGACCATTTTGATGAATGGCTACACTGCCAAGTAAAGTGCTCGTTTCACAAAAAAGAGAAATCATATTTAAGCTTTAAATAAAAACTTTGTAATATCATTAAAAATTGATAACAACATCAACCCCATCAGTAATGCAAAACCAATTTGGTGTGCTATTTCAAGTTTTCGTCCGCTTAACGGAGAGCCTTTAACAACTTCAATGGCATAAAACACAAGATGACCACCATCTAATACTGGAACAGGTAATAGATTTAAAATAAACAAACTAATCGACAATATTCCCATTGTGTATAAGAAAGACTGTAGTCCCATCGCAAAAGAATCTTTAGCTGCTTTTCCGATTGAGATCATTCCACCTATATTTTTATGAGAAACTTCGCCTTGAAATAAACGGACAAACGATAAAACAGTCATAGTTGAAATATCAACTGATTTACTCACACCTTTATTGATAGCAGCGAATAGAGACTCTTCTCTAACTTTAACAATTTCAGGTTGCGAAATATTGGCCATCGGCAGTATCCCGATTGTAAAGCGTTTTTCCTCTTTACCTTGAAAAGTCATTTGAGAGGTCATTTGTGGCGTGATTTTTTTTACAATTTCAACACCTTCACGTTGAATTTTAAAATCGAGAGCGTCTTGACCATCGTAGTTTTTTACAGTGTTAAGAACGTCTTCCCATTTTGTCATAGGAATATTATTAATTGAGAGAAGTTTGTCATATTGTTTTAAATCTGCTTTAGCTGCTGGAGAATCTGGCACAATTTGTTCTAAATAAAGTTCCGAACTTTCCAGTCCAAACTCTTCTATTGATTTAAAAATATTTTTATCACCAATTTCGAGCTTGAGCGAAACAACTTCTCTTTTTTGAGTACTCACGTTAAGTCTTTCAAGAGAAATATCAACATTGTTGGTTTGTAAAAGACGATTTAAATCATTCCAAGACTGTATTTTTTTATCTGCTATTTTTGTAATTTCATCACCAGTTCTTAGGCCAAGCTTATAAGCTGCAGAATCAAGCCTAACCGCAACAAGAGAGCCCTTCGTAAACGGCAGAGTGCCATCGATTGAACCAATAGTTTTGTTTAATGTAAATAAGTTTGGATTAGGTACAGAAACAACTTCAGTAGAAAGCGTGCGAGGCTGATCATTTTCTTGTTGAACTGTGATTTGAATTATTTGCCCTTGATATTCATTAAGTTCATTTTGAAATTCCTCGAAACTTCTAACTGTTTTATCGTTTACACTGAGGATTAAATCTTGAGATTTTAACCCTGATTTTTCGGCTTTAGATCCAATTGTGACTTCAGCAATGCGAGCGGCGCGTGTTTCTTCACCTGTGTAAGCGATAAAGCCAAAAACTAAAACAGCAAAAAAGAAATTCATAAGTGGGCCAGCTAACACGATAGCAATTCTTTGCCAGACAGTCTTGTGCGTAAAAGAAACTTTTTTATCTTCTTCAGAAAGACCTTCAGCGGATTGTTCACCAAACATTTTAACATAACCACCAAGAGGTATAAGTGAGAGACAATAAACTGTATCACCTTTTTTGTAGCTGATGAGTTTTTTCCCAAAACCGAGAGAGAAAACTTCAACACGTACACCACATGCGCGAGCCACTAAAAAATGCCCAAGCTCATGAACAAAAACGAGAATACCTAGCAGAATTGTAAAGGGAACAAGGTTTTCGTAAATTAGGTTAAAAATAGACATGGATGGCCTCTTTCTACAGTTCGAAATAGTCTAGCATACTACCGAACTGACGTTAAGGGCCTGTCGTGATTTAAGACTAAAGACTATAGAGATTTGCAGCATAATAAAACAGAGGAGCTGCCATTAGAATGCCATCTAATCGATCAAGCAATCCACCGTGGCCAGGCATAATTGACCCTGAGTCTTTGACGCCAGATACACGTTTAATTAAAGACTCAAAGAAATCGCCGACTTGGCCTAAAAACCCTCCAAAAATGCCGCAAATAGCCAATAACCAAAGGGGTGTGCCTGGTAATGCATAAGAAAAACTAAGAGCGGCGATCATAGAAAAAATCAATCCGCCAATAGCTCCTTGAACACTTTTATTTGGCGATAAACTAGGTGCAATTTTAGTTTTACCCATAGTCACACCAAACACATAAGCACCAATATCTCCTGCAAATACGACGGTGAGTAAGCAGAAAAACCACTGTAATCCATTGTCTGGCGTTAATACTAACCACGCAACCGTTGCAGGTATTAAAGCTGTATAAATTGAGCCGAGACAAAATAAAGAAACAAAATTTAAAATTGATTGCAAGTCAGCAAATTGTTTGTGAAGTAAAACACCATACAAAACACTGACTGAAAAACTCGTGATAATTAATAGAATAGAGAGTGGTTTTAAACCGTCGTGTGTGAGTAACAAGAATAGCAAAGAGTTAAAAAACACATAAAAATATATTAACTTTTTGGAAAAGTTATTTTTAAAAACCATTCGTGCAAACTCATGGGATCCACGAATAACAACAAAAGTAATTAACCCATAAACCCCGACAGCTTTAAAGTTGTAGATGACGAGTGTGAGGATAATAATGGCCGCTATCGCAGATAAAATTCTAGAAGTTAAGTTCGTCATTTTTAGATTTATTTTCTTTCGATTTAAAAAGAGACTTGATGGCGTTTTCAACTTTACCAAAGCGTCTGTTTCGATTCTTAAAATCAGTTATAGCATTGTTAAAATCGTTTTCTTTGTAGTCTGGCCAAAGTGTATTTGTAAAATAAAGTTCACTGTACGAAGCTTGCCACATTAAAAAATTCGACAATCGCGATTCACCACTTGTACGAATAATAAGATCAGGGTCCGGGCAGTGTGCCGTCATCATTTTTTTAGAAATCATATCTTCATTAATTTCAGAAGCAGTCATTTTGCCTTGGGCAACGTCTATCGCTAAAGCTTGAACAGCCGCAATAATTTCCTGGCGAGAGCCATAGCTAATGGCGAAATTAACTTTTAATCCAGAGCAATGAGCTGTTTTTTGTTTAGCCTCTTCGATGAGTTTTTGGGTTTTTTCAGGTAATTTCGAAGTATCACCGATTGTGAAAAATCGGATATTCTCTTTAATTAAATTATCAGTTTCGCGAATGAGATATTTTTCAAGAATACGCATTAAGACAGAAACTTCTTCTTGAGGTCTAAACCAATTTTCGGTGCTAAATGCATAAAGTGTTAAGTTTTGCAGGCCAAGCTTAGAAGCATGAGTAATAATTTTTTTAGCAACTTTTGCGCCTTTAACATGTCCATATGTGCGCGGACGACCTCTGAGCTGAGCCCAGCGGCCATTACCATCCATTATGATTGCGACATGTTTAAGTTGTGACACTGTAGGTAGCTCGCACGAACTAGATCGTTAAAATTGATTTTTCTTTTTCGTCAGCGGCCTGATCAACTTTTTTAATATAATCATCAGTTAATTTTTGAATATCAGTTTCAGCTTTTTTAGCTTCATCTTCACTAATAGCTTTGTCTTTAGATAATTTTTTAACTTCTTCGTTTGCATCACGTCTTGCTAAACGAACAGCAACGCGAGCATCTTCTGCGATTTTTTTAACTTGTTTAGCAAGATCCTTACGGCGCTCTTCAGTTAGGTCAGGAACTTTTAAACGAATAACTTTACCGTCGTTAATTGGAGCCATACCAATATCTGATTTTACTAGAGCTTGTTCGATATCTTTTAAAACAGAGGCTTCCCACGGGGCGATTAAAAATGTTTTAGCATCTGGAGTTGACACAGAAGCGACTTGATTAAGTGGCGCTAATTGTCCGTAGTAATTAACGCGTATAGCATCAAGCATTGAAACCTGAGCTTTACCAGTTCTGACTTTTTTGAAATCTTCGATAAGTGCAGCGATTGTTTTTTCCATTTTAGCTTTGGCAGCATTTTTTGAATTCTCGATCATACAAATTCTCCGTTAAAAAATATTTATTATAGCAATTTGTTGTCTGTTAGTGAACTAAAGTTCCGATGTTTTCGCCTAAAACGGCTTTTAAAATATTGCCTGGTTTAGCAAGATCAAAAGTCATAATTGGCAACTTATTGTCCATGCAAAGACTAATAGCTGTAGAATCCATAACTTGCAAACCTTGTTTAAGAACATCGATATAGCTAATTTTGTCATATTTTTTAGCATCAGTGTATTTTGTTGGATCCTTGTCATAAATAGCATCAACTTTAGTGGCTTTCATAAGAACTTCGGCATTGATTTCCATAGCTCTCAATGCGGCAGCTGTATCTGTTGTAAAATAGGGATTTCCTGTACCAGCGCCAAAAATAACAATACGTCCTTTTTCTAAGTGGCGGATAGCACGTCTGCGAATATAAGGCTCAGCAATTTCTGCCATTTCGATTGCCGATTGAACACGCGTTGGAACACCAACTTTTTCTAAAGCGTCTTGTAAAGCAAGTGCATTGATACAAGTTGCAAGCATTCCCATGTAGTCAGAACTTGCACGGTCCATACCTTGTGCAGAAGCAGCTACCCCACGAAAAATATTACCGCCACCTATAACTAGACCAATTTGAACACCTGTTTCGTGAGTGACTTTAACATCTTCAGCAATTTGTTTGATAACGGCAGTGTTAATCCCGTGACCTTGTGTTCCGGCTAAAGCTTCACCGCTCAACTTTAAAAGAATTCGTTTATAAACTGGGCTTTTCATATGTGGCCTCCGAAGATGATAAATTTATGTTAAAATGTAGCTTTGTAAGCGTAACAGGATAAATGATAGTGCGCAATTACCCAAAAAAAAAGGCCCTCTTTCGAGAGCCTTTTGAAGTCAATTAGTGACCTTTAGTTTGTGCAGCAACTTCTGCCGCGAAATCGACAACTTTTTTCTCGATTCCTGCGCCTAACTCAAAACGTACGAAACGTTTAATTGTTAAATCGCCACCAGCTTTTTTAGAAGCTTCTTTTCCGTATGCAGAGATCGTTAAATCTGGGTTTTTAACGAAAGGTTGATCTAATAAACAGTTTTCAGCTAAAAACTTACGGATTTGACCTTCTACGATTTTTTCAATCATTTCTGGTTTTTTTCCAGACTCAAGATTTTTTTGTTTTAAGATTTCTTTTTCTTTAGCCACAACGTCAGCGCTAACGTCAGCTTGTGATAAAGCCATTGGGTTCATTGCAGCAATATGCAAGCAAACATCAGAAGCAAAAGTTTTTGCATCAGCAGAAGTTGCAGCTGCAGGCGTAGAAGTTGCAACTTCAATCATAACACCAATTTTACCTTCACCATGGATGTAGGTGTGAACTAAACCGTTACCTGTCACTGTGTATTTTTCAGCACGGCGGATAACCAAGTTTTCACCAATAGTTGCGATAGCTTCTTTTAAAGCATCGCCGACTTTAACAGATGGTTTTTTAGAGTAATTTTGTTCAAGAATATTTTCAGTTGTTGTAGCAGTTAAAACGTGAGCTGCAACGTCAGCAACGAAATTTTTAAAATTATCATTACGAGCAACGAAGTCAGTTTCAGAGTTAACTTCAACGACAGCAGCCGTATGACCTTGAGTGATGGCGTAAACAGCACCTTCAGCAGCAACGCGATCAGCCTTTTTAGCAGCAGCAGATAAACCTTTAACGCGTAACCATTCAACTGCAGCGTCGAAGTTACCGTTTGATTCTTCTAAAGCTTTTTTGCAATCCATCATACCCGCGCTTGTTTTTTCGCGTAATTCTTTAACCATTGAAGCAGAGATAGACATATATTCTCCTGTTTTTTGAGTGTATTAATTATAAATGTAAATATTAAAAAGACATAAAAAAAGGCTCGAACCGTTTGGCTGAGCCTTTTGTTTTCAAAGACTACTCAGCTGAATCGTCTTTTTTCTCTTCGTTAAGTTCCGCTTCGATCTCAACGAGATCAGCAGTTCCAGCAGCAACTAACTTGCGAGATTTGCTTGATTTAACAACTGAAGGTCCAGCTTTTTTAGTGTCCTCTTTGCCTTTAGCAGCAGGTCCACGAGCACCTTTTTTAGCAGGGGCGGCCGTTTCAGTAGCAGCTTCTTTGTTATCAGATGCTTTGTCAGTTAATGTGCGAGCTTTTTGCTCCCAAACTTTAGCACCTTCCATGTAGGCATCAGCGATTAAATTAGAAAATAATTTAATAGATCTGATTGCGTCGTCATTACCTGGAATTGGGAAATCAACTAATTCAGGGTTTGAATTCGTATCAGCGATAGCAACAACTTTGATACCTAATTTTTTGGCTTCTAAAACAGCGATGTGCTCTTTAGGAAGATCAACAACGAACATTACAGAAGGCAATGTTTTCATTTCTCGGATACCTTCTAAGTACTCAGTCAATCTGATGTATTCGTTATCTAAACCAGCGCGTTCTTTTTTAGTTAAAAGATTGAAGTCGCCGCTTTCTTTCATTTTGTCAATTTTACGTAAACGATCGATAGAAGCTTTGATTGTTTCAAAGTTTGTTAACATTCCACCTAACCAACGTTTTGTAACAAAGTATTGGCCAGATTTTTTAGCTGCTTCTTGAACTGGTTCGATAGCTTGTTTTTTAGTACCAACCATAATCATTGTTCCGCCTTGAGCAGCGATATCTTTTACGAAATCAGCAGCTTGGTTAGCGCGAACAACTGTTTTTTGAAGATCGATAATGTGAATACCGCCACGAGCAGTATAAACATAAGGTTTCATTTTAGGGTTCCAGCGTTGCGTTTGGTGACCAAAGTGTACGCCAGCGTCTAACATTTCTTTCATGGTAACTTGTGCCATGTGATAAGCCTTTCTTTTCTGGTTATATCCTCCGGGTAGCAGAGCCCAAGTTGAAAGAGGTCAAGAACGACCGAAATCTCTTAGGTATTTCCAATGCAACCAAATTAAGCATCGGACCAGTTATTACACACCCGTGTGTTTTAGTGAGGACCAGAATTATCACAGGCCTACTGCCGCTGGCAAGCTTGAAATAGGCTCTAGACTGGGGGAATTTGAAAAAACGAGAGTCGTTTAGGTTAAAACTAGTTACCTGATTTGCCAGAGCCTGGGTTAAAAACAGAGCCATCCGATTTTTTTACTTTTAGGCCGCCTAAGCGATCAAACTCAACCAAGAAAACTGGCGGATCGTCTACAAATGTGCCCATTTTTTGATAGCCAAGTGCTGGGTTGCAGTTATTAAGTTTTTGTTCGTTGCAAAGTTCAGAAGTAGGTTTTTTGGGATATTGTCCGCAGAAGAAATCGTAATCATTACTCGTGCTGTTTGTAATAACTTTCGAACCGAACTTGAATTGGCCTGTACAATTAAATGTCGATTTACATGTATACATTGTTTCTGAAATTTTTTCGGGCGTGAACGCATAAAATGGCTTTGAAACAGCTTTGCAGGCTGTATTAGCATCATAAGTAGGTTTTTCACTGCTAGAGTTACCTGCTTGAGCTAAGCTTGGCTTTAAAGGATCTACATTATAGTTTTTGCGCTCGCATTCGCGCAAAGGATTATTAGTCGTGCTTTGCATGACTTTTGTGATGGCACGGTAGCAATCGTTATTTTTATCAACTGAGTTCAGATTATGGCCTGAGCATTGATTAAAGAGCAGAGGAGCAAGCATAAACGTCGCTCTTTTAGCAGCTGATTCAGATACTCCTTCTGGGCAAGAATTGTAGTTAATATTAACCCAATATTTCACAAGATCTTCGTTAGTTTTAAGGGCAAAAGACTTTTGAGCGAAAATAATAGAAACGAGGAAAATAAAATAGTTTTTCATGTGTATAGAATAAACTATTTTATTGAAAAAAAAGAGGTCTAGTCTTTAACGAACTAGACCTTAAAATAAGAAAATTAATTTAATTTAGCGCGAACGTAAGGGCTAGCAAGTTTTAATACTTCTTTCAAACTAGGCACATCTGAAAAAGCTGGAATCATAGCCGTGTCGACGCAATAAATACTAATCCTAACATCCTTATCATTAATTTTTGACTGAAGCATTAATCCAGAGCTAATTGAGTAGTTAAAACTTTCGGCATTTTTCTTTTTAACGCGATCAGAGGCGTAGCCCTCAACAGTTAATATTGTACCTTTATCTAAACTAATTTTTTGAACTTCGTAACCAGAAACGTCTTCGGCCGTGATACCACAGATATCATTTAAAATAATTTCTTGGGCGGGAATATCGCTCGTGATTAAAAGTGTTCCAGCTACAGCTATTGGTTCTGAAGAGGCAAAAGACTTAATTGAAACGATAGTTAATAATACAGTTAAAAGTGTTTTCATACAGGCAATCTCCTTAGTTTTAGAGATTGTTATTGCATGAGGCGTACCCAGTCTTTGTCGTTATAACCAAGCACGATATTGATTAAACTGTTCTCAGCGTAAGAACTTTTTCAGTTGTAAAAAACATCGACATTGCAATTACTTATTTCTGAAAAATACAATGACTGCAGCCCAAGCGCATTACGCTTCGGCTGATTGTTCTTTATTTTTTGATTTACGAGCTTTCTTAGAAGCTTTCGCTGGTTTTTCAGCTGTAGCTTCAGCAGCGATTGCAGCAAACATATTTGATGAATCATCAGCTTGTGGTGCTAGCATAAGTTCTTCTTCATCCTCAGTGTGCGCAGCTAAACTGTCAGATTGCGGCTCAACGATTGCTGATACAAAACCCAAGGCCGCTAATGTCATTTGAGCTTGTAGTGTTGATCCAAGTAAATTTGCAAATCGAGACATCTGCGCAGAGGCGATCCATAGGTTATTCACTTTATGAAGAGTTCCATTTGAATTCATTTTAAGTTCGCCACCTGATAAGGGCGATGAAACAAAGATTCTTTCGTTTTTAATAGCTTCGCCCATTTCAGGAAACGCACGTTTAATCTGACGTTTCATTTTCTTTAAAACTTCACCAATATTTTCAGTTTCTTCTGATGAGCTTAAGTCAATAAATCCAATCCATTGGGAAATCTGGTGAGCTTTTTGCGTTGTTGATACGTCGGCTGCTGTCGCTGTTAAAAAGCGACCAACACATGGGCCAATCGTATCATCAGTTGTGCCATCTAAAACAAACAAGTTAGACTTATCGGTTGTTTCACCTTCATGATATAAATCCAAACAAACTGCCAGCCAGTAAGAATCTTTTTTAAGCTTGGCTTTGGCGCGAATATTTAAAATATTATCTGGTAGAATCAGAGCTAAGTCGCGAACGTTACCAGCGAAGATAAAATTTTTCGCATGAAACTCTTTATTGCCATTCACAACAACGTGAGTCAGTTGTGGATCTGACTTTGATCCTTCTTCAGGTCCTGAAAAACCAAACTTAGTCACATGTGATCTTGTCAGAGTTTCGCCTTGGTATTTTTCTTTAAGTAATTCAACGATTTTGTAAACAGGTAAAGTTAATTCTAATTCTTTTGAATTTAAAAAATAAGAGAACTGATCATAAAACGATGGCGGGTTTGAACCAAAACCAACAAAAGACTTAAACCCAGACGCTTCGTAAGTTTCTGGATGATTATCAATTTCATTTTTAATTAATTTTAAACCCAATAAATTTTCCAGTTGATGAATGGCTTTTAAAGACAATTCTGTTGATGGAAAAAATCTTAACCCAGCATCGATTGTATGGTTTTGAAATAAAGTTGGTCTGTTAGATCCACCTGTGAATGGCTCGGCCTCAAGAAGCAAAACATTTTGTGTTTCTTGAGAAATTTGAGTGGCAATTGTTTGGCCCGTTAAGCCGCTTCCGATGATGATATAGTCGTAGATGTGCATATCTATTACGATCAAAAATGTTTGGCTATGTTGCAACAAAAAAGATGACTAAATTAAACTAACGCATTTAATCAGAGTTCTTAAAGCCCATCTGGTGGGCTTTTTCAAGTATGTATGCCGATCAAGAATGCATGCTATTCGTGGTGAAACTAGGTAATAAAAATAAATAAATTTTCGGCCCCAAAAATTTGACTTAAGTTTTTGATCACGAAAATCTCTAAGAATAAGCACTTCATAGGCGCTGTCAGAATTAAAGGCCGATGTTGCGATGAAACAGCGCGAAGGTCGACGACCGCCTGAAATAAAGACTTTTACATTTTGCGGCTGTTTAGCAGTTTTTAAAAAAATCTCAGCTTGTCTGACGAGTTCTGAGTGTAGCGGTGTCAAGTGTGCAAATTTAGCAAGTTGTGTAGCTGCTCTGATTTGGCGTTCTGCATACTTTTCTGAAGAGTCATATATTTTTACAAGCTCCCAGTAAACGCCGGCCACTATAGACAATTCGGCTGTTTGTGAAGCCTCTTTAAAGTGGTCGGGAGATAACTCACCAGAATTTACACCGAAGATGATTTCAAGCGTTCGGATATATTTTTCAAAACAGATGACGGCTTCAGCAAAAAATTTTCTTTGTAAACACTGGTGTCCTTGAATAATAAACGAATTACGCATATTCCACATTTTAATACGTCGATTTTCTTTTGCTTTTTCAATAGCAACAAGTTGACTGGGCAATAGACTACGTTGTTTTTTTTCGGGCTTTTCGTCTGACACTGAATATAGTATTTTACAACAAGCTCATGGGGTCAACATCAACCAAGACCTTAACCTGTTTGGGTATCCATTTTTCGTCGGCTAAAATTTGTCGAGCAAATTTGTTGAGCTCAGCGGAGCGTGCTCCTTTAATGACAAGATGATAGCGAAATTGATTTTTTAATCTAGACAATGGTGAGGCTGCCGGCCCTAGAATTTCGATATTTTGATAAACAGCAGTGAATTTATCTTTGAGAGCTTGTCCGCGCGCAAGAATAAGTCGGGCCGTTGTTTGTGCTTTATCAGCATCTAAGGATTGTATTCGAAAAGAAATCATTTTTTGAAAAGGGGGATAGTTGAGCGGGCTGCGATTGTTAAGTTCATTTTGTGCAAAGCCTTCGTAATCATGTTTTTGAGCAAATATTAATGATTCGTGTTCTGTGTTGTATGCTTGAATAACAACAGCACCAGGGTTTTCATCAGCGCGAACATGTCGACCGGCTCGACCGCTCATTTGGGTGATCAGTTGAAAGCTTTTTTCTGACGAACGAAAATCAGGCAAATTAAAGCCGACATCTGCAAGCAACAAGCCGACAAGCTTTAAGTGTGGAAAATCTAAGCCTTTTGCAATCATTTGAGTTCCGATCAAAATGTCGATCTCTTGGTTTTCCATATCTTTGATAAGATTTTCCATGTCTAAGCGAGTTGTTATTTCGTCACGATCGGCACGTGCTATTTTTTTATCAGGAAATAAAACTTTGAGATCTTCTTCGACTCTCTCAGTTCCAAGGCCAAGGGGTACAAGTTCTCCTTCGGCACAATCGGGGCACTTAGAATTATAATTCTGGTGATAATCACAATAGTGACAAACAAGGTGATGCTTAGCATGTAATGTTAAACTGATGTCACAATTTGGACAGTCTGCCGTATAACCACAGCTCTGACAAAATACAACTTGCGCGAAACCACGACGGTTTAAAAGCAAGGCAACTTGTTGGTTTTGATTAAGAGCAGCGATCATGCGGTTTTGCAGATCGGTTGATAACCAAAAGGGCGTAGAGCTTTTTCTCTCAGGATTGTCTTTTTCAAGTCTCATATCAACAATGTGCATGTCAGGAAGAGGCCTCGCGCCTACGCGCGATTGAAGCGTATGCAGTGTATAGCGCTTATCAGTAGCATTTTTCCATGACTCAAGACTGGGTGTTGCCGAACCTAAAATGACAGGACAATTTGTAAATTTACCTAACATAATTGCCGAGTCGCGTCCATTATACTTGAGTTTTTCATCTTGTTTAAAACTTGTTTCGTGCTCTTCATCAACAACAATTAACCCAACATTGTCGACTGGGCAAAATAAAGCGGATCGAGCTCCGATGAGAATATTTTTTTCACCTTCTATAATTTCCCACCATTGATTCGTTCGCTCTCGATCCGTAAGTTGTGAGTGTAAGACGGCGACTTGATTTCCAAATCTTTCAACAAAGCGGTTTACAAGTTGAGGAGTCAAAGAAATTTCAGGTAGCAAAAATAGCCCTTTTTTATTTTTTGCTAAACACTCTTCAAAAAGTCGCAGATAGATTTCAGTTTTGCCTGATCCCGTAACGCCAAAGACAAGATGAGTTTTAAATCCAGAATTTATATCAATATTATCCAAGCAATTTTTTTGTTCGACAGTTAAGATTGGCTTGGGCTTTTGTTCAATGTTAGGGATAACAGGTGCACGATTTGATTTTCGAGTTTTGATCTGTTTTGGCAGTGGGGGGAACGCTAAATGCAATGTTGGCCCTATGGGATGAATATAGTATTCAGCAACCCATTCGAGCCATTTAAGAAATGGGTCGCATAATTTCGGCCATGAGGGATCAATTGATAAAATATTTTTTAAACGAACTTCTTTACCAAAATCATTTAAAAGTTCTTCTTTTGTTTTTTCATACGTGGAAAGAACAAACCCTTTAACGTTTCGTGTCCCCAGAGAGACGTTAACAATATCGCCTCGAGAAACAGAGAACTCTGGGTTTTGAACGTAGGTCAGTGGTTCCAAAAATGGGGCATCAACGGCGACTTTAACAAGTTGAATCTCATGATTGGAGTTCGTAACCAGAAACTCCTCATGATGGGTCATCTAAACCTCTTATAAAATTCATCGACAGCTTGAGTAAGAGCCGTGCTTTCTGGAAAACCGATTTCAGAGGGTTGGCTAAAATCTTGGATCGAAAAATGCGAGGTTCGATTATTGAGTTTAGTTGCATAACCTTTGAGGTTAATAGTGGCAGTGTTTTTACCCCACACAACAATCTGTTTTTTGGCAAGCCAAAAATCTTCTGAAACTTTAAAGTAATCTGAAAAAGAAACTTCGACATCATTAGGTAGGCGTATTTTTCTAATCAGAAAGTCATCCTGATCAAACCAAATCATTGGGTGGGTACTATTTTCAGATGATGATTCACCAACAGCGATACAAATACGTCCATCAGCTCTTGATAATTTAGAGGATAAAACAATTTTATTTTGTTTTATGAACTCTAAAAGATCGTTGGGATCTCGAATGAAGGCTGCTTTTTGAAAGAATTCAGTAGATAGTTGATAAGTATTTCGAACTTTACCCGTGACCTGAAATTTATTTTTTGAATTAAATAATGAGCTGATGCGAATGTTTTGTTGATGTAAATCGGCACCAGTTGCAATGACTTTTAAATTACGGTCACCATCAATGAACCAATTTTCAAAAACTTTTATTTGTTCTTTTTCGTTTTTAAACAACACTTCATAATCAACTGATATCAACGATCGTCCAGTTTTTTGAGTGGTTTGCTTAAGTACAAAATCTAAAGGAAGAATATATGACCAACCTTTTGCTAGAAAGATAAAAAAGATTAAGACAAAAGTCGTAAGTTGAGATGTTTTCATAGAAAAAATATATCATAATGAAACAAGAAGTTGAGTGTGAATGAGATAGGTAACAAGACGTGTTAGTCTATTATTGCGGGGATTAGTCTATTATTGAACAATACAGGGGCAACAGAGTGATCATAATAAAAGCCAATCATGCCATTCTAAAGTGGTCACGCAAAAGATTTTTTGCTGGAGTAGCATTTTCAGTCATTATGACCATATTTTCGTGTGCTCGAGAAGGTAGTGGGATATTAGGTTCTTCCACATCTTTTTCCACAAAAATTGATAGCGCAACAGCACAAGCGCCTTTTGCATATGATATTGTTCCAGACACTATATCCTACAATTCGTGCACGCCTTATTCGGCAACTGGTGATGCATCAATATTAAAATCATTTAAAATTGGAGCAAATCAGGGCTTTACAGATCAGACAGGTGGTGGCCTTGTTCAAGGTGGACTAAAGGTAAAAACGGATTTCTTACAATATGTCGGAAAAAAATTTGGCCCAGCAACCGGTCGCTCCACAATTGCTCCATCTCAAGTTCTCGATGTGTTAACAAAATCTCCTGTGAATTCTTCTGCTTATTTGCAATTTTCAGTTCGTAAAAAAAATGATTTAACAATTAGACCTGATCTGTTGAATGCAGCAGCAAATCCTACGCTCAGTCTGGCCACACCTGGTCGCGATGCTGCGGTGTTTGCGACCTCATTAAGTGCAGGTCTAACAGGAAAATTATTAACAAATGATATTGTGTATACTACATCTGGGACAGTATTGGTTGAGGGGCGAAGAATTTATTCAATATCAGATTCAAACTCTGCTTTTCCAATCGAAGGGTCTTTAGCTTATAACAAAACTGCAGACGAGTCGTATCCACCGGCAACGAATGCTGATTTCGCCGAATCTTTTCTTGGAGTGGCAGAATATTACTCTTATAAAATTCGCGAAGAATTTAACACCTCTGATGCAAAATCCAAATTATTGTTAACCGCAACTTTCGGTGGTATCAATCAAGAAGGAATTACTTTAAATCCGCAAGCTGGGACCTCAATGAGTACGATTGCTCAGCTAATACGCCCATCTAACTCAAACTCACTCGCTTATGGTAGGGGTTATGAATTAACATTTTCGGCGCCAAAATCAACAAGCGGTAGTGCTACGTTAGCTGCGGGCTGGATTAAAACAAATTTGACGGCAGTTAAAGAAATTGACCTATCAACGGGATCAACTGTTAGTGCAAGTTGGACTTGTGAAAGTTTTGTCGTCACATTAGCTAGTCAATGGGACAACAAAAACCTTTTTGAGCCTACGTGTGCGCCATTATTACAAAGTGATGAACTGACTCGATCTGAAGCCTTAAAGAGAATACGCAGACATTATAATGAACGCGAGTGGAATGTGGGTTTATTTTTCCCCAAAAATATCGAACCAACAGTCAGTCGAAGTAAACTCGGCATTTGTTTGTCGCCAAAAATTTCAGTTTCGTGCTACTTGCCGACGGATCCCAATAGTCTATTCAATCAAGCTGAAAAAGATCAGATTGGTGCTGCAAACCTAAGTGATATTGGTATAACTTATGATACATCAAAAGAGTGTTATATGACGGCATATACGTATGTCGGCGTTTCGTATTCAACAGCACAGAATAATATTGATAAAAAGAAATTAGGAAGGTGTGCAAATTATGTTAGTATTTGTACGCGTAAAGATATTAATTAACTAGATTTTTTTTCAAAACATGAATAGCCTACTTGTCATGAAAATACTGATGACGTGTATTTGTGTACTCATGTTTTATAGAGCTGCTTTTTCTTTTGAAATTCAGGGCTCAACCTCTGCTGCATTGGGCGGAGCGGGAGTGGGTTCTGTTAATGCTGTAGACGGCGGTTTTGTAAATCCTGCGGCTATTGGATTGTTTGAACGAAATTCAGCATCGTTGGGTTTTGCGAACAAAGGTTTTCGAATTTATTTTGCAGACAATGGATCGGATTCAATTTTTCCTGCAGCAATTGCTTACACTCAAATTGATTTATACGGAATAAAAACAAAAAACTTTCAACTTATGTTAGCTCAGGCTATTCAGTCCAAATTTGCATTCGCCATAAATATTCAGCCCCGAGAAACGCGGGTTGATAATGTTGATCAAACTTATCGCCAGACCTTTCTGGATTTAGCAGCGTTATTTAAACCTATCGAAAATTGGTCCTTGGGATTTGCTTTTAAAAATAAACCCACCCAAAATACAGAGCTAAATGATTTTATCGACAACAATCCATCGCTTGTTTTTGGTGTTGAGTATAGTTACTTAGATTTATTGTTTGTTAAAACCGACATAGAAAGCGCACAAAATGCGCAATTGGAGCAAAAACAAACATACAAAGTGGGATTAGAAACTCATCTAAATGAGTGGTTAATACTACGATTAGGTTATCAAAACAGTAATATTTTAGGTCAAAACTACGGTACCGCCGGTCTGGGGATAGGAACCTCTAATTACGGGTTTCATTATGCCTATGTAAAAGAATCCAATTTAAAGAAAGATGCGTATCACTCGGTTGACTTAACGATGCCATTTTGATAGTTCTAATTCCTCGATTGCGTAATTTTTGATGATTTACTCAATTTTTTAAATAATTAATATGAATACTTAATAAGAGTACTTAATAAGTCAGATAAAGAGGAAAATATGGCTTCAAAAACTAAAAGAACTGAAACAATCCGTAAACACAAAGTTGCTCGCAAAGGAGCAAAAAGAAAAGCTGCTTTACGTGCAAAAGGTACAACTAAAGATCAAAAAACTTTATTTGGCGATTAATTTTTAAGCATAAATTATATTAAGCTAGTATAAACCCGCTTTTTTGCGGGTTTTTTTATTTATAAACTTCATTTTGTTCAAAAATGCTATTTAAAATTCAAAGTAATTCGGATTGTTGTTATTTTTGTGATACTTGTCGTCTGAGTAAGACTGGCATTTCTTGAGCGTCGCCTTTTAAAGTCCAAACTTGTGGAATTTCGACCCAACCTTGTTGTCCAGGATAAAACTTCCACTTTTTGAGTGTAGCAAGTGTTTTGCCATCTAGGTTTTTGTAGCCAGTCGATTGCAATAAAGTAAATTGAGTTAATCGGCCGTCAGGTGTGACGTAAGCTTGAAATGTAACCCGTCCTTGTTCACGACGAAGTCTTTCATCGACAGAGTAAGTTGGTTTTGGGTTGCCAGGTACTTGTCTTAATTGTGAAATATCACGAACACCGCGCGGGTCGCCTGATTTATTCAGTGATCTGGTATTTGTAGCGCCTGCTGTGCCGGAACCAAGTCCTTCACTCGATCCTGAACCTGCTCGTCTTGATTGAGCAAGTAAAGCGGCTTGTTCACGTGCAGCTTTATCAGCAGCGGCTTTTTCATCCGCTTGAATTTTTGCTAAGGCAGCTGCATTTTTTGTTCGTGTTGATTGAATTGAGTTTTCCATAACACGGGCATCGCCGGCAATTTTGTCTTCTAAGGCTTTCAATGCCGAATCGTTTTCATCGGCAATTCGTTTTGTTTGATTATCTAAAACAGAGTGTTCAGCTCTAAGAGCAGCTTCGTTGTATTTATCAATATTTTTAAATTCATTTTCAAAAGCATCGTCGCCTAGTTGACCGACCTGTGCAGCTTCGACGCCGTCAAAATCTAATTTTGGTGCGGGGATATCTTCTATTGTTTCAGGAACTCCTGCGCGAGATGGTGCGTACCGAGCGACAGCAGCTTGTCCACCAGATGTTTTGGTTTTAACTTTAGCAATTTTTGATTGAGATTTGCTCGATAACTTTGTTGGGCCCTTAATAACGTCAGCATCATTTGCATCTAGCGAAGCAGAAGCAGCTGGTGCGAATTGCATTTTTCCACCACGTGTTGGTTTTATTTTTTCGCCTTTTGCTATTTCGACACGTTCGATTGGCTTAATTAGTTCAGTTGGCAAATCTGCATTTGTTAGTTCGATCACAATTGGTTCGTTCTTAAGATTTTCTAGAGCCGGAACAGACACAAATAAAGCCGTAACCAATAAGCAACTATGAACTAAGATCGATAAACCAAAATACTTTGTTGAATCTGTCTGGCGATAACTTGCAGATTGATCAAAATAATAATCGTAAACACCTGTCGACATAGACACCCCAATAGATATAAATCCAATCATAAGGTATCAAAAATAAGGCCATCTTATAAACAAGGTAGCCAATCTAGAACACAAGTTGTATATACAAATTTCATGGTGCGGCCATAAATTAGACGCTAAAGATCCGTTTCTATCAAACCCTCAGGGACGATTTTTTTTCTTAAGCAATCGGCAATATATTTATGGTCAGGATGGCCAATAACTTCTTTAACTTCATCATATGGTTTAGGGTCAGGATTGATAAGTTTAATTTTTTTCACATCAATGATTCTGTTGAAGGTATTTTCTAAATCAGATTGTTGCAATTGTCCTTGTGCAACTGCATTTAGGATTGATTCGATTGCTCTTGGGGGAGAATCAGGTTCATTGCAGTATAAAATTAAATCAGCACCAGCTTGCAAAGATCGCACTGGTATAGTGTCGCGATCATAGTGAATAGCCATAGCTTTCATGTCTAAGTCATCTGTTATAACTAGACCCTTATATTTCAATTCATCGCGTAACATTTTTTTTAAGAAAAATTCTGATAATGTAACTGGCCAATCTTTATCCACGGATTTAAATAAAATATGTGCCGTCATGACCATATCTACACGACTACGTAAAGCACGTTTAAATGGAACCAACTCGACGTCATGCAATCTTTTTAAATCGGCATCTTCAACAGGGAGTTCTTCATGCGAATCGATAACAGTATTGCCGTGCCCAGGAAAGTGCTTAGCGCATGATAAAATTCCAGACTTTATATAGCCGCGCACTAAAGCTGATGCCATTTTTTCGACTTGATGTGGATCAGTGCTAACGGCACGATCACCAATGACTGTATTTAATGGATTAGTAAAAACATCAACACATGGTGCGAAATCCAAGTTAATACCAACGGCCATTAATTCGCGACCCATTGCGTTTGAAAAATGAAATGCGACCGTGGGCGCGTCTAAGTCACCAATAGTTTTCAGAGGTGGCCATTGCGTGAAAGGTGCTTTCAAGCGATGAACACGTCCGCCTTCCATATCAATTCCAATAAACAAAGGAGCTTTGCTAACCATTTTATGTCGTAACGACTGTATTTCGGCACAAAGATCGCGAATTTGCTCAGGTGTAGATAAATTACGGGAAAATAAAACCACACCAGAAATATTATTTTCGACAATAAATTTTTTCTCGTCTTGTGTTAGGCTGTGTCCAGAGACGCCTATTAACATATGCTGACCAATTAACTCATTTAACTTCATATCTGATCATTCCTATTTACTATTTAAAATATTCGTTTTTCCATCTGGAACATTGCCAAATAGTTTTTCAAGAGTACTAGCTGACACTTTGACACCTTCTGTTGCTTCGGCTGAAGTCTTCACTAGTTCAACATCAATGCCAGTCGCTGAGGTAAAGGCCGAAAATATTTGCCCCTGTGTAGTAATTAAATTTTCATATTCTGATCCTGAAAAGCTGTTTGCG
This sequence comes from Pseudobdellovibrio sp., assembly GCA_046293015.1. Classification (GTDB taxonomy): domain Bacteria; phylum Bdellovibrionota; class Bdellovibrionia; order Bdellovibrionales; family Bdellovibrionaceae; genus Pseudobdellovibrio. The sequence continues at coordinate 239,480 of JBKBPU010000001.1, forward strand.
ACTTTCAAAAGCTGCAAAGCACCTTTTGAAACCATTTTAGCATCAATTTGTGCTAAACCACCATTGATCTCTGCCGCTTGCTCTTCGGCTATAGCAGAAAACTTAAATGTAACACCAGATTTTAAACCTTCTTTACTTCGCAACATTTTATAATAAAGCGAACTTGATAAAAAAGTGTCTTTAGAAATCTTTACGTTGAGTTTCTTTTTTTCACCATTTTCTGTTATTAATCCAGACATAGATCCATCTTTAAAATCGGCATCAATAGTTTTAGACTTTTTGCTATCGATTGCCATATAAGTATATTTAACGGGTTTAAAATCTAAATCAGAAATGGCTTGAAGAGATTCTGTTAAATCGACACCATTTTTGCCTAATTTTAAAAAAGTTGTTGTTTTAAATTGCTTTGATTTTTCGTCAATTTCGTACTTAGCAATAAAAAAACCAATGTGTTTTTTAAACTGGCTAACTTTATAATAACCTTCAAATAATACTTCTGCTTGGCCGATGCAGGTTATAAAAAACAATAAAGTTGAGATAACAAATCCACGATGTAACATTCTGTAATCCTTCCGTTATTTTCATAATAGAATAAATCTTTTGGGATGACACGAGATATGAATTGCAATGCACTGACTAAAGTCTGTATTGATTTTAGAAGAATTTTATAAAATATTTAACAAAGCAAAATTTCGAGTTAATCTAAATAAATGAAATGTTTCAGTTTAAAATCATCTTGTACTCGCATTGCGAACAATCAGCGTGGACAAATCGGTATTTTTGTTGCGCTAATTTTTCAGGTGATTTTTGTCTTCTTTGCAATGTTGATTAACGTCGGTCTTATCGTTCACCATAAAATTAACTTGCAACAGTCTGCTGATCTTGCTGCCTACTACGGAGCCATGAAACAAGCTGAAGTGCTAAATGCTATGGCTCATGTTAATTATCAAATGCGACAAGCTTGGAAGCTTTTAGCTTGGCGATATCGAATACTTGGGACGTTTGGGTATACACACTCTGGGGCATTGAGTAATACAAAAATTGAATATCCTATTAGAATTCAACCAGGATCAACTTTACAGTATAATTCAGCGTCAGAAAATTTTAAGTGTCCGTCTAATTTTCCGAACGCTAACAATTTAACTATTAGTGATGTTCCATTTATGTGTGTAGGTCACTCAGGGTTTGCTGACTGGGATTCGCCAGCCAATAGTGCTGAGACCAACTGTAAAGCAGATTGCAATCACTTAAACGGCGCACAGACGACAATTAATTTTGTTCCTAACGTTGGTAATGCAAGTATTTTAGGTACAAACATTGGTGCGCCAATTAACAATGCAATTATTTCAACAAATGCTAATACTTCCAATAATTGTGAAAGACTGGCTCCAATGGCTATGGCCATTCTCTCATCTTTTTATCGTAGCTACTTTGTTGAGACACAGAACAGAAAAGATTTTATTCGTATGTTAAATCGAAATTTACTTTTAAGTGAAGATGAAATTTTAGATTTAGAGGGTAAAAAAATCATTACAGGCTCAAAAAACACGTTTGAAAACAATCTGACCGAAGCTAATAAGTCAGGACTAATTAAGTTTGAAACGCTTAATGGCACTAAAGGTTTATCTGAAAAAAATCTTCTTAATGAAATTAATTTTAATTACCTGCAATTTTATATTCATCGTTGTGAAACCAACGCTTCTAATGTTTCATTCACATTGTCGAGCATGTTTGAAAACGGTTTATTAAGATCGCAATTGGCCCAACAAGCTGATGCGATACCAGGACTAAAACAAACAGTACAAGACGTATTTAACAATAATAATGAAAATTTCAATACGATAGGTTTTGAAAAAAATCCGTGGTATCAAGTGTACTATGGTGTAAAAGCCGTCGCGGAACCTAAAATTCCATTTTTACCTATTGCAAAAATTAAACTACACGCAATTTCATTTGCTAAACCATTTGGCGGATCTATTGGTCCTTGGTATTTAAATAACTGGCATCGTCCTCCTATCAAATCGAGCTTTGACGGAGATCAGGATTATAATAAGCGTGTCGATAAAAATCTGCCCAGAATTCGTGTTACAAACGATACATCATTGCAGACTTTGATTGGATCGCGAGATACGTTTTTAAATTATTCAAATTATGTTGGTGATAGTTACAGTAACGAAAAAGGTGATGGTTTAAAGGGCGGTTTGGCGAACAATCAGATTGTTGCATTTTATCATGCGATGTTAATGAATAAGTTTGTACCCAACGAAAATAGTCCAGCTTCGAAAAATAAAACAGTCGAATCAACAAGTATGAGAATGTTTAAAAAACCGAGTGATTGGCCTAGATTTAGTGAGTGGTCGCATCTTACTAAAGAATTAACTGATCCACTCTATGATCCATTGGCTCTTAATAACCTTAATCCGAATAATCCACGTAACACTTTTATGCGTGATTTAGAAATTTCTGCGATTGCACCCAATCAGTTTGACTTAGCATATTATTCGATAGATCCAAATTTTTATCAGACATATTTTAAAGAAAGACTTGAAAAAGATAATGCTTTTCAGAATTTGCAAGCAGCAACCGGAATAACCGTTAAAGCATTTCCAAAAGATTTTGGGTTTAACGAAAAGCTAGCGCAAGATCAAAGCATAGCTCAAAACTTCAGTATTCGTCATCAACTACAAGTTGTGAATGATATCTTTAGAAATAAAATGAATGATATTTTAGGGGTGAACCCAGGTATTACAATTCAAGATAAAGACAGCTCAGGCAAAAGTTACTTTTTTACATATATACCTAAATTTCAGTCATCATTATTAACTGGTTGGAGTTTTAATGATTTCAAGGATTACAACACTTTCCCATCACCAAGTAATGACAAAACAAAATACACAATGCACTTTGGAACATGTGCTGACACATGGATGCAGGACAACAATATACCCCAGTATGGATCACCAGTTGATCAAGATAAACCAACAGTTCCTGGAAATTGTGTAACGGGTGGACGCACAGGATACTCAGTTAAAATCATTTCAAGTGAAGTTTTACAAAGCACCACAAATTTAAAATCAGTGGGCGGCATTGGTAAAGATGGTCCTATTGAAAACACAGTACCCAACAGTTTTTTGAGTTTTTAAAGATAAGGTAAATTTTAATACTTTAAAAGGATATCACCAAAATATAGTATATTGTCGTTTGGTGATAATGTAAGTATAAAAACAAGGCTTTGTTATATTCGTGATAAGAAATAAAGACTATGAAACGCATAAAGTTCGTTCTCTGTCCGAGTTTTTATTTCGACTTGAGACATAAGTACTATTACGGTAAAATACCTTAAAAAATATTCTATATATCTGGGTAAAAGCTTTTATAAGAGTTTATTATTATACAAATCAGAACATTGTAAAGCGAGATTACGACTGTATATTGTGTTTACAAAATAACATTAATTTTTGTATCGAAGTGACACTTTCAGTTCAGTATCACTTTAAGACACCCTTTAGTTGCTAGACGTTTGACCGATAAGTACAAAGCTAGGGGGACGAATGCAAAGACTTCGTTACAACCATTCATTATTATCTGCAGGTCTTATTGCTGCAGCATTCTTGTTTAATATTTCAAGTGCAAGTGCTGACCCTAGGCAAAGCATTTATATGTCACTCGTCAAAGGCCAAAATATTTCCTGTGCTATACCAGACGAAGACAAAAGAAATCTTATAAGTTATATCGAGTCAGACTGCTTGAATAAAGCTTCGGATGGTAATTACACTGCAAAAAATTATTGTACTGGAAAGATGTCGGGATCACCTGCGGCCAATTTAGTTCAGTTAACCAGAAGATACTGTGATCAAGCAAATGCAATCAAACAAGCTAACGGCGGCGCATCTGTTACACCTGAACAAAGAAAATCATTGGTGCAAAACCTTAAAGAAAACAAAAAAGAGGTCAAAGCAGCTGCTGAACAAATTGATAAGGCATTTGATTTGAACATTAAAAAATCTGCAACTGATGCCGTGAAAAGTGGAATTGATTCGGTTAAAGATCGCGCTTCAAGTTTAGTTGCAGGTGCTGATAGCCAAACACCGCAATCCGGAAACGCGAAAATTCTAGATAACAATATTGCTGTACCTATTAAAAAAGCTATTGATACAACAAACACTCAAGCTGGGTCAGCGAAATCTGAAAATGTTGATCCCTACGCTCCAGTGCTAAGTGGAAAAAGCATGCAGCAAATTAAGTCTGATCAACAAACACAAATTGAAGATGTTGATTATGATAAGCCAGGTCAAGCTCGAGATCATGCTGTGAAAACAGCAAAGAACGCTGAACCAAGTGCTATTAATGCTGCAGCTAATATGCCTCAGGCGACCGTTAATCAAGTAGCTGATGTAATGGGCCCAGCAGGTTCCATTAGTCCATCTGCAGATGCTCTTAAAACTGCTGAAAGTAAGATCGATCCCAAAACAGCTGCTGATTCAGGATATGTTGGTAAAATTTCGAATTTATCACAAAATGCGATCAGTGAAGCAAATGAAATCGAAGCTGTAGCCCTTGCTAATGTTAATGCCGCAAGAACCGCTGCTGCTGCTCCAGGAGCTGGAGCCGCTGCTGCTACAGAACTTGCTGAAGCTGAATCACATTTAGCTCAGGTACAAGCAGCAAACCAAGCTGCCGCAACAGCAATTACTCAATTAAATTCACAAGCCAATACATATTCTCTTGTACAGAAAACTTGTTCTGCATCACATACCGGGGCTGATCACTTGTGTTCATTTGTAAAAAATGAAAAGGTAATAGCAGTTCAAGGTTTGATGGCAGTTGTTACGCCGATTATTACAAAATCGTCGTCTGCGCGCGAATCTTGCGAAATATTAGAAAAAACTAATAAAGTTGGACAGTTTGGTATGGCTGCCGCAAACTTGATGTGTTTGACTGCAAAATCGACCTGTGATGTAAGCTGCCCTGCGGGAACTAAACAAATCACAACTATGATGGATTTAGCTAAGACAATCATGAGAGCAGCTCCTAAAGCAGGTATAGCAATGGAATCAACAATGGCTAGTGAACAAAAGCCGCTTATAGAATATACCGAGAAGTGCAAAGCGTTCTCGTTATCTTCTAAATCAATGTTAGCGGCAGCTGCCACTTTAGCGACTTCTTCGAAGTCAGCTGAAAATTGTAAAGAAAAACTAACTGCTGGTGGTGGTGGCGCCTCTGGTATGGCTGCAGGTGCTATTGTGACAACTGCAGAACATTGCTCTAAGCCCGAAAATGCTAATAGTTCTGTTTGTAGATGTACTCAGAATCCAAATGCCGATGGATGTTTTGGATCGTTTGCTGGTGTTAAAGGGGTAGCAACACAAAATAAGAATAGCGGTTCGGGTATGGCATCTAATTCTGGATCATCTTCAGGGGTAACTGCTGCTGGTCCACTTTCGAATGAACAAAAACAAGCTTTAGGTTTTAATACCCAAGATAAAAATAAAAACGCATCGACTGATTCAATGATGGCTGGTGGTCTTGCTACTGCCAACGGAGTAGGCTCATCATCTGATGGGTCAGGAAGTGGTTTAGTTGATGAAAATGGTCAAAATATCAAAACGGATACTACAAAAAAATCTGCACTTAGTAGTTTTAGTTTCGGATCTCTGAGTGGTGGTTTAGGAAGTTTTTTTGGTTCGAATAAAGGTGGTAAAAACGCAGCAGCACTCAAAGTTTTAGATCCACAAAAAGCCAAAGAACAAGAATTAGCTATCAAAAGAAAATTAGCGTCGGAACAACTACGATCTGAAGTTTCAATGGCATCAGGAAAATCTAATTTTGATAAAATTAGAAACAGATACCAGATGTCGACAAGTAGTTTATTTAACGGACAATAAAGGAATGTAATCAAATGAAAAACAAATCGATGAAAAAACAAATTAAAAATATCATCATTGCATCATTGTATCTGCATTCGCAAATATCACTAGCTGAAGAGTCGGCCTATATTAACACTACTCATAATAGTATTATGAATAACGAGTTAGCGTATGAAAAATGTCCATTAGTCGACGAATCCTATTTCGCTTTTGAAAATGGTCAACGTGTTACAAAAACTCGAAAAGTTGAAGAACGATCATGCGTAGCTCGTAATCGTGAGAAATCTAAAGTTCGTAATATTGCTAATGACGGTTTACAAAGAGCGAATGCTTTAAATTCTGGAAACAGTGACTCTATAGTTAAGCCAACTCCACCACCAGATCCGCAGTGTGGTAGTGAAACTGATGATCAATCTGGTCGATATAATTATGCTTATGCGCAATGTATGCAAAATTATCGAAATCAAATGACCGAATATAATCGTCAAATGATTTCATACAATACAGCAATGCAATCGCAACAGCAGTCAAGAATGCAAGCAGATAAAGCGAAGGCCGATGAAGAAGCGCGTATGCAAAATACTTCTGCTACCGGTTCTATGAATGAAATTCAAGCTAAAAATGACAAAGGAAAACAGATGTACACGTTGGCTGCGGCTGCGGCAGCAGGTATTGCGGTTGGATGGTATGTTAAAGCAAACCACTGCTTTGCAACTTGCTCGGCATTTGGTTCTGGTTGTTGCGGATTAGCTCCTGGAATGGCTGCTACTGGTGTAGCGTATATGCTCTTAAATGGAATGGCGAACAAACAATCTGCACAGCATGCACAAGCTGCCTTTTCTGCTTGTACGGCGTATAATCAGATGTCAACTGATCAAAAAAATTGCTCTCAGCAATCTGCTCAGGTCACGGTTTCTTCCATTGATCCGACGACAGGTTTGTGTAAGCCTGATGCGCCACCAGAATGTCAATTAGGGCTTAATCAATCTGGTGTTAAAGTTCCAGTAGTCAAAGACGCAAGCGGAAAAGTCAGTAAAATGGCAGGATCAGAAATTGAAAAAATGGCGACAATGTTACCTGATGGACGAGTTAAAGATAAAAACGGTAAAATATGGTCAATGTCAGATTTTGCAGACAAAAAATCCATGATGGCTGCGGGATTATCAGCAGCAGATGCCAATAAAATTTTTGACGAACTTTATGGAAAAAACGGGGCATTAGCTAAAAATGGTTTGCTTAACGCTAAAGATGCACTCAAAGAAGAAAATACAAAAAAATCTGCTTTTGGTAATTTAGGAGTTTCTGGTGGAACGAATATCGTCGACGTTAATAAGGGTGATGGCTCTCAGAATAAAGTTTTCAAAGATGAATTTAAAGATGTAGAAGATCGAAAACCATCTTCAGAAGGTCTAGCTCGTGAATATAATGGTGAAATGATTGGTGTAGCTGGTGATGACATATTTTTGATGATGAATAAGCGGTACAAAATTAAAAATGATCACGACACTTTTATTTCAGTCGAAGCTGCGCGCTAGAGATCTAGTTTATATAAAATATTTTGTCATCCCATTATAAGGTCGACATAATACAAATATGTCGACCTTAAAAGTTTTAGGAATTATGAGTGGTACAAGTCTAGATGGTATAGATTTTGTAAAAATAAAAATTCATAAAAAAAATCTTAAATGTGAATATATTGGTATGGAATCATTTACGTTTCCATTGAGTCTTAAAAACAAATTACTAAAAGCTGCACAAAATGAACTGAAAGTAGCAGATCTTGCTTTTGTTAATCATGAACTTGGACGGTTTTATGCTGAATGCTACAAACAATTGCCTGGGCCTTTAAAAAAAGTTGATCTGATTGGTTTACATGGGCAAACAGTTTTTCATGCTGGTCGTGTTGCCACAATGCAGATTGGTGAACCAAGTTACCTTGCATTTGCTGCTAAGACTAAAGTAGTTTCCAATTTTAGAAGTGCTGATTTAGCTGTAGGTGGCGAAGGAGCTCCATTAGCCCCTTTTTTTCATCAAGTTGTTTTTGGAAAAAAAGGTAAAACGATTAGTTTACATAATTTAGGTGGGATCAGTAATTTAAGTTTGGTTCAAAATGGATTATTAAAAATTGGGTTTGATACTGGGCCTGCGAATATGTTAATCGATGAAGAAGTTCGCTCATCGACACAATCAAAACTTACTTTTGATAAAGAAGGCAGATTGGCTGCGCAGGGTAAAGTGAATTCAGCGATATTGATTGAGATGTTAAAGCACGAATATTTTGCGCAGAAGCCTCCTAAAAGTTGTGGGCGCGAACAGTTTGGTAAAGTTTTTTATGAGCGGTTTGAAAATGAGCTTAGACAGCTCAATTTGCAAGATCGGCTTGCAACGTTAACCGAACTGACTGTTCAATCAATCGTTAAAGCTTATGGGCAATATTGCAAACCAATACCGCAAGAAATTATTTTTTGTGGTGGTGGATCAAAAAATAAGTACCTTATTAATCGGATTGATCAAGAGCTTGAAAGTATTAAAATTTCAACAGTCGAAGACTATGGTTGGCCTACACAAAGCATTGAAGGCGCAGCTTTTGCATTATTAGCAGCTTGTTGTTTGTGGAAGATACCTGCTAACGTTACAAGAGCTACTTCTGCTAAAAAGAATGTGGTTCTAGGTCAAATCACAGAGCTCTGAGTTTTTAAATTGATTCAAATGAAGATAATGACTTTTATAAATATTGTGCTTCGGGTGTGAAGCATCATTAAGAATATTTTTAATTTGTATACGCGCATCTCGATAATCTAATAAATTACCAGTTTCGTACCAATCGCACTCAATAGGGTAAATTTCGACTTTATGATCTATTAAATGTTCAACTAGAACATCATAGAAAATATTTTGCTCAATATCGTGTTTTAAATAATTAAAAATTTGGCTTTTGAGAAACTGTAAACCAATAAAATGCCAAGGCTGACTGTTTGGTGTTGGTTTTTGTTTACCTATTGAAACAACTTTTTTGCCTTCTGTCCAGATAGCACCAAATTTATGACCTGCTTCAGGATGTTGAGTCACAATCAGAGTAGCAAAGTTATCTTGTGTGCTATGCGTATTATATGCGTCGATTAGAAAATTTGTATTTTCAGTAAAAAAAATTTCGTCTGCATTACATGTCAATATAGAGTAATCATGACTATGATTTTGACTGAGAAGATTTTGCGCTTGTTGTAAGCCACCACCTGAACCCTTAATAAAATTAACTTCATTTGAAAATAAAAAATCATGTTTAGAATACAAATGATGAATTTGATTTGGTAAATGAAAAGTATTTGCTACTTTATTTACAAAATGTAGATGATTAAAGTATGGAAAAAGATAATATCCCATCGGAATAGAAAGCATAGAAATGCAAGGCTTCGGATTTAAGTCTGTAAATGGCCTTAAACGTGTACCTAATCCTGCTGCAAACAATAACAAACTTAAATTAGAGTCTTTCATAGTTTTTCTCAAAAGCACCTGAATCAATTAAAACATCCATGAGTAACTTATACTCTGAAAAATGATTAAGAGACTTGGCTACGCGTTTTAATGTTGGACTCAAGTATTTTAAATAGCGTTTATCACCACGCATATTCATAAAACTGGCAAAGCTTCCACAGGCTTTGAAACAGCGTTGAATACTTTGTAATTCATAGACCTCATTAAACTCGTCCACTGTAATTTTTTGTTTTTGTAAAAATTGAGTTTGGTTCAAATAATATTTTAACATTTTATCAGCATATTGATCGTTAATATCAACATAAGAATCTTTTAATAAGCTGACTAAATCGTATTGAATCGGTCCAAGACGAGCATCTTGAAAATCAATGACATAGACTTGGTCAAGTTTGATCATTAAATTACGTGAATGATAGTCGCGATGACAAATCACCTTGGGTTGCTTATGTAGTTTTTCGGAAATATCAGTAAAAATTTTATTTAGTTCAGATTTTTGCAACTCGCTCAAAGATAGCTTCAAAACACCTTCAATTAAGTGCTCTCGTGCGTAATTAAATTCCCAAGAAAATTTAGCCACGTCGAACATGATTTCTTTTGCTGTTGTTTTATGTGTTGAGTCAGTTGCAACTGTGTGTATTTTTATAATTTCATCTAAAGATTTTTTATAAAAGTCCCATGAACTTTCTTGTTGTGATGATTCCCAAAATTTTCTTTCAAGTGTTAAATCACCAAGATCTTCTAAAAGAAGAAGACCATTGGTAGCTCCAATTTTTTTGATTTCGGGAACATGCACATTGTGCAAGTGAAAATGATTTAATACACTAATGAATGGATAGTTTTCTTCGTTAAAAGGTTCCCACGACATAAGTACATAGGTTGTCTCATTATGTATGACACGATAGTACTTACGTGCCGAAGCATCACCAGCAAGTTGGTAAACTTTAAACGAACTGTGATCGAAATATTGCTTTAAAAAAGTTTCCGCTTCAACGCTTAATAATTGATTCGTGTCAGAATGATAATTCATCCTTTAAGGATGTCATGATCTTACAGATTGATCAACGTTGAAAAATAACAATTCTAGGACATCCTCATTTGTTTGTTGAGTTACAGGCACTCGGTCAACATCAAACATCATACCAAGTAAATCATTTTTGAATGCTTGATTTGTTGATAGTTTTTCAATAATAGCCTCAGTCATATTGCTTCCAATTAGAAACAAAACACCAGGCATGCGCGATGATGCTAACTCGCCCAAAAGTTTTGTTTTTTCAGCACTTAGATTTTCAAGGCTTTCGACAAAAATAGTTGTTTTAGAAAACTCAGCTAGATCATTTGTACTTACGATCTGAGATTCAATTTCACTAAATGAAATAAACAAATCTTGTTCCGCCATTTCGTGTATTTTAAGTGCTACTTTTTTTCTAGACATTGGGCTAGCGGACTTAAGATGGATAACCGAAGAGATTAATTTTACAATCAGGTCATCTTCTTCAGAAAACAATGAATATACATTTTCTTCTGATTGATTATGATTTTGTTTTTTGTAATTTTCGATTTCTTCTTTAAGTTTAAGATGCTTATTGTAAACATGAGGCTCGATTAAAAACTGAATCAAATCTAAAATTTCATTTTTTTGTTCAGATGTCAAAAGTGAACCGCGATTTACGATCACTTCACCTAAATTTATCGATTTAGAATTGAGTGGAATAACTAAGTCATCACCATTTAAATAAAATGGTGAACGACCAAGCGATAAGTTTAAAGATTTAAATTCAATATTTTTGCCATATTTATCAAATATTAATTCTTTAGTTTTAGTCCAAACAGTATTTTCAACAATATCTTTCATTTCCCCATACCCCACATGACGTTAATTGTTCTCGTTTCACATCTTGTGCCAATAATTGGCGAAATATTCAAAATTGATTTTGATTTATTCTATTAAAAATAGATCTTTGTAAATATCTAAAATTGCTTAAGTAAATTGTAATTGTAAAATTGCTCTGTTTAATTTTTTTACAAAAAAAAATCCCCTGAAGAATTAACTGCAGGGGATTATGCTGAAATTATTTTATTTTCGTCGAAAAGCTCTCACTTTTCAGGATTAAATTAACGCGCAATTTTGCGCTTATCAAGGCCGTATTTTTCAACTTTCATGATAAGACCAGCACGGCTAATACCAAGTTCTTTAGCTAATTTTGATTTGTTCCAGCCTGTTCTGCGCAAGCCTTCTTTAATCATTTCACGCTCTAAATCTTCAAGAGCATCTTTAAGTTTTCCTTGTAAGCGAGAGCCTTGAACTTTAGCTTTTTCACCGATATCTAAGATTTTTTGAGATAAAAGCTCATGTCCAACTTTTTGCTCATCACCCGCGAGGACACATAAACGTTCGATTTCGTTTTGTAACTCACGCACGTTACCTGGCCATGCATAATCATAAAGCTTTTCAACGGCACGACCCATTAATTGTTTTTTAGGCTTGTGCGATTGTTCAGCTGTTTTGTTCAAGAAAAAATCAACCAATACAGGAATATCTTCTTTACGTTCACGCAATGGCGGTACGCGAATATTAATAACATTTAAACGATAGTACAAATCTTCACGGAATGTTCCTTGCTCGACCATTTCACGTAAGTTTCTGTTTGTAGCGGCAACAATACGAACATCAACTTTTTTCATTTCAGTTGAACCAACAGGAGTAAACGTGCCCTCTTGTAAAACGCGAAGTAATTTAACTTGCATTTGTGGTGATGTATCACCGATCTCATCTAGGAAAAATGTCCCTTTATCTGCAATTTCAAAAAGACCTTTTTTATCTTTTAGTGCCCCAGTAAAAGATCCTTTTACGTGACCAAAAAGTTCAGACTCTAATAAATTATCATTAAATGCCGAACAGTTTTGAATAACAAAGTTATTATTTTTTCTATTTGAATTGTAGTGAATTGATTTTGCGATAAGCTCTTTACCAGTACCATTTTCACCTTGTATGAGTACAGTTGAATCGGCAAATTTAATTTTGTCTAGCAAGGCGTAAAGTGATTGCATTGGTTTAGACTTGCCAATCATATTGTCGTACTTAAATCTATTACCTAATTCTGAATTTAACTGACTGATTTTAGATTCACGACTTGCGATTTCAACATGTAAAGTTACAACTTCTTGAGCAACAAGTTCAACGAGTTCTGTAAAGTGCTGTCTATTTGTATCATCTAAATATTGAAATTTTCCAAGTGATTTTTCAATGACTTCAGAAGAACAACCGTAAGCCGCTAAACGTTCTCGAATTTCAGCAATTCTATGAACTGTGTTTTCTTCTTTAAAAAATCCCATGGCAACGACAGTGCCGACAAAATCATTTTCAATAATAATTGGAAACACGCAAACATCGAAACCTGCAGCATCCCATTTTTTAAATAGATATGGATTGTGTGAGTGTCTTAAATCATTAATCGATTGTGACACTAAATCAGCAAGACTTGCTTGAGTAACTTCTTTATTGATTAAGTAGTTTATGGCAGGATTTGCAAATGCCATTTTTTCGTCTAACGCTTTAACTTGACCGCGCTCATCTGTAAAAACTGTGTCCACATTCCACCAAGCTTGTAACACATGCTTAAGCTTTTTGATAACATGTATATGTTCAAAATCATTCCAATTAATCATAATGACACCTCTTTGTGCTTTTTTGTATATTTTCTTATCGTCAACTTTATTGACAGACTTTAAGAGGTGCCGAAAAAACTGGACTTAGGATAAGTATTTCTTAAGGTATAGACCAGTTAAGCTGTTTTTTGTGTTCATAATATCTTGTGGAGTTCCAGAAAACACAACTTCTCCACCTGCTTTTCCAGCATCTGGGCCCATATCTATTATGTAATCAGAACTTTTAATAACATCTAAATTATGCTCAACGACGACGACTGAACCACCGGCTTCAATCAGTTTGTGCAAAACAGACATTAAAAGTTCAATTTCACGAAAATGTAAACCTGTGGTTGGTTCATCTAAAATGTAAAGCGTTGATTTTTGAGAAACTTGAGATAACTCTTTAGCTATTTTTAGACGTTGCGATTCACCACCGCTCAGTGAATTGGCAGGTTGACCTAAAGTTAAATAATCTAAACCAACCTCTTTTAAAACAGATAAAGGCTTACGAATATGTGGATGAGCTACAAAAAAATTCATAGCTTCAGCTACTGTCATTGATAAAATTTCGTGAACATTTTTGCCCTGAAATTTTATTTCAAGAATTTCAGGTCGATATTTTTTACTGTCGCAAACATCACATGGAATTATGACATTATCCATAAATTGCATGTCAATTTCTTCAAAACCGGTTCCACGACAAGAGGGGCATCGACCACCATCAACATTTAAACTAAATGTTCCAGCGGTGTAACCACGTTGTTGTGATTCTGGGACTGCAGCCATAAGATTACGAATATTATCAAAAGCTTTTAAGTAAGTAATTGGTGAACTGCGTGCCGATTTACCAATGGGCGATTGATCAATCAATAAAACATTTTTAAGTTGTTGATATCCATCAATCGATTTGTAGGGTTGATGTGGTATGAAATCAATCTCAAGTTGTCGAGCAAGTGCAGGATATAATGTTTTAGTCACAAGTGTTGATTTGCCAGAACCACTCACACCAGTAATAGCAACTAATCGATTGAGAGGTATTGAGACACTAATATCTTTTAAGTTGTGTCCAGAACAGCCTACAAGATCGAGTTTGTATTTATATTTTTCTAAACTAACAGGACGAACATCACGCTGCTGATTATTTTTTTTAGGCAATAAATATTGAGCAGTATTAGATTCTGCCGATTTGTAAAAATCTGAAGGATCACCAGAAAAAACAACTTGCCCACCGAGATAGCCAGAGCCTGGTCCCATTTCAATAATGTTCTCAGCATTTTGAATAACATCATGATCATGTTCTACGACAACCAGAGTGTTCCCTAGATTTTTAAGATCTTTAAGAATTGAAATCAAGCGATCATTATCACGTGGATGCAAGCCAACAGTTGGTTCATCCAAAACATAAAGTGCTTGCGATAAACCCATACCAAGTTGATTGGCTAAAATCAGTCTTTGGTATTCACCACCAGAGAGAGTTCTCGTTTCACGATCAACAGTTAAGTAATGAACACCAACCCGCATTAAAAAATTTAATCTGGATTTAAGTTGCTTTAAAACTTCACCAGCAACTTCTTTTTGATGATCTGTCAGTTTTATTTTATCAAAAAAATAACTTAATTCTTCTATAGTCATTCGGCTTAAGTCTATGATTGATTTATTTTGAATAAAAATATGCTGAACTTCTTTACGTAGACGGCTACCTTGACAGTCTGGACATTGCTTGCCTGAACGATAGCGCGATATAAATACACGAACATGCATTTTGTATTTAATTTGATCCAAATACTCGAATAGTCCAACAACTCCAAAAAACTCTTTGGTTCCATTCCAAATAAGATCGCGCTGAGCTTTAGGTAAATCAACCCACGGTGTTTTTAAATCAATTTTATATTTTTTGCAGAATGCAAATAATGATTTTTTATCTTGTTCTGCTGATGGCATTGTAAATGGATTTAAAGCGCCTTCGCCAATAGACAGTTTAGCATTGGGAATAACTTTATTTTCATCTAATTCTAAGACATTACCAAAACCCTTACAGGTTGGGCATGCGCCAATAGGTGAACTAAAAGAAAATAATTTAGAATTCATTGTTGGCGGAGTAAAGCCACAAATTGAACATGCAGGTTCTTCAGAAATTTTTAAATAATCTCCATCAGTTGTAATAACAAGCGCACGACGGATCAGAGTACCTTTTAAGTATTTTAGGCTGACATCATAAGCTTGTGTAATAGAATCCGTTAGACGGCCTTTTTCTTCTTGATTAAAAGCCATACGATCAATCACTAAATAAAAGTCTTCTGAAGGAATTCCTTTTTTCACTTGAGCGGGACTACCAATATCGAGAATATCTCCCATTTCGTATTTAATCGATTCTGTCTTTTTCTTTGGCTTTTTTTCAGTAATTTGAGTGATACGTAGATAACCATCTTGTAATAATAAAGAATGTAGTTTTTTACCTTCTAAAATTCGTTGACCTTTAGGAATATGAACTAAAATATAACCACGCTTATCATTGAACTTTTCTAGAATAAGATCAGTTGCTTCAGTTGTTGATAGTTTAGTTGCAGGTATTTTGTGATCAGGACAGTATGGAACTCCTATTTTTTCAAACAACAATCTTAAATAATCAATTAATTCAGTCGTTGTGCCAACGGTTGATCTGCTGGACTTAATCGTATTTTTTTGCTCAATAGAAATTGCCGGGGGAATGTTATTAATTCCTTCGATATCTGGTTTTGGGGCTTTATTTAAAAACTGACGAGCATAGTTCGACATGCTTTCGATAAAGCGTCTTTGACCTTCAGCGAATAAAGTTTCAAAAGCTAACGAACTTTTGCCAGAACCAGAAGGGCCACAAATAACAGTCATTTTTCCAATTGGAATTTCAACATCAATATTTTTTAAGTTATTTTGTTTTATGCCCCAAATGTGAATGTTTTTATCAGCCATAAATCTCTTATTTAATCGTCTAGATCATTTTTTAGATAATCGTTGTTTTCTTCAATTCGGCTGGCAGCAGCCGTGGGTTCAGTCCCATCAATATAAGCTTGGACAATTTCTTTTTTGCTCGCCGAGTTTGATAACTTACCACTATCATGATCGACTTTCACTAACTTTACACCGTTTGGCACAGCGAATGAGATTTGAGGCAATCCTTCATGAGCAGATTTCATATAGTTCAACCAAATAGGTAAAGCGGCACGACCGCCAACTTCTCCTTTACCCAAAGTTTGCTCTTTATCAAAGCCGACCCAAACACCAGTAGCAATTTGTGGTGTATAGGCGACAAACCAGGCATCAACATAACCATTTGTTGTTCCAGTTTTACCAGCGGTTTCTCGTCCGAGCTGTGCTGCGCGGCCACCCGTACCATTAGAATCCTCAATTGTTCCACGCAGCATATGTGAAATGACAAAGGCCGTTTCAGGTCGTATAAGTTGATCTTGATCTTCAAAAAAGAATGGTGATTTTTCAAGTTTTTCTGTTGCTTGATTTGGATCAACAGATTCGGCTTCTTTTACGCTAGTCATGTAAACTTTACGATCTTCTTCAAATCTTTCTTCAATCGGAGTTAGTTCTTTTTGAAACTTCATATCTAGAGATAGATTTTCGAGTAAAACTTGACCAGTTACATCAGTCACTTTTTTTACAATGATCGGTCTTGTTCTTTTACCTAAACGACCTAAAATAGAGAATGCTTTTGTCATTTCATAGAGCGTGACAGAGCTGCTACCTAGAACTAATGTGTAATCCGGATTAAGTTTTGAAAATATACCTAAACGTTGAGCGAACTCAGTCGCAAAATCGACACCAACATCTTCAACAATTTTAACACTAGGTATATTTAATGATTTTACTAATGCATTACGCATTGTTATTTCACCGTTGTATTCATGTCCGTGATTAGACGGTTTCCATATTTTTTCATCGCCCTGACCTTCATCACCACTTGAATCAACCTGTTTATAAATAACCGGAGCATCAATTATTTTCGTCGATGGATTGTATCCTTTTTCTAAAGCTGCGGCATAAACGAGAGCTTTGAATGAAGAACCAGTTTGTCTTGCTGCTTGAAGAACACGATTGAATTCATTTCTTGTAAAGCTATATCCGCCGACTAAAGCTAATACATCTTGAGTTTCTTGATCAAGTGAAAGCAAAGATCCCTCTACAAGTGGTTCTTGATCAAGCTCAGCTAAAATGTGTTTTGAAACATCAACTTTAGGTGGTTTTAATCTAGTTTTAGGCCATTCAAATTTATTTTTGATAATTTTAACTAAAATGATATCTCCATTTTTAAGCGCTTGTGATGGCTTTTTAATACCGTTTCCTTCGGCACGAACGTCAAAATCGACTTTACGCGCCCAAGTCATTGATTCAAAGCTTATATATCCGCGGCAGTCTGGTAATGAAATCTCAACGAGACCATTAGCATCATCAACTTGAGTTACAACAGCTTCATAAGATTTATTAATTTCTAGAAAAGACGGTAATAGTTCGTTTTGGTTCAGATTTTTTTTGCTTATGATTTTACCTTTTTTTATTGTATCGACTTCAGCAAATGTTCCGTCCGGTAAAATTGTTCTCTCTGGGTTTGATTCTTGAATTAATTTTTTTTTATATTTTTCTAAAAACTCCGTATATTCAGATTCGTTTTCTAAAACTTTTAATGGGCCACGAAACCCTTGACGCTTATCAAGTTCTTTTAATCCTGCAACAACAGATTCATTTGCAGCCGTTTGCTTGTTTAAATCAAGAGCGGCGGTTATTTTTATCCCTTGATTGAGAACAACATCTTCACCAAGCTGTTGAACCAGCAATTGTCGAATTGTTTCTAAATAAAACGGAGCTTTAGATTCATATTCCTCTTTTAAGTATACTTTAACGGGTTGGTTAACAAATTCTTCAGATTGATTTTTTGTAATATAACCAATATCTGCTAATCGACGCAAAACATAAGCTTGTCTTTCTTTTGCACGAATCGGATTTTTAACCGGTGAATAATCTGTTGGTGCTTTTGGCAATCCTGCGAGCATTGCAGCTTCTGGAATAGTTAATTCTTGCGTTGTTTTTCTAAAATATGTCTGTGCGGCCATTTCAATACCATACGCACTTTGACCAAAATAAATCTGGTTTAAATATAAATAAAGAATATCTTGCTTACTTAAGCTTTCTTCCATTTTGATAGCCAGTAAAATATCTTTTAACTTTCGAGAAAAAGTTCTTTCATTCGTCAAAAGCAATGTTTTTGCAACTTGTTGAGTAATGGTTGAACCACCTTGAACATTGCGGCCTGCGCGCATATTTGCAATCGAAGCACGAATTAAAGCCTGCAAATTGATACCCTTATGTTCAAAAAATGAATCATCTTCAGCAGCAAGAAATGATTTGATTACATGTTCAGGAATATCTTTATATGCGACTAAAACACGGCGCTCACGAAAAAATTCACCAACTTTTTTTCCATTTCGATCATAGACTTGTGAAACCATCAACGGTTTGTAATCATCAAGTTTAATAATGTCAGGCAAAGTTTTTTTGACTGAAGCGTAAACTAAGTAGATCGCAGTTATTCCAAGAAACACTAAAGCAAAAAATCCGAGAAGTATTTTTTTTAACATAGGTGAATATGGTAACAAAAAATACTTCTCTTGGGTAACACCAACTAGTTGTTAGTCTGGTGGGGCTACTTTGCTTTGCGAGGCTTCAAAGATTTACTCGCATTGTTGTGGAATTTTTGAATTTGAGCACACGGTCCAGCAGTGTATTGTTGATTCGGATCACATTCACATGCTTCACTTGCAATGTCTTTGGCAGATTCATATTCTGTTATGACTTCTTCAACAGCTGTTAGTGTTGATTCAGTACCTGTTTTGGCTTCATAGTCAAGTTCTTCAAGCTTATTTAAAAGTTCTTTCTTTTTTTGCATAAGCCTTTCCTGATTTTGTTTTGATGTTAGTAAAGAGCTTTGTAACTCATTGTTAAAATTTTGCGTTTGTTGCGCTACAGATTGAGCATTTTCGTCTTGTTCACGCTGAGCTTCTTGTTGAATTTTAGCTGCATTGTTAGATTCAACATTTATATTATTTTGCAGATCTTGCAAATCCTGTTGCAAGTTTTGGATATCACGATTTATTTGACTGATCGCTTCCTGTTGATTGTATGCCGAATTTTTTTTGCTTGATTCAGCTTCTTGATAACACTGATCATTTATGAATTTCATTTTATTTTTTAGCTCTGTAGTGGCACCTGATCCACGTTTTTTTGTGAGTACAGGAAAGCTTTTACAATCTTCTGAGATAGCACCTTTTGTTTTAATTGACTTAACTAAACACTCTTGGGCTTTATTTAATACAGCTTGGCATTGCATATTTATTTTCTCTGTAGTTTCTGACGCTAACTTATTTGCATAATCAAACTGCATCTTTTTTAACTGAGTTTGTTTGGTAACTATTTTATTGCTAATATCTCTTGCTTGTTTCGCATAATTAATCGAATTTTTTTGATTTTCAGTATTTTTTTCACGAAGTCGCGCATCAGATTCGCGATTTTTTTCTTTAGACTTTGATTGTAGTTCTTCAATTTTCTTAGTTATGTCTGCATTTTTTTCGTTTTGCTCTTTCATTTCTTTGTTAAAGTCTTCTTCAAGTTTAGCAATTTCCTTTTCAAGATCTTTCTTTTCAGTTTTTAGATCTTTTTTCTTTTGATTGACATCTTTATTAGTAAAACTGTCTGTGCATGATTTTGTTGTCATGAGTTGGCCAATTTGTTGATCACCATTGACTGTCGATTCGTACTGTTGATAAGTATCTGGATCTTTAACTGCCATGCCTGTTTTTAAAATGTTATCAACACTATTTGGATCGTCTTTTTGCGCGCCACTTGCAATATTAGACATTTTTTCGCGGCAGTCATTAACTCTTTCTTGGCACAGTTTCGTTTCATCAATTTGTACTAAAGGTGTTTGTTTTGTTTTGTTGTCGCCAAATAAAGTATCAGTTCCAGAATTTTGATTTTGCGGACGATTGCTTGGGCTTTTAACACTTTTACATGCTTTCGCATATTCTAAATTCTTCTTATGATATTCTTTTAGTGCGTCTTCGCATTTGTTGTTTGAAGCATTTGATCCCTTAAGTACTGAGCTTAAACACTCATTTAAACTTTTATATTCTTTTGTTGGATAAGTAAATTCTTTACAAATTTTTCGACCAGCGTCTTTATCTGAGTCTGACGATTCTTCACCTTTTTTGTTGTCATTATTCGCTAGCCCCACATGGTTAAATACAGTGACTAAAGAAAACATGACAGCTGTCAAAAGATTAACGATTGAATTTGATTTCATTCGAGTTCCCCTTTGCTTATATATAGACAAGCAATAATAAGACCAAAATTGTTACTTCATCTAATAGTTTGACGTTTCATTTTGAGACTGTGAATAACTATGTTTATATTCTCAGACTAAGGACTAGAGTAACAGTCTTTAAAAGACAGATCTAACTACAAGCTCAGTTTGGTTGAGAGCCTGTTTTAATCACGGTGAGCTGTGTTGAAAAAAGTGTGGAAAAAATCGATTACTTTTAAACTATTCTAACTATCGAGGATTTATTCAAACATAAACCATAACTAAAACTCGCTTTTAGTCTAGCAGAAATACAAAACAAAGCAGTGTACAGTTAATAGATATGAGTATTAACTTTCGCGAATTATTTCCACTAGTCGATTTTCAAGAGCAATACACATTCAAAAATTGCTTTACACTAAAAGATTTTTTAAAAGAAATTGTACTAATCTACTTTAAAGATAATGATCTTCGCACAAGACAAGCTTGTTTATCAGTATACATGGCCGTGCGCGATCATTATCCAAGTTATTTAGAGGTCATTGATCAAGAGCAACAAGAAAGACTAAATTTCGATATCCAAAAATCTGATCCTAAAATTATAAAATTGCGACGAATTGTTTTATCTCAGTTGTCTAAAGTGGCTTAAATTATGATTAGCAATGATCAATACCAAAATTTTATTGAGGCTGTTATAAATGAGTTAGACGGTGATTGGCTTATTGTCGGTGGATCGTTATTATCAGTGGTGCAATCGAATAGCCGACATACAGTTGATATTGATTTGTGTCCTGTTGATGAGATGACTAACGAAAAACGACTCAATTTGATGGATATTGCACAAAAATGCAAATTGTCTATCGAGGCTATTAACCCTGCAGCAGATTTCTTTGTACGGCAAATCGCAAACTGGAAAAGTGAAATAATACTGTATAAAAAAGGTCTTAAAGGCTCTTTGTTTAGACCAAGCTTAAAGCTATTTTTTCAGCTTAAGTTTAAGCGTAGTTCGCAATCAGACTTGCAAGACTGTTCATTGTATCTGCAGTGGCATCAAAAAGAAAACTTAAAGTACTCATCAATAGAATTAACAGAAGTAATAAATAATCAAATATCCAACTCTTGCGAGTTGTCAGAAGAGACGTTAATTCAGCTGCAAAATTTGTTAAAAGACGTCAATCACAACAACAAACCAAGACCATAGTCTGCATTTATTGACGATAATCATAACATAATACATTCTAATTATGGGAAGACATTTTATTTAACCAGAAAAAGGGGATCACGGATGATACCTAAGAATTTCATTTTATTATATGTAGTGTGCGTTTTAGCTTTATTTATTGTGAACGCTGTATTTGTTTAATCTGCTGCAGTTGTTGTTTTAAAAAAGACGGTGATTTTAACCCCTAAGCAAAAAAAGTCGCAGCGATTTTTGCCTTGGGGTAAAAAATGCAGTCTCTGATCGAGTTCGTTTAATTTTTTAAAACGTAAATCTCAGAGTAGTTACGACCTTTTTCTTCACTGTCCATGCCGTAACCCACAACATAACGATCATCGATTGTTTTACCGATAAAATCGGCTCGTATTGGTAATTCACGACGAGCTGGCTTATCAAGTAAAGTCACAATCTTAAGTGAGCTTGGACGTGAAGCTAATAAACGATCACGTAAAAAACTTAAAGTGCGACCCGTGTCGATGACTTCCTCAACGATAATTACATCTTTACCGGTTATATTGATTGAAATATCTTTAGTCATCTTAATAGCGCCACCTTTTTCGGTTGCTTGTACGTAGACAAAATCTACTTGTTGAGGAAGAGAAATCTTACGAACTAAATCAGCTGTAAAATGTACCGAGCCTCTTAACGGGCAAATAAAAATGATTTCGCGACCTTCGTATTCGGCTTCAATTTGGTGAGCAAGTTTTTGTACGAGCTTGTCGATTTCATCACGTTTTAAAAAAATAGCCATTTCATCTCTGATTTGTTTCATACGTCCTCTACATTAAATTTCTAAGTTCGTGATTCCAGTTGTCTGAGCCATTTTTAAATAACGAGTGGCTTCAGAATTTTTTGGATCAATTCGTAATATATTTTCCCACTGTTCAACAGCTTCGGCAATAAGATGAGAATTATATAAAATTAATCCAAGCTTCAGTCGAGGTTTAATAGATTTTGAATCTATTTGAACGACCGATCTTAATTCTTTTATAGCCTTATCTTTTTGGCCAGATTGGACATAGCACTCTGCTATGAGCATCGAAATATCGGATTTCTTTTTGGTAAGATGATAAGCTTTTGAATATTGTTCTAATGCTTGATCAAAACGCTTAACTTGTATGTAAAGATCGGCAAGTTCGAGATGCTTAGAAGCAATTTTTTCATCAAGATTTGAATTTTGTTGGTGTGCTTTTTTGCTGTCTACAATCTGTTGAGCTTGTTCGAAAACTTTTTTTGCTTCGTCGTACTTTCCAAGATCATTTAAGATAATTGAAAGACCAACAGCTGCATCGCTATATGAAGCATCGATTTCAAGTGCTTTTTTGAAAGTTTTGATAGCTTTGTTAAATTGACCACGATTGTAGTAAATCGTAGCTAACATTTGGTAAATTTCTGGATTGTTCGAATTTAAAAGCGTGGGCTGCATTAAAAGCGGCTCGGCTTCTTGATATTTACCATCAATAAAAGCTTCACGGGCTTCATCTAACAATTGTCCCGAAAAAGAACGCATTTAAAACCCCTCTTTTTGAGCTTGTTTAGCTTCTTCAGAAGATGAATATTTTGAAAATAAAATGCTTGTGTGTTTTTTGACTGATTCAATGTCTGTTAACCCCTTAGCGCTTCGAGCTGCGCCAAGATGGGCCCGAGGGTCATAGCCAAGACCAGGAAATTTAGCGAGAGTATTTTCATATCGACGATAAGCAGCGCTGTATTTTTTTTGTTTAAGATAAAAATCGGCTATGTAAAGTTCTTTTTGTGCTTGACGATTGATAACGTCTTCGCGTTTTGTTTTCGCTTCAACTGCGAATTGCGAAAGCGGATAAATTTTAATCAACTCAGAGAAGTGATAAATTGCATCTTTACCAGATGTTAAATCGCGATCAATTGTTTCAGGCAACTGCATATAGTAACTCATGGCTATTTTATAAAGGACATAGTCAGATTTTGGGTGCTTAGGGTGTAAGTCACGAAAGTTTTGATAAGCAATTTCAGCTTCGGTGTATGATTCGCGTTTATAGTGAACGTCTGCTATGGCAAGCTCTGCCTCTGTCGCAAATGAACTATATGGAAATTTATTTCGAACTTCTGCATATTTTTGAAGAGCAACTTCATAGCGCTCAGACTCGTCAAATTCTTTTGCATATTCAAAAAGACCATCAGCCGTATTAAGGTTTTTTTCTTTACTTGAACATCCGAAAAGCGATGTTCCAATAATTAATAAAACTGTCAGCAATTTCAAAGATTTAACTGTTTTCATAGGGCGCATAAAGACCTCAAAAATTCATATCATCTCAGCCGCAAGGCGAAGTCAAAAAAATTACTTCTATTTCAGCAAATTTCCACTATGAAGTTAGCAAAAATGATTAGTACTTAGGCAAAATGACAGGTTCGATTTCATCTTTTTTCACCCAACCTGAAACGCCACCAGGGTATTTAATTTGAAAGTATGTTTTATCATCAATTGTTTGTTGTCGAATAATTTCGACTAAGCTTCCAATTGGTAAGTCTGTTAGGCTTGCTTGGTTTTCGCCAGCGGCAGCTTTAAGTATTAACTGTTCGCTTTTGACAAGACCCTTTGGAGTCGTCAGATCGGTGTATTTTATAGACGTAAAAAATACAAAAATGAAACCGAGAGCAAGCCATAAATAATTACGATTTGCGAAGTCGCTTAATTTTTTATTATCGATGATTTCTTTTTTGCGATTTACAAAGTGAAAAAATAAATTTCGTATAAATATGGCTAAAAATATAATCGTTATGATCCAAAGTAAATCAAATGAAATTTTATCAAAGCCTAGTTTATTCAAATTTTCCGTTAAAGATATATCATGAGCTATGGTTTTAACTTGAAATTGACCAGCAATTTTAGACGAAAAATCCAGCGCATTTTTATTTCCCCGGTCTAAAAGAAGAGCTTTTTGGTTATAGATGTAGCTTTTGGCAAAGTCTTGTTTGTTAAAATATGCTAATGCGAGGTTATAACTGACTTCTGACAGTTGTTCTGGACTTAGGTCGGTTGCTTGGTTCGTCTGTGTTTCAAGAATTTGAACATATGCAGCAATTGCTTCATCAGTTTTACCCTCTTGCTGTAAAGAAAGTGCTTTCGTAAATATGTTTTTATAATCCGTTGTAGGCTGCATAGAGCCAAAGTCTAACGAAGAAGTGCTTTTCTTGTCATAGCTCGTTGCAACAAGGTAAACTAGATTTCTAATTCAAAGGGGACTTTATGTTGTCGGTCTTAAAAGATGCATTAGCAAAAGTAAATAGCGTAGATGAAAATCTAGTGGGTCAAAAAATTGAAACTGATCCTGTCATTACAGGTTTAATCAATGACTTAGTTGATGAGGTCATGGTCAAGAATAATGAAATACAAACAATTAAACCAGCGGATGCGAAGTTTCTAGGTTCAGCTAAAGCGAAAATAGATCATATTGGGCAATTAAGAGGGCGACCGTTATATTTTGATTTTATTGGTACTGGCGCTGGAAATGGCTGCTATGTTGAGCTTGAAGATGGCAGTGTAAAACTGGATTTAATAAACGGTATTGGCATCCACATCATGGGACATTCAAATCCCAGAGTGATGAAAGCTGCAGTACGAGGGGCCTTATCCGATGTTATTATGCAAGGAAATCTTGAGCCCAATAAAGAGTACGTCGCGTTGACTGAAAAACTCGTAAAAATAGCCGGACGAAATAGTAAACTTAGACATGCGTGGTTTGCAACTTGCGGCACAATGGCCAATGAAAGTGCATTAAAAATTGCTCGTCAAAAGAATTCACCTGCGAAAATGATTGTCGCTATGAAAAATGCTTTTGCAGGTCGCTCGACAATGATGGCCGAAGTTACCGATAACCCAGCTTATAAACAAGGACTACCTGATTACAATGAGGTTTTAAGAATTCCAAACTATGACAAACGTGATCCACAAAGCTCAGAAAAAGCATTAAGAGCATTGAAAGAACACGCGGCTAAGCATGATAAAAACATTGCAACTTTCGTATTTGAACCAATGTTGGGTGAGGGTGGTTTTGTACCAACACCACGTGAATTTTATGTGCCTATGCTAGAATTTTGTAAGCAAAATAAAATTGCTGTTTGGGCAGATGAAGTTCAAACCTTTGCGCGTACTGGAGAGTTTTTTGCTTTTGAAACGCTTGATCTTGGTGATTACATGGATATTGTGACAATCGCCAAAACAGTTCAATTAGGCGCTACACTATACACTGAAGAATACAATCCAAAGCCAGGTTTAATTGCAGGAACTTTTTCGGGTAGCACAGTATCTTTATCTGCCGGATTAGAAATTCTAGAAATACTTGAAGAGGGCTACATCGGTCCTAACGGTCGAATTCATCAAATTCATAATGCTTTCGTTGATGGTATTAACAAACTTAATTCTACGACGTGTAAAGGTATTGCTGCTGATCCGGGTGGCATGGGATTGATGATCGCGTTTACTCCGTATGATGGCAAAAAAGAACAAGTTGAGAGCCTGATTAAAAGATTATTTAAGAACGGAGTGCTTGCTTTCAGTTGTGGTAAAGATCCTGTTCGTATTCGCTTTTTAGTGCCAGCGATTATACAAAACTCAGATATTGATATTGCACTTCAAATTATCGAAAAAAGCTTGCTCGAAGGGTTATAATTTGTTCGATAAAAAAAACTCTGAATCATTAAATTTTAACCTCGTTGAAAGCTGCCGGAAAATGATAGCTTTCGACAGTTCGCCGCATGGATCAACAGTTGATCTGGTGGCTTATTTGTCTGAGCAGGCACAAATTTTAGGTTTAAATGTTGAAGAACAACAAGAAATTCAAAATGGTGTTGTTCAGTCAAACATTATCGTTCGAGCACAAGAGAAAAAAAACGATCTCAAAGATTTTTTGCTGCAAACGCACTTAGATACAATTGATCCTGGCCATTTCCAGACTTGGAAAAAAAATCATTATAATCCATTTGATGCCGTGATTGAAAATGGTCAAATATATGGTTTAGGGGCAGTTGACGTTAAACTAGATTTTTTATGCAAACTTAAAGCATTAGCTTATTTTAAAGGTCAAGATTTTAAATCTTTACAACCCGTTTTGGTGGGAACATTTGGCGAAGAAACTGGTATGCAAGGAGCATTGAAGCTTATTCGAAAAAATAAAATTAATGCACGTTTTGCTCTCATCGGAGAACCATCAAACTTTCAAATTATAAATGCGGCAAAAGGATTTGCTACTGTTGAAATGCGAATTCCCCTAACTTCAGAAGAAATTGAATATAAAAAAGCAAAAGCAAATTCAGAGTCGACATCAACACAAACTAAAATATTTTCAGGAAAAAGCGCTCACTCATCAACGCCACATCTTGGTGACAATGCGGCAGTTAAGTTACTCGAATATTTAGCTAAAATGCCAGATAATGTTGTTATAGTTGATATTGACGCTGGTACTCGATTTAATATGATCCCCAACCAAGCCATGGTCGAACTTGATGTTGCAGCTTCGTTTCGTGAACCTGTGATTGCCAAAATCAATTCTTTATACGAAGCCACTAAAGTTGTTCAAGCAGAGATGATTCAAACTCAAGATGCTGAATTCATGCCTCAGCATTCAACATTAAGTATTGGAATTATACGCACATTCGAAGACCATATTTTGATAGGTGGTTCGTGTCGAATTTTACCAAATGTAAAACAAGAACAATATGAGCATTGGATGAAAATTATTTCTGATGCATGTCATGCTGTTGGTGCGGAATTTAGATTGCAAGATTATAAACGCCCATTCAGAACAGATCATAATTCTGTACTTGTTAAAGCGGCGCAAGCTGAGTTTGGCAAGCTCGGTGTAGAATCACGATGTCAAACATTGGCCTCAACGAACGAAGCTAGTTTGTTTTCGCGAGTAGGTATAGAGTGTGTATGTATTGGTGCTGGCCACAGAGAAGGTAATGTTCACACAGGCCAAGAGCATGCCAATATCGAAGATTTAGAAACGATAGCTATTTTTTATCAAAAAATGATTGAAAGGTTTTGTTTATGAGCTTTGTTGTACGTTCTGTAACAACCGATGATATTTCCCAATTAACCGATCTAGCAAAGCAATTTAATTTACTAAATTTGCCTGGCGATCGAAAAGTTATTACCGAAAAGGTTAATCGCAGTGAAGCATCATTTGCTGGGGATTTACCAAAAGATAAAGCAGAATATGTGTTTGTTGTCGAAGACACTGAAGAGAGAATGGTCGTCGGCAGTTCGCTTATAATTGCAAAACATGGAAGTGATGTTGTTCCACATTGTTATTTTAAAATTTTAAAACGAGACCATTTTTCTCAAGATTTAGGTATTGGGTTTATTCATCAAGTTTTGCGGTTTCAATTAGACACAGATGGGCCAACCGAAATTGGTGGCTTATTAGTAGATAAAGTTTATCGACGAAGACCTGAACGTTTAGGTAAACAAATATCTTTAGGTCGATTTGTTTATATGGGACTAAATCCGGAAAGATTTGAAAACCGCGTGTTATGTGAACTGACGCCACCGTTAACTGAAGAGGGTCGAAGCGAGTTTTGGGAGGCTCTTGGTCGTCGTTTCACAGGATTGCCGTATCAAGAAGCAGATGCTTTGTCGCAAGTGAATAAAGAGTTTATTGAATCGCTCTTTCCTGAAGAAGATATTTATTTAAGTCTACTTGATTCAAAAGCGAGATTAGTTTTAGGTCGTGTCGGAGAAGCTACTAAACCAGCTCAGCATTTATTAGAAAGTATTGGTTTTCAGTACTTAGATGAAGTCGATCCCTTTGATGGAGGTCCGCATTATGGTTGTTCGACCAAAGAAATTTTGCCTATTAAAAATGGTCGTAAGCTAAGGGTGGCTGAGCACAAAGATACTCAGTACAAGCAACTTGGTCTTGTCGGTATTGGATCGACTGAATTCAAGTGCACGCTATCTGCGTATGATGTTCAGAATGGTCAAATTATTTTACCATCAAAAACTAGAGAAGTGCTGAAATTAGACTATGAACAAGAGGTGTTTGTATCTCCATTTGAATATGGAAAGAAAGGTTAATCATGAATCAACAATACAGAACAGAACCTTTTTTAGGTGATTTTATTAATGGCCGATTTCTAAAAATAGAAAAACCTGATGGACAGTTTAAAGATATTTCACCGGCGGATTTAAATGATGAGCTCATGACTGTTCATTATAAACTAGATCATGTTGATCAGGCTATTGTTTCAGCGCGAAAAGCTTATAAAGCATGGGCTGGATTGACAATCGATGATCGAAAAAAATTTTTAATTCGATTGAAAGAATTATTTATTTCGCATGAAAAAGAAATGGCCGAAGCTATTGCTCGTGATACTGGAAAAGCCATTTGGGATGCAACAACAGAAGCCAAAGCGCTTTCCGCTAAAATCGATGTCACGCTTAACGATTCAATTAAATTAATTCAAGAAGAACATATTCCAAACGCATTACCTCAAGTTGAAGGCGTGATTCGATTTAAATCACGTGGGGTTATGGCTGTCATTGGTCCATTTAATTTTCCTGCACATTTACCCAATGGCCATATAGTTCCAGGATTACTGGCTGGTAATACGATTGTTTTTAAGCCTTCAGAACAAACGCCTTATGTTGGTCAATTGTACACTCAAATTATTGAAAAAGCGCAATTTCCTGACGGTGTTTTTAATATGATTCAGGGAGAAGCTGAAACAGGACGTCGATTAGTCGCGCATGAATCTGTTGATGGTATTCTTTTTACAGGATCATATGAAGTAGGTTTGAAAATCAAACAAGAGACACTCAATCATTATTGGAAAATTTTAGCACTTGAAATGGGTGGTAAAAATGCAACAGTTGTTTGGGACGATGCAGACATGGACAAAGCAATTTATGAAACAATTGTTGGCGCCTATATGTCGAGCGGACAAAGATGTTCAGGAACCTCGCGCATTATCGTACATGATAAAATTGCAGATGAATTTACAGAAAGATTTTATAAAACAGCTAAGAAATTAACGATCGGTCATTGGTCCAAAAATCCTTTTATGGGGCCGCTCATAAATTCAGTAGCTGTTGAAAAATATATTCGTTTTCAAGAAATGGCTAATCGTGAAAACTGCGAACATTTAATGCGCGGAAAGGTTTTAGATTTAGATTATAAAGGTCACTACGTTACGCCAAGCATTCACCTTGTTAAAAGATTTGATCCTCAATCAGTCTATCAAAAAACAGAGATATTTGGTCCTAACGTCGCTATATATAGATCAAGTGATTTTGATAATACTATGGATATGGTTAATTCTACAGGCTACGGATTAGTTATGGCTTTATTTACAAAGAATGAAAATTTATACAAAGAAGCTTTATTACAAGCTCGCGTTGGTTTGTTGAATTGGAACAGAACTACTAATGGGGCAAGCTCTAAATTGCCGTTTGGTGGAATGGGTAAATCTGGAAATGACAGACCATCTGCTCATTTTGCGATTCAGTACTGTACAGTACCAGTGGCAAGTTTAGAGGATCACACGCAGTTAGATCGAACAAAATTATTACCAGGAGTAACTCTTGAATAAAAAGATTAAACTTTTTATATCAGCGTTTAGCCTATTTTTTTTATCAATTCTTATTGTTGTATTTTATTTCTATAGCCACCTTTTAGGTCAAGGTATTAGTGAAGATACGACGGAGGTGTTATTTGATGTAAACACTGGGCAATCGATGAATAGTGTTGCTGAACAACTTCAGAGGAAGAATTTAATTAAAAATGCCAAAGTATTTTCTCTTTATGCACGTGCTAAAGGTATGGCTCACAAACTTAAACGCGGAGAGTATTCACTTAATCAAACAATGAATGCATTGCAGATACTCTCTGTGATTACATCCGGTAAAAGCGTTTCACGTAATTTGACAATAGCAGAGGGGTTAAACGTTTTTGATATAGCCGAGATTTTAGAAAAGAATAATTACGGCACCCGTCAAGAAGCATTAAGACTTTTTTTTGATAGAGATTTTATTAAAAGCTTATTGAATGAAGATTTAGAATCATTAGAGGGATATTTATTCCCGGAAACTTATAAGGTAACCAAGTTCGATACACAAAAAGAAATTATAATACAAATGGTGAAACGATTTTTGTTTGTTTATTCTGAATTGCAGCCGGAAATTGATAAGTTTCAAGTTAATTATCCTCATAGAAAATGGTCTCGAAATCAACTTATCACATTCGCGAGCATTGTCGAAAAAGAAACAGGTGCTTCTCATGAGCGCGCGCTTGTTTCGTCGGTATTTCATAATCGTCTAGATAAAAATATGAAATTGCAAACTGATCCTACAGTCATTTACGGCGCTTCACTTATAAAAGGTGAGGTTATAAAAAATATTACAAAAAATGATTTATTGACTCCGACACGTCATAATACTTACACAAATTATGGCCTGCCACCGACCCCGATTTCAAACCCTGGTCGCGAAGCAATCATCGCTGCAATGAATCCTGTAAAAACAAACTATTTATTTTTTGTTAGTCATAACGATGGAACCCATAAATTTTCAGAAAATCTAGAAGATCACAATTCAGCGGTTAAAACCTTTCAACTTAACCCGAAAGCGCGTGAAGGTAAATCATGGAGAGATCTAGGTAAGCAAAATGAAAATGATAAAGGGAAAAGCAAAGCGCCATAGTAAATGCATTGCTTACAAAAATTAAAAATCAGTTTTCTCTAATAACTAAGTTAACAAGTGCTGAACCTGAGCGACCGACTTTAATTCTAGCACCTGAACACGATATGACTTTTTCTTGGCTACTTAAAGTGACGTTTTTACACTCTACTTTTTGAATACTCATTTCATTAAATGAATTGTCTGTTACTATTTCAATTGCACCTGCACGTGTTTTTACACTTGCTTCATCGTCATATAAAGTATCTGATAATTTTAGTTGAATAGATGGCTCAGAATTTCTTTTAGCATGACATTTATCAATTTGATCAAATACTGTAAAAGCGATGCGCCCTTGCTGATCAACCATAACTGTTTGCGTGATATTGTAAGTATTTGCCGTAAAGCCTCCATTTTCGAAGTTGATTGATTTGCAAAATAGACTATTTTTATTTGCAGTGTAATTTGTAGCAATTCTTGCTTCAATAGGCTCAACATTTTCATTCATCAAAGTAATTGTGTAACTTGCAGAAAGGACGGTTTGACTAGCGAATATCGCCGATATTAAAAATAATGATTTTAGCATGTTGTTCTCCTATGACTAAAAACAACTTGCGATTTTAGTGCCGATTAAAGCATTTTTGAAAGATTTGAGCGTATCATTTTGAGATAAATGCAAAAATTGTTATACACAGAATACCACTTAAGTGCTTTATTCAAGCTCCGCTATAATATCCCAACCGTATTTTTCTATCTTGTGTTCGCCCAATCCATAAATCGAATTTAAATCTTTAATTGATTGTGGATTTTGACGGGCAATTTCCACAAGGGTTTTATCAGTTAATATGACGAATGCTGGAATATCTAATTCAATGGATTTAAATTTTCTCCATTCTCGTAAGATATCAAAGCGTTTTTGTTCTTCGTAATTTAAATTTGCCTTTATAGCTGAAGATTTTTTTGAATTTACCTGTTTTGATTCTTGAGTGATTTGTTGAATTTTTTGTTTAGCTAATGGATCGCAAACATCACAGTGGCCACAATGTGTAATGCGCTGAGAATCTTTGTAATAGATCAGTATTTCAGAATGTCGACATTCTCGTGATTCACAGTAGTTGATAAGTGCATCGAGATTTTTCCAACGTAATTCTTTTATTTCTTTTTGTGCTTCTGAGGTTTGTAAAAAATATGATTGCAGGCCTTTATCTTTTTTTGTGTAAAGCAAAAGGCAAGTTGAATTTTGGCCATCTCGACCTGCTCTACCCATTTCTTGGTAGAGACTGTCAATATTAGCTGGTATTTGATAGTGAACAACAAGTCTAACATCCGACTGATCTATACCCATTCCAAAGGCATTGGTGGCTACTAAAATTCGTAAACGACTTTTTTCAAAGTTGACCTGAGTTTGCGATCGAATATGACTATCTAAACCAGCATGATAGTATCCGACTGAAGCAAATTCGTGTGAAAGTTTTTCTGATAAAGTTTCAGTTATTTTACGTGTACCGCAGTAAATAATAATTCGACCATTCGGATTTTGCTGAACAGCTTGCCGAATCCAGTTGAGTTTTTCTGAATCGTTTTCACAGTGCTCTACTTGATAATAGAGATTAGGGCGATAAAATCCATGAACTAATTTTCTAGGCTTATCTAAACCAAGCTGTTTTGAAATATCATAGAGAACAGTTGGTGTCGCAGATGCAGTCAGGGCTAAAATTGGTACATCTGGTCTTATTTTCTTTAGAATTTTTAACTCTGAGTATTCTTGTCTGAAGTCATGTCCCCACTGTGAAACACAATGAGCTTCATCAATAGCAAAGAGTGCTATATTTTTGTGTAAAATCCACTTTTGAAAACCATCTTTTTGAACTCTCTCTGGTGATAAATAAAGTACAAAAGTTGTTGCGGCTTTTAAATCTTGAAAGACTTGGCGTTTTTCGTTATCCGATTGGCCAGAGCAGAGATAGCCAGCAGGTATCCCCTTCGACTTTAAAGACGAGACCTGATCTTGCATTAGAGATATAAGCGGGGATACAACGATGACGAGTTGTTTTTTAACGACTGCAGGCAATTGATAGCATAGTGATTTACCTCCGCCAGTTGGTAAAACAGCAATAACATCTTGTTTTTGCAAAATGTTTTGAATAATACTTTCTTGCCCATTACGAAATTGTATAAGTTTGAATGTCGTTTTAAGAATATCGTTTAACACGAGGCTACTTTCTCTAAATCAGTCAGAAAAAGCAAGATCGCAATTGATAGGCCAGGTTATATCGAATCAGTTAGAGATATCATCCGGTGCAGATGGGGTAAACTGATTTATGTCCGAATTATATACAAACACATTGAGTCTTGAATTACCAAATTTATCTACTGTTGGTGAAACAATATCTGCAAATCCATCTTTGTTAATATCTATTAAACCTAAATTTAAAGCTGATGAGTTAACCATCAAATAAGCTTCAGAATCATCATTCAGTTCAAATTTTTGCTTTAGTGATTGTTGATGATTGTTTACTAATTTTTCATAAACTTCTATTTCAATTCCGGTTGCAGTTTTAATTTTTAAAATAGTAAATTGATTATCACCGTACTCTGTAAATATTTTAGATATAATTTTACGATCGCTACTAGCAGAAGCAAATAGATTTCGAATCGAGTTTGTTGAAGATAGAATTGCCACAAATAAGCACGACAACAAAGTAATAATAATTGTCGATTTAGACACAGTAGGTTCTGATTTTTTTTCTAGATCAAGATTTTCATTAGAAATTTTATCAGTTATAGTATTCATATCTGTTCATTTTGAATTAAAGATAAGGGGTGGTCAAATGACGAAGGCAGAATTTTACGAACTCGTCCAAAGTCGAAAATCAATAAGAAAGTTTAAGCCCGAACCAGTTCCCAAAGAAACAATTGAGAGAATTTTTCATGAGGCTGTTTTTCATGCTCCATCGGGCAAAAATCGACAAAATTGGAAGTTTTTTGTAGTAGAAGGTAAAAAACGACAAGAGTATTTAGAGTATTCACAAAAATCTTGGATTGGAATAAAAGATATTCTAAAGCAAAGATTAAAACCCAGCTTATATGATTTTACTGAACGATTTTTTTATACTTTAGGAGATGCTCCTGTACTTATTTTTGCCTATTCTCACAACTCTTCAGATGAAAGATATCACACGAGCGTTGGCAGTGTATACATGGCTGTTCAAAATTTAAACTTAGCTTGTCAAATTGAGGGCCTAGGCTGTTGTACTATGGGAGCACCATTAGAAATTAAAAAAGAAGTGGATGAGTTTCTAGGCGTGACAAGTTTACCTGAGTACAAAGCCGGTGAGTTGGAATTGCTATGTGGAATTGTTATTGGATATCCTGACCACACACCACCCAAACCCCCGCGTCAGACCGAAGGGCGATTGATTTGGGTTAAGTCTTAATTATAAATTTTCGCAAACAACTTTAGTTTCACTGATGAGTGATTTTGCCTGTTTTTTGTTAGTCTCGGAAAACTCGATTTGACCAATAGAGTTGTTTGGCGATGTCACGAATTGGCCCTTAAGTAGCATTGTATCGCCAGTCGCGGTATTTTCAATAAGCACGTGTGCGTCGCCAACATGGATCTCAGCTGAAATTTTAGAGATAATAACTTTAGCTTCAACATATCGACCATTTACAGGTTCTTCATATGTTAAAATTGTTTTTCCATCTTTATTAGAACTTTGTTTTAATTGCGCATCATAGATATCTATACCATCTTTTAAAATGCTCAGTTTGCAGGTTAGATTTTTTACAGATTCCTGTGCTTGTAAATTTAAAGACAAGATAATTGTAAATAGTGATAAAAGTAAATGTTTGTTCATATTTAATCCTTTTGAGTTATGAGTAAATACGATGCAAAACGAATACCGTTCTAAACACGATACGGTGTGGATCAGCCTCTGAGAGTATACACAAGACAATTTTTGTTATACGCTGACGAAGATTCTTTTTGAGAGAACGTTTTGCTATGAGACAGGATAGTTCAGCTCATTCTGTATATCTATAAGCCCAGTAAAAATTTGAAGTCTTCAGCACTGAGTTGAGCTGAATCAGCAGTTAACTTATCGAGAGACTCTGAATCTGTGAATAAAGCATCGAAATACGATTTCTTTTTCATTTTGAGCAATTCAATTTTTTCTTCGACAGAGTCTTTCATGAGTAATCTATAAACTTGAACATCGTTTGTTTGTCCCAGACGGTGTGAACGATCTGTAGCCTGATTTTCAACGGCTGGATTCCACCATGGTTCAACATGATAAACGACAGAGGCTTTCGTTAAATTTAAACCAACACCACCAGTTTTAAGCGTCATTAATAAAACCTGAGGCTGATCCGAGTTTTGAAATTTATCTAACAAGTCTCTACGATTTTTTCCTGAAATACTTCCGTGTAATGCAAAATAAGGAATATTGTCTTTGTCAAAAATCGAAGAAATTTTATCTAAAGTTGCTAAAAACTGAGTGAATATAAGGACGCTTTTGCCTTCTTCGAGATGCTCTTTCACGCATTCTTGAATATGAGCAATTTTAGGTGGATTTTCAGTAAACTTAACTTGTGGAATTCCACTTGGGTCAGAGCAAGCCTGACGTAGTCTTAATAATGCTGTTAACATGGCTAGTTGAGTTGAGGCTTGGCCTTTTTCTTCGATCAATTGAGTCACTTGCTCATTATGTGAAATTGCAAGTTTTTTATATATTTCGATTTGTTTTTCAGAGAAATCAAAACGTAAAGATTCCTCTAATTTACGAGGTAAATTTAAATTCACAGATTCTTTTGTTCTTCGTAAAACAATAGGTTTTATTTTTAATTTAAGATGTCTTACATCATCAGGATCGATGGGTTTACCTGGGCCAAAACTTTCTTGAAATGCTTTATAAGAACCCATTGATCCAGGTAAAACTAAATCAGTTAAAGAAAAGAAATCCATAAAGTTATTTTCAAGTGGAGTACCTGATAATGCGAGTTTAAATTTAGATTTTAACACACGAGCAGAAGAGGTTCGCTTAGAAGCTAAATTTTTTAAATTCTGAGCTTCATCAAAAATAACAATATCCCATAAAATATTTGTGAAAAATTCTTCATGCTCTGTCAATAAACCATAAGTCGCTATAATGATCTTATGAGATTTATTGGCTTCAGCCATTAATTGTGCTTTTTTAGAGCCACTAAAAATTTCAACATCTAAATCTGGAGTGAAACGTTTTGTTTCAGATTCCCAATTAAAGCATAAAGATGTTGGCACAACAACGAGCGACCACGTTTTATTTTTTTCTAATTTATGTTGGTTTAGAAATGTTAAAACTTGTAATGTTTTACCAAGACCCATGTCATCAGCTAAGATACCACCTAAATTTAATTTATAAAGATCATAGATCCATTGTGTTCCAACGAGCTGATGTTCTTTAAGTAAGTTTTGCAAATGATTAGGCAGTTTAATTTGCGTCTCTTTTTGCCCCAGTTTTTTATAGAAAGAATAGATTTCTATCCAGTACTTATTATCAGATACAATTTGTGTTCCAGCTTCGGCCAAGGCTAACAATTCAAGTATCTGTGATTTCGGCAGGCGGACAAATTCTTTTTCTTTTTGACCGGTCTTAGAATTTATTTCATCATTTTTAATACGATCCCAAAATTTTTCTAAAGCATTCAGTCTTGGCAATGAATTTGGATCAATCAAAAACGGTCGTCCTTTGTAAAACATTATTCCTGACATTTGTGATTTGCGTTTACCAGAAAACTGAATGTCGTCTAGATTGATTTCTATACCTTTAAAAAAGAGTTTTGGACTTAATTCGAACCAATCAAGTTTACTCGATTTAACAGTTATTTCAGATTTAAAATCATCTTCACCGAGTTTTTCAAGCGGAATAGAGTTGATACTAACATTCCAGCCATTTAAAGCTAATTGTGATAATCGAGCATAGTACTGATTCAAAACTTCTTCAGAGATTTTTATTTTTCGAATATGTTGATTTTTAAGTTCTAAATCAATTTCTTGATTTTTAAAAACTGGTTCTGTGATTTCGGTGTGTTTGTTAAATTCAATGACCTCATCAAGCAATTTAGAAGAGGCTCGTGTTAACAATTCTCCTTTGGATTCAATCAGTAAGGGCTCTAAAATAGCAAGCAAAGTTTCGGCTGTGAAATAGCTATACTCATTAAGTTCACAGAACTGTCCCGCTAAAACTAAACAACGATGCTTGGTTTTGACGACATTTAGAACATCAACCAAGCTTTTCTTAAAAAATGCATAGACTTTTTCAGATACAAAAGAGTTTAGTTTTTTATCGTAAGGATTAATTTCGCCGAATTTATCGACCAGAATAGATCTCTTAAATAGGTCAAATATATTGCTCTCAAGAATTTCATAAAACTCAGATTCACTCATGTCGTATTGGCCTGAAGTTAAAGGCTTTTTTAAAACATAGCGACAACACTCAATTATGATCAAGCAAGCAAGACCTTGGTGTTTTAAAATTCTTAAGTCATTGTCACGTCTTAGGCCGCGCTTTTGGCTAGCTAAGTCTTTGCGTTCATAGTCAGATAAAAATGAAATTCCGTTAGCTGCTACTTGCAATAAAAAATCCGTCGTCATTTGAAAATTATGAATACGATATTTTTCGTTTTGAAACTCAAATTGAGTCCACATAGACAAAGAGATATTTTCGAAACCTGGTTCTAAATAGTGTTGCAAGTTAATGCCATAACTTTCAGGCTTTAGTTCGATCGGATTATTTTTAAAAACATACGGTATATTTTGCTCTGTTAGAAAGTTTTTTAGTGCCGCAATACTCGAATGGTTTTGATAAATCATATCAGCGCCTGATCTTGTATGATTCGGAGCAAAATAATTAAAAGCCAAATCGTCACTGCGGCTGGCTTTTTCAATTGGCACTGCCCAAAAATTTTGATTACGCAGATCTACGTACGATGTGCCTAATTCAAAACGATCGCTTTTGCGATTAGCATCGCTTTCAGATTTTTGCGTTAGAATACACCCACCTAAATAGGGTTGTTCATTAAAATTTTCTTGGAGTGGAACTATGGAATATTCTCCTTTTGATGGCGAATCAACCATAAGCTCTGTGATTTCAAATCCATAGCTTTCAAGTTCAAAAGGAATATTAAGATAAATTTTGAGCTCAGGAAATTTTGATTTTAAAACAAACAAATTATCAATCAGTTCTAAAATGACAAAACCAAACATCCACTCGCTTTGCAGGCCTTCAAATCGGCCTAAAAATTTCATGAAGTTTTTTAAGCGAGTTTTCTCTTTGGCCGTTTTAAAATCAAACTGCTTTTCTATGATTGTAGGATTCAATTCACGAGGTAAATTGAATCCCAAATCATATTGTCCAATTTGATCTAATGTAATTTTGGTTTCATTTTTTAAATAAACCGAAACGCACTCTGCAAGTTCAGAATATTGACTTTTGTTGTATTGATAGCTTTTTCCGCGAATAAGATCAGAGATCATGCTGGGACTTCGGGTATCAAATGATTCGTAGGTTTTATAAATAGGTATCGGCGTCAACTTTTCTCGCGTTTTGGGGAAGTTTTCTAAAATTGACGTCATGGCTTGTTCATAAAAAGAACGAGGCCACTGAATAAGAACAAAATCAATTAAACCTAGCTGTGCACGTTCAAGCCAATGATAATATGGCTTTTTCAGAGCAGCAACATCGCTTTGATTTTGAAGATTATTCAATTTCAATCTCCTTATTTTAAGAGAAAATGAGTCTCAAAAGGGCAAACAGTCATTATAAAGATTTTTTTAAAAATTGCAATAGAACAGTCTTGAGTTGTTGTTGACCTCGAGTCTGGCATTTGGCATAAATCGCTCTCTATGTCTGCTGAATCACAACCGAATTTGAAAAATAACTCAAGTATAATGGCTCATGTCAGGGCTAATACGATTTTGCCTCCCAAGCAAAGACAAAATCCATTG
The DNA here is from genome assembly GCA_046293015.1 of Pseudobdellovibrio sp. Lineage (GTDB taxonomy): Bacteria > Bdellovibrionota > Bdellovibrionia > Bdellovibrionales > Bdellovibrionaceae > Pseudobdellovibrio. Next base: position 278,687 of record JBKBPU010000001.1, read on the forward strand.
CAGGCACTAAAGAAAAATCCGTTTGTTTTAGCTCCTATGGCCGGAATTACAGATCATGCTTTTCGCACTTTCATGCGCAAACTAGATTCAAGCGTTGTTGTGACTGAGCTCATTTCGGCAACGGGCATTGAATACAAATCAGAAAGAACTTTAGCTTTGATGAGTTATGATGATTCTCAACGGCCTATAGGCATTCAGCTTTTTGGAGAAGATCCTGAGATTATAGCAAAAGCTGCTAAAGTTGCTGAAGATCACGGTGCTGACTTTGTAGATTTAAATTTTGGTTGTCCTGTTCCTAAAGTCGTTAAAAAAGGTGCGGGTTCGGCAATGATGCGTGATTTAGTGACAATGCAAAAAGTTTTAAATGCATGTGTTAAATCCGTTCAAATTCCTGTGACCATTAAAATTCGCACAGGCTGGGAAGCAAATCAAAGAAATGCTCTCGATGTTTGTAATTTAGCTTATGATGAAGGCATAACTTGGGTTGCGATACATGGTCGCACCCGCGCCCAAGGTTACTCGGGCGAAGCCGATTGGGATTTCATTGCAGATATCAAAGCAAAAACAAAAATACCCGTTCTTGGAAACGGAGATATTTTAACCCCACAAAAAGCAGTTTCTCGGTTAAAAGACTCAGGTTGTGATGGAGTTCTTATTGGGCGGGGAGCTTTAAAAAATCCGCTCATTTTTGCTGATGCATTAAGCTTGTGGAAGAATGAGCCTGTTCGGAGTGATTTAAAACGCAATTATCACGGAATTTTTCAGGACCTTCATCTAGCTTTAGCTGAACATTGCCAGCCGCACATCATGAATATCCAGCTTAAAAAATTTGCTTCTTGGTTTTCAACTGGTTATCCCGGTGCCGCACAGTTCAGAAAAGACATTTTTCAGTTAAAGGATAATGACGAAGTCTTAACTTGTGCGCTAAACTTTTTTCGATCAATTTCAGATTTGGAGCAAGAAGATACATCACACGAAGACTTTCTCATGGGCGGTCACGGGTAGCTTTTTGTTTTATTATTTTGTAGATTAGTTTTTTATTTTTAAACACATAAAGGAAACACAATGATTCAAGATCCAAAGAAAATTAGAAATATCGCAATTATTGCGCACGTCGATCACGGTAAAACAACACTTGTCGATCATCTTATCAAACAAGCGGGTATGTTCCGTGAAAATCAAGCCGTTGAAGAACGTTTGATGGATTCTATGGATCTTGAAAAAGAGCGCGGAATCACAATCGCTGCTAAAAATGCTTCATTCACTTACAAAGATATTAAAATTAATATCGTCGATACACCGGGGCATAGTGATTTCGGTGGAGAAGTAGAGCGCGTATTAAACATGGTTGATGGCGCGATCATTCTTTGTGATGCTTCAGAAGGACCACTTCCGCAAACACGTTTCGTTTTGAAAAAAGCTTTAGAACAAAATTTAAAAGTTATGGTTTGTATTAATAAAATTGACAGACCCGATGCTCGTATTCAAGAAGTTCATAACGAGATTTTCGATTTATTCATCGACTTAGATGCGACAGAAGAACAATGTGATTTCCACACTGTTTACGCTATTGCGCGTGAAGGTATGGCGACACTCGATCCTAATGTTAAAACAAATTCATTAGAATGTTTGTATGATGCTATCGTTAATTTAGTACCACCACCAAAAGCTGATATGGATCATCCATTACAAATTATGGTTTCTAATATTGGTTATAATGAGTATGTTGGTCGTTTGGCGATTGGCCGTGTTCGTTCAGGTTCGATCAAAGTTGGTGATGAAGTTGTCTGCGTTCAAGCTAACGGACAAAAGAAAGTTAAAGTTTCGGCTTTATTTTCTTACCACATCAATTCACAAGTTCCGGTTCAAGAAATTGGTGCTGGTGATATCGCAATTGTTGCCGGTCTTGAAGATTTCACGATTGGTGACACAATTACTTCTGCGACTGATCCACGTCCATTACCACGTATTAAAGTTGATGAACCGACAGTTGGAATGATTTTTTCTGTTAACAATGGTCCATTCGCTGGTATGGAAGGTAAAAATGTTACTTCGCGCAAAATTTTAGAGCGTCTTGAAAAAGAACTTTTATACAATGTTGCAATTCGCGTTGAAAAAACTCAGTCGACAGATGCTTTCAAAGTTGTTGGCCGTGGTGAGTTACAATTAGGTGTTTTGATTGAACAAATGCGTCGCGAAGGTTTTGAATTATTAGTTTCTAAACCACAAGTTGTCTTCAAAGAAGAAAACGGCAAAAAATTAGAACCAATGGAAATCGCAGTTATCGATATCGAAGATGCGTATGTTGGTGCTGTCACTGAAAAATTAGGTATTCGTAAAGGTGTTATGACTAATATGGTTCAAAAAGGATCTGGTCGTACACGTTTAGAGTTTAGAATTCCTTCACGCGGTTTAATTGGTTATAGATCTGAATTTTTAACTGATACTCGTGGTACAGGTTTATTAAATACAAACTTTGATGGTTGGGATGAATACCGTGGTGATATTAATTCACGTCTTAACGGTGCTATGATTGCTGACCGTAAAGGTGTTACAACAGCGTATGCTATTTGGTTTAAACAAGAACGTGGTCGCATGTTTGTACAGCCAGTTCAAGATGTTTACGAAGGTATGATCGTTGGTGAAAATGCTAAAGATAACGATATGATTGTTAATATTTGCGAAGAGAAAAAATTAACAAACGTTCGCGCTTCTGGTGCTGATGAGGCGATTCGTTTAGTTCCAGTTAAGCCAATGTCTTTAGAGCAAGCTATGGAATGGATTAAAGATTCTGAGTTGATCGAAGTCACTCCGAAAAACATCCGTATCCGTTGCCGTGAATTAGACCCACACAAACGACCTAAGCCACAAAAATCAAATAAAGACTAAGCTAATATGTCATCGCTCGCCTTAAATGCGATAAACCTTAAAAAAAATTACGACGGTGTTCCCGTCGTAAACGGTCTATCTCTCGAAATAAAACCAGGCGAGTGTGTGGGTATTCTGGGCCCCAATGGTGCAGGAAAATCGACGACCATAAAAATGATTTATGGTCAGGTTATTCCAACATTTGGTGAGCTTTTTGTTTTAGGGCTTAACACTAAAAAAGATATCAAAGAAATCAGATCCCGCATTGGTGTTGTTCCACAAGATGATGGTTTAGATACTGATTTTAGTGCTATTGATAACTTATTACTCTTTGCAAAGTACCATCATATTGATTCAGATTTAGCTAAAGCTCACGCTGATCACTTGTTAGCTGAAATGAAATTACTCGATTTTAAACACAAACCAGTTCAGGCTTTAAGTGGGGGCATGAAACGGCGTTTAGCTATTGCAAGAGCTCTAATGCATAAACCGCAGCTTATTTTGATGGACGAGCCAACAACTGGTTTAGATCCACAAGCCCGTATATGGATTTGGAATTATTTCGAAAAACTTAAAGCTAATAATGTGACTTTGATCTTAACAACTCATTACATGGAAGAAGCTGAAAAGCTTTGTGATAAAATATTTATTATTGACCACGGTGTTGTTCTCGATCAAGGCAGCGCTAAAGAACTGATTCAAAAGCATATCGGTGTAGAAGTTGTCGAACTCGAAGTTGGCTCTGAAAAAAATTACTGGATTAATAAAATTCAACAGCACAATTTAGAATTCCGAAGTTACGAAAACAGTTTGTTTGTATACTTTAAAGATGTATCGGCCCGTCAGAATTTCTTAAACTTAATTCAAAACACGCATTACAATATTAGAACTGCTAACCTGAATGATGTCTTTTTAAAGCTAGCTGGGTATCAAATCAGAGAAAACAACTAGGTGAAATATGTTTAACGTATGGATGCGAAACTATTTATTTTTTAAAAAAACTATTTTGGTTTCATTGTTTTGGACAACTCTAGAACCTCTGATGTTTCTTGGGGCTTTGGGTTACGGTTTCGGTCACTATATTTCATCAATCGAGGGCATGTCATTTTTAGAATTTTACTATGCTGGATTATTATGTACGACTTGCATGATGGTTTCTTATTTTGAATCAACATATCCAAATTATTCGAAACTAACTTATCAACAAACTTATTCATCGATGCTTTTAACACCTATAACCACATCAGATATATTTTTTGGCGAAGTTCTTTGGGGTGCAACTAAAGGCGTTATAGGGTCTTGTGGTGTTTTTGTTGTTGCTTCATTATTTGGATTATATAATGTTAATTTTTTTAAAATACTTCCAGTTTTATTCTTACTGAGTTTAGTGTTTTCAGCTTTTGGTATGATCATGATTTCGGTTGCTAAAAACTACGATAGTTTTATTTTTTCAACTTCGGGAATAATTGTTCCATTGTCGTTGATTAGTGGAACATATTTTTCATTGAACGAAATAAGTCCAGTGGTTAAAAACTTCTCACTTATTTTTCCGTTATCACATGCAGTGCTATTTGTTCGTAAAGCTTTGTATGGCCAAATCGTAAAAATAGATATGCTTCACATTATTGTCATTTTAGCCTATATCACAATATTATTGCTGATCGGGAAAAAACTTTTTCATAAAAAACTGATTAGCTAATATTCATTTTAGCCAGTTTTAAAAAACACTCAATAAACTAAAGGTTCGTGTCTGTTTCAGAATTTTTATATTGTTCAGGATCATCGTTAAAATCAAGACCATCACTCATCTCATGAAGATCATCTTCTGATAATTCAGTCGGTTTAGTGTTTTGAATTTGTTGTCCATTTGTTAAAAAGTGCTCTAAACGAGCAAGTCCCGCAAAGTATTCATCGTCACTAATGCTTCCATATCTGTGCATGTCTTTCATGATGCGCGATATTCGTTTACGGGCAAATCGTGTGAGATCCTTGCGAAAGTACGATTGTGAATATTTTTCTGGGTTAGGTAGCACCATTGCTAGAAAAGCAGATTCTACAACATCAAGAGATGCCGGCTGCTTTTTAAAGTAAAACTGAGAAGCCTTTCGAACACCAAATACATCTTTACCAAACTGGATTACATTTAGGTACTTCTCTAAAATTTCTTTTTTGGTGAGGGTTTTTTCTATTTTGATTGTAATAAGAGCTTCTATGCCTTTACGAACAAAGTTTTTATTTTTTGACAGAAACATATTCTTAGCTAATTGCTGACTAATTGTAGAACCACCACAGACGATTTTTTTACTTTCTTTAAGCTTTTCAAAACAACGCTGAATACCTTCTTCATCAAAACCATTATGGCTATAAAAAGCAGAATCTTCAGATAGTATTATAGCTCTTTGCAGATAAGGTGAGATATTTTTCAACTTAACATAGTCTTTCGAGTTTGCACATAAATCGACGCCAAACATAGTTGTTGTTATACAACCCTTGAGATCTTTTTCAGAAGGTATGTGTGCGTACACATAAAGAGCAAAAGCTGATATAGAAAGTATAATGGTCAGAAATATTTTTTTAAACATATCACTAAAGCTAAATTAATTTATGGTCTCTCATCCAGCGAATACTATTTTCTAAGGCAATATCGGCTGAACGCGGATTAAAGCCAAGTTCTTTTTTTGCTTTATCATGCGAAAACCAGTGGTACATCGATGCGGTATATGCATTTTCGGTAGAGAGACCTTTTCCACGAATGTCGCCGATCAGGCCTATAATTTTCAAAATAGAAAAAGGCAGATAAATCGAAGGTGCTTTGACACCTGAAAAACCGGCAATTTTGGAAAATAACTCTTTAATTGTCATATTTTCAGAGGCTAAGATATAGCGTTGAGCATTCTGCCCATATTTTGTAGCCTGTACTATGCCTTCACATACGTCCTCAACAGCTACAACATTAACCCCACCTGCTGTATAAAAAGGTAGTTTTCCTTGAGCTACTTTGATTTGGTTTTTGCGACTTCCTTTTTTGGCATCACCTGATCCATATATTGTTGAGGGGTTAACGTTGATCGCATGAATTTTATTATTTAAAGCAGCGTCTGTTACAATTTTTTCAGCTTGGTGTTTGGTTTCAAAGTAACCAAGATTTAAATGGTGTATAGAATAATCCGAACTTTCACTTAGGACTGTCGGCAAAAAACTAGATCCAATTGCTACAACAGAAGACAAATTTAAAAGTTTAGCATTTTGTTGTTCAGTTAATACATTAACAACGTTCTTTGTGCCATTAACATTGACATTGTTCATGAGTGCACGATGATTTTTATTATAAGCAACAACGCCAGCTAAATGATAAATATATTCTTTGTTTTTAAATGCTTCGCGAAGAGTTTCGATCTGTGTAACATCGCCATACTCATAGTTTAACTTAAGATGATTTATTTCAGATAAGTCACTATTTTTACGAACTAACGCAGTGACATGGTGCCCTTCTTCTTGCAATCGACGGCATAGCCAAGACCCAAGAAATCCATTGGCACCTGTAACAAGCACGTTCATATTTTTTTCCCCTTAGACTGAACAGTATATTTTTTTAAATACTGAGCTAATTGATAAAACAAGTAAGAAATCAAAAGCCCCATAAGTGCACCTGCTAGAATGTCGCTAGGATAGTGTACGCCATTGTATACTCTTGAATAAGCTATTGTAGTAGCTAGGGCAAAGTAAATAGTTTTTCCAGGTGGAAAAACAAAACTTAAATAGTTCGCAATTGCAAAGCTGTTAGATGAATGATTTGAATAAAAGCTTTTTTTAGGTTGCGCAGGACTTCGTTGTTCAATTTTGAGCTCGTGTTGCGTAAAAGGACGCGGCCGATTAAATTGTTTTTTTATGATTGATCCTGTAAAATCACTTAGTCCAATTGAACACGCAAAACAAAAAAAATGAATAATGCCGAGTTTTCCATATTTTTTAATTAAAAAATATAAAATTAAGCATGCCGCTGGAATTGAAAAAAAAATATTTTTATGAATATCAGTTATGATGGGAAAAAATAAACTCAAAATTTCATTAGAAAGTGTTTGATTAACAACGTGTGCAATTTTTTGATCTAACTGTAAAAGTGTTTCTAGCATGATTTAATGTGACATGGAAGTAGCTAAAATGCAAAAGGGTTCAGTATTAAACTGAACCCTTTCTAAAATAAAGGTTTATGCTGAAAATAACTATACTAACAGATAATAAAATCTTCTAAACCTTTACCTTCTTTAATGCCAGCTGCTTTTAAGGCTTCGACAACTGATTTACCTTCTCTTAACGCATTTTTAGCTTTTTCCATATTTGACTTCAAATTGCCTGATGCAGACTTAGATAGACTAATTATTTTTGAAATGGCCAAAATCTCCTTTTGTTGAGAAACAGCATCAGAACTTAAATTTTGTAATCCTTTAGCAAATAACTCTAAATCTTCTTTAGATTCTTTACCATTAGAAATCATCATGATGATCTCATTAAGAATTTCAGGTCTTTTCGCTACAGCATCTAAAATTAGCGAACCACCAGTTAATCTAACGCCAGCATTTGTTGCTGCTGAGTTTAATATATCACGGACAACTACTTTTTCAGATTCGCTGAGAGTTTTCTTTGAAACCGCAAACTTACCGTCTGCATCTTTATTTTCTTTAATGGCTTCTAAAATTGATTTTCGAGCCGCTTCAGTTGCTTTACCTTCAGTGACCATTTCAGCAATACGAGCTGATATAGCTTCGCGTGATCTAGATATAGAATCTAATTTCTCTTTACCAATTGCTGCCGCAAAAACTGATCCAGAAGCAAGAAATACTGTTGCCATTAAAATATGTTTCATTGAACACTCCTTTATTTATATAATTTAAATATTCAAATTTCATTCCAACTCTTAATAAACCCAATCTTTATATTTTCATTACCAACGAATTAAGTGACGTTTTTCGAAGTATAGTGTAAAAAACTTTGTCACTACGTTTATTCTCTTGTAGGCCATGATTGTCGTTTTTATAGATTCTTAATGAACCCATCTCTTTCGTTATTCGTTAGTTTTTATGCTATGACCGTTGTTTCTACTCATATTGACATTGCTATTCATTGATTGAGTTACGCTTTCTACATCTTTTTGAGACATTTTATACGTAGATTCTGTACTGACTCTTAATGAAACATATCGTTTAGTATTTTGAACGACTGATTTTACCCCATTCACGAGAGTATAGACGAGTTTTACTTCTGATGACAAATCATCTGCTTGCTTTTCATAGTCGTTAGCTTCCATTTGATAGATGTCACCAAATGCAATTTGACCGAATAGATCAATATTTTTCGAAATTGCTTCGATATTCTGAAAATCAACTTTTGCCATAGAAAATAATTGCATGAGATTGAAAATTTCATTTTTGAGCAGCGGAAACGCTATGTGATTAAGTTTTTCAATAGCTTGTGTGCTTATCATAAATTTGTGAGCCAAACTTTCATTTAATTTGTTTTTTCTTAATTGAATTTTCAAATATCCTAGTCGAATTTGAGTATGTGCAAATATTTTTTCAGTCGTTTTTAGAGATTTAAAGTATAATTGTTGATCAACAAATCCAACAGCCTTTAAAAAATCTGCTTCAAGACTAAATTGAGTGATTAGATCAATAAAACTTTGAACAGGATCTGCTTTTGTTGGCGCTGATTTTCTTTGTAATTCGATAAGTTCAGAAGACAGTTTTTGTAAAGCCAAGCTTTCTTTAACCATATTAAGCAATTTTGGTTGCTTGTTAATTTGCTGAGTATAGTATCGCATCAAAAGCATATAAGTTGATAATAGTTCTTGAAAATTGTTTGTATTTTTTTTGATGTAATCGCTCGTGTTTTTATAGATTTCGACTGACTCAGCTTGAGAGTCTTTGGCCTCTTGAGAAGCTAAATGAACATTAATTGTTTCAACAAAATCTGTAGTAATAATTTGTGATGTTTCAATTTGTTTCTTTAGTTTTAACAAATCTGTTTGTGCGTCTGATATTTCAGGAAATAACAACTTTTTGTCTGTTGTTTGCGCCAAATCTACTTTAATTTTTTTAATAAATTCTTTGTTGAGAGTTTCGTATCGTCCCGTTGATAAATGTTGTATGTTTTCAAAAATCAATGAATATATTTTTAGCTCTTGTAATAAAGAATCTCGAATATTTGAAGGCAAATAATCATTTCCGAGTTTTTGATAAACAGATTTTTTTGATGTTTCATCTGGATCTAAATTAGATATTTTGTCTGCTAGCCAACCAGCAAAAGTTTTCAATCCAATAAAAGCATTGTAAGTATTATCAACGTAAAACTTTTTTCTGTCGTCAAATTTATTCATTTGTTGAATGAATGATGATTCTATTTTTGACCACCAAGTTGAGTAGTTATCTGTTGCTGCTCTTGGATCATAATAGTCTGCAACTAAATTAGTTGGTTGCGTTAGGTAATCTAAAATAGATTGATTATTTACTTTATACGACAGAAGGTCTTGAGTTGAAAGAGTGTTTAGTTGATTTTTTCTCAGATAATCGCTTCCGTTTCTTTTGTAAACCTGACAAATGTCAATATGCTTATTGTTTTGAACAATTGTTGGAAACATTAAATAAAAACCTGAAAATTTTGCTTCGTCAGCTGTGATTGATGTCTGAGATGGACCACAGAGCATCGAATACATTAAAAATAATGGGCTATTGTGTAAATACAGATTTGATGTGCTTAGCGGGAATTTTGCTGTTTTATCGATGAGTGTATTTACATCATTAATTGAATAAGCATATGAATATGACAACATTTTGTCTTGAATCGGATAAGGTTGGCCAAGTTCTGCTTGAGACATTAGTTTAGTTAAAAAATTATGTGCTTTTGGCCCATAAGGTCGATATGTGTGAACTTGTGATTTAGAATCAATAAAACGATTGAGATACCGATTAATTTCGGATAATTGTCGACTTTGTTTTTGGACATCACCCGACCCTAAATTAGTGAGGACAGTTTTTATAAACTGATTATCAGCTGTAGCATCATCAGAAAAAAAGTTTTGATTATTCAAATACTTAAGTGCAATACTTTTAATTTTATCACTTTGAGCAAGTGTCATTTGTCTTGGTCGTAGTAAATATTCATTGATATCTTTACGATCTTGATTGTCAAATTCAGTTCTAACGCCAAATAAAGGCAGGCTGATCTCGGGAAAGTAATCTGTTCTGTTGTCTTCATGTTTGCTTTTTAAAACTTCATTAAAGTGTGAATAAAAATCACGAGCATATTTCATTTGATGTGCGGTTTGTTTGTTTGTTTCAGCCCACAACTCTAATTGCTCTTCATTTTCCGAGTTTAAGTTAAATCTCCAGTCATTTAGGAGGTCAGTCATTTCTAGAATTTTTTCTGGCAACTGATTTAAATGCTCTGAATTTTGCGAAGATTGATTGAAGCGCCACTTGTTTATCGACAAGCTTGAAGCGATCTTTTCAATGTCTGAAATTAAATTTGCTGTAGTCACACGATGCATAAGATTATTACCAACTCTCATAAAAAGTGGACTTACAAAATGATCTACAACTAAAAAATTAGTAAATTTAGCGACTGTAAATAAATACTTAAATCCTGCAGCTTCCCAACCCATTGGTGTAAGATGAACTAAAAGTTCCATTTTACGCATTTTAAGAACCCAGTTAGTGGCTTTAAGCGCAGCTTTTTCCGATGTTTTTAACAGTTTCTGTGCATACTGTGTCGACGCTCCTTTTTTAACAAGTCTTTCTACAAATTCTGAACCATATTGACCGGCTAGTAAGTTCACCAATTGAGAACCATATTGATTTGCTTTTTTCTTCACTGTCCATTGTGCTAATGTTGTATTACATTTTTGATCAATTTCATGTGCGGCTTTGTTACTTAATCGTGCCGACACGCAATCCTGAAATAATATTAGCGTATCTGCCGTAATACTTGATACAAGCGATCCAACCATCATGCCTTGATACATTAAACCAGTCATAGCTCGAGCTTTAAGAGCAGGTGATAGGTTTTTAGAACTAAAATCAATATAATATCCTTGAGAAACTGTAAAAGCATAAAATGAAATCCATGCAGTTGGATCAAAAGTTTGTTCAAGGTGATGAACCATAGCCATTGGATTAGCATTGTGTTGATTCATTATTGTTCTAAAAATAATAGCGCCATCAATAATATGAAAGTGCATTTTCGTAGGGGTTAAATGAATGGCTGAATTCAACAATATTCCACGTTTTTGAGCTTTGACTTGATCTTGAATTTGCAAATTCTGAATTTGTTTTCTAATTTGGGAAAAGTAAGACTTATCATCTTCTTTTGATGCTTCGTATAGAAGTTTTAATTGCGAGGCTTGTTCTGGTGACAATTGCGTCATCACATCGGTTAAATTAATTTGTTGTCCCTCAGATAATGAGGACCTGCCTTGAGCTAAAAGAGTAACACTCAATAATGAAATAGTAGTAAAAACAAAAAGTACTTTGAGGAATTGTCTCATTCGTAGATACTCCCTTTATAGAGATATCTACTGCAAAGATAGTTCTTGTCATAAGCACTGAATGAAACTTTAGATGTCTCATTTTGAGAACTAACAAAAATTGTTATACACTTTATGAAAAGCGCATTTCACATTGGTTAAATAATTTTTATATTTTAGTGGCTAGAACCTGATCTTCTTTGCGGCGCTGGTGCGTCTTTCAATGATTTGGTTTTTGACGCTTCAATTAATTGGTCGTTTTTCATTTTTTTAGCAGCAGTTGAAGCTATGTTGCGAATTTTTATCTGAGCGTCTTTGGCTAATTCGTTTGTACATTTATAATCCTGTGGCAATAGTTTTTCATATTCAAGGATTGATTTTTGAATTACTGTTACTTCTGGCAGTTCTATATTAAAATCATTTTGAATAAAATTGTGATATAGCTTGCCATTACGACTACAAATAATTTCTGCATTATCAATAAGTGAATAATTAAAGAATTTCCAAACTAATGGTCCGTAACTAACAGCTAATGCAGATGTTAATCCAAGAATGACAGCTGGAACTAGTACGTCGATTGCTATCTTACCTGCGATTAGCCCCGGCAGTACAGCATGAGCTTTTTGCGGCAAGAAAAAGTTTATAACGCCGAATTGACGAGCTTTTTCACTTAAATTTTTGATATTATTTTCGAACGATAGAGATCGGTCATATTTAACTCGAACGCCATTTAGGATAATTGCATCATCTGTCGTCAGCACAATTTTTGTTTTATTATCAATAATAATCACATCATTTTTAATTTTGTAATTGATTTTAATTTGATCAGAAATGTGAGTGTCTATAAATGAATGGTCTTCACTTGGTAGAATTTCTTTGAGTGCTGTTTTTAGCTTAATTCCATCTTCATTATTTAGAATTTGCAAAATAAATTGTTTTTTTTGATTGAATCGATCAGAAGCCAAGCTCTCTTTAGGCGAACCTAAAGCAGAGGCATATGTGTTTAGAATTAAAATAAAAGATAAGATTAATTTCATAAAATCTCCAACTACTGACGGTTGATGTTTTCGCAATAGTTAGAGATTACTATAAAGAAATACAAACAAGTGATAATTTAAAGCTTGCTTGAAAAAATTAATCTAAAGTCGTGTGTTCTTATTTTGAGATCGTAACTTTTTCGATTACGATAGGTTCAACTGGTCGATCCATTGGGCCTGTTTTCGTTTTACCAATTTGATCAACGATATCATAGCCTTCAACAACTTCGCCGAAGATAGCATGTCTGTTATCTAACCAGGGAGTAGGTACAGTCGTAATAAAAAATTGGCTTCCGTTTGTATTTGGACCGGCATTTGCCATAGAAAGCAAACCTGGTTTATTATGTTTTAATTCTGGATGAAACTCGTCATTAAATCTATACCCTGGGCCACCTGTGCCAGTGCCAAGTGGGCAACCACCTTGAATCATAAAATCTTTAATAACTCTATGAAATACAAGTCCGTCATAAAATGGTTTTGTCATTTTTTGACCAGTTTTAGGATCAGTGTATTCTTTTGTACCCTCTGCTAATGATACAAAGTTTTCGACAGTTTTAGGTGCTTTATCAGCAAATAATTTGACTTTAAAATTACCTTTATTGGTTTGAAAATGAGCGTACATTGATTATTTTCCTTTACGAATTGATTTTATTGTAATTGTTTGTGCAGGTACATTTTCGAAAGATCCATCCGTAGATGTCTTGGTCACTGTTCTTACAGATTTAATTTTGTCGACAACTTCCATTCCAGAAATGACTTCACCAAATACGGCATAGCCATAGCGATCATCAGAAACATGATCTAGCCTTTGGTTATCAACAACATTGATAAAAAATTGTGCTGTCGCAGAGTTTATGTCGTTGGTTCTCGCCATTGCAATAGTTCCACGTTTATTTGATAAACCATTTTTAGCTTCGTTTTTGATAGGGTCGAATAAAACTTTTTTTTCAGAAAGATCAGCTAAGTGACCGCCACCTTGAATCATAAAACCATCGATTACTCGGTGAAAGATCGTGTTGTCATAAAATTTTTTATCGACATATTTTAGAAAATTTTCGACCGAGATGGGTGCTTTTTCTGAATTAAGTTTAATTTTAATTTCACCTAATGAAGTGTTTAAAATAACAACTGCAGATTTTGGTTCTTCTTTGAGATTATTTTTAGCATGTGATTTAAATGACCAAGTCATTAAAACAAAAGCTAACAAGTAAATCCAAATAACAACGTTGACCTGTGATAGATTCTTCACTTTTTCACTGTTTTTCATAGTGAAAACTTATTCAACTGGGTTTCTGCGGTCAAGGTTACTCAATAGGCTGCTTATTTTTACTCCAAGTTGTTTGACCATTTGGGCTTATAATAGTTATGAGAATCATTTGTGATGCGGCGTTCTTCAGTTCCGTCAACACTGATAGTATAGAGCTGAAAACTTCCGCTACGGTTACTACTAAAAACAATAAAACGTCCATCAGGCGAAAAACTAGGATCTTCATTACTGGCGCGCTTTCCGTTAGCCTTTGTGGCAGTTGTAAGTCGTTTAATGTTAGCCCCATCACTGTCCATTATAAAAATATCGAAATAGTTTTCAAACATACTTGCAAAAGCTATTTTTTTACCGTCAGGTGACCATGACGGAGTTGAGTTGTATTTTCCTTCAAATGTTAAGCGTTTGACATTGCTTCCGTCAGAGCTCATCACGTAAATCATAGGTTTTCCGCCACGATCTGATGAAAAGGCAATCTTTGATCCATCTTTGGATAATGCAGCTTCAACATTCATAGCTCCAGCTGGTCCTTTAGTTAGCTGTGAAACAATTTCCCCTTTAGATGTAATTTTAAAAATGTCGGGAGCACCACTTTGCGAAATTGTTAAATATATATGTTTACCATCTGGAGAATAACTTGCTCCAGAATTTAAACCATTGCGATTTGATATGATCATTCTTTTTCCTGAAGCTAAATCTTGTTCAAACAAAGTTAAATTCATTTGAGCAGACCCAATTTTTCTAGTGTATATGGAATAAACGACTTTACGTGCATCAGGTGACCAATTAGGTGAAATAGCTACACTTCGATCACGAGTCACAAGATTTTGTTCTGAACCATCTTGGTTCAAAGTAATGACTTCTTTGTGTCCAGTGCGATCTGTTGTTGCAACAATTTTCGATAAGAAAGAGCCTCGCTGACCTGTTAAAGCTTCGAGAATATCATTCGCAATGATATGGCCAATTTGAACTGTTTGATTGGTCTTTCCGTTATATTTTTTGCCAACGACAGTTTTTCCTTCGTTTACTTGGTAAAGATACAATTCGATAGAAATATCATCTCCAATTAAGCTAAATGACGCTCGAATTAAAAAGTCTGCTTCGATTGATTTCCACGTATCAAATTTAAAACCACTTGGATCCATGACCTTTGATTTAATTGGCGTAGTAGATGTGTTTTCAAGAAAAGCAGAGCTCGACATCATTTTAAAATAAGTTGATTTTTCAAGATCTTCAGTGGTGACTTTATGGATTTCGGCTGCAACTTTAACATTCTGTGAAGATTTGTGAGTATTAATTTGATTGAATACAGGAAATGCTAAGTTACTTTTTTTGGCCTGCGCTTCTCCGATTTTAATATAGGCTTGATCAGACCATGCATGCTGGCTGAAAATACTCAAAATAAAAAACAAGCTAGTTAGTTTTAAGAATTGTAACATGTGTAAAACTCCTTTAAGGGGTTATTCGGGAAAGCCAATGAGAACACCATCTTCTTTATAAACTTCAGTAAATTTATCTGGTACAGATGGAAATGGTAGTGATTTTTCAATCGCACGTAAACAATATTCATCATAGGTTGGATTACCAGAAGATTGAAAAATATTTTTAGATACTAAAGATCCGTCAGGATTAAATTTAACAAGTACTTTTGTTTTAAGTGGTTTACCTACAAGCCACTGTGGTAATTGCCAATGATTTTTAATTTTAGTGTCAAGTTGAACCAAATAACTATCAGATTGTATTTTATCTAAGCCAGTTAGGGCTGTTCCTTTTGATAGAACTCGACCTTTAATAGGTCGCGCCGTAATTTGAGTTTGCTTCGAATTTTGTGATTTTTCTAATTCAACAGATTGTCTAATTTTTTCTATGGCGCTTAGTTTTTTTAATTTAGCTAGCGCGTCTTTTTGTTTTTTTTGAGTAGATTTTAAATTAATTGACTCATTATCAAGTTTGACAGATTTAGTTTCACTATTTTTATTTTTCGCTTCTTTGACGGTCGATTTGTTTGCTTCTAAAGACTGTCGGGGAATTTCTTTTTCCGGTAGATCTTTAGGGCGAACTTGTTCGTTGACTTCAGAGTTCAAAATATCTGCTTGAGTGTATTTTTCAGGAAGCCCAACCATATCGACACGAATTGCTTGCGAAAGATCGAGTTCGGGCTTTGAAAAAAAATTGACCTTAATGATCATTACTAAGATCAGTAAGAAATGGCAAATAAATGATAAGCGAATGCCACGAGCAAAATCCAAGCTTACTCCTTAGGAATAGTAATCAAGCTAAGATTAAATATCCCAGCAGCACGAGCTTCGCCCATCACTTCAGCAACAACTCCATAGTCAACTTTTTTATCAGCTTGAATATAAATTTGCTTATTTTTTTTATTCTCAAAAATTGCCTTAAGCTTAACTCTTAGATCTGACATCGCAACAGCGGTTGAGGCTATTTTAATACGACCGGCCTGATCGATGGATAGAATAAATGGTTCTTCATTTAGCTCTACACCCGCAGATGATGTCTTTGGTAAATTAACATCAATACCTTGTTGCATCATAGGTGCTGTGACCATAAAAATAATTAGTAAGACCAACATGACGTCAACAAACGGTGTTACGTTAATTTCACTCATGGCCATTTTAGAGCCATTTGAAGAGTTACCAGAACTCATTCCCATAGTTTATCCTTTGAAGAAATTTCGTTTAACAATATTTAAAAAATCAGAGCTAAAATTATTAAGCTGAATTTCTTCTTTTTTAACTTCACCAATAAAATGGTTGTAAATAATAACGGCCGGTATTGCCGCAGCTAGACCAATAGCCGTTGTGATAAGCGCCTCTGAAATACCCGGAGCAACAGCTGCTAAACTTGCAGAGCCGGTTTGAGCAATTTTTTGAAATGAATTCATAATACCCCAAACTGTTCCAAACAAACCAATAAATGGACCCGTTGAACCGGTTGATGCTAAAACCGTTAATTTAGATTCAAGTTCGGCCATTTCATTTTCAATTGCTTTTCGCATAGCTCGTTCTAAGTTGTCTAGACCAGCCAACATTGGTGGCTCTGATTCATTGTCATGATTTTTATTAAGTAGCGGTGATTCTGCTATTTTTTTCATTTCGATGTAGGCAGCTTTAAATACGCGCGCATGTGAAGAGCTAGGAAAACTGTCAATTTTGTTGCTCAGCTCATCAAGTGAACTTGATTTCCAAAAAAGTTGATCGAACTCCGCATTGCTATTTCGAACAGATTTGATTTGCTGGTACTTAGTCCATGCAATACCCCAACAAAGTATTGAAAGACTAATTAAAATCAAGATAACAATTTGAACTGCCAAGCTTGCCTGTAAAATTGAATCTAATGCGCCATACTTTAGTCCAACATTAGATGAGGTCTGTATTTCAACAGCAAATGTATCAAGAGGTAATAAAAGTGTTATAATGGTAATTATCTGACGAATATTTTTTTTCATGGAGACATCATATTGAAAATTCTAAAAGCAAGCAACTTTAAAGCGACGTTTTTATTGTTATTGATGATGTCTGTTTTTTTGATTCAGTGTGTTCATCGGGATTCAAATTTTGACAATCAAAACAAATCTAGTATCGATCAATCGCGCGAACCAACTGCGAGTAAATATAAATTACTGCCTGAACCACGTTATCAAACATGTGAGTCTGATAAAAAAAATTATCTTGAAGACCAAATTCAACAGTTATCGCAAAATCTATTTATTAATCATGATGATGATTGGGATAAAAAAATTCCTATTCAATGTATTTACTTTGCACAGTTTAATTTTAAAGGAAGTTTTGCAACATGCGAATCTGAGTACAGCAAACCAAAAATAGGTGCATTGAAGCCTTGTTTGACAGAGAATTATACTCGGTTGGTGTATAATGCCTATCATGATGTTAAAGATTGCTTTGGTTTGGATCCTAAAAGCTCTTTTTTGCAGATCATGATTGAAAGCGGTTTTCATATTAATGCTATTAATAAGTCAGGCTTTGATGCGGGAGCATCACAATTTACCAAAAATGGTATCAAGCATGTTATGCCATTAATCCAAAAAACGAGGCAAATTTTATTAGAAAGTTCTAAGCCTTCTTGTTCTAGAATTGCTAGTTCTATTGGGCAACTTAGTCCGGATGCTGCCGAAATTAAGCATCGATGTTCAATGATAGCCTTGCCTAAAAATCCTTATAGAAGTTTTTTAATGCATTATTTGCATGAAGTGAAAGATCAACTTTACTTAAAATCACAATTAGCAATTCGTTTTCCTCAATTGAAGGTTATTCTAAGCGATCAGCAAATAGAAGAGTTAATGTACTTTACTTACAATCGTGGCGTAGAGGGTACCTTGAGACTCATCAAAGGTTATCTTTACAATCGTAAGGTTATGGGTGCCGAAGTGAAAAGTGAAGATTTTATTCTTTGGCAAAATCTAGCTGATATTAGAGCATTTTTAAAAAAGAATCCGGATGTAAAACGAAACATCAATCGGTATAAATTTAAAAAGTTAACTTTTGCTGAATATGCATTGATACAAAACCAAACATATATGGCCAATATGACTGAAGCCCGCGATTTGGTTAGGTCATATTATGGTAATTCCTGTAGTTATTAACATGTGCTCCAAATTTTGGAGCGAAATGTTCCAAAATGTCTTGTCTATTTTAAATGTCCAGTGTTTATTGATTACATGGTATTTGAAGTCGAAACTGCTCAAGAATTACTTTTAGAAGAGTTTAATCGTCGCGTTCGATTAAACTCAAGGTATTCTTTAAGGGCGTATGCTACGTTTCTTGGAGTTAGCTCCGGAGCCTTATCTGAAATTATGAAAGGTCAAAGACCTCTAAGTTTAAAGTATGCAATAAAAATTGCAAAGGCTCTTGGCTTAAATACAGTAGAAAGTCGCAAATTCATCTCGTTGGTACAAAATGCCAAAATAGAAAATAACAGCGAATAAATTCAATCGGCAAAAGTTATCGATCCAAGTCATAGAAAAAGTTTAAAGGAAGATGTATTTACATTGTTGTCCGAATGGCAAAACTTTGCCTTGCTGAATTTGATAGATTGTGAAGGTTTTGTATGGAGCAGCAGATATATTTCTCAAAGATTAGGCCTTACAGTCTTAGAAGCAGAAAAATCAATGAAATTGCTTATTCGAATGGGGCTAGTTGTCAGGCGAAGTGGAAAAGTAACTGGCGTTAAAGACTATATTTTATCACCAGATGGCATAAGCTCACAAGCCATTCGCAAGTACCACAAGCAAATTCTAGAAAAAGCAATTGAATCGATTGAATTTCAAAATTTGCATGAAAGAGAATTATCTGGTGTTGGATTTGCTGTAGATGTAAATTTATTACCTCAAATTAAAAAAGAAATATCTGCTTTTCAAGACCAACTTCTATCAAAATATTCGAAAGGAAAACGAAAAGAAGTATATTTTTTAGAAATGATTTTATTTAAATTAACAAAAGGGAATTTTAAAAATGAATAGTAAAAAATATCTGGCAATGATTGTCTTCTCAATAATGATTAACACACTAAACTCAATTGCATCCGTTACTAAAGTTGGAAACGGTGATGATGGGTCTGATCTTGAACAACTTGTTAAAATAACTTCAGGTCCAATTATTGAAGCAAAAACAAAGGCTTTAAATTTAATTGAAAAATTGAATATTGTGGGTGTACCTGGTTTAGGACGATTAAAGCCAGAATTGGAAAATTCAGAGCTGTTTATGGCTAAATCGGATGTACATCCGAACACAGAGCAGCGTGGATCTATCGAAGTATCTGATGATTATAAAAAAATATACGCAAGAACTTTTGCTGAGCCACATGCTGCCACACGATTTTTTCCTGCTGCGAATGGTTTAACTTCAGATCAATTAGTAGCTCTTCATATTCATGAAGCATTACATCGTGCGCTACCAGAGGATATTAGACAGAATGAAAATATTGTAACACATTTTACTATGGCCATTACTAGCCCAGGCTCTAGTTTCGATCGCGTACTTGAAGTGTCTAAGCAATATATAAATTTAGCATCATACAAACAACTAGAAGAACCCACTCAACTTGAAATCACAAATCAAAATATTGAAATGCCTAGCAGGTCAAAAAGTAATTTCAGAATTTCAATCGTATCGTATAGTTTAGACGAAGGATTAGCAAAAGGATACCGCAACGATGTCAAACTGATTGAGTTGGAAAATAGCCCTTTTAATTTAAAATTAATTTACGGGCGACCAGCTGAATTTATTTTCAAATTGAAATCTTTTATAGATAGTTCACAGAATAATCGATTATTTTTAGGGCCATTAGGTTTGGAGGTTCAAGAATTATTCTACTCAGATCAGCACACACAATTCGGACCGTTTGTCAGATATAGCAGTGAAGCCATAGATAAAGACAATATTACAATATTTGAAAATATAGGACGCGATATATTGACATTAGGTGGAATTTATAAAAAACGAAATGAAGAATCATACAGTCATTTTGTATTAGGCTATTCTACCGCTAGCACAATTCACAGCCAATATGAAGGTATTGATCAAATGGTTGGTTCGATCGTATCACTCTGGAGCCAACTAGGATTTATATATAAAAAATTAAATTACGGAGCCTTAGCGGAAGTGCATTTTAATCAGGGCCGAGATTCAATCAAACCATTTAAATTATTAGTGTTTGGACCGGAAATAGAATTCGTGACAGATAGTTTTAAAGCTAAGCTGTTTTACAAATCTGTGACAAGCTCCTCTGAATATGATCTCAGAAATTTAGGAGATATCTTAGATCGTGGTTACGGTCGAAGTGGATTGGGCTTAACGTTGAATTATTTGTTTTAAACGAAATTAGACTAGGGTCTAAATATACATAATCACATTTCAATCAAAGCAAAAGGGTTCAGGCTTTTTGCTTTTTCGAGTTCCTCTTGAGAATCTGGTCCAACAATAATCCTAACATGTCGGCGTTTAAGTTCAGTTAGCAAATCATCTGTAAAAAAAATTTGCTTATAATAAGTACGTGGATGAATTAAAATATCTGCTCTGAAAGATACAGCCTCGATAAGATTCATAGACTCCATGGCTTTTATACGTAAAATTTCAGGCTGTGACGTTGCATACAGTAGAGTTGGTCTTAATTCTTTAACCGATTTTGCCATGACATCATAAGGGCTTGTCACAACAATATTTTCACTTTTATCGAGTCCTAACTTTTGAAGTTCGCCAATAAAAATTTCATGTCCCGCAATTGCGTTTTCGGTCATATTAAAAATGAGTTTTTTATTTTGCAGTTCGTCTTTAAATTTAACAAGCTCAATAACTTCAGTTGCTACTTGGTCATAGGATTTAGATCGGTAGCTTGCTTGTGCCGCTAAATTTGTTTTCACTAGAATTAGTCTTTGATCAAGTGTTGTAGCAACATTCAAATATAAATTGTCAAACTCTTGTAATTGTTTGGCGAATTCTTCTTGTTTGCTGGACGCGACTTTAAATAAGAGAGGTGTTGATTCAGTTTTGTAGAATGCTCGATTGTAATCAATAAAGGTCTGAGATCGTCCCCACATTTTAACTGTCATGAATACAACAAAAGAAATAAACAATGTTCCGGCTGTGACCACTATTAAACGCATCATGCGATCATATAAACAACAAATATAACTGTGGGACAACAACATTTTATATGTTCACTGAAAACACCGAAAGCCTATTTCTCAAGCAATATCAATAACTTCTATATCCGACTAAAAAAGGTCGTATTTTCATTTGCCTTTCAATAAGAACCGAGTATAACGGCAGATCTAAATACGATAAAAAAGGTCGGATATGCAAAAACTGAATAAAAAAGTTGAATATGCTTTGATGGCTTTAAAGCATTTTAGGGACAACGGTTTATCAGGTCAACGTACTGAAAAGACTGATGAAATTGTTATGAGTGCAAAGCAAATTGCTGAAGCAACACACGCTCCGTACGAAGTTACGGCTCGTGTTTTACAAGTTTTAAGTTCCAATGGAATTTTGAAAGCGGCTTATGGAACACAAGGTGGTTACAAGCTTGGCAAAAATTTGGACCAGGTTTCGGTTCTTGATCTCATGAACATGATCGAAGGTTCTACTGATGTTGCTAAATGTTTATCTGATGAAAAAGAATGTGATCTATCAAAAACATGCACCATTATTTCTCCGGTTCAAAATTTAAATCGTAAAGTTCAAAAATTTTATAGCTCTATTTCTTTAAATGAGGTTCTTCATGTCTGAATCATATGAATACAAATACGGTTTTACGACGGATATCGAAACTGAATCAATTCCTAAAGGACTTAACGAAGAAATCATTCGTCTGATTTCAGCTAAAAAAAATGAACCAGAGTGGGTTTTAGATTACCGTTTAAAAGCTTTGAAACATTGGCAAACTTTAACAGAGCCTTCATTAGCTGAAAATAAATGGGCTATGGTTGATTATCCACCTATTGATTTTCAGGATCTCACATATTATGCGGCTCCGAAGCAAAAGCCTGAAGCTAAAAAATCTCTTGATGAAATTGATCCAGAACTTATTAAAACCTTTGAGCGTTTAGGTATTCCGTTACAAGAACAAAAACGTATCTCTGGTGTTGCTGTTGATGTCGTATTTGATTCAGTCAGTATTGGAACAACTCACAATGAAGAACTTGAAAAAGCAGGAGTTATTTTTTGTTCTATTTCTGAAGCTATTCATAAGTATCCAGATTTAGTTAAAAAATACTTTGGATCTGTTGTTCCATATACAGATAACTATTATGCAACTTTAAATGCCGCTGTTTTTTCTGATGGTTCTTTTGTTTATATTCCCAAAAACACAAGATGCCCTATCGATTTATCGACATACTTTCGTATTAACGCCAAAGAGACTGGTCAGTTTGAAAGAACACTGATCGTCGCCGATGAGGGTTCGTTTGTAAATTATCTTGAGGGTTGCACAGCACCTCAACGTGACGAAAACCAACTGCATTCTGCTGTGGTTGAGCTTGTTGCTTTAGATAATGCTGAAATTAAATACTCAACAGTTCAAAACTGGTACACAGGCGATAAAGAGGGTAAAGGTGGAATTTATAACTTTGTAACTAAGCGTGGAATTTGTAAAGGTAAGAACTCAAAAATCTCTTGGACACAAGTTGAATCAGGTTCTGCTATTACATGGAAATACCCATCAGTGATTTTACAAGGTGATAACTCAGAGGGTGCATTTTACAGCGTGGCTCTGACACATGACTATATGCAAGCCGATACAGGAACTAAAATGATTCATATCGGTAAAAACACAAAAAGCACAATTATTTCAAAAGGTATATCTGCTGGACATTCATCGAATGCTTACCGTGGACAAGTTAAAATTATGCCATCTGCTGAAAACGCACGTAACTATTCACAATGCGATTCAATGCTTGTGGGTGATAAATGCAGTGCTCATACATTTCCTTATATTGAAGTCAAAAATAATTCGGCGGTATTGGAACACGAAGCAACGACTTCAAGGATTTCAGAGGATCAAATTTTTTATTTACAATCTCGTGGACTTGATACAGAAAAATCTATTTCGATGTTAGTGAATGGTTTTTGTAAAGAAGTGTTTAAAGAACTACCTCTCGAATTCTCTGTTGAAGCTGTTAAGTTGATTGAGATGAAATTAGAAAACTCAGTTGGATAAAAATTTAAAAATTGGTGGATAAAATGTTAGAAATTAAAAATTTACAAGCAAGAGTCGAAGAAAAAGAAATTTTAAAAGGATTAAACTTAACAGTTAAGGCTGGTGAAGTTCATGCGATTATGGGGCCTAATGGTTCTGGCAAAAGTACTTTGTCAAAGGTCTTAGCCGGTCATCCTGCATATCAAGTTACAGCTGGCGAAGTTCAATATGAAATTAATTTTAAAATGCAAAACTTATTAGATCTTGCTCCGGATGTACGTGCCAAAGAAGGTGTCTTTTTAGCATTTCAATATCCAATTGAAGTTCCAGGAGTATCTAATTTTACATTTCTACACACTTCGTTTAACTCTGTGTTACAACACCATGGATCTGAGCCAATGAGTGAAGGTGATTTTAGAGAGTTCTTACACCAAAAAATGAAAATCGTTAATATGAAACCTGAATACTTAGAAAGACCTGTTAATGTGGGTTTTTCGGGCGGAGAAAAAAAGCGTAATGAAATTTTGCAAATGGCTGTGTTATCGCCGCGCTTAGCTTTGCTTGATGAAACAGATTCGGGCTTAGATATTGATGCTTTAAGAATAGTTGCAGAAGGCGTAAATAAATTAAAATCAAAAGATAATGCGATTATTCTGGTTACTCACTACCAAAGATTGTTGGATTATATCAAGCCTGACTATGTTCATGTACTAGCAAATGGCAAAATCATCCAAACAGGTGATGCAAGTTTGGCGCTTGAATTAGAGAAAAAAGGATACGATTGGTTGGTGTAATATGAATTTAAATTTACTTTACTCAACGAACAAACAAAATCATCCTTTAGAAAGCATAGCTTTAAATGAATTACGTGAAAAAGCATACTTGGCTTTAGATCAAAGTGGTATGCCTTCAAAAAAAGAAGAAGCCTGGAAATTTACGTCGTTAAATGATTTTAAAAGTATAGATTGGGCATTACCTGAATCCGAAATATTTTTGAGTCATGATCAGATGGTGTTTGTTTCTAAAAGTTTACCATCAGATTTTTACAATATAGTTTTTGTTAATGGCATTCTTAATAAGACTTTATCTGATTCAGATATCCAAATTGAAAAAATTGATTTGCAGCCTAAAGACTTTCATTTAAATTCTAATGATGTCGATTACAAATTAGTTCACTTATCAAGATCACTAAGCTCAGTAAAATATATTTTGAATTTTAAGAAAGATCAGGTTGTGGATAAACCTGTGCAAATTGTGCATATAGTAACTGGTGATAAGTCGTATTTAGTGCAACCAATTTTGGATATTAACGCTGAAGAAAACTGTGATGTTAAAATTATATTTCAAAGATTATCAGTCAGGTCACATACAGAAATCCAGCAAGCACTCAATATGGATGTTCAAGTTAGATTAGATGCTAACGCTAAAATGAAATTCACCCATATTGATAATTCAGATATTCATGATTTTAACTTTTCAAGAATCAAATATTACTTAGAGCAAAGCTCTAAACTGGTTGCATTAGACATAGCCTTAGGGTCTCTAGTCTCTAGGCACTACACAGAAATAGCATTTAAAGCAGAATCAGCTGAAGCTGGTATTTATGGTCTTAATTTGTTAGCTAACGATCAACATTGTGATCACTATACGTTTATCCACCATATTAAAGGATCGAATCAATCTATTCAGCATTATAAATCTATACTTACTGAAAAATCACGATCAGTTTTTCGTGGAAGAGTTCGTATCGAACAAGATGCTCAGAAAGCCAATTCTGAACAATTAAATAATAATTTACTTATTTCACCAACGGCTTCTGCCGATAGCATTCCCCAGTTAGAAATATATGCAGACGATGTTAAAGCAGGACATGGATCAACTGTAGGGCAACTTAACAAAGATGAAATTTTTTATTTTTTAAGCCGAGGTATTAGTCAAAGACAAGCCGTGCAGATGTTGTCTCATGGTTATGCCAAAGAGTTAGTTTATAAATTAGAGAACGAACAAATTGAAAATTTTATTTTTGAAATCATGAACACAAAGCTAGAAGAAATGTTTTAAAAAAGAAGTATTAAAATGAGTGAATTGATTAAAAATGCACGCCTACAATTTAAAGCTTTTGAGCAAAAAATAAATGGTCACGATCTTGTCTATTTGGATAGTGCGGCGACAACTTTAAAGCCAAATTCAGTTGTTCAACGTATTAACAAATTTTATGAATTAGAATCATCTAATGTCCATCGTGGAGCACATTTTTTAAGTGATCAAGCTACTCGTTCATTTGAAAAAGCACGTACGACAATTCAAAAATTTATTAACGCTCGTTCGAGTGAAGAAATTGTTTTTACTAAAGGCACTACTGAAGGCATCAATTTAATCGCTCAGTCGTACGGGCAAAATTTTTTAAAAGCTGGCGATGAAATTGTTGTAACTGAATTAGAACACCATGCGAATTTAGTGCCTTGGCAAAATCTAGCTTTACAAAAAGAACTAAAACTCAAATTTATTGAAGTCTTATCAGATGGATCAATTGATGAAAATTCAATGACCAAAGCTATAACTGACAAAACCAAACTCGTTGCTTTTTCGGGTTGTTCAAATATTTTAGGTACTTTACTACCTATTGAAAAAATAATAGCACAAGCTAAATCTGTAGGAGCAGTCACTATTTTAGATGCGGCACAGTTAATTTCACAAAAATCTATCGACGTACAAAAGCTCGATGTCGATTTTTTAGTATTTTCAGCACACAAATTATTTGGACCATTTGGTTTTGGTGTTCTTTATGGTAAAAAACAATTGCTGACGGCAATGCCACCATATCAATTTGGTGGCAGCATGATTAGCGAAGTTCAGTTTGAAAAATCAACTTATAATGAATTGCCGTTTAAGTTTGAGGCCGGTACTCCGCATGTTGAAGGTGCGATTGGTACTGATGCTGCTATTGAGTTTTTTACTCAGTATAACTTAAATGATGTATTTAATTATGAGCACAATTTGCTTGAACAAGCATCAGCTGAATTAGCCAAAATTCAAGACATCAAAATATTCGGTACAGCCAAAGAAAAATCAGCTATTCTAAGTTTTAATATTCAAGGTGTTCATCATGCTGATGTTGGACAAATTTTAGATCAACAAGGGGTTGCTGTTCGCGTGGGTCATCACTGTACGCAACCACTACTTAGAAAGTTTGCTATGACGGGAACTATTCGCGCATCATTTTCTATTTATAATAATCTATCAGATGTTGAAAAATTTATTTCTGCAGTTCACAAAGCAAAAAGGATGTTAACATGAGCCAATCAGAAGTTTTAATTCGCGTGCAAGCGACTCCGAATCCGAATGCATGGAAATTTATATTAGATCGTCCCGTACTTAATGATGGTAAGGCCACTTACTCTGATATCCAAGAAGCTGAACACAATAATTTAGCAAAATCATTATTTCAAATACCGGGTATTCGCCAAGTGCATTATTTTCAAAATGTTATTACAGTGACTCATCAGTTTGATGCTGATCCTGATGATATAAAAGAACAAGTCTGTGCCGTTATTCAAACACGTATGCCAGTTCATAATCCTGACCAGACGGTGTTAGATGAAAAAAAACTTGCTCGTCAGAACTTATCGCCAGAGCAACAAAAAATAGAAGAAATTTTAGATCGCACGATCAGACCTGGTTTACAGGGTGATGGTGGTGATATCGAAGTGGTTAAACTTGAAGATAAAAAAGTATATGTGACTTATCAAGGGGCTTGTGGAACTTGCCCAAGTTCAACGACTGGCACATTAATGGCTATTGAGGGGATTCTTAAAGATGAGTACGATCCTCAAATCGAAGTTATTCCAGTCTAAGAGTTATCTAATTATTTTATCTAATCTAAATTTATCATCAATTTTTTGACCATTACTGAGCTTTTGAATTTTCATATTTTGAGGATCTTGCTTTCTTTCTTCTGCAGCTTTTTGCAAGACATACTCAAAAGAATCTTCTGGTCGCGAGGCAATGATGGCGTCACGTAAAACTGTATGTTCGGCAATTTTTCCAGATACTGAAAATGTAATGTGATTTTGAATTTCTTTACTAAATTTACTAACATTAATTTGAAGGTCGTATGTCTGACCTGCCGAAATTGCTGGTAAAGTCCCTTCTAAGACTGAAGTAGTTGTGGCATCTTTTTCAAGGTACCATGTGTATTTAAGACCACTAGGCATATTCTGAAATGCAGTAATTGTTGCTTTAATGACAGATATTCCATTTTGATTTTCTGCTATTTCTTCACTTGAAAGTTTGAGCTGGAAAAAATTTCGCGAAACCATGTCTTGACTCAGTTTTTGTATCAAGAGTGGCGATCCTGAAATTGAAGCTAAACGACGTGTAGAATTATTTTTATAGATTAAATGCATTGTCAGAAAACCTGTCACTAAGCCAAAGCCAGTGGTTAGGATAATTCTTAATAAGAGCTGCTTGGACACAGTAAGCCTCCTGATTGATCTTTTAATTGATAGATACATTGTGTAGATGAAGAAGTTGTCGTTGGACTAGATGAGTAGTATCGAATATTGAGTAAATAGTTTCCAGAACTGAGAGAGCCCAAATTGATAGTTTTTGTTCTGTTATTACTTTCCAAGGCGTCTATAGTATAAGAACCACGATTATACATGGCGACATCGGATGATGTTGTTTTTGCATACGTAGCGCAAGTGTTATTACTGTAATAAGCCGTACAATCCTGATTGTATTTATAGCTTTCTTTGAAAATAATCAAATCAACATCCAAAGGACAATCGGTAGTATTCGATTTTAAAACTAGTTTTATAGAAGTAACTGAACTTAAAAATGAACTATTTAAATGATAAAAATGATTTGTGTATCTTTGATCACTTTCATTGCTTGCTGTTTTTGAAGTATTACGTGGTTGTAGCATGATGTCGTTACAGCTTGATCCAGTTTGTAATTTAATTCCGTATCCTGGCCATGCTGAATATGTTGTCGGACCACTAACAACGTTTAAAGCAGAGCTTCCAATTGGATGTAAAGCTTCGTCTGACGTTATCATTGTTTGAAAATTAGCAGGTAATGTGCCTGAATTAATTGATTTGAGTTTGTCAATAAACTTTGCTGAACTTCTGAATGGCTGTGTAGAGATACCCATCCCTTGAGATGTTGTGCCTAGGGCTTTCCAGTAATTTTCAAATGTTTCGGCTGATCCAGTACAATTACTGTTGCAGGAATTAATCCCTTTAAAGAGACCACGAGCAACCGACATTTCTCGAGTATGTCCCTCGGCAGGGAATGATCCAGGAGACACCTGATCGTAATTAGCAGATGCACCGCTTTCGTTCAGACGTACTAAAATTAAAGAAGAACCGCCAGTGTTGCCACTCGCAGTATATCCACGTGTATCACTGTAGTGTAGCCACTCGTTATTTGGAAGGTTGCTTGTCACATCTGGATTAATTTTAGCTAAGTAGTTTTTCATGATGTGACCACCAAAAAAATTGCCCCAACCTTCTGACCATGCTAGACGAGGATCGATTCTGTATTGTCCATAGTGTTTGCCACCTGGGGAATCCATACTTCCGCAGTTTGCTTCGATGTGATGCCCTATTTCATGTAAAATAACTGTGTCATCGAAGTGGTCTGTATCCGTAGATGTCACGTTGCCAGATACGCCACCGTTAATGTATAGCTCATTATCTCCTCGAACATAAAAAGACAGTGTATTACTGGCGTCAGCATCCGGATCAATATAGAGATAGGGATTAAAGCCAGCTTTCCAGTAAATATCTAAACGATTATTTAAACAACTTACGTCAGTAGTACCAGTTACAGTTCCGCTTGCGACATATTCAAAAACTGATATCCAGTTGTTGTAAATATTAAAAGCTCCACCCTCTATTTTATTAGATAAGTTTTCATCGGCCTGTGCTGTTAATGTTATAGTAGAATTACTAGCTCCACCAAATCCTGAAGATACTAATGTTGTAGATAATTTATAGACATTATTTGAATAAATATCTTCTTTAACAGAGAAATTAAGCGTTGGACTCACTGATTTGCTGGCTGATGTAAAGACTTGTTGTGATCGCGATAAAACTTGCACCGTAAATGTACCGGCATTGTTCGGTATTCTTAAAGGATTAATCCCATCTAGAGCTTTAAGTTGTCCAAGTGAATTAGTAGCTCCACATTGTACAATGTTGCCTGATGAATCAAGAATTCTGACTTCAGCGTATTTAATCGGAAGTGAAGTGGGATTAACTGCTCCTAAAGTGATATTGCTAACAATCCCAGAATTTTGTGTGATGTTTAAACCACGTTTTTTAAAGTTAGCTGTACCTGATACAACAACACCCGGGCTATATGTTGTTGACGTTGTACACAGCGCTAACTCACTTGATACTGTAGGTGATGATGGAGTATCTGCTGGCCCCAAACCAGAACATGATGTTAGGAAAGGTAACACACTTGCTATCAGCCAAAAAATTGATTTACATTTAAGATGAATTTGAGATTGTTTCATTATTTATCATCCTTTTGCTTTTTGTAGAGTTCAACTTCTTGAACGATGCTTTCAAATGAATTATTTTTTTGAGAAGATACTACACCATCAGCGAAAATTCTGTGACTTGGATGAGTGCCAAAAGCTTCAAATCTGACATAGCGATTAATTGATTTCACTCCAAAACCTTGAACTTGTAATTTGATATAAACAGGTTCATTTTTTCGAAGTAAAGGAATTTGTCCGGTAAGATCATCTGCATTTTGTGCGAATACATATTCACCCAAACGCCACTGAAAATTAACTGGATACTTATAATCATAATCAGTTTGTACAATTGCAGTTATCGTTGAAATACTATCTTGTTGAATTTTAAATTTTAATTGTATTGATCGTTCGACAAAGCCCATATAAGAAAATGATGATTTATTATATTTATTTAAACCATGTGGGTTCGTTTTTGAATTTGAATCAAAGCAGCTACTTAGCGATAGTATAGTAACAGTTAGTAAGCATAATTGTTGAAGATTATTCATTACTCTGGGCATAAAGCCCCCAAATTGCTATTAATTGTATATGCATATTGCGTTGCCGTACTTATGCTTTTTCCAGCTGAATATGCTCGAACATCAAGAACATATTTTTTATTGGGCTGTAAATAGATATCTAAATTCTGAATTGATTTAGTGTACGTTGCTCCAGATACTGCAGAAGTTGTTGTAGGTGTACGATTGTAAGCGACAACATCTTTTGAGACTAACCTAGTTGTGACATAATTAACTGAACTGCAGGTTGTAGCGCCATTTGAACAGGCATAATCTTCATTGAAATGATAATCATTTTCATAAATAATTAAATCATGATCTACCGCAGATCCATTTAGAAAATCAAATTTAACGCTTAATGAAGTTAAGCCTGATAATGTTGAAGTATCGATTGTATAAAAATGATTCGAATACCTTTGATCAGAATTTAAACCAGTGAAATATTGTTCGTCTGTTCTAGGTTCAATTAATGTTTTATTTGTACAAGAATTGTTTACGATCAAATTATGTCCATAAGGGACCCAATTCAGATATTTTATAGAATTAACCGTAGAAACGTATCGAGCCGTACCACTTATTGCTAAATTGTGATCAGAAAAGAGCTGCAAAGCTTCAGCTTCAACAATAGTTTTGAAGTATGTGTTCCAGTTTGAAGTACCTACATTGGCTTTAAATAATTCGAAAAATAGATTTGAGTTAACTGATTTGTATTCAGCGCGTCCTAAACCCGTATTGGCATCAAAAGATTGCCATATAGTTGTATAACTTGCAGGTAAAGTTGTGCAAGTTGATGAGCAAGTGTTGGTTGTTTTAAATAGAGCACGTGAAATTGCACCTTCGCGAGTATGGCCTTCTCCGGGATAGACACCACTATTAACAATATCATAAGGTATATTTTGATATGCTCCAGGCAATTGCCAAGCGCCTGGGTCATTAGCCGGTTTTTTAAAATCCATCATAAAACCCTGACCATTTGAAATATTCTGATAAGAATCAGAAAACCCATAAGTATTATTTAAAAAAGTCCAACCGTAGTTTTCGTTCAAACTAATCAGACGAGTGTTCATTGTCGGATCGATATATTGAAGTCTATTTTTAATAACTTGAGTTGCGGTGTAATTCGCCCATGACTCATGCCACGCTAAACGTTGATCAATTCGAACAATCAAAGCATGTGTCCCGCCTTTAGTAAGTTTTCCACAGTGATGTTCGACAAAATGACCCATCTCGTGAATCACAGGAAAGTCATCAAAATGATCAGTGTTTGATAAACTCACATCGCCGAGCTGGCCACCGGTAATAAAAAGTCGATCTGTATCCTTATCAAAATAAGAAGTATTGTCTGTCAAGGTTGAAGGATCTTGTTCTGGATAGACATATTGAACTGGATTAAAACCAGCTTTCCAGTAAACATTTAACTTATTGCTTAAACAGCTTAGATCTCCCGGAGGAAGATCAATTTGCGTATCAAGGTACTCGTAAAGCTGAATAAAATTATTGTAAATATTAAATGCTCCACCAGTTATGTTCATATCATCGGTTTGTCTGGCATAAGCAGTAAGATTTATCGTACTTAAGTTTGTTCCATCTGATGAAAAAGTTGTTTCAATATGATGGACATTGTTTTGATATATATCATCTTTAACTGAAATCGAAGCAAGTAATGCTTTGTTAGTTGTGGTCACCCGCGAACGAGCATAAACGCGTATAATGTAATTTTGAGCTTTATTTGGTATTTTTAAAGAACTGACTCCGTCAAGTCCAACAACTTGACCATTGATATCTGTACGTCCACATTGAATTAAATTTTTACTTTGATCATATACAGCAACTTCAGCGTATGGGATAGGTAATGGATTTGTTAAGGGATCGCCTAAAACCATATTGCTGAGTGAAGTTACACTATTAGTCGTTTGAGAAATTAATTTTGTCGAACGCTTGTAAAAACTGGCAGTCGCTACAACAGAAACATAGCTTGGGTAAATTTTTTCGGTAAGACACTCGTTAATTTCATCTTTTAAAGATAAATATTCACTTGCTCGTGAGCTTAAACGAGGTCCACAACTTTGTAAAAAAATTGTGAAAGTGAAAAAAAATAGTAAAGCGTATAGTCTTAAAACCACGCTTCTTTATCGGCTTATTTTTACATTGAATTAAGTATTTGTAATAACTCAGCTTAAGACTAGTCTAGTCTTGAAGATGAACAAAATAGTATTTTAGAAAATCTCAAAATTAGCCGATTGAACAAAGAGAATGATAAGAAAAATGTCGATTTTTTTTATAGCTTCAATAACGACTCTGCAAAACTGCTGGGCTAATGCAGTCTATTTCTATAGAATTAAAAAAGACGAAAATGTAACAAAAGTTTTATATATAACACATTTAAAACCAATTTATACTAGCAATGGTACTCTGAGAACAATTCAAAAAACTAATTCTCAAAATATATTTGATTTAAATAAACTCATGCCTGGCGATAAGCTTTATTTTGATGAAAAACTAGTTCAAATTGCTCTTAATAAAAAAACAATTCGCATTGAAAATCAAAATGAAATTATAATTACTGACCAAGCCTACCTTAGTTACGAACAAAATAAAGTTAATAAAAACATAAATAAAAGAGTTGTGGCAAGCTCTGACTTTCAGATTATTCAAGAATCTAAACCAGAAATAATTGATTCGCATGTGTCTCCTAAATCTGAAACAGTTAATACGAATCCAGCAGCACAGCAATATCATGTTAATCATTCATTTGGGATGTTGGGTTTTTTGAATTATACAACTTTATCATCGAGAGATGGCCAAAACAACAAAGAGGCTACTTTGTTAACTGACCGAGATATTGAACTCGATTTTTCATTTAAGCAGAGTTGGACGAACACATTTTCTACAGCGTTTGGGTTGAGTTTTCGACATATTGTTTTTTTGCAAAATAACACAGGTAACAAAAGTTTATCTTCGACAGAGCAAAATCTGTCAGGTATGTCTTTGGGCATAAACTATAAACTGTCGGATACAATTCATTTAGAGCCTACTTATGAATTATTTCAGAAACTTTTTATTCGTGGTGTGACAACTACATTGGTTAGTTTAGATAAAGTGATGATTTCAGCGTTAGGGTTGAAGTTTAACATTAGACTTTTTGAAAAAGATGATTCTAGAATAAACATAGCCATCGGAGCTAAATCTTTATTTAAGGCCCAAACAGAAACAATAGATGTAAATTCTGGTTATTCCCTAGATGCCGATTTAAATATAATCAAAAAATACAAGCAGTCTAACTATCAAATAGGTTTCGGAATGAGTTCTCATTTTCAAAACACATCCGTCACAACTCAGTCAGAAACCGTGCCGCATGTATCTCTTGGTATACAAAGTGATATGTTTTAGCTGATTAACTCCATATTTTTCTCGAAATGAGATAGTTCAGAAAATAAAAAAAGGCTCGATGACAACTCTGAAACATAAACCTCTTTTTCGCAAGGTGGGTCGCCATATAACAACTTTAGGCTTCTCACTACGAGGTGAGCTTGCACACCATTGTCAGGGACAGCCCCCAAAATTATGCTTGTAAGGTTTATTTTCGATGAGTTTTACGTCAGCGAACCCTATATAAACATTTTAGCAGATTCTTATAAAAAGTCTATAAACCAGGACTCGAGAACCACTAAAAAAAGCCGAAAAATTAATTATGTTAGCTCAGCTGGATTTTTATTTTCCATTTTTTGTGTTTTTTTACGGTCTTATGATCACTTTTGTGCTTGAAATTCCGTATTTTGTGGAATTGGCACGCAAAGAAATGCCCTATTATCATACTCAATTTGAGAAACATCGAAAATTAGCTTTTTTATCTGTTTTTGTAGGCGGTCTTTGGTCACTGCAACAACTCTGGTTTTCGTGATTGACTCTAGATTCAGGGTTGGTACTTTGGCTGCATGTCGCAGGACTTTAGCTCTCAAAACTCATTCGAAAACAGCAACAACAATTCTGAATCAGGAATAAACTCGGCATCAACTGAACCGCAAATTTTAACTGTTGAACAGATCAATAATTATTTGCGTGGATTAATCGAGGGTCATGTAGGCACTGTTTGGCTCAAAGGTGAAATTTCAAATTTCAAACCGCATTCGTCAGGGCATTTTTATTTTTCATTAAAAGACTCAAAAGCTCAGATCAGTGCCATGATGTTTCGCGGGTATAATTCTCGTTTGAAATTTAAACCGCATGACGGTCTAGAGGTTATCGTTCGTGGTAAAATCACTGTTTATGAACCACGCGGTACATATTCGATCGCTTGTGAAACAATGGAGCCAGTAGGTGCCGGGGCTTTGCAAAAACAATTTGAACAATTACGTAATAAGCTCAAAGCTGAAGGTTTGTTCGAGGCTTCCAGAAAAAAAGCCATTCCAAGTTATCCTAAAACAATTGCAGTTGTAACATCTCCAACTGGAGCAGCTATTCAAGATATTTTAAACATCATGAGTCGTCGTGCGCGTAATGTTCAAGTGATTGTTGTACCGGCTGTTGTACAAGGGGCAGCAGCGGCTCCATCATTGATCGAAGCATTTAAACAAGCAGAGAAAATCAAGCCCGATGTGATTATTATTGGTCGCGGCGGTGGATCTATCGAAGACATGTGGTGTTTTAATGATGAAACTTTAGCACGTACAATTGCGGCCTCAGAAGTGCCGGTCATATCTGCTGTTGGACACGAAATTGATTTTACTATTTGTGACTTCGTAGCTGATTTGCGAGCTCCTACACCATCGGCAGCGGCTGAACTGGTGGCTAAAAGCTCGCATGAAATTATTCAAAAGATTGAACAGCTTGATCGATTGCTCAAGTTGGCTATTCAAAAACGCTTACAGCAAAAACAACAGCAATTACTTTTGCAATCAAAGCGTTTGATTGATCCGAAAAAGAAACTACAAGATCTTTTTATTAGAAATGATGATTTGTATTCACGCTTAGAATTGGCGATTGATAATTATCTGATGTCAAAAAGCAAAGATATTAAAATGCTTGAATCACGATTAGTTTCGCCAGTGCAAATTGTGCAACAAAAAAGACTTGTTATACAAAAGCAAGAAATGCGCTTACAGACAGCTTTAAAAAATAAAACG
The DNA here is from genome assembly GCA_046293015.1 of Pseudobdellovibrio sp. Taxonomy (GTDB): domain Bacteria; phylum Bdellovibrionota; class Bdellovibrionia; order Bdellovibrionales; family Bdellovibrionaceae; genus Pseudobdellovibrio. The sequence continues at coordinate 314,219 of JBKBPU010000001.1, forward strand.
ACTCAATTAAAATATAAAGTTGAAAATGCCATGGCATTACTTGATTCTTTAAGTCCTCTTAAAGTTGTTGATCGTGGTTTTTCGATAGCAACGACTCAAAGTAAAAAGGTCGTTAAATCTATCAAGCAAGTTAAAAAGGGTGATGTTATTACAATTAAAGTAACCGATGGTTTAATTGAAACTGAAGTTAAAGGAAGTACAGATGGATTTTGAAAAAAAATTAAATAGATTGGAAGAAATCGTACAAAAAATGGAAAAAGGTGATTTATCACTTGATGAATCATTAAAGTTGTTCGAAGAGGGCGTTAAGCTTTCTCGTGATTGTCACGGTCAATTAACCAATGCGGAAGCGCAAGTTAAAAAACTTGTCTCTGTAGATAGCTCTGGTAAAGCGACTACTGAAGACTTCAAGGGTGAAGGCTAATTCGAACACGTATGGCTTCGGGGAACTTAAAAGAAATACAGATTTCATTTTGTGAAGAATTTGATAAATATTCAGAGCAGTATTTTTATCCATTATCAAATCAGTTACCCGAGGTTAAAGTACTATTTAATAGTATTCAATACTCATTAAATTCAGGCGGAAAGCGTTTTCGCCCATTTGTATCTCATTTAGTGGCGCAAGCATACAATATTGAAAAAACTCAAATTTACCCATATGCGCTTGCTATTGAAATGATACATACTTATTCGCTTATTCACGACGATCTACCTTGTATGGACAATGATGATTTTAGACGTGGTCAGCCGACCAATCACAAATTATTCGGCGAAGATATGGCTTTGCTTGCGGGAGATTCTTTATTGACGGAGTCCTTTGCAGTTATTGCGCGTGAATACGAAAATCAACCAGCATTAGCTGTAAAACTCATTCGATTACTCACTTATAAGGCAGGTATGTTGGGAATGATAGGCGGACAGGTTCTAGACATGAAAAGTGAGCCTGGTATCACTAAAGATCAAATGCTTTTAATGCACAAATTAAAAACTGGAGCACTTATTGAGTCTGCCGTAGTTGGTGCTGCACTCATTTCTAAAGTCAGTGATCAAGAGTTTAAGTATTTACAAACTTATGGTGAAAATATTGGTTTAGCATTTCAGTTGAAAGATGATATTTTGGATATGAACGACAAGCAGCAAGATCACAAAAATTTTGTTAACCTAATCGGTATTACTGAAACTCAAAATATGTTAAACACGGTCAGCGTTTTGGCTCAAGAATGTCTTATGAATATTCAAAAATGTAATGCTCAAGTCCATGTGCAGAATTTACTTGATTTGATCGAATATAATATAAAACGCGACAAATAGTGATGAGATTAGATGTTTTTCTTGTGAAAATTAAAAAAATTGAATCTCGTGCGAAAGCACAAGAGTTAATTAGCCAGGGTTTTGTTCGTATTAAACAACCAGGTCAAGATGAGATTATTTTAACGAAAGCAAATTATATTGTGGACACCACAATAGAACAGTTTGTCGAAATTATTGATAACGATTTCAGTCGCTACGTTTCCCGGGGCGCGCTCAAATTAATCGGAGCATTAGATACAACAAAATTAGATGTTTCTCAAATGACTGTGTTGGATGTGGGCCAGTCCACTGGTGGTTTTACAGACGTTCTATTGCAAAAAGGCGCAAAATTTGTTGTCGGTGTTGATGTCGGGCAAGATCAATTGCACACTAAGATTAAACACGATTCACGCGTCAAGGCATTTGAAAAGATAAATGTTAGAGAACTAACAGAAAATACTTATTTTAATGATTACATTAAGCAAATGAATAATGCTCATGAGTTGGCTGTTTTTGATTTGATTGTTTGCGATGTATCGTTTATTTCGCTTAAAAAAATTATTTCACAATTGAGACCGTATTTAAAATTAAATGGATATTTTATTTTATTAGTTAAGCCTCAGTTTGAATCTGGCCCTGAGCATCTTGATAAAAACGGACTAGTTAAAAGTTCAAATATTTATGCAGTCATTGAGAGTGATATTAAAAAAGAGTGTGAAAAAGCTTTTAATTGCAGTGTAAAATATTTTAGTAGTTCAATTACTGGTAAAGATGGAAATAAGGAGTTTTTCGTTTATGGCAAAAAATGTGAATAGATACTTTATTTTATTTTTTTTCATTCTTTCGAGTTGTCAATTAGTTCGAAAAAACACTTTAGAGCAAAAAGAAAGTGAAAATCGAGTTTATCCCAACATTGTAGCTTCAACAACGGAAGTTAAAAATTCTACAATATCAAATCCCAATCAATTAGGACAGCCATCATCGTTAGAGTTTAATCCTATTGATAACCCTGTTCAGCCCCAACCTTCAAATATTGTTACACCGACTGTTCGAAAAAGTGTACCTCGGTTTGGTGTCATCTTATCTGCGGGCGGAGCAAAAACTTGGGCTCATGTTGCAATATTGAAAGAAATGCAAAAATATAAATTTCCAATCGCGAGTATAGCTGGTATCGAATGGGGATCAGTTGTAGCTGCGAGTTATGCACATCAAGCGTCAGTAAGTGAAGTGGAGTGGGAAATATCTAAGTTTAAAGATTTAGATTCATGGTTTGAATTTACGAAAGCGGCATTTGCTAAAAAGACGACTTTTGATTTTAAGATTCCATTTGTGTGTCCATCACTTAATATTAAAAACAAAACGATTTATTTATTGAATCGTGGCCAAATTGATCAGTTTATACCATATTGTTTGCCGTCGGCGGGATTAATCAGACCCTATGGAAATAGTGTAGCGCATATGTCTAATTTAAACCTGATTGTTCAGCATTTAAAAGCAACAGGAGTGCAAAAAATTATATTAATTAATGTTTTGGGTGGACGGAGTGAGGCATCTTTTCTTAAGAGTTTTGATAGCTTAGAGAATCAAATTTGGTCTGAACACGCCGCATCTTTGCGGAAAAACGTAGTTTATGACGATCTCATTGAAATCGAGCTCAGTGATTATGGTATTGATGAATTTGATAAACGTAAAGACATTATGGTCAAAGCTACAGAATTAAGTTATAATCTAGTAAAGAAATTAGCAGAAAAATATAAACTATAGTTATAGGTGAAATATGGCGGCAGTAAATAGAAGAGCTACAGAAAATCCAGAGATATTCAAAAAAAGAAGGCAAAAAGTAGCCATCGGTTTAAAAGACTCTGCTCTTATCATTGCAAATCACCAAGAGCATATTCGTAACGATGATGTACATTTTGCATATCGTCCTGATTCAAATTTTTATTATTTGAGCGGTTTTGAAGAGCCTGAATCAATCATGATTTTGCGTCCCGGTAAGTTTCCAGAATCTGTATTATTTTGCAGACAAAAAAATATTGAACGTGAAACTTGGGATGGATTTAGATTTGGACCATTAGTTGCCCAGAAAGAGTTTTTATTTGATGAAGCTTATCCTATCGAACAGTTTGAAACAAAAGCGATTGAGCTTTTGAAAGGCTACGAAGACGTTTATTATCGGATGTTTAAAAATCCTGATGTTGATAAAAAAATACAGAATGTTCTTCTTGGTTTAAAAAGAGCGTATGGTCGATCTGGATATGGTTTAATGACAATCAAAGATGCAGATACATTTTTGGGTGAATATCGTCTGCGCAAGAGTGAAGAAGAGTTACGTAATCAAAAATTAGCTTGTGAAATTACAGCGAAAGCTCATGTTGAAGCGATGAAATTTACTAAGCCTGGTGTTAGTGAGCGACAAGTGCAAGCGGTTTTAGCTCATACATTTTATACAAATGGATCGGCTCGCGAAGGTTATAATTATATTGTCGCGAGTGGTAACAATGCTACAACTTTGCATTATAATTTTAATGATCAAATGTGTGAAGATGGTGAATTACTTTTAATTGATGCTGGTTGTGAGTATAACTTTTATTCAGGAGATATTACACGAACATTTCCTGTTAATGGACGGTTTACTGCTGCTCAGAAAAAAGTATACGAAGGTGTTTTAAAAATTCAAAAAGAAATTATAGATTATGTTAAGCCAGGTGTGTTTTTTAAAGATTTACACGCTATGGGCGAAAGCCGATTGACAGATCTCATGATAGATTTGGGCTTAGTTCGTGGTCGTAAAGAAGATATCATGAAATCAAATGAGCATCGAAAATATTATCCGCATGGTATTGGTCACTGGTTGGGTATGGATGTTCATGATGCAGGATTGTACATGATCAAAGGTGAACCGAGACCGATTGAACCAGGTATGGTTTTTACGATTGAGCCCGGTCTGTATATTCCAGCAAATGATCAATCAGCTCCTGAAGAACTTCGTGGTATCGGTGTTCGCATAGAAGATAATATTCTTGTGACTGATTCTGGTTGTGAAGTTTTAACTGCTTTGGTTCCTAAAGAGATTGAAGACATTGAAAAGTTAATGTCTACATGATTGACAAAAAAATTAAGTTCTTATTCTCATCATGAGAAAATATTAAACTTGAATTGGGTTTGATTATCCCGACTGTTATTCTATCAGTATGTTTCTTAGATTGAGATCTAAGAAGTGCCGATAAGTTTCAGCAGGGGGAAAATTGAAACGAACCGCTATTGTTTTCACTTTAATAGTTTTAATAATACCTTTTCAGAATTGTTTACAACAAGGCATTTCGCAAGTCGATCAATCATCTTTGGGTTTGTCGAACAGTAATAATTCATCAAATACATCTTCTGGTAGTCCAAATATAGGTGGTACAACTGCGCCGGGGACAACTATGAGTCTACTCGAGACACAAACACGGTGTTTAGCATTGCTTGCCAGACCGACTATAAATTCACTTTCTGGAACATCGTTTACGATTTTTTCTGGGTTCGGTTCTGCAAATCAAGGCGATACATCTGCTACAGTCGATATGTCCATTACAATGTCTATTTTAAATCAAGCAGAGTACGATCGTTTGGGATGTAATTCTGTAGTTAACAACGTCGTTAGCTGTTCTTTAGATACTTCGAATTCATTTTCGATTACTTCGGCTGTTGATATGAAAGGTGATGATCTACTTAAACAAGGTAAGACTCAAGCCACTTTGGCAGGATCTGCATTTGCAAATAGAAACGCTTGTTCCATGACTTTCGGCAAAGGTATGAATACTATAAAATTGTCGATCAAGCCTAATTCTGCCATGACTAATGATGTGATGAATCCAGTTCGTTGTGTCGAGGGTAATTTTTCGATTTCATTATCTGTACGCTCTGAAGTGGCTATTGATAATCCACCTGCTGGTTTAACAACTAATTTTAAATCTGATCATAAGTCAATAAGTGTAGTTATGAAGAATGGTTGTTGGAAAGACAGTCGCCTTCGCGAAATGAAAGAGACAACAACTAATTTGTCAGATTTTGGAAGTTTCGGTTCTGTAGTTCAAATTTCAGGTAATACCGCTGTTGTTTTGGCTCCAAATGATGATTTAAGTAGTTCAATTATTAACGTTGGCGCTGCTTATATTTATGAATTTGAAAGCGGAATTTGGAAATATAAACAAAAAATATTAAATAGCGATAGTAACAGTGGCGAAAGTTTTAGTTCGGTTGCCATTTTAGCAGACACTCTTGTTATTACGAGCGCGCTAGCCGACTCACAAGGAGCTGCTTATTTTTATAAAAGGACAGGTACAGGTTGGGTACTAATTAAAAGAATTACCCCTGAATACTCTCAGGCTTATCAGCAATTTGGTTATTCAGTCTCTATAAGTGATCGATATATTGCTATTGGAGCACCAAAAGTATCTTATAACTCAATTACCGGTCGTGGAGCTGTCTATTTTTATAGTTATAACGAATCGGGATTACAATATGTTAATACATTATATGGTGAATTAGCTCATTCTGGTTTTGGTAGTGCTATTGCAATGGATTCAACGAACATTGTTATTGGGGCACCTCAAAATCTTGGCAAAGAAAGCCAAGCAGAGGGCTCAGTTTTTATTTATGCACAATCTGATTTTTCGTTAAAAGGGCAGAAAAAAGGCTCTTCTCTTGCCGAGCGATTTGGTGATTCTGTAAGTATATTAGGATCAAAACTTTTAGTTGGATCACCTAATGCTAGTAGCTCAAATAAAATAGCAAATGGTAAAGCTAGTTATTTTGAAAATTTTATATCAACAACTGCGCCAAAAATTTGGGTAGGCACTGTTGATAAAGAAAACTTTGGTCAAAGTGTGGCAATGAATTCAAAAGGTCTATACGTAGGGGCACCTTTTGCAACAGCAAATACTTACACACGTGCTGGATTTGTAAATTTTTATAAATACAGTGCCTTAACGAATCCTTCATACATTTTAACAGCCTATAACTCGACTAAAGACAGTGCTTTTGGAAGTGCTCTAGCTGTAACAGAAGACTATGCAATTGTCGGGGCTAGAATTAAAAGCAGTGATTTAGGCGAGGCCTATATTTACCGATATCAATAGGTCGCAAAAGCTTGATTTTTCTTGTGGGGGAAATTTGAAAGCAAAAAGTTATTTTCTTTTTACTTTTTTTATGCTGAGTTATGAATTTAGTTCAGCGCAAATTGACATGGCTTTTCGTCGATCAAATGCTGTTGTTCTTTATGAATTTAAGGAAACGAGCGGCGATGTCATCAATGATACATCGGCTATTGGTAGCCCGCTTAATTTAATCATTGCTGACCCATCTAATGCTGCAATTACACGTGGTGATGGTTTTATTGAACTTAAAACACGAAATTTAATATCTTCTATAGGACCTGCTTCAAAATTAATTAACGCATGCAAAAGTACAAATGAGTTAACCGTTGAAATTTGGGCTGAAAATAATGAATCTGCGCGTTTAACAACTGGTTTTTATCCTGATAAAACGGCTCAACCAAATCGTTTATTATCGCTAAGTACAAATTTAGTTAAGAGCAATTTTTATGTGGGTCAGTTTTATGAAGATAGCGATTTTTATTATAGCTCAGTTAATACTTCTGGAAATGAAAAAATGGCCACACCAGGAGGTTCGCTTAACAATCCTATTAAATCTTTAGCTAATCAAATCATTCTACCAAGTTTAGAAATCAACTCGCCGCCAAATGAAAAAATGCAAAAAATTATTTTTACAATTAACTCGCAAAAAAATGCTAAATTATATTTGTCTGATCGTGATGGATCACTATCGTTAGCAGCTAAATCATCTACAGGATTTGGTGACTCAAGTGCTAATTTCAGTACTTGGTATACAGACGCCAAGCTAACTTTAGGTAACATAGCTTCAACTTTTAATGAAGTGAAAACTGCGCCTTCTGATTTTACAGGTTGTGATAATGCTCAATCAATTAGTGCTAATTCGGGCTGTAAGGCCAATAGTCGTTATTGGAAAGGTAAAATTTATCTTATTGCTGTTTATTGTAAAGCTCTTACAGAAAATCAAATTTTAGGTGAACGCTCTCAAATGCAAGTTAGAAACATAAGTTCAGATATTAATACAAATGTCGTTATCACTGAGAACTTATTAAAGGCTCAAACTATTTTTCAAAGAATCACAAGTGTTAAAGTACCATTGTATGATCCAGTTTTAAAAAATATGGCAGGTAAATTAGATCAAAGCGACTCAATTGGTGCTGCTGCAATCGCAACTCAGGATAGTCGTTTTTACAATTATACTGTGCGCGATTTTGCTTCAAAAATGTCAAATCGTGCAGAAACAACAAATGTGCCACTTAATGATTTTACAACAACTGTTATTGGCGCCGTACGTGATGAGATTAACGCACAAAGATTATTATTTGATAATATTACTTATGTCGCTGATTCAAAATTAGTTGCAGTTCCCTCTGCTGAAGTGACAGATATTCTACGTTCAAATAATCATTACGCTGCTTTAGACAATCAAAAAATAGATTTAGTCAAAGTGATTAAAGCATCTACACAAAGGATTTTTAATGGCACTAAGGCCGTTGATATGCCAACACCTGCTGGCTTATTAACATCTCGCGCTTGGATGTCTGAACATGCTACTGCGGGTACTAACAGACGCTTGGTTGAGTATGCTTTTAGAGAGTTTTTATGTACTCCACTTGAAAAAGTAGCCGATAGTACTGGACCTGATAATGTTGTTGCTCGTGACATAGATCGCTTTCCTGGTGGTGTTCATACGAAATTTACAACTTCATGTCGCGCTTGCCATACTGTTATGGATGGTTTTAGACCTGCATTTTCTCAATTTACATTTAATAGCGATTATACAATGCATACTTTTACAAGTCCAAGCGTGAATAACACAGATGATGAAGCTAAAGGTATGGGTATATATACTTCAAAAGAACCCGGCGCTACTTTTGTTCATGATAAAATTAATAAAAATGGCTCTGTTTTTCCTGGCGGCAAAATTACAACAGATGATAGCTGGGTTAACAATGCTAGCTATGGTGCTAATTTGCCATATTTTAATTGGACAAGATTAAAAGGAAAAGGAATTCAAGATTTTGGAAAAGCTCTTGCTGAATCAAAACAATTTCCGATTTGCATGGCCAAAAGAGTTTTTGCCACTGTTTGTAAGCGCGATGTAACAACAGCAGATGATTCTTTAATTAATGAAGCTGCTCAAGAATTTTCAAATAGAAATTACAATTTAAAATATTTATTTCAAAAATTGGTTGTGTCTAAACAGTGCATTGGAGGCAAATAGTATGCGGAGTAAGAAAGTAATTTCTCTATTCATAGTTATATTCAGCTTAAGCTCTGTTTTAGTTACGATTGGTAATGGTTGTAGTCAGTCTGTAACGAATATTGCGCATGAACTTTCACTAGGATCGCAATCTACATTATCAATTGTAGACTCAGCTGCCGAATCAACAGATATCGAAGTCATACCTGGTGCGCCTACAGTTTCAATAGTTAACACAAAACAAATTGTTGAACAATTATCATCATGTGTAGGTCTTGAAACTGTAAGCGAAAGTACTCTTGCAATGTACGAGCAAAAAAAAGGCGCGGTTTCGATTACTGGTGTAGCTAATACTGTTACTGCGCCTATGACATTAGCCATTCTCAGTGTTGCTGGGGAAGTTTGTAATGATTTGATTACTAAAGAAGCGATGCAAAGTAGATTTTTTACAAGCTGGAATTTAGCTGGAAATAATATTCCTTCAGATTCAGTTATAGCTGATTCACTTACTAAGTTCGCGCTATCGTGTTGGCAAAAAAAAGAATCAATCGATGAACAAAAAGCATTATTAGAAATGATTAGTACATCAATTGTAAATGGTGAGGATAAAGCTGCACGAAAATCCGCATTAATGTTGTGTACAGCAGTTTTATCAAGCTTGGATGCGATCACTTATTAATAAGGAGTAAGGAAGTTTTATGTCTGAAAAAAATAACAAGAATGACTTAAAAGTTAAAAAGTCTGAAACTTTTGAAACCCTGCATTCAAAGCCGGTAACACGTCGTGAATTGCTATCAACCGGTTTAATTGGTTTTACGGGCTCTTTGATGATGCCATCATTTTTAACTATATTGGCTCGCTCTGGTCATGCTGAGGCTGCCGAGCTTTTGTGTAAAACAGCAGGTGCTTCTGATCTATGTCCTTTTATTGGTATTAAGCTATCTGGCGGCGGTGCCATGTCGGCAAATTTTCTACCTCTTGATAAAGGCCAGCAGTTACTTTCATCATATTCAAAAATGGGTATGGGTTCTGGTGCAACATTACCTGCCAGTTATGAATTTGCTAACAATGTTTTATTTTACGCTAATTCGGGCATTTTAGCCGGTATGCGCGAACAAGCTACACGCGCAACATTAATGACATCTAATTTTGTTGGAGTTTGTGTTCGCTCTCAAGATGATTCTTCTGGAAATAAATTTGATATAACAGGCTTAGTTAATCAAGCTGGCTTATCAGGAAAAGTTTTACCAAATCTTGGAAAGTCTAATACGGCTACTGGCGTGAATAATATGTATGCTTATGTGAGACCTCCTGCGCCTTTAATCATTTCGCGCTATGAAGATATAACTGGATCATTACAAATTGGTGGTGCTTTAGGTTCACTAAAAAGTGACCAGCAATCAAAGCTCATTAAAACAATTCGTGGTCTTTCGTCATTACAGGCAGAACGAATTCAAAATATGACTGGGGGTTCGATTTTATCACGACTATTGGGATGTTCTCAAAATGACAATTATAACTTAATTGCGAATTCAGGCTCACTTAACATAGATCCCCTATCGGATGCTGGATTTTCACAAATCTGGGGCATTAATGCTAATTCAAATAAAAGTAGTCAGGACTTTGTTTTTGCATCTATGGTGTTTAATGCACTTAACGGCAATGCGAGTACAATCAATTTAGAAATCGGTGGTTTTGATTACCATAATAATACGAGAACGAGTGGAGATGCTAAAGATTTAGAAGCAGGTCGAGTGATTGGTCGTGTCTTGCAGTCACTTTCATACCTCAAGAAAAAAGGTTTTATAGCAGTAACTTCTGATGGGTCAGTTTCAAGTCCAGACTCTGAAGTTGCTGGTGGGCCTTGGGTCAGCGATCGTGGAACAGCGGGTGCATCATATATGATTACATATGATCCAGCCGGCCCACATGCGGTTAAATCAAACCAGTTAGGACATTTTACAAGTGGACAAGCTGCTGATGATACTTTTTTAACTGGTGGTAATGTCGAATTAGCGGCTGGTGCTATGTTTGTAAATTATTTATCTTTTAATAAAAAGTTATCGCTTGTTGAAAATTATTTACCAAGGATTTTTTCAACAGCGGAAATTGATTTAATAACTAAAATTACTTAAGAGAGTGTAGATTGATTAAAAATATTAAAATTTTTAAAAATAAAAAAATAACGACTCTGATCTCGTGCCTTTTAGTGATTAACGGGCTATTGTTTTTATTTAATAATTGTCAGGTCAATATACAAAATGAAAATTTAGTTATCGAGAAATCAAACTTTTCATCGCAAGCGGATCAAACAAATTCGAACCCAGTAGCTGAAACCATGTGTGAACAAGAAATATTAAATTTATATTCACGAGGTTGGCACAATTTCTTAAAAACTAACTGTGCGATTTGTCACTCAGTTGGACCAGGTAAGGGTAAATTTTCTAATTTAGATATTAATACATCTTACGTAGATTTTCAGGAAATCGGCTATACAAAAATAGCAAATAATGCTGTTAATCCCAGCCATAATCCACCCTATTCTGGAATTCAACACACACAAACAATCAATGAGCTTAAAGTCGAATGGCAAAAAGGTTTAGCTGATTTTGAGAAGTGTAGTGGTACAAAAATTGATTCAAGCACTGATGAGACACAATTTGATAAAATCACTCTTAAATCTGTTGCAAAACAAATCGGCCTAACAAAGGACGGAGATAAAAAAACTATCACATGGGATTTAGGAAAAGACATTTCTAGAGTAAAAGGCACTGATCCAATTGATGATTTAGGCGGAGCTCAATTTGCAATTACTATTACGCGCTTACGCAATTCAAGTGGTGCAACATATTATACATTTTCTTCGCCAACAATTTATGGATCGACAAAAGATATTCGTATTCAAGGTGTTTTTATCAATTTAAATGGATTTCTTTTAAATTATCCTACAACATTTAGTTATTTGGATAAAAACATTCGAAAAGGTAGCAAAAATGATTTATCAGGTTTGTTATCAACAGGATCACTCGTTGCCCCTAAAGTAGTACTAGAAACAGATACTTTATCGATATCATATATTAATATCAACGCAATTGAATTGCCAGCAGAAGCGCCTCCATTGGCAGTTAGTATTGGTAATAACTCACCAACTTTAATTAGTTCATCGACAGGTTATGTTGATATTGCGATCAATTTAAATGGACCTGCAATCGAGCCTATTGTCGTTACATTGACTGAAAATTCAGATCTTTGTGGAGTGGCGACCACTTTAGATAATTCAAATACTCTTTTTCAAACCTTGAGCAGTACATGTCTGCCTGACATCAATACTTATTTATGTCCAAACAACAATTGTGGTGTTAATGATAAAAAAATTGGTCAGGCTCGATCAGTCGTCGGTGCAAACTGGAATCGTTATGATTGGGATTATAAGTTTCCTAATAAAGCAGTCACTTTCTCGCTTGGTGAAACATCAAAAACGGTTAGAATCTTTTTTTCAAAAGATATTAGAAATGAATACAATCGATTTTTAAAAGTGAGCATTGCATCTGTACTCGGAAATACTCAAATTGGTTCTAAGTCTTCTGTTTCATTTATTCTGAATAAAATGAAAAACCCAAAAAACTCAAGTGATGTTCTGACTTTTTCTGAACTTATGGATCCTAAATCAGGTATTCTCGGCTTGAATTGTGTAAAATGTCACAACTCTCAACTTATGGCTGGTGGATACGATATGACTGATTACGAACTTATGATTACAAGAAAAGTTTTAATACCAGGAAACGTAGACAGTAAAATGTATGTTCGTATGCATCCAACACCAGAGTTTTTGGCTAAACCAATGCCTCAGGATGGCTTTTTACCTCAAGCGCTTATTTACGAGGTTGAACGCTGGTTAATGAATGGTGCACATAATAATTAGGATAAATATGTATATACGTAAGTATTTTAAATTTTTTATGCTTTTTTTGCTTCCAATAGGGGTCGCTTTATTTTCATTTCAAAATTGTTCGCAGCTTTCGAGTACTGCTGGGGATCAATACTCTGAATCGTTAAGCATGCAAAGTCTTCTACAGCAAAAAGCTATGACTGTCATGACAAGTCGTTGTTTAAATTGTCACAACGCAAATACACCATCAGGTGGTGTTATTGTCAGTGATATTTCAAATCTATTATCATCAGGAGCAGTTGTACCTGGTGAACCTTCATTGTCGCCACTGTACCAAAGTATTCAAAGTGGTCGTATGCCCATCAATAGTAGGATGACACAATCAGAAGTTGAAGCAATCTATAATTGGATTGCAGAAGGAATTAATAAAGACACTTCTGTTAACCCACAGCCAGCATCTAATGTTCTCGAGGCAAAATATAGCAGTATTTTTAAAAATATTTTGCAACCACGATGTTTATCTTGTCACAACTCATCTAATGCAGCTGGTGGCATAAGCCTAAGTACCTATAATTCAACAATAAATATTGTCAATAAAGGCAATGCTGGTACGAGTGCTTTATACACATCGGTTGCTACGCGTAAAACAATGCCAAAAGGCGGAGTTTTATTATCAAGCAAGGAAACTCAGGCAATTATGGATTGGATTAACGCAGGAGCGGCGAACAATTAATTACTCGATACTGAGACTAGTTTCTTTAATGAGATTATTTGACCGTACATCTTTAAATTTCATTTGTATAACTAATGGTGACTTCTCATCAGAATCGTCGCTAAAAATTTGAATTTGTATATAAAAGTCCGATTTATTATTCATGGGTACTTTAATTTTCTTAATATCACCGATTTCTTCTTGATATTTTTGTGTGTAGGTTTCGACTTCAATTCGCGCAGGCTTTTTAAATTTTAATATTTCACTTCGAATCATCTGCGCTTTTGTTGGTTTATCTACTTGACTATTTAAAGTAAAATTATATTTGATTTTTTTATATAAAATAGCCCCAAGAGCTAATCCCAAAAGTACAATGACAATTGATTTAAAATACTTGTTCATTAAATGAACCTGTGGTTAAGCCAATTTAAAGTTTTTGCTTTTTCCTGAAGTTCGAATTCAGTTTTGAATAACTTGTCATCGCGCGAAGCCGCACTAACAGCTAGTTGCAAATGTGTCGCCGAAGTTAAAAGTTCAAAATCGCCCATTGTATTTCCCGAAGCAAAAAAAGGTCTTATATTATTTGTTTGTTTCAGTAAGGCATCGACTTTGCCTTGTTTGTATGTGATCGGCAAAACTGGCACATCAGTAATAATGTCATTTTGAACGACAGTTTCCACTCCGATAACATTATCGTAATTTAACCCAAGCGCGATTGCTCCAGGTTCAACTGCCCATTTGATCGAAGCAGTGACGATATAAATTTTAATATTATGTTTTCTAAAGATTTGAATTAATTTTTGTTGCTCTGAAAAAATTGGCTTAGGCTGAATGGCTTGAAATGCCTCATTAGCCCATGATCTAACTTGGGAGAGGGAGATATTTCTATTAATTTGTGCTAACCATACATATGCGTTACGTGGATCATTGTTTATTTTTTTCATTTCTAAATAATGATTAAATGGGTTGTTTGGCAGCGGGATGTGACATTGATCTATTTGATATTGAAAAAAATTTTCACCTAGATCAACATCCCAAAGTGTACCGTCAGCATCGAAAGCTGCGATTAAATCGACATTTAATTTTTTTAAGTCGATAATTGTATTTTCTATTTTATTCCAAAATTCTGGTGGGTAGGGCTTGTAATTCATAAGTGTTCCTTGCAGTCAAAAGCTCATATTAACAAATTAAAAATTTCAAAGCATCTTTAATGCATGTCATTAACTATATTTTAGTCTTAAATTCTACTAGGCATAAACTGTTAAGCAATAGGAAGCTTCAAATCTACTTGGCGAATCATTGAATATAATATGAAATAGAATCATGTCATTAAAATATAGAATAGCTCAACCAAATGATCTCGAAAAACTGTACGATTATGCTTATGCAAAGCTCAAACTTGAAATTTCTGACGAGATGGATCTCATGATGAAGGTATGGGAATCTAACTTTCGAAAAGAGGCTTTAGAACATTATCTAAAGTTAGGATGGAGCTTTTTGGCAGAGGATTCAAATGATCAATTAGTGGGATTTTTTTTAGGCCAGCCATTGTTGTTTTTTGACGCTCAAACGCAAACTCTCTGGGTTGAATACATAGTAGCAGATGATTTTAAAATTGAAGCTGAGCTTGCTGATATTGCTATTAAGCTTTCACGCGACAAGCATTTGCAAAGAGCTATTTTACCACAAAAAGTTTTAACTTTGCATTTCGAAAGAATGTATCAATTTCAAAACTGGTCAAATAAGCATGTTTGGATTAAAACAACTAAGTAAGGAAATTAAATGAAAGATTTTTCATTTGTCACGCGAGCAGAAAATTTAGAAAGATTTAAAAATGAGCAATTTGATTTGCTCATTATTGGTGGCGGTATAACTGGTGCAGGAGTCGCTCGTGATGCATCTGCACGTGGACTTAAGGTAGCCTTAATCGAAGCCCATGATTTTTCTTATGGAACCTCATCTCGCTCAAGTAAACTTGTACATGGCGGAATTCGATATTTAGAAAATTTAGAATTTAACTTAGTTTTTGAAGCACTTAACGAAAGAACAAAACTCTTTGAGATTGCGCCACATCTCGTGCATCCATTGCGATTCATGATTCCACTCTACACGGACTCAAGAGTCGGCATGTTTAAGATGGGTTTAGGTATGTGGCTATATGATGCACTGGCGTTATTTCAATCGCCAGAAATGCACGAAAAACTAAATAAAATTGAAACTTTAGATCGCAATCCAATAGTTAAAGGGCAAGATTTAGTTGGCTCGTTTATATATTCAGATGCGTATATGGACGATGATCGATTAGTGCATGAAACGCTACGTTCTGCCAATGAAAACAATGCTGTAATGGCAAATTACGTTAAAGCCAGTAGAGCACATTTTAATAAAGAAAGACAAAAGATTGAATCAATAGAAGTGATTGATCAGCAATCAAATGAAAAATTTAATATTAAGACCAAACAAGTTGTTTGTAACGTCGGCCCATGGACAGATTTAGTTGGCGAAAAACTTTTTCCCGATTGGAAAAAAATATTGCGACCAACCAAAGGTATACACTTAACATTTTTAAAAAGCAGAGTACCGCTAGAAACTGCTGTTGTTATGGCAGCACAAGATTCAAAACGAATTGTGTTTGCGATACCACGTCATGAAATGGTGATCGTAGGAACAACTGACACTGATTATAAAGGTGATCCGAGTTTAGCAAAAGTAGAATCAGAAGATGTTCAGTATTTACTTAAGGTGACAAATGATTATTTTCCAGGAGCTAAGCTAACAGAAGCAGATATTGTATCTAGTTATGTTGGTGTTCGACCGTTAGTAAAGGATGAAAGTGATAACGAAGGTAAAACTAGTCGAGAGCATACAATCATTGAAAATGAACGTGGTTTTATTGTTGTGGCTGGTGGAAAATATACGACTTATCGACTTATGGCTGAGCAAATCGTTGATAAAGTTATTGAAAATATTTCGTTTGAACAGCGCTCTCAATTGAAAAAATGTACAACAAATACACCTCTTAATGAGTATGTCACAGTCGATGCTTATCACGAAGCTCAGCTAACGGCCCTCGATGATGTACAAAAACAATTGGCATTTCGCTACGGCGCAGAATATAAAAACATTTTAGATCGCTTTGGTGTTACTGAGAATCTGTGGACAATTGAAGCTTTGCAGGCCATCCATCACACAATGTGTTTGAACCTTGTTGATTTTTATGTTCGACGTGTACCGTTGTTTTTATCAGAAAAAGATCATGGATTAAAATACATAAACGATATTTCTCAGGTGTTTCAAGAAAATTTAGGTTGGACTAATGAACAAACCCAAGATGAAATTAAGAATTTAGTGAAATATATTAATGACGAAAAATCTTGGGCTAAAAATAAACATTAAGTTGAATGGTTTAAAAAATTATTTTTTTTAATCGTATAGTAATTTCGTTCGCTTTGATTAAGCCAGCTTAGAACATAAAGTGGATTTTGAATAATTGATAATGGATCACTTACTTTAGCAATTAATTCACTTTTTCCAAGTAATGAATGTAAAGTACTGAAACGATAATTTTCGCAGCGTTCTGCTAGTTTAGCCTCTACTGGATTACGATATATATATTTGTATGTATTTAAAAATTGACTTTGATTTGTGATTGGTTCGAGAAGATTTTGATCAATAAAATCGTCTGAGATATTATTAATTGGTAAAATTTTTTTTAAAAGATGATGTGCAAAGTAGTTTTCAGATTTTTTGTATGATTTTAACAAAAGATGACAATGAGTGCTCATCATAACAAATGCTAAAACCTCGATTTCATAAATTGCAGACAGCTTATTGATTTGAAAATTAAGCAACAGCCAATCAAGCTCAGGAAAATTCGGATGTATTCTGTATTCAAAAGACATATGGTAAAAACAATATTTTTGATCAAATTTAATTTTTAACATGACTGCGGTTTTTGCAAAATTCAGCACATTACAAAACAGTTATGAACAAGCAAAGGAGTCTTATTGAAACGGTAATCGGATTTATATTTAAAATGAATGTCACAAAAGAGTATTTATATATAAAAAAGGCTGGTTTTTGGCCAGCCTTTTAAGTTTATTTATTCAATCATACTTATTATCAAAGCATTGTTTTAGTTAAATCTTTAACTTTTTTTGAAGCAAAGTTATCAGAAACAAATGTCCAGTTGATGTGATTCCAGAAAGTTTCTAAATATTTTTGTCGAGCGTTTCTGTAGTCAACGTAATAAGCATGTTCCCATACATCAGCAACCATTAAAGGTGCTGGTCCATTGTTAGTGAATGGAACCGCAGCATTAGAAGTCGATACGAGTGATAATTTACCTGCAGCATCCGCGCATAACCAAATCCAGCCAGAGCCAAATGTTTTAACTCCACCATCGATGAATTTAGCTTTTAACTCGTCTAGGCTACCAAAATCACGTTTGATTGCTGCTTCTAAATCAGCAGAAGGTTTTCCACCTTGACCAGCAGGCGCCATATTAAACCAGTAAAATGTATGATTCCATATTTGGGCAGCATTATTAAAAATACCACCAGTTGAAGAAAGAACAATTTCTTCTAAAGTTTTACCTTTTAAAGAAGCATCAGTTTCAATGAATTTATTCAAGTTATCGATATAAGCTTTGTGATGCTTATCATAGTGAAATGACATTTGCTCTTCATTTAAAAACGGAGATAAAGCCGTTTTAGCGTATGGTAATTGTGGTAATTTAAACATAAGAATCTCCTCAAAAAAGTTAAGCTGGATAATTATTTATCACTGTTAAGCATTTTACGTACAAACGTTGGCAGAGTAAACGCCGCGGTATGTAGATCTTCATTATAGTACTTAAGTCCTTGTGAATTAACAAATTGCGCTGCTTGAGCTGCTTTAAAATCTTTCACAGGGTGATAGTTGCCTTTAATAGCCATTTGTAAACTCCACATACCAGATGGATAAGTGGTGGCATGGAATAAAACTGTGTGCACGTTACTATTGCCAAAGACTGTTTTTAAGCACTTATTGAGTTCAACAAAAGTGTCTGAATGAAACATCGGTGATTCGCCTTGGGTTATAAGCACACCATTTGGTTTTAAAGCCTTCATGCAATTCGTATAAAAATCATTTGTAAATAGGCCTTCAGCCGGACCAGCGGGATCAGATCCATCAACAATAATCACATCGTATGTTTCTGGTTGTGCTTGAGCCGCAAATTTAATTCCATCACCCACAATTAAATTTAATTTTGGATTAGAAAATTCACGAGAAATTGTTGGTAAATGTTGTTTTGATGCACGAATAACGGCCTCGTCAATTTCAACCATTGTGACTTTTTCGATTGTATTGTAGCGGAAGAGTTCACGAATTGTTCCACCGTCACCACCGCCGATAACAAGCGCATTTTTGATTGGACCTGCGACAGATTGAAATGCTTGTACGGTTGGGTGAGTGATCATTTCATGATAATGGAACTCATCACGTTCTGTGCACATAACCATGTCGTCAATTGCAAGCATTTTTCCGTACGCACAAGATTCAAAAACACGAACTCTTTGAAAAGCTGTTCGTTCATCAAATAAAACTTCACCAGTGTATCTGAGTGAAAGAGCTTGGTTTTCATCTTTATCTGTTAGCCACACGTTTCGATTGATCTTGTACCCTTTTTGAGGATCATAGTCTTGCGCATCTGCAGGTTTAACTTGCAGTGGCGCATCCCCTTTTTTAATAACCTGTGTAGATCCACGGTTCATCTCTAAAGCCGAATAGTTTGCACCGAAAGCATTTTTAAGAAATTCAAAAGATACCCAGGGGTCAACTGTATCGCCACACGTAAATAAATCAACAGCTGCATAATTGTATTCTGGCCAAGTGTGAATTGCTAAATGACTTTCTTGAATAACAACAACGCCAGATACTCCCCATGGTGAGAAATGATGAAATGTTGAATTGATGACAGTGGCGTCAGCAACTTGTGCGGCTTGGACCATGGCGTTTTCAATGGCGGTGACGTCATTTAAGACGTCAGATTTACAGTTCGTAAATTCGACTAATATGTGACTACCTAATGCTTTCATAGGGGGTCAAAATAGGGCATGGGGGGGGTTCGATCAAGTTTTTTTTCAGATTTTCGAAAAATAGTTCTAGATAGAAGTATTCTTGAAACGAATTTCAAAAGAGTGATGAATTTTTTGATCGAAACAATCCTGTGGAATGGTTTTTTCAGTCGTATTTTTGACTAAATAACGATCCGTTATTTGTTGTTCAAGCTTAAATTTTCTTTTGTTCGTTGAAAAATAGAGTACGCCCTCAGGTTTTAAGAATTTCAAGGCATTTTCGATTATAAAAACTTGATCTCGTTCGACCTCAAAGTCAGTGCTCATTTCTTTTGAATTAGAAAAAGTCGGAGGGTCTAAAAAAATCATATCAAAAGACTGCTTATAATCTGGCCACTCTGAGGCTGATTTTAAAAACTCCAGTGCATTTTGTTCGATAAACCTATGTTCGTTAGGGTTAATAGAATTGAGTTTAAAGTTATCTTGGCCCCAATTGAGGTAGTTTTTAGACATATCAACACTAACTGTTTTTGCTCCGCCCACAGCGGCCATTAGTGAAACAGTGCAGGTGTATGAAAACAAATTGAGAAGTTTCTTTCCTTTAGAATGCTTAAGAAAAAAATATCTCATTGGACGATGATCAAGAAATAATCCAGTGTCTAAGTAATCCCATAAATTAACGTAGATCGGAACACCGTTTTCTAAGACAACGATTTTTTCATTTTTTGATTGTAATTTGTTATACTGACTTGATCCGGATTGTCGTTCACGTTTTTTAAGAACAATTAAGTTATCCGGCTTGCCGAGGGCATCTTTAATCGCCTGAAGAATTATTTCAGTTTTGTTTTTACCCTGGTCTACTAGTTCGGTTTTATCGTAAACAACGCAATGGTCTTTATAAATATCAATTAAAAAAGGATATTCTGGTATATCTTTATCATAAAGCCGATAGGCTTCAATTTTGTTTTTATGCGCCCAAGGATGCAGTTTCTTTAAATTTTTCTCTATTCGATTTTTAATATCACTCACATGAATGTTTTAATCTAATTGTATTTGTTTGTGAATAAATCATTCGAAAAACGTCACTGGTGGTAACTTTTACCTGTCAAAAAACTTACACCTTTCATGATTTGAAACCTATGCTATCAGATACTTGCGGGGGAACGTAATGTCGAAAATGTCTAAATCATTCGTAACGATAGCAATTATATTTGGTACAGCCTTTATATTGGCCGCTATGGGGTGCTCAGAGGAGCATAAAACAACAAATACTGATACGCAAAAAAATGATAATGTTAACAGTGCCGAAGACCGTGTTGATTCAAATAATGACTCTCGTGTTATTCTAAAGCCTGTTGATCCTGATTTGGTGAGATTGTGTTCCTCTCAAGAAAAATCAGATCTGGATCAGTGGAAAACGCAAATAGATAAAGCGAATAGTTTAATTGATCAAACGGGTTCTAATAGTTCGCAATGGAAAAAAAGCACAACAGCCATTAAAGAGTCAGTGACAGCGCGTAGTCTATGCATAACACGATTAAATTACCATCGTGATCAGCCTTGTAAAACAGTCACTAAAAACATTATCAAACCTGAACCAATAACCCACATTTTTGATGAATTTCATGTTCATCAAAAATGTCTGAAAGTCACAAAGTATGCTAATCAATTCGTCGGTGCTGATCAAAACTCTTCTGATCATTCAAATCAACCGCCGATATTACCACAACCGGCACCTATGCCATATCCAGATCAATCAAAGATTCCTGCTGATCTTGAATTACCGGAGTGTAGCAATGCTGAATTTGATTCATTAAGAGAATGGTCCGCACAGTTAACTCTATCCGATAAAGCCATTTTAACAATGGGCGATAATTTTAGCGGCTGGAAATATAATGCAAATGCTATTGATTTTGCAACTCAAGCCAATCAAACTTGTGAAAAGCTTATAAATTATCATGCAGCAAAACCTTGTCAGCGTAACATTAAGCAAAATGACGGAAGTGTCTTAAATCGGATTTACAAACAAGATACTATTGCTCAACGATGTCAACGTTCACGTGCATATTTTTATGAATTTCAGCAACATAAAACATCATTAATGGTGAGGAACGCATATTTATTTGTAGACATGACTGGATTGTCTAAAAATGTATTTGAGCCAAATTCATTTTCTGAAAATGGTAATTGTATTATTGAAAACAGAACAGCTAGTACAATTGATTACTCTACACAAAAAGCTATGGTGAAAGACACTCGTGGGTTTGAATCTAAAATGATAGTTTTAGAAACAACTGAAGGATTGGTTATTCAATGTTATGGACTTGAGATCGATGGTCCATTTAGTAAAAATGAAGTTGTTCGTTTGTTAAAAGCTAAAAATACAAATTTAAAACTTGAATATGTTCTAAAATAGCCTAATGAATTGCAGAGATGATCTTTTTAAAATAAGAGGTCATCACTGGTCTGTGATACCAAGCCAAAGCTATTTTATAATCATAAAAATGATCCGGTAGTAAATCGACAATTTTTTTATTTGCAACGGCAAATTTAGCAAATTCTTCTGAAAGTACCGAGTAACCCAAACCATTTTCAACCATAGACATAAGAGCATCAGTGTTATTGGCAAAATGGCGCTCCTTTAAAGACTTAGATTTAAGTTTATATTTTTCTAGAAAGTTAAAAGTCATTTTGTCACTAAAATCAAAATCAATAATATTTTCATTTTCGAGAATATAATTGATCGATTTCTTTTTCCATATGACTGGGCCATATAACTTATAACGTTCAGGCTTTAATATTTTTGAATCCATTTCTTTAGTCACATGTTCATGCTCTAAAATGGCTAAGTCGCAAAAACCATTTTTAAGTTTTTCTTGATTGCTGACAGTATCCGATAAATCAAATCGAAATAATATTTTAGGAAGTTCTTGTTTGAGATTTGATAAGTTGGGAATGACCCGAGATCGCAAAATGCTTGATGGTCCCGAGATGCCTAATTCAATGTTGTGTTCAAAAGCTGCCTTTTGAATCTTTGAAAGGGTCATTCCCTCATTTTCTAAACTTAATTTCACATACTGCAAAAGACTTTCGCCATCTGAAGTTAGTTTCATCCCTTTGCGAGATCTGATAAACAGCGTGGTTTTCAACTGTTTTTCTAAAGCTCGTATTCTTTGAGTAACTCCGGTTTGAGTTATTCCTAAAATGTACGAGGCTTCTTGGACAGTACCTTTTTGAACGATGGCCCAAAAAGCCTCTAGGGTGGGGCTGAGTAAACTCATTTATAATCATAGATAAATGAAAATTATGAATTATACAAACAAATTGTTTTTAAGTAGTTTGCAGAGCGACAGAGTTGTCAACATCAACGTTGTGGAAAACTAAAAACAAAAAGGAGAAAATATGAAAAAAAATTTTTTGATCAAAACAATATCGGCAGTACTGATTGTTTTCATCGCCAAAACTGCACTAGCAAAGGGTTTGTCAGCACAATTAGAAGATAAAGCTGTGGATAACTTTCAGGGTTATGGGGAAAAATATCATTGTGATATCATAACCAAAGAGCAAAAAAAGTACTCACTAGATCTAGTATGGAATGTTGTTCCGAATACAAAGACACGGTTTCCGACTTGGTCTGAGTCATTTAGTTATAAATTGAGTAATTTAGAAAAATCAATAAGCGAAATAGGATTTGATGGTGTTTTTCCTAGTTATGCAAATATAGATTTCAATTATTCAGAGAATTTGTTCTTAAAATTTCATGGTCAGCATACTCTAAATACTAGAGCAGGTGTGTACTCTACAAATGCTGAGATAATACTTATTCAAGATGGTATGGAAAAATTGAAAGTACAAAAATTTGATTTCGAGTATAGTTTTTTGCCAGATTATGTGGATTCAAATAAATTGGTACGTAATAAAATCATTCTCGATATAGTAGATTCTCAATGTGAAAAATTATAAGCACCAAAAAAGCAAATAGCGAAGTGACCGTACCACTTCGCTATTTCAGTTTTTCCCACATATAGGTGTATTCAAGAGCTTGTATCATTGAAGTATCATGTGGATCAGACGCACGTTTATGTCCACCATTTATATTTTCATAAAACAAAGCAGGATAGCCGAGCTCGTGCATTCTTGCTTTCATTTGCCTTGCGTGAGCTGGGTGTACGCGGTCATCTTTTGTGCTCGTAATAAACAAAACCTCAGGATAGTTTTGATTTGACTTTAAATTTTGTAAAGGCGAATACTTTAAAATATATTCTCTTTCGCTAGGTATATCAGGATTACCATACTCAGCCATCCAGCTCGCGCCAGCTAGTAACTTGTGGTATCTCATCATATTTGCTAACGGAACTTCAGCAATGACAGCGTTAAAGAGCTCTGGTCTTTGAGTAAAAGCCACACTTGTTAATAGGCCTCCGTTAGATCCGCCCCATATACCAAGGTGTTTTGGTGAAGTTATTTTTTTATCGATGAGATCAAGTGCTACAGAGTAAAAATCGTCAAATGCCTTCTGGCGATTATTTTTAAGAGCTGCTCTGTGCCACTCGGGTCCATATTCACCCCCACCACGAATATTGGCCAACACATATACGCCGCCCTTTTCAAGCCAAACTTTACCAGAAACACTCATGTAGTAAGGCGTGCGACTCAATTCAAAGCCTCCATACCCATATAAAATAGTTGGATTTTGACTATTTAAATCGAGATTTTTCTTATGAATGAGAAAGTAAGGAATTTCTATTCCGTCATTGATGCTTTTTACTTTAATTTGTTTAACTGTTAAATCGTCAGATTTAAATTTGTGTGGTCCTTTGTAGATTGAATAGTTAGACGCGATATCTTGATCACTCAACAGCAATAATTCTGGTGGAGATAAAAAACTCTTTTGATTGATCAAAAAAAAATCTGATTCTAAACTTGTAGATGTAAATTCTAAATCGACTAAATCGTTCTTTTTAGTGGGCAATTCAGTATGAATCCATTTGTCTGTATAATCATAGATTTTAATTTTAGTGATAACATCGTGCATGTAGCTGACTAAAAATTTATTTTTTGTTCGTCTGTAGTCTGAAGCGATTTGGTTTTTATCATTTTCAAATAACAATTGGTAATTTTTTTGAGGACTAGCAATTTGAGTAATTGGAAAGCTGACTATGGATCCCGCTGAAGCGTGAAATCCACTGGGGTCATTAAAGTGCTCTCGCATTTTTACGATAACTTGATTTTTAAAAACTTCAATAATTTCAGAGGATTTTGGCAATAGAATCTCAATTATTTCTTTAGACTGATTAATGTCAAAAACAAAGTATTTTTTTGAATTATAGAAATCAATTTGGTCAAAAATGAAATGATATTTATTATTGTTATCATTCATTGAGTAAAAATAAACACTCATAGAATTTTTTGGCACTTTGAAAAGTACTTCTGATTTAGATAGATCTTGCTTGCGATGCAAAATACGTAATTCACTAGCATAGCCTGACGATGTTAAATTGTTAGAATTGGTACCATCACTCACAACTAAGGTATCTTTGTTAATCCAAGAAACATGACTTTTTGACTCTTGAATATAAAAACCATTTTCAACAAATTTTTTGGTATTTAAATTAAATTCTCGAGAAACAATAGCATCTTTTCCGCCATTAGAGAGGTAAATAATACAGTGATTTTTGTCATTTCTTAAGCAAGTTAAACCTGACCAGTCCCAATTTTTATTTTCTTGCCTAGATAAATGATCAAGATCAAGAGTGACAGTATATTCTTTGTTTTGATCAAAAATATTTTTAATTTTTCTAAGCTGACCTTTAATGTGCTGATCGTCTTGCCAAAAATAATAAATATCTTGGTCCACAAAAAAGTAATGAGGTACTTTTTCTTTATCTGTATGAATTAAAAAGATTTCTTTGTGTAGATTTATATAAGTTGGTTGATTCTGAAATCGGCTCAAAGTTTGCTCGTTAAAGCTTTTGACGAAAGCCAAAGATTTGTCTGATTCGACCTCTTCTAGATAATTAAGATGATCTAAGTTAGGTTCTGAAGATGATCGAGAATTTACGTGATTACATGAAGTCATAAAAAAAAGTCCTATGAAAAAACATTTCATAGGACTTTTTTAGCAATTTATAATTTGAATAACAAATTATTTATATTCAACAACATCTTTCGTTTCAAAACGAACTTTTTTAGCGTGTTGATATTTGTCATCAGCAGCGCGGTATCCACAAGCTACAGCGGCAACAGTTTTGTATCCTGTGCCTTCAAGACCTAGAACTTTATCGTATCCTGCAGGGTCTAAGCCTTCCATTGGTAAAGTGTCAATTTCCATCATAGCAGCAGTCGTTAAAATAGAACCCATAGCTATGTACACTTGGCGTTGCGCCCACCAGTTGATAACTTGCGCTCTTGGCCCTTTAACTAAATCGCCCATCATCATGTCTTTGTATCCATTTAAAGTTGATGCATCCATTCCACGAACTTTAGCCGTTTCTTGAATAAATTTATCGATGTGTGCTTCATCCATTTTTTCTTTGTAAGTTAAAACAACAAAGTGAGACGCATCAGTCACAGGTGTTTGTCCCCATGATAAAGGCAATAATTGTTTTCTGATTTCTGGATTTTGAACGACGATAAATTTCCACGGTTGTAAACCGTATGAAGATGCAGACAATCTTAGTGATTCAACTAAAATGTTCCAGTCAGATTCACGGATTTTTTTTGTCGGATCAAATTTTTTACAAGCATAGCGCCAGTTAAGCTGTTTAAATAGTAATTCGTTATCGATTTTATTCATTTTTTCTCCAATGATTGCGATTTATTGAGCTTCAGTTTCAAATGATGAAAATGTAAAAGCAGATTTTGTATATTGTGTTTCAAGATCTGGGTTTACAGCGGCAACTCTCCAAAAATATTTTACACCAGGTTCTAAATTTTTAATTTCAAAGTTAGTCGTTTTTACCCATTTTTCATCAGCAACATACATCGAACGATTGTTGAAACCTGCATCTTTAGAAACCTGGACATGGTAGTTTTTAGCTCCAGCAACTTCCGACCATTCTAGTTTTGCAGTGTCACCAGAAATTTTAGCTGAAAATTTCGGTGATACCAATTTTACTTTTTCAGGTCGAGCATCTTGACCGACTTCTTTAGTTTTTTCAGGTAAAATACTAACGACTTGTTTATGACGTTTATGAGACCAGTCTTTTGCGGCAGCTTTTGGGCCGTGATGTGCGCCAGCTGATTCATGCTCAGTTGTAGTTGCATGACCTTCGGAACAATTTTTATCTGTTTCTGCTGTACAAGTTGGTGCTGGCATAGCGGCCACTGACTCATGAGCAGTTTCATTGGCTTGTGTTTTAATTGATAGGGCTAAAAATAATACACAAAATGATTTAAAAATCTTCATGGAAATCTCCTTTAAATATCTGATTTGTTTAATCTAAACCCTTGAGATCAAATCGGCAACTATTTCAAAGAATACTTGTTGAATATCGACTCGGATTGATGCTAGAAGCTTAAGCAAGGTTTTGCAGATAATTGCGAGGGCATTAAAACCCTCGAGGAAAGTCCGAGCTTCGCAGAGCAGCACCTGGGGTAACTCCCCTCCGCCGTAAGGTGAGGAACAGTGGAACAGAGAGAATGTCCAGATCAGTGACCTTGATTTCGGGAACGGGAGATTTCAAGCGAGATGCTGGAGTGAAAACAGCCAAACTCGGTGCGAAGCAAGATCAAATAGGGAATCCCATTTCGTAAGAAGTGGTTTCGCGTTAACAGGTTTACTTGTTAACGCAAACAAGAGCTGCTCGCTCGGAGATTTCGGGTAAGATCGCTTGAGCTCACCAGTAATGTTGGGCCTAGAGGAATAATTATCGAACTATGTGGGCAATGTGGGAGTCAGCATAGGGAACAGAACTCGGCTTATCGCAAAACCGACCCATCTTTTTTTTGAAACAAATATCGCACCACCTCGTACTTCTAAGCCCCTCACTTTTACAATTAACATGTACGATTTGGTAAGTGTAAAAGCTTAAGGAACTTTATTGAATAAATCTAAAGCAGCTTTGATAATTTCTAAAATGATCAAAACTAGACCTAAGAAGTATTCAGTACTTTTTTTCTTCTGACGATACTTAATTTGCTTGTTTAAGTTCGGCATTCGGAAAACTCCTTTCTTGAGAAGCTTTCGAAGCTATTTTAAAGCGAAGTGGTACGACACTTCGCCTTTATTGCATTAAGCGGACCGTGTTTACGCGCACAGACTAGATTTCTGAGTGAAGATCTTCACAATAAACTCATGAAAATAATATTAAAAATCATGACGATTTTATTTCTAGCATCTTGTGCGCAGTTACATCACGTGCAGATTGGCGAAATTGATAATCATCCTAAATTTGTACAAAAACCTTTTGATATTAAGCTCAGTGAAGTCGGTGTCGATATTCAAGAAGCTGGTCGTATTACAAAAGCATTAGCTGGCAAAGACTCAAACAACGAAGCAAAGAAAATAGCTGACATCATTGCGTTGTTTCAAATGGGCCCACGTACAGGTCATCCCGTTTATACAAAAGGCTATGCTAAAAATTTAATTCAATTAATATATGAAAAGTGCCCAAGTGGACGTGTGACAGGCTTAGCATCAATTCGTGAAACACGTAAATATCCAGTGGTCTCTGGAGAAATCGTAAAATTAACAGGTTATTGCTTATTACCAAAAGGTGGCTAAAAGTGAAAAAATTATTTATATCAACATTAATACTAACTTTATTTTTATCAAGCTGCGCTTCAGTTAATAGTGTATCACTCACGCCAATTCCCGCTGAGCGTGGAAATAAAGTTTTTACAACAGCAAGTAAAACAATTTTTTTAGGATTTAACTTTGATAACGATTTTATCGATCAAAGTGTTGAAGACTTAAAACGCCAATGCCCCAATGGTAAAATTTCTGGCGTTTTAACAAAAGACGAGAATATTAATTACTTTTTATACTTTGTGTGGAAAAAACAAATCACTGTCACTGGTTATTGCCAAAATTACGCAGCCGAAACAACCACGGGTAAAAAATAATCATGAATAAAATAGTTATACTTGTATTCGTTGTATTTGGTTTTGCATGTACTCACAGTTTGCATGTATCACACGTCAGCGATTTCGCGCCAACGTACAAATCCTATGAACAAGGTGAGTTGGTTAAAGCTCGCGCCGAACAATTTGTCGTCTTAGATTTTGCTTTTGATACTGATTATGTAGATCAAGCCTATGCAAGATTGCAACAAGCTTGTCCCAAAGGTCAAATTCAAGGAATCACAACACAGTATTCGACTGATCATGGTTTTATGTCTTGGACAAATGTGATTGAAATGCAAGGTTTGTGTATTAAGTAATTATCTAGGCTGACATGGCCAATTATTATAAAAAGTTAGTTGTATATTTATTGTAAAATTTTTATTGCGAAGTCTATAAATGCTCGTACTTTTGGGGACTGCTTACGGTCTTTCACATGAACCAAGTAAAATGGGCGTGGTATGATCTTGTATTCGGTTAGAAGTGGTGTGAGCAAACCAGATTTAATATCATTTTTAACCAGTATTTTTGGTTGCATGATAATCCCTGCTCCTGATATGGCAGCTTCTCTAAGTGCTGGCCCGTGATCAATTCGTATTCTATAATTGAGAGGAACATCGACTTGTCCAGTAGCACCTTGAAAATGCCAAGCATGTCGCAAACCCCAACGAGTGTGTCCAAGGCAGTCATGATCTTTAAGATCAAGCGGATGCTTAGGTGTACCTTTACGTTTTAAGTATTCAGCCGAAGCACATACAATCATTTGATATGGTGAAAGTTTTTTAGCTACTAATTCTGAATCAGATAGGGGGCCTATTCGAAAAGCGACGTCAACATCGTGAGCAATGGGATCAATAGGAGCATCGGTTAATTTTAGATCTACACGTATATTAGGGTACATATCTAAAAATTTTGATAGTGCAGGTGATAACTGAGTTACACCAAATGAAATTGGTGATGATAATCTTAATAATCCCGACGGACCTTTCGAGAACCTTGTTATATCTTCACTTGTTTTTTCTATATATTTTAAAATATCGCGACATCTTTCGAGACAGACTTCACCAGACTCTGTTAATCTTTGTTTTCGCGTTGTTCGTTGAATAAGTCGCGTGCCAAAGTAATCCTCAAGAAAATTTAAATGTTTAGCAACCATGCTGGGGGAAAGTCCTCTTTTTTCTGCTGTAGCCGTTAAGCTACCAGTATTTATTATGTCGATGAATACAGCCATGCTCTCTAATTTGTCCATAAGTATTCCCTTAAGAAAAATGATAATTAATTATCAATTAAACACTAATAGTGTGAAATGATAATAATACTTCGCACTTAATCAAGTGCCAATCTTTTTGTATACTGACGTTACTGAAATAAACAAGGAGTTACCAGTGCCGTACATTAGATTTTACGCCTTAGAACAAGAACAAGTTATCAACGTTAGTAAAGATATCAAATATGAGCTTGCAAAAGCACTTAATATTAATGAAGACGCATGGGAATTAATGCACATGCCATCATCTTTTTTTTCAAAAGGGGTGAGTGTATCAGCTGTACCGTTCATAGAGGTAATTTGGATGACAAAGCCGCAAGAAGTTCAAGATTTATGTGCAAAGATAATCTCAGATAACATTAAGAGATTAACACAACTTGATTGTATGATACTTTTTCTAAATATCCCAAAAGAAAATTTTTATAAAAATGGAATTCATTATTGAAATGCAAGATCTGTGTATGAAGTGATATTACCTCTTCTTACCCAAAACAAATAATTCAAGGCCTTGGCGTTTTTCAACAGATTTATTCCAACGTCCCCAAAATAAAAATTGAAAATGTGGCTGCAGTAATTCGCGAATTTCCCATTCGCTGCTGCCATAAGGTGGGCCCGGTCTTTTGAGCATTGAAAAGAATAAACCCATAAGTTGGCCTTCTTCGTGTAAAAGTCTGCGCCATGTTTTAACTAATTCTTTGCGTTTATGAGGTTCTATAGCACAAAAACAAGTGTGCTCGATAATAACATCAAAAGTTGCATTCCAATCATGGGGTAAATTAAAAACATCAGCTTGGACGAAATTCAAATTTTCTAAATCGCCATAGTTGAGCTTAGCTTTACGAATTGCTTCCGGAGAGAAATCAACAGCAGTCACCACATGACCAGCATGCGCAAAAAAAGCAGCATCATGTCCCTCACCAGATCCTAAAACAAGAATACGTGATTTAGGTAATTTCAGGCGTGGTAACATGTCTTGAAATGCTGGAGCCGGTTGTCCAATATCCCAATTTGGCTTTGGACTATTTTTATAAATTTCATTCCAAAAATCTGAATCTCCAACAGCTGATTGATCGATATAGTAATCTGGAGTTTCTATTTTGAGATTATGAAGAGTGAAACTCTCGTCATCAAATTCATTGCAGGCATCAAATAATTGATCTTGAGCTTTTTCAGTTAAACGAAATGGACATCCATGAGTGGTCATTCCGCAAATGCGATCAAATGGATCTAAGCTAAATTTGTTGATGTCAGCTTCAAACGTCAGCTGATACTGGGTTTCAATAAAAATTTTACCATCAGATTCAATTAGCTTCAGAGCTATCAGAGGGTGATCAAAAGCCTCAATTAAGTAATTCTCATTTTCAAAATGAGTTTCTAAGCGGTACAGTTCAGTGAGTTTGGTGTTTTGTAAGATCGTTTGACAGATTTCTAACGATTCAATGGGTTTAGGTGCGTTTGCAGTGAAAATTTCACCGTGTTCATTGATCGTTAGAATTTTCATATCGAATTATTTATTTTCTTTTTGTGTATCAGATTGTTCATTATTTTCAGCTGATGATTCAGCTTCAGTTTGCCCATCGGCTTTCAGAATAGAACCATCTTTAAAAAATAAGTTTTGGTTATCAGATTTGACAGACTGAATATTCCATTTTTGTAAACCCTTAGTTTCAGATAAGCCTTTTGTTAGCGTGGCCTCTCCAGAAATTGTTTGGGTCGTTTGACCTGCTGAATCAGTTTCTGATTGGGCTTCATCAAAAGAGTATGAAAAAACAGCTTTTATTTTTTGATCGTCAATTTTTTCTGTATACATTTTCAAAAGCTTGAAGTTTGACACGTAAGGTTTTCTAGATTTTAAAGTGTCTTCTATTAATTCACTTAATTGACTTTGTATACCCGCATGAATTTCGATACCCATTTTATTTGGTGTCGTAAATAGATTCCATGTCCAAACAAATGAAACGATAAATACTAATAAGCTAACTATTTTAACCATGACAATCTCCAAATTACGCGTGTTTACACAGGTTTAAAAATATGTGTTATATACAATATAATATCAACATGCTAGGCTGTCGCAATAAACTTATGAAAAAAAAAGAAAATTTGGACTATTTAAAAAGCCTGCAAGATGCCTTTCAAGATCTTATTCATTTAGATCAAATGAAAGTCAAAGCTAGTCATTTGAATGCTCATACGCTTAAAGAATTAAAAAACTGGTCGCAATCGAATGCACCATCTATTATTGAACCTGCATTAAGCTACGCGTTAGATTGGTTGTCGCCCGAGCTTTTAGGGAGTGGCTTAAAAATAAGTCATCAAACTGATTTTAAAATACAGGCAGAGATCCCACATTGTAAAAAAAATTGCGATTTTCAAGGGCAAATACACCATGGTCTTGTGATTAATGCGGGTCTGGAGTTAATAAGAGTTTTAATTTCTAAGCATTGGCCTGATAACGCTTGGGTTGTTACTGAATCAGACTGTCGATTAGTGAAAAAAAATGAATGGTCGACTGATCTAAAATTAAGCTTAGAAGCAGATGAAATCATTATGGATAGATTGCTTGTCAGACTACAAAAAGCACAAGTAGGCGAAGTTGATTTAGAGATCTTGATTCAAACAAGAGACAGGACTAAGAAAGATAAACTTTTAGTTAATCTCAAGTTGGCTACGAAAAAACTATTGGAATAAGATAGAGGTTTCTCATGGTTATAGAATCACAAATAAGTATTGAGTCAGACAATTTTAAAACAAACTATCAAGCAATGTTAAGTCAGGTTGAGTTTTGGCGTAAACGTGTCGAGCAAGTTAAACTTGGTGGTGGCGAAGACGCATTAAAAAAACATAAATCGCGCGGTAAATTGACAGCACGTGAACGCATAGAAGGGTTGCTTGATAGCGGAACATCGTTTTTAGAGTTTTCAACATTAGCCGCTTGGGAAATGTACGACAATCAAGCGCCAGCAGCTGGTGTTATTACAGGTATTGGTGTTATTCACGGCACACAATGTATGATTGTCGCAAACGATGCGACTGTTAAAGGTGGAACTTATTTTCCGATGACAGTTAAAAAACATCTACGCGCACAAGAAATTGCACTTGAAAATGGATTGCCGTGTATATATCTCGTTGATAGTGGTGGCGCGTTTTTACCTTTGCAATCAGAAGTTTTTCCAGATCGTGATCACTTTGGTCGAATATTTTATAATCAAGCACGAATGAGTGCGCGTAATATCCCACAAATTTCTGTCGTGATGGGGTCATGTACGGCTGGGGGGGCTTATGTGCCGTCAATGTCTGATGAAAATGTGATTGTTAAAGACAACGGGACAATTTTTTTGGGCGGACCTCCACTTGTAAAAGCTGCCACTGGTGAAGTTGTTGATGCGCAAGAACTCGGTGGCGCAACTACTCACTGTGAATTATCAGGTGTTACAGACCATTTTGCAGAAGATGATCAACATGCGATTGAAATTACTCGTTCTATTGTTAAGCATTTAAACCGTAAAAAAAATGTAACCATGCGAACACAACCTGTTGAAGATCCAATATATGATGCAAAAGAGTTGTATGGTATTATACCTGCTGATTCGCGAATACCTTTTGATGTTCGTGAAGTTATCGCGCGAATTGTTGATGGATCAAAATTTCATGAGTTTAAACCTTTATTTGGCAAAACTTTGGTAACAGGTTTTGCGCACATCTATGGAATGCCTGTTGGAATTATCGCAAATAACGGGGTTTTATTTAGTGAAAGCGCACAAAAAGCGGCTCACTTTATTGAGTTATGTGAGCAGCGTGAAGTGCCTCTTATCTTCTTGCAAAACATCACTGGCTTTATGGTTGGTAAAAAGTATGAACAAGAGGGTATTGCTAAGCATGGCGCTAAAATGGTGATGGCTGTATCGAACGCACGTGTTCCGAAATTTACAGTTGTGATTGGTGGATCTTATGGTGCTGGCAATTACGGCATGTGTGGACGAGCTTATCAGCCTAGACAATTGTGGATGTGGCCAAATGCTAGAATCAGCGTCATGGGCGGTGAGCAAGCGGCAAACGTTTTATTGACAGTTAAACTTGATCAAATGGCTACAAAAAATCAAACAATGACTGTAGAAGAGCAAGCTCAGTTCAAAAAACCAACTCTTGATAAATATGAATATGAAAGCTCAGCTTATTTTTCGAGTGCTCGTTTGTGGGATGATGGTATTATTGATCCAATCGATACGCGCCATGTGTTAGCACTTGGGATCGCAGCGAGTTTAAATGCTGATTGGGGACCTCGTTCCCAAGGCGTTTTTAGAATGTAATTTTAAAAAAGGTTGTTATATGCAAAATATTATTCTCAAATCAGATTCTATTGATGCCTCTATTAAAATAGTTGAGCTGAATCGACCTGAAATTAAAAATGCATTTAATCCTGAAATGATTTCAGAACTGACAGATGTTTTTAAAAAACTATCTGTCGATCAATCAACAAGATTAATCGTCCTTAAAGGCTCTGGTACAGCTTTTTGCGCGGGTGCTGATTTGAATTGGATGAAATCCATGGCGCAGTTTACTTTCGAGCAAAATATTAAAGATTCTGAAAAACTATGGAATATGTTTGAAGCAATTGCGTTTTGTGAAAAGCCTGTAGTTGGCATTATTCATGGCGCAGCCTTTGGTGGCGCTTTGGGACTTATTGCATGTTGTGATCAAGTTATAGCAGACGAAAAAACAAAGTATTGCTTTAGCGAAGTTAGACTGGGTCTTTCGCCTGCTGTTATATCCGCATTTATATTAAGAAAATGTGCTGATGCATTTGTACGTCCGTTGATGTTGAATGCCGAGATCTTTACATCAGAAAAAGCTAAAACCATTGGTTTAGTTCATCATGTGGTTAGTGTGAGTGAAGAGCCCATGAACTTAGTACGCCAATATTCTGAACTAGGAATTGAAGCCATTGCAGAAACTAAAAAACTATTAAATTCAATTGAAATGTCTAAAAATGGCGACAGTTGGCAGAAGCAAAAGAATTTAACAACTCAAGTTATAAGCGAAAGACGTGTATCTTCTGAAGGTCAATCGCGCTTGAAGTCTTTTTTATCTAAGTAATTTGGCATTTAAATCGCTTATTTTTGTATGAACAGGAGTAAGCGTAAATTTGACTTTTTATAATCTATTAGTCTTTATTTTAATCTATTTTGTGACGTCATCTGTCCACGCGGTTGACAGGTGTGTATCATTATTTGAAAAAGAAAAACAAAATTCATTTGTATCAGAACGAGACAATTCAAACAAACAAATTAAGTCAAATTTAACAAGTACACTTGAGCGAGCTAAACAACGACTTTCGTCCCAAGAATTTCGTAACTTTCGCGAGTGGTATTTAAGCCATTTCTACTTTGATCGCCGTGAAATTTTATTAGAAGCCATGAAAGATCCAGAATTAACAAGCCCAAGTATTTACACTAAAAATGATCAAGATCCATTTTTAGGTTATATGGTGGCAAGACAGAGAATTGCCAATTGGCCTATACAGAAAATTTTGAGTATAGGTGGTATGAGTGAAGTGCAAAAAATACTTTTGCAAGCTCACGCCGACAAAGATACCAAAAATGAATACGGAAAAATATCAACTGCTAACTCAGAATTAACAGTTGAAAAAGATCTCGGCGTCGTTCGCTATTATGCTGTCTTGAACGCAATTGAAGGTGCAGTGAGCAAATATGGAGTAACGAGGGCCACTTATCATTCAAACAAGTATAAAAGCAACGATGTTAAAAAAATTCGAAGTCAGGAAATCAAAGATCAATTAAGTGCAAAGCTTGATCGAAAGTCAGATGAGTTTAACCCTAATCCGTATGATTTAGCACATTTGAATGACAAGAGCATTCATTCACCAAAAACTTACAATCAGCTTGAAAAAGAAAATGAATATTTAACTAAAGGACCAGAATACGTCGAATATGCCGGAATTGAAAATTGGAAAAAACACAAAAATAAATTGTCCGAGGCTCTTAAATATAGATTGGTGCTTGCTGACAAAGAAGAATTATTTGCTAGACCTTACACATCAGCATCGAAATTGCTGCGAATTGATTTTTTGACTGATCTCGTGAACTACGAATTAAATCAATTTAATTATAAAATTAAGCAAAAAAATTTAACTCAAGAACAAAAAATAGAATTCATTGCTGAACTTTACTGGAAACTGGTCTCTATACACCCTTTTGCAAACGGTAATGGACGAACATTTAGATTAATTTTAGAAAGACTTTTATCTGAGCACGGAATTTACCCGCCAATTTGGACTCATATTGGCGAGGATGCTTACAGAAGCCTCAGTGAGTTTACGCAAATTTTAAAAGATTCTATATATTTATCAGAAGTATTTCATAATGAAATTTATAAAAAGCAATTATACAAATTAAAAGATTTCAAATCAACATTGAGTTATATCTTGTTGCCACCAAATTTATTAAAGCAATATTATTTACATCAAGATCCTCATATTGTGACGGATATTTTTAATCTTGGGTCTATGGATGATTTTGAACAGTTTTGTAGATTGTACGGTAAGAAAGTGAATCGCTTTCTGGTCGATGAGTATTTTAGAATGAAATTAGAAATGAATAAAAAAGTTATTGATGCTGATGATATGCAAAAAATGATTACCTTTGTTCCAGATTTGTATACTAAACTTTTTTATCGTCTTTCACGGAATCAAGCTGAATACAACGTGAAAGCAAAATTTTATATTCAACAATATATATATCGTGGATCAGCCGTTCAGGGTAGTTTAACAATTGAAAGAGCGATTAAAACATTTATCGATATTACAGATGAAAACACAGGAATAGGAGTTTCTGACACAAGACAAGATGTTATGTCGTCGATTGAATTATTTAATGCTGAACTCGCTAAAGAGCAATCTCGACTAAAAAGCGTCTTGTCTGTGTTTAATGGAAGTACTCAGTTTAAAGACTATTGGAACTCTTCACTAAGCTCTTGGACAACTGATATTAAAAAAGCAGAAAAATATGCTAACGACAAATACTTAAATCAACCTGAAAAAGGTTTTACAGTTTTGCTTGAAGCCTATACGCCAATTTATGGAGCTTATTCAGCACGTGCTATATCAAATAGTTTTGGTTCTAAAATCAACGAATCTCAAAAAAATGACTATGTTGTGGTTGGAGCTATTTTACCTGAAATGATTCAAAGGGCACGTTTTTATAAACTTTCTAAACCAAAAAACTTTTTGAATAAGTTTTTTAAACCCGATTCATCACAAATTGAATCAGATTTAATCATGGTCACTCGTCTTAGTTGGAACGAGCTAGCTGTAACTGAAATGAAAAGTCATGACTCTTTTGCACGTAAAAAAGAGTATCGTGTTTATATCAAACCTATGGGCGGGTTTGAAATTATTGAAATAAAGGATGGTGAATAATGAAAAACTTTAAAGCATTTTGCCTTATAATAGTACTGCATTTAGTATCCGTAAGTTCATTTGCGCGCGATATATGTCATGATTTGTTTGCAATTGAAAGTGGTAAAACTGTTACTCATCGTGATTTATTTCATAAAATTAGAGAAAGTGAAAAAGATCAACTTATTAGCCAAGTTGCAAAAAATCTTCGACTGCAAAATTCTAAATTTTCAGTCCATAACAAAAACCTTTACTATGATTTGGGTAATGGTCGTAAAATAAAAGCTGCTGAAATTCAGATTTTGTATCCTGAATATGTTTTCGAGTACCAAGATAAATCTTATCATGAATACTGGATTGAAAATGGTATTAACAAGGCTGACATGAATTTGATTATTGATTCACAGGGACAAACGTATGGACGTGGATATTACGTTTCGCTGAGTGCAACCGATAGTTATAATTTTGGTAATTATCTTACAGTATTTAAAATAGCAAAACCTCTGATTTTATTAGAAGCAAATTATGATAGTTACTCAACCAAAAATTTAATCTTTGAAGATCCAGCAACAATTAGGCAATTAGCAGAAGCTGGGATTGCCGGAGTGAGAGGAACAACCACTTGGATTTCTATATTCAATGAATCTTATCTTGATCAAGCTGATGTATTAAATTCTGAATCACTTTTATATTCTTTGAGATTAAATTTTGATGCCCGCATGCAAAAAAATCTTTTAGGTGTAGAAAAAAGCTATTTAACAGTGTTGGCACATTTCCAAAATATTAAAAATGTTGATTTTAAGTCATTACAGGTCAAAAATATTTTAAAAAAAGATTTATCTGCTCTATCAGAACTAGAAATTTTAATACTTGTTGAAAGTTTGCATAGAAGTCAATATTACTTCGGAATGATGGTTACTGAAAGTCGTTATAAGACAAATGCTATTGTGTTGTATGCGTTAGTCTTTCATCATTTAAAAAAATTAAATCCTGTTCTCTATCATCAGATATTAAGTGTTTCTCCTCAGGTGATCGCTTTTAAGAATCTGGGTTTGACTGTTCCAGATCTTATTAAACAAGTTGATTTACTAGATATAAAGGCGAAATAACTGTCTATAGTTTTGACTATAAATTTTTCTTAAATCGTACAGTTTTTAATTTCCAGTCGTATTAACTGTAAAGATTAAGTTTAGAATGCTATAAGTGATTGTTCGGAGGAAAGTTTTCCATGAAAAAGAATGCTGTTTTTATTATTGTATTTATTATTCAATTCTGTGCTTATGCTAAAACAGCTAATAATTTTAGATGTTCTTCTGAATCTACGCAGCAAGATGTTTTGCGGCTACAGTTTAATGATTTGAATCAATTAATTGCTATAGCTGAAATTGCTCAAATGCCGTTTTCGAGTGGTCAAATCGAAGGTAATATGGAAAACGTCGCTGGAAAAGTTACAGCAGATTCGGCTGGTACTCAGTCTGTATGGTTTGCTGATCATTATACTGAAAGAATCACATTGCATATTAACGTTAAAGAACGCCATGCTTTTATTGAAGTCTTTGATACTGATGATTGGATGGTTAGACGTATAGAAACATTAAAATGCGATTTTGAAGGTTTTTACGAAAAAAATTAACTATCTTGAACGGGTTCGTAAACACATACAAAAAGCTCGGTTTCATCAACTAAAGCATCTTCTGGAAATTGGTGTTTAAAAAGCTGAGCATATTCTGATTTAAAACGATCCGGCGAATCTTTAAAACCCATGTGTTGCAACATAGTGGGGTCGGGGTCGCCATAAGTTGTTACAAAAGCATCAACTAATTTAGCTTTACCTTGAATTTCTTTTTCTAAATCACAAACAAGATACGTAGTTCCAACTTCTGATAAGCGCTCATCAACAAGTCCTCTCTGTGCAGCTTCAATGCGATCAACTGGCTCGCAGCTGACAAAAACACCACGATTTAAAATATGTAACGCAACTTTATCTAAATAGAGCCCAATTTTCATTTTGGTAGCTTACAAAATTGGACAAAGACTGAAAACAATATTATACACTAATTATGTCAAAAATAACTCGTTTAGCTATTGCCAATCGTGGAGAAGTTGCTGTTCGCATCATTAAAGCCTGCGAAGAGCTAGGTATTGAAACAATTTTGCTACATTCTGAGGCTGATATTTATTCTCGAGCTTATCGCATGGCTACTTATAAAGTGTGTATTGGGCCTGCATCAACAGCTCAAAGTTATTTAAATATCGAAGCTAACATACAAGGGGCTGTGGCCATGGGTGCACAGGCAATCCACCCTGGCTTTGGTTTTTTGTCAGAAAATGCTGATTTTGCACAAGCGTGTCTAGATGCTGGACTTATTTTTGTTGGTCCTAGCCCAGAATCGATCAGAATACTAGGGGATAAAGTTAGCTGTAAGAATTTAGCTAAAAAGGCCGGTTTGCCTCTAGTTCCGGGTTATGAAGGTGATGATCAATCTGTATCTCGATTATTAACCGAAGTTGAAAAAATTGGTTTGCCAGTTATTGTTAAAGCAGCTGCGGGTGGCGGTGGTCGTGGCATGAAATTAATTAAAAATATTTCGGATGCTAATGAACTTATTGAGTCTGCTCAGCGCGAAGCGCAATCAGCGTTCGGTTCATCTAAGGTTTTTTTAGA
This sequence comes from Pseudobdellovibrio sp., assembly GCA_046293015.1. GTDB lineage: Bacteria > Bdellovibrionota > Bdellovibrionia > Bdellovibrionales > Bdellovibrionaceae > Pseudobdellovibrio. The sequence continues at coordinate 353,901 of JBKBPU010000001.1, forward strand.
AAAGTATTTAGACCGCGCAAAGCATATTGAGTTCCAAATATTTGGCGACTCAACTGGACATGTTGTTCATTTATTTGATCGTGAATGTTCGGTTCAACGACGTCATCAGAAAATCATTGAAGAGGCAACATCGCCATCTTTGAGCGACGAGCTACGCAGGAAAATGGGGGAAGTCGCAGTAACTTTGGGGACTTTGGGTAAATATAAGGGTGCTGGTACTGTTGAATTTTTATTACAAGATGAACAGTTTTATTTATTAGAAGTTAACACGCGACTACAAGTTGAACACCCCGTAACTGAAGAAGTTTTGGGTGTTGATCTGGTTAAAATGCAAATATTGACGGCCATGAATCAATTTGTATTTTCTTCGACGGATATAAGAATTCCTCGAGGACACTCAATTGAGTGTCGCATTTATGCTGAAAACTCTTATATGAATGGTGTGCCATCAACCGGATTATTAGGCACAGTTATCTGGCCAGAGGGTCCGCGTAGACGTTATGAGTATGGTTTTGAAAAAGGTGATATCATTACGTCATATTATGATCCTATGATTGCTAAGGCTATCGTTTGGGATGAATCACGCCCGCGCGCCATCAATAAGATGATTCGTGTTTTGAAAGATGCTGTGGTCTTTGGAGTTCATACAAATATACCTTATTTGATTGAAATCCTTTCTCATCCCGATTTTGTTAACGGTTCGATGACAACACGATTTATCGAAACCCACTTTGCTGAAGGTTTAAAATCGACTCACATTGAAGAACAAAGAAAAAAAATAAGCCAAGACGTTTATAAAAAATATTTGTTAAAGAGTTCTTCACAGGATCTTGCACATGCTTCGCAATTGGATTTGCGAAACCCCTGGTCTGTAGACTGGAGAGGTATATAATTATGAAATCAATCGATTTAAAAATGGATAGTGGTCACGATAAACGTATACTTGTAGAAAAAGTTGGGACTCAATTTTGGATCAAAATGGACGGTATAACTTGGGCATACGATGTGGCCGATTTATCAAGCGAAGGTCGCAGACGCAAAAAATCAAGCGCAGCTACACCTGATATGATTATTGCTCCGATGCCTGGCAAAATAACTAAGGTATTTGTTGCTGAAGGTGACTTGGTAGATAAGGGGCAAGCCCTATTGGTTATGGAAGCTATGAAAATGGAATACACATTAAAGTCCGACTTTGAGACTAAAGTCGAAAAAGTAAATGTTAAAGTTAATGATCAGGTCACAGTCGGAGCAATCCTTGTTAAACTACAGAAAGATAATAAAATCTAATAGGGTTAAATTGTGGCAATTCAAAAAGTTAAAATAGTTGAAGTTGGTTTAAGAGATGGATTGCAGAACGAATCTACAATTCTATCCGTTGAGCAACGTTTTGAACTTTTAAATCGATTGATAAATTCCGGTGTTAGAAACTTTGAGGTCGGTGCTTTTGTGTCATCAAAATGGGTGCCGCAAATGTCTTGCTCGAAAGATTTGGTTAAGCTTGTTTTAAAAAAATATAAAGATCAAAACAAATACTGTTCAAGTGTTCTTGTGCCTAATCTGCAGGGTTTGCAAACTGCGATTGATGTCGGTATAAAAGAAGTAGCAATATTCGCTTCTGCTTCTGAGAGGTTTTCTTTAAAAAACATTAATTGCTCTATTGCGGAAAGTTTTGAGCGATTTAATGATATAATGCCAATTGCAAAAAAAAATAAAATAAAAGTAAGGGGTTATTTATCAGTTTGTTTTGGCTGCCCTTTTGAAGGAGAAATTAGCGAAAAACAGGTTGTTAAATTAGCCAAAAAATTGCTTGATATTGGATGCTACGAAGTTTCGATTGGCGATACTATTGGTGTAGCGAATGCAGGTCAGGTTGATTCTTTATTTAAAAAGCTTGTTAAGGTTATACCAGCCAAAAAAATAGCAGGACATTTTCATGATACTAGAGGCCAAGCCCTGGCCAATATTTTAGTGGCTTATAATAATGGTATTAAGGTTTTTGATTCGAGCATTGGTGGTTTGGGTGGATGTCCGTATGCCACTGGTGCTACTGGTAATGTTGCGACTGAAGACGTTGCTTATTTATTTCAGAAAATGAACGTTTCAACGGGGCTAAATATTTCGAAACTAATCGAAACCAGTCGCTGGTTGCAACCTCAAATGAATCACGATTTGTCTTCTAAATTATCTAAAGTTGGTTTACTAAAATACTAACTTGCTAACGGTAAGGATATAACGAAACATGTGTTCGGATTTTGTGAATCAACATAAATTGATCCATTATGATTTTGTATTATTCCACTTGAAATACTTAATCCCAAACCAGTTCCATGTCCATGCTCTTTGGTGGTAAAAAATGGCTGAAATAGACGATCTTTTACTTCTTGAGGTAGCCCATTCCCTGAGTCAATAATTTTAATTAATGCCAACTGACCAGATTTTTCTAAATCAACTTCAATCCATTTTTCAGGTAAGTTTTCAACCGCATCTTTAGAGTTGCTAATTAAATTTAAAATTACTTGTGAAATTTGCGAAGCTCTTCCATCAACAATAATTTCATCATCAGTGCGTTTAATATACTTCAGTTGAATGTTTTTATGTTTTAAATTTTCAGTACATAGCTCAAGTGATTCAGAAATAACTTTATCAATTCGTGTTGGCATCATGGGATCATTTTCACCATCTCGCGCGAACATACGTAAACCTTGTACTATTCGACCTATGCGTGTGATCGTTTTTTGAATTTTTTCAATTTTTTCAGGAATCTGATCATATTTTTTTGTACTAATTAATTTTTGAATTATGAACATGATAGAATTTAATATCATTAAAGGGTTGTTGATTTCATGTGCAACGCCTGCTGCCATTTCGCCTAATACGGCAAGACGTGAAGTCTCAGCATTTTTAACTTGCATTTCATTAATTGTTTTTTGTTTGTCAATGACTTCAGTCAAATCGAAGCCGATGATTGAAATTCGATCAAGTTCTTTAATTTTATTGAAAGTAATTTTATAATAAAAAATAGTAATACCAATATCAAAAGGAATGAGAACGCTATAGTCGTCAAAATCAGAGTTAATAAATTCGACAATGTTCTCGTGGAGTTCTTTAAAACCAAGATCTAAGCATGTTACTTTTTCATTTTCAAAATTGACGTTTTTAAAAATGAGTTTTTCAAATTTATCATTGCAGCCTTCAACATAGCCTTTTTTATCTAACCACATAATAATACAAGGCGCACGGCTCATAATATTTTGTAATTTAAAATCTAAGGATTTAATTTGCTGTGTTGATTTAATCTCGTAGTCTTTATGTAATTTATGCATTTCTTCAGTAGCTAAACTGAGTGCGCTTCTGGATTTGTGCAAATTATCTTCGAGTTCTCTAAAAGAGGAATCAATATGACGGATAAATTCAGCAAATTTATCATCGGTCGACAATTTACTGCCGTCTTCAATTTGCAGTTGTTCAAATATTTTTTTTAACTGATTAGATTGCAAAAACGTACTCCTCTAGAGTCCTTATCGGTTATCATATTAAATATTTGAGAGAAAAATTAAAAAAGATGATTAGATACAGATACTTATGCCTAATTTCTTATTCATTTTTTGACTGCAGTTTTACCGGTCTTTATTTTGCTTACTATCTCTATCGATGAAAAAAATAATGTATCCATTTTTAAGTATTTGTATTTATTTATGTTTTTTGGGTCTAATTGTGACTTCAAAAGGGCAACAATGTATTGATTCCAAGTATGTCGATAAGTTTGACATAATATCTAAAAATCGTACAGAGTCAGTTGTTAATTGTTCATCCCCTGTTAAGTCAAAGTATTCGGAAATATTGTCACAGTTAATGTCTGGTCGAGTCCAGGAAATTGATTTAATTTTGAGTTATCTTGAACAAATTTTTCCACTTAAACAAAACCTATATATCACTGTTGATGATAATAGACCCTTACGGTTTGAAATAGTAGAGCAACATATAATTATAGGTTCAGGTTTATTTGTGTCTAAAGGTCACTTAAACCGTGCAGTCATAAAATCTTGGGTGAGACAGTTTTCTGATCATCAACGCCTAATGAATGGCTTACTTGATGAAGCCGTTTCTGACTTTTATTATTACGTCATTTTTGGTCAATTAGAATTATTTGATCCAATGACTCAAATGCAAACTAAAATAGGTTCTGCGAAATGGCCACAGGTCTTAAAAAATTTAGATTCATATTGTGAATCATCTTGGAAGTTATCTGAAGATTATGAAAAATGTTCTGAACTTAATTCAGTGGGTTCAAATATGAATTTAACCCATCGAAAAAAAATACTGACTATGAGCTTACGGCCATTACTTTCGTCATCATTGATTAGTTCATACGGCTTAATGTCATTGAGCATACAAAAAGATGTTACAAAGAAAATTCCTTATATCATTCAAAAGTCTGATTTAAAATCTGAAAATATAATTGGTTACTTACTTGATCAAGAAAATACATTAAAAGAAGGTCTAAATGTTATTAAGTTGTTTTTTGATCAATTCAATTCTAAAAAAGAACAACACTCAAACTCGTATAGATATTTTATAAGTTCTGTTAATCAGGCACTTAGTAATCAAGGAGTTGTAGATTCATTTGCGCAAGCTTATTTTGATTTTTTAGTCGAATTACCGGATAAAGTTTCTACAAAAAGCCAGTTTTTTAAATCTTTAGAGAAAGCTTCGTATTCGAATTTAAATTTACAAATAGCATTGAAAGATAGTGAGCAGATATGGATTTTGCCATCGAAAACGGGTTTATCTTTGAAAGTATTTGATCAAATTAAGGTTAAACAGCACGTTTTTTTTACGTGTCCTATTTTAAAAAATATTGATATGACAAGTTTTATTCAAACATCTGAAAAATTATTGATGATCAAAGGTTGTAATGAAAATCAAATATATGCTTTTGATATGTTATTTAAATATGGAGTTCCAGAATTTTCGAAAAAAGAAAAAAACGTATCATTTATACAATTTCATTTGCCTTCTCTTGAATCACGTATGAATTCTTTGTCCGAAGTTAATAATTTTTTTGAGCTGGTAAAAACAAGGGATATTAATTTGCCCGCCTTTCAGACTTTGGGTTGGCAGAATGTTCAATGGAATGAGAACTACCAATTCTACAGGCCCAGTGCGGTTATTGACGCTATTGAATATTTTAGGGTTGAACCGATGACGCAAAATTAGATTATTAAGTTTTTTTTTGGTTTTTTATTCTGATTTTGCTAAACTTTAAATATGTTAAAGCACAAACTTAAAAAAATTTGTTGGTCAGTTACTTTATTTCTAATTTTAAATCCTGTCATTTCTGTGTTGTTATTAGTTCTCTATTTAGTATTTTCTAATAATTATACAGGTTCACAAGTTCTGTGGATTTCTACTTTTGGTTTCGTCTTTGCCATTTTAACAAATTTAAGTATCACAATGGGATATCATAGATTGTTTTCACATAAATCATTTGAAGCTCATCCTATACTTGAAACAATTTTACTATTTATCAGCGCAGGAGCATTTCAAGGGTCAGCACTAAAGTGGTCCAGCGATCATCGAATTCACCACCGATTTGAAGACACTGATAAAGATCCTTATTCGATTAAAAAAGGTTTTTTCTATGCACATATGGGTTGGATGATGTTAAATGATTCAGTTAGTTTGCCAATTCACGCTCCTGATTTAGAAAAAAATAAGCGTGTTAAGTTTCAGCACGATTACTATTTACCTTATGCTATTTTTGTTGGTTATGTTTTACCTCTGATTGTAGGATGGTTTTTGGGTAATGCTTTTCTAGGACTTATTATTGCTGGAGGTCTTAGAATATTTTTGACACAGCAGTCGACTTTTTTTGTGAATTCATTGAGCCATACTCTTGGTAACACTCCATATTCAACAGAGAAAACAGCAAAAGATTCGATTATCGTAGCATTTTTAACTCACGGAGAAGGGTATCACAATTTTCATCATAAATTTCAATTTGACTATCGCAACGGTATTCGCTGGTATCACTGGGATCCGACAAAGTGGTCTATACAAATAGCAACATTAATGGGTTTGGCAAGAAAACTTAAAACAGTACAATTGTCTGAAATTTTAAGAGCTAAATTAGAAGTAGAATCAGAAAAATTCCAGAATTCACAGTTTTATAAAGATAAACTAGAGCCGCTATCGAAAAGAATAGTTCAGGCTCAGGCTAGGATTGAGCAACTAAAGTCAGAATATAAAAATTCTACGGATTTAAAAGTTCAGCAGATTAAAGTTGAAATTGAAATATTAAAAGCAGAGCTGCAATCTATGCAGAAAACTTGGAATATTTTAATTCATGCCGCACAAAAGCAAATTGTGTATGTTTAGATTTTACTTAACATATTTGCTTTTCGTGGCTCGCTTTTCTTTGCGCTCTTCTTTGTAATTATTATTTTGGTCAACAAAGACAACAGTTGGTTTGTGGTTATCAGCATCTTTAATGTCAATTGAAGCGTAAGAGACAATAATAACAACATCACCTTTTTGAACATGTCTTGCAGCCGCGCCATTCAAACAGATCTCGTTTTTCTTTCCTTCAATTACATAAGTAGAAAAGCGGGCTCCATTGTTGCAATTATAAATATCAACTTTCTGATTGAGAAACAGTTTTGCTTTTTTGATTAGAGATTTATCGATTGAAATAGATCCCTCGTAACTAAGATCAGCACCAGTTACTGTTGCTCTGTGAATTTTTGAATATAGCATATTTATTTTCATTTTAAGCTCCATGTTTATGGTTTAGTTCAAGTGCCAGCAAATTTCCTTTTAAAACTAAATCGGGAATTGCAGTATCAAATATTTTTTCTTTTTCGAAAAGTGATGAAAAACCACCAGTCCCAATAACAAATGGTTTTTCGCCTTTAAAACACTCAGCTGATAGTTTGGCGATGATTTCTCTCATGGCTCCTAAATGGCCAAAATATAATCCAGATTGTAGACTGTCGACAGTTGATAAACCCAAAGCATCAGATTTAGCAACAATTTCAACTGATGGAAGCTTTGCTGTTTTAGCTTCGAGAGCTTCCATTGAAAGTTTCAATCCAGCGATAATAACACCTCCGAGATAATCTTTATCGGTATTAATCGCACAAAATGTTGTTGCAGTACCCAAATCGACAATAATTAAATTTTTATTCGGATACATGTGTGTAGCAGCAATTGCATTCGCTATTCTGTCAGCGCCGACCTCAAGCGGATTTCTATATTTTATTCGAAGACCAGTTTTAACACCGGCTTGTAAGATAAATGGGTTAACGCCAAAATATTTTTGACAGGCCCCTTTGAGTGAATAAATCACATCTGGTACAACAGAGCATAAAACAATTTTGGTCACTTTTTTGGGATCAAGACCATTTTCTTTAAGAACAGTTCTAAGAAAAATACCGACTTCGTCTGAAGATGATCCCTGTTTTGAATTCTTACGAAATGATAAAAGCATTTTTTCATTTTCTGGTTTGTATCCAGAGTGATTATCTTCAAAAACGCCACCGTAAATTTGAGTATTGCCTACATCTAATGATAAAATCATATCGTCTCCCTAATTAAAGTATTTAAGAGTTCATGCGATAAATCGTCGAGACTAATGTTCGAAAGTATTTTATTATTATTTTTATATACATTAAATGAATGCTGGTTATTTTTAATTGAAGCGAAATCATTATGAACGACGAGTTCGCACTGCGCGTCACCAAAAAGCGTATTAATTTTGTTATAAATTACATTTTCGTCATTAGTCGATGTTAATTTGAATCCAATTATTTTGATTTTTGGATTCAGTGTTTTAAATGTATTTATGAGTTTTGGATTACGTTTAAGAGTAATTTTAATTTCATCTAATGAACTACTAATCTTACCAGCAGTATCTGTATTGATTTCTTTGACAGCATAATCGCTAACTGCTGCTGCGTGAATGATTGCTGTGTAGTCCTTTTTAAGCTCGATGTTAAGTGCTGATTCTAGCTCTTTAAATGTTTTATAGGTGACTATCGTAGACTGCAAAAGTGGTCGCTGAGCGCTCTCTGCACAGATATAAGTAACATTTAAACCGTTTTCGATAAAGGTATCTGCAATGTATGCAGCAGTTTTTCCTGAGCTAAAATTAGTTATTGATCGAACATCGTCAATTGGCTCTTGCGTACCTCCTGAAGTAATTAGAATCTTGACGGATTTATAATGAAGTAAATCTTCATCTTTATTTGTAAAATGATCATTTATACCAGATGAATTCAGATTGTCTTCTATAAGTTTAATAATATCATCAGGTTCAAGTAGTCGTCCGACACCTGTTTCGCCACAAGCTAATTGTCCTGTGTTAGAGTCGCAAATTATAAAACCCCATTTTGATAATTTTTCAATATTACTTTGGGTCGCAGGATGTTTAAACATTTTAGTATTCATCGCCGGAAAAATCAAAACTGGCTTATGAAAGTCATGCGCAAGGATTGTTGTTGAGGCAAGGTCATCAGCAATACCGTTAGCTATTTTATTAATAAAGTTAGCAGTCGCAGGGGCAATTACGACGAGATCAGCCCATCTCATAAGATAAATATGATCCATGTTAGATCCATTGGCGTATAATTCAGTATAGACTTTTTGCGAAGTTAGACCTTCTAACGTTGATAGACCAACAAACTTCAATGCGGCTTCAGTTGCTACAATTTTAATGTCGTGCCCCTTCTTTTTCAGATCACTAAGAACGTAGGCCACTTTGTAAAGTGCAATTGATCCAGATAAAATAAAAAGTAATTTTTTATGAGATTTCGACATTGTCAATTAACCTGATCCCTTCTAGATAAGCGGCAATATATCGTCGATTGTCGATGTCTTCTAAGTACTCGACCTCAAAACCTGATTGTTGAAGTGTTACTTTAGCTTGATTTATATCTTTAATTGATGAAATTGTTTTATAAATTAATGCTGCTTTGATTTTACCTTCATCAGATAAACGCATATTGCGAGAACTTTTTGCTAAACCACTCTCTTCGCGTATAGTTGGAAGGCCAATAACTTGTGTTTCTAAAAAAAATGCATTGGCCATGCTTTTTATCAAATTGTATTGCTGATAGTCTTTCATGCCAAAATAACTTTTATGTGCTCGCGTAATGTGAAACAATTTCATAACGACCGATAAAACACCATCAAAGTGTCCAGGTCGATGAGCTCCGCAGAGTAATCTTGAAAATTCATTTTCAATAACTTTAAACCGGTATTGATCTGGGTATATTTCAGAAAACTGTGGATAAAACAAAACATCAACTCCGCTTTCGCAGGCCAAATGGTAATCGTGATCAAATGTTTGAGGGTAATTTTGTAAATCCTCAGGGTTGTTAAATTGCGTTGGATTTACGAAAATACTTAAAATTGTTAAATCATTTTCTAGATGACACTGCTGAAGTAAACTTGTGTGACCTGTATGCAGAGCGCCCATTGTTGGAACGAACCCAACAGTTTGGTTTTTGATATGACTTCGCCATTGAATCATCTCATTGACTGTTTTTATGATGAGTGTTTTTTTCATTTTTGAAAATTCCTAGTAACTATTTTCAACTGTTGGGAATTTTTTATTTCGAACTTCATCAGCATAGAGATTTAATGATTCAAGCGTAGAGCTATAATTATCTGAATACTTTTTTAAGAACTTTGGATTAAATTCTGGATTCATTCCAAGAAGATCGTTCAAAACTAAAACTTGTCCATCAGTGTTAATTCCAGCACCAATGCCAATTGTTGGAATTAGTAATTGTTCTGAAATTTTTTTCGCAAGTTCTGCAGGTATACATTCAAGAACGAGAGCGAAACAACCTGATTCTTGTAAAATCATGGCATCAGCTATAAGTCTATCTGCCTGAGATTGAGTTTTGCCTTGAATTTTAGGGCCACCTAATTGAAGAATCGATTGTGGTGTTAAGCCTAAATGCCCCATAACAGGAACGCCTGATTCAACGATATGCTGAATCATATTTGCATCTTGAGCGCCTTCAATTTTTAAAGCATGCGCCCCTGCGAGCATAATTTTTTTTACAGATTCAAGAGCTACATCTTTAGAGACGCGCGTAGTTAAAAATGGCATATCTGTGACAATAAATTTTGATGGAGCACCTTTAGCAACTGCAGAAGTGTGTAAAGCCATCATTTCAGTTGTTGCATGGAGCGTATTTGGATAACCATGTATAACTTGTGCGACTGAATCACCAACTAAAATAGTATCAACACTTGATTGATTTACAATTTTTGCAAAACTATAGTCATAACAAGTGACCATTGAGATAGTTTGTTTCTTTTTTTTCATTTGTTGAAAATCAAGTATACTTTTCATGAACTTAGTCCTTCTTGTAATTTAATGCAGACTCGTAAATGGTTTTCAAAAAAGTATTTCTTTGAAGTGCATTTAAGTTGTCTTTAATGGTTTGAGAGTCATTACGAACTATTGGGCCAGTTACAATTTCTTGTGAGTGGTTTTGTCTTAGATTTGTGATTAAATTAACAAGAGATTGGTTCCAAAAAATAGCAAAAGCCTGATCGTAATCTGATTCTGAAAAAACATTATTTGCTCGAATGAGTTCAAAAGTTTTTGACCAAATCATTTGCGGTACGTTGCCACTAACAACGCAAAGTGCATGATATATTTTCTTGTGTTCAAGAGACACTTTAAAGTTTGGATTAGATAAGAAAGGCGCTAAATCCTGTAGGTTTTTATCGCCAAATGTTGTCAAATATATTTTTGAATAAAAAGTTTTTTCATAAAGTTGATCAGAAAAAGTCATGAGTGGATGTATGCAATCTATTTTGTCATGGTGATAACTGCCACTGAAGTGAATATATTTCTTATTAAAATGCGACAAGTGTTGCGTGTAAAATTCGGATATTGATTGATCCGAAATTGCTAGCCAAACTGCATCAACTTTTTCTAAGTTTTCGTACAAGTTAGAAAGAGGAAGTGATCGATTCCATGTGTGTATCGTAAGTTGAATGGTTAATTCGAGGTGCCTAAGCCAATGAAACAAATGACGGGCCAGCTTTCCCGATCCAATAATTAGAATGGTATGGTTTTTTTGTGTCATAATTTCTCCGGTACCTGTCGATTATCAAGCCTTCGATCAAGTCCAATTAGAGTCTAAACTCTATGAGCAGAAACATAACACTTTTTCTTTCGAATGCAATAAGGTATTTTAGGATTGAGTTAGGAAATTGTAATTTATGAAATATTTTATACTGTTGATATTATTAGTTTTTAATCAATTTTTGATCGCTGGAGAACTAAACGCTAATCAAATGCGCTTTCACTTTATGTCGACAGAAGGTGATGTTTACACATTATGTGCAAGTAAAAAGGGCAGCCAGCCTCATCAGTTTATTGTCGATTGTCAGCAAGTTAATAGGATTTTCTATATTCATATGTTGCTCAATCGTTATGATCGTCAATTCGAAGATCAGCTGGAAACAACGTATGAATTTCATTACTGGGTTAACGAGCCTGACAATGGTTATCAATCCAATACACAGTCAACTTGGTTAACTGTTAAACCAACCAGTGAAATATTAAAAATTGTAAGTTATGTTGGTTTGGATAATGATGCTCATCAGTTACGAGTTGAAATTAAATTTTAGTTTTAAGGAATATTATGAACGCACCCTATGAAAATAAATATAAGAACACGTATAAACCCTTATTTTTTATTTTATTGTTTTCGATTATTTGTTTAGTCGTTCTCATGAATATGAACTTAGATGAAAGTCAAAAGACAGTTCCCAAAATTAAATTAAGCTATTTTAAGAATAATGTCGAATTCGTTGGTGCGATAGAACAGCGTTTGCATCAAGAAATTTTACAAAACAAACATATTTGGATCGGAGTTGAACCAGAGAAACAAAATCATTTAGATTTTGCTCTCAAGCTTAAAACAGAGATTGAAAAAAAAATCGGTCAGTTTGATAAAATTATAATTGATAAAGAGCTTGGATTACCCCATCAAATTATTTCAATGTTTGGTGATACTAAAGATATCGCTGTTAAAGACAATTGGAGTCAATTAGCTGAATTTATTCAACAGCATCAAGATAAAAAATTACTTATTATAACTGCAGCGATTTATTCGACAAATTTGATTAAGTTAAATCCGATCGAAAAAATAAAAAATGCAGTTAGCCAATATAAGCCATTAACTTTTTCGGCTGGTCGATTTGCGCTCAATTTAGATGATGAGAAAAATAATTTATTTCGTTGTGACACTGAAGATAAAACAGGAGTCGGTGAGTGGGGTTGTGCTGTTATTAACAAAGCACGAACTGTGAAACGAAAAGTTGATCTTAAAAAATTAAAAGATAATCCTGGAATGATATTAGGTCTTGTTGATTTAACCGGACAAAACGATTACATGATTTTAATTGGTGCTGATTGGTCGCAGACAGCTACGCAGTAGTTAGGCCCCAAAATATAGCTTTTTGTATTTTTGCAGGCTGTGGGTCGAGTATAGATAATGTCAGAAGCCTGCATTGCACAGGCTTCAATTTAAATAAAACTATCCTTTAGCTGGAACTTTTGATTCGTCTATGCTGACTTCAATTTCTACACGTCTGTTTTGTTGGCGACCATCTTTTGTTTTATTATCACCGATAGGGTTGGCTGGGCCTAAACCTTGAGTTGAAACAACTGTTACAGGAATGCCATTCGAAGTGAGTTGATTCTTAACCGCTTCAGCTCTTTTCAAAGATAATTCTTCATTTTTCTTAGAAGAGCCTGTGCTATCAGTGTAACCCTTAATTACTAAAACATTTTCAGGATACTTTTTCATGATAGTAGCCATTTCAGCTAAGTTCGCTTTTGCTGTAGGCTTGAGATCAGATTTGCCAGTTTCAAACAAGATATCGCTTTTTAATTTAGTGACCAAACCTTGATCTGTCCGCTTAGTTTCAGCAATTTTCTCAAGCTCTTTTGCCTGCTGATCCATTCTATGTCCTGCATAACCACCAATACCTGCGCCAAGCATCGCGCCAATTAAGGCACCTTTTTCACGGTTACCAGACTGGTGACCAATGATTGCGCCAATTGCGCCACCAGCAACAGCACCAATTCCGGTTCCTTTTGCTGTGTTTTTTTGATCTGAAGCACAACCTGTTAATGTTAGTACTGCAGCTGTTAATATCAAGAATATTTTTTTCATAGATGTTTCCTTTCTTATGTTTTTATTCTTTTGTAATTATTAAACTTCGTGGCTCAGTGGTCTACGCGGAGCTCTGAAGTATGTTCTTGGAGATAAATCAAAAAGATCGCCTACTTTGCTCATGTATACGCAGGCATATCTTTCCATTTGATACGCGAAGTAGCTCTCTTCGTTACCTGCGCGCATCAATTGTCCCCAATTAGGATTATAGAGGGCTTGTTGCTTTTTGATCAACTGACTGATTTGCGTGTCATATTCGCTAATGTCTTTTTGCAATTGATCAATTTTGTTTTCATCAACTTTAGTCGAGCGCTCGTATTTTTGTGTCATTAAATCAGTTAACTCATCTTCAAGAGGTTCTTTTTGTTTCATGAGATTGTCAATTTCAGCTATGAAAGGCTCTGCTTTTTTGTTCTGAAGAATTTCATGATCGAGTTCTTCAATGATCATAGCCGTACGCCAGTTGCAATCTTTTTTAAGACGTAAAATATCACCATAAATATGGTCACCGATGTATAATATATCATCTCCATCTAAGCCTAACTGGTCTGTAAATTTGCGAGCGTTTCCGCCTTGGTAGACACCAGGTAATATTTTATCTTCGACATTTGTCATTGTTCCATCTTCAGGATTAACTTTGAAAAAGCGCGTGTCGTCGTAGAAAAACTTTGGCTTTTGCGCAAAGGTTACAACAAACTCAAACAAATCAACCCAAGATTTGTGATCTTTGAGAAATGGATTGATAGCGAAATCAAGTAATAATTTAGTATAGTGAAAGTCAGAATTGGTTAGTACAAAAATCTTTTTACCATGCTTTTTATATTTTTCAAGACCACGAACAACGTTTTCATCTTTGATGATGTAATGTTCAACGTTTGCGCGAACTGCATTTTTCAACGACCCGTCTCTGTGGGCTTCATCAAGTGCGTCTAAAACATCATCCGCCATTGTAGCATAGTCTGGAAATTTCAAATTGGGATCACTATCTTTCATTTCGACAATTTGTGAATAAGCATGAGCAAGTGAATACGAAAAACTCGTATCAACAGCTAAGTAATCATTTTTGCTGAGATCAATGTATGTTGATTTATACATTTTTTGGTGAATTTTAAAGTCGAGCGGTTTCAAGCCATGGAAGCTGTTGCGAATAGCAGTGTATCGATTGAGTTTAAGTAAATTACCTTTTCTTCTATCGATAACTAAGCCACGAAGTGCAAAGTTAAAATCAAAAGTTAATTTTTTGATTTGTTCTGGATAACCTTTACCACTGACTAGTTTTTCCATGATTTTACCATGTGAAAGTCGTTCGAAGTTTTCGGTATTGTAACGGATCAAAGTATGATCCATATCGAGACCGATGTATTTTATTTTTTTAAGATTAAGTGTTCGATTAACAAATACTTTGTTTGTCATTTTGAGATTCTTTCTTTTGTTTATACGATTTATTTTTCTGTTGGAAACATAAGTTGATTCCACATGATCATGCCGCCCAACATGTTATAAACATGATTGTGGCCTTGGGATAAAGCATAGGCACAGGCTTGTGCCGATCTTGCGCCTGATCTGCAAATAAAAACTGTTGGTTTATCTTGAGCAATGGTATTAAGATTTTCTGGTAAAGTGTTTAAGACAACAAGTTTTGAATGAGCTATATGACCTAGTTCACCGATAAATTCTTCAGGTTGGCGAACATCAATTAAATTTAAGTTTTGCGCATTATCAAAAACCTCTTGAGCAGACACATCAAGGACTTGATCAAAATGAGGGTTATTCATTGTGTGTTTAAATATAGTTTTCATAAGACTTCTATGATAAGCCTTTCAAAGACATGCAGCAACAAGAATAAATTTTATCGATAATGTTTTGACTGATCTTATAACACGGTTAGCATACGTGTTCATGAAAATCATCGAGGGCTTATCTCAAGAGCAAAAATTCGCTTTGGATTTATTAAAATCCGGTGAAAATGTTTTTCTAACCGGTGGTGCAGGAAGCGGCAAGTCTTATGTCATTCGTCAACTCACTGAAGAACTAAATCCCAAAGAAATGCCAGTTTTAGCCAGCACAGGTGCTGCGGCTGTACTTTTAGGTGGACGAACATTTCATAGTTTTTTTGGTTTAGGGATTATGGAGGGTGGTGCGGCTGCCACTTTTGAGAGAGCTTCTCAAGATCGACGAATCATGAAGCGATTATCTCAAGTCGAAGGTTGTATTATTGACGAGATATCTATGATTTCGGGTGAAGCCTTAAGTTTGGCAGAGAAGTTAGTTCAAAAAGCTCGTGAATCGTCACTTCCGTGGGGGGGGATGCGTATTATAGCTGTAGGTGATTTTGGTCAATTACCGCCTGTCGCACAAAACGCGACTAAAAAAGACTGGTGCTTTTTAAGTGAGGCTTGGCAAAAAACACAATTTCATGTTTGTGAATTGCAGCATAATCAGCGCGTGCAAGACTCAGAATTTTTAGATGTGTTAGCCGAAATTCGCTCAGGACGTATGTCAGAAAAAGTCATTCAATTTTTAAATGCTCACACTAGGCCACATGATGAGAGTGATCCTGGTACAAGATTGTTTCCTCGTCGAGATACCTCAGAAAACTATAATCAAAAAAAGTTAGCAGAAATTAAAAGCCAAGAACACATTATTGATTCAATTTATTTTGGTGATGAAAAATTTGTTCATTCTTTAAAAAAGAATTCACCAGTGCCTGAGCAGTTAAAAATTAAAGTTGGATGCAGGCTTATTTTTTTAAAAAATGATGTTCAAAAAAGATGGGTCAATGGTACGCGTGGTGTTTTGATTGATATTGATCAAGATAAATTAATTATTAAAAAAGATCATGGACGTGAAGTCACGGTTGAGAAAATGATGTTTTCAATGCTCGATGCAGAGGGCAATATCAGAGCCAGTGTTGTACAATTTCCTGTGACTCTTGCATATGCAACAACAATTCATAAATCACAAGGAGCTACTCTAGATGATTTGTGGTGTGACTTAAGTTCTTTGTGGGAGCCAGGTCAAGCCTATGTCGCGTTATCGAGACTGCGAAATCCACACGGGTTAAAAATTGTACGCTGGAACCCAAGATCTTTTATTGTTGATCCTGTCGTTCAAAAATTTTATTTAGAGCTTCAAAGTAGAGCTGTATTAAAATGAGACACTTGTTGAGTTTTTCGATATGATTAACATTTTTTGTGCGGCCATTTTTAAATTTAATTAAGATGTTTCGTCTTAATACAGAGGTTTAGTGAAGAGATCATTTAGTTTTTAAAATGAACATGTTTGTTTTGAGCTTAATAATTGGCCCCTTTTTTGTATGTATTAAATGTAAGGAGCCTAAATGATTAAAACATTTTTTATATTTTTATGTATAACAATCTGTTTCGTATGTTTAAGTTCTAACTCATGGGCCGATGTTCAAGATTATATTCGTCCCACAAAACCACTTATAATGCCAACCAAAAAAGAATCCGTTTACGATTTACAGGACTTATCATTAAAGCTATTACCCCCTAAACTAGATGCAGGTGAATCTTCCGACTCATTTATGACCAAAGTTGCTGATAATGGATTGGCGTTATATTGGGAGAGGTCTCCATTACGTCAAACATCAATGGGACGTGCTGCTGAAAAAGTTGAAAAAAAAATGAAGGTCGAAGTTGATTTAAAAGATCAAAACAATAACGATCATAAATTTAGTTTTAAATTATTAGCCATTCAGACGTTAGCTAAAGTTGAATATGTTGGTTGGGTTAAAGCAGCACTTAATTATGACTTTAAAAGTTCTAAAACAGAAGCAGAGATCATCGAATCTATATCTCAAACGCAGGACATCGTTTTGTCTCAAACTAAATCTGCAGATGATCAAAGCTCTAAGCTATCGTTTCGACTTAAATGGTAAAACCATTTTTAATGTCTTTAATGCCACGTTGCGAGTTGAATAGTTCCGAATAAAAGATCCATAATAGTGTATCTTATAAAGGATATAACATTATGGAAAATATTTATTTAGTTTCAGGAAAAAGAACAGCATTTGGAGCTTTCGGTGGTGCGTTGAAAGATATTTCAGGCACTGATCTAACAGTAGCGGCCGGCAAGGCAACATTAGAAGCTGCTGGTGTAGCGCCAGATCTAATTGATCACACAATTATTGGTAATGTGGTTCAAAGTAGTGCTGACGCAGCCTATATGGCTCGTCATATTGGATTAAAATTAGGAATACCTGTAGATCGTGGTGCATATATTATTAACCGTCTTTGTGGGTCAGGCTTTCAATCTATCGCTAACGCAGCAGAAATGATTTTAACCGGCCAAGCTCAGTGTGTTTTAGCAGGTGGAGTCGAGCAAATGTCACAAATTCCGTATGTGGCACGCAAAGTACGATTTGATGGGCTTCGCATGGGGCATTTTGAATTAGAAGATTATATGACATCAGCCTTAACTGATGCTTACGCTGGAATTCCAATGGCGATTACGGCTGAAAATCTTGGTGAACAGTATGGTATTACTCGTCAGCAATGCGATGAGTATTCAATTGTTTCCCAAACGAAATGTAAGAAAGCATTCGAGTCAGACAAATTTAAAGATGAAATCGTTCCTTATAAAGTTACGACTAAAAAAGGCGAGCTTATTGTCGATAAAGATGAACATCCAAAACCAGATGTAACTTTAGAAAAAATTTCAGCAATGAAATCTATATTTAAAAAAGATGGCTTAGTTACAGCAGCAACAGCATCAGGGGTTGTTGATGGTGCAGCTTGTTCTTTGATTGCATCTGAAAGTTTTGTAAAAGCTCATGGTTTAAAACCAATGGCTAAAATTATTTCTTGGGCAAGTGTTGGTTGTGATCCAAAAATCATGGGTATTGGTCCTGCTCCAGCCTCAAGAAAAGCACTGGCTAAAGCTGGTCTAAAACTAGAACAAATGGATCTAGTTGAAGTTAACGAAGCATTTGCAGCGCAGTATTTAGCAGTTGAAAAAGAATTAAAACTTAATCGTGAAAAAACAAATGTAAATGGTGGTGCCATTGCTATTGGGCATCCATTAGCTGCATCAGGAACACGTATAATGAATTTGTTGGCGTATGAATTACATCGTCGTGCTGCAAAATATGCCTTAGGTACTGCTTGTATTGGTGGTGGTCAAGGTATAGCGATGGTGATTGAGCGGGTTTAATACCGCTCTTCCGATAATAATTTTTTAGCTAAGTCCAGTTTTTCTGGAGCAACATAAAGGCGATCGATAACTCGGTCGCCTTCGTATTTTTGAAAGATCTGAGTTGCCGAATTGATCGGAGACGGCTTATCCCATTTATCATATTGATCTATAACGTACAGTTTAAGCTGATCTTCAGATGTTGTCGCATGGTATTTTGATAAACGAACTTTTGAGCTGGCATAAATAGAGTGAATATTATTATTTTCAAATATTCGTTGAACATTTTCTGACCGACTTGCATCTTGATTATGTAATTCGATTGCGACACGGTAAGGCTTACGTTCAGCAATTCTTTTGGCCCACTGATTGTCTACTGTATCAAGATGTTCGTAAAGTTTGTAGTCGGTGTACGAAATATATTCTTTTAAATCAGCTGGAATTTTAAATTGTACTTCTTTTGATCCTAAGTACAAATTGAGCATTTCTTCGTAAATAATACTTTTGTGATGAAAGTAAACCATTAAGTGCATATGGTGTCGCGAAATTAAAAAATCATCGAATGCATATAGCGCTCGGCGATTTAAGGCCATGTAGGCTTTTTGGTTTTGAATAGTGAGTGTTAGATTTTGTACGAGCCAATCACGATCAATTT
Organism: Pseudobdellovibrio sp.; assembly: GCA_046293015.1. Lineage (GTDB taxonomy): Bacteria > Bdellovibrionota > Bdellovibrionia > Bdellovibrionales > Bdellovibrionaceae > Pseudobdellovibrio. Next base: position 372,921 of record JBKBPU010000001.1, read on the forward strand.
TGCCATAATTAATTCCACAAAAATGCGAATCACGTTCTAAGTAATCCATACGATCAGCATCGAGTTCAGAACTGACGATTTGACTTAAAAGTGGTCTGAAATCAATACCACCGTCGATGAAAACATCATTTGAGCAATTTAAGTTTTTATCAATTAAACAAGCAACGTGCAAAGGATCAATATCAGAAAAATACTTATTAATTAAGTTTGAAATATTTGAATCGGTTACAAATTTAATCGTGTAATCTTCGTGATTAGCTTGGCGATTTTGATCAATTTTTTGATCTTGATATATTTTAATATTCAGTTCAGTAAGCTCAGGCATCACTTGTTCTGTTGTGTGGCTCAAAGGGCCGTGACCAATATCGTGTAATAAAGCTGCAAGTTTAATAAGTTGTCTAAAGCGAACTTTATTAGCTGATTTTTGAAATGGATACGCTTTGAAAATACTATCAAAAACATTACCTGCTACATGTGATACACCAATAGAGTGCAAAAAACGATTGTGTGTAGCGCCAGGAAAGCTAAATTCAGAAAATCCGAGTTGTTTGATCTCTCGCAAACGTTGAAATTCAACTGACTCGATAATAGCTTCTTCACCATCGCTTAAATAGATAGAACCGTGTATAGGATCGCGTATTTCCATAGAGATTTGTTATAAAATAAAAAAAAATCTTTATCTATCTTTAGTCCAGAAAATCGAAAAAAAATCGTCAGGACGTGTTATATTCGTTTACAGGACAGACTAAGGTCTAAAAATGCATCTTCTTGAAACAAGTGTCTCAAGTTTTCTCAGAATGAACCGAAAAAGTGTATAAGAAAAATACGATTCACAGATTTCACGGAAGAAATCTTGAAATTTCATCTCACAGTGAAACAAGCTTTGAGACACTTAAGTGACGAGGATGTCGCAAGAGGAAGTCAAAGAAAAACACCAGTGAGTACTTCATGGAGGAAGTATGGGATTAAGAATTGGAACTAACGTAACTGCACTTAACGCACAAAAATCGTTATGGGCAAACAGAAACAATATGGATAGAGCAATGGCTAGACTTTCTTCAGGAAACAGAATTAACAAAGCATCAGACGACGCTGCTGGCTTAGCAATTTCTGAAAATATGAAAGCTCAGATGAGAGGTCTAAAACAAGCTAATCGAAATGCACAAGATGGCATTTCGATGATCCAAACTGCTGAAGGTGCTTTAAGTGAAGTTAGTAATATGTTGATACGTTTAAGAGAGCTTGGTGTTCAAGCTGCATCAGATACAATTGGTGATCGTGAAAGATCTTTAGTGAATGTTGAGTACACTCAACTTTTAGAAGAGATTGATCGCATCACAGGTAGTACAGAGTTTAATGGTACACCGTTATTGTCTGGAACGGGTGGATTTTTAGATTTTCAAATTGGTGTTAAAAACCAAAAAGATTTCGACAGAATTTCATTTGATGCCGGCCGTGCAGATGCGGGAACGACAGCTTTAGGTATTAATTTGACAAATGTCCTCGATAAAGTGTCAGCGCAAGAATCGTTGGCAAGTATTGATACGGCCATTGGACAGGTCAGCCAGTTGAGAGCAGGTTTTGGAGCCATTCAAAACAGATTGCAATCGACTGTAGAGAATTTGCAAACAAGCCTAGAGAATTTAGCGACAGCAAATTCTAGGATCAGAGATGCAGATATTGCTGATGAAAGTACTGAGTTAGCGAAACAAAATATATTGTTGCAAGCTGGAACATCTATTTTGTCTCAAGCGAACCAACAAAGCAGTTTAGCATTATCATTGTTGAAACAAGGATAATCCTAGATTGATTTGGAAAAAGTACGATTTGATTTAATTTAAAAACTGAGTAGGAAGGATTCTACTCATTTCCAAGGAAAGGAAAATTCACGGATGAATACATTACAAGGAGGATAAAATGGGATTACGTATAGCAACGAATGTTGCTGCTCTGAATGCGGGTAAAAACTTGTATTCACTGGGCATCAAACAGAATACTTCGATGGCAAGATTGTCATCTGGGTATAGAATCAACCAAGCATCAGATGATGCTGCAGGTTTGGCGATCTCTGAAAGCTTAAAAGCTCAAATCAGAGGTCTAAAACAAGCTAACAGAAATGCGAATGATGGTATTTCTCTCGTACAAGTTGCAGAAGGCGGCTTGGGTGAAGTGGCAAATATGTTAGTTCGTCTTCGTGAGCTTGGTGTACAAGCGGCTTCCGACACAATTAGTGATCGAGAGCGCGTACTAACAAATGTTGAGTATCAACAACTCAAAGAAGAAATTGAGCGGTTATCTCAAAGTACAAAGTTCAACGGAACGCCATTGTTGAACGGTCAAGGTGGAGTATTAGATATCCAAGTTGGAAATCAAAATGATCCATTCTTAGATAGAATTAGCTTCAGAGCTGAACAGTCGAATGCGACTTTAGAGAATCTTATGATAAAAGATTCTTCAGTTGTGAACAAATCGGAAGCACAAGTAAGCTTAGCACAAGTTGACGAGGCCATAAACCGAGTCAATGCAATGAGAGCAGGCTTAGGAGCTTTCCAAAATAGATTGCAATCAACTTCGCAGAATTTATTAACTGCGGAAGAAAATTACGCTGCTGCAAACTCTCGTATCCGTGATACAGATATAGCTGCAGAGTCGACAGAATTAAGTAAGAATAATATTCTTATGCAGGCTGCGACCTCAGTATTGGGACAAGCCAATACACAATCTCAATTAGCTTTAAAATTGTTGCAAGGCTAACCTGAGATAGATCCAAATTATACGTAACGTTTTATTTAATCCTTGGGATTAGCAGGCCTAGATAGGCTAGGCTTGCTAAATCTTAAAGATGAGTAAATAAAATAGTTATTGAAATTTAATTCGCTGACTTTTAATGACTGTTGTTGAAACACCTGTAATTGGGTGTGTAACATTAGCTGTAAAGATAATATCAGCTTCAGCTCCAGGCGAAACACTTGATGAATAAAGTGTAAAGCGTTTTTGATATTCACCTGATTGTATATTAAATGTTGCAGGCGCTGCCATTGTAACACATGATTGATCTTTAATATAAATCCCACTGACTGTCGAACTGACAGCTATTTGTAAAGTTCCGCTAGTACTCAGTGGCACAAGACTTCCTTTTTCATTTGTTATTGAAGCCGTAAAAACATCACTGCAATAATATCCATTAGATGCAAAAGTATTCCACATATTAATTTCTAGTTGCGCGGGATTTTTTAATCCGCCAGTCACTTCAATTGGATAAACAACAGCTGTAGAGCTTGCCAGTAAAGGTGTAAGTTTAATTGTACTTTTTGAGTTTGGAAGACTGTACATTCTAACCGAAAAATCAAATGAACTTGGATTTACGCTTGGACTTGTTGCAGTGCTAGAAACACTTTGTTTAGTTATGATGTTCGTAGATACACAGTCAGGACCACTGTAAATAATTGTGTCAGAAAGAAGACTATCCACTTGATATTTAACAGTTCCAGAAGTGTATGTTGTGCCACTGACTGATACAAATTTAGCTTTCATATTATAACATTCAGCCTGTATTAAACGTGTAGCACCCGCAATCCCGATTGTAATTGTATCAGGATTAAAATTCGAGAAACTTTGGTTAGAACCTGTAACAGGTGTTGATAAGCCCGTTATGTTGGTTAAATTGATATTGTAGTTGGCGTAATTAGTTGAATCCAAAGTGCTGATGTAAATTTCTTTAGATTGAGAATTACTATTTTTATCAAAACTTATTAAACCGTTTGCAACAGCTGCGCCTGAACAAGTTTTATCTGTGTAATAAGTCAAAGTTTGATAGTTGCCAGAAACTGTACCTGACGAATTTGATGTGTAAAAACTAATATTTGCTGATGCATTAGATGGCAACTGAGCACGACGACCAAGATCATCAACATAGTTGATCTCTAAAGCATTACAAGAATTTTCTTTAAAAATCATGTTAGGAAATGAATTTTTGGTGATAGTAAATTTTGTGGGAATGATTTTATTTTTTCCAGGAGCATCTGGCCCATAACATTCGCCAATTTTGCGACTCTCATTGGTAAATGCGGTGCCAGAGGCAGCGAGTATAATTGGAACAGTTACTTCAGCACCTGATTCAAGATTAATTGGCGCGGATTCACCAACAATATAAGGATCAGAAATAAGATCAAAATTAAGATCTGCATTCGAGAAATCTAAGCAAGCGTTTGAAGTCACTGCTCTTAAGCCTACTAATGTAAATGTACGTCCAGATCCAGATGGGACATCTAAAACAATTGTTTGTCCGGATGGAACTAGGCCTCTAATTATTCCAACACGTTTTTCACCAACGACTGTTGATGAAGCTACAGTGCTGCCACTAACAACAGCTGTTGTTGTTTTTGTGACTTCACAACTTGTACGAGATAAAATTGTTTCAGGCGCACCAACCATCACAGCAAAACAGTTAATGTCATTAATTGTATTTGGATTGTATTCAGAACTTTTGGTCGAAATATTGCCTAAAGTTTTCTGAGAACTATTCAAATAAGGCATAGTAATTTTTACTTTGCTTTTGTCTGAGTCGACTTGGCCACAACTTGATAAGACTAAAAGACAGCAAGATAGGGAGAAAAATAATAATGGTTTTAAACTGGTTTTCATAGATTAATTATCTCTGAAAAATATAAAAATTCAAAATTGACTGATGCACTATATTTTAAACACGACTTAGGTTGTAATAAAGCTTAAAACGTATCAAATTGGAACACAAAAATTAAGTATTGATTTTTTCGTGATATCAACTTTAGTCATAATCCATGTGGTCCGAATAAGTAAATGTGAAAAACTGGACAAAAGTCATTTACTTTTTTATGTGTTTTAATTTTAGCTGTGCGAGTTTATTTCAGATTGAAAAACTCGATAGTTATCAAAGTTCTAGTTTGAAAGATATAGACCCTAAAAAGACGGTTAATAAAGATGTCGGTTTAGTGCAATTAACTGAAGCACAGTATTACAAAGAAATAGCTTATGCTTACGCGCAAGAGGGCAATTGCGATAAAGCACATGAGTTGTATTTGATACATAACAGCTACCAAAACGACCTCAAGAATGAGAACAGTGATAAAAGTATAGATTTGGACAGTGATAGCTTGTACCAACTAGCTTATTGTAATTATAAAGCAAAAAAATATGCATTGTCTTTGATTTTCGCCGAAAGAATTCCAGATGATAAAACACACGGAGATATTGTTAAGCTAACATTATTATCTGATATTTATACTAAGGCTAACTCTTTTGTGCGAGCACGAGAAATAAATAATAAAATCTATCAGCATACAAAAGATTTATCATATATTTGGCGCAACTACGAACTTAGTTATTCAAATAAAAATTGGTCAGACGCAATCTTAGATCTAAATTTTCTAGCTACAAGTCAAGAAGATCCATATCAAATAAATGTTGCAAAATATCTAGTCTATAAAGAGCAAAATAATGATGAATTGTCCTTAAAGCACTTATTGGAAGCTGAGCAAATTAAACCACTAGAGTCTAAATTATTATTATCAGTAGCTCATTTACAGAGAAAATTAATGAATTGGAATGATCTATACAAAACGAGTTCACGCTATCTGAGTAAATTTTCATTCAATTATGAAATGGTCGAAAATTATCTAACTGCTTGTTCTCACTTACTAAAGTATGACGAAATCGAGTATTACGTCAGTAAAGTTAGTAAAGAACAACCGCGAATTGACTATACAAAATCAGATTTTTATATCGATTATCAAATTTATAAATCTGAGTTAGATTGGAAAAATAAAAACTTCAACGCTGCAATTAATCGACTAGAGTCTGCATATGTAAATCGTCCGGATCATTTAAGCAATGTATTTAAGTTTTCAAAATACTTAATATGGAACAATCAAGATGCTAAAGCGGAAAAAATTTTGACTCAATCATCATATCGGCATCCCGATAACGCTGAAATTAAACTATTAATGGCGTATATTAGTTTTAGAAATAATAAAGAAGATAATTTTATATCTGAATTAGGTCGTCTAGAAAATTTTGAAAAAAACAATTCCGAAATTTACTCGATTATGGCTGAGTATTGGCATAAAAAGCAAAAGCCGAAAAATCAAACAATCAGTCTGATAAATAAGGCTATTGATCTTAATTCTGAAAACCCAAAAATTAGACCTATTCTTGGTGATATCATGATTGAAGAAAACAATTTATCACAAGCAATGCTAATTTTTGAAAAGCTTTATAATGATAATCCGACTGATCCTAAATATATAGATGCCTTGAGTGACATATATAGTAAATTGAACTTGATTCAGAAAAGAGAAGATTTAGAAATAAAATCTTCTCGTCGACCAGCGAGTATAAATCAGAATTGAGATAACCAATATTCAAAAATACGATCATACTGCAATTGACTTGTTAAATCTAACAGTGATCTTAATTGGTATGTGTAATTAAACATTTTAACTAGATGCTCTTGATGAACTTTTGTATTTTGATCTCCTAATTGAACCTTATAGAATTTAATGCTGTCAGCATAATAATTTTGATTTAGTTTGTAGTAGAGTTCGAGTGCAGACATTTTATAAATATCTATACCTGTAATTTGATATGCACGCGTCAGTGCATTAATCGCTAATGCATAATCAAGGCTTTCAAGCGATTGTACTTTTTCACCAGTCTGAAAGTTTAGTGCATTATTGATCGTTTTGTCATCATTGATCAGTTGATTTGAAATGAAATTTGCTAAAGTCAGAATAAGCAATTTAATTTGGTGTCTAGAATTAAGAACCTGTTTCATTAAATCAGGATTTTTTAGTGATTCAGATTTTGATAGCTGAATATTTTCAATCGCTTCATAGTACTCACTGTAAGCTTGAATTAATAAACACAGATCTGATAACGTAGTTAAGTTTGTTCGTATTCTATTTTTGTAGCTAGAAGCAGCTGCATGTACAAGTGGTGATGATGATATGTCATTTAAATAATCTCTTATTGAAATTCTTTGATTGTTTAAGTCTAATAAATAAATGACTGACTGATCTGTTTCAGTCTGTTTTAGTACTTGAGCAGCAAGCGATAAAGCCATGCCCACAAGTTCAGTTTTTTGAAAAAGCTTTCTATTTAGTTCAGGTGATTGAAATTGCGTTACAAAATCTTGAGCAATGAATTCGGTTATACCAGAGTCAAAATGAGTAGTCCTCCAATCTGAAAGCTGTTTTAGCATATTGGAAAAAAATATGAGAGCGTGCGCTTGATCCTTAACCAATAAGTTTGATTCGCCAACTTTGCTGTTATTTATGTAAAAGCGAGGATGAGCATCTTGTAACGATTGTTTTATAGAACTTGAAAAAGCATTTTTTTGAAAATCAGTCCCAAGTTTCATAAATTGCAATAGTTTCTCAATCAATTGAATTTGTGTTAAATGATCATTGTCCTTAATTAGTAAGATTTGATTTAGTGAAATTTTAAATTCACGACTAAAATCAAATTCTTGATTCGTTGAGAATAATTTTATGACATTAGATTTTAATTTATGACCCAATCCAGATGCAATTTGTTGAGCGAATTCTGATTTAAATTGATTGAGTTGATGTAAACTCTCATGTACTTGATCTGTAAGTTTTTGACTAATAGTGTGATCAAGCATCGAGATTGTTAAGTAAGCTTGTTTTTGAACGTTGAAATTGACTTGTTTTAGTGATTCTAAATTTAAAGTCTCTTTTATTTTGTTAACACCATATTCTTCGATTGCAGGGTAAACACCAAATTTTAAAATTAGTTTTTTAAAAAATCCATCACAATTGTCATTAATCAGGCACTGTATTTCTGAATCTGATTTTTTATGTAAAAAATCATAAAGTTTTTCATTAGCTGACTTAAAATTGATTATTCTTTCTTCTGTGTTCAGCATTGACCATGCCATGGCTAATGCTTGTAAAGCATTTTTCTCATCATTCATTTTATCAATGAGTAGTCCTAGCTTATTCGCATTTTGTAGTGCAATTTGATCTTCTGGTAAAAGAACAGTCTGACTGTTTTGTATATATTCCCGCAAGATTGTAACCGCATCACCAAGTGTAGCAGCTGATTTCAATTGTTGATTTAGTTTTTCAGGACCTATAAAGCCTGAAATTCCTTCTTTATTGAGACTTTCTAATAGTTTTGTTTTTAGGTCATTATTGATATTAGCTTCTGATATTTTGTAAATAATTTCAGCGATAAAGGTTTTTGCCAAATTTAACTGACTATCGAGATTGTCGTTTGCTGTTACATTTTTAATGGCCTGATTATTATCAACAAAAATCTTTTTGACAATTTCAACGCCGATCAAGATCTCTTTTTCAGCTTGATCAATTCCAGCTGCTAGAGCTTGTTCACTTTGCTGTTTGATTAATTCAATATAAATAGCATCATTTAAGACTAGATCGGAAAATTCATGATTGGTCATATAGTTAGTATGAGCTTTGTGTGCCTTTATAACAATTTGGTCATCATTTAAAAGTTGGCCTAATTTTATAAAATCATTAATCGAATTTTCATCATTTAGGTTAGATACAATTAAGTTTTTTCGTGCAAATAAAAAATCCGCAAATGGCTTTTTGAATTTTTTTATTAAATTAATATCATTCGATTGAATTTTTGGAATATCTGGATCATTTTTGGCGAATTCTTGTGGATTCCGATCGCACGAAATAAGGAAAATTAGTATGATTAGAGATAATGTGTTTTTTAAGTTAGTCATTTATGCTCCTTAGAAAAAAAGAGAAATTGTCAGTTCTTGACCTTGTTGTTTCTCAACATTTCGCCCTGAAAATGTGTCATATATTCTAAAATTCAAATTCATTGGCAGTAGACTCTGCTTTTTAAGATATGATTTTATCATTGAATAATTGATTTCAATTGCGTAGCGTTGCCATGTTTGATCCGTGTTATTTTCAAGTAACTGTGTTGTTCCATTAGTTGGTTTTGAATAGCGGTCAGAAGATTTAGTTCCATATTTAATTGATTGATTGATTGAAAAATCATCATTCAGCGACCAGCTCAGCATAGTTCCAATTTCTTGATGAAATCCTTCTTGCAAAGTTAGGGACTGTTTACTGTATTGGTCGGGTAACGTATCATTAATATTTTGAGCAACTCGAACTATTATTTGATTTGGTATAAAATATTTTAAACCAATAAATGGGGTGATTGAAATAAAACTATTAAGCAAATAGGAGTAACTAATTGTATTTTCAATACTAAATTTGTGAAAATTATTTAATGCGAGTAAGTTGTCAGGGTTAAACTTAGGCCCAGTCGGTAAAACTACAGTCAAGTTATTCACAAAGTGTGATTTAGCTGTACTTAAAAATTTATAGAGATTAATGAGTTGTATATCGCCAATAAAATCTGATTTTTGATTTTGAATTGGATCATAGCCTTTGTTTATAAGAGCATGCTGCGTAGCAACTTCTAAATTTGTATCCAAAGCTGCATCCAAGTCAGGTGATAGTCCTCGAAATTGTTCATAATAAGATTTGTTAGACAAAGACTGGCGCATGACAACAGTGTTTGAATACTGAATGATTGGTACAGCAAGAGCAAAGGTCCAATTGTCATTCAGCCCGATCGCATAAGTTGGAGCAAGATATTTGACTTGCGGGTCAGCATCAATTTCGAGTGTACCTAAATTAAATAAATCACCAGCATTATACAGACCAAAGCGATTTAGAGTTTGCACTAAAGTTGTCGCTTCAGGGTTGAACTTTGCAATTGTTTCTGCATCGAACTCAATTGATTTTTGATCTCTTAAAGTGATTAAAGTTCCTGTGTTTGAAAATTTTTTATCTAAACCAGTAATTTGTCCTGTGATAATCGAAACATTTGATATCTTTTGTGGTAAAGTTTGTGTCTGAACAGCTAAAACTTCAAAATGAAATATATTTACGAATATATTTATGGTTAGCCAATTAATGGCAAGTGCTGACATATTTCGACCAAAGTCGTGTGATGAATTGTTTAGCAATTTTTTCTGTAACACGATATATTTCCCCCTCATATCGTTTTTGAAGATAATTTAACAACAGCAACTTGTTATTAGCTATTAGTCCAGCGATGTTCATGCCAATTCAATATGTTGAAGAATATTGCACAAAATTGAAGTACACTAAGATTGTCAATAATCTTGATGTGTTGTGATGGGGGCTAGGATGGCTCAAAAGAAATTATTTGCTCTTAACTTACTTTTTTTTTCAATAATTTTTATTTATGGATGCGTATCGCAAGAATTGCGTATTCCGAACTCTGCTACAGAAGTATATAAAAATGCTGATGTTCAACAAAGTCTTATGATGGCTGCTCAGAACAATATTCTTTTTGCAATCTCGAATGATTCTCTTTTGGATTATGAAAAAACTGAAATAGATGCTAAATGTAAATCAACTGCTAGTCCATTTTGGGCTGAAAAGTTAACAGTTTATTTAAATTATATGCGACAGCATCCCGAATGGTTTAGCAAGTTTCATGTCTTAGAGTTTAAAAAAGGGGACCACGCCCAAGTTCAATTACAAAAAGATTTGATAGACGGAGCTCGGGTGCTATCTATTCAATATGTGATGTCAGAAGTTCGTGGCAAAGTAACATTAAATACACAATTGCCATGTCAAGGCAGTTTGGCCGAATACATTGGTCAACCACTCATTAAAACTGATTATGAGTTCCCTTCGAAAGATCAGATGCAGCAGGTATTATCTTTAGCGGAAGATAAAGAAAAAGTTGATCGTTTTAACTTTAATTCTGACTTTCTAATGTATTTAGCAGAAAGAGGAGCTGTATTTAAATTTTCACATGAGCAATCATTTGAAAAAATTAATAAAAAATATGTTTTAGCAACGGCTTTAAATAAATTAGCACAAGAAGTGAAGCGGCAAAATTTTGGTTTTGTAAATTTATTTTTAAAGAAAATTAATCAAAATAGTCAGCAAGCAGAAGTTATACAGTTATTTGGGTTGGTTAACGATAAAGAGCTTAAAGCAGGATTAAAAGTCGAATTACAAGCTAATGCGGATTCTAATTTAGGTAAAATGCAGGTTCCAAATCTTACTTATTTGTATTTAACATATCGAACAGATACCGATGATGTAGCGGTCACTTCAATAGCAGGATTGAATTCTTGCTTGCAAGATCAGGTTAAAACCCTTGGTGCGTCTCTTCGAAAACCAGCATCGGATGTTCTTGAAAAAAATAACTATCTACGACCTGGTTTTCAGTGTGATTCAAAATCTTTTGTTGAAAGCATACAAAAATGAGAAACTTATTAAATTAAAATCCATTAATCTTCAATGAGGTTAATGTCTTTTGGTGTTTCAAGTTCTATAATTGTGGATTTCATTTTATAGATAAGAAGTAAACCAGGAACAGCGGCGCATGTTGCGAATATAAAAAATTTTGGCCATCCAATCGTGTCGACTAAAACACCTGTTAATGGGCCAACCCAAACGCGACCAACCGCTGCAAAGGCAGATAGAAGAGCATATTGTGTAGCCGTAAATTTTTGGTTACATAGAGCCATCAGAAATGCAACGAATGCAGCTGTACCCATTCCGCCCGTTAAATTTTCTGAAGCTACAGCTAATAATAAAAGCCAGTCGACTTGTGATGATTCTTTTAAAGTCACAATCAAGATATCAAAAGCTGGCAAAGTGAATGATCCCCAAGAGCCTCTTTCAGTGACGGCAACTAGCCAAAATCCTAAATTTGAAAACATTTGTAAAATACCAAAAATAAAAAGTGACCGAAATAGGCCTAGTTTAATCATGATCGATCCGCCAATAATTGTTCCGACGATCGTTAACCAAATTCCGAGTACCTTATTAACAACACCAATTTCAGCAGTTGAATAACCAACTCCTTTGATTAAAAAATTAGTAAGTAAAGCTCCAGCAAATGAATCACCGAGTTTATACAAAATGATCAATGCAAGAAAAGCATAAGCGCCTTTCATGCTAAAATAATTTTTTAAAGATGTATTAAGTGTTTCAAATTTTGCTTTTTGAGCCGCAAACCATGCCAAAGGTAATGTGAAACAAATACCTAACAGAAGAGATATCATATCAGTCCATTTTTTGATATCAGTGGCTTTTTCTGGATTAAAAAGCTGTTGTAGCGCTTCTTGTGACAAATTTGTGAATTCGTATCCTATAAAGACGGCTACAATGACTGCAATAAACCCAATTAATTCGTTTTTTGCTTTGGTTTGAATTTTATCTGTCACATATTTAATTTTAGGTAAAAAGATAAAGCTAAATAGAGCAAGAACTAGCATGATAATGCCCATAATGGAATAAATTTTAGACCAGCTCCAGCCATTTCCAGCTTGTGTGTCTGCCCACACAAATGCAATACCACCTGATAAAATCATCGCTAAGCGAAAGCCAAATACAGTGATTGATGATCCCAACCCTTTTTCAAAATTATCAAGTATATCTGTTCGATAGGCATCTATGACGATATCTTGTGATGCCGATAAAAAAGCAATTAAAATGGCCATGAGTGCGAAAATTTGTATCGATGTTGTCGGGGAAAAAAGTGAAATTGAAAACAGTGCTAATGCTAATAGTACTTGTGTGAGAATAATCCAACCTTTGCGGCGACCAAAAAATGGAAGTTCAAATCTGTCCATCAGCGGAGCCCATAAAAACTTAAAAGTGTAGGGCATGCCCACGAGAGTAAAAAAACCAATTGTTTTGATGTCGAGGCCCTCTGCTGTTAGCCAAGCCTGCATCGCTGTTCCGGTTAAAGCTAGAGGTAAACCACTCGCAAAACCTAGAATTAAAACTATAAGCTGCTTACGATTAAAAAATTTTTGAACAAAATTAGACGACATCTTTATTTATATCCTTACGCATTTGCCAAAGTAACTGAGAAATATACGGCCTGCGTGTTTCTCCAGTTGTGACCATTAATAATTTTGTAATTTTTAAATTCATGGGATCTGTTAACAACAATATAAGCATTTCTTGAATGTAGTTCGTATTAAGAGTGATGTAGTTGTCAGTTCCAACGCCGAGATCGACATTCTTTTTTTCCCACCAAGAGAAAGGATGATCTTTGTAGTCTTCAAATTTACCTGTGAGCTTGTTGTTTGATGATGGTAAAGCAACTAAAGAAACGCCTTTTTGAATTAAACGATTAAGGACGTCATGCTGATATTGTTCGATTTCACGAGCTGTGTGAAATTTGGCTTTTAAAAACTGAGTTCTTTCTTTTTCACTTAAAGTTTGACCTTTAATGAGCTTATCAAGAACATTTTTATTTTGACCCCAATCGAGTTCGTGTAGCTCTTTATACTCACTCGATCCAGTAGTTACAGGTAAATTATCAATATTATTTTTGATAACACGCTGATAGAGCTTATGAAAATAGCGATTTGGGTTAATTCCTAAGCTGATACCATGCTCAAGAGTATCAATATGCCAAATATTCATGGCATTGTCGACAGCTTGAATACCACGGCGTAAAGTATGCCAAGTTTCACCATGATGGGATCTAACTTTAAAACCCTTATATTGCAATTTTCTAAAACCAGTTTGTAATTCAAAGAAGTGCTCTTTGCGATACATTTCTCGTTCATCGCCGACAGTATCAACTTCGCAAAGATGACTTTTCAATTGTGGATATTTTTCAGTGAGTTTTAAAATTTCATCGATCTGTTGTAAAAAATGATCTTTGCGACTTGCATATTTTGAAGAATCAAAAAATGAAGACTCTTTTCTAAAAGAAGGTGATAATATAAAATTAAAATCAGGGTGATTTTGGCGAAATAAAGCAAAACCATCATAAAGCCCTAAAACCACATCTTCAGCGGTCACTTCATCGATGCCAGGAATTTGTTCTGAAGCATCAGACGTTGAGCGACTCAGTGAAAATTTTAATCGAATTTGTCCAATGTTATAGTTTTTATATAAATCTAGAGCCATGCTGTAGGCTGCTTCAGCATGCGCTTCGCGCGAAGTGAAAATGAGTTTTGTAATGTATAAAATTTTTAAATATGTTGAAAAACCCTCACTTTCCTTAAGACGGATCAGCTTATCAACATCATCCGCGCACGTGATAGGCCAAGATTTTTCACCATAGTTTTGCTTGATTTTTTGTTCGTAAATTTTAACATTTGGACCTTCAAGTAAAGGTTTAAGCTTGCTCCAAATAAATTGAGCAGTTAATGATCCCGTTAAGTGAATATGTTCTTCGTTGTATTTGAGTGGAAAGCGTTTGAAAAATTCAAACAACACTAATGCAAAAGGATGCTTAATGAGATCCTGAATCGGTCTTTCATTTGTAATAAATTGATTTAAGATTTTTTGAAATTCAGCAACGCATTCATAGGCTTCAATGTTTTTAGATTTAAGTGAAGATGATAAAAGCAAATCTAATGTATCTATCAATGTAATACCATTTGTTTCAGAGACAATTTCGATAAATTCTTTAACTAGTAATTTGTGTGTAATAGAGACTATCATGAATAAACGTTAACGTGATTATAACCACTTGTACATGACTTTATGTGGACCTACTTGCGGAATATCAAACATCTCACGATGAAAATTAAATTTATTTTTTTGGTAAAAAGGGAATGCGCTTTCTCTTGCGTTAAACCATAAAAAATCGCAATGATAATTATGCCTTAAAATATGCTCTGCCTTTTGCAAAAGTAATGATCCAAGATTTTGACCTTGATAGGCTGTGTCTGTAGCCATACCACGTAAACGATAAGGGTTTGTCGCAACTGAAAAATCAGGATGAGAATTTTGCATGAATGTGCCGTTACAAATTATTTTACAATCATCTGCGATGCCAAGATGAAAAGTTGTGGGCAAGGTATCCTCAGGAAAAACACATAACTTGATATCCTGGCCTGGTCGTAAAATACGAGTGCGCAAATCTAGACATTGATCTGGTTTGATAAACTTCACTGAATCAATAGAAAACATTTAAAAATAATAGCACAAATTTGGATTATTTAAATCGAATATAGTCTTTCCAAGATTTTGGAATTCGCTCAGAAAGTATTTCGTGTTCGAGCACTGGTAACCAGCTTGGCGCTTTCGGCTGTTTGAGTAACGGCATTTTGGCTTTTTCTGGAGTGCGATCTGCTTTAGTTTGATTGCATTTTCTGCAGGCGGTTACTACATTTGTCCATATTTTGGGACCGCCTTTGGATGCGGGTAAGACGTGATCAATAGTAAGCTCTTTTGGGGCGAATTTTTGTGCACAATATTGGCAGGTGAAATTATCCCGAATGTAGATATTTTCTCGACAGAAGCGAACTCCGTCCACTTTTTTAGGTTTAATGTAACTTTTAAGCCTGAGTACGCTAGGTAGGTTAAACGACGACGATACTGATCTTACAAATGCAGAATGGTATTCCAGAATTTCAACTTTATCTTGAAACCACATGACGAGAGCTTTTTGCCAAGACACGATTCGCAAAGGCTCATAGCTCGAATTTAAAACTAACGCTTTTAAACTCATAGTTACTTCATTCAAAGGTAATCGACCTGATAATGAAACCGCGTCCAATGCGACCATGTTTAAATTATATGTCAGATGTGTTTCAAAACAACATACAAAATTATTATAACTGAAATAAGACATTTTTTTGCTTGTTATCTTCATTTTATCGAGATAACCCTACTGCCAAAAGATTCTCATTCTGGATCAAGGTCTAGCTGAGTATGTTTTATGAAGGACACAGCTTATAGATATAAAAGCTGAAGATATATACGCAATAGAAAGTAGGTAGACATGAACGAAACAACTCAAGCAAAGCCACGTGTGATTGCTTTTAATTATGTTTTAAAAAACACAAAAGGTGACTTGATTGATGCTTCTGAGCCTAATCAACCTCTGCCGTTTATGGAAGGTCGTAAGCAAATTATTCCTGCATTAGAAGATGTGCTGGTTAAAATGTCTGAGGGTGATAAAATGAAAGTTTCTATACTAGCTAAAGATGCGTACGGTGAGTTTCGTCAAGATATGATTATGGAAGTACCTAAAGAGGAGCTCGCACACATTCAGATCGAAATTGGATCTCATCTTCAGTTGCAGCTAGGTCAAGGTGTTAAAATTGTTAAAGTTTCTAAAATCTCGGATTCGCACGTGACACTAGATGGCAATCATCCGTTAGCAGGAACTGATTTAGAGTTTGATGTTGAAGTTGTGTTAGTTCGTGAAGCAACAGTTGATGAAGTTTTGCATGGCCACGCACATGGCTTGCATGGAGATGCGCATCATCATTGATTAATGATAAACATTGCGGCATAAATCGGGCGAAAGGCCAGCTGATGTTATTTTCATGTTGAAAGCTTATGCCGATAAATTAATCTAATAGATAAGTATGAAGATACTTAAAAGTTTGTGATCCCGAGTCCTTTTGATCGAATGTTTTTTAAGAGCATGAGTTCCAAGTTTCAGGGTCCGTTTTAAAATTGCCCGGAGGAAAAATGGCAAAGAAGATATATGTTGGGAACTTAGCGTTCTCTGTTACAGATGATGAATTACAACAAGCATTCGCATCTTTTGGAACTATCACGTCAGCACGTGTTGTTATGGACAAAATGTCTGGTCGTAGCAAAGGTTTTGGTTTCGTTGAAATTGAAAACGACGCTGATGCAGATACAGCTATTGAAAAAATGAACGGCCAAACTATTGGTGGTCGTGCAGTACGCGTTTCTGAAGCTAAACCTCAAGAACCTGGATCTCGTGGTCCACGTCGCGAAGGCGGTGGCGGTCGTGGTTTCGGCGGCGGCGGTGGCCGTGGTTTTGGTGGCGGCGGTGGCCGTGGTCCGCGTCGTGATGGCGGTGGCGGTCGTGGTTTCGGCGGTGGCAACGGTGGCGGTAACGAATACTAATTTCGTTATTTGACATAGTTTTTTAGCTACTTTGTTAAAATAATAATAGATCCTAGCTTAAGCGGCTAACTTGTCCTAAAATATCTCAAGAAAATCGAAAACTTTTTTCTTTAGAACGATTAAGGATAATATGAAAACCGCATCAATTAAAGCGATTAGTTTTAATTTTGAGAATCAAGCTAGGGTCTTTTTTTTTCTAATTTTCATTGTAACATCTTTTTTTTCTAAACAAGTTTATCCAAATTCTGTTTCAACTACCTCAGTTAATAAAAATACGGCCAGTCACCAAAATACTAGAACGATCAAACTTGTTATACTTGGCGATTCTTTAACAGAAGGCTATGGCGTTGCTCAAGATTCTTCATTTCCGTATTTATTGCAAAATAAATTTAATAAGCTTAAACCAAATGTTAAAGTTATCAGCTCTGGTTCAAGTGGATCTACATCAGCGTCTGCTTTGCAAAGAATTAAGTGGATTTCTAAGGACAAGCCTGATTACGTTCTGATTTTATTAGGAAGTAATGATGGCTTAAGAGGGCTTAGCGTTGCGCAAACAGAAAAAAATCTAACCGAGGCTGTCGTTTGGGCCAAATCGCAAAATATTAAAGTGGCTTTAGGACAACTGCATGTGCCACCAAATTATAGTGTTGATTATGGCAAAAAATTTTCAGCAGTTTACACTAATATCAGTCGTGTGCAGAAAATTAATTTAGCCCCATTTTTACTGGATAAAGTCGCAGGAAATAAAGATCTTAATTTGGCAGATGGTATTCATCCAAATGAAGAGGGGCATAAGATAGTTGCAGACAATCTATTTCATTTTTTAGCTAAATGGGTCAATTAAAGGGTTCAAATATGATAGAAATCAATGATCTTAAAAAATCTTATTATTTAAATGCTAAATCTGAACAAGTTAATATATTACAAGGATTAAATTTAAAAGTTAACAGCGGTGAAGTCATAGCTATTGTTGGGTCATCAGGATCTGGAAAATCGACGCTTTTGGGTCTGTTATCTGGATTAGATCAGCCTGACTCGGGCGAAGTTAAAATTGATCAAAAGAGCCTACAGCAAATGTCGCCAAATGATTTAACTCAATTTAGATCAAGTCGCATTGGAATAGTTTTTCAACAATATTATCTCGTTAACCATTTGACAGCATATGAAAATTTAACACTTCCTTTAGATATTTTAGATAAAAAATATGATCAAAATTCTATAGATTTGGCTTTAGAAAATGTTGGCTTATTACATCGTTCTGATCATCGACCAACTGAAATGAGTGGTGGCGAATGTCAAAGGTTAGCTTTAGCTAGAGCCCTTATTATTAAACCAAGTTTACTTTTAGCAGATGAACCATCTGGAAGTTTAGATACCGAAACAGGACAAAAAGTGATGGCTTTGTTTTTTGAACAAGTTAGACAGCAAAATACAACCACAATTCTAGTGACACATGATTTAGACTTAGCTCGCAAATGTGATCGCATTTATAAATTAAACCATGGGCAATTAGAAATTATTAAAAATGCATAAAATAAGCCATTTACTTAAATTTACTTTCAGAGATATTTTATCGCAAAAAAAACTGAATTTGTTCTTTTGCATAAATTTGATGCTCGGATTTTTAGGATTTCTATTACTTCAAATTTTTCAAACTAGCTTGTCTGTTCAGTCCAAGCAAAAAGCTCAGGAAACACTTGGTGGTGATATTGTTATCTCAGCGCGAAGAGCAATTGATGAAAAAGAAATACTTAATATAGAAAAGCTATTCAGCGAAGACATCGCAAAAAGGTCTCATACGCGTGAGCTTTTTGCCATGGTCAAAAATAATGACAGTGCTCGACTCGTGTTGATTAAAGCAGTTGATCAGTTTTTTCCACTATTTGGGTCAGTTGATGTAACGAACGATCAAAATCAAGAGATTAAAATATCGACTATTCAAAAAAATGATTTATGGATAGATCCAGATGTTCAAAACCAACTTAAAGTAAACTTACAATCTGGTTACTTGAAAATAGGAAAAATTTCGCTGAAAGTTTCTGGTCTTATCAAAAACGATCCTTCGCGAGCTTTTCGATTTGGCACTCTAGCTCCGTATATGATTATTAGCTATGAAAACTTAATTACTAGCGATTTAATTAAGCCAGGTAGCACAATGACAACAGCTTACTTGTATAAATTAAAAAATCCGCAAAAAGCTCAAGAAATTAAAAATTTATTTGATCAAAATATCAAAGATCCGGCAATTCAGTTGACCAGTGCACTTCAAGAGGATGGTAACAATAATCAAATTTTTAAATACTTAATTGATTATTTAGGTTTAGTTTCGTTGGTTGCCTTAGGTCTAAGTTTTCTTTGTCTTAGTTACATGCTTAACTGGTTTTTCCAAATAAATAAAAAGAACATTGCAATTTATCGCGTGCTTGGCGTTTCAGAAAAGCATATATTGCAATACTCAATTTCAAAAAATTTACTACTATCATGTGCGGCTTTACTATTTTCAATTTTCATATTGCTTTTGATAAAAGAGCCTATACAAAATTTGTTGACGAATTATTTTCGAATACCATTAGATTTAATTATTTCGACGAGTGATTTAATTAATAGTTTTTTTATAGTGTTATTAGGTCCTCAGTTAATTGCCATCCCTGCTTACATCATGACATACAAAGCTAATCCACTCGATTTGTTAAAGCAAAAAATGCAAAATTATGATTTAGGTTGGCGCATATACTTATTTTGGGGATTATTAGTTACTTTATCATTTTGGTTGTTGGCCGTTTGGCAAAGCCATTCGCTTTTGACTGCAAATTTTTTTATATTTGGGATATTAGTTGCTGTTCTCTTTGTTGTTGTTTTGATTAAAATATTTAGTTTAGCTGTTGATCAAACAGTACACCATTTTTCATTTAAATGGAAATATGCTCTCATTAGTTTAGTAAGGAAGCAGCAGTCGACATACTTAATTTTTGTAACAATGACAATATCCATTTTAGTTCTTACGCTTTTACCGCATCTTAAAAAATCAATTATAGAAGAAATAAAGCCCAATAAAGCTTCTCAAATACCGTCTTTATTTATGTTTGACATTCAAATAGATCAAAAAAATGGTGTTGCTGAAAAAATTGAAAAAATAATTGAACGCAAAGTTGAATTTACTCCCTTAGTTCGATCACGCATTTTAAAAATTAATGATCGAAATTACGAACGAGCTATTGAGCCGGATAATTTTCAAACTCGTGAAGAGGAAGCTGAAGCCAGATTTCGTAATCGAGGTGTTAATTTAACGTATAAAGATCGACTACAGGATTCTGAAACACTTGTTTCGGGACAATGGTTTAATCCTCTCCAGAAAAATCAAGAATCAAGTGAAATTTTACCAGAAATCAGTTTAGAGAAAAAGTATGCAGAAAGAGTTAATGCTAAAATTGGTGATATTATATTATTTGATGTGCAAGGATTAGAAATAAAAGGACAAGTGACTTCGTTGCGTTCTGTTAGGTGGACGAGTTTTCAGCCTAACTTTTTTATAGTTTTTCAACCTGGATATTTAGAAGAAGCTCCCCAGAATTTTTTATCATCAATTGGTAATCTAACTGATGAGCAAGTCAATTTAATTCAGGCAGCTTTAGTTGATCAATATCCTAATATTTCAATTATAAATGTGCGTTCGACTGTTGAAAAATCTTTGGTTTTTATTGATCAAATGTCTTTAGCACTGCAAATTATGGCATGGTTGTCTTTAGTTGTCGGTTTTTTTGTTTTTATAATATTATTGAATACTCAAATTTCTGAGCGACTTAATGAAATGAATTTACTACAAGTTATGGGCCTGAATACACATTCTATTGTGCAGATATTGACAATTCAATTCACTATTATCGTTGGTGGTAGTTTGTTACTTGGGTCAGCATTAGGCTCTGGACTTTCTTTCTTTTTAATAAAAACACTATTTAAAATCCAATTAACTTTGGATTTTCAGTCGTTGATTATAACATCAATTGTGCTTATGGTGTTAACTGCGGTCATTATTAAAATAGTACTTAGACCGCTTTATGTGTTACAACCAATGGCTCTATTAAAAGCAGAAGGAACCACGCTTGAATAGCGGTAATAAGTTAAGTTCAAATTTAAATTCTGATCTGATGGGCGACATTAAAATTGCTGCAGTAAAAATTCAGCAAGAAGATGTCGTTGCATTTCCAACTGAAACTGTTTACGGGTTAGGAGCTCGTATTAGTAGTGACACAGGTATTCGTAAAATTTTTTCAACAAAAGAACGTCCTTTTTTTGATCCATTGATTGTTCATGTTCACTCTGTAGAACAGGCAAAAACATGTTTTAAAGACTGGAATGTCATGGCAGAAATATTGACTCAAAATTTTTGGCCAGGACCACTCACTCTTGTTATGCCGAAATCAGATATTGTTTCGGATGTTATCACTTCTGGTTTAGTTAACGTTGGTGTGCGTATGCCAAAACATCCAGTTGCTCTTGAATTAATCAAGCAAGTTGGTGAACCTATTGCTGCACCCAGTGCAAATAAATTCGGGAAAACAAGCCCTACTCATGCCAAGCATGTTGTTAAAGAATTTGGTCAGCAAGTTATGGTGCTTGATCAAGGTAGTAGTGAAATCGGTATCGAATCTACCGTATTAATGGTCAAACAAAATGGCAATCAGTTTGAATTGGCAATTTTGCGTAAAGGAGCAATTCTTAAAAAGCATATTGAAGATCATCTGAAAACAGTTCAAGTTAATTATCAATGGACAGAGCAAATTGATAAAAAAGATTCGCCCGGTCATATGAAGCATCATTACATGCCGGAAATTCCTTTTGTTGTTTGTCGCAATCCGAATCTAAAGTTATCTGAATTAGCAGAAATCCTTAATTCTCGGTTGAATGATTTGCCGGACGAAGTTGAAAGTGTAAAAATTGTCAAACCTAAAACTATAATTGATAAGGTTGAGTTTTTAAATTTATCAAAAGATGCCGAGCAAGCAGCTCGTGAACTTTATTCTCAATTGCGCGCAGCTAGTGATCGTCAACCACAAGTTCTTTGTTTCATTCAAATGCCTTATCATAGTGGTGAAATGTGGGAAAGTATTTTCGATCGACTTTACAAAGCTGCAAGCCTTATAATAGATTAAGTTATATGAGTGTATATTTGAATGTTCGTGCATTTTTACGTTTAGTCCTGTTTTTATTTCTCATATCATCGTATGTGTTGTTCGGGTTATTTCTTTATTTAATAATTAGAAATCCTTTCAAGCGAAGAGGTATTCTTATTCGAAATGGCAGTCGTTTTAGTCGCCTGTTGATGAAAACATTTGGTGTCAGAGTTTCTTGTATTAATCCTATCCCGAAAAATGAAGTGTCGTTATTAGTTGGTAATCATATTGGATTTATTGATATTTTGTGTTTGCAGGCTTTGCAGCCAAGTGTTTTTATTACTTCGTTAGAAATGAAAAATACACCAGGCTTAGGACAAATTTGTGAAGTTGCTGGGTGTGCTTATGTTAATCGAAAAAGCAGAATGAATATTAAAGATGAATTACAAAATATAGTTGATGTACTTAAAGAGGGATTTCGTGTTGTACTTTATGCTGAATCGATAGCTTCTAATGGTGAACAAGTATTGCCATTTAAAAAAACTTTAATGATGTCAGCTGGATATGCTGAAGTGCCTATACGACCATTTGTTTTTAATTTTGTAAAAATAAATCAACAGAAAGTCGATATCAAATACAGAGATTCTGTGTGTTGGTATGGTGATCAATCATTTTTATCATCGATTTGGCGATCATTGAAGTTAGATTCGGTTGAATGTGAAATTGAGTTTTTACCACTAGTCAATATTCGTTTTGATGATGATAGAACTGAGGTAGCGCAAAAGATACACTTGATGGTTTCTAGCAAGTTTAGACCATTCATACCGATTATAAAAAATATATAATGCTTATGGCTCAAAATGAGAATGAAATATTAAAACATATTTTAGTTCAGATAAGTCTTTAGTCCTGAAAATTTGTGTCCGATGGGTTGTTAGGCAATCAGGCCATATATTTATTTACTAACGGAGACAGCCAGCATGACTAAATCAAAAAATTATAAATTAGGTAAAAACCCATTCAAAACATATTTTAAACCTGTAGGTAAAGGATACGAAATTGGCTTTACATATAAAAGTAGAAACTATTTTACTTCTAATTTTGTCAGCAAAACTGAGGCAAATAAATGGTGGACGTTTTTTAATAAAGAAATTAGTTCATTTTCAAAAAAATATTGGGTATCAAATAAAATGCCTTTTGTATGGTACTGTAATTTCATGAACAACCATCTTTATAAAACATATTATTCTTGGTTGGATAAGGTATTTAATAAACATGAAACAAATTTCAATAATGCATACAAAAAAGATTATAAAACATTTTTAAAATACAAAGATGTTCCGACTATGAAGTCACCATATTTTAGAAAAGTTGGATAGTAAATTTTGAAAATTAATGCATTAAAAGCCAAAGTGAATAACTTTGGCTTTTTTAATGCCTCGAACACTATTGCCCACATATAGTTCAACATTTTTTAAATCTTGATAATTTAAAGATTTAATTTTTATATGATATTGGACGTTGTCGTAGATTAAATATCCTTGTTTGAGAAATGATTTTCTGAGTACACCATTGAGACATCCATCATCCAAGGGTGGGGTGTAAAATTGGTTTTCTAGTTTGTAAAAAATTGAATAAATTGATGTCTCTACAATATGATTATTTTTATTTATAATCAGTACATCATCGCAATCGGCGGGTTTACTTTTTAAAATCTCGTCCCAATGTGCGCGAAGATTTGTTTTTATGCTTGAGTACACAAAATTCTCACTTGCTTTACTTAAAGATAATAAAACAGTTTTATCATTATCAACATTAAACAGTTCGGTCGTATAGGTGTAATAGTTTCCATCTAAGTGCAAAGGAAATTGAATTTTCACTTTATGCAATTTGCTTGAGTCTAATTTATTTTTCAAATCGATGGAAATTCTTTCATAAATAGACTTAATTTTGTTTAAAGATAATCTTTTATGATAATAAAAAAAGCTTTCGATTGTTCTTTCAATGTGCTCATTTAAAAATTCTATTTGATCGTTTTTAAACAAAAGTGTATCCGTGATTAAGATATTTTCTTGCTTTAATGGCATTATAAATTTGGCTTTTGTAAAAAACTCTGTCCATTCGGAATTAGCAGTAGAATCATAAACTATCCCACACCCTGCGAAATAGTAGAGCTCGTTTTTACGGTGAATAAAGCTTCGAATCGCAATATTTAATTTAAAGTTATCTTGGTGCCACCATCCAATTGATCCTGTATAAAAATCGCGATCAAATTTTTCAATTTCACCAATTTTAGCCAAGCTTTCAATCTTAGGGCAGCCAGAAATTGAACCGCCAGGAAAGATTTTTTCTAAAATTTGTGGTAATTGCAGGCTTGTTTTAATAGCAACTTCAGAAAATGTGTGCGTTGTATAATTTAAATCTAATAGTTTGCGATGAAATTGAACTCTG
The DNA here is from genome assembly GCA_046293015.1 of Pseudobdellovibrio sp. Lineage (GTDB taxonomy): Bacteria > Bdellovibrionota > Bdellovibrionia > Bdellovibrionales > Bdellovibrionaceae > Pseudobdellovibrio. Next base: position 397,387 of record JBKBPU010000001.1, read on the forward strand.
GCTGTATCTTTATATTCTGAGCATGTCAGACTGTTGAGATCATTTCGAAGTAAATCAACAATCATCGAGAGCTCAGATTCTTCTTTTTGGCTAAAAGTTAATTCTTTAACACTCTGATTTGGCAATAGAGTTCCCTTTATTGGTTGTGTTATGACGTAATCATTTTCTTTTTGCAGAAAAAGCTCAGGAGAAAAACACATCACACGACTACTTTCAAACGGTAAATATGCTTTATATGGGCAATAAATTTTATCCGCTACATCTATAAAAAAAGATAGTGTATCGAAATCAGTTAATGTTTGTGCTTTAAATGCAGAGGTGAGATTAATTTGATAAAATCTTCCATTTTTGATATCAGTCAAAATTGATTCGACAGATTGCTTGAATTCTTCTTCTGTTATTAATGACGCAAATTGGACATGTTCATGTTTAGTTTTCTGGTGCTTGTTTTTGAGTTCTTGTAAATTAACTATTTCATATACGTTTAGTACATAAACAATGATCAATGGAGTTGCGACCAGCATTTCATTTTTTTCTGTCGCACTTTGAAAGCAGTCAAAGTTTATTTTAATAATTTTATATTTATCGTTGTACTGATTATTTATTTTAAACAAAAACTCAGTAGCTTCGTTTTCTGAATGACAGCAATATGTAGTATATTGGCTACTATAAAGATACTGATCATTTTTATAAAAGCAAATTACTGGGCTCATAAATTAAGGCGCTCTTTAATGAATTTAGTAATTAAGTCTGGTGATTCAGTTAAGAAGGATTCTGGGTGAAACTGCAAGCCGAGCCAATTTTTATTATGATGTTTTATAATCATTGGAACACGGTCTTCTGAGGTTGATAAAACTTCAAAATCATTATTGATAACACATTGAAGTGAGTGATACCTGGCGACTTGAATCTGATTAAGTGTGCCATCGCACATTTTAAGATTAATTTGGCTTGTTTTTCCGTGCAGAGGGGGCTCGTACGGTATTATTACATTTTTACTCAGGTATGCCATACACTGCATGCCCAGACATATTCCAAGTACAGCTTGGTCATCGTCAATTTTATGAAGTAATTGCAGAGTTTTAGGGTAGTCTTTCGGATGTTTCGGTCCTGGTGATAAGACAATTAAATTGTAGCCTTGAGTTGATATTTTTTCTAGATCGCCATATGAAACAATATGAACATCACAGTGCCGAGCAAGCCAAGCTCTCACATTCCATGTAAACGAATCATAATGATCAATTAATAAGGTTTTTAGCACATTACGGATTATAGCTTATTTTAACGCTAATATGAAGTTGATTATTTTTTTCGATGTCATATTTATCATTGTTGAGTAGTTCTGAATCTATTATTAAATAACCAAAACCCTCATCGCTTTTCATGATAGTGTATAAGTTTCGATCCACTTTGTAGTCATTAACTCGTACTTCTAGATTAGATATAGCGGTTAAATTTTTAAGTTTGAGTGGCTTCATTTTATATTTATCTTTTAACAGAAGCTTATGAAAAATAATTTTTATTCGTGATCCTGCTTGTGGAGGTGCGAAAAACTTAATAACACCCTTATCGGTCAGACTAAAACCTTGATTAATGATAACATCATTAATAAAAACTTTCACTGATTGAGGGTCGATAAGATTGGATGATAAAGTAAATTCGTTTTTATATTGTTCATGCCCATCCGGCATATTACTATTCATTTGTAGAGGAGATATGGTTCCAATTGATGGGTTTTTCAGATAAATATTTGCTCTTCTTTGGCTTAATGGTAGATCTGAGCGTAAACCATCATTATCTTCAACAGTATATTCAGCAATAAACGTTGTATTTACATTAGTGATTATTCGATTAAGAATTGTATCAAGAGAGATTTTGCCTTTAATGAGATCATTATAGTTGAACCATTCACCTTGGCTAAGATTGACAATTCCGTGATCTTGACCAAAATTTTTATTATATCCACCGAGATCTGGTGTTGATGCAAAAACCTTCATGTTTGATAACTTTAAAGCTTCTTTTACTTCTGAATATTGTGGTGCTAATTTACCTACACTTCCTTGATTTCCAGGTGAATAGAGAAATCCATCATCAGTCATTAATATTAAAAAACGTTGATTATTTGTAGCCCAAGGCGATTTAGATGCATCGATTAGAGCTCGCATTGGATTTTCGTTTTTATCTTTGCCACCTGGATCTTGTGAGCCGGTTAATGCTTTGAGTTTGGTGATTTCAGAAATAAGTTGTGCGACTTGAGAAAGTGATTCGGGATCATCTGGATTATTATCGTAAAAACGATCGCATTTTTTAACTGTATAATCACCGAATGTAACCAGACACATACGAGTATGATATCCTGCCTTGCGTGATTGATTAATAAAGTTAATCAATTTGCTTTTAGCTGCCTCTATTGTGGGTCTCATTGATGCTGTAACATCGACGGCAAAAACAATATCTACAACTTGTCGGGAACTTTCCGAGTTTTTTGTTAAATTGTATTTCGTAACTTCGAGACCATTTTCAGTGATTGTCATTTCATCTTTATTTATATCTTCAGCAAGTTGGCCATTTTGTTTTATAATTTGAAAAGAAATCGTAGTATGGTTGGCACCGAATACGTTTTGTTGATACTCAAAAACTTCTTCAATCGGTTTTAAAACATCACTGATCTCTTCTTTTTGAACGTCTTGCTTCGGATTTTCGAAAGATTGTTGTGGTAATTCAATCGGCGCAAATTGAATATTTGAGTCGCATCCGGCTGATAAAACAAATGTAGTGATGAGAGCTGTTTGTTTTAAATATCGATTTTTCATGAACAGTAAATATTCTAACATAGTTAAGCCCCGTTTCTCTATCTAGACTGTCGGTTAGTCTGAGTACGTGCTTTATAAAATTGGGCCTTTGGTCTAAAAAACTGGTCTTTTATATAGAACTATAAATTTGAATAATCGTGTGTTGATATTAATTTATTTACATATTATTTATATATGTAAATAGTATGTATAAAAATAAGGGGGATTTTTTGGATTATTCAAACTCAGCAATTAAAAATATTAATAAAAACAATAGGTTAAATATTGCAATATGGTTTATTCAGTTAGTTTTAAGTCTAGTGTTTTTATTGGCATAATTAAAAGAATAAGAGCCTTTACTTGAGCCTTCTAACGCCATAGAGATTTGAAATAAATAAACCCTTGTTCGTAAAAACTATACCACATGGACGATAGACTTTTGCCTGACTCAGTTGATTCGAATTAATGTCTTCGTCCCAATTGTAAGAATCTATAATTGTTGAAACTTCATTTGTTATTAAATTCAATTTTCTGATCTTTTGATTTTCAGTAAAATACAAGTACTTACTGTTATCGGTTGTTGCAGCATTGATAGATTTTATTAAAAGAGTCGCACTTGTTCCAACACCGTCTTGCGAATTGTACTCTGTGCCACTCACTGATTGTCCAGCTATCGTTGTAACACTTAAGTCTACTGTCGATATTTTTTTAATTTTTTGAGCGCCATCAAGAAGATAGATAAAATCACCTAACTTGGTCATGCCGTACGGTGTGATAGCTGCGGCAGGTCCAATAGCATCGGTATCGCCTGCTGTATCAGAGCCTATATAAGAGCTGACAGTATAAGTTGCTAAGTCGACTTGTTTTATTTGATTAGCAGTTGCTACGAATAAAGTTGTACCACTTACGATGATCCCTCGAACATTGGCAAAACGCGCAGCAGTTCCAACGCCATTAAGATCATTGCATGTATCGCTGAGCCCAGCTTTAGTGGTGACTTGAAGTGTAGATAAATTGACTTCTCGAAGTGAGCAGTTGTCACCAATTATAAGCTTCTGTGGAGATCCTGGGACAAAAGCCATCGCCGTTATTTTTTTGAATTCAGCCGCTAGTCCGATACCATCGGTGGTCGCTAAATTTCCGGAACCGAGAATTGTTGTATTTACACCAGTGTTGATATCAATTTTTTCAATTTTTGATGAGCTGTTAGCTGTTACTCCTCGGACAGCAAATGATCTATAGAGAAATCCATCATCCGATTCAACGATAATCGTTTGTGTTGTTTTGTCGTAATTTCGCATAATAGTGTTTAGCAACGTATCAAACTCAAGACAGCTACTCAGGCTTATGGATAGAAATAAAATGAATAGTATGCGCACTGTTAACATCATTTTGTATTTCCCATAATCGTTATGACAGATAAATCAGATAAGTTGATTTTCTTTAAATTGTGGCTTCCGTAAGAGGTTACATAAATATAGCCACTTGAAAAATCCATAAATCCAGGATTATGAAACGAGGCTCCTGTTCCAGTTCCATCGGTATTACCTGCGCTGCCTGCGCCAACTAAGTTCGATAGTGTTGAAGATAAAAAAGTATATTTTTTGATAAGATGCAATCTAGGACATGAAACATACAAATCAGTTCCGTCTGTCGTTAAACCACCAGATCCACCCGGTATTGAAATAAGCGAATTCACCGTGTATGGAGGAGTTTGAGATAAATCAATGTATCGAATATCTGATGTGGTAGAGTTAAGTGCATCAACGTAATATAAATTTTGCCCGATCACTGCAAAATCAATAATAGCGTAAGGATCTTCATCAAAAATGAGCGATTCAACAGGGTGTGGTGGCGTAAGTGACATGCGGCGCAGTTTTAAGCTTTCGTCACCAATAAACAGATAAGACCCGTTGGCAATTAATGATACCGGATTCATGAACGATGATGTTAACCCTGTTGTATTATCCGCCGCTGCACAATCATTTGGGATACCTGCAATTGTTGTTACTGCAAGAGACGATGGGTTAAATTTTCTAACTAAGCATGATCCGTTATCGACGAAAAAGATATCACTTCCGATTAATGTCATTCCCATAGGGTGGCTTAGTCGTGCTGTTGAGCTTACGCCATCTGTAGTGCCACTAACTGATGGGCTGCCGGCTACAGTAGTTGTAAGACCAGTCAGAATATCAAATTTGCGAATAAGGTGATTATCAGTATCTGCAATATAAATATCAGTACCGACAACGAGTGGTTTGGAAGGTCTATTAAGCTTTGCTGTTTGGCTTGTACCGTTGGTCGATCCACCATAAGATTCTGACCCACTAAATTGTTCAATTGAATTAAATGATTCTAAGTTAAATTGAAAGGCAGAATTTAAAGTTGTACGACCTTTCGAATTAGAAACTACAATATCCATCGTAATAGGAGATGAAACACTCGGTAATACACAAGTCAATTCTGTAGCGTTAATAATGTTTAGAGATGTACAAGCATATTGCCCAACAGATACAGCAGTATCAGAATTAAATCCAGAGCCTTTAACTGTGATTGTTGTCCCACCAAGAATAAAGCTACTATTAGGGTTGATTGATGATATAGATAGACCGCCATTCAGAGATGGTAACTCCGTAACAGATGAAATGCCTTGAAACGGTGTACAACTTGAGGATAAGAATAGGTATGTTACAAGAGCCATTTTCGACAAGCAAAATACAATCGAGCGGTTCAAACTCATGAACATCTTATCGACAATTTGCCTCGACGAATGAATTTAATTCAATAAATTCATTCATTTTTACAAATCGAAAAAGCAGCTTTAGTTTCTTTTTGAAACATACTTAGGCGTTTCCGTGAAACACGTCTGTATCATTATCAGACAATGACTTTAAGCCTTTCTTTTTCATTTTTTCAACTAGTGTAGTTCGATTGAGTCTAAGTAAAATTGCAGCCTGATTTTTGTTCCAACCAGTTTTTTCTAATGCTTTGATGATGAGTGCATTTTCAAACTGATCGACAGCATTATTAAAATCAAGACCTGAGTCTGGTATATCAATTGACCCTGTTTCGGCGTAACAAGCGGCAGCTGATTTATATTTTGCTGGCAAATCTATAGGTGTCACTTCACCAGACCCCTTTAATATACTGAGTCTTTCTATTAAATTTTCGAGTTCTCGGATATTGCCCGGCCAAGAGTAATTAATCATTGAATTTAAAGCCTCAGCGGAAAATCCTGTTATAGGTTTTGATTTATTTTTATTAAAATGATTGAGAAAGTGATTTAACAAAAGTGGAATATCTGATTTGCGTTCACGCAGAGCTGGTATGTGTATTGGAATAACATTTAACCTATAATAGAGATCTTCTCGAAACTTACCTTCTGAAACAGCTTTTTCTAAGTCAACATTAGTTGCAGCAATCACGCGTACATTCATATGCACTGTTTTAGTGGATCCAACTGGTTCGAATTTTTTTTCCTGCAGAGCGCGCAAAATTTTTACTTGTAGACTTGGTTCAAGATCGCCGATTTCATCTAAAAAAAGCGTTCCTTCATCTGCAAGTTCGAAGCGACCTGCACGATTGGCGATAGCTCCTGTGAATGCTCCCTTGATATGTCCAAAAAGTTCGCTCTCAAGAAGTTCAGATGGTATAGCTCCGCAATTGATAGCGATAAATGGACCACTTGCACGATTCGAGTTATAATGAATAGCTCGGGCAATCAGTTCTTTGCCGGTTCCTGATTCACCAGTAATTAAAACTGTAGATTCTGTTGAAGCTACGCGTTCAACCAATGATAAGCATTGCTTGATGCCTTCACTTTCGCCAATGATTTGATCAAATTTGTATTTAGCTGTTAGTTCTTGTCTAAGTTGTTGATTTTCATTTTGAAGATTTTTATGCGCTAAAGCCTTATCTGTCAGGCTAATTAATTCTTCGACATTGAAAGGCTTAGTTAAAAAATGAAAAGCACCTTGTTGTGTTGCTTTAATTGCAGAATCAATCGAAGCAAAGCCAGTCAATATGATGACTTGTATATCTGGGTATAGATTTTTTAAATATGTCATAAACTCTAGACCATCGCCATCCGGTAAGTTCATATCGACTATTGCAAGATCAAATTTTTTGTCTAGAGAGCAAAAGCTTTTTGCTTCTTCAATTTTATGTGCAGTAACAACATTATGACCTTTACGATCTAGAAGTCTAAATAATGCTGTTCTAAGCGTTGATTCATCATCCAAAATCAAAACTCGCGTTGTCTTCATGAACCTTCCTTCCGTGGTGGGCTCGTAAATAAGATACTTATTTTATACTAATATGATTTTTGACGGCAGTGTCAAAAAAACTTAGGATCAGATTGAATTTCAGGACCTTAGCTGGAGCGTTCAATTTATAATTATGCTTTTGGGATAATCACTTTAATGCCCAACCAGTTGAGATTTGGCTCGGTTAGTTCAACCTGAAAACCTTGATCATTTAATGACTTATGAATGATTAGAAAGTAAATGTTTTTATTTTTTTGATCATTGCTGAGTGGTCCGCAATTTGATTCGAAGTTTAAATAGAAATTCATTTGGTCCTGGGAAATTTTGACCTCGATCAGACCCGGTAAAGGGCTTTTAATTGGTCTAGTTTTTTTAAAACTACTCGTAAAAAAATTAATCACTAAGTTTATTGAATCGCGAAATGCTGTTTCGGAAATGTTTTTTTGAATTTCAAATTCATCTAAATGAATGACTGTTTTAATATTCTCAACTTTAAATTGAAGCTCATTTAATTTAAGAGACTCAAGAACAATTGCATTGATTGATTTTATTTGTTTCTCGTTAAGTAGAGGACGCCTTGAAAAGATGAGTAGATTTTCTATAATAATCTTCATACGAGTAGCAGCTGTTGCCATCTCAATTAAATCACTTTGAAGAGGGTGTTGCTTGTCTAATTCCATTTGAAGAATTTGAATATAAGAAATTATACCACCTAATGGATTATTTAACTCGTGTGCTATAGAGCTCGATATGAGGCCGAGTTCTTTCATTTTCACATTTTGAGTTAGACGATTTTCGAGAATCTTCTCTTCCGTAACGTCTGTGTAAAAGTGAAACCATTGTGAGTTTAAATCATCGGATAGTTTTAGCTTTTGTGATTGAACGTTAAAAAATGCTGTTTCGTTGTTGGTTCTAACTTCAATTTGAAAACTTTTACCTATTTGACACTTTTCACACGGAGCTTTACGACCAAACATAGCTTCATAGCACTTGTTATTGGGACTTGCATGTTTAATGAATGCTTTATTTGACTCGATAATTTCATAGTTTTTATCAACTATAATGACGGGATAAAATATTGAATTAAATGCGGTAGAAATAATTCTTTCAAGTTGCTGTTGTTGCTGGCTTGAACTGATTTTTGAAAAAAGAGTATCAAGTACATCGGTAATATTTTGAAATATTTCATACTCAGATTTTTTAAAAAATTCTACATTGTTAATTACAAAATAAATATTGTATGTTGAAAAACTTTTTTTAATATAAAAATTAAAGGCCTCTTTTTTTAAATCGGCTTCTAGTACTTCTGCAATCTCTTGTGGCACTATTTTAATCCAAGTTGCAGATGTTGACTTAGGCAATAATTCATTAAGTATTGTTTCGATTTTTGAAATTTCATTTTCCGCTGATATCGAAAATAAAATTTTAATTAGGGAGTCATTTCGATTTTTAGATTCAAGAATGAGTTGTTTATGATGAGTGAGTTCTTCCTTGATGGCCTCAATTTTTTGTTTCAAATCTCTTTTGCGCGACAAATTTGTTATTTGCTGCTCTTCGGCTACTTTGAACAAGGCTTTATTTTGAGATTCTTGATCGAAAGCTTGTAGCTTTTGTATGAACCAACTGTAATTAATGAATTGTAAATCGATGAGACTAGCTGGTGCTACGGAGTTGAAATCATCTATTGAGATTATTGCATCTTTATGAACTGCCAATATAACGGTTTCGCGAGCTTTAAATTTATTTTCATTTTTAAGTTGGGGAAGAAGGCTGCTTTCGACGAGAATTATATCGAATATGTGTGAATGATGATGAAGTGAATTATTTGAGAGATTAACAGCTAGAGCATTATTTTCGAAACTAAGCAAAGTTTCACGAACCGTCGATAAGGTCGTATTTGTTAGAAAGTATCCAATACGATAATCTAAAGTTTGCATGTCGTTATAAGTTCTTTATGATTTTTTATATGGTAGTGAGGTTTTAGTTGTTCGTCAGTTGACATATAGCCACGATCTTCTCCAAACTCAAAATAACATGCCCATGCGCCGATTAAACGAGCGTCCTTGATCTCTGATGATAATGAGTTTCCGATACATAAAAGCTGATCAGCAGAGATGTGTTCAATTTCGAGTATTTTTCGAAATGCATCAAATTTTCGTTCATTTTTAAGGCTATTGACGACCATAACATCTTTAAAAAATGATCGGATTTCTAGAGCATTTACCTTAGATTGTTGCGCTTCGTTTAAGCCAGCTGTAACAATATACAGATTATATTTCTTTGATAAAAATTTAATATTTTCGATTGCACCGTCAAGCAAGGGTAATTTGTTTGGAATTTTAGGATGGTAGAAGCGTTCTGTGGCTAATTCTAGGGCTTTATAGGTTTCAGAAGAACCAAATTGATCGACTAAGTACTTAAACACATCTTTATGACTAGTTTTTTTGATCATTTCGACTCTGATTGATTCGCATTCTGATTCAGTAATTTTTAAGCCTGCTTTGATTAAAATTTGAAATGCCTCTGAACAGGCTTTAGGCGCGAGAATGCCTGAAGTATCAAGCAAAGTATCATCAAGATCGAAAGCTATGGATTGAATTTTCATATTTAATTCAGTGTGCCGCCAAAGTCACAATTTGCCTAGTTCTAAAAAAAAATCGGCTGACGAACAGCATTGAAATTGGTTTAATATCCGCTATGACTAAAACAACTGCAATTATATTAGCTGGCGGGCAAGGGACACGAATGAAGTCACCATTGCCAAAAGTATTACACCCTGTTGCGGGTCAACCCATGATCGCACGAATTATCGCACAGTGTACCAGGGCTGAAATAGAAGAGGTTCGTGTTGTTGTTGGACATGGACAAGCTCTTGTAAAATCTGTCATTGAGCCATTAGGAGTCACGGCTTTTATCCAAGAAAAACAGTTAGGTACTGGTGATGCTGTCAAATCAGCCCAAGTAGACTCTTTAGATGGCGATGTGATTATCTTAAATGGTGATCACCCTCTGATCACATCAGATGATATTAAAGGTTTTTTGTCTGATTTTCGTGAACGTAAACTAGATTTAGCTGTTATCTCCGTTGAGCTAGACAATCCTAAGGAGTTTGGTCGTATCGTGCGCCATGCTGGTCAGTTAAAGGCTATTGTTGAAACTAAAGACGCGTCGAGTGAAACTCTTAAAATTAAAGAAGTAAATACTGGCATGTACGTTGTTAAAGCTGCACTTCTTAAAAAGTTTTTACCGCAAATACAAAACAACAATTCAAAGGGAGAGTACTACTTAACCGATTTAATTTCGATTGCGATAGATCAAAAATGCCAGGTTGATGCTATTGTTACAAAAAATAAAAATGTTTCTCACGGGGTGAATAACCAAGTTGAGTTAGCGGAAGCGACTCAGTTTGTTTACTCTCAAAAATGTGAGCAACTAATGAGTAATGGAGTCATCATTTTAGATCCTAAGGCAACTTATATCGAAGAGACAGTTAGTGTCGGTTCGGGAAGTATTATTTACCCGAATGTATTTATTCGTGGTAAAACAGCAATAGCAGCATTTTGTGTTATTGAGCCTAATGCATTCATTTCAGATGCGATAATTGGAAGTGGTGTACAAATAAAAGCCGGAACTTATATAGAACACTCTGTCATCAAAGCTCAGGCTAAATTGGGGCCGTATGCACGGATTCGCCCTGATACTACTATTGGCGAAGAAGCTCAGATTGGAAACTTTGTTGAGCTTAAAAAAGTTAATTTCGGAGCCAAGTCGAAAGCAGGTCATTTGTCCTATTTAGGTGATGCTGATGTTGGTGAAGGTGTAAACATTGGCTGTGGAACAATTACTTGTAATTATGCTGCTGATAAAAAGAAATATAAAACCGTTATCAAAGATCGTGTTTTTGTAGGTAGTGATACGCAACTAGTCGCACCAGTTGAAGTAGGTTCTGATTCGATTATTGCTTCAGGTACTACAGTGACTAAAAATGTTCCTGAAGGTGCGTTAGCAATAGGTCGCGTAAAACAAGAAAATAAAGAAAATTACGCTAAGAAATTTAAAAAATCTGAAGCATAGATAAGGATTAGTTATGTGTGGAATCGTTGGCTACTTAGGAAATAAAGAACCTAAAAAAATTATTATCGATGGCTTAAAAAAGTTAGAGTATCGTGGTTATGATAGCGCAGGTATTGCTGTCATAGATAATGGTACAACCAAAAGAATACGTGCTGAGGGAAAACTTAAAGCACTCGAAGAAAAAATTATTAACGAACATTTTAGTGGGCATCTTGGTATTGGTCATACGCGTTGGGCAACCCATGGCGCTCCCGTTGAGAGAAACGCTCATCCTCATCAGGCTGGAGAAATAAGCTTAGTTCATAATGGAATAATTGAAAATTATCTCGAAATTAAAGAAGAGCTTTTGAAAAAAGGAGCTGATATCAAGTCCGATACAGACTCTGAATTAGTCGCCCACCTTATTTGGGAAGACGTTCAAAAAACTCAAAACTTACTACAATCAGTTCAAAATGTATTAAATAAAATCGTTGGTGCTTTTTCTATACTTGTTATGTGGGAAAAATCACCGAATGAGTTAATTGCATTTAAAGATGGTCCACCTTTAATTGTTGGTTTGGGTGAAAATGATGGGCACAAGGAATTTTTCATTGTAAGTGATGTGCAGGCTGCACTAGCGCATACTCAAAAGTATGTCTATTTAAATGATCGTGAAATTGTTCATATTAAAGATCAAAACATTCAATATTTAAATGCAAAAGGTGAAACACTTGCAAAAGATGTTGTGACCCTTGATTGGTCAACTGATCAAGTTGAAAAAATGGGGTACAAACATTTTATGTTGAAAGAAATTTATGAGCAACCAAGATCAGTTGCTCAGGCGATAGCTCCATATATTGATACAGATACTCATTCTGTTAAAATGACTAATGTTGGATTTGAGACTACTGAAATTTATAAAAAAGTTCAGCGTGTTTTCTTTATAGCTTGTGGAACAAGTTATTATGCCGCTATGGTCGGTAAGTATTTGATTGAGCAAATTGCTAAAGTTCCTGTCGAAACTGATATTGCGAGCGAGTTTCGTTACCGCAAACCAGTATTACCGGAAAATACTTTAGTGGTTACAATTTCGCAAAGTGGTGAGACTGCTGACACTTTGGCGGCCATTCGTTTAGCCAAAGAACAAGGCGCGCTAACTTTATCAATTACAAACGTAACTTTATCGTCAATTGATCGCGAAGCTCTAGGTCATATGTATATGAACACTGGTGTTGAAGTTGGTGTTGCCAGTACAAAGGCATTTACAAGCACATTATCTTTACTCAATATACTCGCGGTACAAATAGCAAAAGCGCGCTCTATGATTTCACCTGTGAGTGAAAAACAGATTGTTCAAAGTTTGTTAGCTGTTCCAAGCCAAATCGAAACTGTTTTAGCCTATGATAAATATTTTAATGAAGCTGCTAGTAAATTAGAGCAGTTCAAGGGTTTTTTATATTTAGGCCGTGGTGTTAGTTACCCGATCGCATTAGAAGGTGCTCTAAAATTAAAAGAATTGGCTTATTTACATGCAGAAGGTTATGCCGCTGGTGAAATGAAACATGGCCCTTTAGCGCTCATTGATTCAAAAATGGCAATAGTTGTCGTTGCGCCTTCTGACGATTTGATTGATAAAACAATTAGTAATTTGCAAGAGGCCAAAGCTCGCGGTGGCAAGATAATTTCAATTGGTACTGGTGAAAATAAAGCGTTAAAATCTATGAGTGAGTTCTACTTGTCGTTGCCAAATTCATTATGGACAACTAATCCGATCGTAGCGGTTGTTCCTTTGCAATTAATGGCATATCACTTAGCTGAACATTTAGGTTATGATGTTGATCAGCCTAGAAATCTCGCGAAGTCTGTAACTGTTGAGTAAACATATTATTCAGAGCCTCGTGGTATGAAAGAACACCTTCAATAAAATTGATAGTTTCTTCTCCACGAGCAAGACCGAATTGAAAATCGTCTAAATTTTCTTCATTTGATTTTTCAGGCAAAAATTCTTTGAGATTTTTCCATCGATAGAGATCAATTGAACTTTCTCTAGCTAACCGATGCAAATCTCTTAAGTGTGACCAACCCATATTATACGCCGCCAAGGCCTGGATCCATCTTTCAAATCGTGTTAGTTTTATTGGAGTTTTGTCGTACAGTTTTTGTAAATATAATGCCCCACCTTGGATGCTTTGAATTGGGTCTTCGCGATCTTCAATCCCTAAGTGTTCTGCAGTTTTAGATGTGATTTGCATAAAGCCGCGAACACCTGTGTAGCTTCGAGCATCACTTTCCCACTTTGATTCCTGATATGCGACGGCCGCGATAAGTGTCCATGGGACATCGTATTTTTTTGCAAAATCAATAAAATGATTTCTCCAGAGTGGTAGTTTTTTTACGACATCTTTTTTAAAACTACGATAGGTGAGCAAAGACATTTTGAAAGATGGAGCGTCAAATTGATCTTGAAAACGAATCATTTTATTTTCACGAATCATTTTTTGAAACCAGACATTCACTAATTGGTGAAGTTCGTTATTATTCTTATTGATAAACCATGACTGGGGATAAAGGTCAGTCGAAGACCATATACGAACATATTTTTTTTGTTCTACATTTGCAAAATTATAACTTTGAGACTCAGCAACAAAGCATGAGTTTCGGCGCTGATAAGAATCGTGTAAGATTTGATCAAATGTTTGATCTTTGATAACAATTTTATCTGTTAAATCAGGTTTCGTATCAATGAGCTCATCTCTGATGAATTCAAACTGCTTAGGTATCAAAATTTCAGAAATATTTTGGTTGCGGCAAAACAAGGATAGATGGTTGTCTTCATAGGACGGGCCTTGAAGTGACGAAAGATCTACATGGCGAGCAGATGACTTTGTCAAAATGATGTCAAATTTATCTTGATTAAAGTCTTCGATAAGATCGGTATATTTCGTGTACGGTAGAAAAATAAGTTTGAGATTATAGTCTGAAGCAAAAGCCTTAATAAGAGTTTCTTCGAGTGTACGTCCAGATTTATGTTTATGTAGACCAACTTTAATTGGAGTAACAGCAACAAAAGAAGAGGCTTTTGTTTCATTCATGTATACGCCATGGCAGCCATTTGTAACGAAAATTACAAATGATGAAAAAACAATCAAAATAGATAATCCAACTGATTTCGTTCTCATGGAAGGCAACTGATAGAACACAGTGCCTATTCTGGTCACCTACAAAAATACATAAAAAATATGAGCTTAAAAATTATGCTACGAGAGTAACTTATAACAGAATAGAGACAATTTTCGGATGCGACGTGCAAAAATTTCTTTCTAGCAACTAGTCAAAAGTCGCGTCAGAATAGGATTTGGGGAGTTTTAATGGTGATGTTAGGCTGGATTGAAGTCATTGCAGGTTCTATGTACAGTGGTAAAACTGAAGAATTGATTAAGCGAGTTCGTCGTTCTGAATTTGCTAAAATGAAATCTCAAGTATTTAAACCTGTTATTGATAATCGATATCATCAAACCCATGTTGCTTCACATGATCAGACTTTAATTTCGGCTCAGCCACTGAAATCAATACATGAAATTTGGGATTACTTACAAAGCGATACTCAAGTTGTAGGTATTGATGAAGGTCAATTTTTTACTCAAGATTTAGTCCAAGTTTGTCGTGACTTATCGGCAAGAGGTCTTCGTGTTATTGTTGCAGGATTGGATATGGATTGGAAAGGGCAACCGTTTGAACCAATTCCGACTTTAATGGCTATTGCAGAAGATGTTTCTAAGCCAAGAGCTATTTGTACTATTTGTGGTCAGTTAGCAACTTACACGCAAAAGCTCAAAGGCACAGATTCAAAAATTGAAGTTGGCTCGCAAAATAACTATGAAGCCCGTTGTCGTCAGCACTTTAGTCCTGAAATTTTATTTCAAAATCAACTCGATCAAAAACCAGAATCTCGTCAAATTGATCTTTAAAACTCATTCAAAAGTCTTGTTTAACATAAATTTTCTTTAAACATTTCGGTGTTGTTCTACAATAAAAACATATTTTGACAATATCTTGAAATTTAAAGGGGACGCTTTTATGAATAAAAGACTTATAGTAATGGTTAGCTCTGCCGTTGTAATATCGACAGGATTAATCTCATGTGTTTCAGCGCAAAAAAATTCTGAACGACACGTTGCTGGGCTGTTTGATGCTGTTTCTAACATTGTACAAAAAAATAAAGAAAATTATGATCAAATTTTTGGTGAAAAAGCACTTGCTAAACCACTTTTAAGTTCAGAAATTGAAAAGTATGCGACTTCTAAAAATATTCCTTTAAAAGACGCTGAGTTGATTATTGATAATGATGCATCTTTCGATGCAAAAATTAAAACAATTCGAAATGCTAAACGAGAAATCAGATTATCATATTATATATACTCTGATGATGATTCGTCTGCAGTATTAACTCAAGAATTGATCAATCAGGCTAAAAAGGGCCGTAAAGTAAAATTATTAGTCGACTATATTACTAACTACAGCCGAATGGATTTATTTAAATACATGCAAAAAGAAGGTCAGGGTAATATCGATATTCGATTTTATAACTTTCCTTCTGAGCGTTTACAGCGTGATGCTGTTTATATGACATTACCTTGTCCGACAGGGACTCCAGTTGAGTCAGAAGAATGCAAAAATTATAAATTAAATGTAATGAAAACTATTCCGGCAGGCGAGACAACAATTTTTGCAAAATTGTTTTTGGCAGGTTTATATGGCAAAAATCCTACGGCCTTACAAACAGCAATGGGGCTTGGTGCTCAAATAACGCCAGATAGTTTCAAATCAGACGAAAAAATGTCTGAAGAAGATCAATCGCAACTATTAGAATTTTTTAAGTTATATTACAGAGCGAAAGTTAAAGGTTCAATCAGTGCTAAAATAGGTGTTATGATTGCCATGCAAATGCATGGTGAAGAATTAACACCAATTGTAAATCAAATTACTGGACGTTTGCCGATGATTGATGATTCTCCTGTCGGATCTAAAGAAAAAGTTTCTCATGCTAAAGAGTGGGATCATTTCACGGATTATACACATCACAAACTTGTTATGGCTGATGATGATGAATGGGTTAATGGTGGTCGCAACATCGAAGATTCTTACCACATGAGAGAAAGACTTGGTACTAAGGGTAAATATATTTTCATGGATACGGATTTCCGTGGTGTAGCACGTGATGGACAGGCAAAAGATATTGCTGATAGTTTTGATAAGACTTTTAACTTCAAAACTATGGTTGCTACAATGAGTGATGTTGAACGTGTAACGCCGTTTGACTATGTCAAAAATGATGAAGCTTTGTTAGCAGCAGCTAAATCTTGTGAAGAGCAAATCAAAAATGGTAAAATTGATTTTAAATCAGCTGACTCATGTGTAATTAATACGATGAAGTCGAATAAAGAAAAATTTCTTGATACCAATCAAAGGTTAGCAGTTTTTAAGAAAGAATTCATAGATTCATATAATAGATATACGAATGAATATGCACGTAAACCAGGTAAAAAAGTCTACAAAGATTCATGGAGAAGCGGCCAATACTCTGAAGGTATTAATCGTTTAACAGCAGAAGACATTAAAACTGCGGAAGTCTATTATGTTGAAAACAATTCATTTAATATAAAAGAAAAAAATCCAACGTTAATTAACAGACACGTGGGCTCTCGCATCGGTGCTGAAGAAAAATTTAACAAAAATATTCATAAGCTTTGGTATAAAAGTTTAGAAAATGCGTGTTATTTAAGTCAGGCTAAAAAACAAGATGTGCGTGTTGTTTTTCACACGGCGTATTTATTTTTACCTACAGGTTTAGTGCATAAAATCGCAAAAATGATGAATGGTGATTATGGTGATTGCTCGCGAGTGCACATGACGTTTTTAACAAACTCGTTTGAAACGACCGATTTAAATGTCGTTAATGTGTTTGCACGTTATCAAATGTCACAATTATTTAAACATTACTATTCATTGTTAACTGAGGCGTCTACGTTTAGAAGATGGGTTCCTCGAATGGATTATTATGAGTATAATGCGGCAGCGACCGGTGCAGGAATATCTTTACACACTAAACTTTCGCTTTTTGGTAATGATATCGTAATTGGATCAGCCAATGCGGATACACGTTCATACGTCATGGATACTAACAACGCCGTTTTCATACGAAACGCCAGAGATCTAGCTCGTGAATACAAATCTTATATTGATCGTATCGTTTCAGATCGTAATCGAACTCAAGCGCTTGGTGAAGTTTTTGCGAATATGACTGATGCGCAAATCAAAACAGAAAACGATTATATCTTAGGTGCTATGATTTGTCGCTGGGATAAAAAAGCTCAAGCAAGTTGCCCACCCGTTGTTAATGGAAAAGTCATGGGTAAAATCAAAGCGACTGATGTAAGATCTGAAAGAATGACTCCGGAAAGAATCAAAGAAGCTTTAGAAATTCTTGATAATGTTGGATCATACATTAACACGAAGACCTCTGATTTGTTAAAATTTAGAGGTGAGTTCGACGCAGCGGAAACTTATCAATACGATACTGGTTCAATCGAACGCCAACTTAATATTATGTCGAATGAATTCGACGATTTTTTCAAAGTTTTATAATTGATCAAAAAATTACAATTTCAAAGCCCAAGCTTGTAATGCAGCTTGGGCTTTTTTTATTTGTAATTCCTTTTTCATTTTTTTATCTTTTTTCATTATTTTTTTTTGTTCATCAGTCATGTCAAATTCGTTTAATGGTGGTAGTAAGCCGAAATTAATATTTGTTGGTTGAAAATTATTAATCCGGAATTCATCTGTGATAGCATCAATAAGTGATCCCATAGCAGATTCGCGAGGTGGTGGATAAAATGCACGATCAGATAGCTTTTGATGAATAAAATGTGCAACTAATAAACCTATACAAGTCGATTCAAAATAGCCTTCGACGCCTGTGATTTGGCCTGCAAAAAATAATAACGGGTCATTTTGACTTGAAAGATCTTTATTTAATCTTTTAGGTGAGTTTATATACATATTGCGGTGGATACTACCAAGCTTTAAGAACTCTGCATTTTCTAAACCTGGAATCATTCGAAAAACACGTGTTTGTTCGCCATAAGCCATGCGAGTTTGAAAACCAACAATATTGTAAGCTGTGCCTTCTTTGTTATCTTGGCGTAATTGTACTACAGCATAGGGATATCGACCTGTTCTTGGATCGTCAAGACCAACAGGTTTCATTGGACCAAAACGTAAGGTTTGCGGTCCACGATCAACCATGACTTCAATAGGCATACAGCCTTCAAAAAATTCAGTCGTTTCAAAATGCTTTGGTTCGATTTTTCGTGCGGCTTGAATTTCTTTAATAAAATTTTCGTATTGTTCTTTATTGAGTGGGCAATTGTAATAATCTGCAGTGCCTTTACCGTAGCGATCAGCTTTCCAGGCTATTTCTGTATTAATGGTGTCAGCGTCAATAATGGGTGCAATCGCATCGAAAAAATAAAGAAACTCGTCACCAAAGTGTTGTTGCAAACTTGCAGCTAAGTCTTCATCTGTTAAGGGACCAGTTGCGATGACGGTTGGTCTTGGAACATCATTCAATGATTTAATTACTTGAGTCTTAATCGTGATGTTGGCATTAGATTTAATGAGATTAGTTATTTGCTCCGCAAATACTTCACGATCGATACCGAGCGCTTGGCCTGCGGGTACAGAAGCCTTTTTAGCCTCTGCCAGGATAAATGAACCTAACTGCTCAGCTTCCCATTTCAGTTGTCCTGGAGCAGATACTTCTGACAAGCTGCCAAATGAATTGGAACAAACAAGTTCAGCAAACTTGTCAGTTTTATGGGCTGGTGTTTGCTTAACTCCTCGCATCTCGTATAAATCGACTTTATAGCCTAATTTGGCGAGTTGCAATGCACACTCGCTGCCTGCCAAACCAGCACCGACAACGGAAATTAATGGTTTATTCATAGTGTAAAACCTCTTTAATAAAATGCGATGAATACAAAGTCTGTGAGATAGACTTTATGTTCGCAAAATGCAAGCGTATAGGTTATGAATGAGAATTCTATAGGGTAGATTTATGTCGCGACAAGACCACAAGTCAAAATTCAAATCGAGTGCGGAAGTTTTGCAAAACTTGTTTTCTGGGCAAGAGGGGCCTGTTGCTGATCAGTATTTACGCTGGAAGCTCTGGATGAATTGGGCTGATATTGTTGGACCTACGACATCGAATTGCTGCGAACCGGTTGCTTATCACCAAGGAACTCTGTGGTTATGGGTAAAAAATGCGGCATGGATGACTCAGTTAAATTTTATATCTGATACTATTAAAAATACGGTTAATCAAAAATTCTCGCAAAACTTAGTTCGTGAAATTAGGTTAACGATGGATCGTAGAAATGTTCCTGCGCAAAATGATGCTGAATTTAAAAACCGTTTAAATCAATTTTTTAAAAAGTAAATTAGGGTTATGATTATTAATAATTGAAGGAGATCTTATGACAACATCTACACAAATTGATTGGAGCAAAGGTCAAGTCACCGAACAAAATCCATGTGGATTAAATGGTGTTGATTTTATCGAATATTCGGGTCCTGATGCTGCGTATTTTGAAAACTTATTTACTAAAATGGGTTTTGTACAGATGGCACAAGCCGCAGGGAAGCAGATCAAACTATTTCGCCAAGGTGATATCAATTTTATTTTAAATACCGAACCCAATACATTTTCTGTGGGTTTTGCTAAAGCTCATGGACCGTGTATTTCAGCAACAGGATTTAGAGTGGGTGATGCTCATCAAGCTTTTCAAATTGCTATTGCTCGCGGAGCTAAAGCTTATGATGGAAATGAACATTCTCGTGGGGCTTCACCATTTTTTGCTGTGCACGGCATAGGTGATTCACTCATTTATTTTATCGACGAAAAAAACCATAACCAGATGTATCAGCAGATTTTTGGTTTAAAAGATAATTCTGTGCGCCCGCAAGGTTTAGGCTTGAAAATTGTGGATCATTTTACGAATAATGTTCCTGTTGGTGAAATGCAAAAATGGTGTGATTTCTATGAAAAAGTATTTAATTTCAGAGAAGCTCGCTATTTTGATATCAAAGGAAAATCGACAGGATTAGTTTCTAAAGTTATGCGATCTCCATGTTCAAAATTTTCTATACCAATTAATGAGCCGTCTGATTCAAAATCACAAATTCAAGAGTACTTAGACGAGTACAAAGGTTCAGGTATTCAACATTTAGCACTTATCACGGATGACATTATTCCTTCGCTTGAGACTTTAAAAAACAACAAAGTTGAATTTCTAAACCCACCACCTCTAACATATTACAAACAGCTTAAAGACCGTTTGCCACAAGTTTCTGAAGATGTTGCTCGTTTAGAAAAAAATGCGATTTTAGTGGATGGTGATCATGATGGTTATTTATTGCAAATATTTTCAAAAAATGTGATAGGTCCAATTTTTTACGAAGTCATTCAGCGTAAAGGCCATCAAGGTTTTGGTGAAGGTAATTTTCAAGCTTTATTCGATGCCATTGAAGCAGATCAAAGAGAACGCGGTTATTTATAATATATACGATTAAAGGATTCATTATGCATCAGTATTCGCAAGGCAAAAATCATACACAAGGGCACAAGGGCATTCCAGATGGTTTATATGAAGAAGAACAAGGCCGCAAAGGATTTTTTGGCCCTGTTTCTCATCTTTTAAAAGATAAACCGCCAACACGCTGGACAAATATTGAAGGTCCTTTGCGTCCACATTTATATGATCTTGTTCCTTGCCAATATGAAAATGCAAAATGGCATCGATTGTTTTTTAACTCAGATGTTGTGATTTATTCGCAATGGAATAATAAAACAGATTTATCTCAGGATGTTGTTAATAAATTGCCTGCTATGCGTAATGTTGAAGGCGAAACTTTATATTTTGTTCACGTGGGCTCTGGATCAGTATTGACAGAATATGGGTTATTAAAATTTAAAACAGGTTCTTATATTAATATTCCTAAATCTTTACATCATACGATAGTGTATGATGAGCCTACTCAATTTATTATTATCGAATCTACGACTGGGCTGTTTCGTGAACCTGATCGTGGTATGGTAGGCCGTAATGCTTTTTATGATTTAGCTGCCCTGGGCAAACCTGATTTAGAAGCTCTCAATCAATTTAAAAAAGATCACAAAGTTGAATCACATGAAATAGCTGTTCGACGTTTTGGGACTGTTACAAAATTTACTTATGATGCTTGTGTGTATGACACTGTCGCTTGGAAAGGCGATTTTTTTCCGTTTACATTACATGTTGATGATATGATGCCTATGATGTCTCATCGTGTTCACTTGCCACCATCAGCGCACACAACATTTGCTGCAAATGGTTTTGTTGTATGTACATTTTTACCACGCTTAATTGAAACTGATCAAGATGCTTTGAAAGTTCCGTTTTACCATCAAAATATCGACTACGATGAAGTTTTATTTTATCACGCGGGTCATTTCTTTAGTCGCGATAATTTACATTCAAATATGATGTCATTTCATCCGGCAGGATTTCCACATGGCCCACATCCTAAGGCTTTTGCTAGCCAAGGGACAAAAACATTTACTGATGAAGTCGCCGTAATGGTTGACACCGTAAAGCCATTACAAGTTGATCCTTTTATTGAAAAGACCGAAGTACAATCGTACTGGCAATCTTGGATGAAGAAGTAATTTAAAGCGCTCTAGCACGCAAATCGCAAAGACACAAAAAGCTACGTTAGGTTTTCCCACAACATAGCTTTTAAGTGTCAACATCCTCCGCTTTCCGGATTGGAGGTGTCGAATGAACAAAAAAAACTATTTGTTAATTCGGCGTGTTTTAAGAATAAGTTTAGACTGATTTAAAGTCTGGAGTAAGGATGGGACTTTAAATCCCTGGCGAATGTTGGGACATGAATAAAGCTTTGTGTGGGGCTGTTTGGAGTTTTGACAAAATATGAATATCGCATTGAAATATTTGAAGATGTTTACTTTTCAAAATATAGATTTTTATTGCGAGCGGTTGAGTTCTGATTTTTGGGCCGAGCCATTTAATGCAATTTCAAATTTTTCATTTATTTTATCTTCAATTATATTATGGATTCAGCTGCGAAGAATAGAAATAAAAAATAATCGTATTCAAATTGCAATAGTACTTATATTTTTAATTGGTATTGGCAGTTTTCTATTTCATACAGTCGCAGATGATTTAACATACTATTTTGATGTCGTCCCGATTTTTAGTTTTCAAATATTTATTTTACATGAAATTTTAAAATCGATATTTCAATCTAATGTATATGCTCGTTTTTTACAGATAAGTGTTTTTATCTTTTCAACGCTTGTACTAAGTCGAAAAGAATATCTTACATTATTAAATGGTTCATTAGGCTATTTGCCAAGTGTTGCATTTTTATTATATTTATCTATTCAGAGCTATCGCTATAAAAAAATAATTTTGACTTATTTTTTAAAAACTACAGGTATTTTTGTAGTGTCATTGCTATTTAGATCTATTGATATGTATTTTTGCAATTTAAATCCACATGGTTTTCACATGTTCTGGCATATTTTAAACGCATTAGTGCTGTACAATTTAGTTCAAATATTAATAGTAAATGAAAAACTTAATTTAAACGAGAGTAAAAGCTCCAGATTGAGTCAATAGTTGTAGATTTTTATAATCTTTCGATTGCTTTGATTGTGATGAAAAAAATTGGCTGATTTTGCAGTTGCGACCATTGTTGAGTTCTACAACCAGTTTTAATAACTCACTTTTTGTGTTTGTCTCAATCAGTGTACCAGAAAAACCTATAAAGACTGTTGAGTTATCTAAAAGACTTTTTTGCCATAGAACAGGAGCGTTCTGATTACGCAATTTTATCGTTGAATTTAAATTAACATTTAAAATATATTTTGGACAATTTTTGAACCCGTGTTTTGAAATATGAACTAACCAGTCTTTTAAAAAAAACTCTTGAAGCTCTTTATGCTTTAGTGATTGTAATACTTTAATCGATTCAAGATATATTTTAGGTAATTCTAAGACTTCACCATTTAATGAGTTTAAATTCTTGAAAGGTGTCATCGTGTTTTCACCACGTTTTGAAAATTTTCTTTTAAGTAGACTATTCAAAGTTTGATTAAATAATTGCTCATGTCTTTGATCAACCCAAACGCCTAAACTCCAGGTCGCACTGAATGAACCTGTTGATTCTGCTATATGCCAAGCGTTAGATGGCCAATAGCTTAAATCTCCTGGTGCAATAGTGATGACTTGCGATTGTTTATTATACCTAGAGTATTTGAATGCTCGGTTAAGTTCTGGGTGCTTTTGTACAAAATGATCTGTCCAGAGTCTAAATTTTTTGACACCAGTCACTGGCAAACTGAATACACCACAATTATCAACATGTACGCCAAACGGTGTTTTTTTATAATTACCAAGATATAGTCCGATTTCAGTAAATCGATTTGGAAACCCAATGTGTTGGTAGAGCTCATATGTAAAGTCTAATATTATTTTGCGAATGTAAGATTCGACTTGAAGTAACTCATCACAAACCAGACAGTAATCTGAAAACAAAGCACTCATACGGTGATGGTAACCCATAAAATTTTTGTCTTTTTTATGAGGCAGAAATTGTAGAACATCTTCTTCGTAAGTTAGATTTCCATCAATATATAATTTAAAGCCACTGGCATTTTTGTTTTTTCGACACTTATTGCTAAATTGTACTACTAAATTAAAAATGTCATTTTCGTTGATTTCAGTTAAAGCTGATTTAACATTAGTTAATGCAAGAGGCTTTTTTTCCCAATAGGATTTTACAAATCTATTCCAAAATTTTTGATCTAGATAGTAGCCTTTTTTTGAATGCTTAACAGTTGATTTTACTTTTTTCATTTATATCCATGCGGTTCTTAATTAAACAGCTTAATTTTCTATGGGATTTAGCGGGCCTAAAAATTGCTCGACATGTTCAACAACTTTTTTTAAGTGTCGAGCTGGAAAAATACTCGTTGAAGATCTTGTTGTAGGTTCATATGAATAATGAGTGATTGAGGCTTTGCCATTTTCATTTTTTTCAAAATCAAGATAAATTAAAGCAGAAGATTTACGTTCAATATCACGCTGAAATGCCACAAAATTTCCAAGTGAAAAAGCTATAAATGTTTCGCGCTTATCTTTTGTTATGTATTTTTCGGCTGGTTGTAAAACGTGCGGATGTGAGCCGATGACTGCGATTGCGCCGGCATCTAGTAAGTCATAAGCTAGTTTTTTTTGATCTTTCGTAGGCTCGTGGTTATATTCAACACCCCAGTGAGGCAATACAATAATTGCGTCTATTGTCGCATCTAAGGTTAATTTGCCAATTAAATTAAGCAATTCGCCTTTTTGTTCGTAACAGAGTAAAGTTTGTGATTTTTTATCTTTGAAACCATTCAGAGCTTCAGAACATGCAATCCAAGCAATATTAAAATTTTTGATTTTAGTAATAGTATAGAGCTGCGCATTCGGTTCGTTGGCTTTTCTCGTGCCTACAAAAGCCATGTTTCTTTCCCTTAAAGCATCTATGGTTTTATCTACACCGATCGATCCACGATCAAACGTATGATTATTGGAAGTAGAAACTATATCAACACCTGTTTTGATCAATGCATCAATAAGTGATGGATGATAATTAAATAAAAAATTTGTTCCTGAATATACATTCAAATCATAGGTGAAGCCAACATCTCCTTTATCGACTAGCTTATTTGTAATACCTAAAGCAGTTGCTCCCTCTAAATTTAGATACGAAAAATCAGCTTTTTGAAATAACGGAATTGTTTTTTCCCAAAGTTTAGTGAAGTCATGATTTTTATCTGCAAGTACTTTTTTGTAGAGGTCATCATGAATGATAAGATCACCGGTAAATGAAATTGTAATCTTCTGATTAGTATTTGTCCCTGAAACTATTCTTTGATGATGGTTTTGATTATAATCAGACTGAGATTTTTTAATAACTGAAAATTGTATTTTCTTAATTTTTTTTGCAAAAGTTGGTAAAGAAATCGTTAAAATAAAAATAAATGTAAAAAATTTCATAATAAAGTATCGGTATATTTCATCTTATATTAGTCTAGTCTATAGTCCAGTTTATTCAGTCAGTATAAGTGTTAGAATAATTTTATGAGTGATGTTAGTGCAAAAAAAACATTAAGAACAGAATGGTCGTTACTAGTAGAAAGTTTTATTGATGATTCCGAGCTCGAAGTAACGAAAAATAAGTTAAATTTAAAAGGACTCTCATTAGAGTTTGTTGTCGAGCAGATTAAAGAATTAAGTGGGCAAAAGAAAATTTTGTTTCAAAAAATAGAAAAAATTAAAAATGAAATTGAACAGCAACAAGCTATTCACGAAAACCTTCTTTTGGTGGGGTCTGACACTCAAGAAATTAATTTTCAGTTGGACAAGCTACAAGAGCAAGGACAATTAATTTCTGAAGAAATACAAAAAATTGATGAAAAACTAAAAAAAATGAGAGCTTTAGAAGGTCAATTTTAGTCTTTTAAATTATTTTTTTGCTTAAGTTCTTTAAGTTCTCGTAGTTTACGAATGCTTTGTTGTAATACAATTTCAAGTGTTCTAAATTCTTTTGTTGAGGGCACGTTTTGTAAAAGCATTCTGCGAAGCACCGTGTGAACATTGATTTTCTTTTTTGATAAATCAAAGCCCATTTCAACTAACCATGTTTTAAGAGTATTCTCAGGGAAAACTTCTTCCGGTTTTTTTTGTTTATCTTTAGGTTTTTGCTGACCATCTAATCGCGAGCGTTCTCCGCCCAATGTTTGCCGCAAAATGAACATCGCAAGCAATGTTGCTTGAGCTAAATTGAGACTAGTATTTTCACCAAAAGTAGGGATCGAACAGCAAAAATGTGCGTACTTAATGTCGTCAGCGCTAAGACCCCAGTCTTCAGGTCCGAAAATTAAATGTATGACAAAAGAATCATCGGATTCTTTTTTTATTTCATTATTTGTATCAAGGAAGTTTTTTAATGTCGTTTGTAGATCTTGAACTTGTCGACCTCGGCCGTCACGGGCAGTGGTTGCGATACGTAAGCTGTGTGGCTCGTTGAGAAAAAAGTCATCCCAATTTTTATAGACAATTTTATTTTGTAGACCATATTGTCCGGTTGCTGCGGCTTTTTGTGCTTCGATAGTGAGTTCGCATTGTGGACCAATAAGAATAAGTTTGCCAATACCCATATTAGCCATTGCACGCGAGGTGGCCCCAACGTTTCTTTCATATAGAGATCTTACTAAGACAATTCGAATATCTAATTTACGCATAGGCTAGACGTAAACCATCATCAATGATCGAAGTCAATTTTTCGTTTTTTTGTTTGATCATTTCCAGTTGGTTTTTTAATTTATTTTGCAATTCATCAGATGCTTTAATTTTAATTGCTAGCTCAAGAAGCTCTAAAATAACCAACCAGTGTTCAGGCGCTTTATTAATAGAATCACGTAAAAGCATATTAAAATCTGCTACTGATGAATTATGACTACGTCTGTAATCTCGAATATTCTGAAAAACTTGAAATAAAGTTTTTTGCCCTTTGCTGTAAAATGGAATAGGCACTTGCATAGCAACAAAATCATCAGTTTCACCATAATTTTTGCGATCAGCTGGGCCACCAAAAACTGAAATGATTTTTGTACTGACGCAAATATCGTAAACACCCCAATCTGGTTGAAAAAGGACTTGCTGCTTATAAGCTACTGTCACTTGTTCGAGCGTTAAAATTTGAGATATTTTTGTGTCATATGTGTACTCGGTTATGAGTTTAACCATACCTCGAACAACCACACCTGATTCATAGGTTAAAGTTACGAGAGATCCTGGTATCAATGTTTGATCAGTGTCAAACTTTCCCATTGGAAAGCTGTATCCACTTAAGTGGTGCTCTTTACCATGTCCTGGCAATTGCTTGTCGCCCATACTAATCTGAGTTGGGCCTTTAATTTTTATAAAAATAGGATGCCCATTTGAATCTTTTAAGTATTCACTTACAACACCACTAATTTGAAAACCTGTATCAGTCTCGATTGTATTAACTGACTTTGCTAAAATAGCCTTGTCTAAACCCAAGGTGCCGCCAACTTTATAAGCCATTTGGGACGACATTTCGTGTAAAACGCTCACTAATGTTTTAAAATCAGGAGTTACAAATAATTGTGGTTGGGGTTCAGTAATATCATAAGATTGTTTGATACAATTTACACTGATCGGTATTTTTTTAACTTGCGAAGACAAGCACCACTTTGATTCACCAACAGATGATAGAAGACCTGCACCAAATATCTTTGGATTCTGAATGTCTCCGATTAATCCGTATTCTGCAGTCCACCAATTCATGCGTGATAGTTCTGTTGCTTCAGATACATGTGTTGTAGACTTAATTGTCGTCTGTAATTTTTGCTCAGCTTGTATTATTTGTTCCGGAGTAGATTGCGGATTTTCTTTAATATCAGAGAGTTCTCTTATTGCCTCGTAAAGATCAAGATCTTCTTTACTTATAATGGCCTTTTTTGCAACTTGTGCATATTCTTTCAAATAAGATGCATACTCTGGTTCGATCAATATCGGTGCGTGACCTGCAGCTTCGTGAACAATATCTGGTGCTGGTGTATAAAGTAAATGATCAATACTTCTCATGTCAGAGGCTATTGGTAACACAGATAATGATTGAAGTTCCATGAAGGCAGCAGGCGGTATAAAACCACTAACTGGTATCGCGGTCCAGCCAAACTTTTGTAATTTTTCACTTATAGTTTCGATACGCGGAATTTCTTCTTCTGTGATGCCAGTTTTTTCTAGACCATCTAAATAACAAGAATGCGCATTTTTAGATAAAAAATCTTTAAGTTGTCTTAAGATGTAACGCCAAGTTGCTTGGTCTAAAGGTGTGTATCGCGAATAATTTTGTTCAACTTTATATTTTTGTAAATGACTTGGTAGCTCAAACATAAATTACAACCATGGATCTTCTTGAGTTAAATAATTTTTAACATAATCGTAAATGGCTTTTTCGAGTGGCCATTCGGGTTCAGATAAGCCCGCATTTTTCCATTTATTCATATTTGCCAGTGTATAGTACTGATATTGATTTTTAATATCGTCAGGCATTTCTAGCCAATCAATTTGCATTGGTTTGTTTAGAGATGTAAATAGAGCTTGCGCCATATTTAGCCAAGTGCGTGTTTCGCCGTAACCCATGTTATATATTCCGTTTTCTGGTTTTTTATTCATCAGTTCGAACATCCAGCGAACAACATCTTTAACATATACAAAATCTCGGACTTGTTCACCGTCGGCAAATTGCGGATTATAGGATTTAAATAGCCCAAGAGATGAGTGTTTTTTGAGATGGTTATATGATTTGAAAGCAACACTGGCCATTGTCCCTTTTTCATATTCATTTGGACCATAAACATTAAAAAACTTAAGTCCATACCAATTTGGAGGCGTGGCTTTTTGCTTCAATGCCCATCGATCCATAATCACTTTTGAATCTCCATATAGATTGAGAGGCTTAAGTTTTTCAGGATCGGTTGTGTCATCGAAACCATTTTCTCCTGCACCGTAAGTTGCAGCGCTGCTCGCATAGATTAAACTTTTTTGATACTGAGCACACCATTCAAAAAGTCTTTGAGAGTATTGAAAATTATTACTGTAAAGAAAGTCCCAATTTTTTTCTGTTGTTGCAGAGCAAGCACCCATGTGAATAATCCAAGATACTTTTTTTTGGGCTTCGGGCGTTGCCAAATAACTCCATAATTCAGAAGCATTGTAAAATTCTATATATTTTCGTTTCGCTAGAAGATTGCGTTGAGCTAAATCAACCGTATCTGTTGCGATAATATCGTTAAATCCATTTTCGTTGAGCTGCCAGATCATGGCACTACCAATAAAACCGTTTGCACCTGTGACTATAATCATAATCTTATTATCTGGTATAACACTTCGTGTTCGCAAGGAAATTCAAAAATTGTCCTTGTGAAGCTTTTGAACATTATTGAAAAACTTTCTAAAAATTTAACATAAAAGCTAATGAGATCGCGCTCAGGTGCAAAATAATATGGCCCACGTGTTGCTTTGATTTTAAAAGTGTCTTGGTGGCCATTTTTTGGTCGTCACAGATGTATAGGGGTGCATTTTGCTAAAACGTATTTGGGGAATATCAGCTACAATTGCCATGGGGTTTTTACTGGGCTTTATTTTTGCTGGAATCGGTGGGATTTCGGCTGGACTTAAAGCTTCTGAGGCTCAGGCTAAAATTGATGCTAATAAAATAGAGGATTTTTGGGCTAAATCTGATTTGGACGAAATGGATTTGCGATCACTCGTTAATAATCGTTCGTGTGTTTTGTCAGAAAAAAACTTTTTATCGTGCGTTAACTCTGTGATCAATGCCTTAACTTTATTGCAACAGCGGTTAAGTTTTAATGGCGATATTTTGGCTTTTAGTTCTGATACAAATAGTTTGGATAACTACAAAGAAAAAGAAAATCTAATAGCATTTGCTAAATTATACAAAGAAAATTTACAGAGCACTTATGATTTTGATGAGTTATGGGATAAAATTTTAAGGCAAGCAACGCGAAAAATTCCTCAAAAGTATTTATTGGCACAAGGGATTAACGGATATTTATCTGTTAACAAGGATCCCCATACATACATTATGCCAATTGAATATTTTGATCAAGTAAGCTCCTCTTCTGAGCGTTCACCCTATTTTGTTGGTCTTAGCTTAGAAAAGGATAAAGGACAGTTAAGAATTAAAAAAGTTATCAAAAACTCAGATGCTGATGCGGCTGGCCTGCAATCGAATGACATCGTATTGTCAATTAACGGACATAGGGCAGATCAACTGAATCTATCTGATGCTGGACAAATTTTAAGAGATCGAAATATTAGAATATTCAACTTTAATGTTCGCCGAAATGGCATATCATATTTAAAAACAATTCAAAGATCTTATCGAATACTAAGTCAAGTTTACTCCGAAATATACGATGTTGAAGCGCATAAAAGAGTCGGCGTTATTTATATATCTAAATTTTCTAAGAATACATGTTCTGAAGTTGAAAATATTTTGAGTGATTTAGCAAATCAAAGCATTTCAAGCCTGGTTCTTGACCTACGAGATAATCCTGGTGGACATTTATCCGAAGCATCGTGTTTAGCGGGACTTTTTATTGGAGTAAACAAAAAAATTTATTCTGTTCAATATTTTGATTTAAGTAAATCAAGAGAAGTCGTATTAACGAACAGTGAGAAAATATACTCGGGTCCATTGGCTGTTTTAGTTAACACGAATTCTGCGAGTGCTTCAGAACTATTCGCTGGGGCGATACAGGAGTATAAAAGAGGTATTATCATTGGAACAAAAACTTTTGGTAAAGGCACATTTCAAGAGGTTGAAATGTGGAAAGACACCCAATCTGTTGGGTATTTTAAAACTAAAGGGTTCTATCTGCTGCCGAGTGGACAATCAACACAATTCTACGGGGTAAAACCAGATCTTGAAATTGATGATGGTAAAGTTTTGCCATCACGAGAGGAATTAAACTATTTAAATCCGATAATGCCACAACCTGAATTTGCACTGAAGAATATGCATGCGGAACTACCTTTGCAAAAGTGTGAAAATAAAATAACTAAACATTTTGAAATATCTGATATTGTTCTAACCAAAGCGATTGAAACATTACGTTGTAGCGAGCTTATGACATACATTGCATCACAATTTACAGGATCTGACTTTAACTGAAATCAACAACTGTGAATCCACCTCCGACAGCTTGTAAATTGGTTGTTTGCCCTTGATAAAGTCTTGCGATGACAAGCTGCAAATTATCTTTATATGCATAACACCTTAAATCATATTTAAATTTTTGAATTTCATTTTGATGAAGCACTTCTATTTCAGATGGTGCTGCGAGCTCTTGAGCGATAAAGCCTTGCGCAAATGCTTCATCAAATATTCGACGACTCATCGAGGCCCCTTTGTAGACTTGTTTGCTGCCAAAAGATGATTTTGGTTTAAAAAATAAGTTTTTACGAATTAACCATATATCATCTTTATTTGCATTTGTTAGGTCATAGATTTTGAGTAAACTAGTTGGTCGTGGGATATCGGTTTGCATTTGCCAATCGAACATTCTTTGTTTGTCTGCTAGAATAAAGTATTCCCATGGTGAAGGGGATAAGTGAAT
The DNA here is from genome assembly GCA_046293015.1 of Pseudobdellovibrio sp. Taxonomy (GTDB): domain Bacteria; phylum Bdellovibrionota; class Bdellovibrionia; order Bdellovibrionales; family Bdellovibrionaceae; genus Pseudobdellovibrio. Next base: position 428,841 of record JBKBPU010000001.1, read on the forward strand.
CTTTTTATTTTGATAAAGTTCTTTAATTAAATTCGATTTTTCATTTTGTAAGTAAAAATCAGTATAACGATTGTATATCATTGAGACATTATTTAATGCTTTTCGATCGTCAATATTTACTATATCTGCTTGTATGTTGAATTTCTTAAAAATTTCTTGGTAAAGCTTGAACTCGACAAACAGTTTTTGATCTGTTGGTTTTTCATCCATGATAAGCCAAGGTGACATCGAGGACAGGCCACATAATTGACTTTCATTTTCAAACATGGCGACAAGACTGCGATCATCAAAATTCGTATGATTACTGATGCCCCAAGACTCGTATAAATTTAGCCCAAGTGCTAAAAAAGCTGCATTCGTATTGATTTCGATCAACTTGAGTTGCAAATCACTTGTTAAGTGAAAATCATAACTTGTGCATACACTATGATTTTGAGCCTGAGGAATAGAATATCTATTAAATTCTTCATTAAGATGTTGCGAGGACCATTTACGTAATTTGTAGATTTGTTCAATTTGCTGCTGAATCTGATCTAAGACAGATAATGGTAAATTAATTTTATATGGACTAATTAAATTGTCAGAGATATTGTTTTTTAGAAACAAATCATCAAGACTAGTGTATTTTTGAGTTAGATGATGAATAAATTTTTGCTTTTGTAGATTCCAGCTGCTGTTCATAAAGTCATACTGCTCCAAATTACACAATCAATCAAATTGATAAAGATCATCTTATCATATATGAGTATTTTATGAATCAAAGAATAGTGACTTGGAATGTTAATGGAATTAGAGCGTGCTACGATAAAACATTGATGAGCTTTATTGATAAGCACAAGCCTGATATACTTTGTTTGCAGGAGACTAAAGCACATTATGATCAGGTCGAACCTGATATTCAGAAACTCAATTTTAAACACTCTTATTGGTCTTCGGCCGAAAAAAAAGGTTATTCAGGAGTTGCAACTTTTTTGAATCAAAAACCAATTAATGTTATTAAGGGCATTGATATCCCATCGTATGATAGTGAAGGCCGTATTGTTTGGACTCAGCATCAGTTTTTTGATTTATATAATATATATTTTCCGAACGGTGCTTCGGGGCCAGAGAGGCATGTTTTCAAACAAAAATTTTTAAGCGACTTAAAACAGCATTTGAGCTTCGAAATTAAAAAGGGACGCGATATTATTTTAGTTGGAGATTATAATATTGCCCATCTTGACGCTGACGTTTACGCGCCAAAGGCAATGACCCGAGAATCTGGATTTTTGCCTGAAGAGCGTGAATGGTTTTCTGAGTTTCTGAAGATTGGATTTGTTGATTCATTTAGACATTTTTATCCAGATGCTCAGAATGTTTATTCATGGTGGTCTTATAAAGACAACGCCAGACAAAAAAATAATGGCTGGCGAATAGATTATGTTTGTATAACAGAAAACTTAGTTAAAAATCTTAAGTCTTGTCAGGTTTTAGATCAGCAAGACGGCTCTGACCATTGTCCTGTGATGGTTGATTTAGTTTTTTAGTTATTTCTTTTTCTTCTAAAATAGACTTGAAGTGTTTGCGTATCATCATTTCGCCTAGAGCAGATGATTTGACGGTCCATTTTTTGACACTGACGGTAATCGCGGCTACAGCTATCTTATTTTCACCATCAGTTGCGTATCCTACAAACCAGTCATTGCGACCTTTGGGGTTTATTCCGCTAAAGTGCCCAGTTTTTCCGCCCATATCGACTTGTCTAAATTTTTTATCTCTGAGCATTTGTCTAAAGGCTTTGCGAGATGTTCCAGTTAATACGGTTTGTTCCATCATTTCTTGTACTTTTTGTGCCGATTCCGGTGTTATGGCTTGGCCAATTTCATAAGGTTCGGCTTGATAGATGAGTTCTCCATTTTTTCTTAACTGACTGACCATGTATGGAGCAATAATTTTTCCTGAGTTGATGATAGAGGCTGCAATCATGGCACCATGAACAGGGCTTAGAGTGTTGTATCGATTGTATCCAGATGCTACTTGGGTTAGTTCGTAGCCTTTTTCATTAGGAATATAGGCCTGACTAGGTTCGACAAAAAAGTCTGAAGGGATATATTTGTTGAACATGAAGCGTTTCGAATATTCTTGTAAATCTTGTGGTTCAAGGCTCTCTAGCGCCAATCGTCCAAAAGCTGTATTTATAGACTTGGCAAAAGCATCCTTAAGTGAAATAACACGCGTCCATTTATTAACTTTTTCAGATAACACATTTTTTTTATAGAGTGTGTAGTTTCCGCCATTAAATGCTATTTTTCTTGTAGGGTCTACGCCTTTGCGATCAACGGCAGTAGATGCGGTGATAACTTTAAAAATACTCGCAGCAGGAAATGTGGCTTTGACTGCAAGATTTTCAGCTTGCGCATTGTTTTTAACAAAACTCGACATAGCTAAAATTTGTCCTGTTTTTGCATCCATCATAACGATGGCGCCGTAGTCAGGTTTATATTGTTTAAGAAGCTTATCAGCGTTTTGTTGTAATTCTGGATCAAAAGAGTACTTAACTTCAATATTATCTTTTTCGAACAGATTAAGTCTTTGGCCAGCGCTTTGATCAATGAGATCAATTTTTTCCGGACGCTTATTTTTTGTAATTGAATCCTTAAGTGAAGCCATTATGGTTTTGCGTGCATCAGATTGAGACACAAATATTGAAAATGGCTGATTGAGCTGCTCTTTGCCTGTTAATTCCTCTTTATAGAGAAAAAAAGCAGCTGAAACGAGGATTAATAGAACTAGGACTCTATTTCCATGCTTAAAATGTTTAAAAAACGACTTATTTTGCTTTTCCATGTCCAATATTCTATCGGACTTTTTAAATCTTCCTTGAATCATATAGAAAAAATCTTAACATATTGAAATACGAAAACTCAATTACTAATAAGGACTTATATCTTATGAAGACTAAAGATAGAATTTTGTTAGGGTCTCTCAATCTGTTTAATAAGGACGGTGCGACTGAGGTCACGACCAACGATATAGCTAAAGATCTCAAAATGAGTCCAGGTAATTTGTATTTTCACTACAAAAATAAAGAGCAAATCATTCGTGAAATTTTCAAAAAACTTTCTGCAGAAACAGTCGAGGTCTGGAAACCGCAAACCAAGCTCGCTAAAAAGCAAAAGCAAGTCCAGCTTATGGAGTTCATTGATAAAAACTTACAACTGTATTGGAAGTACCGTTTTTTTCACCGCGAAACATTTACTCTTAGAAAAAAAGATTTAGATTTATCAAAGCTTTGGAAAGCACATACTCGCAAGCTGACTTTGATGATGATTATTTTGTACAAACATTGGGTTAAAACAGGTTTTATGATTCCAATTCAATCTAAAAGTGAAATGGAATATGTTGCAGAGATGTTATTTGTTTCGTCGAATAGTTTTATGCAGTTTCTTGAAACAGTCGATCGTGGAGAAAGCCCTCAGCAAAAAACTCTAGACAAAGCTCGTCGTCATATTATGCGAATGTTGCTGCCATACATGACTGGCGAAACAAAAGACGAGTTTGAAAAATTTATCAAAAGCTAGTCACAAATTGTTACTCAAATCCTTTAGATTGTCTTTAGCTGAATTGGATATTGGCTAGACTATTGCTTTCATTACCTTCGTTAAGTATCGGGGGAAAAATGTTATTGAAGCTCAGTCGTGCAAGTATTTATGTTATGTTATTTGTCCCCATTTTTTTCGCTCTGACATCTTGGGGCGCTACAGATTGCGATAAGGTTATTGAGCAGCTTAAGCAAATGAGAAAAGCACACGTAACAGTTCAAGCCAGTTTGATCGATAATCATGAGATGTTAGCTGATAGCTTAGATAGTTATACTGATGCACTGAGATCCACTGCTGGCCGCGCTCACAAGAGTGTTGAAATGAATATGGCAAAGGCTTCATCTTCTATCCGTGAACGTGGTCGTAAGGGTGCTGATTTGTCTGCAAAGCTTTCCGATAAAACTGATGAACTCATCAATCTTGTTGAAAAGTGTTTGAAGTAGTAAAACAATGTCATTTAAGTTCATTTTTTAGAACAAACAACCTAGAGACGCAGCTTGTCTTAAAAAATAATTATAAAATAACAAAGTAATTTCAATAATTTACAAAATTTCATTTTCTGTAAGATTTTCGTTGCAAAAATTACAAATTTCTATTTATATGTTGGCAGTTCCATTTTGGAACTTAAGTTATCGGCAAAGAAGCCGATACGACAAGGCTCAAAGTTCTAGATTTTAGTCTAGAAAACTGAATTTTGTTTAAGCATGGAGGACATTATGGCGAAAGCTGTACACACAACTAAGTCTGAAGTTACTAAACCTGCACCGGCGAAAGCTGTAGCAAAAGCCGACAAAAAAACAGCTGCTTCTGATAAAACAGCTTCGATTAAGCCTGTTTTGTCAAAGCCAGCTTTGACTATAACTAAGCCAAAAGAAATTACTGAGGATCTCATTTTAGAGTGTAAATCTAAGCTACTTAACACCAAAGCTGAGCTTTTAAATCGTGTTAAAGATGCTCGCGGTAAACTAGACCAATTTGAACGCGGTGGAGACGAAGCCGACCAAACTATGCGAATTTTAGCAGAACAAGAAGTGATGACTTTAACTGATCGTTTGCGCCAGCAATTGCTTGAAATTGAAAGTGCATTAGGTCGTATTGAGAGTGGCTCTTTCGGTTACTGTGAAGAAACTGAAGAACTCATTGAAGTTGAAAGACTTAGAGCTATTCCTTGGACTCGTTTAAGCATCGAAGGTGCTGAAATTCGTGAGTCAGTCGACAGAAGATACGCAAGATAATTTTATATTATCAAATAATAATGAGATGTCTTTCGACATCTAAAACAGGGGATTTTAATTGTTCAATTTGACAGTTAAAGTCCTTTTGCTTTTTGATCGTAAGATTAATTTCTTCGTCTATTTTTTCTTTACGCGCTTTTAATAAAAAATAACGACCGTTTTGTGAGTAATATTTTTTTGTGAACTGAACAATTTCATCAATCGGCTTAAAACCACGTGCTGTAATAAGATCAATACCAGTTAATTGTGGTGGTATCTCACCAAATATTTGAATGTTAGCTGCAATTTTTTGACAATCATTTAAAAATGTTTGTTTCAGTTTACTTTTTTCATAAAGATGGAATTTGATTTGAGGAAATTGAATCGCAAAAATAACAGCCGGTAATCCACCGCCTGAACCAAGATCGGCCACAGTTTTTATATTTTGGGGAAAATACTTTAACGGTAGCATAGAATCAATTATGTGATTGTCGATCAATTCTTCAAAAGTCATTTTGCGACTAACAAGGTTGAATTCATCATTGGTTTTACAAAGCAATTCAATGTATCCAACCAATTGGGATTTAAATTCAGATTTAAATCCCAGCTGTTCCATTATTATAAATCTTTGATCAAAAAAATCTTGATTAAATTGCATTTGCTAAAAAATCCTTATTTTGGTTGAGTCACGATGCTCCAATTACAAAGTTTATAAAGCATGCGTGCGCCAACATTACCATCCCACTCAGCTTCGTCGGCTTCGCCAGTTGAAACTTCATTTAGGTCAAATCCAACAATTTGACGACCAGATTGCGCTAAAACATTAAATAAAAAGAAGACTTCATCTGCAGATAATCCACCGATAACAGGTGTACCAGTCGAAGGGCAAAAGCGAGGATCTAATCCATCTATATCAAATGAAATATAAACTTTTTGTGGCAGTTCAGAAATAATATCAGCTGCTATTGAAGACCAACTTTCACCTTTAAGCTGGCGTTGTTTAACTCCGATATCAAAAAAAGTTTTAATATCTGAACGCGATTGGACGAAATTGTATTCTTCTTCGCAAAAATCACGAATGCCGACTTGAACGAGCTTTTTTGGTTTTGAACCAGTCGGCATATTCATAACATTATACATAATAGAAGCATGAGATTGTTCAAACCCTTGATAGGCTTTGCGTGTATCTGAGTGCGCATCAAGATGTAATATTCCAATTTCTGATTCACCGCTTACGGCTTTATGATTCTCGCAAATGGCCTTGATTGCGCCAAGCGGGGTTGAGTGATCTCCACCAACGAGACCAAATAATTTGCCAGCTTTTAAAATTTTGTTTGTCTCTGCATAGACCCAATCAGTCAGTTCACGAGAGGCTTGATTCACTTGGGCCGTCAGTTTCTCGATTGTCGCAGTGTCGTTTGACATTTCAGTTTTAAGAGCAATAACTTTTTGGGCCATTTCTTTAAAGTTTTTGCTTTTGTTCATGATCTCATCAGAGATGGGTTTCATGAAATAACCAGCTTCGTAAGCTGTTTTGGTTTCAAAATCAAAAAGATCGATTTGTTCAGAAGCTTCGCGAATAATACGTGGACCGTTAGATGCGCCCTTGCCATAAGAAGTTGTCACTTCCCAAGGAACAGGTAGCAAAACCAATTTACATTCTTGTTCAGGCAGTGGAATACCAAAAATTCCGAAATCAGAAGAAATAGTTGTTGTCGCATCAAATTTAGGCTTGCGATTTTCAGTTTGATTCGTGGTCATGTGTGGTCCTTGTGTTTAATATCAATTTCAAGTAAAGGCTCATTCTTAAGTAAGAAGTTTGCCTTTGTAAAGCAGACTTAAGAAGTTTTGATAATTTAATACTTTTACCCACTTCAATTCGTCAATTTTAAGGTCTTCGCCTAAGTAAATGATGTAAAAATGACGACGTCATCGTCATTTTTACAAAATGAAAAGTTGTTAATGTTTTTTCGATATAAATTCAAGGCTTAGGTCTAGCTCTTATGTGGATAGTTAGCCAGATTCATTGAGTTATATAACTATTTAAAATCGTTGAGTCTTTTTCAATAAAACGCTGTGCATAAAATTACTCATCTTGAGAAGAAAATCTTGATCAAGTTGCACAGATCATTAATCTAGCAAGGTAAAAAAGAAAAGGGAGGATATCCTCATGATTTCAAAATTGAAAAGTTTAAAAAATATAGCAGCTGTAGCCATTACGGCTTCAGTATTTGCAACAAGCGCTAATGCAGCTGTTGTGAAGCCAAACGAAAATGCACCTAAGGGTGGAGTGTTTAATTATAGATTAGATGTTGAACCTGAAAGTTTGCATCCTATTATGGCCGGTGATGCGTATTCACAGTACGTCATGAATTATGGTATGGATACACTTTGTACAAAGGACTTAAATACTTGGGAGCATACTTCTCGTTTGGCCGAAAAATGGGAAGTGTCAAAAGATGGGCTAGTGTTTACTTTTCAGTTGAGAAAAGACGCTTTTTTTCACAATGGCGATCCTGTGACTGCCGAAGATGTTAAATTTTCTTTTGAAACAATTAGGGAGCCAAAACATCAAGCTTTAAATTTATTACCTTACTTTGAAAAATTTAATAAGGTCGAAGTGATTGATAAGCACACTATTCGATTTACTGCGAGTGAAAAATATTTCAAAAATTTAGACATTTTGTGTGGAATGATAACTGTTCTTCCAAAATCAGTTTATGGGGATATAAATAAATCAGTAAAGTTACAAAAAGAATTCGTAGGAGCCGGACCTTATGTTTTAGAGAAGTATGAAAAAGGACAAGGTATTGTTCTCAAAAAATTCGATAAATGGTATGGTAACACAGATACTAAGCATAAAAGCTCTTATAATTTTGAGAAAATAAATTTCAGAATTGTTAAAGATGACAATGTTATGATTGAAAGATTTAAAAAAGGAGATCTTGATTTTGCGACATTCACGCATACAGATCAGTATTTAACAGCAACTGGTAAACCATTTAAGGCAAAATTTAATGATGGCAAATTCCTAGGTTTTGCAGTTAAAAACGATATGCCAAAATCATATGGTTACATTGGATTGAATTTTAAAGATCCAATTTTAGCGGATAAAAATGTTAGATATGCTTTTGCACATTTAGTTAATCGTGCGGAAATGAATAAGAAGTTTTTTGAAGGCCTTAATGATTTAGCTAATGGACCTGTGTCGGTTAGCTCTAATCAAGCCGCTAAAATGAAACCGATTGATTTTAATCCTGCAAAAGCCAAGGAGTATTTAACAAAAGCAGGATGGACAGATAGCGATAAAAATGGTGTTTTAGATAAAGTTATAAACGGTCAAAAAACTGAACTAAGATTATCGTTTATCTACGCTCGTAAAGAATCTGAAAAACAATGGACAATGATCAAAGAAGATTGCAAAAAAGCAGGTATTGATCTTGAGCTAAAGTTGCTAGAGTGGAATACGTTTATTAAAACAATTGATGAAAGAAAAATGCAGCTTTGGGCTATGGCTTGGGGAGGCGGTGATGTAGAAATGGATCCGAAACAAATTTGGCATTCTACCTCTGCAGATAAGGGTGGATCTAATTATGGATCATATTCAAATCCAGAAGTAGATAAGTTGATAGATCAAGGGCGTTCAGAGTTGGACGCAAAGAAAAGAACAGAGATATTCAAAAAAGCTTATACTTTAATAGCTGAAGATGTTCCATACGTATTTATGTTTAATAAAAAATATGAGTTTTACTTAAGTTCAAATAAAGTGAAAACACCTGGTGATACATTTAGATATGATTTCGGTAGCATGTACTGGTGGTCAGCTCAAAAATAATTGATATCTAAAAAAATCAATTAAATAAAAAATCCCTGTGGAAAACCATGGGGATTTTTTATTTAAAGAGCCCACACAAAGCTTTTTCCATGTCTCAACATTCGCCGGGGATTTAAAGTCCCATCCTTAGTCCAGATAACTCTTAATAAGTCTAAACTTATCTTTAAAACACGCCGAATTAATAAATATCTTTGTTTATTTATCATTCGACACCTCCAATCCGAAAAGCAGAGGATGTTGACGCTTAAAAGCTATGTGTGGGGAAACCAAACATAGCTTTTTATTTTTTTGCAGTTATGGGGCCAAAAATAAATTTAGCGATGAGAGTCTTTTTGTAATCTCCATAAAACCAGCCAAAAATTAAGCAAAAGCCCTAAAAAAGTTTGAGTTTTAGCTCGAATGTACAGTATAAGGTCGTATGTTTGTTTATATACTACGTCGAATACTTTTAGCGATCCCCACATTTCTAGGCATTACACTTGTGACATTTTTAATTATCAATGCGGCACCAGGTGGGCCAATTGAGCAAAAGATGCAAAAAATTCGTATGGGTGGCGGAGATGGTGGCAAAAGTACTGGGGTATCTCAAGAGGTCCTAGACAGTTTAGCGAAGCAGTACGGCTTTGATAAGCCTGTTCACGAAAGATATTTTATCTGGTTAAAAAATATTTCTCGTTTTGATTTTGGTGATAGTTTTTCTTATCAAGAACCAGTGATAGATGTGATTTCATCTAAATTCCCAGTCTCGCTGACATTTGGTTTGGTTTCACTTTTTTTAACTTATTTGGTTTGTATCCCGCTTGGGGTTAAAAAAGCTATTCATGCAGGTAGTTTTTTTGACCGATTTACGGGTTTTGTACTCAATACCATGTATTCGATACCTCCATTGATATTGGCGATTTTTTTAATCGTTTGGTTTGCGGGTGGATCTTATTTTGATTGGTTTCCGATAGGTGGCATTAAGTCTGATAATTATGATGAGCTAACAACTTTTGGTAAATTTTTAGATCGTGCATATCATTTTGTTTTGCCTTTGACGTGTTATATGATTGGTAACTTTACAGAGTTATCAATGCTCGTTCGAAACTCGATGTTAGATATTATTAAATCTGATTATATACGCACGGCTCGCGCTAAAGGCCTATCTGACAAATTAGTGTATTATAAACACGCTTTAAGAAATGCTCTTATTCCTGTAGCGACAGGTTTAGGCGGATTTTTGCGGGTATTTTTGGCCGGCTCATTGATTATAGAGACAATTTTTAATTTAGATGGAATTGGTTTGCTTGGTTATAGTTCGATATTATCTCGAGATTATAACGTTATCATGGGATTGACGTTTATATCGGCGATACTTTTGTTAGCTGGTAATATCCTTAGTGATATTATTTATGTGATGGTTGATCCACGAATTGATTTTAAATAAGTCGGAGCTGCACTGTGAATATTATTGAAAACAGACTCATTACCAATGAATTAACTTTAAAAAGATATCGCAGATTTAAGCGTAACAAATCAGCTGTGCTTGCATGCTGGACAGTTTTTTTTCTTTTATTTTTTAGCTTTACAGCTGAGTTCTGGGCTAATAGTAAACCTCTTTTCATGAAGTATAACGGTAAAGTTTATGCTCCGTTATTTTTTGATTATCATCCTACTGAATTTGGTCGTGATGACATTTATGTAATGGATTACCGATCGTTAGAGTTTAAGCAACAAGATTGGGCAGCATGGCCATTGATTCAATGGGATCCATATGAAAGTAATTCTGTTGTTGAGAGTTATCCTTCGGCGCCGACAAAATATAATCTGATGGGCACTGACGATAGAGGTCGTGATGTCTTTACGAGATTGTTATATGGATTACGCTATTCTTTTATTTTTGCCATAGGTGCGTGGCTAGCTTCTTATTTGCTCGGAGTCGTCATTGGTTCAATCACTGGTTTTTTTGGTGGCAAAGTTGATTTGGTTGGAATGAGAACTGTTGAAATTATTCAAACGATGCCAACTACGCTTATTTTAATTACGATTATTTCAATATTTACGCCAAATTTGTTTGTACTTGTTTTATTTTTAGCAGCTTTTGATTGGACTAAAATTGCATTGTATATGCGTGGTCAGTTTTTGCAATTACGTAAACGTGAATATGTTGAAGCGGCTCGAGCGATTGGATCATCCAACAAAAGAATTATTTTTAAACATATTCTGCCAAATGCGATTACTCCGATCGTGACGTTTTCACCTTTTGATATTGCAATTAATATTTCAACGTTAGCTTTTTTAGATTATTTAGGTTTAGGGTTAAGAGCGCCAACACCAAGTTGGGGTGAATTGCTACAGCAAGCACAAAAATATTTTACCACTGCTGAGTGGTTGGTTTGGTATCCTGCTGTTGCGCTGATTTTAACTTTAACATTGCTCATTAATATAGGATTAGCAGTTCGCGATGCGTTCGATGCTAAGTCATCAGTTGGATAGTCCCAGGGTAGATTACAACAAACCATATTTATTGGTCACGATGGCTGGTCGTGGCCAGCGCTATAAAGATGCTGGCTATAAAGAGCCTAAACCTTTTGTTCCTGTTTTGGGTAAACCCATTATTCAAAGATTACTTGATTTGTTTCCAATAGATTGGCCATCAGTGTTTGTTTTTAACAATGTCGATTATGAAAAAAAGCATTTAGATCAAGTTAGAGAATTTCGTAAAGCCCATCAATTTGAAAATTCTCATGTGCAATTAACATCTATTGATGTGAACACTTCAGGTCCAATGAAAACAGTTATGGCTGGTGTTGAGCTTGTTGCTGATCAGGCCCCTGTGATGGTCACTTACTGTGATTATGGTATGGTTTGGAATCCTCAAGAATTTTTAGATTTTACGAAACATAATGATTCAGATATTATTTTTATAAGTTATAAAGGTTTTCATGCGCATTATTTGAGTTCCAATATGTATTGTTACACTAAAACAGATGGCATTCGTGTTTTAGATATTAAAGAAAAAGAATCATTTTCTCCAAATCGTGAAGATGATTATGCTTCAACAGGTGCATATTTTTTTAAATCAGCAGCATTATTAAAGCAGGCCTTAGCTGAGCAAAAGCTGCAGGGGTTAAACTGGCATGGGGAATATTTCACTTCGCTTGCTATTAAAGCCTTGATGAATGTGCGCCAAGATTTAAAAATTCATGTTTATGAAATTAATAAGTTTTTTCAATGGGGTACGCCCGAGGATTTAAAAGCTTTTGAGTATTGGGCAGAGGTCGATTATGCAAATTTTAAAAAATAAATATGTCATTGGTTTTATTATATTAGTGTCACTACTTGCATTTTTAGATTGGATTATTTTTGGCAGGTCACCAGTCAAAGAACTCACCACAGTTAAAGAAGTTGTTGGACAAAAAATTCAAGAGGTCGCAAATGTTGATCTAAATAGTGCTGGATCAGCTGCGCAAACAGAAAATCGAGAACAATCCGAGATAACTAAGAACTTCAACAAAATGGACAATCAGGCTTTTAAAAATTGGCTAGATGCTGAGGCTCAAATAATGAATAATTTTAACGTCAATGCTGAAGCTTTAACTGAAAAATATAAACAAATTGCAGAGCAAATGACGCTTGAGCAGTTTTCGGAATTAGCTAAAGTTGTTCAATCTGATGAACCAAATGCAAATAAAAAAGTTCTTTCCGCATACTTGCTTGCATTTGCTGGATATGGATCAATAGCTGATTTATCAAAAACAATTTTAAGTCCATTAAATGTTCAAGGTAATCCCAATGAGCCTCACTCAACGGCTGAAGTTCAGCAAACTCGTGAAAGAGCCATGAGAGTATTGTTAATTGATCGATTTTTTAATTTAGCTCAAGGATCAAATAAGTCTGAAGCTGAAAATGCGAAACAGGAATTAAAAAAACTTATTTCAAGTATAAGTGATTTGTATTTAAGAAATTACGCTCAGAGTAAATTTAACGAATTATCAAAGTAAATTATTTAAACTGTTGCACGCATCTTTAAACTAAGGTCAAATTTTCTTGTCACGAGGAGGGGTGTGATGATGAAAAAAACATCGATGTTTTTTGTTGCTTTGCTATCTGCATTTTTCGTTTTAAGTACACAATCAGTAAATGCGCAGATTGGTATCAGTCCAATACCACCAAAGCAAGATCCAAAAGAGGGTTGCATATCGGCAGCTGATATGACAGAGATTGCTAATTATTTTAAGCAATTTAAAAATTTAGCTGGGCAAGAATATTGTCATGACGAATCACAAACGTCTTACTTGCTAGCTGGTTTAAATTATATTCGTAAAGTACAGTTTAGTGAATCAATGGTGAATAGCCCTGATGAATTATTTACAGGTAAATTCGCTAAAGATTGGTTTGGCTATTTCACAAAAAGAATTAACAAAATTCAAATCGAGTCTAATTGTCCAACTGGAGTAATAGCATTTGTGTATGCAGGTTTTATGGCTGATTCGACAATGCATGCGTGCCCAATGGCTTTGACTAATGCCTTTACAGCTTTAGATTTAGCCAGTGTGTTTTTACATGAAGCTCGACATCTAGATGGGTTTCCTCATGTTGTTTGTGCTGAAGGTCCTCGTGCCGGATTACAAGGTGCTTGTGATAAAAAAATATCAGACGGTGGATCATACGCTGTGACTGTTGAGACTTATACTCAATTAGGCCAATACGGTAAAGATATTCATCCAGCATTCAGAGCAATTGCTCAAGCCTCTGCTTTGATATATGGTGCTGAAGCATTTCAGCAAAAGGTCAAAATAAATACTGAAGAAGCGTTTCTAGCATTAACTTCAGATAAGAAAATATACAAAATAGATTCAACTTTAAGTAAAGCCCCTCAAATAATGGGTTCTACGGTAGATTTGGGACATTTTATTAAATCTAAAATGGGTCTTGTGATTATGCCGACTGATAAAACAAAACAAATGGTTCGTGTATTCCCAACAGGTGAAACGCAGAGCATGGCTAATGAATACAATACAAGCATTGTTTCTGACCGCCAAAACGTTGTTGATTATTATTTTGCATGGACATGGAACGCTCGTATTGAAAAAAATAAAGTTCGTTTTTTTTGTGACAAACGCGAAAAACCAACTCAAAGCACTGATGTAAGTTTTCCGTCGCAAGTTGAGGCTCAGAGCATTGTTTACCCTGAAGGATATACTCCAAATCAGAATTTTGCATACGTTGCAACATCGCAAGGTTTGTATAAATTTTCGTGTGAATCTGGCAAAGGACAAATCGTAGCTGCTCAAAATACTATTGATTCAGATATTAAAAGAATACACAGAGCAAATAATGTGATTTTGGCTTTAACAAAAACTGGTGAAGTTTTAAACTTATCAAATCAAGCTCAGAGAATTGATTTAGGATTATCTAATATTGTAGATATAACCTCATATTCACGAGCAACATTTTTTGATAAATAATCAAAAATAGCTCATAACTAAAAACATAGCTTGAAGGCTCTCATGGACGAGGGCCTTTTTTTATAGAATCGTTTGATCCTTTACAAAATCCTCATAAAATTTTGCAAATTGATTTTGATCAGGCAGAGTTACAAGCATCACATCACTTAGAATTTGTTGTAAAAACGGATGAATATCTTCTAAAAGATCGCCATCAACAAAAGACATCGACCATTTTTCAAAATATCGTTTTAGTGAGTGCCATTCGCCGACAATACGTAATTTAGTGTGTCTACGATCTTGAATGATTCGGCCGATAACTTCTTTAACGTTTTTTTGCGAGCCTTCTAAGAACTGTATGAAAAAACCATCACGATATATAAGCATACCCGTTACGCTTAAATTTGAATTTCTTTGACGTGCAGAAAATAATATATTTTCAAGGTCGGTATAGCTGAGATCAGGACATGCTTCGCTGACATAGACTAATTGAAATATGTCAGTTGAATCATCTTTATGTTGAGAATTCGATGGTTTTGAGTTTGTCAAAAATTATTCCATTTCTTCTAGATAAGTATATCCAGATAGACCTTCTTCGTAATGCTTAAGTAGTGATTTAGCCTCTTGTTTAGAAATATTACCTGCCGCGATTGATTCTTCAGTGTATTGGCGAACTTTATCAACCATTTCAGCGCGACCATATTGGACGTAACTTAAAACTTCAGTTACAGTATCACCCGGAATATAATGATCAACAGTGTATCCTGATTCGTGTATTGAAATGTGAACAGCGTCTGTATCGCCAAATAGATTATGTAAATCGCCTAAAATTTCTTGATAAGCACCAGTTAAAAATACAGCTAAAAAATAAGGAGCATCGCCTTCTTTGAAAGGGTGTATTCTTAAAGTTTTTTTGAACTCACCAGTTTCAGTATCGATAAACTTTTCAATTTTACCATCAGAATCGCAAGTCAAATCCGCAAGAGTAGCTTCATGGTAGGGCTCTTGTTCTAAATTGTGAATAGGCATAACTGGAAACAGTTGGCCAACGGCCCAAGAATCAGGAACAGATTGAAATACTGAAAAATTACAGAAATAAGTATCACCTAATTCTTCACGTAATTGCTCGACAATATCTTCACAATCTGGCGTGATACGAGCGATTTCTAACATTTTAGTTGCGATCGTAAAGTGCATACTTTCGCACCAAGCACGTTGAGTTAAGTTTAGCACGCCATAAGTGAATAAATTAAGAACTTCGCTTTTTGATTGCATTAAATCGTTGAAGCACTCGTTGATATTATCCGGATTGAGTTTTTCAAAAATATACTGCATGTCTTGCATGATAGCAGGATCTTTTTTTACAGCTGGAACTGGCGGTTGTTGGCGATACAAATTGTTAACGCCCATAACATTGAAAACTAAAACAGAGTGATGCGCTACAAGTGATCGACCTGATTCAGTAATAATATTTGGATGCGGAATATTTTTTTCATCGCATAAAGTTTGAATTGTTGAAACCACATCGTTAGCGTATTCTTGTTCAGAGTAATTGATTGATGAATCAGAGCTACCAGAACCGTCATAGTCTACACCTAAACCACCACCAACATCGATGTATTTTAAATTAGCACCTAAGCTGTGAAGTTCTGTGTAGAATCTAGCGGCTTCTTTGAGAGAAGACTTAATACTTTGAATTGAAGGGACTTGAGAACCAATGTGGTAGTGTAAAAGTTCAAGACATTCTAACATGTCTTGTTTGCGAAGCGTTTCAACACCTTCAACGATTTCAGCTGCCGTTAAACCAAATTTAGATTTAGCACCTGCTGAATCAACCCATTTACCAGCGCCTTGTGTGTTTAGTTTAGCGCGGAAACCAATTTTTGGTCTGATCGATAATTTTTTAGCTGATTCGACTATGATTTTAATTTCATCTTTGCGATCAACAACGATAATAATGTCACGTCCAAGTTTTTGTGCAAGCAATGCTGTTTCAATATATTCAGCATCTTTAAAACCGTTACAAACAATAACAGCATCTGAAGTGTTCATCAAAGAAAGAACAACAAGCAGTTCTGGTTTTGAACCACACTCTAATCCTAATTTACAGTTTTTGCCAAAACGCACAAGTTCTTCAACGAGATGACGTTGTTGATTAACTTTGATTGGGAAAACACCACAGTATTGGCCTTTATAATTGTGATCGACAAAAGCTTTTTGAAAACAAGAGTGTAATAATTGAACGCGCTGATTGATAATATCAGGAAAGCGAATCATGATTGGTACTCGGATGCCGCGATCTTGTAATTCCTGAGTTAATTCATAAAGATCAACGCCAGGTCCTTTTTCACCCTTTGGGGTGACGACCACATGTCCTTGGGAATTCACACGAAAATAACCATTGCCCCAGTTGTTGATCCCGTAAAGCGCAGCGCTTTGTTCAGGACTCCATGAGGCTGATTTTAAGTGAGCAAAAGTTTGACTAGATTCCATGAAACTCCCCCAAAAAAAAATAATAAGATTTTTATACAGATTTTTTCAGGGGGTGCAATTTATTTTACGATCAGGTTTAAAATTTTTCCTGCTTTGTAAATGACTTTGGCAGGGGTTTGTCCATTGATGGCTGCTGATACAGTTACAACCTTTAAAGCTTCAGATACCGCTTTGGCTTCATCAGCGTCAGGAGCTATTTCGATCGTTCCGCGCATTTTGCCATTAACTTGTACCCCCATTGTGACTGTGTCATCTTGGCAGAGTACTGGATCAAATTTCGGCCATGGAGCTGTCACAACCAAACCTGATCCACCCATGCGACTCCAAAGTTCTTCAGCCAAATGCGGAGCAAATGGTTGTAAAATTTGCGCAAGTGGAAGAAGTGCTTTCTTAGATTTACACTCAAATTTGTAGAGTTCATTAACTAGAATCATCATTTGGCTGATCGAAGTGTTAAAGCTTAAATTCTCAATATCTTCGGTCACTTTTTTGATGGTTTTGTGAACAGCTTTTTCAACTTCTTTTGGCAAATCAGTATCAGTTGTGTGTGTTTCTCCAGTTTGTTCATTAACGACTAAACGAAACAAGCGATCTAAAAATCTTTTTACGCCATCAATGCCTGATGAAGACCAAGGCTTATCCTTGTCTAAAGGGCCTAAAAAGCTTACGAAGCAGCGTAGTGCATCAACACCGTAATCTTTTGCAACCTCGTCAGCTGGTATGACATTGCCCCTAGATTTTGACATTTTTTCGCCATCTGGGCCTAAGATCATCCCTTGGTGAGCAAGCTTTTTAAAAGGCTCGTCAACAGGCGAAAGACCAACATCAAAAAGAACTTTTGTCCAAAAGCGTGAATAAAGTAAATGACCCACAGTGTGCTCAGGTCCGCCAACATAAAGATCCACAGGCATCCAGTATTTCGCAGCTTCTTGTGAAAATGGAGCTTTTTCATTAAGGGGATCTGTGTATCTTAAGAAATACCACGATGAACCAGCGGCACCTGGCATAGTGTCAGTTTCGCGTTTACCACCACGATATGAAACCCAATCTTTGTTGTTTGATAATGGCGCTTCACCTGAATCACTTGGTTCGTAATTGGCCACTTGAGGTAAAACAACAGGTAATTCGTCGACTGGAACTGCGCAAAGTTCACCGCTCTCGTTTTTGTAAATTGGAAACGGTTCGCCCCAGTATCTTTGACGAGAGAAAAGCCAATCACGCAATTTGTATTGAACTTGTTTTTGACCAAGTTTTTGCGAAACTAAGTGATCAATCATTTTTGGAATCGCTTGTGACTTCATTAGGCCGTTTAGGAAATCAGAATTGCAAAGTTGGCCTTCACCCGTGAATGGTAAATCAGTTTCAGATTCAAGAACACGAACGATTGGTAATTGAAATTGTGTTGCAAATTCAAAATCACGCTCATCATGCCCTGGCACAGCCATTATGGCACCTGTGCCGTAATCCATCATGACGTAATCAGCAATCCAAATTGGAATTTCTTTTTGAGTAACAGGGTTAATCGCGTAGCCACCAGTGAAAACTCCAGTTTTTTCAGTGTTGGCTTTACGGTCCACTTCTGATTTTTTGGCACTGGCTTCGATGTAATCGGCAACAGCTTTAGCTTGTCCTTGCGAAGTTATTTTTTTAACCAAAGGATGTTCTGGTGCAAGAACCATAAAGGTTACGCCAAAAATTGTATCTGGGCGAGTTGTGAAAATCTCAAAATTTTCATTCGCAAGACTTTTGATGTTAAATTTGACTGTAGCACCTTCTGATTTACCGATCCAGTTACGTTGAGCTTCTTTAGTGCGTTCTGGCCAATCAAGTTGATCAAGATCATTAAGTAATCTTTCTGCGTAATCTGTTATTTTGAGCATCCATTGCTTCATTGGAACACGAATAACAGGATGTCCACCTCGCTCAGATTTACCATCGACAACTTCGTCGTTGGCCAAAACGGTTTTCAATGCTGGACACCAATTCACCGGCACTTCTTTTTGGTAAGCTAAACCTTTTTCAAATAATTTTTGAAAAATAAACTGAGTCCACTTGTAATACTGTGGTTCACAAGTTGAAATTTCGCGTGACCAATCAAAGCTGAATCCATAGCGTTGCAATGTTGCTCGAAAACTCTCGATCGCTTTTTGCGTTGTTATTGATGGATGTACTCCTGTTTGTATAGCGTACTGTTCAGCGGGTAATCCAAAAGCATCATAACCCATAGGGTGTAACACGTTAAAACCCTGAGCGCGTTTATATCGAGATACGATATCAGTCGGTGTGTAAGAAGCAATATGACCCATATGTAAGCCAGAGCCCGATGGATACGGAAACATATCTAAAGCGTAGTATTTAGGTTTTGTCGATTGGTTATCAGCTTTGTAAGCTTGCTTATCCATCCAAACTTTTTGCCATTTTGATTCAATATCAACGTGCTTCATGAGTGTCCTTTAAAAACTAAGTGTTTATTCGAAGTTTGATTTTAAACGGATCGAGAGCAATTAGCAAATGACAATAAAATGCAGCATTAAGATTTATAGTTCTAGTTTTTAACTGAGTAAAGTGGCAATTCTAGAACAAATGTTGTATTCGATGCTTTTGGATAATAATACAACTGACCACCATGGTCTGATGCGATTCCTTGCGAAATACTTAAACCTAAGCCTGTACCTTTGCCAATGTCTTTTGTTGTATAAAATGGCTGCATAATTTTTGTAATGATATCTTCAGGGATACCATTACCTGAATCTATAATTCGTATCTTTACAAGACCATTATCATCTTGCGCAATAACCTTGATCCAAGGCTGTTCCTGATGCTCAATCGCATCCATGGAATTTGATAGCAGATTCATGAAAATTTGTGCTAATTGAGTTGGACGGCAATGAATTTTGTAATCCGCTGAAATTTCGGTAGAGACATGAATGTTTTTAAATTTGAGCTTTTCATAACATAGTTCTAGAGTCTCATCTAAAATATCTTTAAGGGGTGCTAATTGCATAGGATCTTTATCTGAATCTCTTGAGAATGTGCGTAAACCTTTGATTATTTTTGCGATTCGATTTGCTGTGTTTTCAATTTTGTTAACATCTTCAATAATTTTTTCATTGTTTTGGTTCGCTGGCTCTAATCGCTTTTTGATATGATTTGATTTCATAAGAATGATACTTAAGGGATTGTTAATTTCATGAGCGATGCTGCTTGCCATTTCCCCAAGGGAAGACATTTTAGCTGAAGTAATAAGTGTGGCGCGTTGATCTCTAATTGTATCAACAAATATTTTTAAAAAAACACCTGTGATTGCATATGCACCTAAAAAATTAATAATCGAATATAATTTAGTATGTGGTGTGTTTCGTACGTATTCAGTGGGCACAAAAGATGCGCCAAATAACTCGGTTACGACGAGCAGGATGACCGGCAGTAGCGTAGAAATAAGTATTTTGATTGTATCTGTTATTTCAAATAAAATGAGAGCTATTATGATTGAAGGTATATAATAATACTCTGTTTTGATAGAGTGGCCAAAGCCTAAGCTTGTAGCGTAAATATAAAAGTCACAGCTTATAATAAAGAGCAAGCGAGATTGCGAATGAAATCCTTTCTTTTCTAGTAAATAAGTTGCGGGTGTTAATACAAAAATACCTAAGGTAACAGCCGCCGCAGACACGTAGGATTCTTCATAAATATACAGAAACACATATCCGATTATACAGATTAGAACTGAAATTAAAAATTTGTTAAATAACTTTGTCGACTTGGAATAAAGTAAGTTATTTGTGTTTTTGATTGTATTCAACATATATAAATTTAGTACAACGTCTAGGTTGTGTCTCTTATCGAGAATCATGTTATAAAGTGTAAAACTATTAGTCTAGTTTTTAATTTTTTTTTATCAAGATCTAATCAAAAAATTAAACTTGCCGATAGGTTTCCTATATGAAAAAGGATCCAAAGCAGAGAGTCATAGTTGTCTTGGATGAAGATCCCGACACACTTGAATTAGCCGTTGAACCCCTTCGTTGGGAAGGTTATGACGTGCATGGATTTACTTCTGCTAAAGAAGCAAGCGAGTCACTTAAAACACTGAGGCCACAGCTTGTCGTCATTGATCCAGATTTTTCATCCGGACAAGGTGAAGAGTACTTGGCTAATTTTTTTTCGACGCAGCAGAAAACACCAGTTATTGTTATGTCTTCGCAAGCAACAACAGAGCGAACAACTCAGTATTTAGATATGGGTGCGTGTGATTTTATTAGCTCACCTTTCGTACCTTTAGAGTTTTTAGCTCGTGTTAGAACGCAGCTTAGATTTCGTGATATCCAAGATGAATTAATTGTAGCTAATCAAAAGTTACAAGAGCTTGTTGAAATAGATGATCTCACCGGGCTTTTTAACACACGTTCGCTTTATTCAAAATTGGAGTTTGAGTTAGAAAGAGCTGCCAGATTTCACCGTCCACTTACAGTCATCATGATAGACATGGACAAGTTTAAAAATGTTAATGATGGTCATGATCATTTATTTGGAAGCTTTGTTTTATCGGAAGTTGGTAAAATTATTCGTCAAAACACTCGAACCGTCGATATTCCTGCTCGTTATGGTGGTGACGAATTTTTAATCGTTTTATCAGAGGTTCCGTTGAGTGGTGTTGAGCACTTTTGTGAGAAATTAAGACAAAAAATTGAGCAAACAACATTTTCTCAAGGGCCAGATTCGATAAAATTAACTCTCTCTTTGGGTTATGCAACATATGATTCATCGGCACAAGAGCAAATTCAGGCTAAAGAGCTAGTTCGTCGCGCAGATGTAGCACTTTATGAAGCTAAAAGATCTGGACGAAACTGTGTTATTGCTTACAATGAAAAATTTGACCGATTACATAAAATAGAAAAATCTCCAGTCATGGAAATTCTTGAGAGAAAAAGAAAGACAGCTTAGCTTTTTTATGACATAGAATGACTATGTCAAATCATCAAACAAAAGCCGCTAAAATATCCCTTATAGTTAGTTTTTGTGTTCTTGCTTTAAAATTTACTGCATATTTTCAAACTAATTCGACTGCCATATTGTCAGACGCATTGGAAACAATAACTAATGTTGTTACGGCGATCGTAGGCTTGATCGTTTTAAAATATGCACTAGAACCAGCAGATGAAAACCATCCTTATGGTCATGGCAAGTTAGAGTATTTTTCAGCAGCCTTTGAGGGCGGAATTATTTTATTTGCAGCTTTTGCAATTATTTTTGAATCCATAAGAACAATCATTGACGGTTATGATGTTAAAAATATTACTATTGGTATCTCTTATGTAGTTGCGGCATCATTAATAAACTTTTTCGTTGGATTGTATTTAGTTAATGTTGGTAAAAAACAAAATTCAGAAACATTAAAAGCTGGTGGTATGCATTTACTGGCTGATGTCAAAACTACAGCAGGGGTTGTTGTTGGACTTGTTTTGTATAAAGTCACTGGTCTTGAATGGATTGATCCTGCAATCGGTATATTGGTCGGGCTGTGGTTAGGGCATGAGTCATCACAAATTATTAAAAGAAACATTGGCGGTTTGTTAGATGAAACAGATTTAGAGAGTGTGGCTGACTTAGCTAAAAATATTTCTAATCATGTTAAGCCTGGTATCATTGATATTCACAATTTAAGGATTATTCGGTCGGGATCTTTTCATCATATTGATGCGCATATTGTAGTTCCTGAATTCTGGAATATTAAAATTATTCATGATTTGGCGCATGATTTTGAAAAGGCAGTTGTTAAAGATTATAAATTCGAAGGTGAGTTTGCATTTCATACAGACCCTTGCCATCAGCATTATTGCAAAAACTGTGATATTGCGAATTGTCCCGTACGTAAATCAGAATTCAAAGAGAAACGTGATCTTAGTGCTCAACACATGATAAAAGGTCCTCAATACACTGACTAGAATGATAGAAAAAATTATATGACAGAAAATCAAAGTTTAAAACCAAAAAAAGAAGATTATTTTAAATACACAACTGAGTTGCACCGACCAGAAATCAATTTAACGAGAACATTACCAGTGCAAACAGCCTATTCACGAGCGCTTGATAACGATTATAAAGATTTTGCTTTTAACGAAGAAAGAGCCCCTCTCAATAAAGGATTGTGGCGTAAAAATGTTTTTCAAGTTGGTGAAGATGTTCCATTAGATCTCGAATTAGGAACTGGTGCAGGTTTACATTTTGCTCATCATGCGTTGAAGTACCCAGAGCGATGTTTAGTCGGTTTAGAGTTAAAGTATAAACCTTTGATACAGTCGATTCGCAGAGCACGCATTGCTGGCTCTAAAAACGCAGCCATATGTCGATACCATGCATTTAATTTAGATTTATTATTTGCAAAAAATGAGATTAACAATGTTTATATTCATTTTCCAGATCCTTGGACATCTCCCAACAAGCCTAAAAACAGAGTTGTTAACCGTATTATTTTAAAATGGATTTATGAAATGCAAAAACCTGGATCTTTTTTGGAATTTAAAACAGATTCTCGAGAGTATTTTTTATGGGCATTAGAGGAAATCAAAGCATCTCCGTATAAAGTTGAATTTCAAACTTTGAATTTATATGCTGAAAATAATCAATATAGAGCAAATAATTTTGCGACAACTTTTGAGAAAATATTTGTTAGACAAAATATTGAGATCAACTACATTAAATTAGTGAAATAAAACTTAATTACCAGTAGCGGGTTTTGACAGTTACGTTTTCAGTGAGTTCAATTTGACAGCTGAGACGGCACCCTTCGGGTACATTATTTCTCTGCATTGTTTTTTGCTCAAATTCATTTGGTGCGTCACATGGTTCAATTTGAACGTAACATTTAGAACAGATGCCTTCACCGCGGCAAGATGATGCTACAGGCAAGCCATTATGAATGAGAACATCCATTAAATTCATTCCTTGCGAAGTTTCGAGAATAAGATTCTTTTGTGGAATATGAACTTTTATCATATAATCACATTATGTCTGATCATGATCGTCATCTCAAATTTATTCTCTGCGGGGCTAGTCGTGGACTAGGATGGCAAACATATTTAAAATTAGCCAAGCGTTATCCAGAAGCACAGTTTTTACTTGTGTCACGTAAAATTGAAACTCAATTAGAGAACTTATTACCCCAAACTGAAATTTTTAAACATGACTTTTCAAAGACTGAGTTAAGTTTGGAATTTAAAAGTAAAATTGAAACTTTTAACCCAACGCATTTTTTATATATTGCTGGCGGTGGGCCTCATGGGTTGTTTGAATCTAAAAAATGGTCTGATCATCAATGGGCTATGAATGTTTGTTATTCAACGCCGGCACAAATCATTCATTATTTATTGCAGAACAAAAATGTATTTAATCAACTTTTGCGAATTGTGCTAGTTGGTTCAGCTATTGCTGAAGATAAACCTGATCCGCTGGCAAGTTCATATGCTGCTGCTAAACATGCTTTGCGTGGCCTGATCTCATCTATCCAGCAAGAATCACCGAATTACTCGGAATTAATAAAATTGTTTTCTCCAGGTTATATTCAGACAGATTTGCTTCCAGCGCATAGCTGGCCACGTCAACATGGCTTGGCACAGTCTGCTGAAAATGTAGCCGATGATTTGATTGGTTTTATAGATTAAGCCATAAGCGTTATATCTTTTGTCTGTTAAAGTGAGTTAAAAAAAATTATAGTAATCAATGATTAATTAAGTGAGGTTTTATGAGTGTTTCGAATGTCGAAAACGTTATTATTATCGGTTCAGGCCCGGCGGGATTAACATCTGCAATATACACAGCAAGAGCTAATTTAAACCCGTTAATGATAGAGGGCGAAGAGGCCGGTGGTCAGTTAATGATTACAACTGAAGTTGAAAATTTTCCTGGTTTTGAACACGGTATTACAGGACCAGAACTTATTGCTGTTATGAGAAAACAAGCTGAAAGATTTGGAACACGTTTTATAACTCGTAATGTGACTCGCGTGGATTTTTCGACAAGACCTTATAAAGTTTTTGTTGGAGATAAAGAATACTTAGCTAAATCAATTATTATTTCAACAGGAGCAAGTGCTAAACTACTTGGGTTGCCATCTGAAAAGCAATACATGAGTCGTGGTGTGTCTGCATGCGCTACATGTGATGGTGCATTTTTTAGAAATGTTGAAGTTGCAGTTGTTGGTGGTGGTGATACGGCTATGGAAGAAGCTAATTTCTTAACTCGCTTCGCTAGTAAGGTTTACATTATACATCGTAGTGATGCTTTCAAGGCTTCTAAAATTATGCTTGAGCGCGCTCAAAAGAATCCTAAAATTGAATTCATCACTCACGCCGCAGTCGATGAGGTTCTTGGAGACGGCAAGTCTATGAATGCTATTAAACTTAAATCTACAAAAACGAATGAGACCTGGACGAAGAGCCTGCAAGGTCTGTTTATTGCTATCGGACATCAGCCCAATACAAAGCTTTTTAATGGACTGATTACGACAAATGATGTGGGATATATTCAGACAGTTCCTGGAACTTCAAAAACAAACATTGAGGGCGTTTTTGCTGCTGGTGATGTTCAAGATCCGATTTACCGACAAGCAATAACAGCAGCTGGATCTGGTTGTATGGCTGCGATTGATTGCGAAAGATGGCTTGAGGCACAACACGCCTAAAAGCGAGATAAGAGTTCTTGCGAGGATTTAATAAAAGGATTTATGACGAAAAAGTTTAGCACCTCTGATTTAATACGTAAAATTGAAAAACTGACTAGACAGCGTATTGCAGGTCAAGAGGTTGTGGCATTAGATCAATTCAGAGATGCGGCTAAAAAAATAAATCCAACAACGATTCTAGTAATCGAAGATGAAGAAACACAAAGGAATTCTCTTAAAAGAATCTTAGAGTCTGATGGATACCAAGTTAAGCTAGCCGAAGACTCTGCACAGCTTTCGTCACTTTTAGAAGAAGATTTTGAGATTAATTTTATTATTATGGATGTTGGTTTACCTTGGGTTAACGGTTTTGAGTTAGCTCAAATGCTAAAAGAACATCCGGACCTTAAGCATATCCCATTAATATTTTTGTCAGCCACTGCAGAACACGAAGATCTTCAAAAGGGTCGTGATGTTGGTGCTGCTGATTATATTAAAAAACCATTTGATATTGAAAAATTAAAACTACGTATAAAAGAGCTTATTGAAGCGCCAAAATAGTAGATTAGCCTGTTTTCTTCTTTTTTTGTTGATTTATGTAATCATTAAGTAAATCTTTCAATCTTTGTTTTTGAACTGGATTTACATTTACAAATGTAATTCGTTGCGAGTATCCATCGTTTTGAACGACTGTGGCTTTCACTTGCACTCGAGAGTTTAGCGAGTTTGTTGGTTGTCGATTGACAACGACAAGATCAAAACTATCATCATAAAAATCATTTGGTATATTATCTTCTAGTAGAGTTCCGCTCAGTGAAATGTTCTTAGAAAAACTTCTGAATGTTTTATTGCGCTTATTGATGAGTAAAATTTCAATTTTAAATTCGTGACGTTCGCTACGGTTTCTGTAAGGTGTATTAATGTCTTTGAAATTAATATTTTTGATATTCACAACATGATCAGTTTTTTTAATTTGATCACTTGTGTAGTCGTTAATCTGTGTTTCTGGTTTTATTGGTGCAAGCTTTAAATCATGAGATGTTGTTGCTTGAGTGATGTTATCTACTGCTACTGTTTTAGTATGTTCTAATTGTAATGATAGCTTATTAGCTGATTTTGTCATAGTGTTATCAATTAATACGAAACCTTCTTGATCTTTGTTTGTATTATTTGATTTTGAACTTAAACTGTCATTATGAAATTGGTTAATAGCCTGTTGAGCGGTCTGAGTATTCATTTGAATTGCCACAGACAAGGTTTTTTGATCACTTTCTAAGTACTCTTGTAGAGGTTGCCAGTTATTCCAACCTGTAGTCCAAAGAAAATAACGACCAAGTTCTGATTTGGGAAGTCTTAAAATAGCTGCTTCTAACTCTTGAGTTGATATAGGTTGGGACTGAATTTTAGTTAGATTGTCTAAAAGAATCCAATTTTTCATACTATTCTTCTATTCGGTCATTCTACTGAAATTTAAAGTCTAATTTTTGAGAGCATAAACAATATCTTTTCTGGATTATGGTCTAGTCACTTTTCATAATTAAATCGAGTAAGATAAGTATATGAAAAATAAATCCTATTTAATTTTATTATCAATTATTTTTGTTAGCTTATCGAGTTTTGCCAATGAAATATATGGCTTGCTTATGATTGTCAAAGGCGAAGTGAAAATCACAAAGTCAGATAATCAAACAACTGATGCAAAAATAGGTGGTAAAGTTTTTGTACAAGATACAATAGTAACTGGCAAAGACTCTCGTGCGAAAATTGTAATGTCTGATCGCAATATTATTAACGTATTGCCAGATACTAAACTTAGAATTTCATCATATTTAAATAACGGAAGCGAAAAAAATGTCCGTTTAGATCTTATCGAAGGAAAAGTTAGAAACAACGTTGAGCAAAAATATGATAACGATAAAAATAAATTCGAAGTTGTCACTCCATCTGCAGTTGCAGGAGTGCGCGGGACACAGTTTATAACAAGCTTTGATAAAGGAACATTTAAAACTGCAATTATTACATTAAAAGGTGAAGTTTCATTTCGAGGTATCGATTTAAAAACTAATGCACCTACAGAAGCAGTTGTTGTTAAAAAAGGTGAAACATCAAGTTTAGATCAAAGCTCAGTTCAGCCAGAGGCACCTAAAAAAGTTCCTCCTGTTGAATTCAAAAGAATTGAGAATGAATCAGTTATCAAAAAAGAATCGCCAAATGGTGCTGATGGATCAGGAAGAAACGCAAACCAACCTCCACCACCTAAGCAATCACAAGTTAAAAATGAAATTAAACAAATTATTTCAAACATTGATACGCAAGACAATGCTATTAGTGACACAAAAAAACAAATTATTAACAAGCCGGCTAAAGTAAAAATTGAGCCTCAACAGCAGTAGAAGTAATATGAAACAAATTAAATTTCATCTTTTAGCATTAGGACTTACTGTTCACTTGAGTTTGAATATAAATGCTCAAGAGCTTGCTTTAAACACTGAATCTACTCAGAAAAATCATTCTTATTCGGTATTTGACACTGACTCAATCGATTTTAAAAGAGCTGTACAGTCGTTTAACTCGAAACAATATGAATCATCCCTTTATATTTTGCAAAAAATTAAAGATCGAGAAGACTATAAAATTGCGTATAATTATTTATCTGGTTTGAATTATTACAAAATTCAGAACTATGAATTAGCAGAAAAACACATGAGTGAAGTAGTAAAAGATTTCCAGTGTAAAGAAATTGCTAATGCTTATTTTTATATTGGATTAGCACAGTTTCAAAAAGGTTTGTACGAAACTGCTGTGAATAGTTTTGAATTAGCTATAGATACTTCAACAGATTCATCTATAGATCGTAAATCTGAAATTATGATTGAAAAAGCATTGCAAATTCAAAATCAAATCGAAAGAGATAAAATTAAATGGACTTTAGGATTTGGTTTAGGTTTTCAATCAGATTCTAATGTGCTTAACGCTGCAGAATCAGATAAATCCTATAGAGGCCATATCATAAACTGGAATGGCTTTATTTCATACAAAGCTTTTGCTGATAAAGATAGTCTGTTTGAACCTATGTTTTACTATTCAGATATGTTGACATATAATTCAGATTTCAAAGATGATTCGGATTTAAAAAAGAGTGATGCGACACAAATTTTGTTGTCATTCCCATTTCGGGTTAACTACAATTCTTTCGTTAGTAAATCATCTCTTAATTTAGGATACTATTTATTGCCAAATGATTCTAACCAAAAAAACTTAGCGATTTCTTTATTCTTTTTTAGGCAGGATGTTGCTATTCCTGTTAATAAAAATTTAGAAACGAATATTAAGGTCATAATCGGACGAGATCAATCTGAATTAAGTTATTCAGATGCGGCTGATAATCAAGACTCTATTAAATTTGAACTTGGAACTGGTTTTAATTATCAACTATTGAGTTTTAGTGGTCACAGCATAAATGGTCTTATTGGTTACATTATTAATAGTGCACAAGGAGACAATGCTAAATATAATAAATATTATGCTGAAATTGATTATTCAATGCCATCTCTGCGTGAAACAGAATCAAATTTTAAAGCTGAATACTCCGCAGCTAATTACTTCAAATCGAGCACAGATCGCAAAGACAATAGCTTAGGATTAACATACTCTATTACCAAAGATGTTACTGAAAATTCAAATTTAGGATTGTCGTTGTCTCAATCCTACAATTACTCAACAATTTCCGCTAATAAATACAATGACACGGTTATTGGATTACAATGGGTATCCATTTTTAAATTTTAGAATTTATTTCGATTTATATTCATAAACTCCATCCCAGTTATCCGGAGGTGGATTGTTAATCATATTTTGTGATCTTTCGATATACATTTTATTCAGATAATTTTCAGGCATTTCAGAAGCTAATTCTTGAAAAATAGTAAGGGCCTCAGTAAACTTTTTCTGTTGATAAAGATCTAATCCGTTATCGAAGTTTTTATACCAAGTTGTATTTTTATCAGAGTTTAACTCATCGATTAATACGTATATCTTAACCGGCAATTTTTTGCCTTTTACTCTGACAATATCTGCTTGTTGAGCAATAAATTTACCTTTAACTGATTGATAAGTTGACTCAGATATTAGAATGGTTGATCCGTAATTTTTAGTGAGACCCTCAAGCCTTGATGCTAAGTTAACCTCATCTCCAATGACAGTATAACTTTGAATTTGATCAGAACCAATGTTTCCAGCAACCATTGTTCCTGTATTGAGGCCGATTCCAATGTTAATTTCCGGCCAATTTCTTTTTTTAAACTCAATATTCAATTCATTTAATTGCTTGACACATTTGATAGCTGCACGACAGGCTTTTTCGGCATGATCAGAGTAATTAATTGGAGCTCCAAATAGTGCCATGATAGCATCGCCCATAAATTTATCGATAGTGCCTTTTTCGTCAAAAATAATTTTCGACATAGGTGTAAAATAGCGATTAAGCATAAATGATAACTCTTGAGGATCCATTTTTTCCGAAAAATCAGTAAAACTTCGAATGTCAGAAAAATATACAGTCATATTTAACTTTTGACCTTTGAGCTGTAAATTATCCTGATTTTTTAAAATTTCATTTACAATTTCTTTTGAGACGTATTTGGAAAACGTATTTTTAATTTGCTGCGATTTTCGTGTTTCGAAGAAATAAATATAAATGACGTAAACAAGAAATGTTAATAAATTACAAATAATAAAATAAGATAAATATTCAAAATAATATCCTGTTTTAAATAGAGACTTGCTCGTTAAATATAGAGAGTAATTGAATATTACTAAGAATAAACTTGCAATGGTCAAATTTGTCCATAAGAAAAATCCAGTATAAATTCCTACTACTAAAATCATTGAGACGTAAAATAATCTATTTTCATGTAAATAATTTTTAATAAATTTTTGACGGTTTAAGTTATCCAAAACAGAAAGATGTATTTCAGGGCCAGGTAAGACAGGATCAACTGGAGTATTTCTTATATCATTTATACCAGTTGCTGTGGCACCCATTATAGCAATTTTATTTTTAATGAATTCTTTTTTAGGTAGTACGATGTCTTGATCTCGATAGTGAACGGTAATATCTTTAAGTTCTTTGTGTAATAGCTCACGAGCTGATACATATGGTAGCGATTGTTTAGGTCCATAATAGTTAATAATTAATCGCCCATTAGCATCAACTGGTAATTGTTGAATAATTTTTTCAGTATCACCTGAAACATCTTTAATAAGAACACTTTCTACAAATTTTTCATTTTTAACCGTTTTAAGTTTAAAGTATGCTTGATAGTTGTTTGCGGATAGATAACTTTGTAAAGCGAGTGAAGGAATATAGCTACTACCGAGTTTGTTTCCAGTTCTATAGATTAAAGGATATTTACGAATCACACCGTCATTTTCATAGTCGACCACAAAGCTTGCTGTGTTGCTTAAATCCTCTTGCAGCATCTGTATGTTTGGCGTCCATACTAGAAATTGTGGTATTAATAGTTTGTTGATGCTGCCTTTAAAAAATGCTATTTTTTTTTCTAAATCAAGTTGATCAAAAATTGAAATTGTTGAAAATGATTTTTGATAATCATTTGCTAAAGTAATTGTATGTTGCTTGTAATAATGATCATTTTCAGTTAGCCAATTTTGGCAATATCCATAAATTCTTTTGATTTTATCTGTTTTTAAATTGTTCAATTGATATTGATTAAATTCGGCAATATTTTTTTTATTATATTTTTCTAAGTAATAAAAATCTGTTTCTCGTTCGATTAAATCAAATATTTTTAAAAAGGGGCTTTTAAAATTAAGCTCTTCATATTGAATGTTGTCATCATCGACAACTAGATCAAATTTTAGTTTCACGATTGTTTCGCCACCATTTTTAAGAAATGCTTCGTTGTAGCAATAATCCTGGTAGGGTTCGCTGTAAGATGTTAGTTTTGAGTCACTGAAAGTCCCAAGAATTATCTTGCTATTGTTTTTTAAAAAAATATCTTTAAGATTTTGATCAGCTTTTTGACTTTCAGATTCAGAAAAAATCATATCAAAAGCAATAGACCTAGCACCAAGTTCGATTGCATTTTGAGTGATTTGTGCAATAACATCTCTTGGCCAAGGCCATCGACCAATTTCTTGTACCGACTCTTCATCAACAGCTATTAGAAACGCTGTGCTATCTTTGACGATTTCTTTTTTTGAATGAAAAAACGCATCATAAATTTGATTATTTAAATTTAAAATATAATAAAAAATGGATTTATCAGGTTTTTTTTCGAAATCCTGAACATATCCTGAGTAAAAATAAAACGTAGAAGCATAGATTAAGATCAAACAAATACTTAAAATCGCTCCGAAAAACTTAATTTTCATGCTTTGATTTATCGGTATTTGTTTTAAGGACGTGTATAAAACTTTGGGCTAGTAAAAATATAACCTAGACCTTTAAGCAACTGACAAAGTGGCTTTGACCGTAATCTTTCAGTTGAGGTTTTTGTTTGCGGCACTCTTCACTGGCCATTGGGCATCGAGGATTAAAATAACATCCTTCAGGTGGGGCAATCGGAGACGGCACATCGCCTGTTAAAATAATTCTCTCAGCACGAGGTTTAGGATCAGGGATTGGGATCGCCGATAGTAAAGCCTTTGTGTAAGGATGTTTAGGGTTTTTATAGAGTTCATCTGAATCTGCTAATTCAACAATTTGGCCAAGATACATAACAGCAACTTTTGTTGAAACGTGCTCAACAACTTTAAGATCATGTGCAATGAATACATATGTTAAGCCAAGCTTCTGTTGTAGTTCCATTAACAAGTTAATCACTTGCGCTTGAATTGAAACATCAAGTGCAGATACAGGCTCATCGCAGATAATGATTTCAGGATTAACAGCTAGTGCGCGAGCTATACCAACACGTTGACGTTGACCACCCGAGAACTCGTGTGGGTAGCGAGTTAAATGTTCCGGACGTAAACCAACTAAATCAATTAATTCACGTACGCGGGTTTTACGTTCAGCATCACTATTGTATAAATTATGAATGACAAGGGGCTCTTCTAAAATTGCACCGATTGTCATGCGTGGATTTAAAGAAGCATATGGATCTTGAAAAATAATCTGCATGCTTTTACGAAGATCACGCATGCGATTGTTGTCAACACGAGTGATATCTTCACCTTTAAAATAAACTTGACCACTTGAAGGTTCGATTAAACGAATTAAGCAGCGACCGAGTGTTGATTTACCGCAGCCAGATTCACCTACAAGACCAAGAGTTTCCCCTTTTTTAAGTTCAAAAGAAATATTTTGTACGGCTTTGACTGAAGCCACTTGCTTTGAGAAAAGTCCGCCATAAATAGGAAAGTGCTTAACAAGATTATCAACTTTAAGTAACGGTTGTTGTTCCATGATTTAAGTTATCCTTTACTCAGCAGATTTAACGGGATTAAAACAAGCGACTCTGTGAACGCCACGCAAATTTTCTAGATTTGGTTCGGCACGTTTACATTCATCAGTCACAAACTTGCAGCGATCTTGAAAACGACAGCCTTGCGGTAATTTATATAAATTAGGAACTAAACCTGGAATGGTATTCAATTGTTTGAGTCGAGATCCTGTTTCAAAATGTGGAATAGAATCTAATAATCCTTTTGTGTATGGATGTTTTGGTCGGTAGAAGATATCTTCTACTGTGCCGTACTCAACAATTTTACCTGCGTACATAACTAAAACATCTTGGCACATTTCAGCGACAACGCCCAAGTCATGCGTAATTAAAATCATTCCGGCTTGAAATTCTTTTTGAACTTTGCGCATAAGATCCAAAATCTGAGCTTGAATTGTGACATCAAGAGCAGTTGTTGGTTCGTCAGCAATTAACACTTGTGGATTACAGCTCATGGCCATTGCGATCATCACGCGTTGGCGCATGCCGCCTGATAATTGATGCGGATACTCATGATATCTTTTTTCAGGAGCTGGAATACCAACAAGTCTCAACATGTCGATAGCTTTATTTTTGATTTGATCGTTCGTCAGTCCTTTTTGATGTAAGCGGATGCTTTCTTCAACTTGATCGCCAATCGTGTAAACTGGATTAAGAGAAGTCATCGGCTCTTGGAAAATCATCGCGAGCTGATTGCCTAAGATTTCACGCATTTGGGCATCAGTTTTTTTAAGTAAACTTTCACCTTTGAATAAGACATCGCCCGAAACGATTTCGCCAGGTTTTTGGATTAGGCGCATAATCGAAAGTGCCGTTTGTGATTTTCCACAACCAGATTCACCAACAATTCCTAAAGTTTGACCTTTTTTAACGCGAAAAGAGATGTCATCAACCGGAAATAGGACGCCATCATCGGTTTTGTAACGAGTTCGTAAATTTTGGACTTCGAGTAATGTTTCAGACATTCCATGTTTATACTGAATTGCTTGATATTCAGCAATTGGAAAACTTAAAAATTAGAGTTAAAATCTTAGTTATGCGTATACATCAAAATCCTGCTTATAAGTACATTGAATCTTGTTACGGTCCCGAAAACACATCGATGCAATTATCCAGACAATTTGCTGAGCAAATTGGCTTGGGTAGTATATCTGTTTCGCAAACTGAAGCTCATTTGATGAGCTTTTTGGCGGCAATGATTCGACCGCAAAAAATCGTCGAAATCGGAACGCTAACGGGCTTGTCTTGTCAGTACTTTCTTCAATCATTACATGGTGATGGATCTGTATACACATTAGAAAAGTCTAAAGAGCATGTTGAATTATCCCAGCTAGTCCTAAAACCATGGATAGACCAAGGTCGATGTCACATTATCGAGGGTGATGCTCGCGAAAACTTAGCTAAGCTACAAGGTCCGTTTGATGTGATTTTCATCGATGGCAATAAAGCGGCTTACGGTGATTATTGGAATTGGGCTAAAACCAACATCAGAGTTGGTGGCATAATTTTGATTGATAATGTCTTTCTGTCAGGAGCTGTCTGGTCAAAACCTGGAGAGGCTACAACAACGGGCCAAAAATTTAGTCCTAAGCAAGTCGGTGTTATGAAAGAAATGACCCGCCAGGTTTTAGAGGATGCGGCTTTTAAAAGTACTTTTATTCCAACAGAAGAAGGCTTGTTGCTCGCTTTTAAAATATAAAAATACAGATAAATCTCAATTTGAGAAAAGATCGGGTTTGAGTTGGTACTCTATTTGTTTGGATATTGTTAGGTTGTCTCCATAACGAGTTTAGAGGTTAAGATGCGCACTCTGACTGTCAAATTTTGTCTTTTGCTTATATCGTTAACAATGACGGTACTCGCACAGGCTTATGAAAGTGACACTCACTTAAGATTAACTTATCACCTGGCGCGGGCAGTTGGCATAAATGATGAGGTTGCGAAATTCATAGCCATTGGTAATCAGTACATCGACTCTAATGTTATTAGTTCTGCCATGCTCTTTCCGTCGCAAAGACAGTTATTTCATTTTCCAGGAGATCTTGATCCAGTTAACATTGAAGGTCATGGTGCTGTTTCAATTTATGCACAAATTGCTGGAGAGTCCAAATTATCACTTGCAACGCGTAATCATGCTTTGGGAAGCTACTTAATTTATGTTGGTCTTGTTAAAGGCGATCTTTTATTAGTTTCTTTAGGATTACATATAAAAATGGATACGTATGGTCATGCTGGCTTTTCTAATTTGTTAGGGCATTTGGATCGTGGACATAATCCCGACCGTGCTTTTTTAGAGCCAAAAAAATATGAAGAAATGATACGGTCTATTGTGCAAACATTAGCTCAAGTTAGAATGGTTTTACCAGGATCAGCTTTAGACTCAGAGTCAGCGCTTAAGTATTTGAACAAGCACAAACAAGCGACATTTATGCATAATCAAGAGATAGATTCTCGAATATTTAGCGATCCTACAGTTGTAGCTGAAATTATTCTAGCAGACACAGAATTACAAAAAATTTATCGCGAAGATGTTTATAAGAGATATGAGTATAAAAAAATTGCCCTCGAGAAAGTCTATACAAAATTTAAAATGAAGAGGATGCTTAAAGACAAATATTCATTTGATCAAATTTTTTCAGAAGATCTTTTACATGATAATAATTTAGATGCAACCGATGTTATAAAATTCATTTTATCAAAAGAATTAAGAACTGATGGCTATACGATTGACACAGAAAAATCAGTTTTTCATATTCAAAAAATTTTAGGTTACTCTGATCAAAACTTATTTTTGATGAAATTTAACCTCGAGCGAAAAAGAGCTGACAATCGCTTAAGGCAGTATTTTTTTATGTTAGATCGTTTAAATTCAAATGTGCAACTAACGCAAGAAGAAGAAGCAAAGCTTAATCAAGAAAGAGATTTTTTGATTAAACTTATCGTACATCCTGATTTGACTGCCGATGCAAGAGAATCTTTTATTAAAAGCCGAGCTATGGATTTGGCAATAGAGCGTACAGTTGAAGAGATAGCATTCAATTTGACTAAAGATTTAATTCCTGTAGATCCTCGTAAATATAGTGAATATGCAAAGCAAAATTTTGAAGGTGAATCCGATACGCGACAATTTGAAGTCAGATACAAAGACGAGCTTTATCGACGTAAATTTGAGATTGATTGGAATTCTAATTGGATCCTAAAGCCTAAAGGTGGTTTGGTTGTTTTATTTAAAGTGACAGCAGATAAGTTTAAGATCGTGCTCAAAAAAGTTGTCACGCCCAAACAAGTTGCTGAATGGCAAAAACGTGCAGAAAAAGCTGCTGAGACAATGTTTCCTCATGCAAGTATTAGAGAAAAATCTCAGATGATTGATTTCACAGCAAAAGTAAAAATGAAAGCTTTATGGGAGCTTACAAAATTTTTATCGCCATCACTTATTCCATATTTCGGCTTGAAATACATACAAAAGAAAACAACGATAGCTAAAGCTTATGCAAAAAATCATGAGGTTGAAAATATGATTCATGCATCAGCGTCAGGTCGATATAAAACAGATATTATTACTCCATCAAAAGCTATTGTCGAAAATATCAATCGAATTAAGGACACATTTTATCAGTGTAAATCATTATTTTAAGAGTTACTTCGTAAAAAATCTTCAAGCCCAGGTCGATACTCGCTTGGAAAGTCTCTTAGTCCATTAAGATGTCCTGCCTCTGGCAAAGAAAGTTTTTTCCATTGTAAATTTTGATGTGGTTCGAAAACTTTATCTATATGTTCTGGCGATATAAGCTTATCTCTCCATCCTCTAATGCTTAGTAGTGGAAAATTTTGTGGAAATGTTTGTAAATCTAGATGTAAATCTTTATGTAATTTCGGGCTCCAGCCAAACGCGATAATCGGAGTTTGAATAATTCTCACAGGCAGCGATTTTATCCCTAGTTGCTCTTGAGCCAATTTATACGAAGAGTATATAAAATCTGATCCAGGTCCGCTATCGCAAATCATAGCTTTGATGTCGAAATGCCCCGTTCGCATGCGACGCGCGATAGCTTCAATGGCGCATCCTGCGACATTGGAAAATGCAAAAACAATTTTATTTTCATATTCAGACATAAGATTAAGATGAGTTTCGATTTGATCAGCTAAAGCATGTTTCATCCCAAATTGTTTTGATATGTGTGAGTACGGTACAAAATAATGCTCTTTTGGTGAATCTTTAAGATTAAAGACATAAGCATCAAAACCTAATTCATTGACGAGTTCAATATGTCGTTTTAATGCTTTTTTGTGACCCTGAAAAAAATGAACAAAGAAAATCAGTCGATCTGATTTTCTTTGTTCAGATTTGAATAATTCACCATCGTCAGGGTAAATCATTAATGTTTTTGATTTTGTGTTTTTGATGGCCACAATTCGGTCCAGTGAGGTTTGTTAAAACTTTCAGAGGCATTCGCCGTTTCTTCAATCGTTGATTTATTGACTATGACTTTTTCAAGAGCAGTTTCTGAAAGAACTTTACCGCACGCTTCAATGACGGCCTCAAAATCTATATTATGATAGTGATAAATTTCCGAAGGTCGTCCGCATTTTGAGTGTTTACGAACAGCACATGATTCTTGTCGAACACCAACAATTGAACCTAAATTATCAAGTAATCCAGCTTCACCGTCGTGAACACTGACAATCGGAATACGACGACCAGATGCCATCACTAAATCAGCTGAGCCAACTTCGCTTTGGCGATTTAAATAAAGATCTGCATTGATTCCAAGCTCATTACGTAAGTAATTGTAATCGTTTTCATGAGCTAAGATCCCACAGAGTAGATCAGGTGAAGTGACAACGATAACGTTAGCATATATGCCACGCGATAATAAATTTTCAGAAGCTTTTATAGCTTCAGTTGTTAATGAACCCATAGCAAAAATGTTGATAACATTATCACCAGGTTCGTAACCAGCATAGCCACGATAATCAATCAGGTAATAAGCACCTTTTAAAACTTCTTCTCGGATAAGAGCATGAATTTCGTTTTCAGAGATAGCTGCGATTTCAGCTTCGTTTGTTCCACCATTTATCGGATATTCTTCACGAGCTAATTTAATATTTTGCTCTGTTTTAAAACGCAATTGTTTATTTAAAAACTTCATCATATCTTTTTGTTCAGCACCGCGAGTAACTAAACGAAGTAATGTGCCATTGCGACCAACATTATCATTCATAAGATGTCTTCTGAATGTATCACATAAAATCCAATCCAACTCGATACAGAAGAATGGCTCCCAAGTGATTTGATTAGGTATTTGAAAATCTGATTTCCAGCCGTGTTGTGCACCTTCTGGCGAAAGTGTAACTCCTGACGGCGTGCCGACGCAGATAAAACTCGATTTCCAGTATAAGTTATAAAAGTACTGATCCATAGCACGCTTTATAAAAAAATCATAAATTGTCATAAGAGGCATTATTGGTACACCTAGAGTGTCTTTAATTCTGCCAAATGAGCCTACGCAAGACATCACATTGCCTTCGGCTATTTCAAAACGTAGAAAACGATCAGAAACATCTTCACCTGGAACTAAATCAGGTAGTTTTGTATCTTTTACGCCTAGGTCTGCTTCAACGTCGGTTACAACTGGAGCACCAAAAATTTTACCATCCATAGCTGGATTCAAATTCGTTGAAGTTCCTACGTCAGGTGCCATAGTCATAAACAGTTCACCAGCTGTTTTCCATTTTTTTTCAGTCTCCGTAAGCTTGGCTAGATCGGCATTAGCAATACGTGTTAATTTTGCAGTCAGCTGTCCTAGCATCCACTGAGTGTGTGGATAACTCGCCATTTTTGTATTGATATCTAAACTTGTTGGAAAACCACCTTGAGCTTCAAATTGCGATAAGAAAAATTTTTGATTTTTTTCTTTTAGTGCGCGTTGTTCTTTAATCTCTGTGTAAAGTTTTTCACCACGTGCAGATAAGTATTTACCTTCTGGTGATTGAAAATCAAAGCCGACAAAAAGATCTTGCCCTGTAAGACCCTGTTTAGTTTTAAGCTCATCCATTTCATCTTGAGAATTAAGGGCGGAATGATTTCCTGGTTGGGCTGCCATTTTTAGACCCCAACCTTTAAGAGTATGGACAATAATAATTGTCGGTTTGCGTTTTGATTCTTTAGATTTAAGCATAGCCTCTGCTAATTGAAGGATATCGTGACCACCGAAATCGCGTATCCCCTCATAGAGTTCTTCATCTGTTACAGTGTCTAAGAATTTTTTTAAATTAGGATGCTCTTTTGCAATTCCTTTTTTAAGAGCTTTCATATCTTGAACAAGTAATAAAGCTTGTAATTCATAATCATATAATTCTTTTTCAAGAAAATTTTTAAATAAATCGCCACCTGGTCTTTTAAACAATGCTAAGCGTTTAGATCCATGACGAACCTGAATAACTTCCCATCCATTGGCAGCCATTGATTTTTCAATTCGATCGGCATCTGTGCCTTCCATAATTTTTTGATTAACAATTCTGTGCCCATCTAGCGACTGACGATTGTAATCAACGATCCATGTCAAGTTACCAATTTCACGATCGGCGAAATCTGGAACAGCTTCATACATTGAACCTTCACGAAATTCTGAATCGCCTGATAAAGCCCAAAAATGTGCATCTGGTACTTCGTATTTATGTTCTTTTGCAAATCTGTAAGCAAGAGCAAGATAGCCAGCTTGAACGGGTGGAATGCCAACAGTGCCCGATGGAAAAAAATTATGATGATCAGGATCGTAAGCTGAGTGATAGGATTGAAAAACGGGCTCTCCATTTTTTGAGTACTTACGAAGACCCATCATTGCAGTATTTTTTTCTTCTTGCGTGAACTTCGATAAGTCAGATTTAAGAAATAAATCGAGCAAATAATTATAAGAGTGATCAGTTGGAGATGCATGTGGTTTGTTTGCAATATGATCAAAGCCTGATTTAACAATTAAATGCAGTGCGCCCATAATATGAAGTGCAGAAGCTGAAGCGGATTGATGGCCTCCAATTTTAGGATCGCCTTTTTCTTTATCAGATCTGTTGTTGGCTTGAAAAATCATTTGCGTCGCAAGGTAATGAGCACGTCGCGCAATTGAATCAAGTGTGTTTTTATCGAGATTTTTGAGATCTTTTAAAGTGATTTGTTTTGAAGAATTCGACATAGATTTTTCCCTTAAATATTCAATACATAGAGATAAATTGTATTCGTTTTAGAGTAAAGAAATTTAATGATTTTATGTTAAAATCTCGATTGAAGAATAGAGCGAATTTTCTCTGGTTCTATGTCGTGCTAAGATTCTACAACAAAATCCCAGCGAATTTTTATGGTTCCATCATTTTCAATCATACCTTTTGGTGGATTAGGAAATGGGGCAGCTTGTCTGAAAGCTTCAACAGCAGCTTCATCAAGATCACGTACTCCAGATTCAGACAAGATTTGTACTTTAACAAGAGTCCCTGCATCGTTTAACACAATAATTAACTTGGTGACTTTGTTGCCGCCACCAGATTCAGAAACAGAAGCGATTGTTCTGCCTTTAGACATGAGTCTGGAAACACGTTCTTTCACACCCGGTTGCCACCATTGATTGAGCTGCGTTTTGATTCTTTGATAGTAGCCATAATATTTATACTCACGCGTATTCAGTGCAGTC
Source organism: Pseudobdellovibrio sp. (assembly GCA_046293015.1). Lineage (GTDB taxonomy): Bacteria > Bdellovibrionota > Bdellovibrionia > Bdellovibrionales > Bdellovibrionaceae > Pseudobdellovibrio. The sequence continues at coordinate 469,206 of JBKBPU010000001.1, forward strand.
TTGAGGGACATGTCGACATTTTGAACTTTATCAGTTGCTGTAGAATCAGATCCTATTTGAGCATGTTGTTGCTCCTGAGTATTTTGAGTGGCTGTGTTTTTTCGTTTATTTCCAGATTTTTTTTCAAGTGCATCATATGCATTGAATTTTTCGCCAAATAAAGATGGTTTTAGTTGCTCTTCAGCTACACGAACAGGTTTTGGCATATTTTGCGTTTGCGTATTTTTAAATTTTTCACCCAATTTTGCCTGAGTTTCTTTCGCGACAGTATTATTTTTAGCACTTAAAAATTTAGCCTTTTCGTTAATAATATTATTTGCTTCTTTTTCGTCAGTCTCGACAACTTGATTTGCATTATTTTTGTTAAATTCATGATCTTGATTTTCTTCTTCGATTGCTTGAGGTTCCAATAGAACTATTTCAATATTTTTTGTTTGATCGTAAAATCGAGGCACGATCAAAGTCATTATTACAAGTAAGCCGTGAATTGCTAATGACACGATCATGTATTTTTGAAACTGTTTTGTGGCTTTCATCTGGACCTCAGACTTGTTGTTTAACTAGACTATCGGATGTATGACGTTTGAAATTGAGGTTGGGGTGATAACCTTTTGTCGAGTTTTGCTAGATCTAGACCACGGTCTAGTTTGACTCGGGTCGTAATCACAGGGACACTGTTTAAGAATGAGATTTCAATGTTGGTGTTTGTCCGATAAAGGACTCAAAAGATCAGGAAACCAAGATTCGTTTTTAATTGATGAACGACTCGGGTTATTTATTGTTGCAGACGGTGTTGGTGGTCACATGGGCGGAGAAGTGGCAAGTGCACTAGCTGTTGAAACTGTGCGTGAAGTCCTCGGGCATCCAAAAGCCAGCCAGTTCAATGCAAAAGAAGTTCTTTATCAAGCCTATCAAGAAGCATCACACAGAATCTACGATCGAGCAGCTAAAGAAACACGGTTGAATGGTATGGGGACAACGATGGTTATGTCCTATATCCGAGGAAATAAAATCTATATCGCCAATGTCGGGGATAGTCGCTGTTACTTGTATCGAAAACCGTATGTTTGGCAATTGACTGAAGATCATTCTTTGCTTAACGAGCAAATTCGAATGGGTAGTATGACCGAAGAACAAGCTCGTAAAACGATAGCCAAAAATGTGATTACTCGTAGTGTGGGATTTGAGAGAGATGTTTATCCAGATATTTTAGAGCGAGAAATTTCACCCGGCGATACTTTGCTCTTATGCTCTGATGGCTTAACGGGTATGATCACCGATCAGCAGATGGCTCAAGTATTCAATGAAAATTCAATGGATAAAACAACTCCTCTATTTATAAAAGAGGCATTAGCTCACGGCGGCGATGACAACGTAACCGTACTTGTGTTGAACTTTCTCGATGTATGAGTGAACAACGTAAAACAATAACATTGTATTTAGTCTCAAGTGGTGAAAGTGAAACAAAAAAAATCACTTTACCTGTAGCCTATTTTAAAGTGTCTTTATTTTTTGTTGGTTTGCTGATTGTATCATTGATGGCTGGTTTTATCGATTATTTTGGCTTATTAGCTCAATCATTAGAAAATAAAAAGTTAAAGCTAGAAAATATTGAACTTAAAAATCAATTTCAAAAAGTTGAAGTAAAACTAGATTCGCTACAATCGGCAATGGATCGTGTAACGAATGTTTCAAATAAACTTAAATTAATTACAGATGTGCAATTAAAAGATCGACCTGAAAAGCTTAACTTTCCTGCTCAACAAGTTATGAATAATAAAGTTGAAGAAATTGACGAAGCGAGAATGTCTTTAGACGAAATTGAAAAAAATGACCCTATTATCGAGAGTGAAAGACCTCTAAACCCTCTTAAGGGTGAAGTTGCTTCAGAAAAATCGTACTCTAATTATGCAACTCTAGTCATAAGAATAGATCAAGCCGTGAAGGAATCTAATCTGAAAGAACAATCTGTCATAGAATTATGGGAACTTCTATCAGATCGTCAGAGTTTGTTAGCTGCTACGCCAAGTATTAAACCTGCACGTGGGCCAATAGGCTCGCGATATGGATATCGTATTGATCCTATTAACGGTCGTCAAAGAATGCACGCCGGCTTAGATATCTCAGCTCCTCCAGGGACACCAGTTCGTGCTCCTGCTGATGGAGTTGTTAGTTTTGCTGGATGGGATGATCAGTACGGTAAGTTAGTCTCTATAGATCATGGCTATGGAGTTCTTACTCGTTATGGTCATAACTCGCAACTTTTTGTTCAAGTTGGTCAAAAAGTTTCTAAGTATGATGTCATATCTGCTGTGGGAAGTACTGGTCGTTCTACTGGGCCACATTTGCATTATGAAGTTCGTGTAAACGGAGTTGCGGTTAATCCGGTGAATTATATTTTAGATTCAGAGTAAAAATACAATCTCTGTAAAGTGTGCATTTTGAATTTAGACTTTGGCCTTATTTAATTTTTATCAATTCGCGACTATCATTAGTCTATTGTTGCTTGTTTAAATATTTTCGGAGAATAAATGCATGAAACTTCTATTGAGTTGTAGCCTTTTTTTGCTTCTTTCATCTTGTTCAATTTTAGGAGATCGCCAACCATCTGGACAGTATCAGTGGAAAAAACACTATGTGATAACAATGCACGGAGTGCGAGGAAACGCTGAGTCTTATGGAGAGTTTCATCAGTATGTTGGCGATGTTCTTAAAAAAGTTGATCCATCATATGAATATCAAGCTATTAATTGGACTTATCCAGTGGGTGCTTCATTACCTGAAAATTGGAATCCACATGCGATTGCGGATAAATTGAATAAAGATATGTTTCTAGGAGATTCTGCATCCGGAGTACAGCCTTTAATACCGCAACTTGGACCACATGATAAAATTTCGATAATTGCTTATTCGATGGGTGGGCAAATGGTCATGGCTTGGTACTACAACACAATGTTTAATTTTCAGTATCATCCTATTTTGAAATATTCAGATCATGATCACAAAAAATTACTCGAATATTTAGAGCGTGTTGATAACATTATTGGTTTGGGTGCTGTTTACTGGGGTTCATTAGATGCTCAACTTGGCTGGTCTATGCTTGAGAAGGGCGACTTAACTGAAATTTATAAAGCTGTTCCTAAAATAAAACAGTTTTGCGAAACACCTGAAATTCAAGCTGTAACTGATGGCAAGCGCTTTACGCAAAATTTGAAAGATGGCATTGTTGAGCGTGTAAAGAGTCAAAAAAAAGAAACGACCCAATTAGAGAGACAGGAACAATTTGTTCGAAATTCTGTCATTGCGGCTTGCAGTGGTGTTAAAGAATTTTACAAATATTCTTTGCGAGCGCGAGCGCTTAAAAAATTGAAAGGTAAAAATGCTGAAATCGATTCTATAAAAGCTGAACTTCAGCGAATTGCAGAAAACATAAATGGTGTACTCAAAGACGAATGGTTTAGTACAGACTTGATGAAAGTGACTGAAAAACCATTATCAGTTATCAAAGAAGTCATGAAAGCTGTTGGTAATACGAATCCAAGAGAAATGCAGCACATGAGTCTAACTAGCGATGCGATTAACGAGTTTCGATTAGCTCGTATTACTCATTTGGCACTGCCAGATTACAACAGCCGATTTAAAGCTCGGTGGACAAGCATTATCGGAGCATTTCCATGTCTTGGTAAAACAGATGACGGATTGACGTGTAAAGGTTTTAAATCTGAAGAGTACAAAAAAATGAATGAGGCATTCACAACTCTTTTTTCTGGAGTAGTTCGTCGTGAAACTGATGGTCCAGTTATGAGTCCGGGCGCAAATGCGGATTTTATTTATTACATTGAAAATCCTGGCCAAGAAAAAAATTCTGTATCGTATGATAGTTTTAAAAATACAGCTGATCTTCAAGCTTCGATGGGTGCTCCAAGCAAAGAAATACCTGTTGAAAACATGCACGCAACTGTGTGTCCAGCATTAGAGGCTTTACCTGGAGTATTTAAGGGTGTCGGACAGTCTGTTTCTAAATCAATGCTCGATTTTAGTGGATCACTTGGCTTAGACGTTGTGATCATGAATAAAGAGTGTGCTAATCCTAAAACTTGTGAACATCCAAACTTTAAACATATTATTGAAACAATACCTGGATGCGATTTAACTGATTCTTCTTGTGATCAAAAATATCTCAATGATTACTTTAAGGTTTCAAATATTGATGATCGCTATTTGCAAAATAAAGCGCTTCAAAGTGAGTTAGGAAGTTACGTTTTGAATTTAAATATTCGACTACCTAAAAATACTCAGTTGGGTGATGTTTCAGACACGAATATCTTAATGAAATATTTTAAATTCAACTTTATTAAAACAGGTCAAGGTGCACTTGCTGAAAATAGGCTCGATTATGATTACGACCAGTTTTACAATCAAATTGCTCGAAGAAAAGAAGTTCTAAGTTCTTATGCTATTGTGCAAGAGTACAGTTCTCAAAAAATTTTACGTGTCTTTTTTGTAGGTCGTGTATGGCCGAAGGATGGTAACAATATTGAAGCAAGATCTAAAATAGCATCAGGGGTGCCTGTACGATTTGAAATTAATTTGCCAGGTCTAAGTAGTCGTAGGATTGTTGCTAAAGTAAAGCCAACATATACCACATACGTTGATCTTTTTATGAAATGATTATCTTCATCTCAATTTAAGAATTCAAATTTAATAGACTAATGATTGAACAATGTCGAATCACTAGTCTATTAAGAGTCATGTAACTTGTTTATATGCATTTTAAATTTGGTATAGATGTTGCGATCGTTCAGTTCGTATTGATTTTATTCTAAAATCAAATTAAGGACGTATGCGCAATATTAATATCTCATTTTATGTTAAATTTTTAGTCGTTTGTGTTTTTGGTCCTATTACACTGTTAAGTTTTCAAAATTGCTCGAACATGACATCTGATCCAACGGTATTAAGTGCAAAATCAGATTCTCAATTTGATTCGAGCAATGGAACTTCTCCTAATAGTGACAGCAGCAGTGTCATTTCAACATCGGGAACAGCAACGACATCTAGCACGCTGACAACATCAAATACTACAGTAATTTCTAGTCCGTCTTCCAAAATTGTTTTCCCGCCGGATAGTGCCACAACTGATGCTACAATATTGATACGCGGTCAGACTCAAACCGGCGCTAGTCAAATGATTCAATCAGTAACTGTTAACGGAGTGATAGCGACAACTACTGATGGCTATCTTAATTGGAAGGTTTCAGTTCCCTTGGTTATTGGCGTAAATACATTAGCGGTCAATGTAGTTGCAGCAGGAAAAAATTATTCTAATCAAGCTGTAGTCAAAATTGATCGATTTTCTTCAGAAGCCGCATTAACGCGTGGTAAAGGTTATTGGAGCGAACGCATCATGGGTGTGACGTATGAACCCACAGCTAATCGGTTAATTTTTTCTGATGATATGGGCGATGGCGTTTTTGAAGCAAAACTTGCAGATGGTCAGAGGAAGCTTTTGTCGTACAGTGAGGCAGACCTTACCCTTGGTGGTGGATATGATATAGTTCAACCGATTTCTGTTATTGCTAACGGCCAATTATCCTATGTAGTTGATGGTAACGATATTGTAAAAATTGATTTGTTAAATGGCAACCGATCGGTGTTAACTCGTCAGGGATCAATGTCAACTCTGCTGCTGAAACCTAACTCTAATGATGCTATTGCTGTTCAATACGATTTAGAAAATATTATCAACATAAACTTGAATTCAGGTTCTGTGGTCGAGATTGCTAAGAAATCAATTGGTAATGGATCGCCAGATATACGATCACCAAAGATGATGTCTGCTTCATGGGTTAGAAATAAAGCTTATTTAAATTTATTCTACCAAGATTCGCTTTTAGCGGTCGATTTGCTAAACGGGTCCAGATCTGTTTTTTCAACAGCGCAAGGATCAGAACCGAAAATTTCAAATCCAGATGCAATGCAAGTTGACGAAATGAGCAATCAATTGTTTGTCTGGGATTCAGGACAACTGATTGCGATCGACTTAAATACTGGTCGACGTAAATTGTTTTCATCATCGGGGACTTTTAGCTCGTACAAAAATATTTCAATGATGACGTCAACCCCCTGGGGGTTAATTCTAGTTGATTATATTCCATGGTATCAATCAGGGGCGCGCTCCCCAACAGTTATTTTGATTGATCCTGTTGAAGGGACGCGAGTTATTTTATCACGATAATTATTCTTCGATAGAGCTTTGCGGAAGAGATTTATCTGCTTTCGCACCGAGTTCTTTTAATTTTTCAACTTGAGTGATAAGATTACCACGTCCTTTTGAAACTTTGTTTTCAATGTCGGTATATACTTTATTGACTGATTCAAGACGATTTCCGAGTGTTTTGAGATCATCCACAATTCCAACAAATTTATCGTAAAGTTCACCACCACGTTTGGCAATTTCGAATGCGTTTTTTTGCTGGCGATCTTGTTTCCAAAGTGAAGCTACAGTCCTGAGTGTTGCCAGAAGTGTAGTTGGGCTAACTATAGCAATGTTTTTACCCCAGGCTTGTTCAAAAAGTTCAGGTTTAACTTTAAATGCGAGAGCAAAGGCTGGTTCAAGAGGCATAAATAGCATGACAAAATCTGGCGAAATAATTTGTTCCGCTAAATGATATTTTTTTTCTGATAGACTCTGTACATGTCTTCTGAGGGATTCTATATGTAGTTCAGCGTGCTTATCCTTTGTTTGCAAATCATCTGCTGAACAGTAAGCTTCAAAAGCAGAAAGTGTCATTTTAGAATCAACAATTAAGTGCTTACCATCTGGTAATTTAACGATAACATCAGGGCGCAAAATTTCATTTTGCTGCCCACGAAGTGTTTCTTGGACAAAAAATTCTTCATTTTTTCTTAAACCTGATCGCTCGAGGATATTTTCTAAAATGAGCTCTCCCCAATTGCCTTGAGTTTTATTTTCACCTTTGAGCGCACTAACTAAGTTATGGGCTTCTTTTGACATTGTTTGATTAAGTTCGATGAGTTTACTTATCTCGCCTCGTAAATGTCCTCGTTCAGACCTTTCTGATGAATAGGTATCTTCGACCTTTTTTTCAAAATCCTTGATCTTTTCTTTAAGGGGATCGAGAATTGTTGATAACTGTTTGTAATTTTGATCTGTCATTTTATCAGATTTTTCTGTAAATATTTTTTGAGCCAGGTTTTCAAACTGTAGAGTTAATTTATTTTGAATTTCTTCAGTTGTTTTTTGTTGGTTTTCGAAAGTTGACTTTTCTATTTCCCACTTGTTTTTCCAAAAGTCGATTTGAATTTTAAGTCGAGCATAAATAAAATATCCACAGATAAAACCACCGGCAATGAAGGATACACTTGGGATAAGTATGTTCATATAGATTCTCCTCATGAAATCATAGAAATCCATGAAACTTTAGTTTATTTCATTGATAAAGAGCAGTAATTTTTTTAAATTAATCACATGAATTCAACAAATTTGTCTAACAGTGTTAAGAATCCACAGTTCAGTTTGAAAGCTCTTTTACTTGCAGCTAGGCCAAAAACATTATCTGCGGCCGTCGTGCCTATAGTGGCAACAGTTGGATTAGTATTAAAAATGCAAATTGAAATTCAGTGGTGGATTGTTATTTGTGCTTTGTTATCTAGTTTTTGTATTCAAATAGGAACAAATTTTGTTAATGACGCTATGGATTTTAAAAAAGGTGCTGATACGGATCAGCGCATTGGCCCGATAAGAGTGACTCAACAAGGTATGCTTTCTTATCGACAGGTGATGAGTTTTGCTGCGTTATTTTTTGTAGGAGCTGTGTTGTTTGGCTTGCCTCTCGTTTTACATGGTGGATGGCCGATTGTGATGATTGGTTTAACTTCTATCATGATGGGGTATGCATATACATCAGGACCGATTCCTTTAGCCTATTATGGTTTAGGTGACTTGTTTGTCATATTATTTTTTGGTTTAGTAGCTGTTGGTGGGCTTTTTTATCTTTTAACTGGCCAATACAATCTCGATGCGTTAGTTCTTGGTTTGCAAATCGGTTTTTTAAGCACGATATTGATTGCTATAAATAATTTGCGAGACATCAAAACTGATAAAGAAGTTGGAAAAAATACTTTAGCTGTTCGATTAGGTTTAATTGGTGCAAAAATTTGGATAGGGTTTTTGATTATTGCTCCTTTTTTGATGGGATACTATTGGTTGTATCAGAATAAATACTTTCTTTATATTGTCCCAACATTGGCTTTGCCGTTAGGTTTATCTGTTTTAAAAAAGATCATTCAGAATGATCCTTCTCCTGAGTACAACAAGTATCTAGCAAAATCTTCTGCCTATGGTTTAATTTTTAGCTTTGGATTTTTAATCGGGGCTTTGGTTAACTGGATTGAGTGAGGTTTAAATTGGATTTTTCAAAAATACAAATTTGGAAATATCCCTATTTGTTAAAGCGATTAAAAAAAGCTAATGCTCAGGTGGTAGATTATTTTCAATCGGGCTGTTTAATCAAAATTCAAGATGAAAATGGTCATTTTGGTTATGCTGATATTTGTCCATGGACTAAATTTGGCGATTTAAGTGTTGAAGAAGAACTTATGCACAAAGGGCCACTGTTTAATCGCGCACTTCAACTTGCAAGTGAAGATTTAAACGCTCGTAAAAATCAAATAAAATTAGTGAATGATCAAATCGTTTTAAACAATATCCTTATTAATGATTATAATGAACTACTACAAATGAGCGATTCTCAACTTAATCAATATGTTGGGAAAGTTTTAAAAATAAAATGTGATGATCAATATCAAAATTTAGTGACATTTTTAAATCAGTTAGTAAAAAAGCAAGTTGCAATTAAAATTAGACTTGATTTTAATTTTTGTTTATCAAGAGACCAATTTGATATTTTTTTAAATCTGCTTTCTGAATCAGCTCTGAAATTAATAGAGTATATAGAAGATCCTTTCGTTTTTGAGGAAAAGCATTGGCAGCATTATCATGAGCAAATTCCATTATTTTTAGATTGGGAAAATAATAAATATCAGAAATGGAATTTTTTAGTTATTAAACCATCACGCGAAGAAGTTGTTGAAAATAAAAACTATAAAATTGCATTAACTTCTTCTATGGAGCATCCTGTCGGTTTTGTGCATGGCTTGCGTTGGGCGCAAAAATATCCTTATCACGTCCATGGATTTTCAACTTTATCCACTTATGAAACAACAGAATTTAATTATTTTTTTGAAGAAAAACAGGATCAGTTAAGATATTTTGCAGATGGTTATGGCATTGGATTCACTAATGTACTTAATCGATTAAACTGGATTCCTGATTTTAATTTATCAATTGGCTGTAATTTTTTATTGAGTGGACATCGCTTATCAGACGACGAAAACTTTGAATTATTTAAAATAAAGCAGTATCTTGAACACAATATTAAAATCAATGACTGTATCTTAATTCCAAGCAGTGGAAGCTCACAAAAAAAGGGTGAATCTGTAAAAGTAGTCGTTTTGTCCAAAAGTGCCTTGTATGAATCAGCGAAACGAGTAAATAATTATTTTAAAGTAGATTCCAATTCTTGCTGGGGATGTGTATTGCCGTTATTTCATGTTGGTGGGCTTGGGGTGTATATTCGTGCTACATTAGCTGATTGTCGATTCGAAATTATAGAGTGGTCTCAGTTTACAGTTGATTGGATTAAGGAAAAAAATGTATCTCATTTGTCATTAGTGCCTACTCAATTATTTGAAATAGTTCAAAATAATGCAAAATGTCCCGATTGTGTTAGATTTGTTTTTGTTGGTGGCGCACATTTAGATTCTCAATTGGCTGAAAAAGCTAAAAGCTTAGGGTGGCCTATTATTCAAACTTTTGGTATGACTGAAACCGGTTCGATGATAGCAGTTAAGGTCGATCCTCAAGCAGAGTATTTTGATCTCTTGCCAGGCGTTGAAATTAAAAATAGTAATCGCAAATTACTAATTAAATCAAAATCGAATGCAAAATTGGCGATCAAGTATAACAGACAAACTCAAACTTGCGATGTTGAACACTTCGAGGAGTGGCTTCAGACTCAAGATGAAGCTTTAATAGAAAATCAAAAATTTAAGTTTTTACAGCGTGAATTTGATTATGTTAAAATTAAAGGCGAAGGCGTGTCATTATACGAAATTCGCAACCATTTGTATCAAGTTTTAATTGAATATAGTGTGAATCCATTAGACGTGACAATTTGTGATTTTCCAGATGTTCGAGATGGCTGCGTTATAAGATTAGTTGTAACTGAAAATGTAAAAGAAGATCAGGTGCATAAAATTTTATCCTCTTTTAATCAACGTGTGCGTCCGTATGAAAAAATAAATACATGGATACAAATTGATAGTATGCCTAAAACGGAAATGAATAAAATAAAATTTTCTGAAATAAGACAAAAAGGAATATCTGATGTTAAAAAAATTTAATCCAAAGTATTCTATAGGAAGCCTGTTTATTTGCACTAAGTGTGGTCTATCTTTTGATAATCCGGACGGTGAATTCGCGGATAAACTAAAAACAAGTTTACGTTCAGAGCTTAAATCAATTGAAGCACATACAAAAATTCGTGTTATGACGAGTGGGTGTTTAGGGGTGTGTCAAAATAACGAACAGGCCATCGGGTATTATCCGCATGAAGGTTATTCTGAAGTATACACGACTTCTGCAAGTTATAGTAATGCACAAACCGAATTAATGAATTTAATTAAAAGTAAAATCTAGCAGACGGTTTATTTTTTTTGGTAGGATTCAACAAGTGAGTTTACAAGTGTAACTAAGTCTTGAATTTTATCGCCTTTGCGTCCTTTTAAAGGAACGCAAGGTTCACCATTTAAGGCTTTTTTGATTTGATTGCGAATAGCATGTAGTGATCCATAAATTTTATGTGTGTAATAAATGTTCACTAAAAATAAAATTATTCCACCAGCAATAGAAAAAACAAAAAATGACAGTATTGTGATTTGCGGCATACTGACGGCGTCTAAATCATCGAGTGAGATAGATTGTTCACCCTTTAAGGCTTGTGTAACAAAAAAAGTTTGAGCAGCGAGTGTTACAAACAAAACAATAAAGCTAACAATTGCAAGTCCTAGTTGTTCATCAGGGCTAATGAGATAGTTTTTAATTTGTCTGTTACGTGCTTGTTGAGTCTGATTCTCCATTGAGATCCCCTTATTCAATTATTTATTATGATAAGCGTTTCAGTATGAAACGATCAACTTGGATAGGTTTAATACGGACAATAGTCTAATGCAAAATCAAGAAATAATAAAATTTGATTTATATTGAGTTAAATTTGTTTAGTATTCTGTGAATCTTCCGATAAATAACTGTGATTATACAAATAACTAAGTCTTTTTTAAATAAAAACAATCAATCTGGATCAGCTATGGTTAAGGTGATGGTTTTTTTTTCAATATTGATGATTATAGCTGGTGCGAGTTCTTCGATGGTTAGCACTCAAAGCAAAACTATAAAACGCTTTAAAAAAAAAGAAGAGATTTATAGTTTATCTCGGAAGATAAAACGCTCTGTTTTAGATAATCTAATTTGCGACTCGATGATTGTTGGTCGTCCGGCCTCTGGCTTTGTCAATATTAATCGGATTAAAGATAATCAAAATCAAACAGTTGCTGAAGCCGGTCAATCATTTACTCAAGATTCTTTAAATTTAAAAATAGACACAATTCGATTCACTAACATTAGTAATTGGAGTGGTTCTTATTATCGTGGAGAATTTGTTATTACTTTTCAAAAAAGTGATGGTGATTATTTAGCACCAATCTCAATTCCAAAATTTGTCTATGTCGTTGGTGGAACTATTTTAAATTGCGTTGATTCAGCCGTGTACACGCAGACGTTCACAGGGAATCAAATTCCGGGTTCTTTAGCGGCATCAGGTACTGTAACTGCAATTACTGATTGTCCAGATCAAGAAGAAGTCGCTCAGTTTGCAACTGGTGAATGTTCGTGTTCTGGGAAAACATATCCAGCGCAGATACTTCCTATGCAGCCTAACGATTTAAGTTATTATAGTACGCGCAAGTTTTGGTTTGGCGTCACATGCCTTAATTGTTTGGGTGCGCCAACTGATTCGATGCAAGCCCAGATTCTTTGTAAAATGAAAGAAAGTTTTATGTAATTTTATGAAAAATTTGAAAGTTTTATCTAACAATAAAGGTGTCAGTTTGTTTGAGATTATAGTAGCTGTGGGTTTACTCGGTATTGCTAGTTACTTCGCTGCTAATCTTGTTATGGATATGACAACGCAAACTAAAAAAATTGAAGTTCAAAATTCAATGGTCAGCGTTAAATCAATGCTTGAGGGTGTTATTAATAACAATATCGTTTGTACGAGCAATTTTAAGGATATAGCTTTTGATATTAACATGATTAATGATGTTACATTGACAATACCATTGTATTCTGATCCCGCTAAAACAAAAGTCTTTTTAGAGCCAGATAAAACACCAAATATAAATATACCAAAAAATATTAAAGTTAAGAATATCATGCTAAAAAATGTTAAATATCTTATCGATGCTACGGCAATGCCTGTCGGCCCAAATTTACGGATACAATCAGGTGGAGATTATTTTTTTAAGGCTGATTATTATATAGAAATACAAAACGATAATAAAAAATCTATATATTCTAGCATCAGTGTTCCATTTATTTTTGAAGTTAGTGCAGTGACTGGTAAAATTACTAAATGCTCAAGTGAAGTTGCAACTGTGGTTAAATACTCTAAATCAGTTACCGGTGGTAGCACGACAGCGAACTGCTCTGATATAAATCCTACTGGTGTTTCTTACAAGTTTGCTAGTCGGATTTTAAGCGCCTCTGGTTATTGTCAATGTACGTGTGTCGATGGTTTTGGGTTGCCGACTTGTCCTGGAGGCACTTATCGTGAAGGTGGTATTCAAAAAATTCTTGAACCAAATACATTTCAAATAATTTGTTCTGATCCTATTAATTGCTCTGCACGTGTCGATTTGTCTTGTAAAATAAACATAGGAATGGCTTTAGGTTCATAAAATGAAGTTAACTAAGAGTCTAAACCATCATCACGGGTATTCGTTAATTGAGCTTTGTGTAGCATTGCTGTTGATGTCGATCAGCCTTTATGGATTGTCGTATATTACTTCAGATTTTTACAGCAATTACAAATATATTCAAATGAAAGAACAAGCCCTTGGAATTAAGCAAAATTTAAAAACAATTTTAAATAATCCGCAGATGTGCGCTAAACAGTTTCAAGCATTTGTCGCTGACTTTGAAAATTTGTACAAAACAACAGGGTTTGATTGGTCAGATAATGGAATTGTCTATATTGATTTAGATGACGATACCATTAATGGACAGCCTAAAGCGATTTATTTTGATGAAACAAAATCAAAAGCATTAATTGAATTAAACAAAGAGGCTGAGTTTTCCGGTTCTGGTTTAACAGTTGAAAGTATCAAGTTTGAAAACTTAGTGAGAAATGTTACATACTCTTCAACACCTGGTAAGTCCGTAAGCTCTACATTAGATGGGGCATTAACTCATGAGTTTTCGGCAGAATTAAAGGTCACTTTGCGACCAGTTCATATTAAAAAACCCGATATCATCATTAGCTTACCTTTGATCTTGCAGGCTTCAAGTATTGGTTTTATTACATCATGTTTTAATAAGACATCACGACCGTTGCTAAACTTAATATATAGTGCGCAAATGTGGTCATTCCCAAATAATTTTATGCATGATGATTCTAAGCGAATGCTGCGATATTGGCCGGCTGGTGGCGGAGATGTTGTTGATACATTAATTTCAACTCATCAAGCCTTGCCAGTCAGTGGTACATGTCCGACCGGATCTTCGGTTGTATCTGTTAATTCCTATTGTAAATATTCTGATTCTGCTTATTCGCCTGTAGGTTCGCAATATAAAAAAATGTATAATGGACAAATTGTTGAAGTGAGTACGGGTGTTTACATGTCAACTTGTAACGATGAATTTGTCGCAGTAGATTTGAACGGACGCAAAGAAGGCCGCTGGGATAACGACTTAGTATTGATTTGTCAGTACGATACAAATGTTAATTAAGTGCCAAAGCGAGTTGCATTTTCTGCGTCTTCTTGCATGGTTTTTTCGATTTCATCTTTGGTCCATATGCGACCTTTGCCAATGCCCGGACAAAATGATGCAACTTCTTTTTGCCATGATTTTGGATTCATGACTTCTGGCCAAAATGGCCATGTTCGACATTGAGTTGGACGTGCTTCATAAGCTGAACAGCGTTTATTCTTTAAAAACATGCAGTCTGGGTTTTTTGGATCTTCTTTTAAATGCCAAACGCCATCGCGTAAATCGCAAAATTGTTTTGTGAATGCACTTGTGGTCATATTGAAATGCTTGGCAAATCTCCTACGATCTTCGAGAGTTAAGAAAACGAAACCAAATTCACCGTGCGATGTGCAGCAGTTACCTGATCCTTGGCATTCGAATTTTAGACCATCTTCGTAAAATGGGCGTTTGATTGACATGCTCATAGTCTATGTCTATATCCTTAGATTGCAATTATGAATTTGAAAATTTTTAACCCAAAAGACTTTCCGGCCTATTTACCAAAGCTTAATTCTTTGTATGATGATTTGTTTTCAGGAGGCAAAGGTTTTAGATCAAAACTTGTGCAAATGATTGGTGGGCCTATTGGGTTATCGCAAGATACTCAGCATTTACTTTGTCAAACGATTGAGTTTATTCATAATGCCTCATTATTACATGATGATTTAATTGATGGATCAACATTGCGTCGTGGTAAGCCAGCGGCTTGGTCAAAGTATACTCCTGAGTACGCTGTTTTAGCTGGCGATTATTTATTGGCCAGGGTTATGGTTAATTTGTCGGGTTATGGAAATATTAAGCTTGTTCAATTCACCAGCGAAACAATATCAGACTTGCTAGAAGGTGAGTGGTTGCAGGATTCAGTTGTTGGCGATTTTTTTGTCAGCTTAGAACAGCTAGATCGAATTCATAATTTAAAGACGGCATCATTATTTAAATGGTGTTTACGGGCGCCATTTATTGCTGCTGAAAATTATGATGAAACTTTACATCGTACTCTTGATGAGATGGGAACATTGCTCGGCCAGCTTTTCCAACGAAGTGACGATTTACTTGATTATGACATACGTAATGATGAGGGGAAAGCTATTTTAGGTGATCTTAAATCTGGTTATTTAAATTCATTTGGAGCGTTTATTTCAAAAGATATGAACCGCGTTCAAATAGACCAAATGGTTAAATCACGCGATATGAGTGAGTTTTATAAGTGTTTTTCGTCTGATCCTGATTTGGGTGTAAAATTATTTAAGACTAAGGTTGATGAGTTTGATCAAATTAATATAAAAATGATTGAGCTCTATGGGCATCATCTGGTTGAATTAGATAAGCAGCTAAATAAACCAGAACTGATTAAAGCGCTTAAGCCTTTAACTGAAATCTTGTACTGGAGAAGGAAACCCAACTCTTGAGTCGATATGTGACCCTCAAAAAGAATGACCCGCTTTTTCACCAGTATCTTTGGGGAAAGTGTGAAGTTGAAAAACATACGGCTTTACCGATGTCATCTTTAAATATTGATTCGCCAGAAGAGACAATAACATTTGAAATTGTTGAAACGTCATCAATTGAAAAACCATCAAATTGGCAAATCTACATGAGCTTGATTAAGATTAAAAAACTTTATCTTGTGTTAATTCCGTTTTTATATGTTGCTGTGAAAAACTATGTGGATGATCGTTTTTATGATCCTTTAAGTTTTTTATTGTCATTAGTTTCAATGCTTGCAATTTTTATTGGTTTTAATATTCGTAATGATGTTATTGATCATATTTCAGGATACGACCGGGTTAATATTAATCACAATAAGCCGTTACTAAAAGGCTGGATTTCAGCACGATTTGCTGCGTGGCTAAGTAATTTTTTTATTGGTCTTGCGCTCGCCATCTCTTTGCCAATTATTTATCGTCAAAGAGAGTTAGGGCGAGTCGTTTTGGTTGTGACAGCCTTGTTGTTTTTAGGACGATTGCTGACTAAAAACTCATATAAAAATCATCGCTGGGGTGAGATTGTTTTTTTTATTTTATCCGGTCCCGGTGTCGTTTCGGGATATCAGGTATCATTAGGATCAGGTATTGATACTGAAGTATTAGCATTTGGTATTTTATGGGCCTGGTCGATTCAATTTTTAGTACACCTTAATAATTTTGGACATTTATTAACAAGCTCTCAAGCCGGAATAAAAAACACTATGACCCGTTATGGATTTGATGGGGCGAAGAAGATAATAATATATTGGTGGGTTTCTTTTATTATCTTATGGGCAACGTATCATTATTTTTACGCAAGCGTATTCTGGGGCTGGTTTACAACGGTTATACTTGTATTTTGGTCTTTGCCGACACTGATCAAAGTTGCTCAGATTCAATCTCCATTGGGATCTGATACAAGAATGATTAAAAAAATTGGTTATCGCAATTTTTTACTTATGACTATTTTAATTGTTATTGAATTTACTTGGTACTGGCTTACGAAAAACAGTTGGACGGCGTAAAGGTTGAATTGTGAGTCATAGTCTCCTCAATTTGCAATTCGAATCCGAGGCCATAAAAGTTCAAAATCAGAATTGGATCGATTTTTTAAAAAATTATTCACACTTTCCATATCATGCTAAATTTACAAATAATGGACCTATCGTATCGGATTCAGAAGGTCGTAAATTTCAAATAGATTTTATACAAGATCGAACAAACTACCATAAATTTAAAAATAGTGTTCGCAAAGAGCCTTTGGCTCGCGCGTTGGGGGCAGGTCAAAAAGGAACTCGATTGTTGGATATGTCTGCGGGTTTAGGTATTGATGCTGTTTTTTTATCGCAATTGGGATTTAAAGTGACTGCGCTAGAGCGAAATCCTTTAATTTTCATGTGTTTGAAAATTGCCGAAGAGAAATCGCAAAAACTATTGACTGATGTACCACATTTTATTTTCAGTGAAGCCATTGAATATTTAAAGTCACTTGTTCCTGAAAATTTTGATGTCGGATATTTTGACCCTATGTTTCCTGACAAAAAAAAATCGGCATTGCCGAGGCAGGAAATGGTTGTTTTTAAAAATTTGGTTGGCTTAGATCCTGACGCTTTAGAAGTGGTCGAATACGTTTGTCAAAAAAAGCTCTTTAAAAGATTTGTTGTCAAACGTCCCATCGGAGCAGAAACTTATTTAAAACCAGACGGGTCAATCGAAGGAAAAATTATTCGATATGATATTTACAGTTCGCACTGATAAAGGTGATATGTATGTTAAACTTGATTTTACAACAGCTAAAGTATGTTTTGTTGCACATTAAAATTACGCCAATTCAAATTTCTGGATTGATCGGGTTTGATTTATCCGAAGAGAACAGAAGGTCTTATTTGATGAGAATGTGCTTTGCTCCCGTGACGTCAGTTTACGTATTTTTGGTTTTGCTTATTTTATATTTTAATCCAATTAAATTTCACTACACCTTGACTCAGGGGCTTGGCATTGACCATTTACTCGTTCGGATACTTTTTGGTGAAAACTTATGGACCACCTCATTGTTAGTCGTGTTGTTTTTTGCATTGTCTATTTTCACTCATGTTGAAGTTTTATGGATAAGTTTACTTGGATTGTTACAGTCTCAGGGGGATATTCATATTGAGTTAAGCATTTTATGTCTTTGTGCAGTTTTTTACGGACGCTCAATAAGAAATTTTAGTTATATTAACAAAGCTGAAGGTTTAACAAATATGACTTGGAAATTTTTAAGTGGAGTAACCTTTTTTGCACATTCAGTATCTGTGTACATCGTGATTAATCTGCTGAGATACCTTGTTCAAAATGGCTATTTTTCAGCAACAATGTATGTTAATCGCTTTGAATTTTTTGCGATGGTTATTTTTATTTTTTATTTTACAGAATTAGTTATGTTATCCGTTTGGGGGCATTTTTTTTATCAGAAACTTAGTCAGATCCAAAATATTTCTCGTTATTTAGTTCGATACTCATGTTATAAATTTTTACAAAAATTTAAGTTAGAACAATCTGAAAAAATGGTATTATTGCAATTTATAGAAAAAAAATTAGAATCAAAGCAAAACTGGCAACAATCTGACCTAGACTTAATGCCTAAGAGAGTCATCGATTTACACAAGCAAGAAGAATACTATTTGAAGCAAGTCATTTCAGCATTAAGATAATTTTATGGCTGATGACTTTAAGAAAAATGAATACTCTTCAGAAGTTGAAAAACTGAGAAAAGAAAATTTATTGCTGGAAAAAATTATTCAACAAAAAGATGAGCAAATATCACTTTATAAAGAAGAGCTTATAAAGTTCTCTCATCAGCTGGATACAGTCATGATTCAAATTAATTCTGATGTAGATATGCTTAAACGAATTCAAAAGGTTTTAGCTCCTGCTGACTTGCCGCAAATACCGGGATTTGAGTTTAGTAAAAAGTTCGCATTTGGAACTCGCTTTGGCGGTGATTATTTTGATATTTTTGAGCATGAAGACAAAATGAAGTTTGGAATTTTAATGTCTTCATCAAGTGGCTATGCGATGTCTGCGTTATTTTTGTCATTAATTATGAAAGTCAGTCACTTGATTGAGGCCAAAAAGGGTTTATCTCCGGATCAAGTTCTTTTGCGGTTATCTGAAGAGCTGAAAACAACAGCAAATGCAAACGATCAAACAGATGTATTTTATGGAGTGGTTGATCGTCGTGATTTCAAGCTTAGTTTTTGCAGTGCAGGAATGATTTTGGGTATTTTGCAAGAGCCAGGACAAGCAATGAGGCTTTTAAAATCTGAAAATCAAGGATTGAGCTCTCAGCCCTTAAATGAAGTAAAGCCCGCTGTGATTGATTTACAGTCAAACATGCGTTTATCTTTGGTTTCTAAGGGCGTTATCGATGCTTTGGGTTATGACAACCTGTGTGAAATGGTTAGTCAATTGCCAATGCAATTGCATGTTCACGATGTTCGAAATGAAATTCTTTTTCAATGCCAGCAAAAATCAGGATTAGAGCATCCACTCAGGGATCAGACTGTTGTCGTGATGGAAGTCAAAGATAGAGTGATAAAACTAGCCAAGTAAATGCTTCTCTGATAATTCTAATATGTTCACATTTTCTAAATAAAAAGGGAGTCGATTATGGCGGCAGAAATTACTATTTACGAAGGTGCCTTAGATAAAGGATTAGAGGGAGTTGTTGCATGTACAACAGCCGTATCATTCATCGTTGGCAATACATTAAACTATCGTGGTTACACTATTGAAGATTTAGCTGCGAATTCAACATTTGAAGAAGTGACATATCTTTTATGGAATAACAAACTTCCAAATAAAGCTGAGCTTGAAGCATTCTCTGCTGAGCTTAATAAAAACATGACGTTAGATCCTGCTTACGTTCAAGTTTTAAAAACTTTACCAACAAATGTTCATCCAATGGCGTGGTTAAGAACAGCAGTCTCTTTATTATCTCACTGGGATGCAGATGCTAATGATATCGGCGCTGAAGCCAATAAACGTAAAGCCGTTCGTTTAACTGCAAAAATGGCTTCCATTGTCACTGCATTTGAAGCAATCAGAAACAAACGTGAAATTCTAGCTCCTAAAGCCGGTAAATCTATTGCTTACAATTTTATGTATATGCTTAAAGGCTCTGAGCCAGATGCAGAACTAGTTAAGTTGTTTGATACTTGTTTGATTTTACATGCGGATCACGAATTAAATTGTTCTGCATTCGCGACACGTGTCACGACTTCGTCTTTATCTGATTTACATTCAGCAATTGTTTCTGCGATTGGTGCATTAAAAGGGCCATTACACGGTGGAGCTAATGAGCAAGTTATGGTGATGTTAGCTAAAATTGGTACAATCGAAAAAGCTCAACAATTTGTTAAAGATGCACTAGATGCTAAAGAAAAAGTTATGGGTATTGGTCACCGCGTTTATAAAGATGGCGATCCACGTGCAGCTATTTTGAGAAAATTTTCAAAAAGCTTAACGCAAAAAATCGGTAAACCTGAACTTTATGAAATGTCGGCATTAATCGACGATACAATGAACAAAGAAAAAGGTTTAATGCCTAATGTTGATTTTTACTCTGCAACTGTTTACCACGCTATGGGTATTCCGACAGATATTTTCACTCCGATCTTTGCAGTATCACGTATTGCCGGATGGATTGCTCACGCTAACGAGCAATATGAAAAAAATCGTATTTACCGCCCTCGTGGTAAATGGCAAGGTAAAGAAGGCCTTACTTGGAAACCAGTCGATGCGCGCTAATCAGCAGCATCGTAAAGTTTTGATTCAATGAAAATTGTTTCGGTTAATATCGGTATTCCGCAAACATATACTTTAGACGACGTAACCATGGAAACTTCCATGGTTCGTCATTCAGTTCCCGAGATTCAAGTCACCAAAACCCAAGTTGTTGGTGATCGTTTTAAAAGTCCCAATTTGCATGGCACGTCAGATTCAGTCGTTTATGCATTGTCTGTCGATCGTTATCCTGAATGGTCTCAATTTCTAGGTAAAAATTTTCCAATTGGACACTTAGGTGAGAACTTATCTGTTGATGTTTTACGTGAATCTGATTTTTACCTTGGTGATATTTACGAAATTGGTACGACTGTTTTAAAAGCGACAGGGCCTCGCTATCCCTGTAATCGACTGAATTTTGTGGCTGGTGATAAGCGCATGCAAAAAGAATTTGAAGAGCGTGCGTGGCCTGGGGTTTATTTCGAAGTGATTCAAGAGGGCGTTATTAAGCCTGGTGATGATTTTAAACTTAAACAACGTCAACAATCAGAAGTAACTGTGCTTGATTTATATTTAACCATACGATCTAAAAAACGTGGTGCACTTGATACAGTGTTGTCAAAAAAAGTTTTAGGTTGTGGGCAACTCATAGACAGGTATATTAAGAATGTAACCCCTTAGCTTTAAAAGCTCAAGTAAAGGACATTCTTATGCCAACAGTTTTTACAAAAATTTTAAGCGGCGAATTGCCATCGTACAAAATTCATGAAGATGATTTAACATATTCATTTTTAGCTCTTGATCAAGTTAACCCAGGTCATGTGCTTGTTATTCCTAAAATGGAAGTGAATCATTGGTTTGATGTGCCTGCAGATATTTATACCCGTGTGGGTTTCAATGCTCAAAAAATTGCAAAAGCTATTCAAAAAGCGACAAATTGTCCACGAGTCGGAACTATCGTTGCTGGCTTTGAAGTTCAACACTACCATTTACATTTAATTCCAGCCTGGAGTATTCCAGATTTAAATTTTAAACGAGCAAAGCGTTTATCGCACGAAGAGATGCTTGTTTGGCAGGGCCGCATCGTTAATTATTTGCGAGATGTAAAATAATTTTTTAATTTAACATTTATTATGAGGACTGCATGAAACATTTATTAGTTAGTTTTTTATTATTAATATTTTCACAAAATTTGTTAGCAACTGATGCTCAAATCGGGCGAATCAATAGACTTGTTAAAGACATTCGAATTGAATCAGATGTAACAAATGCTTCTGATGAGAGTTTACAACAAGTCATTGATCACTTAGAGCAGGCATTAGATCTACTTAAGCAAGGCTCTAATAACGGTGGGTACAATAAAGAATGCTTTGAATACGTTTATGCCAAATATTATTTAGACAGCAGTTCAAGTGTTGCGACTGATAAAGCTATTGCTGTTTGTAAAAAAGTTGAAGATTTAAGTATATTGAAATTTTCGTATGATAAATATTATTTAGCTTTATCGGCAACAAACGCAATGGATAAAGCCGTGCAAATCGCTGTGCTACCGCTTAAGGGTAAAATGGATATGTTAACATTTGCATATGACAAATTTTATTTAACACTGAATGCAGACAGCTCGATGACTAAAGCAGGTCAGGGTATTGCGCGCGTTAAAAAGAATTCTTTACAATGCTTACAAGATTTATATGCAAATTATTATCGTACTGATAGTTCAGATTCAGCCATGACTAAAGCTATAAATGGTTGTGCGCAGTAGTTTTATTTTTTTCACGTGAGATTCAGTTTGTTTATACAAGTACAGCCTTGGCTATAAGCTTGCACAAATAAAAAAGCTATAAAGTCTTTGCTCACTTTATAGCTTTGAAGTGTTGACATGCTCCGAATACCAGATCGGAGGTGTCTTATGAACTATAATACATATAGATCATATCGACGCATTTTGAATTTAAGTTTAGCTGTTTTAGGACTAGTTTTGATTATCTAGATTTTTACCCATAAGCCTTATCGGCTGAAAAGTTTTTTATTTTGCTGTTAATGCTTATATATGACAACTGTATCGGATTACAGCACACTTCGCAGTCTTCAATATAAGTTTGCTCGCCTTCAATGGATATATCTAACAACATTGATATTTTTTCTAGACAGTAAGGGCATTTAAATGCTTTTTCAATTTCATCCATAACAAATGTCACCCAACAAAAGTTTTAGTGTTTTATATAACCATTCAAATATAAATGATACTTTGAATTTATGGCAGCTATTTACTGGTTACGAAATGATTTAAGAATATTTGACAACAAAACTATGTATTTGTTCTGTCAAAATGCAAAAAGCGGTATCATTGTTTATACGCTAAATCCCAAGTTTACACATTGGGGAATTTATCGTCAGAATTTTTTAATGCAGAGCTTGCAAGATTTGAATAATAAACTGAAAAATAAGAATCAAGAAATTATAGTCACATATAAAAGCATATTTGAATTTATAATTCATATTCAAAAGCAAGTTTCAATTACTGATATTTTTTGTACAAAAGAATATGCATTTAACGAGTGTCAACAAGAACTGGCTTTGGCAAAAATATGCAATGCTGATCAAATAAAACTAAATATCATCGAGCAAAATACTTTATTTCAAATGTCTGATTTGCCATTTGCAATTGAAAAAATGCCAAATATATACACTCATTTTCGTAAAAAAATAGAATCGATAGATCAAGTACATTTCGTGAATTCTGCCGAGACATGTTTGCCTGAAAAAGAAAACTTTCAATACGAAAACGGAATCCAATTCAATGATATTGAAAATCGACCAACTCATCCAGTTTTTCAATTTATAGGTGGCGAATCTGCAGCAATTCGTAGGCTTTCTGACTATTTTTGGCAGACACAATCAATTATGAGATACAAAGAAACACGTAATCAAATGCTCGAACTCAATGATAGCTCTAAATTTTCACCTTGGATTAATTTGGGCTGTTTGTCGGTTCAATTGATTTTATCAGAGCTTAAAAAAATTGAATCAGAGATAGACCAAAATGAATCAACAAAGTGGTTTTTTTATGAATTATTATGGAGAGAGTATTTTAAATTTTTGTCATTAAAATACGGATCCAAAATATTTACATTGTCAGGTATTCAAAATAAACCGAAAAAATATTTTCAAAATAAAGCTGTTTTTAATCAGTGGTGTTTAGGGCAGACGGAAAATGCATTTATTAATGCTCATATGATCGAACTGAATTCAACAGGATGGATGTCGAACCGTGGTCGCCAAAATGTAGCGAGTTATTTGATTCATCATTTGCATTTGCCTTGGACTTGGGGGGCACAATATTTTGAAAAGCAATTGATTGATTATGATCCAGATCAAAATTGGGGTAATTGGCTATATTTATCCGGACAGGGCACTGATCCACGAGATCGTGCTTTTGATCCTGTAAGACAGCAGCAAATGTACGACCCAAACAATGAATATCAAAATACCTGGTTCAATCTACATAATTCGTTATGAAAGGTTTAGTTTGGTTTAAAAAAGACTTAAGATTTTTTGATCATAGGCCATTGTATGAGGCTTCTCATAAATGTTCTGAAGTAAAAGCCATATACATTTTTGAAGATATATGGTTTAAGAGTTATGAGTTTCATCCATCACATCTGCAATTTATTAATGAAAGTTTAGCTGAATTGAAAATCCAGCTAAATAAAATAAACGTACAATTAGTGATTCGCTACGGTGATACCAGACAGATTTTTCAAGATATAAAATCAGAATATGATTATAAAATTGTATTTGCACACCAAGAGACAGGTCAGTTTTGGACGTATAAAAGAGATGTCGCTGTTATAGATTATTTTAAAGATCGAAGTATTCAATTTAAAGAGTATTATAATTTTGCAGTTGTCAGATGCTTAAAAGATCGTGATTTATGGAATGACTACAGAAAAAAAATCATCGAACGTAAGTTGATTCCAGAACCTCAACAGCTGTATTCAAGTACTCAGTTAAAGTCAGATGAGTTAATGAGTCCATATGATTCAAAGTTTTCTCGATTTAAAATCAAAGCAAATATTCAATCGGGTGGTGAATCACAAGCTCAAAAAACTCTTAAATCTTTTTTATCTGACCGAGGGCAAACGTATTTAGAACACATTTCTAATCCATTGCTAGCTGAACACTCTGGTTCACGACTTTCCCCATATATCACTTATGGCAATTTGAGTTTAACTCAAATCCATCATAAATTAAAAAAAGCACTGTTATATCATAATCTCAATTCTAAATGGAATAAAAGCTTATGGGCGTTTGAAAATCGTTTATGGTGGCATTGTCATTTTATTCAAAAATTAGAATCAGAATACAAGATTGAGTTTCAAAATGTGAATCGTGCATTTGATGGCTTACGAGAATCAGAATTTAATTCACATTATTTTGAAGCTTGGAAATCAGGGCAAACTGGATTTCCGCTTGTTGATGCATGTATGCGTTGTTTACTTGAAACTGGTTGGATCAACTTTCGAATGAGGGCAATGCTTGTAAGTTTTGCTTCATACCAGCTTTGGCTGCATTGGCAAAAGCCAGCAGAATTTCTCGCAGCTCATTTTTTAGATTACGAACCTGGCATTCATTTTAGTCAATTTCAAATGCAGTCAGGTGTGACAGGTATAAATGCTATACGTATATACTCCCCGCAAAAGCAAACTAATGATCATGAGCACATAGGTGATTTTATTCGTAAATATTGTCCTGAGTTGAGTTTGGTACGTGATGAGTATTTACATGATTTAGAATCGATGCCGCCTTTACTTAGAATTGAAGCTCAACTTAAGCTAGGCGAAAATTATCCATTACCTGTTGTCGATGCGAAAGAGTCATATCAGTTGGCCAAAAAGCGTATTTTTGAATGGAAGAAAGCAGAAGCTGTAAAATTAGAGGCTTTGAATGTATTAAAAAAGCATGCGAGTCGTACAAATACGAGTCGTCGTTTTCCAAAACAAAAACGGACTTAGGTCATTGAAACATAACACTTTGAATGACATACAAGATGAGGCATTTTATTTTAAACGACTGTCAAATGTCTCATAATTTTATCTTATATTGAGTATTTATTTTTTAGTTTTGATCGCACCTATGACTTTTAGTATTCTGATTTTGCCATTCTAATGGCACGAAAGGAGGTGGTGTTATGACAAGTAAATATGACATAACTAAGGCGGAGGTGGCGGCTTCATAGTCGTCAAGCTTATACAGCCTTACGAGCTGTGGGGTTCGATGCCTCCGCCGTAGAAGTGTTATCAAAACGGCCGACACACCTTAAAGGATCCAGTCGGCCGTTTCCTTTTGATCGACAAATTATAATTTTCTGATAGTTTGTCTGTATATGATTCAAAATATAGTTAAATTTGATTATCCACATAAAATATTAAATTTTGTAAATGGTGATTTTACTGAGCCTATTGGCCATCAGTTTTTCGAACACATATCTCCGCATGGTGAGTTCACAACTCAAGTTGCTCAGTCACAAGCTATTGATCTTATTAAAGCCTTGCAACTTTCGCATAATACTTTTGAAGATTGGAAAGTATCTAATATAGATGATCGCAAACAACTTGTTTTAAATATTAAAAATTATTTAGAGACTCATCAAAATGAAATCGCAGCATTAGAAGCCGTTGCACAAGGCATGCGTTTTAAAGATAGTTTAGAATATAATGTCAAAGTAGCTGTCAACAGATTAAATCAGTTAGTTGATGAATTTGAAAGGGGAACAATTTCTAACTACTCTGCTACAGGAGTTATAGTCGTTGTTTTATCTTGGAATTTTTCAACACGATTATTTGTTGAAAGTGTATTGCCAGCGATTTTAGCTGGTAATACAGTGATTGTTAAAACATCAAGTCATTCGCCTGTGACAACACATGTATGGGGATTGTTATTTCAGTCTATACAAGCTCCAAAAAGCATAGTGCAAATATTAAATGGTACGGACTTGGCTTTTAAAAATTTACTTATTTCGCATCCTGGTGTTAAAGCTGTTATAGCATATTCAAATTTAGAACATGCTTCTGAAATTTATTTAGCAGTTGTTCGTCAAAGTCGGCAAATGGCCAAAAAAATACAAATCCATTCTGGATCTAAAAATATAACTGCGGTTGTCAAAGAGCTCAGTGAAAATGAAATGAATCAGGTTTTGCAGTCTTTTTTGGTTGGACAAGGGCAATTACATTGGAATTCAAGCCGATTATTTGTACTTGAGAAATATGAAAAAAATTGGATTGATTTCATTGAGACTAAATTAAACGAGCTTAAGCCATCTCAATCTATTTTTGATGATTCTCTATGGACTCCTATCCAAAAGCAAAAATCAAAAACAGATTTTAACTCAATTATTAATTTAGCAAGAAAAGACCAAGCAAAACTTATATCGGGTCAGCAAGAGCAAATAGATCAGCATTACCTTAAGCCATTTTTTACAAAAGACATGTCGAATTGTTCGACTTTGCAACAGGACCAAGTTGAAGCGCCAGCATTTATACTGAGTACGGTAAAATATCCATTTGATATTGCAAAATATAGTAATGTTTCTTATTACGGATTTGCAGCAGAAGTCTGGACTGAGGTCGATAAAAATCAAAAACTTATTCAACAACTCGAAGTCGGAAATTTGATTTTAAATCATAACACAATGTCGTGTTATGATTTAAATCCAGGTGTCAAACAATCACTATATGGAAACACAGATCGTCGAATTTTTGGCGATTTTTTTTCAAACGTCAAAAAAGTGATATCATAATTATTGAATCTTGTGCGACTTAGATCTCATTCTAATATTGCATTGAGGACAAAATGCTTCTTCTTTAACTTCAGTTGCATCATTTTCAATAGCTGTAATTTTAATTTGTAATTCTGTAGCGCATAATACGCAGTTACACTGAATAGATACAAATGCACGTTGAAATGTATTTTCAGTTTTTTCATAACGCTTTAAATCTGATAACTTATGAGTATCTTTAATTTGGTCTTGTGTTCTCATTGGCTAACTCCTCCTTGAGTCTGCTCGAACATAATCCGTTTTAGGATCACGAACCACATGTCTTGCGCCCAAAATAAATCATCCTTGATTTATTAATTGGACTTCAAATATATGATGTAATTGATAACTATGCAAACGGCGTTCACAGACGATGGTCTGGTCTTGTTCATAAGCTAGATCTACTAGAAATGAATAAACTTCAGTTAAAATATAGTAATGCGATTTTTTAATGTGATTATTCTTATTTGTTGTTTTTTATATAATACAGCTTTTGCTCAAAAGTTGTTATCCACTGATTTATATAAAAATATTAATATAAGCAAGTCGACAGAGTTGGATCTAAATTTATCAATTCAAGAAAAATGGATAATTTTAAAAATATCTAATACTATATCATCTGAAATCGATTTTGAAGTTGTTTATAATTTTCAAAATGAATTAATTTATAAAGATAAAAAGCAAAATTTGTACTGGGCAATTGGCTTAAGTGAAGCTCGATTTAAGAAAGAAATTTCTGTAGTACATAAACAAAAGACAAGTTTTAATTATAATATATATCAACTACTGACTAATAAAGCATTTGCTTCAAATCAAATCTGCAAAGAAACGAGCTTTCAGAGTGATTTTAAAGAGCTCAATCAGGGCATTCAAAGATTCGATTTTAGCCAGATTATTTCAAAATGCAATTTTTCAATCACTGAACTATTCAAAAAGAAAATTGATGAATTGAAAGAAACTTTTATTAAGCTCGGGCAATTTAATTTTGCTGATTTTGTATCGACAGTTAAGAAAGCTTTCAGTGCATTGATTGAAACTATACCACACATCTCAACCAAGATAATTCAGCCACTCTCTGATTTAATTAAAGCTGTGCCAAAAGTAGCTGAAAGCATTGTGTGTAACTTCACTGAAAACAAAATCGGTGATATATTTCAGGCGGCAATTGTAGGACCAGTAGGTTTTTCGAGACTTGCAATTAAAACAGCTGAAGACATTGGTCAGTTGTCACACCGGATTTATGTTTTAACGAAGAATGGTCATGTTTCGAGGTATTTAATTGAAGCTCATAAAAGTGGAAAGCTGACTGGTGAAATGATAATTATGTTAGATAAATTAGTTACAGATATACCAGACAATTTCAAGCGTACAGTAAAAGGGTTTGCAAGTGAGAGTGCCTTTAAAGAGCACGCCGCTAAACATATGAAAGAGTTCAGTAAAAAAA
Organism: Pseudobdellovibrio sp.; assembly: GCA_046293015.1. GTDB lineage: Bacteria > Bdellovibrionota > Bdellovibrionia > Bdellovibrionales > Bdellovibrionaceae > Pseudobdellovibrio. The sequence continues at coordinate 497,870 of JBKBPU010000001.1, forward strand.
ATCAAAGTGATTATTTAGAGGCCGCAAAACAATTTGCTAAATCTGTCAATACTAATACTGTAATTCGCCTAAGAGACAACGGAGGGTTCGTTAAATGGAATACTAAAACAGATGAGTTTGTGGTTTTAAGCTCTCAAGGAAGCATTGTTACTTATTACAAACAAAGCTGTAAAGTTGAATCAGATAAGCTTTTAGTTTTTTTATATGAGGGCGACCTCTCAAAAAGAACCTTCTGCAAAGACTACTAAGTCACTACAAATAAGTCATCTTAAGCTGATTTTCATATTCAAACTTAGCAAACGCAAAATTGATGAGCTCAGTAATTAAGTCTGAATATTTCAAACCACTAGCTTCCCACATCATTGGGTACATTGAAATTTTAGTAAACCCAGGTAGTGTGTTAATTTCATTTACATAAAGTGTGCCGTCTTTTTTCATGAAGAAATCAACGCGAGTTAAGCCGTCACAAAATAGGGCTTTGTAAGTTTTAATAGCCAATTTTCTGATTTCCTCAATTTTATCCACATCTGTTTTAGCAGGAATAATAATTTCAGCGCCATTATCATCTAAGTATTTAGCCTCATATGAATAAAATTCATGTTTAACGATAAGCTCACCGGGTGTACCAGCTTTAGGGTTTTGATTTAATCCCATGACTGAGCATTCGATTTCACGACCTTCGATAAATTCTTCTGCTAATACTTTGTGATCGTACTGAAAAGCATCTTTTAATTTTGACTCAAAATCAGATTCAGTTTTAATTTTGTGTACACCTACAGAGGAACCAGCGTTAGCAGGTTTAATAAAAAATGGCAAACCTAATTGCTCTTTAATAGATGTAAAATTATTTTTTTCATGACTTTTTAACACAGCATACTTCGCATTTTTAATACCTGCGGCTGTCATAACAATTTTCATAGCTTCTTTATCCATAGCAACAGCTGAGCTCATGACACCGCACCCAACAAATGGAACACTTGCCATTTTAAGCAATCCTTGCAAAGCTCCATCTTCACCATTGGTGCCATGAATGATCGGAAATGCACAGTCAATTTTTTGCTTTGCAAAATTTTGTAAATCAATCAGCATGGCTTCACCATGAAATGAAACCAAAGAAACGGCTTTTTGCGGAGCATTTTTTTGATCGTCGACGAATTTGATTTCACCCATTTCTTTTTCAGTGACTTGGTACCAAGTACCTTGCTTTGATACAGCAATCAAAATGGGTTCGAATAATGATAAATTAAGAGCTTTCAAAATATTGTAAGCTGAACGAATTGAAACTTCATGCTCTGAAGAGCGGCCACCAAATATAATCGCAATTTTTTTCTTCATGTTATTATTGTGCTCGTATTAGGCCATTTCGACAAGTTCTTTAGTCATGGCACGAATTCCTGAGAAAACTTGAAAAGGTGTTACATCATCATTCATGTAAGCTGGCGTTGTGATGACTTTAGTGTTGCGATCTGTAATAAAATCAGTCGACGGGCAGGTTTCAAGAATAGCGCCCCACTTTTTAACAAATTCAGCTTTTGAGTAATTTTCACCTAAAGTAATGCATGGGGAATGTTCGCGTAAAACACGTGCTACCAATAGTGGCCCTGCACAAATAGCTCCGATAGGTTTGCTGTCATCATAAAATTTAAGAATTAATTTTTCTACAGTTGGATGAACTTGCGTACTTTTTTGATCCTCAGACCAGTTTGATAAAAGACATCCGATGCCGGCTCCACCTGGAATAACCAACGCATCAAACTCATCTGCATTCAGAGATGCAAGCGGATAAATTTCGTGATGGTTCAGAGGTGTCGTTAAATCTAATGCAAATATTTTAAATGAAGCATTTAGCTCTGATAGTGAGACGAGTAAACTGATGGTCTCCGTTAATTCAGTTTGTTTAATTCCAAATCCTGCGGCGATGATTGCAACTTTTTTCATAAACTAATTCTTAATGTAATCATCACCAATTGTAAAGTCAGTAACGCCGAAGCAATCTTCACGTACTATAGGTTTTAATTCATTTCCATAGAGTGCTAAAGTTCTATAGCACATATTTAAGACTTTTGATAAATAAGGCAATTTGTGTGACACTAAAAACTTAACGTGAGCTCGTTCAGGTTTACCCGCAACAATTTGCTTGTTATTAACAATATCAAACTCGACTTTTCTGACTGGAATAATACAATTGTTAATGTCTTCGCAAATGCGTTTGTCGGCTAATTTAGTTGGCAATTTAATCATGCTGTCTGAATAGCTCAAATTGTAACATGTGTAATCAGTGTCTTTGCACATTTCAGAAAAATCAGCGTAATATTGCATAAGAAATACTGGACGAGATGCTGCTTTTGAATTCAATGCGCTGATCACTGATTGATTTCCTGATTGTAAAACAAATGGATAAATTTTACTTGTAAATGAATCGCTAGCATCAGAGTAATTTGTTTTTGAGTATATCAGATTAAATATAATAGAAGTTCCAGAAACACTGGCCGAGTCAACAGTAAGAACTTGATCGAAATAAGGTATATTTTGTGAATCAGCAAATGTCACTGTTGATGATAGCGAGCTTGATTCATTTATACGAATATCAACAGAATATAATGATCCCCCAGCGCCTTCTTCCATTTTCTCTTGAATAGTGCTTGGGTCAGCTTTTGCAACTAAGTCACCATCTTCAAGATTTTGTTTTTTTAAACATGAAATCTGAAAAAATAAACTTAAGATCAAAAGTATATAAATTAGTGCTTTATTCATTGAGTTCATATTGAATCCCATCCCCAGACCCAAATAGGCATAGGCAATACTTTTGCTAAAATGTCACGAGTTTGAGGTTGTATAAATGTCATGTCTTGAATTTGCGTAGGGCCGAATAGAATTTTGGCTAAATCAGATTCATGATCTAGGGTGTATAGGTCTGATCCATAACCAAAAACAATTTGATTATTTTGTTTTTCTAAAACAATTTGATCAAATCCTTCGGATCTAAACGCTTTTTTGACTTTGACGGCAATAGATTCAAAATCATGAATGCGTATCATTCCTAAGAATCCTCTGTGGCAAAAAACACCCATTTTATCGAGTGTGGTTCTTAAGTTTTGTGCGTGTTGAGGAACCATCAGATGAAAAGCTTTATTTTCTGTTTTAGTCATATAACTGATTAAATCAATTAGTGCAGGTACTTGACCACCCCATTCATGTATGAATGATTGTAAATCAACACCCTTACCTTCAATAGCATAAGCAAGAAGTTGATTGGAGTTACTCCATGCAGTGTAGATTTGTGTATTAGGTATTTTCATATACTGGTGCATATCTTCAATTGTTCGGATTGAACCAACGCTGTGTTGCGCATAGAGTTTTAATAATGCAGCAGGGTCTACTTGTGATCCCGTGATGAATTTGGTGTGTACAGTTTGTTGGGGCAATTCATGATCAAATACGTAGGTGTTTTCAAAACCAGCTAATTCAAAACCAAATTTTTGGTAAAACTCTTGCTTGTCAGTCCACAAAACAACTAAATCACAATTTTGAGCTGTGGCCTTGGCGAGGCAGTTTTGCATATTTAATGAGCTTAGTCCTTGGTTACGGTATTCAGGAGCCGTTACAACTGAGCCTATGGCACCTATTTTATAAATGGCTTGTGGAGTTTTTGTTATAATCGGTTTCAATAAAGCGTGTGAAATAATTTTACGTTCATCTTCTTCGTCTGTAATAATGCTCATATTGTGAATATTTGATGGCGTTAATGCAGTCGGGTATTCGGCTTTAATAGTCCACGATGTGTTGTTTTCTCTGAGCTGTGTATTTAAAAACTCTACAACGTCGTTAAACTCATGCGCTTCTGGTGATCTGGCTTTAATCATTAGGGCCCCCTGTTAATAGATTTATTATAGCTTTCTTTTGTAGATTCGTGATGGCCAGTTCTATGAATTTGACTTAAGCCCAGAATTTTTTTACATTGCTGCTATTCGGAGGTCCAAAGTGGCTGATTTAGCTCAAAAATGGAAAGAAAACAAACCTGGAAAAATGTTCGTCGACCAATCATGTATTGCGTGTGATGCCTGCGTTTTATCAGCTCCGAAAAATTTTGCTATGCACGAAGAAGATGGACACGCATACGTTGTTAAGCAGCCTGAAAGCCCAGAAGAGATTGCTGCTTGCAAAGAAGCTATGGAAGGTTGTCCTGTAGAAGCTATTGGCGATTTTGGTGACAAAACGTAAAACTCTCGATTATCAATCGACACTTAAGCTTTTAAAAAAAAAATATCCGGATGCACATTGTGCGCTTCATTTTAAAAATCCATTTCAATTGTTAATAGCAACTATTTTGTCTGCTCAATGTACAGATGAGAGAGTTAATATTGTGACAAAAGTCTTATTTGCCAAATATAAGAAACCGAGTGATTTAGCTTGTGAAAAAGTTGAAATCATTGAAGATATTATTCGATCTACGGGTTTTTATAAAAACAAAGCTAAAAACATTAAAGCTTGCTGTCAAATATTAGAAGAAAAATATAATAATCAAGTCCCTCAACAATTAGAGCAATTAGTTGCTTTGCCAGGTGTTGGTCGTAAGACAGCTCATGTCGTTTTAGGTAATGCATATGGCATTGCGAGTGGAGTGGTTGTTGATACTCATGTAACTCGACTTTCGAACAGATTTGGTTGGATTAAAACTGAAGATGCAGTAAAGATTGAAAGTCATCTCAATAAAAAATTTGAATCTCAAGAGTGGGTCATGCTTTCCCACTATTTAATTGCCCATGGTCGAGCTCTTTGTAAAGCGAGATCCCCAAGTTGTGAGACCTGTTTTTTAGCGAGTAGTTGTCCACGCAAAGGTCTTTGATTAGAGTTAGAGTATGTTTCAATCTTATTTTGAAAGTTTAAAATATGTTGGTCATCTACTGCCTATTTCGTTTTTGCGAATTTTTTTAGGTTATTACTATATTCAACAAGCTATTAAAGATTGGAAAATTCATATTATTGGCAATTCGGTTGTAAGTGATTTATTGGTTGAAGCGTTAAATAAAACACAGATGCCTTTTTGGTATAGAGTGTTTTTGACTGAACACTTGATGAGTCATTGGACCTTTTATGCTTTTATTCTGGTTGGCATACAGGTTGTTATTGGTGTGTCTTACTTATTAGGTTATGTTGTTCGGCCTACGGCCATATTAGCGGCATTATTAAGTTTGAATTTTTTAGTCATTACGCCTTCTAGTCAGGAAATTTATTATAAGCTATTATTGGCTTGTCATATTATGATTGCCTGGGTTGGGGCCGGTCGCTGCCTAGGTATCGATTATTATTTTTATAAAAGATACCGTGGGTTTTGGTGGTAATTAGGAAACATTTTTTTCATGAGATACAACTTCAATGAGTTGTGAAGTTTGTAGTTTTAGCTGATCACTTTCTAATTTCATATGATCACTCATTCGAAGAACTTCGGCTGATGATTGAGTATTGAGTAAGGCGGCTTTGTCGAGTTCTTTCATCGCAGAATATGATTCTTTGATCGCTATTTCTTGTTTGTAAGACGCATCTGTAATCGTTTCCATTTGAAGATTAATTTCATCAATTTCGTTTGTGATTTTGCTAAAATTTTCAAGAGTTTGATAACTAATATCATGACTTTCTTTTGATTTTTCTTGAATTGATTCGATTGCATTTTTAACTTTGATTTGACTGCTTTGAATTAGATTTTCAATATCTTGAGCAGCTTTGCTGCTAGATAGGGCCAATTGACCAACCTCGGCAGCGACAACGGCAAAACCACGACCATTTTGACCAGCTCTGGCAGCTTCTATCGATGCATTAAAAGATAACAACTGTGTTTTGAGTACGATTGAGTTTATAACTTGAGTTTGTTGATATATATGGTCAATAACTTTTGAAATATCTTGAAGTTGATCATTTGTTCTTTCAAGCTCACCCATATTGACGATTAATTTATCAACTACACTTTTACCTTGATCACTTTGTTGTTTGGCAGATTTGGCTTTTTCTGAAAAAGCTTTAATAGCAGCTGTAGTTTTAGATATCATGTTATCCATTTCTTTCAGAGATGAAATTGTTTCTTGAACTGCGCTTGATTGTTCTGTCGCTGAAGATGTCACTGAGTGAGCTAATTTAGCTAAATTAAAAGATGAATCATAAATTGAATTTGAGCCCTCAGATAATGATGATGCTATGTATTTGATTTTTTTGGCGATATATTGTCCGAATATATATGATATAAGCAAACCTGAAACCAGTACACTTATCCCAATACTGATAATAGTTATTTTTTTATTTTCTGTTGCTTCAATTAAATTTTTTCTGGTGTTTTGACTTGCGTTAAATGATAGATCGGAAATTTTTTTCAAATGATCACTAGCCTTAGCATATTGAGCAGACATTTCATTTTGAAATAACTTGAGTGCAAGGTTTTTTTCATCTGAATTTAAATATGTTATTAAGCTGTCAGTCGATTCAAGGTATTGATTTGAAAATTCATTAAATTTTTCAAGCTCATTCAGATACTCTCTATCACTGATGCCTTCACCTAGCATTTTGCCATATATAAATAAATTTCCCTTTATTGTTTCAATATTTTCAATGAGTTGTTTTTGTGAATCTTTATTAGAGGTAAATAAAAGTTGACTCATTTTTTCATTCAATTGCGTTAATTCCGATTTAAGTTCTCCAGCTCTGACAATGTTTGGAAGCCATGCTTCAGTTAACTCTGTTACGGATTTATTAACGCTGTGAAATTGCATGAAAGATATAATATTTGTAATTGAATATAAAACTAGAATAGTTAAAGCCAATGCTGTTATTTGTTGAGATAGTGTCAGGTTCAATTTTTTCATGATGTATAGTTCGGTTTTATTATAGTGCTTGTTTAGGCTAGTCTAGTTAAAAAAAGTCATTTATAATTATATTGATACAATTAAAAGATATAAAACGTTGTCATTCAAATTGAATAGGTTAAATATATTTATATATGAAACATTTTTTTGGATTTATTTCTGCGATTTTTTTGTGCTTAACAATTTTTTATCTGTATCGTGATGATGGTACAGGACATATGTCGGATTCGATGACATTAAAAGTCTATGGATCTAGTTCTTTTATTGGATCTTGGGGGCCTGGACCAATTTTAAAAGATCTCTTCGAGAAACAGACTGGTATCAAGGTAACTTATTTAGAAATGGCTGATCCTGCACTAGTCGTCCAAAAAATTTCCTTAGAAGGTAAGCAAGCGTCTGGAGATGTTATATTAAGCTTGGATCAGTTTGATATTGCAAAATTAGTTGATAAAATTAAATGGAGAAAAATTGATTCCAAAGTTGATCCAAAAATTTCGAATCAATTAGTTGCGATGACCCAGTTAGATTTTTTTAAACCATATGATTGGGCTCCAATAGCGTTTGTAACAAGAGTTGATAACTCAGTTCAGATTGATTCATTGGATGACTTATTGAAGCCAGAGCTTAAAGGTAAAATTGCAATAGAAGATCCAAGAACAAGTTCGCCTGGGCTTAATTTTTTATCCTGGGTGTTCAAAGTTAAGTCGGCGATAGAGGCTGAAAAATACCTAAAAGATTTAATGGCTCAAGTTCACTCTGTTTCACCAAGCTGGTCTGCAGCGTATGGCTTGTTCAAAAACAAGCAAGTTGACTTAGTTTTATCGTATGCAACCTCGCCAGTGTATCATATTGTTGAAGAAAAAGATTCAGGATTTAAATCTTTAGAATTTAAAGAGGGTCATCCTTCGCAAGTTGAATTTGCTGCAGTTCCTGATTCGTGTTTAAATTGTGATGCTGGGGTTAAATTTGTGCAGTTTCTTCAGTCTTCGGAAGCTCAAAAAATAATTATGGAAAAAAATTATATGTTTCCCATTGAGCGCAATGTTCAAGAAGGAACACCATTTGATAGCGTTAAGTTATTTAAACTTTTACCATTTCAAATCGATGATAAAGAAGCTATACAAAAGTGGCTAAGTGTATGGGCTGAATTAAGAAAAAATGACGGCTAAATTTACTTTTTTATATTTAGTTTTATTTTTTCTTGCACCGTTTATTTATTTAATTTTTTATTTTAACGGCGAAGTAAATCTAGATTATTACGAATTAGGATTAGCTCTTTACAATTCAGTTATACAAGGTTTATCAGTTGCATTAATTTCTATTACGATTGGTTTTTTTGGATCTTTTTTTATATTAAATTTGACCGAGTATAGAAAAAGATTGATGCAGAAGATTTGTTTTATTCCCATTGTATTACCAAGTTTGTTTACAATTTTAATTGCATTTACATTAATTAAGCCTTTTCCGATGGGGACTTTAGGAATAATTATAGTATTATCATTAATACATATAGGATATGCAGCTAGTCTTTTTTCACAAATTTTTGAAAAAGATATATTTTCGTTTTTGCCGGTCAGCTTGGTCTATGGATTTTCTAAATTCCAATTTTATAAAATTATAATTATTAAAAATAAAAAATATGTTTTATTTTTAGCACTGACTATTTTAATTAATACAATAACTGCTTTTACAGTACCTTTAATAGTTAGTGGTGGACGCTCACGAAATTTGGAAATTCTCATTTATGAAAAAATGTTCACAGAGCAAAATTGGGTATCAGCTTTAGTTCTTGGTTTTATTCAGCAATTAATCATTGGATTTAGCTTATATAAATTGAGTCGTGTAAATTTGAATATGACTGGAAATATGCAATCAGTAATTTTAAAAGATTACATTAATAAGTTTCAGTTGATTGTGATGAATTATATTTTCTTATTTTATATATTCATTTATGGATGTGTATATGTATATTTATTTTTAAACTCTATACGCAGCGAGTTTATTTGGAAAGTTTTCAATTATGAATTATTTCAAGCTTTTTTAGGTTCAGTTTTATTTAGCTTGATGAATCTGTTTCTTTTTTTAACTGTTTTAATTAAAGTTCTATATTTGATTTGGCATAATAAATCAATAAAATTTATTGATTATTTTAACTCGGTATCAGTTTTACTTCTGGGTGCATCCCTATTTTTTTGGGGTACTTCTCAATATTATATTTTGAATTTATTGACACTGTCTTATTTTTTTAGTGTGGCACTTTTTAGTGCAATCTATAAACTAACTATCCAAGCAAAAATTCATGAACTTGAATCTCAAAAATTGACTGCTAAAATTTATGGTTTGTGTTTTTTCGACTATCTAAAGCTTATTTTTTTTCCGCAAATGAGAAATAGTCTAGATTTTTTAGTATCGACTCTGTTTATTATGAGTATAGCAGAATTCGCACTGATTAAAATATCTGGTAGTACAATTAAAACCTTAGGTACGATAATGGCCTCGTATTTATCTTCGTATCGTATTGAAGGTGCATTCGTAGTTAGTTTAATCATGCTTTTGCTTTGGTTTTTCATGTCACTATTATTTTCTTTTTTACTCAACGGAGGAAAGATTGATTTTTTTAAAAAATCTCGCATATGAAAGAGACTCATTTAAGTTGGAAATTCCTTTTCTTGAGTTTAAATATAATTCATTTAATGTTATTATTGGCCCTTCTGGAGCAGGTAAAACAACACTGTTTAATCTCATCATTGGTTTGCTGCATGATGAGCGATGGTCTTTTATGATTGATGGTGAAGAGCTAGTTCAAAAACCAATAGAAAAAAGACAACTTGGCGTCGTTTTTCAAAACTATGAGTTATTTCCTCATTTGTCTGCGCAGGATAATATTTTAATCGTTATGAAATCTCGCAATAATTACAATGCTGAAACTGTGCAGCTTTTAGATCAGTACAAGCTGCAACTTAATTTAGATAAGTGTTGGTACACATTAGCAGAAAATTTATCTGGTGGTGAAAAGCAAAGAGTGGCTTTGCTGAGAGCAGTTATGAGCCAACCAAAGTTATTGTTGTTGGATGAACCATTTTCAGCATTGGATGAAAACAACAGAAATGAATCTCGACAGCTTATTAAAAAATTTGTAACTGACTTAAAATTGACAACTTTATTGATTACCCATGATCAAAAAGATGTTGAAATTTTTGGTGATAAGGTCATTCGTTTGCTAGACGGACGACTTGTTGATTAAAAAATTGCTAGTGCTCTTAATGCGACTATCGAGAGCTATCCTTAATAAACAAAGTTAAGTAGTGTCTAACTAAATATTGTGTTTTGAACGACTGTCCTTTGTATGTCCAAAGAACTTCTTCGAATGCGCCCCATTTGGCTTCAAACAATTCTTCATCCATTACAATGGTGACTTGTTCTTTTGAATTTGGCTGCGGGATTGCCATATTGCCGACATAGTGAAATCGCATGCTAATAACCCCAGCAGATTTAATTGAGAAAATCATTTTATAGCCGTTTCTAAAAAGCATGAAATCAGCATGGGTTTTAGCAATGCCATAGACTTTAATACGTCCTAAAACCGAAGGTTTAAGTTCGTTAAACTGAGCAGATGCTTCTGCAAACTCATTTTTAAGTTTGAGTAAAAATTGAATAGATTCGTTGACTAGAATTCTTTGCGTATCTAGACCTAAGTTCATATCAATCATCACTGATTTTTCAAGCTGTTCGTCGGCAGAGACGAGTTCTCTAATCCACGTGCTTTGAGCTGGACTAACGGCTTGTGAATGTTGCTCACGTGGCGCTTGATCGAATGTAGAATTGAGATCTGGCATTTTATTTTTGAAAATATCCATAAGTATTACTCCATCTTCTAGTTTTCAAGGACACACTGTAGCTTGTCAACGGTTAAAACCTCCAATTTGCAAGCTCAAGGCAGTTTGAGCACTATTTGAATATCGTGGTGCTGTTGGGATATAAAAACCTAGGATAAAGTTTACAGGCAGTAAGTACCCGATAGTTGTTTCAAGTCTGGCTTCCGCACCATAGCTCCAGTAACTGCTATGCATGTCTTCTGCTATAACATATTGATTTTTATCGTAGGCAGAGCCTTTAACGGCAAGACCGTCAACAATAAATGCTCCGTTAAGTTTCTTCAAATAATAAGGATCTGTGCCATTTCCACGATTTAATGTTTTAATCGGAAAGCGATATTCTTGATTAAGTGTTACCATTCGTGATCCATAAAATTGACCTAAAGAATAACCTCTGAATAAAAATTCAGGCAAACCCGAGTCTGAAGATAGAGATGAAGTTGCATTGCTTGTTCCAAAACGAGAAGAGACATTTTGTAAAGTATGAAGGAAGTCAATTTTAAAAGATAGCGTATGATCTTCAGGCAACCAACGGCTAAAATAATACTGTATAGAACCTGTTAGTTGTTCGTAGTCACTAAGATTATCGGTTGTATTGCGATCTCGAGCTCTGTTGTTTTCGTAGCGAACGAGTGTGCTAATTCCTTTTGTTGGGTAAATATCAAATATTGTTTTAGAGATATCTTTATATAAAATTTGAGTAAATATTCCTGTGTGGTGGGTCGGTCGATATGTGTCGTCTGTTGATTGGTCTAACAATCCCAACATCAACTGAATATCCGGACTTATGTGAAATAAGTCAGGAATTGCAGCAATTGCAGTTTGGTTTTTTTCAAGAGCTTTTGTATTTAATCCAAAAGATTTGAACCGACGATAACTTTGAACAGTGAAAGAAGAGTCATAATATGAATTAACGTAGTTAACGTTATAACCCACTTTTTTAATAAATGCATCATAGTCGATTGAAAGATTATATTGATGGATCATAAGTGGATCGTGTCCGCTTGTCATTAATTGCAAGTACAAACTCTGATCATTTGACGATGTTGAGATAAAAGGAATAAAATAATGCGGATATAAGTATTTAGCTGCAACTGCGTCTTGTGATTGTAAACTCAAATCAGGTCTTGGATTATTCTGATAATTGTATTTATTTCTGACTTGATGGGTAATTTCAGGTAATTTCGAAAAATGACTAAGGCTGTAATTAAAAACTTGAGGACCCTTACTCGTAAAGACCGTACCAAAACCTTGAGATCCGTCAATATCAAAGTCAATCACACCTGTGATCATATTTGTTTGTGCGATATTTGTTTGTAAAGATAGATCGTATTTATATATATTTGAAACACCTGTCGCTGTTGAGCTATAATACAGATTTTGATCTATAATTTTAAAATTTTCAGCCTGCGGTTTCAATGATGTTAGATGATGATTTTCTTTTGTAATTAAGTTGTATTTATAAATTTTCCTATCGCCTGTTTCATCAACAAGAGTGTAGAGTAATTGATTTTGTTTCAGCGGCATGACTTCGTGATAACGTTGACTTAAACTTGTTTCCATGAGGACTTCGCCGCTGAGTTTAAGTTCATCATTATCCGTATTAAAATCCTGATGATCTATAAGCATTTGTTTAATTTGCGTTCGTCCATTTGCGGTCGAAATATAAAAAAGAGAATTGCCGTCACCGTTCCACTGAGGTTGGCGCGCTCTTTCGGCATTTGTTATCTTAATAATTTTATCTTGAGAGTAGTCGTAGAGATACAAGTCTGAAAATATTTCGTTCGATGAAATATTATCGGTTTTAGCAAATACGATTAATGATCGGTTTGGATGAAATTCAAAACTGCTTATATCATTTTTAGGTGGTTGTTTTAAATTTAAGCGTTTCCACTGTTTAGAATTTTCGAGTTTATAGAGCGCTAGTTTTTTTCCATTTTTCTCAGTTACGATCATTCCCAAGAGCTGATCGCGATTATTATAGCGTGGATGTCGGCTTGAAATGAGTTGGTCATCAATTATTTTGAATGTTTCATCTGTGGTTGAAATATTTTTGATGCTACTAATTTGACCCTGAGCATGAGTGTTATATTTCTCAATTGTTTGAAAGTAATGACTTTCATATCCATATCCAAATAAGTCTTTCATGGGTTGTTCGATAAAATAAGGTAATCTTTCACTTTGGTGGGTCACGAGAGTATTAATGTTTTGATTAACATCTTCTGGATTATCAGTTGGTTTATCGAGTTGTTGCATAATAAGTGAACCAAACAAATAGGGGCGATTGCCATAGGGCCAAGTTGGTAAAACTTCGTTAATTTCTGAAATTGTATATTTAAAGAGTTGGTCATCAAGAACAAAAGAGCGAATAACAGCATCTTGATAATATGAGCGCAAGCGACCTTGATGACTAAACCGTGTTTCCATTTGAACGGCCATGCCTTCTTTCCACCAAAGTGGCATAAGCATATTGGGCGCAATGATTGTCCCAAATATTGGCTTAAGCCAGGAATAAAAGCCGCGTGCTGGGTAAAGTTGAAATACGTGAGTCAGTTCATGTATAAATAGTTCTTTTGCCCATTCTCCAGATTCTGAAAGTGTTTCACGCGGACCAACTTGCACGGGATAAATCATGATGTAGGGGTAAGGAATTAAAGTTGTAAATCCATTTGATATATCAGTTGAATCGTTTATGATGACGACAATTTTTTCAGTCGGCTTTTCAGTAAACACTGTTGTGATTTCTTGATAGGATTCTTCTGCGATTTTGGCATAATAAAGACCTAAGTCTTGATGCTGAGCAGAATAAAAAATTTCGAAATGCTCCGTAATTATCATTTTCCAAGCTTGATTCGAGTGCCCAATTCGCTGAGCAGCAGTTTTTTCGGAAAAAGTGGCTAAAAAAAGACAAACACAAGCATAAAAAAAGAAATTCGAAAAAATTTTAATCATAGTTGATTGTTGAACGTGAAACTGGGTTTGACAAGGTTTTACAATGGTCTAAATTAGATATGTCCAGAATAAAAACTTACGGAGGAAAAAATGAAAAAGATTTTATTGGCGACTATTTTAATGGCAGCGTTCACGAGTTGTTCTTCATTTCGCAAGAAAGACTCATCAGGAATTGGAACAGAGTCTCCAGTTAAGAGCGAAACAACTGCAGGTGGCGAGTCTGAAAGACTTGATGGTTCACCTCTCAATTTAAATGCTACAGGCAGCGATAGTGGTAAAATTGATGGTTTAAGAACTATCTTTTTTGAGTATGACAAAGCCGCAATCGTTTCAGCTGAAAAAGAAAAATTAACTGGAAATGTTGAGTGGATCAAGAAGAACTCGAAAGTAAAAGTGACTGTTGAGGGTCATTGCGATCAAAGAGGCTCTTCAGAGTATAACTTAGCTTTAGGTGAAAGACGTGCTAATGCAGTTAAGCAAGCCCTTGTTTCAAAAGGTATTCCAGCTTCTCGTTTGACAACTGTTAGTTTTGGAAAAGAAAAACTATTATCAAACGATGAGTCAGAAGAAGGTATGGCTAAAAACAGAAGAGCCAACTTTGTTCCTATTGGCCAATAATGTCTAAAAGACGACTGAATCAAGTATTTATTTTTACTTTTTTGTTGGTTTTGTGGAGCTGTGTTACAGTTCCACCACCAAACGAAGAGTACACATTGGCCAAAATAGCACTTGATTCAGCTCGTGCAGTTCAATCGGCAAGGTATTCTCCGGGGTATTGGCATCAAGCCGAAGAATTTTTTAGACGTGCTAAAATTTTATATTCAGAGCGAGAATTTGAAGAAGCTCGCAATTTCTTTGTAAATGCGCGATTAGCAGCTGAAAAAGCAGAAAATTCTGCAAGATTACTTCGTCAAAAAAATGGAGATGTTTTGTGATAATAAAATCCACGCTTTTAATTTTAAGTTTTTGTGTGTTAGCATCATGTTTAAAGACACGATCGGAACTTGGTGAATCATACCAATCGCATGTGTACGGTCATTCGCAAACGCAAAACCAAAAAGATGAAGCCAATAAAAATTCTTTACAAGAACCAGTAGAGAATTCTGTAAAAGTAGATGAAAAAGATGAGCTCATACGTAATTTAAATGGTCGTATTGAATCTTTAGAGAACCAGATCAATCAATTAAATAAAGAAAAAGCGACTAATACTGATTCGCAAAAAGTACAGCTTTTGCAAGATACGCTTATTAAAATGGAAGCTCAAATGGCTAAATTAGAACAGGAAATGGCTGCTCGACAAGCTTCAGATGATCATGAGCGTGAATTAAAAAGACAAGCTGATGCCGCAGCTAAAGAGAATGCTAAAAAAACTGATAAAAATTTAACTAAGACGCCAAGTAAGAAAAATGCAGCATTTGAAATAGCTCAAGAGTTTTTTGCCCAAAAAGATTTTAAAAATGCGATTCTCGAATATCAAAAATTTACAGACTCAAACCCTAAGTCAAAATATGTTGCTGAAGCTAAGTATAAAATTGGTCTAAGTTTCGAAGCTATGGGCTTGAAAGACGAAGCTTACTCTTTTTATGAAGAGGTTGCAGCTCAATATGGCTCATCTGATTTTGGTCAAAAAGCTAAACAAAAAATATCTAAGAAAAAGAAAAAATAATCGTAATGAATTTACGCTTCAAAACAGTTCTTTCTGTTGAAACAAGTTGTGATGATACGTCAGTTGCAGTTGTTCGACATGATGGATTTGTTTTAGCTCAGTGTTCCGCTAGTCAAGATCTAGAGCATGCACCCTATGGTGGTGTCGTGCCTGAAATTGCTAGTCGAAATCATTCAATTGCGCTGATTCCATTAATTGAGCAAACTTTACTACGGGCTCAATTAACTTTGGATCAAATTGATGGTTTGGCTGTAACCAATAGACCTGGATTGATAGGATCGTTGATTGTTGGTTTAATGACAGTCAAAGCTTTAGCTCAATCCTTGAATAAACCTTTTATTGGAGTTAATCATTTAGAAGGTCATTTATTAGCTCCATTTCTTGTCGATGATCAATATAGTCCATCAGAACACTTTAGTTATCCCTACGTTGCGTTAGCTGTCAGTGGTGGCCACACAAGTATATATTTAGTTCAAAATCCTGGTGATTATACTATTGTAGGTACAACGAAAGACGATGCCGCCGGAGAAGCATATGATAAATTTGCTAAGATGATCGGTCTTGGATATCCGGGTGGTGTTCAAGTCGATCGATTGGCACAAATTGGACAAGCAAAGGCGTATGAATTTCCGCGTGGACTGATACACGAAAAAAGTTTAATGATGAGCTTTAGTGGTTTGAAGTCAGCCGCACATAGACTTCTACAAAAAATACCATCGGCCCAGCTTGAGCATGTACGCGCCGATTTATGTGCTTCGTTTCAAGAAGCAGTTGTCGAAACACTTATTGCAAAAATCACTCTTGCAGCACGTCTTTTTAAGACCGAAAATATTGCTATCACTGGTGGCGTGAGTGCAAATTCAAAATTAAGATATGAGGCGGAGAATCTTAAAAAAAAGGGATATCGAGTAATTATTCCACCCATGAAGTATTGTACTGATAATGCGGCAATGATAGGTTATGCGGGAATATTGCAACTTAATCGTCATATTGAATCAGATATAAGTTTAGGTCCTTCATCTTCAAGTTATGAAAACGATTTTAAGATAGCTCTACGTGAAAGTCTTGATGACGTAAAGAAAGCGATTAAAAACTAATGGTGCAAAAAACTGCTAAACAAAGATTACAGGAAAGAATGCATGAGTTATCGCATTATACAAAAAAATCGTTGGGACAAAATTTTTTAGTTTCAGACACTGTCATTAATAAAATTACAAACGCTGTTGACGAAGTAAAACCTCAAAAACTAATTGAAATTGGCCCTGGTTTAGGCGCGTTGACGGATGTATTACGTGAACGGTATGGTCAATATCAATTGATCGAACTTGATAACAGTTTAATTGAATATTGGCGATCTGTAGAAATGCCTGTGTTGGCAGGTGATGCTCTTCAGATTGATTGGAGTCAAATTGAGTTTGATGTTTTGGTTAGCAATTTACCTTACCAAATTTCATCTTCAATTGTAATTGAACGCAGCATAGATGAAAATCAATGTCGAGCAATGATTTTGATGTTTCAAAAGGAAGTTGCCCAAAGAATCAAAGCTCAACATAAAACAGAAGACTATGGTTTGCTCAGTGTGATAGCGCAAGAGTTTTGGAAAATTGAAATCGTATGTGATGCAGGGATGCGTGATTTTAATCCTGCGCCGAAGGTTAATAGCCGAGTGTTAAGATTTACTCAAAAAGAGAGTAGTATTAATCATAAAAAAGATTATTTACTATTTATTAAAACTTGTTTTAAGCAAAGAAGACGCATTCTAAAATCGAATTTAGATAGCTCTATTCATCCAAAGTTTATTAATTGGATTACAGAAAAGAAATTATCTGATAAAGTTAGAGCCGAAGAGCTTAGTATTGAGCAGCTCAAGGATCTTTACTTATATTTAAAAAAATAGGCGATATGGGAATACTCATTATTCAGGAAAATAAACAGGCGCGATTTGAATATTCAATTTCTGACACATTTGAAGCTGGTTTAGTTTTAACTGGCAGTGAAGTGAAGTCGCTTCGACAAAAAAATATTCAATTTAAAGATTCGTATATAGCTTTTAAAGGAGATGAAGCCTATTTGCAGAATGCTCATATAACAGAGTATAAAGCGAGTAGTTATAATAACCATATTCCCGAACGCTTACGTAAGCTGCTGTTGCATCGAAGTGAACTTGATCAAATATTCGGAGCAATTAAAGAAAAGGGCATGACGTGTATTCCCTTGAAAATTTATTTTAAAGATGGACGAGTAAAACTTCTAGTTGGTTTGGCTAAGGGTAAAAAAATACACGATAAAAGAGAATCAATTAAGAAGCGTGACGTTGATCTACAGCTTCGCCAAGCGAAGTTTCAACGTCGATAGTATTTGGAATACTATTACGCTTGGTACGGGAAGATATATAAAGATTGAAAAAAGCAGAAAAAACAACACTGCAAGTATATAAAATAATGATCCAATTTTTTTCGGTGTTAATATAATTTTTTAAATTATATTGCGCTGGGATATTGTTTTCGAAAAAAGTGTAATTTTGTAATGACCAATACACAATTGGAAATAAGATGATTGCTTGAGTGAATAAGCCAAGTATGAGTAATCGAATTTTAGAACCGTATTTAGCTCTAAACATCTCAAATGGTATACTGGTCATGTGCCAATCAGGTTTATTTTTTCCAAAGTGTGAGCCTTGTTGATGCATAGGTCTAATTTAATATTGAAGCATATTGTATTCTAGTCCATGTTTGTTCAAAATAAATATATGACTAAATCAATCCAAATTCTGTTCTTAGGACTTGTGTGTAACGCTCTACTAATATCTTGCCAGATTGCAACTGAACGAGATTTTAGTCTCGATAAAGCTGAGCGTAATGATTCATCAAGTGATCATCATAAAGAACTACAAAATATTAAGCCCCGCCTAGACAGTCGTTACAATTTGACCGAAGATCGTGATCAATTTGAAATCTTGAGATCACAAACGCCAGAAGAAATTAAAGTCAGTAATGATGAAAAAGCATTGTTGTTGAGTTGGATGGAAGATTATAAAAAAGAGCCTTACGAAGTTCGCGAAAAATATAACAACTTGGTTCGAAAAAAAAGAGATAAATTTAATTCAGATATGCAAAAAATTCGTGAAGAGTATAGCAAACAAGAAAAAAAGCGACGGGATAACTTTCTAAACAATATAGATAATGAACGATTAGATATTAAAGAAAGAAAATTAAATCGTGAAAAATCGTCAGAATTATACGTTGAAATTGATAATAGGCGAAAAGAGTATTTTTCTAAAGAACGTGACTTGAGAGAAGAATTTGAATCTGAATTTCGTCAGAAAAGAAAAGATTTTGAGGAATATTTGAAAGAAAAAATGGACAATTTTAATTTTGAAATGAAAGTATACACTGAAAAATTTAATAACCTCAAAAAACAACAACAAAACTAAATTTCGCGATGCCGAACTGCGCGATCTACTTGTATAAGCGTTGTATGCAAGTAAGCCATTTGCTCGGCGCTCATTTGTGCAAATTGTAAACCTACGATTTGTTTTTGTAATTCTGAGTTAAACTGATTAAACACTATGATTGACATGAGATTTTTTATTTCAGAATGTACAATTTTTATTTCTACAGTTATATCAGTTTCATCAATTAATTCTAATTCCGTTGGAGTTGTAATTTCCAAACGACAGCCGCCGAGAGAAATATCATTTAGCCGACATTCTAATTTAGGATATTCAAGTATAGTTACTTGATGATCAAGAAAATTTGGTACAGCTAAGCGGAAGTTATTTCTTCTTTGGATCTTGTAAATTTTTTCTGGAAAATTCAGAAAAAAATAAACATCACGACTTGTTGCTTTAGATTTGAAGAAATATTTATTGTCCAGATAGGTGAATGAGCACATGATCGGCGTATCTACTAAATCGCTGTCAAATTTTCTAATTATGCCGAGTTCGGCGTCTTCAACAGGTACAAAATTAGACTTTGCATGAGCATTTGCTATTTTGAAAACAACTGGTACATTATTTTTGCGTAAATTATCCATGATTTCTTGATAGAGATCACTTGCTACCGGAGTAAAGAAATTTACATCTTTTTCATTATACTCGTTATTAGATTCGCTCAAATCTTTACCTGCCTAATCCATGTCACTTCGTTTTTGTTTTGATATAACCTAACGATTTTAGAATGCTCTATGTTTAACAATTTTTCAATAATTTCAAAATCACAGTCACCCTTAAACTTTATAGTACACATAAAATTTTTATCTGGACTAATAGCTAGCCACTCTTGTATGACTTCGTAAATTTTTTCTGGTGTACATATTAAGTCTGAAAAAAACCAGCTTGTATCTTTATAATCCAATGGGTTTAATTTAAATGCATCACCTAGACTGTGTTTGATATTTTTAATCTGTTCGATTTTATCTGCTAAAGGGGCTCTATCAAATGTATAAACTTTGTCAAAACACTGACTCAAAACCCAGCTCCAGCCTCCTGGGCTAGCACCAATTTCGAGAGCAATCTGTTTGCTATCAAATTTTAGGTCATGAATCATTATGGCTTCCCAAAGTTTTAAGTAAGCCCGATTGGGGGGATGTATTTTATCCTCTTCGAATTCATTCCAACCAGCTGGATACCGTGCTGACGGCTGATCGCTATAAATAATCAGGTCATCAATAATAGTCCAAATGTAATATTTAAAATTGAACTTTTTATTCGGATTAAATGTTATTCTTTTTTGCGGTATTTTCTTGAGTTTTGATAGTTTATTTTCAATGTGTTTGTGGCGGAATGTAGGGTGATAATAACCAATTGTTGAAAAATTTTTTAATTGATGATAGAGATCAACTGTATACTCAGAACTCAAACAATTTTTCCAATGATCTTGAGCCCAGATTATTTGGGTGCTTACTGGTTCAATTAAAAAAATTTTATCTGATTTAAAGTAAACTTTTACATTTTTTCTAGTAAGCTCTCTTTCGAGCTCACTAGAAAAATGAATAAAAGGAATTAAAACGTGAAAACTAAGCAGCTGCTTTTTGAGCTGGTGATAGTAATCCGTGCTGATTAAGTGCTTTTGTGCAGACATCCCAAAATTTTTCTTTCAATACTATTTCTCTAGCATTGTATTTTAATTTTGGAAAAGTAGCATTGTAAAAATGATTGCAAAAATCATTTTCAGATCCCGAACGCGCAAATTTCATCAACATATTGAAGTGAACTTCGGTAAATTGACCAGAAACGAGCATTTTGCGTAATGCACTTTCAGGTGTGTTTAGTAAAAACTGATATAATAGATTTCCATCATAAATAGCACTCATAGAATTCCCCTTTGGTTATTATTGTTCATTTGTAAACAATAGATATCTAGACTATCGGCTAACTAGACTAAGGAATTAAAAAGAAAATTAAAAATTTTTAGGACTAAATAGAATAGTCGATCTGTGGTGTATTGAGTTGTCTTAAATTGATACATAGCACTTGATCAAGATGTCTTAGGTTTGATCTATCTAGTCTAAAGCAGCATAAAGTAAATTTTAATATTGGCCGATTAAATTACTGTAAATATTTCTACAAAATATTGAAAAGATTATGAAAATCAAAACGAGATTTAAAATTTTTACGAACCTTTTATGCACTTTTGGTTTTGTCCAAGGTGGAACTGCCGAAACATATGTAGTTCGGCAAGGTGATACGTTATCTCAAATTTTGTATAATAAGAATTTTAAACCAATTTATGGTAAGAATGGATTTCTTCTAAAAGTAGTTGAGCATAATAGGTTACTTAAAGATTCAAAAGGAAACATTCTTTATCCTGGGATGAAGATTAGTTTAGCGGTAGATCAAAATAATTTGATTGCACAAGATTTATCTGTCGATAAAAACACACAAGTTAGCGAA
>JBKBPU010000002.1:0-345795 GCA_046293015.1 Pseudobdellovibrio sp.
TTCAGTAGATTTCCATTTGGGATCCATCATTTACATTTCCTTTCATAATTTAAGCTTCGTAACCTAAATTCTAGAAAGTTTTTGAACTTGATTGGATTCCTTTTGTCTAAATCTTAACGCCTAGCATTCCACCATCAACTGAGATGAGCCAAAACTATAGCTCTTCGCAGCCAATAACTATCTAAATAGCGTAAGTCTTTAGTAAACAAGCTGTCAGTATTTTCAAACCCGACATTCGGCTGAAAAATCCAACACTTGAAATAAGATCCTTAACTCAGTTCAGCCAATTTTCAATGCATTATCATTTTACTTGCATCAGTCAGAGGTCGAACAGATTATGTTGTCTCAAAATCAATAATCAACACAAGATTATGAAATGAATAAGCATTGCTTAAATTATATTTTATCAGTCATTTTTTTTGTTTTTTGTGAAAGCGCAGATTCCTTAGTCAAGTCCAATACCAAAACTTTATGGTCTCTTAATGATGTAACTTACATTTTACCATTACCGGATACTCTACAACAGAATTATTTACGCTCAGTCAAAAATCATATATCTGAAGCTATTTTGAATGATCTCCCTAAACTTTCTGTCCAATATGACAGAGAGGCACTATATAAAATGATATTCGCACTTGTCATTCGGATAGAACCAGCATCAAAGCAAATACGAGTTGTGTGGCAACCTGTTACTTTAGGTCCGCAAAATAAAGTAACAACTTTAGATATGGCTTTGCATAGCTTTTATCAATTATCCGAAGTAGAGTTTCATCAACTCTTAAGCGAAATCATCTTATGGAAAGAAAAATATAAAATTCAATCTAATTTTCTCGAACCATTAAATATACATCCTGTATTTAAAAATCAAACATCTGATATAAAAAAAATAGTGCTTCAAGACTTAAACGATTTATTTTTTAAATATTGTCACGACAACAACACAGTCAAAGTCACAGCTATGGTTCTTCGAGGTGGAAATGATATGTGGGCTTTTATGGGATTTAATATTGACCTTTTATCACAGCAACGAATGCCGATTGAAATACCTCGCACAGCATCTTCAACTGCACAGCGTTTTGTCAATCAGGCAGTCCCAGCAGAGTTTTTTGAAAATGCACTCATCAGCCCACTAGCTTTTAATATAGAAAATGATAGTTTAGAAAACCTTGTGATGAAGGCTACTTTTAATTCACAACTAACTGAAGATGAAATATTAAAAGCTTTACACATTAGCCATCGTTTTGAAAATCCGCGCATTCACAATACTGAAAGTCTTGATTGCGTCAGCTGCCATATCGCGCACCCTGCTCGCGAATGGATTTCACGTCATTTAAAACCACAACCAAAAAACAATCATCTTAATTCAGTCTATCAAAATCAAAACTACAATCTTACAAATTTAAGCACCGAAGTGTTTAACACTGTTCAAATTCGAGGGCTTGGATATTTTGGACGAAATTTAACCATTTCTCAACGTGTTATTCACGAATCTGCAGAAGTAGCTGATTATTTAAATTTCCAAAATAATATAATATTTAAAAAAAAGACTAAAAATAAGTAACAAAAGGAGAACTTTAATCATGAAATATATTTTAACCGTAATGCTTTTTACTCATATTGCACAAGCGACTAATCTCAATCATTGCAATATTTACAGCAATAAAGAAAGATATTTAAAAGCGATCTCTGCAGTAGCAGCTACATATAATTTAGATTTAAATCAAATTTGCACATCAGAAAAGTATCTAGCTATTGAGGCACAACCTAGTCGTAAATACACGCGCGAAGGTGAACTTATACCTCATGTTCGCGTGCAATTACATATGTATAGCTCAAGTTGTCTTTATATGGTGAAAGATGCTGATTTAACAATTACTGAAATGAAATGCTATTCCGGAGAATAAATGGCTAAAAATAATATATTAATCATTAATGGCAGTCCTAAAGGAAACAAAGGGAATTGTGCTCAATTGATCCGATTAATAGAAAACAGCATATCTTCAAAATATAGTATTGATGTATTAACACTGGCCAACAAAAATTCTAAGTCACAGATCAATCATAAATTACATAAAACGAGTGGGTTTATTTTTGTCACAGGAACTTACTGGGATTCTTGGGGAAGTCCACTTCAAAAATTTCTAGAAGATATAACACATCTTGAAGGCACTCAGGCTTTTTTAGGAAAGCCGTGTTCAGTTTTTGTCCTAAACCATTCTGTAGGTGGTAAAGCAGTGCTCTCTAAACTTCAAGGTGTGTTATCAACTTTAGGTTGTATGATCCCGCCTATGAGTGGGATGGTCTATTCATTGGTTAATGATTTAATTATTCGGAAGGTGAAAACAAAATTTGCTGATGATTTATGGAGTTACAATGACATACCCGTCATTGTTCATAATTTAGAAAAAGCAATGAAGTTAGATATAAAAATGTGGAAGTCATGGGCTATTGATCGTAAAAACTTTGAAAAGAACTGGATTTGATCGATCCAGTTCTTT
Source organism: Pseudobdellovibrio sp. (assembly GCA_046293015.1). GTDB lineage: Bacteria > Bdellovibrionota > Bdellovibrionia > Bdellovibrionales > Bdellovibrionaceae > Pseudobdellovibrio. The sequence goes on from JBKBPU010000002.1 coordinate 2,499, forward strand.
TTAATTTATGATTCTATTAATCTTTGAAACCAGGATGGCGTGATGATGGACCAAAATCTCCAGAGGCTTTTTTGTTTTCAGACTTCGATGACTCTGTTTTAGTTGATCCCGTTGTTTCCTGAGCTGATTGTTGTGGCTTAGATAAATCACTCATGACCGATTGTGATGCTTCTTTTTTCTTTTTATCAGATTTTTTAAAATCAAAAGAAATTACATTTTTAGCGCTTTCAGGTTTAGAAGTAACTTGCGCACCTTCCCCTTCGACAAATTCATTCAAGGCCACGATAACCTGCTTAAGTTCAGAAGATTTAAGCTTTAAATTATCAGCTGTTAAAGCTGAAGACTGTGCCACAGTATTGTTTTCTTGAACGACTTGTTCCATTTGTCCCATGGCTTTTGAAATTTCACGTATACCAGTACTTTGTTCGCGAGATGCTGTGGAAATTTCAGCCACTAAGACATCTAGTTCAGACACAGTCGTTAAAATTTCATTTAAAGCCTGGCCACACTCTTCGGCAACTTGAGTTCCAACTTGTACTTTGTTTTGACTTTCAGCCATAAGATGAGAAACTTTTTGTTTAGAATCCGTAACAATTGATTGAACTTTCGAAACTGATTCATTTAGTAAAGTTGAAATTTCGTTAGCTGCACGACCTGACATCTGAGCTAAGTTTCCAACTTCTTCAGCTACGACAGCAAAGCCTTTTCCATACTCTCCGGCACGAGCTGCTTCGACAGAAGCATTAAATGATAACAATTTTGTTTGAAAAACGATTTCGTTGATCACTTTTGTTTTATTTTCAATATCTGCAATCAATTTAACGATTTCAGATAACTCTTGGCTATTTTGTTCCATATGGTGCGACATTTCGCTATTCGCAGATTCAATATCACGTATAGATTGAATCATTTGTTCGACGATTTCACGACCTTTTTCAGCTGACTCTTTTGACATATTTGAAATTTCACGAGATTTCTCAGCTCCGTCAGAATTTTTTTCAACCATTGCCGATATTTCATCTACAGCTGATACAGTTTCTTGTAAAGCAGCCGCTTGTTCAGTTGATGATTCAGATAGCTGCGTTGCAGATGAAGCAACACTGTTAGCTTCTTTATCAACTTCTGAAGAGTTACTTGTGAGTAACGAAGACAAATGACTAATTTTTTTACTCATGATAATTGAAAAAATAATTGATGCAGCGATTGCTAATGCCACACACATACCTTGAACAAGATAAAATAACACAACAGATTTATTCACTTGCGCTAAAGCTGTTTTTGCATCTTCTGCAACAACAACTACCCAACCAAGATCTTCAATCCATTTTTCACCGCTGAGTTTATAAAAACCCTGTAAATCTTCTACTTTATGGATTGGATCGAAGTTACGCGCAGAACCTTCAATTGTTTTTTTAGATAATTCTAAAAGCTGTCCGTTATCTTTAAAAACGTTTTCTTTAAAAATAACTGATTCTTCGTGCATAGCCTCGTTACGACCCTGCATTTCAAACGGAACATGTTTAAATAATACTGTTCCATCTAAATTGGCGAGATACATTTCTGCATTTACATCGCCACTTTTTTTCAGACCTTCGAATAAAGTAATGAATTCATTTTCATACCATTTAACATTTGCACGGTTTGTAATAATGCCGACAATTTCACCTTTTGCATTTTTGATTGGAGCAGTAAAACCATTTGATAATTTTTTATCTTGATCAAAAGCAAGTTTGAATAACGAATCATACTGCGTGTTTTCAAAGTAAGTTCCAACCAATCCAGTTTTCTTGTCTTCCGTAAACTGTCCCGACATCGCAGCTTTAAACCAAGCGGCATCAGCAAAGCTTGTTTTTTTAAGCTGATCAACTTTTACTGCAAGCCCTGTAGGATCTTTTGAGTTTGAAGCAACATATTGACCTTTAGTATCAACAACAAGGATTAAATCGTATATACCATATAATGTAATATATTCATCAAGGTCAGTTTGCATTTCAGATCCATTCATAGATTGAATAGCATTATTAAGTGCAAAAGCTTGCACATCACCATAACGTTCAAAAAATTGAGCTTTAATCTTTTCACCTAACGATTTAGCGTTAACTTGCATTTTAAATAAAAATGCTTCTTCAAATGTATTTTTCATTTGAACCAAATTAAACATCGCGCCAATAAACATGACTGTAATCAATGTTAAAATCATCGATGTAATTTTCCATTTAAAACTTAATTTCTTAAAAAAGTTCATCTACATACCCCAATTGTTAAGGAATCGTCACGACCCCATATCGGAATTGAATTTAAAAACTCAAACAAAACTAGACTTAATTTTTATGTAATAAACCTTTGTTGATAAAAACTAGACCATTGGCTAATATTATAAGCAGCATTTAACCTCAAATATATATTAGAAATAGCCCAAAATTTTTATTTTAGAAAGTCAGTTATCAATGAAATCATATTACTACAAACATTATAAAAACAAACCTTACAAGTTAATAACCGAAGCAAAACACTCTGAAGATTTAAGTGATTATGTTGTCTATGAATGTCTTTATCCAAATGAAACAGCTCAAGTATGGGTAAGACCCAAAAATATGTTTAATGAAATTTCAATTTTTAACGAAAAAAAGCAACCAAGATTTCAAGAGGTTGAGTTCAAAATTAAAACATATCATCAAATGCATTCCGATATTCAAGATCAAATATTTACAATTTGTCATCAGAATTTTAGTTACTTTAGTGCTGAAAAATTTCTAGATAAAATTAGACATAAAGATAATATCTTAATTTTATGCGCATTTGACGAAGATAAAATTGTTGGTTTTAAAGTTGGCTATGAACAAGATATCTTACGCTTTTATAGCTGGCTAGGTGCTGTAGATCAAAAATACAGAGGCTTAGGTATTGCTAAACAACTTATGCTCGCACAGCACGAATGGGCAATAGCCAAAAAATATAAGTTCGTCGAGACTAAATCTGAAAATCACTTTAAATCGATGATAGCGTTAAATATATTTTCTGGATTTGAGATTATTGGCACAGAAACGTCTCCGAAAGGACAAATTAAAATTCTCTTTCGTAAGAAATTATCACTAAACAAACAAGAAAATAGCCTTTGAAATAGAAAAATGTACACCTTAACCTACGTTTGGTATAAAATACTAATGTGAACATTGCACATTTTTTATCGCAAAATCAATTAACTGGCGCTGAAGTCTACGCTTGTCATCTCATCTCTGCTCAGATTAGAGATCATCATCAAGTCATCCAGATTTCTAATGACTTTTATTATCCAAGCTTAGCCAAAAAAATCAAACTCCAGGTTGAAGCAAGCTCAATTTTTACATTTTGGATAAATGTATTCAGGATTAGAAAAATTTTAAAATCTAATAATATTCATGTTATCCATTCTCACTCACGAGCTGCTGCCAAAATAGCTTACTGGTCAACTCTTGGAACAAAAATAGCCCACGTCAGCACCATTCACGGAAGACAACACTTATCCTTATCTAAACGTATTTTTAATTACTATGGCCAATATCAAATTCCTGTTTGTGAAAATATACAAAATCAACTTGTTAATGAGTTTAATTATCCTCAAAGAAAAATAAAAATACTTCGTAATGTTTTGGATACTGATCGATTTAATTTAATTAAAAACAATACAGCCACTTCAAATAAAGCCTTAAAAATAGCTATCATCGGACGATTAAGTGGACCCAAAAAAGAACGCACACTTAATTTTATTAATGCTCTAGCGCAGAATAAAAAAGCTGTTTTTGATCAATGCTTCATTGAAATAGTTGGTTCACAAAAAATTGATATTGACTTACCTCATGCACAATTCAATTTAAATATTTCGTTTACCGAGCATGCTGATTTAAATTCAGAATTTTACAGCAAATTTGACTTAATTGTTGGATCCGGTCGTGTTTGCATTGAAGCACTTTTATCTGGTGTTCCGTGCATAGCTTTTGGTGAAGCGATGTATCTTGGCCTAGTACGTTTAAGAAATTATCACTCTTTTTTAAATTCAAATTTTGGTGATGTAAGTGTAAATAGTTTCGGAAGCCCTGATGTTAAGATCGCGGTTTTAGAGCAAGACTTAAATGAACTAAAAGACTTATCCACTGACGAATTAGAATCATTAAGTCAACTTGCAAATAATGATTTTTCACTCAAAAACATACATTTAAAAATTTTAAAGCTCTACGAAATGGCTCATCTTTATAAAATTCACCCCTGCTGGATACCCATACTGATGTATCATAAAATTCCAGACAAAGAATTGATTTCTGAGCATAAAATTTTCGTCACTAAAAATCGGTTTGAAAAACATCTTCGATTTTTTAAAATGTTGGGATTTAAAACGTTGACCTTTACGGATATTCAAGAGTTTGCACAAGGTCTTAGAAATAGCTCTGAATTCCCGCGAAAGCCTTTAGTTTTAACATTTGATGATGGCTACGTTGACAACCTTAATAATGCGCAACCATTGCTTGAAAAATATCAATTTTCAGCTCAAATTTTTCTTTTATCTGATTCTACGATTACCCATAACTATTGGGATGAACCCGAGATCAATAAAGCAGATAAACTTGTTAGCGGTTTATCTCGTCAACAATGGAAGAACTCTCGTTTTACCGTCGGAAGTCACGGTCAGCGACATGATAAGTTACCAAACATGACAGATGCAAAAGCTCTCGATGAATTAATTCAATCAAAGAATAATCTTATGTCCGAATTTAATCAGCCGATTAACGCGTTTGCATTTACTTACGGTGATATTGACAACAGATCCGCCGAGTTAGCAGAAAAAGCTGGTTATTATTTTGCTGTAAACACAGATCAAGGTGGGCTTCTCATTAGTGATAATCCCTATGCAATTTTTCGTGTTAATATTTTTCCCAAAGAATCTTATTTAAGTCTTTGGAAAAAAACATCTAATTGGTACAGAAAGTACTATTTTAATAAACGTCATAAATAAGAGTATTCAAATGACAATTGAATACTCTTATTTAAATATTACATTTTACAAACTCAAGTAATGTAAAATTTGAACAACGAACACTGCTAATGAATAAGCAATCAAATTACTTCCTACGAGTTGAATCAAAGTCCATTTCCATGAACCTGATTCTTTTTTTAAAACACCAACAGTAGATAAGCACTGAGTAGCAATTAAAAAGAAAATTAAAATACCAACAACTGAAGCCAAAGTAAAAATAGGCGTACCATCACTGAAACGTGCATCACTCATTTGTGTGAGCAATGGATCTTGATTTTCTTCATCACCACCCATATCAACATTCATTGAAACAGCTAAACTTGAAACAAAAACTTCACGAGCTGCGAATGATGCTAAAAGTGCAAAACCAACACGTCCATCTAAACCCATCGGTTTAAAAACAGGTTCGATAGCTTGCGCCACCTGCATAGCATAGCTTGGCACTTGAACATCAGGCTGATCAGATTTTGGAAATGTGGTAGCAAACCATAGAACGATAGCTAAAATCATAATGATAGGACCGGCTCTCTTTACAAATGAAATCGACTTTTCAACTGACTGTATTAAAATTGTTTTCAAACGTGGTTTGCGATAATATGGCAAATCCATCAATAATCGTGATGACTGCTGGTTTTGAATAATCTTTGCAAGTATTGCTGAAGCAACAGCACCAAAAACCAATGAACCAAAGTATAATGCTGACATCACAAGACCTGCCATCAAGTGATTTTGACCTTTAAATAGAAAACCAATCATTAAACCATAAACAGGTAATCGGGCCGAACAACTCATAAAAGGAATAATCATTTGTGCTATTAATCGCTCTTTAGTTGAAGTTATATTACGAGTTGCCATCAACGCCGGAACGGCACAAGCAAAGCCTGATAGTATTGGTAAAAATGAACGGCCACCGAGGCCTATTTTTCGTAATGGACCATCTATCAATGCTGAAACACGCGATAAATAACCTGTGTTTTCGAATAACCCTATGCCAATAAATAAAATAAATATTTGCGGAATAAAAACAACAACTCCACCGATAGCAGCTAAAAGACCATCACCTACAAACTCTCCGAACAAACCCGGAATACGATCTTTTGACAATGTGACAAAGTACTCAAGACCAGCATTCACTAAATCCATAAGAGGAGCTGACATCCAATAAATAGAAGCAAAAAACAGGGTCATGAATACAAAAAAGAATACATAACCAAATACTGGATGAAGTAAAAACTGATCTATCTTTAGTGTTAGTTCAAGTTGTGATTTTTGATTCTTCTGAGAGTTGCCAATGTCTTGGTGATTTAAGTAAGCCCTATTTTGAATAAAATCTGCGATGAGTTGAAGCTCTTCAATTTTAGCTTTTTCATTTCTTTGATTATAATTGAATGATTTCGACGGAACATCGAATGAATGTAGTGCTTTAACAACCTTATCTAATCCTTGACCAAGTAGACCATCAAAAAGATAGACTTGATCACTTTTTAAAAATGTTTTGATTTGATCGATATTAATATTTTTTCTATCTTTGTATACAAGATCGTTCATAGTTAATACAAAAATAACATTGACGCCTGATTCTGAAATTTCTTTAGCCAACAAAAGCTGACGATTGAGTTGTGTTGCATCTAGAACAACGACAACACCATCGTAATGAATTTGATTAGATCGATTTAGTAAGTTTAATGTTACTTTTTCATCTGAAGATTGAGCTTCTAAAGAGTAAATTCCCGGCGTATCAAAAAACTGCATATCGCCAACCCCAACAAGTTTAGCTAACGATGAATTTAGATACCCCGTGCTGAACTCAACTGTTGCTCCTGGATAATTGACCGTTTTGGTTTTTGCACCAGTTAACCAATTATACAGAGTTGTTTTTCCTGAATTAGGAGATCCTACAAGTAAAAACTTTTTAACTTTTTCGGTTTCACTGTTTACGAAAACTTCAGACATCTGAACTCCTGTTCATTTAAAGCCAACAGTGTCTGATAGAATTGAATCACCGTTACTTTTGAGAGCGGAATAGTTTTAATAATTTTAAATTCGATACCTGGAAATAAACCAAAATCCATGAGACGCTGAACCAATAAAGTTGAAGAATGATCAGCTTTGCTATCTTGCATGTCACTTCCAGTCGAATACTGAAAACCTTGTAAAATGTATGTTTGTACTGCCATGAGCTTGAAGTACCAAAAGACGAGTTAAATGAAAATGATTTTCAATTGCGCAATTCTAAATGAAAACAAACTGACTGTATTCAGAGAGTAAGCCATTCATTGGTCTAGAATTTTAACTTAAATCAATTATTTATCAGACTTTGGTTCAAGGACTAACATCTGTAAACCGAACCAAGGTACATGAAAAAATCACAATTAGACTTTAAAATCTGCTTAATCATTAATCTATTAGCATTGGCCTGCCCAACAATAAGTCTGGCCGAAGTCTTTCATTTAGCCAAAAACTGTAGTGGCGAAAAGTTAATATTTGAAAATTTGAGTTCTGATAAGCAAACATTTTGGCTACAAAGCTGGTCAGGATACTTATATGATGAAACCGCAATTGTTGTTGAACCTTTACAAAATACTTCAATAACACTTCAACATGATCTCGCAAACAACCAACAACATTATTCAATTTTAAATTTAAATTCAAAAATCAAACAGAATCAACACTTTAGGATTAAAAATCAATGCCCAGAAGAAACAGGTTTTAAACTATCTGATATCACCTCTGACCAAGGTGGCCTGGTCAAATTCAATACGCATCCATTGAAAAAAATACAACAGCTCGAAGTCATTAATTTAAGCCCTATAAAAAATGATATCTATATACTTGAATACAACGAAAGTGAAAAACTTATCAAATCGCAAACAGTTAACCTTAATTCACGCGAGCATAAATTTATCCAATTGCAGTTAGAAAATACAACCACAGCTATTCAAGTCTATGCCAGTCAAAATGCAAAATTTTTTGCTAAAGACAAAAACTCTTATGTTACACCAGGCCAAGTTAAAATACAAAAGAGTGCTCCTGAAACTAAAGCCGCTTATTTTGTTATTGGTCCACGACAAAATTCTGGGCAAGACTTAAATGCAAAATCAACGCATGAAGATCAGTTTGTTGTGAAAATTAAGAATCCAAATATGATTGAAAAAGCACGTGACCAATTACGTAATAAAAAACTAGAGAAAATCATTTTCGGAAAAATTACACTTGGTCATCAAGGTTTTAATCGTAATATGGGATCTAAAAATAAAAATTTCTGGAATTGGTCAGTTTCTGAAGTCACAAATATCGCAGATATTGGCAGCACAACGTGCAATGGTTTTCCTCAACTTGTTGAGGACCGTTCAGAATTTTGGATGAACAACCCTGGGAATATATGCTTTTGGAACTATCGAATCAAAAAAGAAATCACAGCTGAAGAACTGGGTTTTTAATAAAATTAGACTTTTGATAATGTTGTAGATGCTGATTGCCCACGAGTCTCTTCGACTTCGACTTTGATTTTGCGAATTCCATATTTAGAAAATTCGTGTATAAAATTTTCAGCCAAAACTTGTGACAACTGTTCAACACTTGTATTTGTAACATCTAGCCAAATGATTTCATCAGCGGGAAAAGAATAAAATCGATCTCGAAACGAAACCTCATGATTTTTTCTATCGGCCGAAATCTTATATTTCATATCAGGGTGAAGACGTGGTAATAAAATATGTTCATCCCATCGATCAAGTTCTGATTTGATGTATTTTTTAATAATATTAAAATCAATTGCGTAACCTATTTTACCTTGAATATCTTTTTCACTCATCATTTGTTCAGGAATTGCAATTTGCACTCGAACTTGATAATTATGACCATGAAGCATCTCTGCCGAGCGATCATCAAATATTAAAAAATGCGCAGATGAAAACTTAAAATTTTGTTTAGATAAATGAAGTGCGACTGATTTTTTCATGATTGCCCCTACTTAACTATCTTAATGGCTGTTTGCTCTAAAATCCAAGTTGAAAAATCTTTGACCCAATCATCATCAGAGTTTAAACAAGGAACTAGCTTAAGGTCAGTTCCGCCCGCTTTTTGATACTCGTGACGAACTTCTAAAGCGATTTCCTCTAAAGTTTCAATACAATCAGAAACGAAGCTTGGTGTTACGACGAGTACATTTTTGACATGATTTTGCGCTAAACCCACAACAGTTTCTTGCGTATAGGGTTGAATCCACTTCGTCGGACCTAAACGCGATTGAAACGTGATACTATAGTGTTGTTTCGGAAGTTTTAGTTCTTTTGCAATCATATGCGCTGTCGCAAAACTTTGAGCTCGATAACATCCTGCTATTTCTTGTTCAGCTCGCGCACAGCATTCTGCATTGATTGCACAAGTTTTATTTTTAAGTATTTGAGACTCTGGTAACCCATGAAACGAAAAAACTATATGCTCATAGTTTCCACCATCAATATAGTGCCTCATCTTCTGAGCCGTTTTTTGAATAAAGAAATTTTGGTTATAAAAACTTGAAGTAATTGTGTAACTAAGACCACTTGCGGAAACAATTTTTTTAAATTCTTCTACTGCTGATCCCGTTGTTGCTTGCGCAAACTGAGGGTACAACGGCACAAATATGATATGATCAACTTTTTTTTGAATAAGTTTATCAACAGCTTTAGAAATAGAATGTTGACCATACCGCATACCAATTTCAATGGGATACAGCTCTTCATCTAAAAATTCTTGCATTTTTGATTTAAAGTTTTCAGTAATTTCTAACAAAGGTGATTTTTCTTTCCCCCAAATTCTTTTATATTTTTCGGCTGATTGATATTTGCGGCGTGGAACAATTAATAAATTGACGAGTATGTAACGTATAAGCCAAGGTGCTCCGATGATATTTTTATCCATCAAGAACTCACTTAAATAAAGACCGACGTCATCTGGTGAGTAACTACGAGGTGTACCAATATTGTTTAGAATTATTCCTGTTTTCATCATTACTTTCTTATGATCAGTTTTTTAGTTTTCCTGGAATGAATTGCTCTTTCAACTGAAAAGCTAATTTTTGACTTTCAACAATTATTTTAGAAACTCCTATGACATTTAAATAATTTCCATGAAGTTTTAACAAATTGTGTTGTTTAAACTCTTGAACATTTTCTTCATGTTGAATCGTAAAATGCGGTAAAGCTTTTTGCCAACGTGTGATTTGAATATCAATCGGTTCTTCAAGGGAATCAAAGGCCTTTTTGCGAGCTTCTAAAATTGATTTTTTAAAATCACTATCACTTATTTCAGATACCTGAACATCAAAAGCACCGCCAAAAATCCAAGTTTCGGAGTGATAAGGATTATGACGATCAAATATAACATCATTCATTAATACGCCTAATGGTTTCAAACCCTCGACTTGCGGAAACAAACAACCAAAACCAATATATTGGGGATCTGGCGGTTGTTTAAAGAACATAGTTACAGTTGTAATTGGAACAAGTTCAATTTTATTCAAGAACTGAAAGACTTCGTGTAAATCAGGATGATGATTTTTGATTTGATCAATTAATTTACATGCATCTGAAGCAGAAGTGGCCATTATCACAGGAACACTATCTAATAACGATTGATTGATAATATCTGCAGAGTTCTGAGTATTGAATGAAAAATGAACACCTTTCTGAAGTAGCTTTTGATAAATTTGTTGTAAAATATCATGAAAGCTCTGTTGACCGGAAACAAGAGGAATAATTGTTTTAAATTCAGGAGATTTTTTTATAATCATTGGTTGGATAATCAATTGACTACTGAGGCTCTCAATATTTCCTGCATAAATTCCTTTAAGCGCAGGTTCGATCAGATATTCTTTTGCTTTATCTGTTAAAAATTCAGAAATCCAACTGGCCACGCTAAGTTTTTGATAATTTATTTTTTTATGTTTTCTTAAAATAATTAAATTAAAAATAACTTTAAAAACTAAATGCATGGTTTCAAATATTGATAGAGGCCATCTTCGCAATCGATTTCTTAAAATAAATCTTTTTTTTGCAAAAGAACTAGACGGCTGATACGTAATATCTAAATCATCGAGAAATTTCAAAATATGAGCTTGGCCCATAATGCCATTTGCCGCTGTCTCGTAATTGCCGTAGAGAGATCTCTTTTTTTGGATAAGCCCACCAACATGGTCAGCTTTCTCGTAAACATGAACATCAAAACCTTGCTGATTCAAGTAATATGCTGCTGTTAATCCAGAAAAACCAGCTCCGATAATAGTAACCTTTTTAGACATAGCGATCTCGAATTTTAAATTGATTTAGAAAACAATCCTTTATCTGGTCTTACCTGAGGAATATATTCATCAAATAACGCACAAATATTTCTTAAAAATGGATGACCTTGATCCGTAACCTCGAATCCTTTTGCATCAAGAACAACTAACTTTTCATTCAAAAAATCAGACATTCTTTCTTGATAGTGTACATATTCATTTTCATCTTTCCACTGGTATCTATATTGAGTCATGATCTGAAGAATTTTTAGCCGTTGCTCTTGATCACGAATTGAAAGTTTATGTCCGCGATGAGTTGGCAAATTCCCATTGATCAAAAACTCTTGATACTTAGGCAGTAGTTTTTCATTTTGATGAAACATATTTGGAGTTTCAGATATTGATGAAATACCTAATCCAAGCAAAATATCAGATTTTTGATCAGTGTAGCCCATAAAATTTCGATGAAGTTTCTGTTTTTGATAAGCTGTGTATAAAGAATCAGTTTCAAGTGCAAAGTGATCCATGCCAATATCACGATAACCGGCATTTAAAAACATCAATCGTGCGATTTCATATAACTCTCTTTTTTCTTCCGAACTTGGCAAATCAGTATCTTTAAATAATCGCTGTGCAGGCTTAATCCACGGAACTAAAGCAAAAGAGTAAAAAGCAATTCGATCAGGTTTAAGTTCGAGTGTTTTTTGAACGGTATGAATAAGTCTTTCTTTTGTTTGTAGCGGCAAACCATAAATTAAATCGAAATTAACGGAATGATATCCAAGCTCGCGCGCTGAATCAGTAATAGCTTTTGTCATTTCAAACGGTTGTTCGCGATGAATAATACGCTGAACTTCAGAGTTGAAATCTTGAACACCTAGGCTAACTCTATTAAATCCGAGTTTTTTTAAAACATTGAGTTGTTCGTTTGTTGTTCGACGAGGATCAACTTCGATAGAAGCTTCAAAATTTTCATCAGCAATCTTAAGTGTTTTAAATAGTGAAGAAATTAAAAACTCTAATTCTTGAGGACTTAAGAAAGTCGGTGTTCCCCCACCTAGATGAATATGCTTCAATGGTTTTTGCGCTAATTCTGGCACATTTTTTAAATAAATCGACCACTCTTTTAAAATATCTTCAACATAAGGGTGTGCTTTCGAGTGATCTTTTGTAATTATCGTATTGCAACCACAAAAGGTGCACAAACTTTCACAAAATGGTAAATGTAAGTACATCGACCACGAAGAATTTTTTTCTTGCAATGTCATCTTTAAGCTTTGAAACCATTCTTCGGCAGTTGGCGTTTCTTTCCAAGAAGGCACAGTCGGATAACTCGTGTAACGAGGAACTGGCACATCGTATTTTTTTAATAATTCAGCAAAAGAAATAGCCATAAACTAACTCCTTAAATTAGAACTCTTGACGTATCGTTTCGATAAAAAGTTTTACATGATTTTCGGGAGTTTTTGGCAACACTCCATGTCCCAGACCACAAACCCACCCTGCACGTTCTTCATCAGAAAGCTGCTTTAATTGTTGAATGTAAGTTTTTAATGATCTCTTAAAATCATCAGTTTCTTGAAAGAGTAATGCCTGATCGAAATTACCCTGCAAAAAGCCTTTATGATGTGATTTTAATGTGTCAGCTAAATCCCATCGGTGATCTATTCCGCGTCCTGCCCACGGAGCATTTTTAAACTCTTCAGTAAAAAAGCTGGGTTGTGTTCCCTTTGAGTAATATCCTAATCGTCCTGGAAATTTATGTGCCCACCTAATTAGAGTTGGAGCAATTTTTTCTTTGTAAAATAAAGATGATACTTCACCAGCCGATGTATCAAAGACCATGACAACTTCGGCTCCAGCATCGAGCTGCTGTTGAATATTGCCTTCAATAAGTTGAATTAAGTTTTGAATAAAATGTTCAGATTGCTGATACAAACTTTTTGCAGGAATCAGACTGCCAGCATGTCCACCTTCAGCTGCATATACGTATAATGTCCAAAATCCCCCCACAAAACCAATTAATGACTTGTGCGACGGCAATACTTGTCGTGTTAATTTAATTGCTTCTGATTGAAATTTTAATTCAGACAAAGCCTGATCTAAACTAAAATTCTGCAGTTTAAAACCTTTCGCAAGTGAATGCTCTAAGTGTGGCCCTTGATCTGAATACGAAAGCTCTAAACCCATTGCATCTAATGGAAATAGCAAATCACTAAATAAAATCGAAACATCAAAGTCAAAATCTTGTATAGGACCAAGTGCGACTTGCGCAGCTAATTCCGGTTCGCGACAGAGAGTTTCAAAACTGTGTTTTGCTCTAAGTCCCTGATAGTGTTTATGATATCTTCCGGCTTGTCGCATAAACCAAATTGGAGGTGTATTTTGCTTTTTGTGCGAGATTGCATTTTGAAATAATATGTTCATTGTATTTTTATCCTTAATTTATAAATTGGTACCCTATACCACGTACAGTTTTAATTTTAATTTGATCTTCTTCTAGCGCTGAACGAATTTTTAATATCATATTGTCAATTGTTCTTTGACTAAGCTCTTTATCTTCACCCCAGATAACATCCATAACTTCATCACGATGAACAACTTTAGGTGATTTGCGGATTAAGAGATCAAGAAGCTTCATCTCATTTGCACTTAAAATATGTTTACGACCACTTGTTTTATGAATAACAATCAACTCTGAAACTCTAACATCAGAATGTTCAAGTTCATAGTGATCCGATTTAGCATGAGCTTTAAGGACGTGGTTTAATCGAATGATCAATTCTTTAAGGTGAAATGGTTTTGGAATAAATTCATGTGCACCAATTTCATAACCTTTAAGTCGATTTTCTGCATCTGATTGTGCTGTTAAAAACATAAATGGAATTTCATAATTATACTTTTGCAAAGTCTCAGCAAAATCAAATCCACTACCATCCGGCAAACCAACGTCAAGAAGTGCTAAATCCCAGTTAGCATCGTGTTGAATACAACGAAGACCTTCGGCTATCGATTTATTCCAGACGACATGTAATGATTCTTTCTTTAATCTTTCCGAAAGAATTTCACCAAGCGACTCATCATCTTCAAGTAAAAATATTTTTTTCATGAAACAATACGTCCTTGTAAAATCATCTCAACTGTAAATCCTTGCCCTTTAACTTGATTAAATTGAATTTGACCAGACATTTTTTTTATTAATCGCGATGCTAAGTATAGACCAATCCCATTACTTTGATTTTGTTTAACCGGTAAAATTGAGCGTCCAATGGAACTTAAATCTACATCCGAACCATGGCCATTATCCAAAATAATAAGTTTTAAAGTGTTTGAATCAATGTTTTCAATTTTAATTTTAATTTCAGATGCTTTGCCGTGAATAACTGAGTTCTGAATTATATTTCTTAATATACTTTTAAATGATCTCTGATCTGCACGTACAAATACATTTTGATCAATGATAATATTTAAGCGATCAAAATCATGACTTATTGCCGCGATCAATTGTCTTAAATCAATATCTTCGAAAAGCAAAGTTGACTCATCGACATGAGTCAACAACAGAGAATTCTCGAGCTGTAAATCTAATCGATTAAGATCAGCTAAAAGTCGCGACATCGAACGTTGATCAACACTCAGATCATTAAGCTCTTCGGCTAAAACATCAGCTTGTAACCTAATTCGGGCGATAGAGGTTTTAATATCGTGCGAGAAATTAGAAAAAAATAATTTAAGTCGCTCGTGTCTTTCAGTGTCGCGGTAAACATACATAATTAAAAACATCCCACCGATCAAAATAATAAACAGTAAGGATCCACCCTCCCACTTAATCATTCGATGATGTTTCTGTACAGCTTCTGAGGTTTGACTATCGTCGATACGCAAAGCATACAAAAACCACCAACTCACCATTGAGAAGGTCAAAACTAACCAAGCAGCACTTAAATATACTTTAATTTTTGACTTCATCACGTCTCATCCATATTACGATTTATGATGAACCGATAGAGATTGAATATGACGAAGAATAATTTGGCTAGCTTCGTCAAGTATATCTTGCGTGTGAGCCAAAGATAAAAATCCAACCTCATACGCATTCGGAGCCAAATACACGCCATCATTCAAACAACCTAGGAATAGAGATTTAAAAGTTTCAGCCTGCGTCTTCGGTATCTTATTTTGATCACGAATAACTTCACCAGTTTTTTGATGAATCCAAAACAATGAAGCAAATTGAACAAATTCTAAATTATGTTGCGACAACAATTGCGCAAGTTTTTTATTCAAATAACTGCCGCGTTGATTAAGAACATTCCAACCATCTTCTCTTTTCATTTTTTTGAGAGTCGTCAAACCAGCGACCATACCAATTGGGTTGGCACTTAAAGTTCCCGCTTGATAAACAGGACCCAAAGGAGCAACCAAATCCATTAAATCACGACGCCCCCCGTAACATCCTACAGGAAAACCGCCACCTAGAATTTTTCCATAAGTCACAAGATCAGGTTCTACACCCGTAAGCTCAACCATACCACCAAGAGCAACACGAAATCCGGAAATCACTTCATCAAATATCAACAAGACATTATGTTTCACACAGAGTTTTTTGAGAGACTTGAGAAATTCAATTCTCTGAGGTAGTAAGCCATAATTTGCCGGCAAGGGCTCAATAATCACAGCTGCCATTTCATGACTGTGAATCGTAAAAATTTCTTCAAGTTTTTTTTCATCATCTAATGGACAGACCAGTGTTAAACCAGCAATCGCTTGCGATATTCCAGCACTTGAAGATACAGCTTCACCGGCTAGACCACTTCCTGCAGATACGAGTAAGCTATCAACATGTCCATGATAACAGCCATCAAACTTTAATACTTTTTCACGCCCTGTAACACCGCGAGCGACTCTTAATGCCGACATAACAGCTTCTGTACCAGATGAAACAAAACGCATTTTTTCAAGCCATGGCAAATGTGCTTTGAGCCATTCAGCTAACTCAAGAGAATATGGCTCGCATGCTCCAAAACTCCAGGCCGTGTGGACCATTCTCATAACCTCTTCTTGAACCTCTGGATCACGATGTCCTAATATAAGCGGACCAAAACTTTGACAAAAATCAATATACCTTTGACCCTGAACATCCCAAAGATAAGCTCCCTGTGATTTTTCAAAAAACACAGGGGCTTGTCCAAGACCTTTAAAGCTTCGAACAGGAGAATGTACGCCGCCAGGTGCAACCTGCTTGGCTCTTTCAAATAACTCGGTTGATTTAGAATATCTTGCTGCTGTTTGCACACTTACACTCATAACTTTTTAAACTCCTGCTCATTCAGAAATAAATATGGTTGAATATGAAACTTAGAAACTAAGTATTTAAATGTATGCCCGACACCACAGGCATGCTTTTTTTGTATAATTTGCGGAAATAATTTAAACATTTCAGAGAAATAAAATGGGCTCGTCCAAAACATAATTTCAGATGCATCAATTTGCTTTTCAATTTCGTCGATTTGTTCGTCGCTAAGTTTTAAATTTAAGCTGTAGGTCATCATCGAATTTCTTTTATCTTCGATTTGATCATGTGAAATTTTTAACCAAGTTGCTTTGGGAACCAATGCATCGATCATTTTGTTTTCGTCCTCGCCAAGACCTTCCGCCGATCCATTAACCCAAACACCTTTTTCGGCTAGTTTTTTCCATGTTTCTAATCCAGCAGTCCAAATATAGTGTTTATAGCGAGATTGATTATATTGTTGATGAAAGTCATGCGTCCATGCTGCAATTTGGCTTACAAAAAAACCGCTACGCTCTTTTTCAAAATCGAAATCAAATTTGAGATTTCCGCGCTGGGTATACGGGCGTAAAGAACTTGAGCTCCAAGTCCCTTTAAAAGCACGTTCGATTCGATGATGGCTGAATTGTGGGGTTAACTTATGCTCATTAAGGATTTGACCTTGATCTGTCATTCCTTTTAGAAAAAGTATTTCACCATAAGAACGGTATAAACACGAGATACCAATTTTTTGATGACAACCACCACCAAACTTTTTAAGAGTTTGTCTTTCTAACTGAGCAGCTTTAAATGTTTTTTCATCATGGATAGCAGTCAGCATTTTATGTAAATCCTGACGATCATTTTTAATCTCAATAGCTAGAGCTCCTTGAGCAGCAGCATTTGGATTAACTGATAGTGGCAAAACCATCCATAAATGATCAGCAAAATATTGACGAATTTCTTTCTGCACATCTTGTAAATCTTCTAATCGTGACTGTAAAAAACGATCCACAGCAGCTTTTGCTAAAACTAATCCATCAATTTCCGCATCAGCAAATAACTTTCGTAAGCGAGTTGGTACGTTACCACGTATGTTATGAAAAGTGACCTCTTCTGGTAAACTCGGCAATGCTACTTTTAAAAAAGGTTTTAGATTGTATTCACGTCTTGGCGATGACGTAAATATTTTTATCATCTTTTTATGTGAACGATCTTTTTTTAATATTAATATATCTCGCTGATCTGCACGCGGCAATGTGGCAGAGATAAAAGTATCTGTCTTGTGTTCAACTGGCAGATCTTTCCATGAATGAACCACCATATCAGTGCGTTCTTGCACCAAATCAAGATAAAAATCTTCTGTAAACACACCCTTTTCCGGCATTTTCCAAAGTGGGTCCGTTAAATTTTTATCCCCTAGAGATTCTCTAAATTCATATTTAATTTTTAAATTCGGATTATGACTTATAAGGGCATCACCAACCATATAAGCTTGCAGTTTAGCTAATTGAGATGATCGCGCAGAAATTTTTAATTGCTTTAAAGACATAGATCATACCATCCCATAGGTCTGTGAGATTCGCGAGAATAAAATTCATAAATGAAGTTTTGTATCAGTCTCTGAACTTCGTTTTTTTGCATGTCCAATTTATTTCTTTCATGGTCCAAAGAATCAAACAAATCTTGCAACTCAATGACAGGACACAAACAGTGTTGCTTAACACTTGTTGTCCTCTCATCAAGGGCGCGACAATCAATAACAAGTTGGGCATTTAATATTCTTTTTACACAAAAGTCACTAGTCACAGGGGCTGCTAAAATCACAACGTCCGAAAATTGATCAGAATCACGATGTTCTCTCAGATCAACAACTAAATTCTTTTCTCGCGCCTGATGAGTTGCTTTAGTTAAATCCCGAACATGAAAAACGACCTTTTTTTCAGCGATCCATGGTTGAATTTCCTGGGCTAGATGACCAAAACCAAGAACATCAATACAAAGATGGCCTTTAATTAATTTTCTTATTAATGAACCATAACTGTGAGCACCCCAATGTCTGACATGGGTATCTCGAATAGACTTTACTGATTCAACGATAAACTTCATTGACGATTGGGGTAAAAATTTTATTTTTTGATCAGAATCAAGTTGATCATAAAACTTTTTAAACTGACCAAAAATTTCAGTTTCACCAATGATACGGGACTTTAAGCCACATAAAAGTTCGATTAAAAAATAAAAAGCAGATTCTGATTCGTAAATTAAATTTGGATTTTCTTGCTTTATCAAATTCAAACAATCAAGTTGATCAGGAGTTAAATAGCCAGGAGATAAAAAATGAATTTCGCGTAAACATGTTTTAAATTCAGTTTTTTGATCCGAAGCTAAATTCATCAAGAATGTACGTATCGATTTTACTGATGTACTTCTATTTGAAGCATTGGTATTATTAATACGATCAATTTCAGATTGGTCTAAATGCAAAAAAAACAGGTCATTCATCGACAACAAATATAACTCTTCATTCTCATTTGATTGTCATTTGAATGTCATTTTACAAGAAAAAGGTCGGTTTTTTTATGGATTCGCGTCTTAATTTGACTACTCGTCCCAGAAGGCTACGTTCAACACCAGATATCCGCAATTTGGTTGCTGAAACATCACTCAATCTAGAACAGCTCGTTTATCCTTTATTTTTCACTCACGAAAGCGCTGCTGAAAAAACAGATATTAAAACTTTACCTGGTTTAGCCAGATACAACGTTAATGGATTACTTAAAGAAATTGAAGTTTGTCTGAAACTAGGGATTAAGCATTTTGCACTTTTTCCTAAAATTAATGACGAACTTAAAAACTCGAATGCATCCGAAGCTTTAAACGCTTCAGGTCTTGTTCCTCAAACAATCCGCCTGATCAAACAAAAGTTTCCTGAAGCTCAGATTTTTTCTGATATAGCGCTAGATCCATTTTCATCTGATGGTCATGACGGACTTGTACGTAACAACCAAATCATCAATGATGAAACAGTCTCTATCTTAACACAAATGGCTTTAGTTCATGCTGATGCCGGAGCTGATTTTGTGTCACCGTCTGACATGATGGACGGTCGTATAGGCGCTATTCGCGAAGCCTTAGAAGAAAATGGATTTCAAAAAACTGGAATCATGGCGTACACAGCCAAATACGCTTCAAGTTTTTATGGACCATTTCGCGATGCTTTAGACTCGGCCCCGAGAGCAGGAGACAAAAAAACATATCAAATGGATTATCGTAATATTAAAGAATCTCTGACTGAAGCCTGTCTAGATATCGAAGAAGGCGCAGACATTATTATGGTTAAACCAGGTCTTCCCTATCTTGATGTCATTCAATACTTATCACAAAACGTCAATACACCGATAGCTGCTTATAATGTGAGTGGCGAATATGCTATGATTAAGTTCGCAGCCCTTGCCGGAGCCATGGACGAACAAAAAGCAATGATAGAAAGTCTCTATGCATTTCGTAGAGCCGGAGCACGTATTATTTTTACATATTTCGCTAAACAATACGCGGAAATTTTAGCAAAAGGATTATAAAATGTTTGAGTTAAAACAGCATTTTCAAATCGAATCAGCACGATTTTTACCACATTTACCGAAAGATCATCCTTGCTCTAGAATGCATGGTCACAGTTTTAAAATTGTTCTCACTCTAGTTGGCGATCTTGATCCTAAAATTGGCTGGGTTGTCGATTATCACAAGATCACAAAAATTATGAAGCCGATCTTAGACCAACTTGATCATAAAGTTTTAAATGAAGTCATTGGATTAGAAAATCCAACATCTGAATTACTTGCTCAATGGCTTTATGAAAAAGTTCGTTTGAGTTTGCCGCAATTGAAATGTATTTCAGTCATGGAAACACCAGCCACAGAGTGTCGTTATCCGGTTTAAGTCATTATGAAATTAAGTTCTGAATTGGTCTAATTCGACCATAAGATCCAACACTGAGTGTCGCGATCCAGTTAGCTAAAGCTTGCAATTTCAACATGGCTTGCAATAGGCTAATGATATGAAAATATTCATTATTAAATTAATAGCTGTAGCAATGTTACCACTAGTTTCCAATGCCTATCTTGTTCAAGATTATAAGTTCATTCAGAAATCAACAAATGCTGGATGTTTTGATCCAGACATCAGTACGCAAGGATCGATAGTAAATTACATTCCGACCGAATCTTTAAATATTATATCAGGACAAAATACAATCACACTTAATTTTAACGCTATAACCCGCGTCTGTCATTTTGAACAAATTAATGGACAAAGAAAATACGCCTATACGACTGTAAATCCATTTTCTGGATTTGAAGTTCCTTATTTTAGCGAACAAGCCAATGATATTCGTTACCGCCACGAAATCATCAACAAACTAGTTCCTGCCAATCGCTGGGAAATCGTGATCTTAAATGAAAAATCTGGAAAAACACTGAAACATATAATAAATCCACAATCTGAATTATCTGCTCAAGTCTCGATGTCATTAAAACTTAGAGATTTGCTATCAGGCGAAGAACTCAATAAACTCAACAATGGCGATGTAGTAACTGTTAATCTTATATTATTTCAGGTCCTTAATTTAACAACGACTTTAGAGCAAGCTTGTTATCAGTTTGGTAACCGTCAAGTTGCAAACTCGTATTTAAATTTAAAACTTACTCGTTAATAAAAATAGATTATAAATTTTAACTCTTAAAATCTGAATTCACCCGAACAGCTTTGTTATGAAGTTCATCAAGCTGTTCATTTGATAAATCTAAAATACCTTTTTGATAGAGCATCACAACCGTGCTTCCCATTCGAAACATTCCAAGTTCAGCACCTTTTTGAATAGATATATTTAAATTGTCCTTAACTAACGGTTTAAAAACTTTTAATTGATTACCACGAATTTCAGAATCAAAAGCTAACTCTATTTGACCGACATTAGTTGCTCCGACAAAAACAACGCCCACTAAGCCACGATCTGTTTTAATTTCTACATAAACGCGCTCATTGATAGAAAATAATTCTTGAATATTGTCAGTCGACCATTGATTTACTGGCCACAAGGCTCCAGGGATATGAACGACTTTTTGAATGATACCTGTTACTGGCGAGTGTACACGATGGTAGTCTGTTGGACACAAATAATAAGTTAAAAACTGCCCATCGTTGTACTTATCCAAACCATTTTGATCGAAAATAAAATCATTTATATGGTAAGTTTTATTTTTAGCTTGAATGAGTTTTCCGTCCTTAATGATCTGAGCCTGAGTAACAACAGAGTCAGCTGGATGCGTCGCCCAAGTATTTCCCAAAGGACGAACACCGGCTTTTAAATGCCGTACAAAAAAATCACCAAGTGATTTGTACTGTTCAATCGGTTTTTCAGCTTCTTCGATATTAATATTATATGCTTTTGCAAAAATCTTTATAATAGGTGTCCAAATAATTGACGGTAATGGAAGATGTACAAGAAGACCGACAACATAACTAAGATGATTTTTAGGTAGAAATTGTGTTATTGCTGACATGCACTCATTCTGCTATAAATCTGCAACAATGTCGAAGATTATTAAAGATATTAAAGTTAAAATTGATGACGATTTAGATCAACATTTAAGCTGGCTCATGCCAGAACATGGTGAATATCGAATTTTACGAAAATCTGTCGACGCTCGACAAAAACACTCTCCACATTTTGTTTACACTATAGAAATCGCCGACAAGGAAGAGATTCTTAAGATCGAAAAATTCGATCTCGCTAAAATTGATCCTGAAAAAGTAAAAAAATATAATTTTCAAAAACCAATTATTGTTGGCACCGGACCAGCTGGCTTATTTGCTGCAATACGATTAGTCGAAAGAGGAATACCTTGTGTTGTATTTGAACGTGGCTCGGAATCAGCTGAAAGAATTAAAGGGATTAATCGTTTTTGGCGGTATGGCGAACTCGATCCTCGAAATAATGTTTGTTACGGCGAAGGAGGCGCAGGTCTTTACTCTGATGGCAAACTTATTACTCGAATTAAATCTCCACACATCCCGTATGTTCTTAACCGATTGGTTCAATTTGGAGCCCCGGCCGAAATTCAATGGCTTTCAAATCCTCATGTTGGATCTGATAAAATTCGAAGAGTTATACCAAAAATTCGCGATTTTCTAAAACAAAATGGTTGTGAAATTCATTATGATTCAAAAGTTAGCTCTCTCATTTATGGTCAGAATTCGCAATTAAAAAATATAGAGGGTGTCGTTGTAGAAAATGCCAGTGGTGAAAAAACAAAACACTACTCGGACAATATAATTCTAGCAACAGGTCATTCAGCCGAAGATGTTCTGATGCATCTTATAGAGTCAGGTGTGCATGTCGAAGGCAAGTCGTTTGCCATGGGACTTAGAATTGAACATCCACAAAAACTCATCAATCAGATTCAGTATCGACAATTTGCAGAACATCCAAAGCTCGGATCAGCAAACTACAAACTTGTCGATCACAATGAACAAACAGGAGTTGGCGTCTATAGCTTTTGTATGTGTCCAGGTGGATATGTCCTCTCAAGCGGAACAGAGATAGATGGCCTTGTTTGTAACGGTATGAGTAATTTTAATCGCAACTCAGAGTTTGCAAACTCGGCAGTTGTCATGAGCATACAACACGAAAAATTATTTGGTGATGATTTAATGGGTGGCATGAAACTAAGACGCAATCTGGAAACAAGAGCATTTCAAGCTGTTCGTGATCAAAAAGGCACAAAAGAATTGCCTGTACAAAATTTAATTTCATTTCTCAAAAAATCATCTCACAACGTGCTAAATAAAACCTCATCACCATCTGGAATAGTTCCAGTCAGGCTCGATGAAATCCTGCCAGATTTTATGACTAAGCGCTTATCTGAAGGACTCGAAAAATTTAATCGCAGCATGAAAGGTTATATATCTGAAAAAGCTCAATTATATGGTGTCGAATCAAGGACGTCTTGCCCGCTCAGAGTCACGCGCGATGATGTAACCCTAGAAAGCTTATCGCATCAAGGCTTGTATCCATGCGGTGAAGGTGCCGGTTACGCTGGAGGCATTACCTCAGCAGCTGTAGATGGAATTCGATGTGCCGATCGAATTTTTGAAAAAATTAAATAATAAGTAATTATATTTTACAAAGTTTTGCGATAAATCGTTTTAATTACGCACATATTGCCGTCAAATAGCGAACCACGAAGATATATCGATGTATCGATTGCATCTGAAGCTGCCTGCGCCTTGCCTTTTGCATTAACACAATCTGACCAAGTGTGACCACATGTCATCGAGTCTTTATTTTCATCAGAGCAGACCCATCTAAATTTATCATCAACACGCACATCGAACTGTGCTTTTTCTGAAAACACTTTAATATCTGTTGAACAAACAATTTTTCTTATTCCCTGCTCGTCTTTTTCCTGACTTAAATAAGCATAAGGATTATCAAATTGAATTGTCAAATTTGGATCATTTGACAAAGTAGACATCTTAAAACTAATTTGATTAAAAAATAATTCACAACGAGATCCAAGTTCACTTTGAGAACCTTTTTTTTCCCAAGGTATAATTTTAAAATTTTTGCTTTGATCTTCGGCATGAATAAATTGCCCAAAAGCAAAAAATAATGTAAGTGTAATATATTTTTTCATGTTCGCCTTTCTACAAAAGTGACGTCAAAAATCTAAGTGTTGAATAAATTCAACACTAGAGTTTTCAATACACAGTCTACTCATATAAAATTAGGAGCAAATTAAGAGCCGAAAAGTTCTCACTTCAATGTTAACGTATTAATTATGAATATAAATCCTGACCTAAGAGACTCAAAATTGCTAACAGTCCACTGATCGGTCTCATGATGAGACAGTCTCGACTTTCGACTATCTCGGTAAAGTCCTGTTTATAACGATAGTCAATTTACAGAATCAAGACAGAACTATTTTCATCCGAGTATTAGATGTAATAATAATTAAAAAAGGCAATATCGAGATGAGTTCCCAGAATAAGCCAAACTTCAATTCACTTTTAATGAGTGAGACCAATATTGATCTCATTAAGGCTAAATTTATTGCCGAAGTCACTAAGTTTTATGAAGAACTCAATAAACGTGAATCGATAATTACGCACCTACAAAGACAAAACTCAAAACTTGAAATTCAAGTTGATAATTTAAACAAAGTGTTAAGTTTAAAAGAGAATACACTTCTTGAAAATAAAAAAACGCATGAAGAGCATATTTTCGAACTCTATGCTGAAAAGAATGAAATTAAGTCAACTATAGCTAACCTAGAACAAAATGTTGTTGAACTTAATAAAACAATAGCAACACTTGAAGATGAGATAGCTAGTCGCGATATTAAAATCAATCAGGAAAAAGAAAAATTAACGAATAGCGAAAACACCATAAAACATCTGTATCTTAATTTTGAAGACTACAAAGAGATTATTGCTAAAAAAGATTCAGAAATAGAGATACTTAATTCCAACATCGATGAAATTCATAAGATCTCTAATGAAAAAAATGGTCGCATTTTAGAATTAGAGCAAAGAATAGATTCGTTAAGTGAAAAAATAAGTCTATCTGAAAACGAAAAGCAAAATTTACTGCAAGAAATTGAACACCTTAATCTCGCAAACAATCAAAAAGCTGATGAAGTGAAAAAAGCTTACAACAGTTCTGAAACATTCGAACAAACGATTCAAAAGTTAAATAAAGAGATCGCTGATCTCAATCGGACAATTGAACACAAAAATGATGAACTTAACAGTCATAAAATTGTTGTTGAAGAAATTAAAAAAAGTCATGAACTTAATCTTCAAAGATTAATTAACAATAATGAATTAATCGATAGAGAAAAAAATCAAGAGTATGAAAACAGAATTCAGTCTTTGATCACAAAATATGAAATTCAATTGGCTGAAGTTAAAACTAACTTTGATACTCAGGCAGCATTTATAAAACATAACTATCAAAAAGAAATTGACTCACTTAGCAACGAAAACAAAAAAACTATTGATCGAATTGTTCAACAGTACGAAGGAAAGATTAAAAGCTTTATTGAATCAAGAGAAAGTTTTCAAAACGAAATAAAAGCACAATATGAAAACATTGAAGCGAGTATACGATTAAGTCATTCCCGCAATATGCAAGATTTGATTCAAAAATACGAAGAGCAAATCAGTCTGATTACCCAAAATCAAGATGTGAATTCAAGCTTAGTCAGTAAGAATTACCAATCTGTTATTGATAAACAAAAATTGCAATTCGAATCACAACTTAAGCAAACTATTCAAAATTACGAAAATCAAATTTTGGAATTAAGTACTACTCTTAATTCCGAGATCGAAGCACTCAATAAAAAAATAAATGAAAATAATTATTCGGTTCAGGCAGATGAACAACTTAAGTTACAATTAACGACTGAAATTGAGAACAACAAAGCGCGAATAGCAAATTATGAAAACGAACTCAGCTATTTAAATTACAGGGTTCAGGAATTTGAAAAATGGAAAACTAAAAAATCTATTCAATTACGCAAAGCTTTTATACGCTATAAAAAAAATATGCAATTACTCAAAAAAGAAAATGTTCAGTTTTCTGAAGAACTTTATCATTTGAAAAAACTTGGTGCCAAATTGGCAGAACACAATAAAAATATTTCAAAAGATTTAGAAGAATCATTAAAGCACCTTGATCGTTATCAAAAGCAAACGATACAAATGCTTAACCACATTAGTTATTTACAAACATCTCTCGAAGTTCAAGATATAATTAAAATACCGATTAAAATTGACGATAAAGCTAGTTAAATTAATCTATAGTCTTTTTTTCAAGTTCTTTAAGCTTAATTTCAACCTCATTTATTAAAGAATTAATCTTCTCTTTAAATGCATCCATTTGTATTTCTTTATCTTCACTTAATTTTTGTGTGGTAAAAAATTGTCTTAAATTGCCATTAAGAATATCAGCATACGTCCTTACCGTATTAAACAAATTTGTAAATTTAGTTAAGATTAGAGACAAATCAGCATCATCTTTACTGTCTGCGACGGATAAGTCGATTTCAGCTTGAACGCGGTCGCTTAGATTTAACCACTCCGTGTAGTACTTATCCCAGTATTTGGACACTTTTATTTTTTGTCTAACATTATTGCCAAATCTTAAATGCAAAACATCGACTTGAATTTTAATTTCTTCAGTAAGTTTACGATGACGATCTATATAAATAACGTATTTAGCTTTACGCTCAACACTCAATGACCTAGCGTCATTTTGATTTTTTTGATTATTTATAGAGTCTTGAACTTGATCTGGTTGAGCCGCTAAACCGTTTATTTCACCCACAGATTGTTCTTGATTCGCCTTTAATTTTTTTTCAGTTTGCGTTTGATGCGCGCTCTCAATATTTTTTTGCTGATCAGCTCGCTGAGATTGATTTTGATCTAATGCATTTTCATCAAGAGGTACTTGTTCTTCAAATGTTGCTGCCGTAGTGATGTCGTTTTTTTGATAACGCAAAACAAACAGTAACACAAAAACAAGAACACCTATCGAGGAAAATATAACATATTTTTTTTTCGACTCGAGCTGCTGTTTCAAAGTCATCTTATCTTTGTCAAAATTAGAGTTTTGTCCTTCTGATGCTATATTCATATCTTTAAACAAAATACTCGGCTGAGTTTTGATTTCACTCGGCGGGGGGACAACAATTTGCGGCTGGCTTTTTAAAATTTCATTATGCCGACGAACTTCATCCTCAGACATGTGATTTTCTTTAATAGGCTCAATCACAACCATTGATTCATTAACAATCAGTGGTTCTTTATCATGTGATAAAGTATCTTGCTTTTGAATATTAAAACCTAAGTCATTTAACTCTTCGAGAGAATACCATTTGTGATCTTCAGCATTTAAGATCAAGTCATTTTGGTCAATTTTTTTTTCTTTGAAGACCTTAACAAGCTCCTGATCTGTATAAGGCCCATTAAGCAAATTATTTTTTAAAAAAGACCATTTTTTATTTAAAGGTAATTTAGCATCTTGATTCATGATTAAATGCTACATGCATTTAAATTTCATTTCAACTAGGTAGGCTTTACCTAATGCTGAGTCTGCAATACCACCACCGATAGAGCCAATACCACCTGCTGTTTTTTCATTTTTACCACCAAAAACGTATGCAGCGCCGCCAACTGCCGTTACAACTTTAGAAGCTGTTTTAGCATTTTTATAGGTTTGTTCATCCATTGATCCCGTGTAACTTTGTTTTTCTTCAACGATTGCAGCGTATTTACCTTGCTCTTTGCAAAAATGCTCTGCTTGCGAGATTGCATCTTGCTTATCGTGCTCGCCACCTTCAGTTTGAATCACGACCCGATGAAGACCATCAGCCCCTGGACGTACGTCGCGGTGATGGGCGCAACCCACTAAACTTAATAAACCTAAGATAACTATAGCTTTAAACATTTTTGAAATTTTATGTTTCATAAAAACTCCTTTAATAAAAACATTATAAATTACGACGATACTGCCCACCGACTTCGTACAGTGCTTGTGACATTTGATACAAAGAACAATAACGAGCAGCACTCATCAATGCTTCAAATATATTCCCACCGCTTAAACAAGTCTCCTTAAGTTTTTTTAATTCCTGAGCAGCCATGTCATGATGTGTTTTTTGAACACGCTTAACTTCATTTAACTGATACGTTTTTTCTTCATTCGAAGCCCGCGCCAATTCAATTTTAGGAGGAATATAACTTGGATCTAACGTTTTAGGATCGATAAACGTGTTAACGCCAATAATTGGTAAAGCTCCAGAGTGTTTTAAGTGTTCGTAATACATTGACTCTTCTTGAATTTTAGAACGTTGATATTGAGTTTCCATGGCACCCAATACCCCGCCACGCTCACTTATACGTTTAAATTCGTTTAAAACAGCTTCTTCAACTAAGTCTGTTAATTCTTCTACGAAGTAACTGCCTTGGTTAATGTTCTCATTTTTGCTCGCACCAAACTCACGATTAATAATCATTTGAATTGCCATTGCACGACGTACTGATTCCTCAGTCGGTGTTGTGATCGCTTCGTCATAGGCATTTGTGTGAAGAGAATTACAATTATCATTCAATGCAATAAGCGCCTGCAAAGTTGTACGAATATCATTAAAATCAATTTCTTGAGCATGTAGAGATCTGCCTGAAGTCTGAATATGATATTTTAATTTTTGTGAACGATCATTAGCTTTATATAAATCACGCATCGCTATCGCCCAAATACGTCGCGCGACACGTCCTAAAACTGTGTACTCTGGATCTAAACCATTGCTAAAGAAAAAACTTAAATTAGGAGCAAAATCATCAATATTCATACCGCGCGCTAAATAGTACTCAACAAAAGTAAAACCATTTGAAAGCGTGAAAGCCAACTGACTAATTGGGTTTGCACCAGCTTCAGCGATGTGATATCCAGAAATACTGACAGAATAAAAGTTGCGGACATTCTTTTTTATAAAATAATCTTGAATATCACCCATCATTTTTAAAGCAAAATTAATTGAAAAAATACAAGTGTTCTGACCTTGATCTTCTTTGAGAATATCAGCTTGAACTGTTCCACGCACTTGCGAAATCGTGCGCGCTGACACTTCATCTCTTTCTTGTGGTGATAGCGCTCGGCCAAGCTCTTTTTCTTTAACTAAAACCTGCTGATCTATCGCCGTATTAAAGTAAAATGCTAAAATCATCGGAGCAGGCCCATTAATCGTCATACTCACAGATGTGTTTGGATTAATTAAATCAAAGCCTGAATAAAGCTTTTTCATATCGTCTAATGAACAAACACTGACCCCCGACTCACCGACTTTACCAAATATATCTGGGCGCAAATCAGGATCTTGTCCGTAAAGAGTCACCGAATCAAATGCTGTCGATAACCGATGAGCTTTTTCTCCCTTGCAAAGATAGTGAAAGCGCTTATTTGTTCGCTCAGGAGTCCCCTCGCCTGCAAACATACGCTTAGGATCTTCATCAGCACGTTTAAGCGGAAACACACCTGCTGTATAAGGAAATTCTCCAGCAACATTTTCTAGTTTCAAGAAAGTAAATCGATCACCCCAGTCTTTAAGTGATGGCAAAACAATTTTACGAATCTTAGTGCCACTTAAAGATGTCGTGACGAGTGATTGACGAATTTCTTTATCTCGAACTTTAAAAACCAGTTCATCGCCAGAGTAAGTTTTTTTTAGTTCATCCCATTTTTCTAGCGATTGCAGTTCTTCAGTGGTCAATCCTTCAGAAAACTCATTGTATTTTTGATCGAATATTTTTTGATCTAAATTTAAATCTTTTTGTAGTTTAATCAAAGATCCAATTTTAGAAGCTTTTTCAGATAAAATTTTAACACGCTCTTTATATTTACGAATAGTCGATACAATTTCAGCTAAATAGTTTTGTCGATCAGCTGGGATTATCACGTGCTCTTCAGCTGATAAAACAGTTTGTCTGTAATGCGCTGGCACTTCTGGTAAACTTGCTAGCGAGTGCAATTTATCTGCTATGGCAAAAAATAACTGATTAACCCCACCATCATTAAATTGTGAAGCTTGCGTGAGAAAAACAGGCACTTTAATTTGATCATCCCAAATCTTTCGCGAACGTTTATACTGTTTAGTCACATCGCGAACAGCATCTAATGCACCTCTGCGATCAGCTTTATTAACTGCGACAAAGTCAGCAAAATCAATCATGTCAATTTTTTCAAGTTGAGATTGAGCCCCAAAATCAGAAGTCATAACATACATTGATAAATCACTCATTTCAGTGATAGCCATGTTACCCTGACCAATACCTGATGTTTCTGCGATGATAAAATCAAAGTCACATTTTTTTAAAAATTGGACAACTTCAGGCAATGAGCTTGCGATTTCTTTACCCGATCCTCGAGATGCAATTGATCGCATGTAAATGTTTGCTCGTGATAATGAATTCATGCGAATACGGTCACCTAACAGTGATCCGCCTGTTTTACGCTTGGACGGATCAACACACACAATAGCTAATTTTTTATCAGGATATGCATTCAAAAAACGCTGTGATATTTCATCAATTAAAGATGATTTACCTGCACCACCTGTGCCAGTAATTCCTAAAACTATAGGAGTTTTTTGTGTACGCACAAATTTTGAAAGACCATAGTTTTGTGGTTCAATGTTTATTTGACCATTTTCAATAGCAGTTAAAGCTACGCCAAGTTCAAATGATGGAATCATGTCTCCTTCAAAGACTTGTTTGGCTAATTTATTTTTTTCAGCGTATATTTTTTGAGTTGTGTTTAAATCAAAATCACAACCTTCGACAATCATTTTAATCATACCTTCTAGGCCCAGTCTTCGGCCATCATCCGGATGAAAAATTTGAGCTACACCGTAAGCTTCAAGTTCTTTTTTTTCGTCATGAATGATGACACCACCGCCACCACCATAAATTTTAACATACCCAGCACCAGCTTGATCGAGCAAATCTTTTAAGTATTTGAAATACTCCATGTGTCCGCCTTGATACGAGCTTATACACACGCCTTGCGCACCTTCTTGTAGAACGGCCTTCACAACATCGTGAACTGACCTATTGTGACCGAGGTGAATAACTTCAGCACCAAAATCCTGTAACATACGACGAATAATATTAATCGCAGCATCATGACCATCAAAAAGTGCTGCTGCTGTCACAATACGAACAGGATGAGTCGTTTGTTGATTTTGAACTGGGATATTAAGTGACGACATAGAAAATTCCTTAAACAATGAAAAAAATTAAAGACCTTTAAATACTGGTTTGCGTTTTTCAACAAAAGCTTTTGTGCCCTCTTTAGTATCTTCAGAGTCAAAAAGTGTTGCAAAAATCTCTGCTTCGTTAGCGAGTGCTTTTTCAGTTTCAAGATCATAGGCTTGATTAATAGATTTTTTAGCTTGGCCAACAGCAAGAGGTGACTTCGTTAAAATCATCTCAAGTTTTTTATAAACTGTATTCATCAATTCAGCGAATGGTACAACTTGCGACACTAACCCCAAGCGATAGGCCTCGTCAGCTTTGATCATTTCACCAGTAAATGTTAATTCACGAGCTTTACGAATACCAACCGCTCTGGTTAAGCGAACTGTGCCGCCAAAGCCAGGAATCAATCCCAAAGAGACTTCAGGTAATGCAAATTTAGCATTTTCACTGCAAATAATAAAATCACAACCAAGAGCTAGTTCCAAACCACCACCGAGAGCAAAACCATTCACAGCCGCAATAACCGGAATTTTTAATAAATTTAATTCGTGTAAAACACTTTGACCTTTTTCAGCAAAAGCTTTAGCTTGATCAGAACTCATTTCAAGCATTTCTTTAATGTCTGCACCAGCAACAAAAGCTTTATCACCAGCGCCAGTGATCACAAGCGCTTTGGCTGATTCATAATCCATTTCTGACAGCTGGCGAATGGCATCTGCAAGTTCATTTAAAACTTGAGAGTTTAAAGCGTTTAAACTCTCAGGTTTATTAATAGTTAATGTCCAGACAGAATTCGGTGCTTGC
This sequence comes from Pseudobdellovibrio sp., assembly GCA_046293015.1. Lineage (GTDB taxonomy): Bacteria > Bdellovibrionota > Bdellovibrionia > Bdellovibrionales > Bdellovibrionaceae > Pseudobdellovibrio. Next base: position 34,665 of record JBKBPU010000002.1, read on the forward strand.
TCTAATTTTAATGTTTGATAATCAAATCCCATATTATTCCCTATTTAGCGTAATTATAAAAACCACGGCCTGATTTACGACCTAACCAGCCAGCCTCAACGTATTTAACTAATAACGGACACGGACGATATTTTGAATCACCTAGCCCATCATGCAAAACATTCATAATCGCTAAACAGGTATCAAGACCGATAAAATCAGCCAAAGTCAGTGGCCCCATTGGTTGATTTGTTCCAAGTTTCATCGCTTGATCTATGCTTTCAACAGATGCGATACCTTCGTGTAATGTGTAAACAGCTTCGTTGATCATCGGCATCAGAATACGATTCACGATAAATCCAGGCATATCTTTAACGCTTTCTACAAACACTTTGCCCATTTTCTCAGAGAGCAATTTAGTTAATGCAAAAGTTGCATCGGAAGTTTGAAGTCCACGAATTCCCTCAACTAATTGCATTAATGGAACTGGATTCATAAAATGCATACCCACGACTAAATCAGGTCGAGAAGTTGCCGCTGCAATTTGAGTTATCGAAATTGATGACGTATTTGAAGCTAAAATCGAACCAGCCTTAACTGTTTGATCTAACTCTTTAAAAATTTTAAGCTTTAACGCAATATTTTCTGTTGCTGCTTCAACAACAAAATCACAATCTTTGAGATCAGACATTAAAACCGTGGCTTTGATTTTTCCGATTAAAGTTTTTTTAGCTTCTTCAGTTATCGTATTTTTCTTAATTAAACGATCACAACTTGCAGCAATTGTCGCAAGACCTTTGTCAAGCGCTTGTTGTGAAATATCAAACATCACAACTTCAAAGCCCGTACTTGCAGCCACTTGCGCTATGCCATTACCCATTTGACCAGCACCGATAACACCTATTTTTTTGATTGAATTTACGTCCATTTCTAAACTCCTTTAAACTTAAACAAAAGCCGTATTTTAAAAATTTCATGAAAACATTTACTTATACAAAGATCTGGTCTTGATTGCACTGAATTACCTCTGCGAAACTATTCAAGATGCTATCTGTCAATACGGCTAAAACATATATTTTGACTATTTTATTTGCACCCCTAACAGGACAAATCGCAAATGCTGCGATAAAGCCCAGTTCTGTCTGGAAAACCTCTGGCGTCAGTGAAGCTTTTCAATCACAAAAAGTTCCCGATATTGCTTTTTATAAAACCAAAGAGAGTCCATTTCCGTCTGGATATACGACACTAGAACGACTTAAAGAAAAAGTTATTAAAACTGATGACGGCATTGAGTATGCTTTACAACATAAACAAAATTACTTTGCAGCAAAAGATCTTAAATTTGTCACAGCCTTTCATCTTTCACAAAAATGGATTGAAAAATATTCGAGACGTAAAGTGAATCCCGATCTCACCAAGACCATGGATGAAATTTATTTGAATTACGAAACAGATCCTCTAGATCGCGGTTTAATCCTTATCACCGAAAAAACTAATTTATATGATCAACCGCAAGTAAAATCAAAATCAACAATCGAAGTTCCCGTTGGGATTAGCCTCATACCCATTACATTTATCAACGGCTTTGCTAAAGTTTTCTATCAAAAAAAATTTGGCTATATTGATATCAATGCAAGTCTATCTAAATTCGATTTTGCTCGTTTTGCCATTGATTTTAATGCTAAAAATAACTCTTGGAGCCAGGTGCTGCGTCGTGATTTTGACCAGCTGATCACAAACAAAAAAATCATACATTTTGCAAAAACACGCGCGCTTGCTGTTGACGAATACAAAGCTATTGTGCTTGAAGACACTCAATGGGTCAATATTCAACAAAAAAAAGATACACTCAAAAAGTATTCAAATTTACAATTCAGAAAAATTAAAACAGAAAGTTGGGCCTTAAGTGAACTTAAAGGTCACGGACAAATCTGGTGGAAAATTCCTAAATTTAAAGCCTTCGATCAAAAAACCCTAAGCATCAATGAGTTAATCAAAAAAGATATTATTTCCGTATCTTTTGATCCGGAAAATCCTAAAAAAGGAATTTTATCTAGTGATGGCGTGTATATGACTCAAGACGGAGAAAATTGGCGAGAAATTCCACAATTTAAAGGATTTTCTGGTCCCGTTTACTATGTCAATGACAAGATATTTTTTATTGGCAATTTTAAAACTCTCGATGGAGGACAAACGTTTGAAAATTACATACAAGTTGAAAAACTGTCCGATGTCATTCAAACATACACTGGATATTCCCCTAAAAAAATGAAAATCACTAAAATTAAAATTCAAAAACCGATGAGCGTCGTAGTCGATATCAACACTGGATACACTGATGTAAAACTCAAATCTCCTCTTTTTATTCAAGATTGGAAAGTTGTTCGATAAATATTCCATTTAAACAGGATTTTTTTATAAAAGCTTAGTTTTTATTAATTAAGTCTCTCCAGTACCTATTACTTGTAACCCCGTATCCTCGAGAATCAAAAAACGCTGACCATAACGGCCATTGTGTGCTGCGACCATTATCTGCAATATAGTGAGCAATAAATTCTGAAACTATTTTCGCTTCAGCAGCGGTTAATCCCTGGAAACCAGATAAAATCTGTGCGTGATGAGCAAAAGAACCGTGCAGTGGGCCGAAATCGCCTGCTTCAAAAAATAAATCGCGTTTTTCAATTGATTCAACAATTTCTAACATCGAAACTTTACCAGTAAAATTTGTATTAATGCTCCAACCATATCGAGCGTAAACAGATTTAATTGCGTTTAATCCGTTTCGAACTACACCAACAGCATATTCTTGGTTATGGCTTTTTTGCATTTCACGAAAAAACTTTTTTAAAATGACTTTAAGCTCAAAATCAGATGGGCGATCACCAAATCTTTCAAAGTAAAAATGCGATTCGTGGTTTAAAAATAAATTATCGATAAACTTATCAAGTTCATGATTTTGTATATCAAGCCCCAGATACACCGTCTTGCCCATTTTAAATTGGCTTTCAGGTCGCGATAGACCCCTTGAAAGACGAATTCCAAATTCAGAAATATTTTGTGCCGTGCGAATAAAATCATATTTTAGCTCAAGATCTGGGTCGTTTAACTTAAAGTCAGCAAGTCGAACACTAACCCAGTCTAAATTCTGAGGCGGCATTATCTCAAACTCATACTGAATGTTTTTACCTGTTAACTGACTAAGGCGCTCGGTTAGGTCAGACCTTAAAAAAATCTTAATTTTTTCAGAACCTTGTGCTAGGAAATTTAGGTTCGTTTTTCCAATAACTTTTTTTTGATCAACAAATAGACTACGTGAAGGCATCATGGCCATTCCAACAAAAAGCTGCCCTTTACGATAATCGAAAAAACTTTTCTCTAAATTTTCTTGAATTGATACCATATCTGGCTTTAGAACTTTCGCTCTACGACCGTTACTTTTATAAGGCAAAAATTCCCAGCCAAACGTTGCATCTTCGCTAAGGCTCAATGCTATCGAAAACTCAGCTGCGTCTGAACCTTTGTTGCGAAATATAATTTCATTTTTTTTTACATCGGCTTTTGCATTCTGATTGTTAGAACTAACATCAAAAGAAGAGATAGTAAATGAACTTTCTATTTCACCATGGTTCAAGTTAACAACAGAGCTCGATTTTTTACGAAACAAATCAACACATTTAAGGCCGCTTTGGGCCTCGATGGTCCATAATAAAAAAAAAGATAAAACCAAACTAAACTTCATGACCATAAAAAGAGCAATGTTTATGCCAGCCCAGCAAGGTTATGATTTTAACTGGTTCTATATGGAGTAAAAAAGATATAACATTTTACTAAAACTAATGGCTTCGCTACGATAACCACAACTGTCAATGTCTTGATCATCTGTCTAAAGACTTTCGGCAATACAGATCAGCATTCATCAGTAGATCTATTTAAACCGCTTTTGAATATCATACAAATTGCAGCTGACTTGATCAACTGAGGGTTAAAAATGCGTAAATCAACAAATCAACTTATATGTTTCATTTTGATATTTGGTATGATTTCTCAAAGTTTTGCTAGCTGGCCGCAAAACAAATCAAATCCAACAGATTCTGCAATTTCCATAAACCCACAGGATTTGGCTGAGGCTCAATTAGACGCAACTCAACTTGCAAATGCCATCACTGAAATCGAAAATGGTTCTTTAAAAAACCGTTCAATTCAAGAATTTGATCAATTCCGTTTAGCCAATCAGTCAATCATCATATTCGACAAAAATGGATCTTCAACAACATATCAATTAAATGACTTCAATGTAAGGATTCCACAAGTTATTTTTACTGATCTCAAAATACATTTTGACGAAACAAAAAATGAACTTATTTTCGAAGCTCTAGTTGGTGCGAACAAAAATGGTGAAAATGGGACTGTTGTCGCGCGACAAATCATCCCAAACATGAAAATTGCAGCTCTTGTTCGCGACCCAGAAATAATTTCGTTTATTGACGATACAGGACGTCTTCATGCTATTGATTTTGGTTATTTGACTGAACAAGTTTTTAAATCACCGATACCGGTCTTTCAAAATTTATGGATGCCAACAAAAACGGACAATCATACAATTAGCCGTTTCAAATTAAAATATCTCACTTTAGGCACAAAACCTTATTCAGAACAAGAGATAAATGAATCGTCAATTCTACCTTTAGATCCTAAAGGTCGCCCACTCATTAAAGCAGGTGATTTAGCCATCGAAGGAATTAACACAGACACAAATGAACGTCAGCTTGTGGGTATTTTCTCAAGATCTGTCATGCACGAGCAAATGGCTATTGGATCGCAACAATTACAACTGATGAGTATGCTTTTAAATCCTGACAATGAAAAAATACAAAGTGCACTGGATATAATTCAAAAAATTGAACAAAATGAAAAAATAGCAAATGAACAAGACCTTGATCTTAAAAAAATGCCTTTAGTGATAAAAAAAGTATTTCAACAATTAAGAACATCCCAGTTACAATCACTTGATAATGCAAATCAAAATAACTTAAAAAATCAAAAAAGAGTGACTGGTCAGCTCGATCTAAAAAATTGGCATCGTGATTATCAAACAATTTACAACAACATGATACAACAGCAACCTGATATTGATGAAAGCTTAATAGAGAAAAATTGGCCACAAGGAGTAAAGCCTTTACAAGGACCAGTTTTGCTTAATGATAATAAAAAACAAAGTCGTATTTCAAAAACTCTAATCGACTTACAAACAAAAAAAAATCTAAATAGATTATCTGGATTATTTGCCGGTCTAGGGCTTTCATACTTAGTACTACCCTACGCAATCGACCACTCAACAACTGTTGAACAAATTAAAACGATCAGTTGGATATACGAAAATTTTTATCCGGCAATACTTAAAGATTCAATGTATAGAACCCCACTCTTATTAAGTACAGTTTCACTCATCGCGATTTGGCCCGTCAGTGTTGCGCTATCAGCTGTGGCAGGAAAAGCTTTTAACACTCTCTCTGATAGGCTACAAAATTCTCAGTCTGAAATGGCTCGCAAAGTTAGAGATATCGCTAAAAAATGGGGACCTCTCAATGATTGGCAACGTATCACAACATATGGTCTTCGTTTATATGCTTGGTTAATGTATCCCTATTGGCGAGTTATTGCCTCTATGTTAAGACAAAAAACTTTTTTCACAGCTTTAGAAAATGGAATTAATCCATTTACGCTTATCAAAAAAAAATCAGAACTAGGACAGAAATTTAATCTTGAACGAGATGTCAGAATAGGCTTAAACAACATTTTTGCAAAACAAGCAGATCTAGATCAAAAAACAAATCTTAACGTAGCCCTGATTAGCGCCAAAACAGCTGAACGCAAAAAAATTGAAAATATGGCTTGGGCTCTTGCGACTATCATTGTGAGCGAAAAAAATGGTTTTGATCCGGCTACTCTCGCACTGCTCGCAGAAGAAAAAATTCAAATTAATCAAAAACAAATTAATCAAATTTTAAGTGATCCTAAAATTAAAAAACAATGGGAACTCACAGCTGATCGAATCTTAAGTCAATCTATTCAATTCATTGAATCAGGCGATTTAACAAAAACGATATCTGATTCTGAGCTCTTAAGCAAAATGTATGAAAATGCACAACAAATTGCAGATGAAATTAAAAAACAGCCAGAACTCATTCAAAAACTAAATTCTCTTCGCTATGCTTTTAAAAATAAAGCTCGCAGATTCAATCAAGCAGCTTTAAAAATAGGAGTTGAAGAACACGCTATTTTAAAATCAGTCATAGCAAGTGAAGATGTTGCTAAACAAGTTAAACAGGAGTTCACGATTGATCATCTTATGGTCGTTCTTATCGTTGGTTTTTATGGCGAACGAACTGATTTATCTAATCCGAGTCAGTTAGCAGCAGATCCAAAAGGATTTTTGTGGACTTCGCAAGCGCACTGGAATGACATATTTCTAAATACATTCGCACATTTTTTTGTTTCTGGTTCTAATATGGTTTTAGTATTACAAAAAATGAAATCCCATACAGCTCAAAGTTATCGACCTATTGAAGATTTTTTATACGTAAGCCGTGATCGCGCAGAACCATTTTTTACAGGCACAAAAAACTGGATTAAAGAGGTTGCTAACCCAATCAAGGCGGATCTAGGTTCAATCATGATTAAGCGCTTTAATAAAAAATTTCAAACGTTCACAGCTGGGCTAACGATGTCGCTAGGTGTTCGAACGATGTTACAAGCATCAACGCTCGGATTTGGTACTGCATTGTCTATGGCAACAAATGCTTATATTTTTATGTTTTTTGCAGCCTATTGGTCATATGGATTTATTTGGGAACCTATTCAAGTCGGCAATATGCTTGAATCTGAACGTATTCGTCAGCAAAATGAAGTTTTAAAACAAGCTAGAATTGATATCTCTCAAGGTGATTTTCAAAAAGGTGCTCATGAAATATTGAATTTGTATTTCGAAAACAACCCTGAAGATCTTAGATTACTTGAACTGCAAATTGCCCAACATATCAATGAACATGAATTTAAAAACTTTTTAAGTCAGAAAAATTCATTACGTATCAATCATACAGAACAAGAAAATCATTATTTTGGCTTACTGAGCCAAATGGCTCTAGCACTTAAAGAGAATGATCTTGCGAAAATTCAAATGACAAGAAACCTGCTCATTCAATTAATTCAAAAAGATCAAAAACTAGATCAGCAGAAACTTCAAGAACTGTCAGCACAAGGTTTATTAATGTTTTCAGTAGCGCATCCGCCTGTTTATACTTCTGCAAATGCGATGATCAGTTGGCTCACTACGTGGATAGGTGCCGTTGGGTCAACAATACTTGCGATTCCACTGTCTGTCATATTGACGACGCAATCACTTATGAGTGATCCAATTTTTATCGGAAAATGGATTGCTGCATCAATTGCTCTTTATGGGGTAAGCTATCTTGCTTTGAGTAAAAAAATGAATCTAAAGTATATAGATTTTTATAAGACCAAAGTAGCTTCAACAAAAGTAGGTCAACTTATAAACCAACTTAGCTCTGAAGCTATATCCAAATATGAACAAAGTAAAAATCAAAAATACCAAAAAGAGAATGCTCGATTAATAGATGAAAAAATATATAACTCTCAAAGTACACAAAAAATAATTATGAGATGCGAAAAATTATTTATTTAGTGTTTTTTTGATAAACAGCATTCATTTTTTCATAACATAAATCTTGCAATGAACTACGATCCGAAACCGTTATGCCAATTGTCGATACAGGATCAAGTATATGAATTGTTATCTTCCTTGAAATTCTGGTTGCATTTGGCAAAACTGAATCTTTTGGCCAGCATTCGTATGCACCGTTAATAACAACAGGTATCAATGGAACCTGCGCATTAATAGCAAAAACAAATGGACCTGATTTAAAACGAGAAAGTTGTTCACCGTAAAAACGCCCGCCCTCCGGCGACAGTGCGAATTTCTCGCCACGAGCAAATCGAATACGTGCCTCTTCATAAACTTTAAAAACTTCTTCGCGATTATTACGTGCTATTGGCAATGTTCCAAATCTTTTCATCGCTTGGGCAAATATTGGTATTTTAAAAAGTTCAATTTTTGCACCGAAACGAATATTATTGATAAATCCATGCATTGCTAAAATATCAATAAAACTTGAATGATTGAAAATTAATATAGCACCTTGTTTGGGAATCAACTTCTCTAGACCAATAACTTGGACATCGACATTAAAAAATCCACAAGCTACACTACCCCATGTCGTTATAATCCAATTATCAAATTTGCGCCGATTAAATATTAAATTTTGCAAAACACCAAGACCGGCCATAAAAAACGTCCAAAATGTAAATACAATCAATGACAACAAAGAAATTATTTTTTTTAACAACATAACTAAGACAGAATCCTTTTGCGCGCAGCTTCAATTTGACGATCTTTATAAGCCGTATGATCTGTATCACCACTTTGCATTTTAACAAAGGCCTCTTTATCCATAATTTGAACTTCAAACGGATAAAAAAAGGAAAACTCTTTCCCAACCGATGCCCCAGAGTTTTGAGGTTGAATTTGAATCATCTTTCGACAAATAAACTTAATGTACCTAAAATCGATTGATGAGTATGGGTTGTCTTTACGGAACAAACCTAACAACGAACCCCTTTGATTTTTAAGCTGATGTCTTAACAGTCGATCAATTTTCTCAGGGTTCATTTTATGAGCATGACCATACTTTTTTTCTAAACGATTACAGACTTTCAAAAACTCATCGACAGGATACATATTATTTGACGACTGGTCCGGCATAATATGCGGAAAGCTGATCAAATTCGATTCAACTAAAAAACGAATAACCTGGAATGAATCAAAAATTGTTGGTGTGACAAAGCGAACGCCCAATTTATCGAAAACTTTCATAGCTAAAGCATCCGGCTTAGCCAGCAACTTAATAACTGTTGAACTTGAAGTTTTAAATGGCTTAGTTTGAAATTTAAACAATTCAACTTGATGCGGGCCATCTTTCACAAAAGAACGTAGAAAAAGCTTATCTTCATGGACAATTGCATTTTCAAAAGGTGTTAATATTTGTTTCTGTATCTCTTCGGCAAAATGTGAAAATAAATCCGTTTCAGCGTGTATAAAAACATGAATGCATCTTAATACTGCACATGACCATCTTTGAACGTGCGAATTCTCATGATTTGAAGCCCAAATTAAAAGCAGCCGCAAATCTTTAAGTTCCTCTGGCTGACGTATCGGTAATGGTATTTCATCGATGTTAAATTTTAATTTTTCTGTGATTAAAACAAGTGCTCGTCGATGAAAATACCAAAGTTTTTTTTGATCTTCGTCGTTTGAATAATTAAAACCATAGCTTTTAACGAAAGAATCTGCATCTTCAAGATTATAAATGTGTAACTTGGCTTGATCTAACGTCGAAGCTCCACCTGCAACAACAGATAGAGCTGTAGAATCAAAATGATAAAAAGAACTGTGTCCACCCAGCATGGACCAATAGGCTATTGAATAAAGGCACATCTGGCAATATAAAATTGCCCTAAAATACCAGATGACGGCGCTTGTCCTTGAACAACTGTGACCGTATTCGAATAAGAAACTGTCCCACGAAACAAACCAGAGTTGTCATACTGACCATCAAATCGAATGCTCCCGTACTGATCACTAAACACGATAGAACCGACACCTGTTTGTAAATTAATTTGTCCAGTTACATTTTGACCCGCTTTACCATCAAAAGAAATCGGAATAGGAGAATACTTTTGACCATTAGAATCAAGAGCCCCATTAAGAACGTAACTATCATAAACTTTAATATAAAGTTTTGTCTGAGCTGGCACAACATTACCACTCGCATCGACTTTAATAGTACCTTGAAAGCGGACACCTGTCGTATCGCTATCGTAACCGCTTATTGATCCAACTTCGCCTGGGTTGATTAAAACAGAAAGTAGGCCTTTTACGCGATCTTCAAATGATGAGTTATATTGAATATACTGCTGGCTTTGTACAGAATAAGATTGTTCATAGATTGTACCAAAAGTACTTTGCCCCTGTTGACATGTTGTCGTAATGACTCCAGTTTGATTTTGATTATTCGAGACTGGCATCCCATTTCGAGTCACAGCAGATCTATTCGAATTCGAACTACCTGGATTACATCCACTCAAAATAAAACCGATGATTGCAGTCAGTATGACTTTTTTCATAAAAGCCTCCATACAAACAGTTATCGCAAGTGCGAGGCCAATAAAATTTGATCAAAATTTCACTCACTCTCATATATCAATTTTATCTATTTAAAATCAGTACCATTTAGAGACATGCAGTTAAATGTTCGTCATGCGTCAAAACGTTAGTCATTCACATTTTTACCGCAAAAATTTTAGATATTTATCGCACAACTCTGCTCTAGAAAAACATCGTATAAACCGAATCATATCTATATGCAGTCACAGACCAAAATACTTCTTAAAATCAAACATATAAAAATTCTTTTAATGATTGCAGCGGTTGTTTATCCTGGTTGGACTATAATTCACAACTTAGTATTTCACGGCGTAGATGATTCTTATTTAGAAAGGCTTATAGTATCAGCTTATTTTTTTGTGACGATTTTTATTACATTTACATTTAAAAACAAACTATCGCCAGAAAGACAACTCCTCATTCTTCAAACAGGTCGTTGGGTCATGACAACTCACTTTTTCATGGTTGTCGCACGCAATCAACTATCGGTTCAATAAGTATTTCAAATAAACATAAGTTATTGGAAACTATTGAGGAGAGTGAAAAAGTCTTCAGATCCGTATTCGAAAACTCTGGAATCGGTATTGCTCTTATTCATACAAATGGCGATATTCTAAAAGCAAATGAATACTTTAACCAATTAATCGGATATGATCCGCAAAAAAATCAATCTCATAAAAAAACAAGTGTTAATCTCATATTTAAAGAAAATCATCAAGTGTACAATGATTTAAGACTGCAAACAAAAACACAGTGCGAAGTTCAATTCATCAATCTCAAATCAGAGCAAATTTGGGCCAAAGTCAGTCTAACTAAAATTGCAAATAATGATCACAACAGTTTTTCAATTTTACTGACAGAAAACATCACTCTTCATAAAAAAGCTGAAGCGCAAATTATAGAACAGCAGCATAAGCTTAATTATTCTGCTAAAATGACGGCTCTCGGTGAGATGGCTAGTGGTATAGCTCACGAAATTAATAATCCTTTAGGGACAATCAATGCAACAAGCACGGCTATTTCTAACTTACTAAAAAAGAAGAATTTTGATGATCCTTTCGTCTTCAAATCTCTTGAAAAAATTAATACAACTGTTGATCGAATAGCGAAAATTATTAAAGGACTGCGAAATTTCTCTCGCGAAGCTAGTCAAGATGAATTACAACTAACTCATATCTCAGAAATTCTACAAGACACATTAAGTCTTTGTTCTGAATCTCTGAAAAAAAATCAAATCGATATCAAAGTAAATCACCCTTATCCGGATAGTGCTATATTCTGCCGACCTGCGGAGATCTCTCAAGTTCTACTAAATTTATTGAGTAATGCGACAGCAGTTCTCAGTCAACACAACGGCGAAAGAATTATCGAAATTTTAACAACGCGGTCTGAAGAATTGATTACAATCGAAGTCAGCAATACTGGTCCACTTATAGCTGAGGAAATCAAAAATAAAATATTTCAACCATTCTTTACGACTAAACCAGTCGGCGAAGGGACTGGCTTAGGCTTAAGTATTTCAACCGGAATTATGAAAAGCCATCAAGGATCACTTGAGTTGAAAAAAAATTGTCCAAGAACGACTTTTGTGCTGACATTTCCACGAAAATTGAGTTCTAATTTAAATGAGGCTGTATGAGCAATATTATAGATTATAAAAAAACAAATGTGCTAGTCGTAGAAGACGAACCCGATTTAAGAGAAATCTTAGTTTATGTATTGCAAGACATAGGTTATAACGTGTTTGAAGCTGAAAATGGCGAAGTCGGGCTTAAAGTATGCCAAACTCAAAAAATCGATGCTATTATTTCCGACATCAGAATGCCCAAAGTCGATGGGGTACAGCTTCTCAAAAACATGAGAGAAAAAAGCCCTGAAATACCAGTGATTTTTCTAGTAACAGGCTTTGCCGATATTAAAGAAAGTGAAGTCTATCAACTCGGAGCCAATGCTTTTATCAACAAACCCTATGACATCAACGAACTGACACAAAAACTAGAAGCAAGTCTAGTTGAGGTTGTGAAAAAATCCTCTTAATTTTCTTTAATGATTTGCTGATTAGATTTTACTAATCGATCAGGCCAAATTGCTAAAACAAAACCCAATACAATAGCCATGTCAGCTACGTTAAATACACCCGTTCTTGCAAAACCAAAATCCATGAACATAAAATCAACGACGTGCCCATTGTCGTGAGTTAATCGATCGATAACATTACCAATACCACCACCTAAAATAAACGAATAGGCCAAAACATCTTTAGTTGGCATATGGTTTTTAATAATTGACCAAAGCATAACGAGCAAACCAACAGCAACAAACAATCCGAAAATAACAAAACGCAAAGATCTCGACAAATCACCACCCATACCGAGAAAAGCACCCGGGTTTTCCGCATAAACAAACTGAAATAATCCACCAAGATATATCAACGCGGCCTTACCTTTGAAATATTCAATTGCTAAAACCTTAGTCCATTGATCAATAGCGACAACGACGACTAAAATAACAAATAATATGAAAAGTTTTTTACGATCAAAATTAGTGCTCATAACTATATTTTGCTTAATCTCTAAGACCGAAGCAACAGAAATATCCCCAATCATTGGTTTTGGAAACGACATGTTTACATTTACTTTAAATGAACTCGGACAAAACACCAATACAATTGAATACGAGCCAAACATCCCAGGACTTAGTAAAGTTGGGCTTAATTACGATGGATTTGGGGCCGCCATATCATTGCGCAACAGCGCCAAAGAACTCAACACGCAAAAAGGTCATAGTCAGTTCATAGACGTGCAGTTAAACTACCACAACACAATTTGGGGAATAGATCTCTACTATCAAAAATACTCTGGTTTTTTCATAAAAAATTCTAACCAGCTAGGTCAAAATAATGGGTCATTTTTTTTGCTCCCTGATTTAAATTTTGCTCATCATGGAATTATGGGTCGCTACTCTTTAACAAAATCCGACTTCTCACTTTCGGGATTAATGAATCAATCAGACAACGTAAAAGAAACATCTGGCCAATATTTCGTTGTTGGAGGTATACAACAATACCGTCTTGATTCAGATCAGACGATTGTTCCAACAAGTTTACTTGGTCGCAATGAAGATATGGATAAACTAAGAGAGCTCAGAACTATAAGTCTCAACTTAGGATTAGGTGCAGGAAAATATTGGGTATCTGATTCACACTACTTTATTGGGACATTGTTAGATGTCATTGGCACATTAGGTTTGTATGACTACAAGTTTACTGACAAAACTTTACATTCAAGCTATGCGACAATAAGCTACAATTTAAAGGTTGGCTTAGGTTATGCTGGCGAAAGCTGGAAATATGGCCTCAGCTTTTACAATGATGTCACGACCGTAAAAGGCCTGAATCATTCATATTTAAAACCGCTTGCTGGCAGTTTACTTCTTTATCTAAGATATAGCTTTAAATAAAAAAAGCCTATCGATAACGATAGGCTTTAAACATCGAATTTTCATGAATTTATAAAGTCATGAAAATTGAAAGATTTTAAGTGTAAAACAATTGACCGGACTGAGCACGTTGTTTTAATTTGCTGCTCGGACTCAAACGATGAGTAGCATTTCTTGTTGACGCATATTGAGTCAATTTTTCTTCAATATACTTACAACCAACACTGTCAGCATACTTTAACAACCCACCACGAAATGGAGGAAATCCAGTTCCCATAATCATCGCCAAATCAACTTCGTGTGGCGTTTCTACAATGCGATCTTGATCTAATGCTAAACAACACTCATTAACCATAGCAAACACACCGCGTTCAATACACTCTTGTGTTGTATACGGATTTGTACGAGCACCTAAGCCCAACTCAGTGTAAATAGATTCATCAACTTGCGTTTTACGACCGCCCTCATCATAAACATAAAAACCTAGGCTCGTTTTTTGACCTAAACGTTTTTTATTAGCTTCAAGTTTTTCCATAATTGGCGCAATTTCAACACGATCTGGATAAGCTTTTTTAAAGATTTTTAAAACTTTCACGCAAACATCTAAGCCAACACTGTCCATTAATTCAAATGGTCCCATAGGCATGCCGAACTCATAAACATAAGCTTTATCAACCGTTTGAATATCCATCCCCTCAGCTAATAAAAATGCGGCTTCAGCCATGTATGGCAACAATAATCGATTCACTAAAAAGCCAGGTCCATCTTTAACAACAACTGGCATTTTACCCATTTTTTTTGATAACTCAAAAACTGTTGCAATTGTTTCATCAGACGATTTCTCGCCACGAATAACTTCCACAAGCGGCATTTTATGCACAGGAGAGAAAAAATGCATACCTGCAAAAAACTCTGGACGCGGATGACCTTTAGACATTTCTGTCACAGACAAAGATGATGTGTTTGTCACGATGATCGCATCTGAGCGCATTTGCTCAGCTGTTTGACCAATGACTTTTTGCTTAATTCCCATGTCTTCGACAATAGCTTCAACAGTGATATCTAAATTTTTAAATCCCGCAAAATCAAGTCCCGTTGAAACAAGAGATGTCTTTTGCATAAATTGATAAGAATCAATAACTTTTTTCTTAACAAGTTTTTTCCATAAATCATAGGCATGTTTTAAAGCTTTAGTATTAGCTTCATGAGAAATATCTTTAACACGAACTTGAATACCTTTATCAGCGGCAACGTAAGCAATACCACCACCCATTGTTCCAGCACCTAGTACGCCTAAACTTTTAATTGCACGCGCTTTAACGTTTTTATCCGCAACCCCAGAAGATTTTTTAACCATCTCTGTAAGATAAAAAACATGAATTAAACTTTTAGAAACATCCGTTAAAGCACATTTAATAAAATGTTCGCGTTCAACCTCTAAAGAAGCTTCACGATTTGATGCCCCATAGGTTTGACGAATAACTTCTAAAGCTTCGATTGGCGCAGGGTAATGACCTTTAGTTAATTTTAAAGTCGCTTTTTTGGCTTGTGAGAAAACAACACCTTTAAATACACCTTCGAGTAACAGATTGACAAAACCTTTGGCTTTAAAAGTTTTACGACGTTTGTGTTTACCGTCTTTAATAATTTTAACGATTTCTTTTTCAGCAAATGATTCTAGCAAATTTGGATGGACAACGTAATCAACTAAGCCAATTTTTAAAGCTTTTTTAGCATTTAACAATTTACCCGCTAAAATCACATCTAAAGCAGCTTGCAATCCAACAACACGCGGTAACCTTATACAACCTCCGAATCCAGGCAAAATTCCGAGTTGTGTTTCTGGCAAACCAATACGTGTTGCTGAATCATCCGATGCAATACGATAATCGCAGCTCAAAACTAATTCACAACCACCGCCGGCGCATGCGCCATTAATAAGTGCCATCGTTGGCATTGGCAAATCCTCAATCATATTAATAATGCTTTGCCCACCACTGACAGCTTCACGAACTGACTCTGGTGTTTTTAGTTGACGAATTTCTTCGATATCAGCACCTGCAATAAAAATTTTAGGTTTTGCTGACTTGAAAACGACAAAATCATATGTTGATGATTTTAATTTTTCGAGATGATTTTTTAATTCCATCATGACCGGAGACGAAAGTTTATTTACTTTTTCGCCCGGTAAATCAAAAGTTAAAGTTGCGATATTATTTTGAACTGTAAGTTGAATTGCAGACATGACGATTACCCTTCATTCTCGATGATCATAGATCCGCCTTGACCACCACCAATACACAATGTTGCTAGACCAAATTGAACTTGCGAACGACGCATTTCTTTCATCAATGTTAAAACCAAGCGAGTGCCCGTTGTTCCAACTGGGTGCCCCAGTGCAATCGCTCCACCATTCACATTTAAAATTTCATCACGAACTTCACCAACTTTAGAAGACAAGCCTAATTTTTCTTGGGCGAATTTATCAGAATCAAATGCTCGCTGACACGACATCACTTGTGCTGCGAAAGCCTCGTTTAACTCAACGCGTCCCATATCTTTCATTGTCAAACCAGCACGTTTTAAAGCAAGGGGTGTTGAATAGACAGGTCCTAATCCCATTCTTTCAGGTTCGCACCCAGCAAAGCCATAGCCGCGAATTCTTGCAAGCGGCTTATAACCAAGAGATTCAGCTTTTTCACGCGACATAATTAGCAATGAAGCAGCTCCATCAGTGATCGGACAAGCGTTACCAGCCGTAATTGTACCTGTTACTTTATCAACCATTGGTTTTAACTTAGCTAAAGCTTCCATCGTTTGTTCAGCACGTGGACCGATGTCTTCAGTTACGACTTCTTTAAAATCTGGCTCAAGATAAACAGGCGTCATTTCTTCTGCAAGTTTAGCTTTTGCACCTGCTGCTTTAAGATGTGAATTTAAAGCAAAACGATCTTGTTGTTCGCGCGTCAAAGCCCAATCTTTAGCAAGAATTTCTGCAGTACCCATCATATTAATTCCGACAAAAGGATCAGTCAGGCCATCAACAATAGCAATAATCGGTTTGTATTTCGTTTTGGCCATTGGTGCAGTTGTCACCATTTCTTTGATTTGTGACAAATCAGCTTTAAACCAATTCCATAAAGCCGAAAGTCTTTGTCCGCCAGTTTTAGCTGAGCCTAATTTTTCGATAATTGATGTGATCGCCGGAGGCATAATCAATGGCATTTGCGACATACTTTCAGTACCACCAACAATAGCCGTATCGATGATACCTGATTTAATTTTATCAAAACCTAAGGAAATACTTTCCATAGCAGAAGCGCAGTTACGATGAACTGTGGCCGCAGATGTTTTTTGCGGAATACCCGAATTGAGCGCAATAACACGTGCAATATTCACGGCATCAGACGGAGACCCCGTATTGCCCATAATCACTTCATCAACCAAATCGACATTTAAATTAGTTTTAGCAATTAATTCCTTCATTGCAACCTGACCTAATTTAGCCGCATGAACTGTTTTTAATTTCGTACCAGCTTTTGCAAATGGGGTACGTACTCCTTCAACGATGACAACATCGCGTGGTGATTTCGCATGAGAACTCATAAGAACCTTTCTGTTATAATAGACCCTAATAGATTAATCCTGATTTTGCGTTTAGGCAAATGACGCACATCTGTTAATTAGTATTTAGTAGTGGTTTTTTATCGGGAATTTAGCAACAATAATTTAGAATAAATACTCTAGACTTATGTCTTGATTAAAGCACACAAGTCGCTAGAGTAAATTGATGAACTAACATCATCACATGCATTTTGTTAATCAACAAGGAGTTCCACTTTGAGTAAACTTGATACATCTAAAAATTCCAGCGATAAAAATTCAACAAAAACTGTTGCACAACAAACAAATGATAAAAGTCACTTCGAAAAACAAGCTCTTGATTTTCACCAAATGGGAAGACCTGGGAAAATCGAAGTTATTTCAAGCAAACCATGCAACACAGAAAAAGCATTAGCTCTCGCCTACTCACCAGGTGTTGCCGTGCCATGTATGAAAATTGCAAAATCACCTGAAGCTGTTTTTGATTACACAACTAAAGGCAACCTCGTTGCTGTCATTTCCGATGGAACTGCGGTTTTAGGTTTAGGGAATATTGGTCCACTCGCCTCAAAACCTGTTATGGAAGGTAAAGGTATTTTATTTAAAAATTTTGCTGGTATTGATGTTTTTGATATCGAAGTTAAATCATCATCGGCTCAAGAATTTATTAACGCAGTTAAAACCCTCGAACCCACATTCGGTGGAATTAATCTCGAAGATATCAAAGCTCCTGAATGTTTTGAAATCGAAGAAACCTTAAAAAAAGAGATGAATATTCCCGTATTCCATGATGATCAACACGGAACTGCAATTGTCAGTGGCGCAGCTTTACTCAACGCTTGCCACATCGTTGGCAAAAAACTTTCTGAAATTAAATTAGTAGTTAATGGCGCAGGTGCATCAGCTATTGCTTGCACTAAAATATTTGTAAGTCTTGGCGTTAAAAAAGAAAATATTATCATGTGTGATACTTCAGGAGTTATCTACAAAGGCCGCCCAAGCGGTATGAATAAATACAAAGAAGAATTTGCAAACAACACCTCTAAAAGAACGTTAACTGAAGCCTTAAATGGTGCTGATGTATTCGTTGGTTTATCAGCAGCGGGAGCCGTCACTGCTGATATGGTTAAAAGCATGGCTAAAGATCCGATTATTTTTGCTATGGCAAATCCGGACCCTGAAATCACACCACAAGCCGCTCGTGAAGCTCGCACTGATGCTATCATCGCCACGGGGCGCTCTGATTATCCTAATCAAGTTAATAACGTTTTAGGATTTCCATCAATTTTTCGCGGAGCTTTAGATACGCGCTCAACGCAAATTAACGAGGAAATGAAATTAGCCGCTTGTCATGCCTTAGCAAAACTTGCACGCGAAGAAGTTCCCGATGCTGTTTCTGCGAGCTACGGTGGACAAAAATTTAAATTCGGTCGCGAATATTTAATTCCTAAACCATTTGATACGCGCGTACTCCTTAAAGTTGCCCCTGCAGTTGCCAAAGCTGCTATGGATACAGGTGTTGCTCAAATTCAAATTACAGATTGGAACAAATACCACGACCGACTTGAATCCATTCAAGGTCCACAAAAAGTTTTTATTAGATCTGCTATTCATCAAGTGCATGAAAATGCTGAACGTCAAGGACGACTACCTAAAATTGTATTTCCGGAAGGTACAAGCTCGAAAGTCTTAAAATCTATTCGCACCTTAATGGAAGAGCGCATTTGTCAGCCTATCATTTTAGGAATACCAGAACACATACAGGATAAAGCAAAAAAATTGGATATTGATTTAACAGGTGTGGAAATTATCAATCCCGCAACTAGTGCTAATTTTCATAACTACGCCGAAGAACTTTACCGCCGAAGACAACGTAAAGGCGTTAACTTTCGCGAAGCAGAAAGATTAATGCTTGATTGCAACTATTTCGCCTCAATGATGGTCGACCAGGGTGACGCTGATGGTTTGGTGAATGGAGCAAATACCAATTATGCCGACTCTGTAAAACCTATTTTACACACAATCGGACTTGCAAAAGACCATGTGCCAGCTGGTTTAAATATGATTATTACAGACAATAAACTTATTTTTCTAACTGATACGACAGTGAATCCAAACCCAACCGCAGAACAATGTGCAAGCATGGCCATTCAAACTGCATTTGTCGCCGAACACTTTGGACAAAAACCAAGAATAGCCATGCTCAGCTACTCTAATTTTAGTGGAGCAGACGGAACTCCTGCTAAAATGAAAAAAGCTGCTGAAATTGTCAAAAAACTAAGACCAGATTTAATTGTCGAAGGTGATATGCAAGCTGACACGGCTGTTAGTAACGAAATTCAGCATCGTATTTTTCCTTTCTCGCAACTTGGTGGCGAAGCAAATATTTTAGTGTTTCCAAATCTCGAGAGCGCCAACATTTCCTATAAACTTATTCAACAACTCGGGAAAGTGGAAGTTATTGGACCTTTCCTACTTGGAGTTCGCAGAGCCGCCAATGTCTTACAAAGAACAACGACTGAAGATAGTATCTTTAGCTCAGTAGTATTAACTGCTTTAGAAGCACAAATAATAGCTGACCGCAGAACCCTTAAACATTAAAATTAAGTCGAGGTCATAGATTTGAACGAACTGCGAATTCGAGATAAAGACAAAGTGATTGTTGTGGGTGTAGGACTTAAAACCGAACCCATATCTGAAATTAAAGAAAACTTATGTGAACTTGAAGAGCTTGTTTCGGCTGCTGGCGGTGAAGTTGTAGGTTCAACAGTTCAGGTTTTACCTCAATGGAATCCGAGCACTCTCATTGGCTCTGGAAAAGTAGCCGAAATTAAAGAAATGGTCGTCGATGCTGGAGCACAAATTGTCGTTGTTGACCATCAACTATCGGGAATTCAATCGAGAAATTTACAGCAAGAAATTAATGCTCGTATTATCGATCGATCGCAACTCATTTTAGATATTTTTGCCCAAAGAGCCAGAACTTACGAAGGTAAATTACAAGTCGAATTGGCCCAGTTACTAGACCAAATGCCTCGTATGATTGGAGCTTGGAATGATTCACTCTCACGTTTAGGTGGCGGCATCGGAACCAGAGGCCCTGGCGAAACAGCTCTTGAAAACGACCGAAGACGTGCCAAAGAGAAAGTCGCCCTTATCAAAAAAAAGTTAGAAGAAGTCTCTCAGCACCGCTCTCAACACAGACAATCTAGACGCCGCAATGAAGTTCCTAGCTTTGCCTTAATTGGCTATACTAATTCAGGAAAAAGTTCTTTGCTCAATCGTTTAACAGGCGCTCAAGTTTTAGCTAAAAACATGGTGTTTGCGACACTCGACCCCACAACCAGAAAAGTTTTCCTCGATGAAGGACCTCCGGCAGTTGTAACCGACACAGTTGGTTTTATTCGCAAACTACCTCCACAACTTATCGAAGCCTTCAAAGCTACGCTTGAAGAATCTGCCGAAGCCGACATCTTGCTTCATGTGGTCGATTTAGCATCACCCAACATGGAACGCCAAATTGAAGTTGTAGATAACCTTATAAAAGAATTTAAGTGGGATCAAAAAAAGATTATACACGTTTTCAATAAAGTGGATGTCGCACCTGTTGATCGCCAATTTCGAGTAAAGCATTTTCCCCGAGTATTTATAAGCGCGTTAACCGGACAAGGTTTTGAACAGCTCAAAAAAACTATGGCTGACGCAATCAACGAAATGCAAACTGAAGTTGAACTTTATTTTTCGCATTCTCATGAATTTAAAATTTATGATTTGTCCCGAGAAGCCAAAATCACACGCAAAGAGACTGCCACAGAAGGCACTGTTTGTTATGCCCTGATGACCCCACAACTTATTAACAAATGGCGTGATTTTTTAGTCAAATAGGTGGTTTATAGCATGAAGTTAAAGTTACTCAATATTGTAATAGTACTTATTTTCACAAATAGCTGCTCTACACAAACCAAAACAGAGAAATTAAATGCAGGATTACAAGATACCGCCGCACTTGCTGGCACTTTGATATCAGGACAACCACCCGCAGTCGTACCTTACTTAAATAGTTCAACAATAAATACAAGCCAAATGTTAGCCATATCTGGGTTTATTAAATGCGATTCAAATCCCATTTTTGATTTTGGAAAACTACAAATCGAAGTTAAATTCAATAATCGCACGACTGGCGTTTATGATTTAGATCAAAATGGAACTTATAAAATAAAAACTAAATCATTTATTGGATCGCACCAGATCAATCTTATATCCAAAGCCACAAGCCAAATAATCGAACAAAAGACTGTAACATCATCTCAAGACATCGACACTTTCACTCTTAATTTTAACGCCTGCAAATAGCAAGACTATCGTCAGGTGTGCTTTTGGTAGTTTCTAGTTTTTGAAGATTATTTAAAGCAAATCAGGTAACCTGAAACTATATGACAAAACTCAGCACAATCATATTTATATCCCTGGGATCAGTCAGCTTTCTGATCGCAAGCACCTCATCAGCAAATGTCGCGCCAAAATGCATGAGTGGATCAATTAAATCAATCGCGCTCGCAGATCAATTTAATGATGCAAAAAAAAGTAAAATCGTAAGCCAAATACTGCAAAAATACGAAATCACTCAAAAACCAACTCAAGAGTCTTCAACTCTCAGCGATTGCTTAAATTGTTCGACCAGTACTCAAAATTCTAAATCTTTAAACGAATTAGCAGCCTCGATGTCAGCATCACTCTCAAAACCAACAAGTTTACAAATCAAATCTGAATGTATAGCAACAGCCAACAAAATTAAGGCCAACTCAACCTATGTCCAATGCCCTTCAGAAAAAAGAAAAAAACCTCCACAAAATGAATGCATGACAGAGGAAATGATTAAGTACCAGAGTGCAGCCATCACTGAAATTTTAAAATGTGTAAAAAATGAAACAAAATTTCCTATTTCTATCAATAGCCTCTATGAAATGTACACCAATGAAACAGGCTTCAAACCAAATTATAGTTCGGCTGCAGGAACAGGCTTAGGACAATTAACATCAATTTTTGTTCGAGACATTCACCAAAAGGGCCGAGGACTTGAAACACTCAAAAAAATTGCAACAAGTTCCAGCCCTCAGTGCGAGGGAATTAAAAATATTGCAGAAAAAGATCTGAATCAACAGCCAAGCTTCAATCAAAAATGTAACTTTATATCATATGGCGAAGGCTTTGAACGAAACATACTTTACACACTGATCGGTATGAACACTCTTTGGACAAAAGATCTAGAACCCATTATGCGCCAATATATCAACAAACACGAAAACGACAAAAACATAAGAAGTATAAAAGAACTTATTACTCTTAATGCCTACGGTGCTGGTGGCCCTCGAAGTGCACGGGCTGCTGCTCATCGATTAACAAAACTAAAGCCTGAAAAATTTGTCGAGCAAATTTCTAAACCTCTGAAAACATCAGAAGGTCACGATTTAACACTCTATATTCAAAGAATCAAAAACAAACAAGATCAATTGATCGATTTATTTCCAGCAAACTCTACAATCAATTTTAAACAATTAGGATCAAGCGCATGCATAGACAATTAGTTAAGACTCTATTTATTTTATTTTTAATGACTGGATCTACAGCACATGCTGAAGTTGATTATTCAAATCTCGACAAAGAGTACAAAAAATTTAAAAAAATATACCAAAATATTCTTGAACTTTCGATCACCAATAAACAAGCTTTCATAGAACAATTTGACAAACTTTATGAACAACTTAAAAGTCAGCAAACTGCTTTTGAAAAGATTGAAGGTGACGAAACATTAACCGAACAAGGAAATCAAATTGCTTTCGATATTGAAGCCTTAAAACCTCTCGAAATCATAGCTCAAGGCAAAGCTAGCACGGCCTCTTGCCAACAAGCCCAACACAATCAATCATTTAATATCGTTAATCCAGATTCAAATGATCCAGATACAGAAAAAAATCTTCACAAAATTGATTTGTTTTTGCTTAGAGTGATAAGCGGCCTCTGCACAAAAACGTAAACTTAATTTGTTTGTTTGTTTGTTTGTTTGTTTGTTTATTTATTTCTTTCTTTGCTGAAGACGTTGTTCACGTCGTAAACGAGCATTCTCAAAGCGACGTTTTTCTTCGTCAGTTTCAAGAATTAAGCCTGGAACTTCTGTAGGTTTTCCATTTGACCCCAGAGCAACAAATGTTAGATAAGCCGAAGCTGTGTGAAATTTTTCTGCAGTTTTAGGATTTTCCGCATCCACACGAACGCCGATTTCCATTGATGATTTCGATATAAAATTAATCGAAGCTTTTAAATTGACGACCCAGCCTTTTTTGACTGGCGCAATAAAATCTAATTTATCAATTGATGCAGTGACAACTTCACGACCGGAATGTCTTTGTGCGACGATGGCAGCAGCTATATCGATCCAAGACATGATCGTGCCACCAAATATAGTATCTAAAGAATTAGTATGAGAAGGCAAAACAAGCTGAGTCATTACAACTTGAGAACGAGATACCGTTTTTTTCTCAAGATGTGATGACTCAGACATAAGATTATATTAAACGCCTAGATCAGAATTACCTGTGCGACCTAAACCGCCACCAGGCAAAGTGATTGTTGCGTTTCCAGCAGGAATAGTTTGAGTTTGTTGCGTGTTAAAAGCAGTTGCACCAGCAGGTTGAATCGCTTCAGCTTTAACTTCATTTTCAACAAATCCAAGGTGTGGAAGACACCATACGATTAACTGAGCACGAGATTTAACATTCATTTTTTTATAAATGTTAGTTAAGTGAAACTTAACAGTTTTCTCAGTAACAAAAAGTTGATTAGCAACTTCTTTGTTAGAAAGCCCCTTAGAAACGAGTTCCGCGACTTCTGATTCACGATTTGATAGACCTTTTTGAATTAAGATATCTCTGAGCATCCTTGCTCCTCCTGCTTAATTGTTTTTGTTTACATAGCTACTAAGTTTTTGCTTAGTCATAGGTCAAGCTAACATACCCATTCGCTTAGACCAACTCTTACTTTGATCCAATTTCACAGGTTTTAGGTTAATTCCTAGGACTTTGTCTCAACTTGATTCAACTGTTTCGATTTCCTTATCTCGACAGTTGTCTCAATCTGAACAACAACAACCTGAATTTAAGTCTGACAAGACTTTTAGAAGAACGCAATACCTTTAGTCTTATTTTTTTTAAAAACTAGACCGATTTTGCTCAAAATCTGTAAAGTGCAATCCGATATTAGGAAAATAAATGTGCTTTTATGTTTATAACCGGTTAGGCACCGAAGGAGTTCAACGATGTTTAGTCCAAATACAAAGTTTCTGGTCGTCGATGATTTTGCAACAATGCGCAAAGTGGTTAAAAAAGTTCTTATGGAACTTGGTTATTCAGATATCCACGAAGCTGCAGATGGCAAATTGGCATTAGAGGCTATCCAACAAGCTAAGTCTGTTAATCAACCATTTCAATGTATCGTGTCTGACTGGAATATGCCGAACATGAGCGGTCTTGAATTACTTAAAACCTGCAAAGCAGATCCATCTTTGAAAGATATGCCGTTTATGTTGGTCACAGCTGAAAGTGAAAAAGATCAAATCATCGAGGCTGCTAAATCTGGCGTATCTGAATATGTTGTTAAACCTTTCAATGCTGCAACTCTAAAGGAGAAATTAACAAGAGTTTATCAGAAACACAATGGCTCTAAGGCGGCCTAATGTCTACTGCTGTAAAACTCTCAACTCTCACTCATCCAGCGCTCGAAAAGCTGGTGGTTGAGCACATATCTTCTGGGATTAAAGATACTGTTTCCCAATTGGGAAACTTTAATTCTGTGTTCAAACCACATTTTTTTGCGCAAAACTGGGTTTCGCCGGCTAAAGTAACTGTGATACTAGATTTCAAACAAGCTGACCAACCTCTGCAAGCTAGAATGCATTTCGATCCTAAGCCAATTGCCGCAATGCTTGAAAATATGCTTGGAGATAAAGTCGATCCCGAATCTCCGGAAGTCTTAGACGGTGTCGGTGAAATTAGTAATATGATCTTTGGACTCATTAAAACCAAAGCTAACAGTGGTGGCTTTTCGTTCGGTATGGGCACCCCTAAAGCTTACTTTAGCAAAGATGCACCGGGGCAAATTAAAAACCATCAAAGTCTCGTCATTCCATTTGCCATTAATAGCTTGGAATGTTTTTTCGAATTCGTTGCCTACGAATAATCGCTTTGGACGTTTGTTGCCTAACAGCGTCCAAAGTTAGTTCTCTCCAAACAACAAATCTACTAAAACCTTTCGATCACAAATATTTTGTTCATACTGCAATCGTCGCGCTTTATTGATATAAATCTGCACATCAACACCACTTATTCCATGTTGTAAAATATCAGATGTTTCAACAAGAACAGGTCTTTTTTCAGACCATAAATTTTTAAATTTTTCGAAAATTTGACTATCAATTAACCCCAAATAACTGAGATAATAATAGATTAAATCGGATTCAAAATGACCTTTTTTAATCTCGCTCTCAACATCAAGAACCATATCAACTGCACTCCGAATTGTATTTGAAACAATCTCACGAACTTTCCAAAGCTTACGCAAAAAACCATTTTGTGCTTTTGTCAGTCGAATTTGCGAAAGAAAAAAAGATTCTGATTCAGTAAAAGAATTAAAACCACCAATATAATCGTAATACAAAACAAATATCAAATCTTGACGTATTTGTTTTTTGAAATAAGACGCAACCCACAATTCATAAGCGTCAATTTGATTGAAAGTGTTACTATTCAAACAACGCACGGGCAACTGCAAGTTTGAAACAATGGTTTTAACAGGCATATCCTTCCAAAAAGATTCTTCCGGGCGGCTTTCAAATATTCTTTTTAATTCTTCGGTTTTTCTTTCAGCACTAATCTTAACAAGTAAATGTGCAGTGTTTAATGCTGCTGCTAAAGTTTCAGATTCAATTGAAAAGCCCAACTGCGCCTTAAATCTAACAAGTCGTAATATGCGCAAATGATCCTCTAAAAATCGATCTCGAGCATGCCCAACACATTTAAGAACTTTTCGATTCAAATCATCCAAGCCGCCCACATAATCAATCGTCTGATTATTATTTAAATCATAAAAAAGAGCGTTAATCGTAAAATCTCTACGAGCTGCATCTTTTTGCGGTGTCGATTTGATTATCTGACTTGGTCTTCGACCATCTTCATAAGAATCCTCCTCTCGAAAAACCGTCAAATCTATAACTATAATTCCTTCAGAATTTGCATATGGAATTTTATACACGCCAAACTGTCGTCCTGTTAAAACCGCATTGGGAAACTGCTCGAGAATAAAGGACTCATCAGCATTAGTTGTCAGGTCAATATCATGAAACTTTCGATTTAAATAAGCATCACGAACCGCCCCACCCGACACCCAACATAAATAGCCACCGATTTGCAACTTACGCTGAACGTCTAAAATTGCGTATTTATGCGTATTTATCAACAACCGATTTAAAATTAACTCTTCAACTTGCTCTTGATTCATATATAATATCATTCATGGTTTTAAACGATACCACAATAAAAATGATTCACTTTGACCCGCTTGAAACGTTAAAGCCAGATCTCTTAAGTCAAACTTTAATCAAAATAAGAACTGATCTGAACTTTGACATCATCAGCGCAACTCTGCTCGAAAATCCGCTCACTTTACAATTTTATAAAGATTGGCTCAGTCACGGATATCAGGCTGAAATGCAGTACTTAGAAAAACACTTAAAGTTCAAAGAGCAGCCAAGATTGCTAAACCCTTCATTAAATTCAGCAATTACTTTTGCGCAATCTTATCTTCCTCAACAACAGGCTCTATCCATTAAAATTCCTGCACGCACAGCATTTTATGCGCAAAATAAGGATTATCACTTTTGGCTTAAAGATAAGCTCTCAGAAACAATCAAAACCTTAGAACAAATCTATCCCGAAGAGATTTTCATACCGTACGTAGACTCTGGCCCAATTCACGAACGGGATCTCGCATATAAAGCAGGACTAGGATGGTTCGGAAAAAACACATGCATTATTCATTCTCAAAAAGGCAGCTTTTTTTTCCTAGCTGAAATACTCACATCGCTTAAAATTAATAATTTAAACCCTCTCCATGAAGATCTTTGCGGAAAATGCAACTTGTGTATTGAAAGCTGTCCAACGCAAGCTCTTGAAAAAAACAAAGTCTTAAATGCAGAAAAATGCATTTCTTTTCTCACTATAGAATCTAAAAAAACACCACCGCTCGAATTACGAGAGAAAATGAACGATTGGTTTTTTGGTTGTGATATTTGCCAAACTGTCTGTCCGTGGAATAACAAAAAACTTAAATCACTTTTTATCAATAAAGCTCTTATCACAGCCCCCCAAAGTGAACTTTCAAGTCATGAAAAATCTGAATTGATTTATTTTTTTAAAGATATCCTTACAAGTTCAAATAAAAAAATTCAAAAAAGATTCATCGGAACACCTTACTTGCGATCAGGTGGTTTTGGTTTAAAACGTAACGCTCTTATTGTTATTGCAAATAGACAAATTACAGAACTTCTATCCGAAGTCGAAAGCTTATGCTCTGATCCGAAGCTGGGTGAACTAGCAAAATGGACTAAGGATAAATTAATAAATAATTAACCCTGCAAAGCTCTACGCCATTCGGGCGTGGCCTCAATCAATCGCCGCGTTTGCAAATCAAATAAACCAAAAACAACGACTAGCTCAGCCGCAATCTCATTTTTCTCATTAAACATTTGCTGCTTCAAACGACCGACCTTCCCAGTATACTCAAGAAGCTCTACAGAAATCTGTACTTTCTGACGATGCTTCAATTCTTTGAGATACTTGAGATGCGCCTCAAGAATAACTGGCCCTTTTTTTAGGTTCATAATTTGATCAAAACCATAGCCATTTTTAGTGATAACATCCCAGCGAGCTTGCTCAAATAACTCTAAATATTTCGCATTGTTCACATGTCCAAAAAAATCCAGATGCGTTTCTTGAATCATTGTTTCAAACATATATTATTCTCCATATTCCTTCATTGTGAAAAAATTATAAAAAATGATCAACCCAAGCCTTTAGACGCCTTGCGCATTCTTAATTTAACTTTAATGCATGACATCTCACAAACCTTATGGTGTTACCACAGATATGAAACGAGCAAAAAAGCTATCGTGTTTTAAATTTATTTTAATGCTGATTAAAACAACAAAATTTTTAGCTGTGTTTTTAGGCATATCTATTTCGATGTTTTTAACTGCTTATGCTAGCGCTGATACATTTCGCGGTAAAATCGATCGCATCCAAAACCGATTTACTATTTATGATAACAAATCTCATCATCGATATGAGTTAAACTTAACAAGCTCAGTTGCACAACAACAAATGAATCGATTAGACGACGGTGACTACGTCGCTGTTTCAGCGTCAGTTAATGTGAGCAATCCTAACTTACTTGATGTTATATCTATCGACTTTGTTGGACTATCTGTGTTGATCGGTGCTTGGAAAAGTAATGATGGATTATGTTACAACTTCATTGGTTACACGACGTTTAATGTTTATGTTCAGCCTAAGGGATTAGATTGTGATAACGTGAGCCCTCTCGTTCCTTTGACTAAATACACTTACTTCATCAATCCGGATTCAAACGAGTGGAACATGCTCATTTCTTCTAAAGAAAATCAGCTGTTTGGTCGTCTCAAAATAAACAACTCAAAATCGATAGAAATACAGTTGTTAGACAGCGAGACTAACGCTATCTTAGGTACAGTCATCCTAAGGAGATAAGTTTGTTTTTTCCAGTATCGCCAGATTTATTTTTCACTAAAAATGATCTTGAAGACATTCGCTTAGGTGATCTTGCGCAAAACTTCGATGCGACCATCGCGAAACCGCAAGATTTCGTCATATTTGGCTATCCTGATGACGAAGGAATTAAATTAAATGGTGGACGTCTCGGAGCACACCTCGCACCTAGACAGATCCGCCAGTTTTTATACAAAATGACTGTATCTGCAAAAAAAAGTCAATTTAAGGCACAGTTATTCGATTATGGTGATTTAGCTCTTTCCACCCCCGATCTGATCTTACGTCACAACATCGCGCAAACGCACGTCCTAAAAGCCTTTACATCTCAACTCAAGGTCATCACTTATGGAGGTGGACATGATTACGGATATCCGGATTGTGCGGCTTTTATCGATGCATACTACAATACTCACAAACAAAAGCCGATCATTTTGAATTTTGACGCTCACATGGATGTTCGACCAACAAAAAATGGACCTAACAGCGGAACGCCTTTTTACCGCTTACACGAAACGCATTTAAATAAATTTAATTTAATTGAAATTGGAATACAAAATCAATGCAACTCTCCACACCATATTCGTTGGGCAAAAGATCGTGGTGTCGAAATTGTAGATCTCGACACTTTAGAAGAAATGGGATGGGATTATCTTTGGAACAAAACAATTTTAGCGGAAATGGATTCAAAGCGCCCGGTATTTGTGAGTTTCGACATCGATGCAATTCAAGCATCTGAAGCCGGTGGCTGCAGCCAAGCATGGGCGACTGGTTTAAGATTTCAAGACTGTTTAAATTTTTTGAATCGCTTATACAAACAGTCGTCAGTTAAAGGGCTTGGTATTTACGAAGTATCACCTCCGTTAGATCGTGATTATCAAACATCAAAAACAGCCGCACTACTCACACATCATTTTATATTTAACAATTAGGAAATCACATGCGTGGATTCGGTAGCGATAATCATGCCCCTATTCATCCTGAAATTATCAACGCAATTTTAGACGCAAACATAGACCATGCCCCAAGCTATGGAACTGATTCGCTAACTCAAGACTGCATCGAACTTTTTAAAAAAGAGTTTGGCTCTCAAACTGAGGCTCACTTTGTATTTAATGGTACTGCCGCAAATGTTTTAAGCTTACGCACTATGATCAAATCCTTTGAATCTTGTTTTGTAACGGACTGCAGTCATCTCAATATAGATGAATGTGCTGCCCCTGAATTTTTTGCTGGCAAGCTTGTGCCGATAAAGTCACAAAATGGAAAGTTCGATCTTACGGATCTTGAAAAAAAATACACTCGATTGGGCGATCAACATTTTGCCCAACCCAAGGCAATCAGTATTACCCAACCAACTGAACTGGGAACAGTTTACAGTCTCGACGAACTAAAAAAAATCATAGCTTGGGCTAAAAGCAAAAAACTTTTCATTCATATTGATGGAGCACGCTTTTGCAATGCTATTCATTACCTCGATTGCGATATGCAAACAATTACAACAAACTTGGGTGTCGATATTATGTCTTTTGGCGGAACAAAAAATGGGCTCATGTTCGGCGAAGCCGTGCTTATTTTTAACCCTAATTTGCAGAAAGATTTTAAATACATTCGCAAACAAGCGGCACAACTCCCCTCTAAAACACGCTACATAGCTTGTCAATTTCAAGCCTACTTAAAACAAAAAATTTATAAAAACATATCTGCTCATTGTCATGAAATGGCGCTCTACCTTGAAGAGAAAATTAAAAAAAATATTATTGCAATTAACATCACACAACCAGTTCAAAGTAATGCTGTTTTTTGCCTGATTCCTAAAAATTGGATTAAACAACTACGACAACAGCATTTTTTTTATGTTTGGGATGAAAACACTTTTGAATGTCGATTAATGATGAGTTGGGATACGCAAAAGGCAGATATTGATGATTTTATTTCCCTTGCAAAGATGTTAGAACAAACTCAGCGTGTCCCTCAGCCTTAACTTTTCTCCACTCAAATACAACATCAAGTTTTTCATTGAAGACGAAAGTCGACCTCTCAATACCTAAAACTTTTTTTCCATACATATTTTTTTCTTTAATCACATCAAAGGCTTTACATAGAACCTCATCTTCATCTGCTATTAAATCAATGCCCAAATTATACTTACAAATAAATTTATCATGGGAAGCAACACTGTCTCTGGATACACCAAAAATTTTATACCCTAACTTTTCAAATTGAGGTCTGAAACTGGTAAAATCAATAGCCTGAACTGTGCACCCCGGGGTACTGTCTTTGGGGTAAAAATAAAGCAAAAATCGAGACCCAAGCATCGTTTTAAAATTCAAAGTTCGACCATCTGATAACTTGAACTCTTTACTAAGCAGAGTTTTATCTTTCATAGGTTGGAGCATTACTGTCGATGACCCCACTATTGGGGTTTTGCGTTGGCTGTTCGTCGGCTGCTGTAGATCCTTCCGAGTCTTTATCTCGACCTTCTTGACCTGCTGTGTTTTCGAGATTTTTTTCAGTGTTTTTTGATTTTGTGTTTTCATTTTGTGTGTTCTCCTGCTTCAACTCGTCCTTCTCACCTAATAACTTTTTTTGCATGTCTGCAAAATCATCTTTGATCTTTAATTTTTTTTCTTGATATTTAATACGACCCTGCAAAGGGACTGTGAGTTTTATTTTTTTTATTTCAATAAGATCTTTATAAAATCCACCAACCAATCGAACCTCTTCAGACGAATTGCGACTATATTCAAACGTTTGTATACGTAAATCTTGCAAACTCGTATCCCGAGAGCTTTGGTTAAGATTAAACAATGTATTTTCGCAATTGATTTTCTGGAGCTGATTTTTATCTATAGTAAAAACACAAACGCGATTGCCATTCGTTAATTGGGCCGAACCACCAATAAGTGATAGCCACTCTTGATTAAAAAACTTAACCGAGTAGGATTGATTTAATCCATCTTGCAAAGTAATTTCCGCTAAAATCCTTGGTTTTTTTAAACAGTAGCTTTGAACTAAATAAACATTATTTACACTCTGTGTTAAGTTTAGCTTTTGACACTCATAACCTAATAATTTTCCCGATTTAATATTCAAATATTGTTCGGCAGCTAAAGCTAGAACCTCAAATTGCGAAAGTCGTTGCTGATCCTCAGATAATATGACTCGAAAAATCTCTCTTTCAAGGCTTGCGGCGAACTTCATATCATCTAAAATTTTACGTCGCTTAAACTCAACTTGAGCTTGGGATAACGTCAAATCTTTAAACTGGAATGATTGATTAGTGTTTGTCATTAGCGATAATTCGCTGTTTGAACTAATTTTATCCCGATTTTCAGATGAGATTGGGCTTTTATTTTTCAAATCCGTACACGACATGCCATAAAAGAACACATTAAAGCTGATACATATCGTTAAAAAATAACTTTTCATGTCTCTATTATGACTTTTCTTCTTTAATTTTTACAAGTTTTAGTTAAACTATTGGCATGCAAAAAGTATGGTTAAATAAATATCCAAAAGTCGTTCCACCACAAATCAACATCGATGAATATGCAAATATTCTAGAAGTTTTTGACGAATCAGTTCGTAAATATCGCAATCGTATCGCGTTTAAGAACTTTGGTGTCGCTTTGACTTATAATGATCTTGATATTTATTCAGGTCGTTTTGCGTCTTATCTACAAAATACACTTGGCCTCAAAAAAGGTGACAAAATTGCATTACAAATGCCAAACTTGCTTCAATTTCCCATTGCAGCATTTGGTGCGATGAGAGCTGGTCTAATCATTGTTAATACAAACCCTCTTTACACGGCATCTGAAATGAAACATCAATTTAACGATGCTGGCGCAACAACACTCGTCATCCTAGCGCAATTTGCACATCTTTATGAACAAATCGCACATCAAGTCCCAATTAAAAATGTTATCGTCACCGAAGTCGGCGATATGCTAGGGTTTCCTAAAAAACATCTTATTAACTTTGTATTGAAAAAAGTTAAAAAAGCAGTTCCAGCTTATAATTTCAAACACACCCGTTGGAATGAGGCACTTGAGTTTGGCTCATCAAGCACATATGTACAGCCTCAACTCTCAAGCTCTGATATTGCTTTCTTGCAGTACACTGGTGGAACAACAGGTGTTTCAAAAGGCGCAGTCCTGACACATCAAAATATTATTGCAAACATGCTTCAAATTTGCAGTTGGATGCGCCCTAAATTAGTTGAGGGCGAAGAAATTTGCCTTACGCCTCTACCGCTATACCATATCTTTTCACTGACAGTGAATTGCTTGGCATTTATGCGCTATGGAGCCACAAATATTTTAATCACAAATCCACGAGATATACCTGATTTTATTAAAACAATGAAAAAAGAAAAATTCACAATCATGACTGGCGTGAACACACTGTATAATGCTTTAGCTGTTCATCCACAAATTAAAGAAGTTAATTTTTCTAATCTTAAAATTTCAGTAGCTGGTGCAATGGCTCTACAAAATGCTGTTAAAGAACGCTGGAAACAAGCGACCGGAACTGAAGTTATTGAAGGCTATGGTTTAACTGAAACGTCTCCAGTGGCCTGTGTTAATCCAGTCGATGGCACCGATAAGGTTGGAACGATTGGATTACCAGTTCCAAGCACTGACATCAAACTAATTAACGAGGCTGGTGATGATGTTACTTATACAGGTGAACCTGGCGAGCTCTGCGTCTCTGGTCCACAAGTCATGCAAGGTTATTACAATAGACCTGACGAAACCGCCAAAGTACTAAAAAATGGATGGCTCTACACCGGTGATATTGCGATCATGGATAACGAAGGTTTTTTTAAAATCGTAGATCGTAAGAAAGACATGATTCTCGTGTCTGGATTTAATGTTTACCCAAATGAAGTTGAAGATGCTGTCAGTAAACACCCTAAAGTGCTCGAAGTTGCTGCTATTGGTATACCTGATGATCACTCAGGTGAAGTCGTAAAAGTTTTTGTTGTTAAAAAAGATGACTCTCTTACCGAGGAAGAACTCACTTTACATTGTCGTCAATTTTTAACAAACTACAAAGTTCCTAAAAAAATTGAATTCAGATCAGAAATTCCAAAAACTAATGTTGGCAAAGTTTTACGACGAGCCCTACGTGAAGAAGAGCTGACCAAACTTAACTCTAAATAGGAGATTAATATGAAAAAAATTTTTATTAGCCTAATTTGTCTTATTTCACTACCAGCTTTTGCACAACAGAAGATGGTCCGCAATCCATCACAAGTAACTTCTTACAACTCTGGATTTTCACAAAAATCTCTCGGATTCAATACAGGTTTTACCAAAGGCGCTATTAATTTAGGTGTAACTTTTGATTCTGCTCGCGAAACAGGCGCACTTGGTGGATATTTCTTTCTTCAAACCGAAAAGAAAGAAAACACGACGATTTCAGTTTATAACACAATGGCTTTTGGCGGACATGTTCATCTTGGTATTTTTAATCAAAATGATTGGTCATTTGCCGTTCGACCTGGCTTTGGTATCGCAATGGTTAAAGATATTCCAACAACAACTGGTAAGTCTGATGAAACATTAATCGGGCCGTCATTACGCTGGTCTTTCACTCGTAAAATCAGCGGCGGACAGGAAATTGGTTTTGAAAAAGTTGATTTCTGGAACTTATTTAACACAAATGCAAACTCGCCTATTGAAACAAGCTATATCGCTTTTGTTTTTAGAATGCCGATTTAAAACATTAAAGCTGATTTCACCTTAAATGAGATCAGCTTTAATTTATTTCTGTTTGTTTGAAAATTCACAATAAATCAGCATTACTTCTGTTGATCTATCATAAGTTTGCACACTTTCTTTCATAGTTTCAGTCAATTTCTATTCTGACATAAACTCTTCGACGAAAGCATTTTAAGCTATACATCAAAATCTTTTAAATGCTCTGTCTCTAGCTGTTATTTTAAAAACGTCGAAATATCCCAGATAAGATTATCTCGTTGAGCGATAATACACTTTTGTTTCTGAACATGGCCAATTTGCATATTCATAGCCGTTAGCTGCTGAATACTGATGATATATTTCTATTGTGCACTAACTTGCTCTGAAGCATACGTTAAACCTGAAAAGACAAAACCTCTACAATTAGAGCCAGTATCAGTTGCTTCATACCAAAACTTCTTAATATTAATTTCTATACCAGTTGAGTGAATAGAAAATTTGCAACCAGATCTTAAATAAAGATTGGCAAAACCACACAAGTTAATTTTAGAGTTTATTTCTTATAGCAAATGCTCTTTTCTTGAGAACCATCAACAGTTGGGCGGTTAATTTCTACAGTTAGTAAAAATGATTTCGTTGCAAGTAAATTCGCATCAAGGCAGTTATAAGCATCACCTGATTTTACATTTTTAATATCTGAATATTGACTACATTTTCCATAATATTTGACTGAGATCACATTTTTACCATCTTTAACGTTTAAAAACATTTGCGATAATTTAATATTAAAATCAGAAATTGCTATTTTGACTACTCCAGTTTCTGACAGAAAACTTTGATTAAGCTGAGACATTATAATCGGGTCATTTTTGTCTGAATTTAATTTAACAGTATTAAGACGTTGCTCTGAACATGTTCGCGGATTTTCAATGACAACATAATCAATAACTTCAGATAAATCAGCTGGCGGCTGCAGATCGATGACTTGATCAAAATACCGAACTGGCCCTATACCTGTGGATGTCTTAACTTGATCGCAATTAACTTCAATTATTTCTTTATTTTCAATTGTGTCTTGAACAATAATGTCTGCTTCATTGCGTGGTGAATCCAAATTCAATTCTTGATCGGATTTATTGCATGTAAATAATGTTTTTAAAATATCATCGTAACCGCTCAACCCAGGAACTTTAACTTCAGGAATCTTATAATCAGGCGTCTTGAAATCAGGAGTCTTAGGTACATTGCAACTCGATAAAAAGATAAACACTAACCATATCTCTAAGGAAAATTGCGGTGATTTGATAGACATAAGCCCCCTTAAATGTATTTGAATTATGAATTAAACAAATTAGGCTTATACATTAATTTGGGACTAAAGTTAATCACTTCAACTTTTAATAGAGTGATTGTCTTCATTTTTAAAAATGAATTCACGATCGTCTAACATATAGACAGGGTGATATTAGTAAATATCCGATTATACCTGCTATGCCAGTCACTGTGAAAACCAATGTTATTAAATTTGATAAAAACACTGTTGATCTAACTGTTAATTTTGCAGGTAGAGAGTAGAAGAAGATTCCAAATTTATTTCTCGACACAGTTAAAAAACAAAACCCACATCTTATTTAAGATGTGGGTCGCAAGAAAATCCTGAGCGCATAAAAAAATCAAATTAACCTTTTTTAGCCCAAGATGAACACCAACCAGCGGCTGCTACAACTTTACCAGCGGCAAATGGCATTTGACATGGAGCTGCTTTTTTACCATCAACTGTTGTTTCTTGACCTTGTTGATAAAAAATACAGTTATTACATTTTTGATCTTTATGTTTAACACCAGCGCGATCACCCGTTAATGCTTTGTCTTTAATTTCAGTATTAACATGGACGTAATTAACTGCCTTTGCTTGAGCGTCTTTTGGGTCAACAAGCTGTAAACCACCACCTGCAGCTTTAGCGCCGCCACGACGACCTTCAGCTTTTGCTAAAACAGGAACAACAACAGCTGCTCCAACCAAAGCACCTGCAGCTTGAAAAAATGATCTTCTATTTAATGTATTATTCATATAATACTCCTTATATGTTTTGAAAATATCTTAGCTATTTTCATTTAGTTTTCAATAACAAATATGGACTTTTATGAATCAATATGTTGCAGGTCAAAAAACAAACTTACCACCCATCTATGAACTCGGTGATGATTTTTATGATATTGTCGAACCAGTTAAATTTCCTCATCCAAAACTACAATATAAAAATCCATCGCTTGCACTTGAAAACATCAAAGGATTTACTTGGGATCATCTTTGTCATTTCAAAGCCTTAGAAAATAATATTAAAGCACCTTTAGCACTCAGATATCATGGCCATCAATTTCGGCACTACAATCCCGACCTTGGTGATGGTCGTGGTTTTTTATACGCTCAAATTTTTAATGGGCAACATTGGTATGATTTAGGCACGAAAGGTTCAGGCACAACGCCCTATTCAAGATCCGGTGATGGTCGTCTAACGCTTAAAGGCGCTGTTCGAGAAGCGTTAGCAACTGAGATGCTCGAATCTTACGGTGTAGACACATCTAAAACTGCTTGCTTTTTTGAAACTGGGGAAAAACTAATTCGCTATGATGAACCTAGCCCAACAAGATCTGCCGTCTTAACACGCTTTTCACGCGGACATATTCGCATTGGAACATTTCAACGACTCGCTTATTATAAACAGATTTCACAAATTAAAAAACTAACTCAGTACTGTTTAAAGCTCTACTACACGCAAGAAAGTCAAACGATTGATTGGGATAACGATCAAGAAATTTCTACTCGTTTCTTTCAATGTGTTAGCGAAAAACTTGCTCAACAAGCAGCTCAATTGATGGTGTCTGGATTTGTTCACGGCGTATTAAATTCAGATAATATAAATATCAGCGGTGAACTTTTTGATTATGGGCCTTATCGTTTTTTACCACACTACGACCCACATTTTACAGCGGCATATTTTGACCAAAATGGATTATATGCTTTTGGACGACAACCTGAGAGTATATTTTGGAACCTAGCACGTCTGGGTGAATCACTACTATTGGCATATCCTGACTTACCTTTACAAATTATGCTCGAAAACTTCGAAGATCTATTCAATGACAATCTATATGATTATTTTCAAAAAAAACTAAATGTAAAATTCAAAACTGATGATCAAACAACGCAGGCTCTACAACTATTTTTTACAATGGCGAGTAAAACTCGACTTTTATTTGAAAAATTATTTTTCTCATTGCACTCGGCTAATATTCAAAAAGAAAATAATGAAATTATCCAGTTCAAGGAATTTAAAGAATTACGATCATTGATCGAAGGGTCCGATGTTCTAAATCAGCAGATTCATCATAATAGCTATTTTCAAAGAGATGAACCAGAAACACTCATCATCAATGAAATTGAGAATATATGGAATGAAATTGACCAGAATAATGACTGGTCTTTATTTCATCAAAAAATTGAGTCGATCAGAGCAATGAGGGGTTGTTACAATTACTCATCACTCTGATGCAAATATTCAACAAACTATTTTACTAAAAATTCGTCATGATCTTGCCCTTGCACCTTGCGCACAATTGACTGCGACCAAATTCTAAATTTTTCAATATAACCAAATGCCGCTGGAACAACAATCAAAGTTAAAAGTGTTGAGCTAATAACCCCACCTATGATGGCAACACCCATGGATTGACGTTGCGTCCCTAAAGCTGTCATTCCAATTGCAATTGGCAACGTTCCTGCGATCAAAGCTAGTGACGTCATCAAAATAGGTCTCAAACGTGTGCGACAAGCTTTAACAAGAGCTTCATTCATTTCAAGTCCTTCTTGCAAAAGTTGATTTGTATAGTCAACAAGCAAGATCGAGTTTTTAGCAACTACCCCCATGAGTAAGATCAATCCAATAATCGAGAATATATCTATCGATTTATCAAAAATAAATAACCCTGCAAATGCGCCCGAAATTGCTAATGGCAATGCTAATAAAATCGTAACAGGGGTTACAAAACTTTCGTAAAGTGAAGCTAATACTAAATAAATAAATAAAATCCCAAGCCCCATTGCAATCGACATATTTGTAATAAGATCTTTGAAATCCTGTGCTTGACCTTCGAATTTGTATGAAATACCAACCGGTGGTTTCATATCAGTCGCCAACATTTTTTCAATTTTAGTCGTGATATCACCCAACTGCCCGTCAGGACCTAAATTGGCAGTGATTGCAATAAAACGTCCTTTATTTTGACGATTGATTTGTGAGAATCCAACTTTTTCTTGAGCTGTCGCCACTTTTGCAAGTGGTACCATATTAAAATTTGAATTAGGAATAAGTGTTGATTTGAAATTTTCTTTTAAATTCATTTCTGAATCTGGAAATTTCAAGCGCACATCGTACTCGATACCATTCTGACGAAAAACAGCTGGAACAACACCTTCTGTACGATATCGTAATTCAGCACCGGCAGTCACAGTTGAAACGCCTAATGCTTCTGAACGATCACGGTCAAAAACGATATTAAACTCTGGTTTACCACCCCTAAAGTTTGTATCAACATCAATTAATCCTGGTATTTCAGAAATTCTTTTTTGTAACTCTAAAGTATATTTCGAAAGTTCATCTAGATTATCACCAACAATGTATAAATTTAAAGGCTTCTGTCCACCACCACTGATATCAACATCAGTTACGGCAATAATAGCCTGATCTTGATATTTTTTAACAAGAGCGCGAACTTTCTCTTTAACATCAGTCGTTGTGATTCCTTTTCTATTACTTGCTGGAACTAAACCTACATAAAAATCAGATTTATTTGACTCATAAGCTGCTGATCCCACTGTTAACGCAACAAGAGAAACTTCACTTAAACTTTTCAACTCTGCCTCAATTTTTTTAGAAAAACTCAATGTTCCCTCAAGAGATGTCCCAACAGGCGTTTCAACGGTTACTGTAAACTCGCCAAGATCATTTGGAGGTAAAAATGTTTTTGAAATATATTTCCCTAAAAACAATGTAAAAAAGAAGAAAATCACAGCCGACGTTAATACGGTCTTACGATGAGCAACAGTCCAACGCAACGTGCTTTCGTAAAGATTTTCTAACCATGTTTGTCCACGATCAAAAGACTGCAACACGCGATCGATAAATCCATGACCTTTAACATGTTCATGTTTTGTCGCCATATAAGCAGAAAGCATCGGTGCCACTGTTAACGCATCAAACAATGAAATGACCATTGTAAAAACGACTGTTAAACCGAACTGTTTAAAAAACTGGCCAACAATTCCTGGAACGAAAGCAATTGGTCCAAATACAGCAATAACAACCAATGTTGTTGCTACAACCGCGAGAGTGACCTCTTTGGTTCCTTCAAGCGCGGCATCTTTAGGGCTCTTACCCATCTCTAGATGACGAAAAATATTTTCACGAACCACAATAGCATCATCGATCAACAAACCGACTGCAAGCGATAGTGCAATCAACGTCATGATATTAATCGAAAATCCCATGGCATACATCAATACAAAACCACCCAAGAGTGAATTCGGCAATGCCAATCCTGTAATAAATGTTGAACGAGCAGATCCTAAGAAAAAGAATACAACAACAATACAAAGAATAATGCCAATTGTGATACTTTCTTTAACATCGGCTACATTTAATTTAACAGCGACAGAACCATCACGAACCAAAACAACTTCAGCCTTAATGTTTTTAATTTTTAAAACTTCGTTCACTTTTTGAACTTCGTCTTTGATACGATCAGAAACAGCAACTGTATTGGCACCCGATTGTTTATAAATCTGCAACATCAGTGCGTTCTTACCATTGATCGACGAAAATCTCTGCGCTTTTTCTAGGTTCTCGCGAACTTCACCAATTTCAGACAATTTAACAGGTCGATCAGAACCAATAAAATTAACAGCTACATCGCGAATTTGATCAAGTTTACTAAATTCACCGACTGTTCGATAAACAGTTTCATTTTGAGTTGTTTCATATTTACCAATCGGAATATCTTTTGAAGTATCCTCGATACGTTTAGCAACTTGAACCATAGACAATTGACGCTCTTGCAATTTTTTGCGATCAACAAGAACTTGAATTTCTTTCTTACGACCCCCCACAATTCTGACTAGCCCCACATCTAAAATACGTTCAAAAAGTGGTTTAACTTGCTCATTAGCAATATCATATAGGGTTGCAGGATCTAAATCTGAGTTTATTGCTAAATTGACGATAGGTTGATCAGCAGGATCAAAACGGCGAATAACCGGTTCTTTAGCATCAGACGGTAATTTATTTCTAATATTCGAAATACGATTACGTACCTGTTGTTCAGATTCTTTAATATCAATGCCTAATTTAAATTTAATAACAATAGTTGCAACTGAATCATAGTTATACGAAGAAACAGTTTCTAAACCAGGTAATGAAGACACTTCATCTTCGATAATTTTAGAAATTTGTCTTTCAGCATCAACAGGTGATGCTCCTGGGTAAATAACCTCAACGAACACTATAGGAAAAGTAACATCCGGAAACTGATCAACCGGCATTTTTTTGTATGATATTAATCCTAAGATAATCATCAACGCGACTAAACACGTGATGAAAATTGGTCTTTTAATCGAGAGTTCTGATAAATTCATAAATTACTCCTGAACTTCCATAAATAGTAAGCTTGAAGCTTCTAATTTTCTAAGTTGTGATTTTGTTCTTAATAAAGTGACTTCAGCTTCTGCTGCGTCTGTTTCCGCTAAAACGACGTTCGCGGTTACAGTTCGCCCTTTCGAAAGTTTATCTTGTTCAGCTTTCGCTCTCTCTCTTTGATATTGAGCGGCCTTATCTAAGGTCGTGACAGTTTTTTTCAAAACTTCATATTTACGAACCAAATCTTCCCAAGCTGTTTGCCCATCAAGTTTCTTTTTATCCGCTTTTAAGCGTGAGGCTTGAGCTTCGATTAGGCTAGCTTTACGAATTGACTGTTTCGCCTCAGTTTCAAACATCCAAGTTAAATTTAAACCTACAGCGCTTTGAGGGTAATCTGTTTTAGTCACATCCTGCATCGCTTGCGCGTAATCGCGATTGTAAGAGGTTAAAGCATAAGTACCGAAAACATTTAAATCGGGTTTTAATGAATCTTGAGTCTCACTTGCAACAAGCGATTTAACTTCTGATTCAAGTAATGACAGATAGGATTCAATTTTTTGGATATGCTTAGCTTTTTTAAGAACATTTAAGTAAGGTCTTTCGGATGCTAAGTCAGCTTGTATATCAGGTGTTTTTTCATCAGCACTGATATTTAAATTGTCGCGTAATTTACTTTCTTGCGATTTTAATTCTTCTTCAGCTGATATTAATTGAGCCTCACGAAGAGCCAATAACGCTTTTGAGTTCATAAGATCAGCACGATCACTAATACCATTTTCAACTCGATTTGCAGTCCATTTATCAATTTTCTGTGCACGATCTAAGTTTGCTTTTTTGAGTTTATAATCTTCAAAAGCCAAAGCATAATCCAAATAGTTTGCTTCAATTTCAAATAAAACTGCGCGTGCTTGCAATTCGTTAGAATACTGTTCAAGTTCGGCAGTTTTTCGTTGACGGTCAATTTTAAGTTGAGTGCCTTCACCCAAAAAATCTTTCCACAAAGATTGTTGTAAACTTATACTCAAAGCACCCGTGCTATAGTGATCAAACCCTTGCAATGAAACATTTGAATTATCAAATTGACCTGATTGCGCTTGCACTTTTAACATTGTTCCTGTTGTAAACTTTTTCGCAACCCCAAGATTGTAGACTTGTGATTCACGCTTTGTTCCCATCATGCTCGGACGAGATTGATCTGTTGATGTTTGATAACCCGCTGTTAATACAGGGGATAAATCAAGTTCGCTCGATTGCGCTTTGACTTTAGAAGCTTCAACACTCGCCTCGTAAGACTTCAAAAGTGGATTTTTTTGTTTTGCCAATTGAATGTATTCATCGATCGTTAACGCCGAACTATACGACGATACAAGCGATACAGCCAATACGACTTTGATGCTACGTGCAGCTAAGTCATTTAATTTCATACTAGTACTCCTGTTAGTAAAATTTGTAAAATTTGTTGTGCAAATAATTCTTGATCTTGGACATACCGATTGCAATCATGAGTTAAAGCCGTTTGACAATCGATCATTTCATAAAAGCCGAAAATGCTTTCACTAATTAACAAAAAAAATACAGCTGGATCAAGACCCTGCCTAACAATATTTTTTTTCTGGGCAGCTCTAAATAATTCATAAAACTTTTGAATTAATGGATAAAAAATCTCTTCATGTACATCCCGGGACAAAGGCATACCTTCTAATTTTTCACGAGCGAGTATTTTAAGAATTTCGGGATGAGAAGCGCGAATACTAATCATATTTCGAACCATCGTTTGAATCTCTTTTTCAAAAGATTCGCGAGTCATTTGATTCAAATCAAATTGGTCAACAACGGGTTTCATTTGCTCTTGCACTTTAAGTGCGAACTCCTTGATGACTTGCTTATACAAGCCCTCTTTACCGCCAAAATGATATGAAATAAGTGAAATATTAGCGTTTGAATCTTTTGAAATATCGCGCGTAGAAGTTCGATCGATCCCTAATTTAGAAAATAATTTGGCTGCACTATTTAGAATACAAAGCCTAGAATCATTTTTTACTTTTGCGGACATAAAAAAACCTCAGTTATGCATTTACATTAACTGAGGTTTAAGTCAAAATCATCAAAAAATTAATCAAACGTTTGATTTTTTGTAAGTTATTGAATTTACTGGAATTTTAAATTTGTCAAATCTCAGATTAAGATTTGCCAGCCTTTTTGCAATCGTCACATTCTTTTTTATCAGATGCTTTACCTGCATCTTGCCCCGCCCCTTTACAGTCTGAACAACCCTGCTTTTGGCCTTCAGATGAAGCGCATGACTTTTCACTTTTACAAGAACAGTCTTTTCTATGTCCATACATGTGACCACAAGATGCAAATGCCGTCAAAACAATAGACAATAATAAAAATTTTCTCATGATTTATACCCCTTTATATTGCTGAAACTAAAACTATAACGTCAA
This sequence comes from Pseudobdellovibrio sp., assembly GCA_046293015.1. Lineage (GTDB taxonomy): Bacteria > Bdellovibrionota > Bdellovibrionia > Bdellovibrionales > Bdellovibrionaceae > Pseudobdellovibrio. The sequence continues at coordinate 78,687 of JBKBPU010000002.1, forward strand.
TCATAACTTTATGATATGATCGTCGAGTTTATCGCTGAACTCAACAGAATATTTTTGTTAAAAGATTATTTAAATATATTCTGGCCTTGGGTTGAGAACATATGATTTTAAACTCATTTGTTTAGGCGTAAAATAAGGGGGATTATTTTGTTTCAAGTCAGACACTCTCAAAGTTTAATTTTATTATTATTTTTTTTGTTTTCAAAAAATACATTTGCTCAGCAAGCACTGGTCACCCACGCCCCGAACAACAATGAACAAACAGCGTGTGTTTCTTGCCCGATAGCTGCACCATCAACTTATCTCACACGTGAAAATAATTTTTATATACGAATCACCCAATTCGTTGATCAGTTAAGTGAAATGTCGCTTGTCATTACAAGACTTAATCCTTTTAAGGTTCAAGATTTAAACGACAATACACCTTTACTTAATTTTGAATTTAAAAATGAAAAAAGTCGCGAAGTTGAAGCTTATAAAAGATCTCCACATTTTGGTGGCTGGGCTAAAAACAAAGGTAAAGAATGTTACAACACGAGAGCGAAAGTTCTTATTCGTGACAATATTGGCACTCTCAAATTTAAAGCTGAAAACCCTTGCTCAGTTACGGAAGGGCTATGGCTTGATCCGTACGCAGGAGATCAATTTACAGATGCTCAAGCTATCCAGATTGATCATATGGTTCCACTTAAAGAAGCTTACATTTCTGGCGCTTACAAGTGGACATTCAAAGAACGTTGTCTTTATGGCAACTATCTCGGATACAATAAACATTTAATTGCGGTCGACGGTGAACAAAACAACAACAAAGGTGATCAAAATCCGATAAATTATATGCCACCACTTAAACAGTATCAATGCGTTTACCTTAAGGATTGGCTAACAATAAAAGCAATTTGGGGACTCTCTCTCACCGAAGATGAGAAAAATTTTATTACAGAAACAATCACAAAGAATGAATGTGACAAATCTATTTTTGTTATTTCTAAAAAACAAATACAAGAACAGCAAAAATTCTTTTCTGATAATATAAACCTTTGTTCTAAAATGGAAAAAATGATGATTGATAACAAACAAAAATACGAACAAAAAAAAGCTCAGGAAAAACCCTGAGCTTTTTTAGAATATCAATGAATATTCCTGAGTTAATTTAAATGTTTTTTAAAAAATTCAATCGTATGACCGATTTCTAAAACTTGATTTTCTTTTTTCGAAGAGCCATGCCCTTCATCTGCAAAAACAATAAGTTGAGAGTTAATATTTTTTTTCTGCAAAGTCTCATGAATTTGCAACGCCTCGCCAACAGGAACACGCGGATCATTCGCACCCTGTATGATCATTAATGGATCTTTAACTTGATCGACATAACTAATTGGAGATAGTTTCATCAAAACTTCTTTATCTTGAACAGGATCGCCGTACTCTGTTATGCGCAATATGCGTCTGTAAGGCGCCGTATTATTTAAAAATGAAACCAAATTACTCATCCCCACTAAACCTACACCCGCATTATAAGCACCCGAAAAACGTGTCATAGCAAGCAAAGTTGAATATCCACCATAACTCCATCCCATAATGCCAATTTTGGGCGATAAACCTTCACTACTTTTCCAGTTTTTCTTAATCCATATTGAAGCATCTTCAATATCAGTAATGACATTCTCTCTTTTAGGCCCATTGTCAGCATCAATCCATGTTTTGCCGTACCCGTCACTACCACGAACATTTGGCTCTACGAAAATAAATCCCTCATCAACAAATGCCTGCGCCATAGGACTGAATCCAGGCGTTGATTGCGCCTCGGGGCCACCATGGAAATGAACGACAACAGGACATTTTTTAGATTCTTTACAACCTTTTGGAAAACGAACAAACATTGGAATTTTAACTTGGTCACGAGTTTCATAATGCATGAGTTCAGAAACTGCAAAATTTTTCAAATCAACTTCTGGTGCCGAAGGTAAAACCCATTGTTGCATTTGTCGTGTTTTCCAATTGTAGCTGTAACTTAATCGCGGCGATTGTGACGTCATTACACCTAACATCGTCACTTGTCCATCACGTGTCGTTGCACCCGCAAACACATGATCAGCATTTTTAAAAACCGGTAATATCATTTTTTTATAAGTTTTTGCATCTAAAGCATTTAACTCTGTATACCCTTCACGATTAATATTAAAAATAATTCTTGTTTTCTGACGATCCATAGAAAAATCGCTCACATCAAATTTCAAATTTGGATCGGTTAATAGTTTAAACTGTGATTTTTTTTGAGGTGCATATAAAAACAATTTCTTAAAATCACCTTGAGGTGTTAAAACAATATACTCACCTTTATTTGCTGCATAAGATACTTCAAATTCACCTTTTACATCAATACCAATGACAGGTGTTAGTTTTTTCCTTTCAGTATCATAATCATAGTATTCAGAAGTTCTCGATCCAGTTAACCTCACTAGCAAAAGTTCTTTCCCTTGCGAACGATAATCAGCAATATACCAATTACCTTGACCTTCGAATACAAGTTCTTTTGTAAGTGTCTTTAAATTTAATTTATAAATATTGTACGAATCTGGTTTAACATCATTTGCTGAAAAATATATGTGCTGCGAATCATCAGACATAAACGAATAAAAAACTTGTACTTTTTCTTTACGATAGAGCTCACGAATATGACCAGTTTTTAAATCCAGCTGGAACAAACCTGGATTTTCTTGACCATTCGTATCTTTCGATAAAATAAGACTTTGACCATCATAAGATACTTGATTTAACGATACCGCATCAGTACCACTGGTTAATTGAATCGGAAATTTTTGCGGGCCATCAATTTTCCAAATATGACTAATACCGGTAACTCTCCAAGTAAAATACAAAGTTTTTTTATCTGGCGACAACATCCCCATCCCTGGAGAACTAACATCAAACATTTTCTTAAGTTTATTTGTCATTATAGGATTCAACGGCGGTGGAGCATACTTTTTTAATACTTCTGGCTTAACAGAATCAGTACCAAGACCTTGATAAGACGTAGACTCTGCTACTGCTAAGCTACCGACTAAAAGAATATTAACGAACGTGAGCGGTAAAATATAATTCTGAGCAAATGATTTTACTTCTTTAATCGAAAAAATCGAAATCGTACTCTTTGCAATATTCAATCCATTTTTTTGAAATGTATTTAGTGTCATAATGATTCCTCATGTTACAATGATTTCGTCTTATTTTAATGGCTCATATTCTGAAGTCATGAACTTTTTTTTAACCGACAAACAATAGTCTTTAGTCTTAGACATTGTCTAACCCAACGGAGGGGTTTTAATATGAAAAAGAGTTTATTACTGATCTCAAGTCTAATTTTAGCCAGCTGTAATAGTGAAAATCTTCAAAAATTCGAAACAAATGATAATCAACAGACTGACTCTATTGATGCACATGTTGTCTACGGTATCGATGACGGTATCGATGACCGTATTGATTACCACCAAGCATCCGAACAACTTAAAAAGCTTGCAAATTCAACAGTAGCTTTAGTTAAAACTAATCAACTTTCAAAACAAGGAGAATCATTTATCATTGCAGCTAAAAACTATGGCCAAGAAATGCGATTATGCTCAAGTGAAAGATTTAGAGATCAAGATACGGCTGCGTTTTGCTCAGGATTTCTAGTTGCTCCAGATACAATTGTAACCGCCGGCCACTGTATTAAAAATCAAAACGATTGTGATGAGACAAGTTTTATTTTTGGTTTTACGCTAAAAACATCAAATCCATTACCGAATCAAATCGCATTTCAAGATGTTTTTCGCTGTCGTTCTATTGTTCAACAGGTCTTAACCTCACAAGCGGCTGATTTTGCTGTTATTAAACTTGATCGCGCCGTATCTCACTACCCTCCCCTCAATATTCGACGAAGCGGTGAGATTACAGTCGGTGAACAACTTATTGTCATAGGACACCCATCTGGTTTACCAACCAAAATAACAGCTGGCGGTCGCGTTAGATCAACATCGCATGCAGATTACTTCGTTGCAAATACAGATACATATGGTGGCAATTCTGGTTCTGCTGTTTTTAATGCAAAAACTGGTCTCATCGAAGGAATTCTCGTTCGAGGAGAACAAGATTTTGCACCCAGTGGAAATTGCTATGTCTCAAAAAATTGCCAAGAAGAATTTTGCCGTGGGGAAGATATCACACGCATATCACTAGTGGCACCAGTGATACCACTTCCACCACCTACAACCCATCCAGACCAACCCGATACACAACTTAAATCAGAAAAGTTCATGCAAACAACAAACCTCAATATACCTGATAACAATCTCACTGGCGTCAAAACCGAAATCAAGACCACAACAGCTCCCGAAGGTCGTAAAATTTTAGTCTCAATTAATATTGTTCATACTTACAAGGGCGACTTAATCGTCAAACTGACAGCTCCCGACGGACAAATCATCACTTTACATAATCGCACTGGTGGATCCGCAGATCATCTCAAGAAAACTTTTGATCTTACCTCACGACTGAATAATCTAAAAATACCCGGAAAATTTACCTTAAGTGTTTCCGATGTGGCCTCGCAAGATAAAGGTCAAATCAAGGATTGGTCTATTACGTTTGAAAAATAGATCTTTATCAATTAAGTCAAAAACAGCACGAGTCCTGAAGATTTTTATTCGATATTCAAATCACTCAAAAAAGCCTAAAAATGACGAATTGTTTAATTTTTATACGATGTAATGATATCAACTGAAGCTGAATAATTATTTAACTCGGACAAATAATTGCATAGTTAGAATTGATAACAGAACTGATACAATCTTGTATCACTTAACTATGGAGATTAAAATGAAAAATAGTCAGCTAATTTTTAAAAATAAAATCGTATCTGGTGCAATCAAAGCTGTTTTATCAATGTTAATATTTCCTGTGTCAACTATGGCGAGCACGCATCAAAAAAATAAATCCATTCAATGTGTCGGAGAAAAAATTTACCTTAATTTATATACAAAAAGTGATTTTTTCAATGAAAATACATATATGATGATTGTTGGTAATAAAATTGGTGATAGTTTAACAAACTATGGCAACTTGTTTGGCCCCATTATCGTAAAAGATCGAGATCAAAACATTATTGTCAAATTAGAAACTGCAATACAAAAAAATGATTTATACTTTAATGAGCTCTGGGACAAACAATATCATTTAGATCTTAAAAATGGACGACTCACTTTAACTCAAAATAACTCAATTCATATAATTGATTCAAAATTAAATTGCCAATAATATTTATTTTTTTAAAACAGATTAATTCACATATACGATTTCACATCTCACGTCAGACTTAATCTGTTTTAAATACTCATGTTTATTTTATATTTAAATAGCGTCGGACTTTTTTACACTTAATCCAGACTTGCAATCTTAATAAATATGCTCTAAAAAACAGACTACACTTTAGCCCAATACTACAAAAAACATTTATTGTTACCCTGTCTAAACGTTAAACAGGTAATCCTTTCATAGCTCAAATATAGACGATATAGTATTGAAACAGTTTTTGCTGATAATCACTCAGTACATAAGTGCGAGGTGAATATGTTCAATAAATTGAGAAAAAATTTGTTTCATAAACTTGTTTTAGCATTAACTTTGTCTTTATTAACTACTCAGTCACATGCAATAGCTTTAGATGGATTTGAAACTGGATCGCATGTCGATCCTTATTTTAACTTCAAAACTTGTGGATCACGTCTTAATTCAAATGCAAATAACCTACTGATTCAAACAAAGTCCCTTCGAAAGCTCATGTCTGATTCTCCTGAAATGTATCAAAAGACTGTTCGCTTACTTGCGCAATCCAGCCAAGTGAGTGGTTTAGCTCAATTCAGTCAAATTTTGCAGATCGATGATTCAAATATTCATAGTATCCTTAACAAATACGGCAGCTGTGAAAATGCCGAAAATGGCGTCGTTTATATGCTTTCGATCATCAATTCAATTAAATTCAACTAAACCCATATGGAAAGATTATTAAATGATTAAATATGCATTATACTCAGTCATTATTTTGTTATCGTCTCAATCATTTGCTCAATTTTCTATGCCCGTGAGTTTTGGTTACGAACAGCAAGCTGAAAAACAAAAAGACGGGTCTCAAGCTAAAGGATTAGGTTTGCAAATAATTCCCAAATACTCTTTAAATGAATTTTCTGGCTCAGCGAAGCTTTCATATAATTATGATCTTAATCAACCTGAAACTGGCAATGATTGGGATGATGGAGTTTTCACTTTATCAACATCTAAACTTAAATTATTTAAAGCAGTCAAAACTACCCCATCATTTATAGTTGAATTACCATTTTCAAAAGAATCACGTGAGAACCGAGGTATTAACTATGTTGTCAACGCTTCGATGAACTTAGCTCTTGATTCAGCTTATTTAGAACTTGGTGGTTTTAATGCATCTTATAGTTTGAGCTATGGCCATTTTCAAAATGATTATACGACACGCTTAAACGGCGAACCTGCTACTAAGTACAAAATAGCCCAAGCTTTCAATACTTCTTATTCGATACATGATTTTACTTTTGGATTTAACTTTCAATTCTTAAGCACTTACTCATACGAGGATATTGTTAGAAATGGTTTTATGCATATTGAAACTATTTCGTACCAATTGAATCCAAAACTTAGCTTCTCTCTTTATCATTACAACAAAGGAAGCTTATATAAGGCCAAAACTTATGAAAACAATCTTAAATCATATGATCCTGAAAAATCAACGATTGGGCTATCAACAGACTTAATGTTTTAAACTAAAGAGGGTAAAAATGAAAAACGCAATTATCGCAAGAATTATATTAACATGTGTTTTAGTGTCGATCTCAACTATGAGCTGTCAAAAAGCTGCTGAACGTCCTGCTAAATTAAGTCAAGATCTCAATGGCAATAGTTTTGAGATTGCGCAAGTGCAAGCACAAGAGCAAACTCCTGAATCTATAGCAACTTTAAAAGCTGTCATTGCTAAATGTATATCTTTAGTTAAAAACGAAGAAGAACAAAAAAGTCTTAATGAAGCTAATGCTAAAGGTTTGTTAACAATTCAGTTAAGTGAAGAACGTATCTCTCTAATTAGCAAAATCGATGAGAACAAAAAAATAAATACAACAGAACAAAAAAACGATGATTCTCAATCAAAATCTAAACTGTCGAATGCAGGCAAATCTGAAAAAAAATATTTCACTCTTAAATCATTTAAAATTAAAAGCGGAATTCTTGAAAATAGCCGTACTGATTATAATGAAAAAATGAGTGTTTTAGAGATCAGTCCTAAAAAATTAACTGAATCTACACACTTTTCAATTCTTGAAGAAATTCAAACTGAAACCTCTAGCGAACAGCAGGTTCAGTTTTAATATGTTTTACGCGAGCGACCAGTCGATCCATCAGGCAAGATTGGTCGTTGTTTATCAATAGAGGGCGTTTTATTTTTTCTACTGATTGTTGTAACTATTGTTTTCAAACAGTAGTTTTCAGCTAAAACTTGTTCATCAATTTTATTAATTTCGTCACGATGATTAAAACCTAATCGCATCTCATATCCCATAGGACATGTCTCTTTTTCTGTAATTGTCATACAGTTTGGGCTTTTTAAATACACAGTTTGCATATCAATCATCCGATTATACTTTTGACCACTTTCGAAATCAGTTTTTTGCACAATACCTGACTGCCCTTTTCGATACACTTCTTCTAAAAGACACTTTCGCTCTTTATAAAAATCGATCTTTTTCTGAATGCAATTTTCAGTCACAGCACTATTGCACGATAAAACTACATCGGGTCTACGACAAAGCTTAGTTTTGTCAAGACTGATCATCTGTATTTCATCAAAATGCATCGGACATTTTTCTGATTCTGACTTTAAAAAGCAGTTTGCAGACAAATAAGTCAGCATTTGATCTAAAGCTTTTTGGGGAAAAGTTTTTTGCGATTCTGATAGAGAAATTGAGGTTTTAGACACATTATTTTCATACTGGCATAGTGCTTTTTTAAGTTCTCCCTCAACTGCAGCAACCTTATACTGTCCACCAGAAAATTTGATCTCATAAGCATGTAGAAAAATCGAACTCAAAAAAGAAATTACAAACACATACAACTTACACATACTGAGTCTCCATTTAATTATAAAAAAACCCTTTGTTCACATGTCCATATCGGATTTAAACAAAGGGTTTTTAAATAAATAATATGTAAACAGATTAACAAACCAGACGAGTGGCTAGTTTTTTTATTTCTTTTTACCGCCCTGGTTCATCAAAGTAGCCAAACCACCAAAGTTATTAGTGTTAAATCCAGTTTTCTGGCCAGTATGTTGTTTCCATGTAAGGTCTTCTTGCACTCCAGGGAGTCCTAATGACATTTTCTTTTGTTCAAATAAAACTTCATCTATCTGAACTTGAAATTGATCACCTTTCTTTTTATTTTCATACTGTTGAGCATCTAAAGAATCTCTCCATTTCGATTTAGGCAATAAGCCTGTAATACCAGGAGCTAAATTGACAAATAAACCATATTGCTCTTTTTTCTCGACAGTACCTTGGTGAACCGTACCGACTTTAAATTTTTCTGGAACTGTTAACCATGGATCACCTTCACCACCAGCTTGTTTAATACTGAGTGAAATTTTTAAACGACCGTCAACTTCAACAACTTCTAAAACCTTAACTTGCACATTTTGCTTTAAAGCTAAAACTTCAGAAGGGTCTTGCAAACGAGACCAACCAATTTCAGAAATATGACAAAGTCCTTCAATTCCGCCACCTAAGCTAATGAAAGCACCGAATTTTTCCATTCGAGTGACTTGGCCCGATAAAATATCACCGGCTTTTGTTTTCGCGAGAAACACACCTTCGTTCTCGGCTTTTTGTAAATCTAAAAGCTTACGACGAGAAACAACTAAGTTACGCCCTTTTGGATCAAATTGCGTGATCATAAATTCAAACTTTTGACCAACATAACTCTGCTGATCAGTCACTTTGTAATCCATTTGGCTTAATGGACAAAAAGCTGTTTTGTTCTGAACTTGAACTCTAAAGCCGCCATTACAAACTTCAGAAACACGTCCTTCAACAGGCATTTCCATATCATATGCATCTTCTAAAGAGTCTAAATCAGCATTAGCTTTACGAGAGCCTGCTTTAGCGACACGGATTTCGCCACCTTTAGTGTTCACTACAACAACATCTAAACGATCACCAACTTTGTATTTAATTTGCTTATTCTCATCTAACAAATCAGCCACCATGATCATAGCATCTTGGTGCGACGGAGTTGTCACAAAAGCTTCTTCTTTGTTGATTGATAAAATTTCAGCTGTGTAAGCTGTACCAACATTTAGTTTTTTACCGATTGAATCTGAACTTTCAGCAAACATGGCTGCAAAGTCATCATTTTTAACTGCTACATTTTTTTTATCGATGATCTCGTCACCGAAAATATCTTTTTTTGACATAAATAAAGTATCCTTTTAATTGAAGCGAAGAAATACTCTATTGGTAATTTTAAGATTTGAACACAACTAAGTCGTTTTTTTAACTCGACGCTTAACAGAAAGTGTTAATTCAAAAGTAGCAACTTTTTCGGTCATACTCACTGACGGAACAATCGCATAAGCCGTCATTGTTCGATTAATACGCTCTTCAGAATGTTTGGCGGATTCTATCTGCTCGATCACTGTTTGAGCTTGTTCGCATATAAAATGAACATCGCCTTCAGCACGTTTTAAAAAATCAGCTTTAAAATCTTTAAATAAAAAATCAATTCTCTGACCCGATTCTTGAATTTTTTTAACAGCCAGCATCGCAATACACAACTCAGCACCTATTGCTAAAGCTCCAAAGTACATCGCACCCAAATGATTTTTAGTTCTCCAATTAAGTGGAACTTTTAAAACTGTTTTTTCACCATCGGCCTCAAGCACTCGCGGCGAACAAAAACCTATCAATGGAATTTTCGTCCACGCATACATTGATAAAAATAAATTATTTTTAAATTTTTGAAGTCTAGACATATGACATAATTCTAGCCTTGTGCTGATGTTTAAGACAAACTTTATTTATGAATACACTGACTTTCTCTACCCACACACAAATTAAATCAAAATTAACAGATATGCTTGGGATCAGATACCCGATTATTCAAGCCCCGATGTTTCTCGTTTCAAATGTTGATATGGTTGTCGCCGCAAGCGAAGCCGGTGCGATTGGAACTTTCCCTGCTCTTAACTACCGGCCAATCGAAAAGCTTCAAGAAGCTCTAAAGCAAATGAAATCACGCACGCAAAAACCAATCGGGATGAACATCATCGTTAACAAAAGCAACACCCGCGCAAAAGATGATTTAAAATATGCTCTAGATGCCGGTGTTAATTTATTTATCACTTCACTTGGGTCACCTAAAGACGTCATAGCCGAAGCTCACAAAAACGGTGCTAAAGTTGTTTGCGATGTTGTTAACCTCGAGCACGCTCTAAAAGTCCAAGACTTAGGAGCTGACGGAGTTATTGCTGTTGGTGCAGGCGCCGGTGGACACGCAGGCCCTCTCTCACCGATTGTTTTGGTGAATTGGCTCACTTCAAAATTAGACATTCCAGTTATTGCAGCTGGAGGTATTGCTAATGGTGCGACAATGGCTAGCATGATGACTCTCGGAGCCGCTGGTGTCAGCATTGGGACCAGATTTATTGCAAGCCACGAAGCGCAAGTTGAAACAGCTTATAAAGAAGCGATTATAAAAGCCTCACCAGAAGACATTGTTATGACTACACGGGTTTCCGGCACACCTGCTGCAGTTATTAAAACACCTTATGTCGAACAAATTGGTTTAGATTTGCCATGGTATTTTCGAATCACCAAAAATAACAAACACCTCAAAAAATATGTAACAGGATTAATTCACTATTTGGGATCTAAAAGTTTAGAACAAGCTGCCGTGGGCCCCACATGGAAAACCGTCTGGAGCGCAGGTCAAAGTGTTGGTCTGATCGAAGAAATTTTAACTTGTGAGCAAATAATAAAAAAGCTTGTTGATGAATATCAACAAGCTCTCAACAACACACCGGGAATATCCCAATTATAAATTTATAAAGGTGAAATTAATACTCAGTTTGGATCGCGTTTAACGAGTGTTCGATATCCGAACAACGAGGTAAATTGAATTTACATTCTTTGATTAAGCGAATTGCTTCAGCTTGCTTGAGTTTACCAGCAACCATAAGTTGCGAAAGTTTAAGCTCTACCGGATCAGAATGTTGATAAACTGATTTATGCTGCGGCCATAAGTTTTCAGGATCGTTAGCACCGCCAATACTCAACGGAATAAAATGATCAATTTTAAAATCAGCACGATTCATTGAACTAATCGTATAACCTAAACGATTATCATATTCCTTGATGACAAACTTTTTGAGATCCGTACTGACGTCTCTTTCACAGTAGTCTATATTTTCAGCATATCTTTTTTCTGTAGGAGTTGTGCAAAGACGACCTGGAGTAAGTTCAGCATCTGGAGCTGTTGGGTATTTAGCACTTACACTAGCTTCAAAATCATCGTGAGCTCGCGCTGTATTTGATATTAATGCACTTGAAAGAATAATTGCGGCTGCTAAAATATTAAACAGTCTAGTCGGTGCAAAAAACTTCATTCATCCCCCATAGTAAAGCGTTACGGCGCTTTGTAGAAACGTTAGCCCAATCGCTAACTTATATTTGGTCGCTGTTGTTCTTTGACAAAAACCTTTTTTCGACAGACTTGCAACTAAAAAACCACGCATGTTGCATTTTGTTAAAGTTTATCAGCTCGATGCCACACTTGTGTGCGCCCAATTAAACTAAAACCGATAAAACCACGTACTTTCAGCTTCTTCCCTTGTTCGATCAATTCTAGTTTAGCCTTATAAGTTTTACCATTCTTAGGGTCTAATATCTCACCTCCAACGTACTCATTTCCATCTTTTTTTAGTCCCCACAAAATTTCCATATCTACAATAGGCTTATCTTTTTTATCGCCTGGGCATAGTTCGCAAGTGCTTTTATCACCAGGCTTTGAAAATGTTTTACGAATTATCCCTTTAAACGAACCATCAATATCCTGGATTTCAACAATGGCTTTAGGCTCCCCCGTTACATCGTCAATTGTTTTCCAAAAACCGACAGGCGTAATCGATTCTAAGTCTTGCGCTAAAGCGACAGCATGAAAGCTCATAAACAAAAAATGCACCTTAAAAACAAGCTTTAAAATTCGTAAAAAAACACGTTGCATACGATACCCCTTTTTAAACATCTGGTCTGTATTTTATCCCATTATAAGACATAAGTAGTTATTGATTTCAAAATAAGATATAATTTATAGATATGGGGCGTTATCTCATCATAGACACAGAAGAAAAATCAATCGAGCTGATTAAAGAAAATCTAGGGATGATTGATGCTCAGTCTATACTTGAGACGTTTACAAGCCTAACCTCATTGAAACAAGTTCTCCAAAACAAAACATCTGAAGAACAAAAACTTTTTTGGACATTTAATTTAATTATTCTCGACTATACAATGTTAGAACCTAAAATATGGACCGAGGAAATTGAGAACATAAAAAAACAAAACACCCAAGATTTTGTATTTCTATTTACTGGATACGATGATCCAGGCTTATCTTTTAAACATGTTCGATCTTTAGGGGCTTATAATTTTTTATTTAAGCCCTATGATCCTTTGATACTAAAAGAATCACTTAATATCGCGACTCAAATCGGAAAACGAGTTCAATCCATAGAAATGAAGCCACAAGAGGCTTCGGCTTTCGTAGGTTTACTGAAAGAGGTCGACTTGCAATCAATTTCAGAACTCGGATTTGTTACTCTGAGTGATGGTGAGTTACCACTGAACACCATCTCAAAATATTTTTCTCCAATTTTTTTACTGGATAAAAAACAAAGCGTTTGGGCGCAGTGTTTGGTTAGCCTACCCCACCCACAAAAACCAGGCACTTTCATCAATAAATTTCAATTCATTGCTACAGATTTAAATTTCCTTAATCACATTAGGCGTTTTGTTCAAAATCATAAACAGGCGGAAACATCAAGTGCTCTTTGGAACTTTAACCAACCACAAAGCACTGTCATAATCAAGGTCGCAATCGTTGCTCTTGAAAATGATGATACCCATCTATTCACACAAGCCGTTCATGATCATTTCGAGAATGTTCAAGCTGAAATAATCAAACTCGATCCAAACAAAAAAAATGCAGCTGAAATCCTCGATCATGACATTGTCATCAATATGACGGATATTAAATTTGATAACATCAAATCCTATTTTAAAGAGAATGCCCAGTTCTTTCTTGTTAGCCCAAGCACTTTAAAAGAAGATGACTTAAAAATCTTATCAAGTCAGTATCGCGACATGTACTCACAACCTTTTGATCGCTATTATTTATTTAAAAAAATGAAGATCCACACTCACGATCTCAGACAAAAAGAACCCACTCACTTAATCAACGTGAGCACTCGCGAAAAAATGAAAGCAGCACTTAAAGTTAAAATTTCCGATATCTGTGAAGTCTCAGTTAACTTTATATACAATCGAGAACTACCACTCAGAACATTTCGTGAATTTATTTTTCTAACAGATGATGAAACTAAATTGACTGAATTACGCGGCATCTGTCATTACACTGAGAAAGCGCAATCAACGGAACCCGGAGCAGGTCCAAGTTTTTTCCACCAATATATGTTTTATGGGATGACAGATCATTATTTAAAACAAATCCGCATTTGGCTTTTGCAAAACTACATCGTCACCCATCAAAAAAACGAATAATAAAGCGAAAAAATAAGAAGTCCCAATTTCTATTTAATTTTGACTGAAAGACATAACACCAAATTTTTCACGTGCCGGAACTGTCGTTTTTGGCAAAACAGCCGAATTTGGTAACACAGTCGCCTTTTCCTCAATAGTCACGCCACCTAAAAGTTTAGCACCTAATCCTATCATAGCACCTTTTTTAAGATGAAGTTTATCGATAATCAGATAACCCTTCATACCATAATGTGCCATCATATAAACTGATCCACCAATGGTGACATAATCCTCAATAACAATTAAACACGGATCTGAAATATTAGATGTATTAATCACAACACCTTTACCAATTTTCATTCCCATCATTCTGAAAAATAATATATTTAACGGCGAAGGTGTTAAAAAATCTAAAATCGTGTATCGCACAAGATAAGTCAGTGCATTGTGATAATACCATGGAATGGATTCAAGAGAAAACCAAGCTCCTCGGTATGGCTTCACAAAAGGACGTAGTGGCAAATTAAATAGTGGCACAATAAAAATTAATGCTAAAATAAAGAAAATGACACCGATACCAACTAAAAAACCAATCACCAGCGCTTTATAAAAAATCGAAATTTGCTCTAAATAATGACTTGTGAATAAATACAGATATAAGCCTGGAAACAAAGCCAGTCCAATGCACAATACATATATGATGATCAGTGGTAACAAGCACAATAAAAAAGCTACATTTTGAAATTGTCTAATGACTGTCTCTAAAGCCCCACCAATCCCTTTTTTGTGAGAGCGTGTAGAATTTATATCAACAACATCTTCGTTTTTATTCATATCCTATATCATCGTTCTTGATATTTCAGATGTAAACTGAAAAATTAAAACCTACTCTTTATTTGGACCATATGTTACTGATTTTTCATGGAAAAAACAGTTTGCCCATTTTGCCAAAAAAGTAAAAATCTTCAATCTTGCGAAGCCTGTCATGAAATCGTTTGTAAAAACTGCGCTCAATTTGTTTCTGAAGCAACTTTTAAATTTTCTCAAACGTTACTCCAAAAAAAATTTCATCAAGTTTACTGCCCTACATGTTTCAATAACGAAGTCGCTGATCATGTCAATCAATACGAAAACACAGTCGAAAAAGCAAAAGAGATTGCTGTTTTTGATATTTCACAATCAAAAGAAACTCGCTTAATCAAAAGACTGGAAAAAGCCTTTAAACTTGAAAATGAAACTGACGAAGAAGATGCCATCATGAAATTAGCTTATTTAGCAGCTGAAAAGGGATTTAACGCCATTATTGATGTCGATATAAAGCCGACAAAGGTCCGCGATGGGTCATATCAAACGACAATCTACACTTGCACAGCAATACCCGCCCAAGTTACTGATCGCAAACTCATCAAAGATAGATCTTTGCGTTCTTACCCTAACTAAGGCTTTCTTTCGGTGTTAGAAATTTTATTTAAAAAACCCAGATCAATACTATCATTCTGGTACAAACCAAATCCAAAACGTAATCGCGTTCCACGAAAATCAGTTAAAATATAGTTTTGTTTTAACATTTTAAAGATTGATTCTGTGTGTTCCACCGTGTCCAACTCAAAAGAATAAAAATGAGCATTCATTATCAAATTATGTCTCGATTCATGATTGACGATACGGCTTTCATTAAGACTCTGATGATGAACTTTATTCAACTCAGACTTAAAATTATGTTGCAGTTTTTGCACATGCTGATGAATATCAAC
The DNA here is from genome assembly GCA_046293015.1 of Pseudobdellovibrio sp. Classification (GTDB taxonomy): domain Bacteria; phylum Bdellovibrionota; class Bdellovibrionia; order Bdellovibrionales; family Bdellovibrionaceae; genus Pseudobdellovibrio. The sequence continues at coordinate 94,303 of JBKBPU010000002.1, forward strand.
GACGCTTATATTCTCTGCCTCTAGTAAATCCATTACAGCATTGAGACGATAAAGTGCCGTATAATCCATTGTACTGCCAGCAAAACGAAAACCAGAATCACTATACGATATTAAATTATTTTTATCTTGAAGCGTTTTAAAACTAGCAAACCAACCCGTATTGATAGGCTTTAATTGACATTGGTGTGGAACATATAAGAAACAACACCCTTCTCCACCTTGCGCATATTTATATGATCCTGCCATGTAAAAAACGCGATTTTCGACTTCTGATAAATCCGTCGGTATTGCCATAAACCCATGGTAACCATCAATGGCAACAACAACTTGCGCTGGCAAAGATTGAATAAGACCTGTCAGATTTTGAACAACATATCCTGAATTAAAAAAAACATGACTGAAAAAAACTAAATCGTAATCTTTTTCTTGAGATTGATGAATAAACCTTTGCTCAAATGAGTTAAAATCCTCAGTTTTAACATAGTCAACTTCTGCCAAATCATGAGCAATTAACGCTTTGATCTGACGATCAAAACTGTAAAATTCAGAATCTGTGGTTAAAATTTTAATTTTTTTCTGACTCGAAAAACAACTTAAAATTCGCACAACAAACTCATGCGTATTGGCTGCAAAAACAATTTGTTCAGGATGCTTAACATTTAAATGATTTGCTATATGTCGCTGAGCTTGTGGTATTTTTTGTGTAAAAAAATAGTCCCACTTTTGATCGGTATAATAGGCTGAATCTTCCCAGTACTGAATAACAGCATCACGCGTAACATCAGGCCAAAAATGATGACTATGAGCCGCATAGTGTTGCCATGCTTTATTTTTATCCCGAAAAATTTTATAATGCTGTTTGAAATCTTTCATTTCAAACCACACTTAAAGACTTGCATAGAAATTGAGTTGTTTTTTAACTGAATTAGGAAGTCTTGGCAAACGACTACGTGGAATTAAATATGTCGATAAATTAAATAAATCGACAAAAACTCTATTATTGTCAGCAGCCCTTTTCAAATACTGATGACCTGATGAACCACCAGTTCCAATTTTAGTTCCAAGCATTCTTTGCGCTAATAAAGCATGTCTATAGCGCCAAGCTGTGAAGTTTTCATCAATATCCATCAATATCGTTATGATTTGATGTGGCATCGCCAGTAACGGTTCATCACGATAAAGAAGTATAAATAGCGCATTGAGTATAGCCTTTTGAGATAGTTTTCTTTGTCCTTCGGTCACTAACTTTTGATGAGCTTCCAAATCAAAAAGACTGGCAAAAGTAGCACGCGTTGTTTTTAAATTCTCAATTTGAGCTTTTTGTTCAAGCTCAGACAAATGAGCTAAATTATTTTGAATTGTCAGTTCGTCTTCAGATAAAATTGAATGTATCGATTTTTGATATTCATCCCAAAAGTTAAAATCAACATGCTCTGTATAAGGCGTTCTCTCGAGCCACGTTGATAATAGTTTTAACAATGAAGGCGAGTTTTCTAGGGAGGTTAATCGCTCACGGTCATTTTGATTTAAACGTCCTAGAAAAAACTCACGATCAATTGACTGACGATCAATAGTTCCCAAACCAAGTTTAATTTCAATTTCACGAAATTGAGTGCTCTGAAAACCAGATGCTGGTATCAGCAAATTTCGAAATTCAAGAAAATCCATAGGGGTCATTGTCTCCAGAATTTCTAAATGCGTTCCAAATAACGATTGCACTTTACGAATACGATCTAGTTTTTGAACAATAGAACTTAACTGATCATCGGCTATTTTCTCTTGAGCAAAACAACTTAAAACGTAATTTAAATCGTGTAGAATTTGTTTAAACCACAATTCGTAGGCTTGGTGAACAACTATAAACAATGTTTCATCATGGGCTTCTGGATTATCGACACTTGCATACTGCCGACTTTTGGGATTCTGACAATTTAAAAAATCGTTTAATTTCAAATAATCACCGTAATAAACAGGCCCTTGATTTTTATGCATACATACTCTCCTCATTGCCACTGAATCAGTTTATTATGGACCAAATCTTTAATCATCGACAAGCGCTAATTGTGATTTTGTTAAACCCTTAAGCTGATCGATTTTTTTGGCTGTGAAATACAATAAATTTTTACGCACCTCTAAACTACAACTTGAACAGATTAAGTGTGCTGCAGCCAATCGTCCCGTAACAAAAGCAGTTGATTGTGATGTCCCAGACAAATAATCCATCGAATTTTGCGGAGTTGCAGATAAAATACGATTTCCAGGCGCGGCGATATCAACAGTTTGTGCACCGAAATTACTAAAGCGTGATAATCGTGTGTCAGAATCAATCGATGCAACTCTTATAATATTATCGTGTGTGTAACTTGCAGGAAAGAATTTTTCGACATCAGAATTCTTGTGATTGTTCCCGGCAGCTGCAACAAATAGTATTTGTGCAAGCTGTGCCTTGAGTATAGCCTGACTTTCACGCGGATCAGCTGATACCCCACCCCCTGAATAATTTAAAATATGCACTTTCATTTTAATCGCATACTCAATCGCTTTAACACCATTAGCAATAATTTTATCTGCGGTTAACTTAGAACTATAAAATCGCAATGGCATAATTTTTAACTGCCCACCTTTGATAAAATTATTTTTATTAAATTGCTGTTGAATTATCCCAGCCACATGAGTTCCGTGGCCACTATCATCTATTATTTTATTATTATTATCGACAAAATTCCATCCATTAACATCATCAATATAACCATTACCATCATCATCGATTCCATTCGTTTGTTTATTTTGACCGCAATCATCCAAACCTGTTTCTCCCACATTAATCCAAACCGATTCTTTTAAAAGTCTGTGCTGCAAATCAAGACCTGTGTCAATAACACCAACGACAACAGTTTGATCTGACAGGTTGTTTAAAATTGGTTTTTCACTTGCACGAACTTTTGCAAAATAACCAATCAAAAGCAGTGGAAATAATTTAGAGAATTTCTCAACCGTTACTAACTGAAAAATCATGAAAACCCCTTTCATTTCATTGTGTAGAAAGAGGCTTAGCAAACTCAAAACCAATGCTTAAAAGTGATTTAATTTCAAAAGAGGACACTTCAGACTGTAACGTGTCTATAAAACAATTGACACTGTAAACTTTTAGACAGCCTTAAAATGAATACAATGATCAAAAATTCATGCCTAAATTGGCTTTTGTTAAGCCACCCGTGGCTCTTTGATATTGTTTTTCGCAACGGTATACTGATTGCGTCCCGAATTCTTAGATTGATAAAGCGCTGTATCGGCCCGCTTAACCCACTCAGAGGCCGTTTCATTTTCGATGAGCTGTGAAATTCCCATCGAGACTGTAAAGCGAATTTTAAGATTTCCCTGCACAAAGGCTTCTGATCTTATACGTCTTTGCAACTCATCAGCCCGCGCAATAGCATCTTCTAGCTGATGCCCAGGCAGAATAATCGCGAATTCTTCGCCACCTATTCGAGATACTATTTCACCTTCGTGATAAAAAATCGATTTCATGATGCGTACACACTCGACTAATATAAAATCGCCGATGTCATGCCCATATGTATCATTAATTTTTTTAAAATAATCGATATCCAAAATAATTAAAGTCACATCCGTTGGGTTTAAATTATTTAATTGGACATATTTTTTGATTTGCTCATCAAAGCATTTTCGATTGTATGCTGTCGTCAAATGGTCAGTGTTTAAAGTGCTGTTTGCTTCGAGAAGCTGTTTTTTTACTGTATCAAGATTTTTCTTAACATGTGTGATACGTTTTTGCCTACGTTCATTTTTTTGCTGTTGGTGTTCAATATACTTATTTAAAAATTCTCGAGATCTAACCCTTAACGTTTCAAGCGAATTTGATTCAACAGCTTCTTTTAACCCCTGTAAATGTTCGTTCAAATTTTTATCCTTTTGACTATCGGTTTGAAACTCATCACTAAACTGTTCTGCCAAATCCCAGACTATACGTTTAAAATCATCAAAAGAATTTTGCACATAAGAACATTCATCAATCCGATAGCTCGAGAAAAACTGTCTAATTTCAGAGAGTACTTTTTCAGTCTGGGCTGAGTCTCCCTCGACAGCGACAAGTTGTTTAGCCATATGATCTAACTTATCTCTGACTTTACGAATTGAGTGCTTTTCAACCTCAAAAAGATGCTTATTGTAAAGGTCCATAAGGAAAATTAATGTGGCTTTATCCTCATTGATCGATGGTATCTTCTTAGTTGGGGCAGACTCAACTTTAAAACTTGAATCCGTAAAAGACATATCAAGCTGCTGTAATAACTTAATTACCCATTGCTTCATGCCAGAAACCTCCTGTCACAACCGAACCATTACTTTTCGGCTACATTAGATACCGACTTAACAACTGCGAATGACTCAGCTCTCGACAACAAAGCGTCTAATAAGTCACATAAAATCTTAAATTGAAACATCTTTGTTTTAAAAATAAATGAATTTTACGATTAAAATAATCTGACAAAAAGCCATCCGCACAATGACATTTTTTAATTTTTCTATTTCAGATATTTAGAGAAAAACTCTTGTTCCATTTTTTTGTAATCTTGATACCGCACAGCTGAGCCAAATAGTTCTTCATGCTCTTTGATCATTTCTTGTTCTTGAATTTTGAGCTTTTCAATATCATTTCGGAAACGATCTTTTGTTAGATTTTGGCTTTTCTCATCTACAGCTTGAACAAAAGCTCTTGATGCCGCATTGACCTTGATCGTGATCTCTTCGCTAACTTTCCAACGGCTTAAGAATTTTTTTGTTGCCATGCGAATAAACTCATCTTGCAGCTTTTCATCTAAATATTTTTCTGTAAAGTTACTCGTATAAATAGTTAAATCGACATAACTTTCGCGATATGTTGAATCTTTTTGTGCAACAAATTTATTTTTAATAATTTGTTCTTCTCTTTGAGCTGCTAAAGCACGACGCTGTCTTTCCACAGGATCGATGGCCAAGCGTGTATAAAGAAAATAACCAATAACAGTAATAACGACATACGCCGCAAATGTTTGTGTGTATATTCTGTATTTTTCTTTTTCTTGTCTTTGTTTCCAAATTTTAAGCTGCTCTTCATGCTGTGCAGATCCACCGTTAAGTTGCGATGTTTTAATTTGAATAACAGAGTTAACGACTTCGAGCGTTTTTTCAAAATTAAATACAGCTGTTTGCTTACTTAACAGCTCAAGTTTAGTCGAAACTTCCTGTGATAAATCAATACTGATTTTTTTAATTGACTCTAAATGTTCATTTTTAAGCTTTTGGTAAGATTGAGCCTGACTCACCTTAAATTCTTCAAATTTAGCAGTCTCAAACTTTCTATACTGAGTTATTTCGTTATCAATTTCTTGTTTTTTGTCTCGTTTCATTGTTTCAAATGAAATTTGCAAGCCTTCGTATTCTTCTTTCAATGAACGATTTTTTTCAGTCAGGGATTTAAATGATTCTTGTAATGCATCAAATTCTAAATTTAATTTTTGAATTGAAGACTCTAAATCTGTTTTGTGCGTAGCAAAATTTTCTAGTTGATCTTTGACTTTAATATATTCATCTTCATGAGCTTTAAGCTCTTCTTTGATATTCTTTAACTTAGACTCAGCATCTGAGTGCTCAATACTAAATTTATTCATATCTTCAAGTAAGAGTGTTTTTTCCAGGTTTTTATTTTTAACAAAACCGACAAGTTCCATATGCTCTGTATTTAAATTCTCGATTTGCTGCTTAAGGTTCGTGATCAGAGTGTTGTGTTCATGCAATTCAATACGAATTTTTTCTTCGTGTTCACGTTTTTCTTTTTCAATAGCGTCGTCGTGTTTTTTCTTTTCGCGAAATAATTGCTCTACTTGCTGTTGCGCTTGATCTGCAAGCAATTCGCTATGCTTTTTACGCTCTTCAAATAGTTGGTCTTCTTGAGCTCTTTTTTTCTTTAAAATTTCATATTCAGCTTCAGAAATTATTTTATTTTTTTCAACCATCATATCGAGCTGTAATTTTTCCATTAACAACTCTGACTTCATGGCGTGATCTTTTTCTAAACGTTTTAATGCTGTCTCTGTGTCAAGTTTCAGCTGTTCACGATGTGCTTCCCAACTGCGATTTATTTCCTCGAAAGTTTGTTGCTCTTTTTCTTTATTGAGCATTTCTGCTTCATGTTTCAAACGCGCAATTTCACTCTTAGTTTGCTCAAGCAAACCTTGAATTTTTAATCTATAGTCCTCATAATTGTCATTGATTAACTTAAGAGATTCTATTTTAGCTTGATCAATAATCTTTTCTTTTTTGATTTCAGCGCCCTTAATCATCGACGCTTTTAAATATTCAGCTTCGCGAATGATCTCATTAGCATGATCAGTAGGTGTATTGTACTTTGGTAGATTTAATCCGACATTTTTAAAGTCAAGTTCCATGCCTTGATCATTTTGAACAAGCTTTTCATCAATTTTTAAAAATTTAACAACACCTTCAATTTCGTTATTTTCTTTTACAACTTGATCTGGCGTTAATGGTAACGGCTCTTTTTTAATTTCATGACCAGGTTTTACGAGTGCTTTTTCTTGATTTGTTGTTAAAATTGTCGCCTTAAGTTTGTACGGCGATGCGCCAAGTACGACTTCGTCTGTTTGAAATATTTTATAAATATAGCCAGGAGAGATCTTATGTTTATTAATAAAGGTTCCATTAGAAGAACCCAAATCATTAATAGTTATCTCTTCACCACTCCAAGAGATTTTTAAATGTGCTCGGGATATATTGTTATCGTTGATAACAATATGGCAATTCTTGTCACGACCCAATAGAATTTCTTTATCGTATGTCTTATACGACTTAAACACCCCGTAAGGATGTAAAATTTCTACTTGAAGTAAATTGACCGAATCTCCGCTCATTACAAACCTTTTTAAGAGTATTCATACAGAGCCTCTTGATTGAGGCTCTCATTCGAAAATTTACGCTGCTTTATTAGCGAATTGTTTTCGAGTTTTTTCAAATTCAACATTCACTGCATCTTCAGCTAATGTTTCAACTGGATCTTTATTTTCATCAAATTTATCAACATGATCCGGCACAACATTATTTTCTGATTTATACCAAAGTAAATCCATTGTACTTTCAAAACGATCGACAAGTGAAACAAATGCGCGATCAGGCGAAAATACAGTATTCACGACATGTAAAGATAATGAAAAAATAATACCTACAATGGATGCTGTCATTGCGAATCCAATTTCATGCAAGAAGGCATCCATAATATTTTTTGTGCCTTCCATGTCTTGTAGATCCATTGCTCCTAAAGAAACTAGACCACTTTTAATCCCTAAGAAAGTACCCAAAACACCGGCTACGACAAACAGACCAGGTAATATCGAAATTAATTCATTCAATCCACCCATTGGGATGACTCCGAACAAACGATTAAAACATGGATTGTGATGTAAAGTGGCTTTTGTAATATGAAGTAACTTTGGTGTTTCTTTTGACCACTTCAAGTATCTTAATTGTTTTAAAATATCTTTAACCATCCAAGCACAACCTTGTTTTACAAGGAATATGCGATCATTCATACTCATCACATGATCTAAATTTTCTTTTGATTTACGATCACGAATAGCAAATGTTTCGTAATACGTTTTTTCTAAAAGTTTTTTACTCAATACATAGAATGAAGTATTTTGACTTGCACGACTTTCATCAGAATCTAAATACTTATAGACTCTTTTTTCAAATTCACGAGCAAACCATTCGTGTCTTCGAACTGTGTAGTAAATCATCCATCTCGTCGCGGCAGCAATCAAAAACAGTCCTCCGATTGCATATGGTAGTCCAACGATGACCCATTTGACTATGTTTTCTATTTTCAATTCCATTATTTACCACCCTCTTTTCTTTGATCTAAATTAAATCTAATAATAACTTTTTGTGATTTCTTACAATCATTAACTCGACAGTACTCTTCTGCTGAGGCTACCCCACGAGTCATTTTGATTAAATCTAAGAAACTTCGTCCAGAAACCTTAAGCGTAGGAATAAGTTCTCTTCTTTTTTCAAAATCCATTTCTTTACCATCAACAATATAATTAAAAATTGAATTTGCACGTTTATAACTGAGATCCATATTATACTTAAGAGCCTGGCGATCTTCTGGCTTAGTCGAATGTGGATCTACAACTTTACCCTTGTATGTTGGCGAAGCAAAACCAATGATTTCGACAGAACCAATTTTATTTGCAACTTTAGGATTATCGAATAATGATTTTGAGTACACAGGCATTGCATTTTGCAATACTGCTTTCATTTCACTTTTCAGAAAAGCTGAATCATTGTCAAATGTCGCTTGACCAAAATCTAAAACAACATCACCCGTCTCACCATCAATGTCTGCTTTAACACCTGCCGCTTTAAATCCTTTTTTAATTTCATTAGCTATGCTTTTTCGAGCTTCAAGTTCAGCATTCGCTCTTCCAAGCTGCTCTTCAGTCGATTTTAATTGATTGCCTAAAGCTGCTAAAGCACCTTTATGTTGACGCTCTTTTTCAGCTTGACGACGAGCATATTCACCTTCTAAACGAGCACGCTCAGCTGCTCCCATATTTTTTTGTTTGTTAAGTTCGCCCTCAAATGCTGCTCGCTCTGCCGCTCTCTGAGCGTCATACTGCGCTGCCAGAGCATCCATTTTCGCTTTTGTTTCCGCAGCAGCTTTACCAAGCTGTCCTTGCAAGTTAGAAACCTCTTTATCTTTACTTTCAAGTTCTTGAGCAGCTTTAGATAAAGCTCCTTTAGTAGCTTGTAGTTGCGAGTTGGTATTATCAAGCTCGCCTTTAACATTTTTCAATTGAGCTTCCGCTTGTGCATTAAGAAACGCTAACTGCTGGACTTTGCTATTAGCTTCCATTTTAAGTTTTTCCATTTGTTTCTGATATGCTTTTTGCGTTAGCTTTGCTTTTTTAAATGAACTTTTAAGCTCTTGCATTTTCTGATTTAATTGTTCATTAACCGATTGGATTCGACTTTCACGATCACGAATTTGTGCTTGCTTTTCACGAATTTCATCATTTAAATTAGCAATTTTATTTTCTTTGAGTTTTATATCTTGTTCTTTTTCAGTAATGACATCATCTTTTTCATCAATAACTTCATTACGATTTTCAATTTTAACTTTAGAAAATTTATTTGAGTTAATAATATTACGAATCATTTGTTGATATTTATTGAGCGCTATTTCTTTTTTCTCATTTTCTTTTGCTGCAAGGTTAAGTTTTTCTTTTTCACCCTTAGCTTCATCTTGCAATAAAGTTAACTTATCCATCAACTCTCTGTACTCATCAACTTCACTTTTTTCTGCTTTTTTCATGTATTCATTCTTAACAGATTCATAAGTTTGCAATTGATTTTTCAAATCTTGCACTTGTGTTTTTAATTTATTATTTTCACTCTGCGCTTTAATACCATCTGTACCGCTGCGAAGACTTGCAACAACATACAACATCAAAAAGATAGAAGATAATCCTAAGAATAGATCCGAGTACGATGTCCAAAAACTATCGCCGCTTGAACCATGTGATTTCGACTTACTGTAATCAAATGACATAAACACTCCCATATTTCTTTACGGAAGCTTAGAGAAAACAGATTAGTCCAGATTCTAGAGATTGGGCCTTGGTCCAGTCGTGATTGATTACAATTGATTTAAAATCACAGACTTATGAATAGTTACTTTGCAAATCATTCAAATCTTTAGAGTGATTGATCTAATTCGCCAACAACAACACTTTTATGAGCTATTGAGTGATTGTATTGATCAAGAAGTTGATACCAATAATAATTTCTTAAAATTGAAGCTACATATTCACGTGTTTCTCTGTATGGAATTAAATCTGAAAATAACATTTCATTATCAACTTTGTAGCGTTCAATCCACTTATCTACTGCACCAAATCCCGCATTATAAGCCGCCAACGCAAATGTCACATTGCCATTATAACGCTTCACCAAATTAGCAAAATACTGAACTCCTAATTGTAAGTTTTTTTCAGGAATAAAAAGTTCATTTTTTCTGATTTTTCGATTAAGTGTTTTCGCAGTTGCTGGCATCAGTTGCATTAAACCACGAGCCCCAACTCTCGACATAGCTTCTTTATTAAAAGCACTTTCTTGCCGAACTAGCGATATAACAAGGAGTGGATCTAAACCATATTTCTGCGCTTCTGTTTCTACAAGATCATAGTACCATTTAGGATAAAATAAACTTAAAGTACTCACCGTCTTTAGTTCTGGATAGGTTACTAATACTTTCGCTAAAAACTGAAAAACACTCAGACCATCATGACACATAAAGGCCAAATAGGCCAAATAAAGTCGAAAATGTGGCTCTAAATTCTGAGCTCGATCATCACCAAACCAGTTCAACATTTCTTTGGCCTTTGCAAATTCGTTATTATGAATTCTTTTTTCAATCTCATCAACGAGTTGATTCGCCTTAGGTTCAATTTCAGAGCGAACCAATACTTTCGGTTGTCGGCGTGAAAAAATTGTTGGCCCAATATCTTCTTTAGCTTCTTTCAAGGCTCGCACACTGTGATAGCTTAAAGGATATGTTTGATAAAAATTTAAAGCCGCAATTTTACGTTGCTCTTCATCGAGAGCACACTGATTGCGCCAATATGCCGCTCTTGAAAACAGAAACTTAACATCCGGAGTGCTAGATACAATATCCCAATATTTTAGAGATTTTTGACATTCATTGCGCATAACATGAAATAAACCCAATCGGTAAGCTGCACGAGCTTTTGTTTCACCCTCACCACAATCAAAAGTCTTTTCATAGAGTTTAGCAACATTATTCATGGCTCTTTCGTCTGGAAATTCTTTCTCTTCAACTGCACCATATGAAAGAGTTAACTCAGCTGAATAACAAGTCGCATCGTCAGATAGCATTTGTGCAATTTCGATATTTTTTGAATCGGTCAATTTAGAAGATGCTTTGATAATCTCATCTACAGAGTAATTAACAATTTTACTAAACTCTTCTTTTTTAAGATGCTGCACAACCTGTTGAATTCGTTTTTGTGATTTTTCATTTGCATGTGTTGATCGTAATTTAAAAAACTCTTTTAATTGAGATAATTCTTCATCATTTAACTGATGACTAGAATTTAATCCAAAATATAAACCACCCGTAACATCTCGCTGGATTAAAGCATCCAGCTCAACACTATATGCAGGGTTTGGCTCTGTTAATGGCGCTATGACATCACTTTGGCTTAACTTATCGTCTTTTTTGATCCATAACGAACAACTTGTGTGAATAAAAAATGTTGCAAACAAAACTATTTTGATAAGCTTTCTCATAGAATTACATTGTAACTAAAAAACTAACTCACCCATAGTCCAGTTTTTAATTATTTTAACTCTAAACAAATGTAATATACTTAATCTTTTAAACAACTTTTAAGCAGATCAAAACCTTGTTTAAAAGTTTCAAATGAAAAAATCTCTGATTTAATGGTATTCAATATTTTAAGCTTATCGTAAGAATCTAATGAGCAAAACCCAGCCTCTTTATAACAATTTGGATGCACATTAAAAGATCGATTTTTAACATCTTCACAAGAAAATTTTTGAGATATAGGAAAATCATAAAAACTTTCACTTTGTAAACAAACAAACGTATTTTCAACCCATCTGCGTCCAGCTGTAGTTTGCATTTCATTTAATAAATCGAACTTACTTAAACTGCAATATTTGTAACCATAGCTTAGATTATAACCATTTAAACCACAGCTATTTTTAGACTCTTGGCAAAGATAAAAATCACAAGTTCCAATAAATGAAGAACAATCGTGAGTTGGCTTACTTTTCATGATTATCTGTTCGATAAATACATTCATAACTTTTTGGGCAAAATCATCACCTACTTCCTCTCTTAGACGTGTTAAAACCTCCGGAGAATTCGGTCTAAAAATCTGAGCATGCTTACGAACATACTCTTCAGCTGCTGATATTTTTTCAGCTGCGAAAACTGTATTAACTTTTGACAATAAGACAAAAAGAGTCATTAAAAACATAAAAGAAAACTTTTGACGGTTGATCAAAACGAACATGTAGCCTCCAGAAAACGTTCAGCTTATAACAAGAACCTGACAATCAATTCTCATACCAAAAAAACTAAAAATAAGAAACTGATTCGCTTTGATCAACTATATATGATTAGGGCTTCATGATATATTTTTCTGTGCTATTGGGTTCACTTTTTCGAATAAATAATCGTTTTTCAGCATCAATACCAACAAGTACCTGAAAAACATCACTTAAAATGGGTCGAGATGAGTAATACCCATGTCCTAACCCCAAACCTAACGTTGGTGCATCTAACTCACTTACGTTAATGACATCAATACCATCAACATAGGCACACGAGCCTATTCGCTTATTTTTGTTATATGTTTCAGACGCTATTAAGGCATTATCATTATAGGAACAGTATAAAGTTGTTCGTTGTGCAGTCATACTTAAAGCGTAAGAGATTTCATGAATTTTTTTCTCTTCAAAGTCGGGAGCATTTAAAATAAGTTCGTTAACTAAAATTTTCGGATCACGACAATCGTTATACTTTTTGCACCAATTGACCAAAGCAGGTAAAACAATTTGATGCCCCATTGAATGTACATATAAATTAAATCGAATATTTTTTTCAGACATTTGTTCGAAAAAATTCTCAAAAACAGAAATAGAATCCATAGCAGATTTTAAATTAATTTTATATGTATTATTAACAAATTTATCATCAAAAAATCCATCGCCAGCTCCGGCTGGCCAACTCAGTAGAACAACAGGACCTTGATACTTGAGATCATATGCAATTTGAGCTGCACGCAAAACAGCCTCTTGAAACCTGACATTGAAACCATGTACAAAAACAAGGGGCATGCGATTTGATAGGATTAAATTTTGTATTAATTTATCAATATCGAAACTCTGAGCATTTAGAATTTTAAAATGCTCATGAGATGATTTTCTCGCATCTTGCGTAAAATTAATTTGTCCAGTTGTGTGGTTTTTAGGAACATTAACTTTACATGAACCATAACGTGTCATCGAATCTAAACCAATACCTAACGATTCGTTTGTACAGTCTATGTTCGAGCTTTTTAGATTTCGATTTGTCACAAAGTATATTTCTAAAGCTTTTGTTTCATTAAAATCTGTCCTATAATACTGAGACCAAATTTGATTTAAATCAGTACGCAGCTTCTCATCAAGGCTGTTGTACAAAACTGGTGGCTTACCTACTTCCTCATTTAAAACAGCAGGTTTACTTGCAAAATGCTGACATGAAGAAATTAAAATAGAAAATAAAAGGAAACCATATCTCACACGAGACCCCCTTCAAAATAAAATTATGACATCAATCATTATTTAAAGAAAACAATTAAAGCTCTGAAAGATATAAAATCGAAAAAAGATGTTATTTGTGCTTTCGATAAGGATTACGTTCAGCGCTTTTCATTTCTTCTGCTGTAAAATACTTTAGCCAATCTTCGTAACCAAATTCTTTCATTTTTTCTAGAGGAATGAATTTCAGAGAGGCTGAATTCATGCAATATCTTAAACCACCACGATCAGAGGGTCCATCATCAAATACATGCCCTAGATGAGCATCAGATCTTTTCGAACGAATTTCAACGCGATTCATTCCGTGACTAAAATCCTTTTTTTCGACAACTACGTCTTTTAAAAGTGGCTTTGTAAAACTTGGCCAACCCGACCCCGAGTCATATTTATCCTTTGATGAGAACAGGGGCTCTTGCGAAATAACATCCACATATATCCCAGGATGGTGATTGTCCCAATAAAGATTTGCGAATGGTTTTTCGGTGCCATTTTTCTTAGTTACAGCATACTGCTCTGGGGTTAGTAGTTTTTTCAAAGATTCATCATCTTTGGGAAACTCGCAAATTGTTGGATCATATTTAGCTGATTTCATTGTTGATTTCTCCTGTTGAGATATAGCTGCTGATTTAAGATCTTTTGCCGAGGTTTCACTTACAAGAAATATCATAATAAGTTTTAAAAAAAATTTTCCGAACATAATCAACCTTTTCAAAATATGGGGAATTACATATCCATTTTGCCTCAGAATTTAGATAGTTATCAACGAGTTGCTGATTATAAGTGCATAAATGCAAAAAATTGATTTAAATTGCCGGCTTATAGTTGCACTTTATAAAAAAAAATCTTATAAATTCTAACTACATTTCCTGTGGCGGCCGTAGCTCAGTTGGTAGAGCATCGGATTGTGATTCCGAGTGTCGCGGGTTCAAGCCCCGTCGGTCGCCCCAATTTCACTTTCAGTAAAATTGGGTTTCTACGGATACTAATTATTTCTGCATCAAATACTGAATGACATCAACTGCACTGTACGAAAGTTGTCCAGGTTTCAATATTCTTTTTATATTATTTAAATCGTCACCAGCAGTGAGTAAATGTAATTCTTTTTTCTGACCAGCTTGTATTTGCCCCATACCTACGTCAGCCATCAAAGCATTACATAAACACTTTCGCCCAACAGTGTCCGACTCAAGCCCACCTTTTTTAAGATAATCCTGAACCGGTTCCGCAGGACACCGTTGCCCGAGACTTCCGTCATCTTTTTTGTAAAAATGCCGAAGATAACCTAAATCACAAATTCTTTTTCGCTGCTCATAATGATGATTATTCGATAAACTATCTTCTAACTTAATAGCCTTAAATGGGAAACCTGTCGGTGACGATCTTGGATCAGTAAAAACCCACCCGCCTTCTGGCGCTTCAGTCGTAGTAACGGTTTGTAACGTTTTCTCTTTGAGGTTTTTATCTATCCCAGATTCTTCACAAAAAGCAAACAAGGTTCCCACTTGCACACCTTGAGCGCCCTGTTCACAAACCGCAGTTAGCTTTTCATATGAAGCATAATCACCGGCCATCCAAAAAGGTAAATCTAAAGCCTTCATATCGGCTAAATCAACAACATCACGTTCACCATAAACAGGTTCTCCGCGTTCATTAAGTGTCATAGGGCCACGTGGTGGAGCATTATGACCACCAGCTAATGGGCCTTCAACAATAAAACCATCAACACGACCTGTTGATTTTTTTTTCAAGTTTGCAGCCAAGACTGCTGAAGAAACTATAGGTAAAAAATAAGGTCGTTTAAGCGGCCCTGACGGTAAATCATGACCCATAACTTCGATTGGATCAAAACAAACAATCGCATCTTCACTTCCACCAACAACTGGAACTTTCAATGTGGCTTTTTTATTTTGACTTAATAAATCAAGAGCACCCGGGATTTCACGCGGAATTCCCGCACCCATAATAACATAATCAACATCCGCTAAGATTGCACCATACAAACATGGCAAATTAGGCAAGTGAACTTTTTCAAGCAAATTAAGCCCCACAACTCCACTATGACCTTCTTTAGCCAACCAAACTTCTACAAAACTTGCAACAACTGTTAATTGCAACAAGGACAACGATGAATTTAATGATGCCATAGGTGGCCTTTTATAACTTTGTTCAAAAGCCTTACCACCTTCGATGAAATATGCAGCAAGTATTTCATTTACGATAGTTGCGGATGGAAATGCCTTCATTGCACGTCGACAATGTCCACCAAGATCCCCATCCTGTAAACGACGAACAAGTACAGAATTAATTGCTGTTCCCGAAACCACACCTAGTTGTCCTGTTTTAGATACTGTCTGAGCCAATCGCCAGTCGGATACTGCGATACCCATTCCACCTTGAATTATTTTTGGATGCTGTTGCATATTCATGACGTAAACTTATTACTGGATAAATTCACAAACAACATAAAAATAGACTACACAGTAGGCCATGACTTAAGAAATTCGTTTAAAAAATTTGATACTAATTTAACAAAGTAATTGTTTGAAATTCGATTCGACTTGTCTATTAAGCTGCTTTTTTTTGTGCAAAAAATGCAGGTAATTTTAAAAAATCACTCAAGGGAACTGCTTTACAGTACAACCATCCTTGTGCCAACTTTGCATCGAGAGATAATAAAATAGCCCGCTCCTCAGGTGTTTCAACACCTTCGGCAATAATAGACATCCCTAGCTCTTTAGCCATATAAATCATTGATTTAACAATAGCTAAAACTTTAGGATCACGATTTACTTTTGAAACAAAAGTTCGATCAATTTTAAGATAATTCACTGGCATATGGGATAAATATTGTAAACTTGAAAAGCCTGTTCCAAAATCATCAATTGAGATTTGAAAACCCTTCTCTGTCGAACGATTTAGAATCTCGATCGCATTAACTCCATCCATCATCACACGCTCAGTCACTTCAAGTTTAATACTTTTTGCAGGAACTTTATATTTCCATGTTAATTTTTCTAAATCAGTTAAGAAATCAGGATGCACAAACTGACGACCGCTGACATTAACACTCATAACAAACTCATCGCCAAATATTTTTTTAAGTTCATTAAAATCTTTAAAACAGGTTTCAAAAATCCACTGTCCAACAGGAATCATCAAAGATGAGTTCTCTAGAAAATCAATAAATTTATCAGGTTGAATATATCCGACTATCGGATCTTTCCAACGAATAAGCGCTTCACAGCCAATTATTTTATTTAACTCCATGTTTACAATGGGTTGGTAAAACATTTCGAATTCTTGGTTATTTAAAGCCTCAAGCAAACGATTTTCTAAACGAATATTTCCGAACGCATCGTTTGAGTTAGCCTCTTCTTGTAAAGCTTCTTCTGGGACACCACTCGCACTCGTGCTAACCAATGAGTTATTGTTACGTCTTAAACGATTCATCATAACTCGCAGAAGCAATTGCACAAGTTGATCTGATCCCTGATAACGATCGATCAACTGATCTTTTGTAATTTTATTTAATACAGTATCTTCAACAGCCCGAACTGATGCCGATCTTGGTGAATTATCAATCAACGACATCTCGCCAAAAATTTCGCCTTTTTTGATGTGAGCAATCGGAATTTCAACATTTGATTTTTCAATATAAATTAAAACTTTACCTGACTCAATAACATAAGCACAGTCACCAGCATCACCCTGCTTAAATAGCACAGTGTCTTTTTTGATTGTAATCTGTTTTTTTACAGTGCTCATTTTATAATTCCTAACATAGTCAATATCGTCAGATTTAAATTAAATATTTACTTATTAAGCTGAATTTTTCTTATAACTCGCAATTTCATGACTTAGGTCTACTATATGCATAGCTATACTTTCTAATGCTACTTTTACTTCCGCCCCACCGCGTTCGTAGGCTTCTTTTGGCATACCATAAACCACAGATGTTGCTTCATCTTGCGCAAATGTTTTTGCACCAGCGTGTTTCAAACTTTTAAGCTGTTCGGCACCATCCGCACCCATTCCTGTTAATACTCCTGCAATAACTTTTGGTAATTGCAATTGCGCAACAGATTTAAACAAGTAATCAACTGACGGTTTGTGTCGATTCATGGGAGCATCGTCATTTACAATGACTGATATTTGCGGACCTTTCTTTTTTAGTGACATTTGCTTTCCACCAGGGGCGATGAGCACCTGATTAGGTTTAACAATATCTCCATCTTTTGCTTCACGGACCTCAAAAGGTAATATCTGATTAAGCCTATGTGCGAAAGCCGCAGAAAAAACAGGTGGTATATGCTGAACAACGACTATAGGTGGTATTTCGTTAGGCAACCCTTGAAAAACCTCTCTTAAAGCTTCAGTTCCACCAGTTGATGATCCCAACACAATTAAACTGTCCAGATCAGCAAATTTTCTTTGACCTGCGACTGGTTTTACGACTTTATTACGTATTCTGACCTTAACTTGAGCTGCCGTTTTTAATCTTTCTCTGATAATTTGTGCAGCCTCAGCTAATTGATTCATTTGAGGTTTTTGAATATAATCGACTGCTCCAGATTCTAAGGCATCTAATACTTGCGGCCCCTCTTCTTTACTGATCGAGCTGATCATGACAGTCGGTATTTTATATTTGGGTAAATAATTTTTTAATAAAGTTACCCCATCCATTTCTGGCATATGAATATCTAATGTAATAAGATCAGGCTTGTGTTTAAGAATTAAATCCTCAACTTGTGACGGTTTCTCGGCTTCTGCCACAATTTCAAAAGCTGGATCAGCTGTTAAAATTTCTTTTAGCAGTTTACGAATAGTTCCAGAATCATCGACGATTAAAGCCTTAATTTTCTTCTGTACAGAAACAGCACCTTGACCGTCTTTATCATCGGGTTTTTTAAGTGGATTAATTTTTAATGCAGATGATCCTTGACTGGTTCGAGCATGCGAACCTGTACTTGGACTAATAGTCGTTTTTAAAGTCGTGACTGTAGCAGGTTTTCCTGCTGTTCGTTGAGCGGTTTGAGTTGTTGGCCTTACAGTTGAATTGACCACTGGTTTTACAAACGGCTTCACAACTCCTTGATTTGTTGCGCTCTTATTACTTGAAAAGCTTGTTGAAGTAGTCGTTTTTGTTGCCGCTCCAACTTTAACTGGTTGCGATTTACTTGCGACAGATGTGCTTGTGGATTTATATGTTGTTGATGCTTTAAAAGTTGAAACAGGTTTTGATGTTGAAACACCAGATTTTACCAAAGTGAGATTGGGTTTACTTGTCGAAACAGTTGTTCTAGCCGGTTGTGAGGTCAAAGGTTTTCCCACAGACTGTGTTGTTGCAGTTTGAGCAGGTTTAGCTTTCATAGCTTGCGACATCGTCAATATGGCTTTCAACTTTGATCGAATCTCATTACAGGCTTGCGCAAAATTTTCGAGTGATGGTTTTTCGATATAATCCTTAGCCCCAAATTTAACAGCTTGCTGTGCGACAGATGGATCATCACGGTTGATGCTCGATAAAACGACAACTGGAATTTCACCTTTGTATTCTTTTAAAAAACCCACGCCATCAACTTCAGGCATATGTAAATCGAGTGTGATAATATCATATTTTTTTGTTTTTAATAAATCGAGGGCTTCACGACCATTCATTGCTTTATCAATAATTTTAAAATGATGATCAGCTGTCAATATTTTCCCTAACAAAGCATGAATCGTTTGCGAGTCATCAACACAAAGCACTTCGTATGTTTTTGCTTCTGCCGGAGTAGGTTCTTCAAATGCTTTAATCATCGTTGGATCATTTAATAAAGTACTTGGAACTTTATACTGATCCGAAGAAATACGAGTTTTAACATTGAGACCTGCGACTGCTTCTTTGTGTCTGTACACCGATGGACCAGTTAATGCTATTGGTAGTTCTAAACCATTTAGAGTTTCCGACACTCCTAAATAGATAAAGCCTTGGGGATCTAAATGCTCAAGAAATTTTTTTGTAATTTGTTTGATTTGATCTGGTTTAAAATATATAAAAACATTACGACAAAAAATAAGATCGAATTTTTTGCCCGTTAAAAAACTTTCAGGTTGAAAAAGATTTACAACTAAAAATTTACAGTGATTTTTCAAAGAATCTTTTACTTTAGAAAACTCTTTAACATCACCCGAACCTTTTGACCAATTTCCATCCATATACATAGCAGGACATTGTTTTAACTCTTCATTTTTATAAACACCATTTTTGGCTATTTCAACTGACTCCGGATCAACATCGGAAGCTGAAATTTCAAATTTAACATCTGGAGCCATATGTTTTAAATGGAAATTAAAAAACATCGCAAGCGAATACACTTCTTGTCCACGACTACAGGCTGCCGACCAAATACGAATTGTCTTATCAGGTCTTGATCTTGCTTTATCAATCATAGAGTTTAGACCATGATTTAAAAGATGTTCAAAATGCGAGAACTCACGAAAAAAATAAGTATGATGCGTTGTCAGTAAAGATAGCAAAGCCTGTGATTCAGTCTCTTGGTTGTGCTTTAAGAAATTTAAATACTCTTCAAATGTTGGCATATTTAATTTCAACATTCGCGTTCGCAAGCGATTTTCAACCATTGACTCTTGTCGCTCTCCAAGTTGAATACCAGCCATTTCAGAAACTATAAATGAAACCTCGGCAACAACTTTTTTGACCATCTCGGGAGATTCAGTTTTTGACATTACGACCTTCTTTACACGCAATTAAATTTTAAGTTAGTGAATATGAAATCTATGCTGCTGATTTAGCTTGTTTTTTGATTGAAGCATAATCATCAACTGATAATGCTTTTGCAATATCAACAAATAAAATCAATCGATCATCTTTACGATAAACACTTGTAATATATTCAGTATTTTTTGAAGATTCAATAACTGGACGTGGTGATAAGTGTTCCGGTTGAATGGCGATAACACTATTAACACAATCCACGACAACACCTAAATTAAATCCACCTAAATCTAAAATCATGACTGTAGTCTCATCAGATTTATTCGCTTTTTGACCAATTTTAAGTCGCATGTCTAAAACTGAAATTACGTTCCCACGTAAATTCATAATACCTAAAAAATGCGGTGGCGTTTGTGGAACTGGCGTAATATCTGGATATCCAATTACTTCTTTGACATTTAAAAGTGGAATACCAAATTCTTCATTTGCTACATTAAAGCAAAGATATCGATTGTTGTCTGTTGTTGTCATGCCACTTTCTCCTTAACTGCTCCTTTTGTAGAAGGAACATAGTTGTTTTTAATTTTTCTTTTTAATAAATCATTACATTCAATAATGAGTGCAGGCTTACCGTCACCTAAAATAGTGGTTCCACTCACACCTTTTGTATCTGAAAGTTCATTTCCAAGAGGTTTCGTTACAACTTGAAATTGTCCAAGAATATCATCAACGACAAGTGCAAATGGGTCCTTACCCGTGCGCACAACCATTGCGATCATTTGGGTTAAAGGTTGCGAGTTTTTAATATCGAAAAAATCACCAAGTCTAACAAGAGGCATATTCTCACCACGAAGCATTAATACATTTCCAAGATCGTGAGAATTTTGAACCATATTTTCTTTAGGATTTAAAGTTTCATGCACTTGTGAAAGTGGAATAACAAATTTGTGGTTTGAATAGGTCACAACCATTGATTCAACAATTGCAAGAGTTAATGGTAATACAATTGTAAACGTAGTTCCTTTACCGATTGCAGAATCAATGCGTATTTCACCACCTAAATCAGCTATGTTGGTTTTAACAACATCCATACCCACACCACGACCAGAAACATCAGTCACTTTTTCTTTCGTTGAAAAGCCTGGCGCAAAAATTAATTGATAAGCTTCTTTTTCTGTTAACTGAACACCTGGTTTCAGTACACCTTTAGCGATAGCAATTTTTTGCAGTTTTTCAGGATCAAGACCACCACCATCGTCTCTAACTTCGATATGAAGTTTGCCTGATTTTTGATAGGCACAAAGTTGAACTTGTCCTTTATCAGGTTTACCGCGAGAGCGGCGAATATCAACAGCCTCTATACCATGATCAACCGAATTACGAATTAAATGTACGAGCGGATCATTAATTTTTTCCAAGACAGTTTTGTCTAGCTCTGTTTCCTCACCTTGTAATTGAAGACCGACCTCTTTATTTAGAGCCAAAGCGGTATCACGAACAATTCGCACCATCTTCTGAAAAGTTGGCTTAACTGGTACCATTCGTAATCCCATCGACAAATCTTGAATCTCTTTACCAACTTTACCAAGCTGGTGCACAGTTTTACGTACAAGTGGATTTTCAAGCAGATGCGATTGTTCCCTTAACACAGATTGTAGTATGACCATTTCACCTACAAAATTAATGAGTGTTTCGACCTTAGATAATGCTACACGAATATATTCGTCTGCCGCTGCTGCATTAGAACCACCATTATTAGAATTACTCGGATTATTTTGCGCCGGAGGTGGTGGAACTTGATTTTTAGCAGCTCCAGAAGCTGTTGCATTTACATTAATTTGCGATAGAGCTGGCGCTGCCACGGCTGCACTCTGGGCCGTAGTAACGGCCGCGACCATAGCAGGCTCGACTGTCGGAGTCACACTTGCTACAGTTTGAACTGGTGTTTCAATAACTTGATTTTGAATTTCAACTACGATTGGTTCATCAGAAATAGGTTCTTCTGGCGCACTCAAATCAACCGATACATCAACGGCTTGTTCTTGAACAACATCAACATTTACAGATGGTGGGGTAAAAACAGATTCTTCAATTTCAGGTTCCTCATTCTGAGCTGGTTCATCACTTGATTCTTGAAAGTTGGTCATCTCATTGAGTAAATCTGTTGAGTCAAATCGTGCATCTAAGTTACCTTTAAGTTCCTCAACCATTTGAGAGACATGATCATTAGCACGTAGTAATAAATTAACAACTGCGGCACTAGCTTTAAGCTCACCATTTTTAACACGCAAAATAAATGTTTCAAACTCATGTGTAAAATGACCAAACTCATCAAAACCAACAGCTTTTGACGAGCCTTTTAAGTTATGAGCCAATCTAAATATCTTATTTAAGTTATCAACATTATCTGGATCAGATTCTAGAGCTAAAAAACATTGCTCAACATCTGCAATTGCTTGCGCCGCTTCTTCTAAAAAACCTATCTTGAGTTCTTTTTCAAAATCATCCACTATCTACCTCGACATCGTCTTATCGGCAGACAGATCGTACAGTTTATAGACTAAAGCATGGAGTTTTAATGACTTTGTTTATTTTTTATTAGCTATGACACAATTAAACTTATTTAAACACTAAATGTCTTTTTTTGAGACAATCAAATCTAAAGCTCGACACATCAAATAATCATATATTTTCTTTGGAATGATTTTAGGCAAATACCAATTGATTAATTTCCTTGGAACTGGAGCATATCTTAAACACGGATTTTTCGAAAACACAGCTTTATTTATAAAATGAACAACTTCACTAACATCCAAAGCGTGATCTTTCTCATGAGACGCAAAATCGATAAATTTTTGAAAAGATTGAGCATATTCTGTCTGTTGATACAGTTTTGATACTAAGCTAAAACCTTTATCCCATATCGGCGTCTTTATTGAGCCGGGACCTATAACAATAACTTTCATACCATAAAGACGAAGCTCACGTCGTAGGGATTCTGATAATCCCTCGATGGCATGTTTTGTGGCACAGTATGCACCTAAAAATGGAGTACCTCCAACACCACTGACTGAAGAAATATTAATAATTCGACCGGGCTTTTTTGCTTTTTTAAGGTAAGGTAATAATATTTGTGTAAGCTGGATAACTGATAAAACATTTAAATTCATAAGATACTGTACTTCAGCAAAATTCTGATATTCAATTGGACCGGCAACAGCTAAACCAGCATTGTGGACAACAACATCACAAGAGTGAATATTTTTATCTTCAAATAACTGTATAATATTCAAATTATTTTCAAAATGGGTTAAGTCTCCAACAAACACGTGGAAATTATCAACATATTGATTTTTAAAAAAATCGGCATCTTCAATTTTCCGAACTGTTCCTATCACAGTATGGCCCATATTTAAAAAATACTCTGCAGTAGCTCGACCAATTCCGCTGCTTACACCACTAACAAATATTGTTAACTTATTTGTATTCACCATGATATTTATTCAAGTATAACTCTTTGAACCGATCGACTATCACATTGACCTTTAAAGTCATGATCTACGACACGTGTTTTAGGTGAATTTTCAAGAAATCGTCTAAGACCAGGTGTGTTCACTTCGATCATATTTTTAATAGCAACTGAATCCGGATTATGACTAAACCCAAGCTCAAACAACAATGACCATATACCGTGTTTCCAATAGGCGTAATCTTCGAAAGTTCCATCAGCAGGATATAACACTTGTGTATTATTACCAGTGCGATAGCGACTTTCTAGAGTAGCATCTCTAACAAGAGATTGATAAACTTGATCATATGGCGTGTTTAAGTCTGTAGTTGAAATCCCCCAAGGATAAACAACTGCCGGAAAATAGGTATGTAAAGTCGCAGAAATTTGTATATCCTTATCTACTAAAAATTGAGCTAATGATTGAGTTGATTTTAAAAGAAATGCTCGATCAGATTTACACGGGCTTAAATAATCACGATTAGGGTCAACTGAGGTTTGTAAATTACTTTCATAGCGACTATTTCGATTATATCCAGAAATATTTAAGACAGGTATAATATAGACAGATTGATCTGCGATAGGATTTCGTGCTATTGACTCTGCAAATCCAAGAGCAGTTGCCGTTGAACCGTATTCATTACCATGATGAGTCGCAACAACTAATGAACTCGTTCCACCTTGTCCGATCTTTAATCCTCGAATGGGTTGACCTTGATCATTAGTACCAATAGTGATCATCTGTACTTGAGCAGGGTTTAAGGAAATAATCTCATTTAACTTATTTAAAACTTTATCGTAATTTGTTGGATTGGCCGAAAAAACCATAAATAAACTCAATAAACTATCCAACATTTTAACTCCTTTAGAATTTAATTTTTAAACGATTCTGCAGATTGAATATTTTCTGCGAACTGCCTTTTAATTATCCTCTGATTTAATTGCAATTGTGTTAAGCTCTTTTTAGTTGATAGCTGTTCCAAACTTAAGAGCTCGACCTTTGGGTAGTAATGTCTGAGAATAGCTTTATAAGAAAAACCACGTAAAGCCCAATCACGACTACCCCACTGACACAATCCAGCTCCATGGCCATATCCCTTGCCAGTTAATATCAAATGCTGTGATGTAAGCTGAACATTGATCGGGGAATTTTTGATTTGTGAAAATCCAAATCTCTGTCGAAGTTTCTGAATTGTGTAACCTGCTATTTCAATGATTTTACTTTGATTTTTTTTTATTTTAATTTCATCACGATTTTCAATAATTTTCTTATCAATAAAAAATGTCCAATCATTCTTTCGATGCAAACACATGGGATCTTGGGTTATACCGGTATCTACAGCCCCCGGCCAAATCGTCTGCGCCGGCACTGTTTGGCCACCACAATCGGAATGATAATAAGCTTTAACAATTTCAAACTTACGACTTTTATTAATGTCTAACGAAAGCACTAAATCGCGAGTTTCGTCGATTGCTTTTAGTGCTCTATTATCAATTTTAAATTTAAAAACTTGATCCATGTGATCAGAATCGACATCGTAATGTTGCAACTGACTTTCGATCATTTTAGCTAATGCATATGAGCGAGCTACTACTGCTTGTGATTTAAGAGCCTCTAATGGCCATGTCAGCGGCATTTCACCCGATAAAACTCCAGCTAAATAATCTCGCATATTCAAAGTCAAAATTAGATCGTATTGTTTAAGTTCACGAACACTCGACGCTTGAATAATTTTAAGTTGTTGAAAATATTCAGGCAAATCTTTGATCCTAGTTTTAATATCTTCTAATCGTTGATTTTTCAGAATTCGTACACGTACAGGTGTTAAGTCTGAAAAGTATTGTTCGCTTTGAACCGCACGATTGGCTTGCGCTATACAACTCGCTAATATGATGAGTACGAATAAAAACTTCATGTCATCATTGAATAATAATTGATCTACGAAAGACTAGGTCAATTTAGCCTAGATTAAAGTTTATAGCCTTCAGTCTAGCTACTGGTTTGATATTTTTGCATAACCCGCTGCAGAAAAGCCCAGGCTTCATTTTTAAGTTTTGATTGCTTAAGCAGTACACGAGGAGAGTAAGTTTGGTGATACGGAGATTTTATATCGTCAACCATTTCAAAACTAATCTGACATTCAGAAGCTTTAGCGTTATTCATATTAAGATCAGAAACTTTAATAAGATTTAAATCAATTTTCATCGCTAAAATCATTTTTTGAAGCAGTTCCTTTTCTTCGTAGTTGTAGTCATTAAGATTCTGAACAAAAATTTCAATAATGCGCTCAGTTTGTTTGACTTCTAAATGAGAAGATAAAATACGACGAAGCCCTAATGTCTCAATTAAATATTGTTCACCATACTGATTAACAATCTCAGTATTCATAATTTCAGCATTAATAATTTCATTATTCAAACTGTCGGAATTCACTCTTTTGCTATTTGTCATCGAGCCTATTTAAATCATCGATTTAAACTATTTCCAACAAAATTGTTATTTTTTCAAAGACAAATTTGGGCAAATCAGGCTAAATTGGCGATGAAATCTCCTTAAATCAGTCAAACCGTAAGAATATTCGACAAGTAAATCATTCAGTGTAAAAAAATATAACATCTCGAGATCAGTGTGATTTCTTGATAGTGTGCTCTTAGCTTTGAAAAAGCTTGGGGGATAATATGTTAAATTTAAGTAGCTATGCCTTATGTCGACAACTGAGAACGCTGTTCGCGATGTTCGTCCTTTGCTTGACAATTTCAAGTCAAAAATCTTTTGCTCAAAGCACTCAAACGCATTCAAATGAATCCTTCTCAGACGAAAAAATTAACGAAATGGTTCCTTTTGAGTTTTACGCCGGTGAATTTACTGATTTAATTAATGAATTACAACTTGCTTTAAAATCATCCTACAACCTGTCTGGCAATCAAGTTGCTGATTCGTGCATTCTTTTAATGGATAAGAACCAAATTCAAGGTCCAGTTGGACAATATATTACTCAAGTATTCAAAGTTCACCATAAAAAACTCACTCACTTACTTCATGGGGGTAGTCTAAACGCTATATGCCCTCAATATTCGAAAATGAGTTTAGAAAAAAAATCAACTTTATGGACTCTAATATTAGCGTCGATTGCTCACTTTGAAAGTAGCTGCAACCCTAAAGTACCAAACAAAGGACCAAACGGAATCGCCTATGGATATTACCAGTTGCACAAAGGCAAAGAAGATCTTTATGACTTGAAGGACATCGGCTTATGCACTAAAAACTCGAGTGGGGATCCTAAACTTGCTAGTAAGTGCGCACTCTCAATGCTTGAAAGACAATTTATATATGATAACGGAGTCCTGTTCAGTTCAAGATCATATTGGGATGTATTAAGACCTCGTGGACAATCGCAAAAAGCAAAATTAATTCGATCTGCAATAATAAAATCTGCTCTTTGCAGTAAAAGTGTTTTGTAGATTTTTATTTAAGTCTTTCACAATCGAGATATTGAACTTTAATCATATGACCAAGAACAGTAGCTCGGTTCGTAAAACTTAAATCGATAACTGGTTTTTCAGGTGGCACAACTTCAAAATCACTCGGCTTTAAAGCACTCAATGATCGAGCGTTAAAACCGACATCTGCATATTTCGCAGTTGTATGCAAATCAGATTGAGCAGTTATTAAAATATTTCCACCGTCAGCGAGAATCATACCGTATTTCTTAAGTGCCTTTGCAACAACTTGTGCACTTGGACTTAGTTTGGAAATATCGTAATCAGATTTTAAGCGCAAACGCGTTCCATATGGCAAGCCTGGTTCTAAATTAGGATTGGCTAGCGGTGGCTCAGTTAAATCTGTTGTCGGAGCTGGAGCCCACGTGCGATTATCTCCGGTCGTATGTGAAGCAGGACGCACGTAAGTTCTGTTAGCTATTCGATTATTTGGCAGTATAAAGCGGATTGCATGATTAATAGCTCCGGCTTTAAGCTCATCGGCAGAGAATAACATAGCACCGATTGAAAAACCACCAGCGTCAGCACTTGTACATGTATCGCCTCTCAGTTTTTGTGGATAATTAACATTAAAATCCCAAACAAATAAACCACCATAACCAGGACTTGTTAAAGTTGTTCCGTCTGTTGCCGCCCGATAGACTTCATAAAGTTTTTTATTCGTTTTATCCAATGCAATATAATGACAGTCACCATCATCAGAACAGGTCGTGTTCGCCCCTTCAAATCCATTTGCAGATCCTACAGGCGGAGCCGGAATACGAGTTAGTGCATCACCCTCGGCCGTCCAATCAGCAGCTGTGTCAACATTAAAATAACGATTGGACGAAGGATTAAAGTTTAACACATCAATAGAAAAATCGATTTGAAAAACATTTCCATTTCCCCAACCACCACGAGCTAATAAACCATTAATTAAATGATCTGAGTAATTTTTCTGAGCTTGAGTTAAAACAATACTATCAACTGGAACATTAAAATACGAACTACATGGAAAGTTCGAAGCAATGCCTGTCGAACTCGAACAGCCACTCGTTGTCACACTACCAGATGTCGTGCTTACACTGCTTCCACTCGTTGTAGCACCTCCAGATGCGCTACCTGTCTGCTGAGATGCCCCCCCATCAGGACGAGTCGATGAATCACTTATTGAAGTTGGTGATGCTTTACTTAAATCTGTGCCTAACCCTGAAGTACAGTTTTGAAATAAAAACAAAGTCGCTAGACTTGTGGTCGAAAATAAACATGCAATGAAAAATCGTTTATGAACTGATATATATATATTCATGGAAAATAATCCCCTACAATATTATTTAAATAGAAGTATACACAAACTGCAAACACTGCGATTTAAATCTTAAGATGGTATACTTCAGATATCGGAACTCAAATCAATAAAAATAAACTTCAAAATTTTAGTCAAACTCTTAGACAATATCTTATTTTGAGAAAAAGTATCTGATCAATCGACTGGAGATATTTCATGATCATCTCCGTTATCTTCATTGAGATGGATCAAAATTCTTTCCGCAAGAATTCGATTAAAAGATGGTAATATTGCTATATCATCAGCATCAGCTTCTTTAATTGCGTCGATCGATTGAAATTTATTAAGTAGAATTTTTTTTCTTTTATCACCTAATCCAGTGATTTCATCAAGCTCGCTAGCTAGAGATCGATCTTCACGTCTTTTACGGTGAAACGTAATGGCAAAGCGATGAGCTTCATCACGAATACCCGTTAAAATATGTAATGCTTCTGCGTTTGATTTAAAAGTCACAGGGTTAGACCGCCCCGGTAGAAAAAATCTTTCATCAGTTGATTTAACATCTTGATCTTGGAAGTTCGATTGTGTTCGTGCTTTCGCCAATCCAACAACTGGTACATTCGTTTTATTAATTTCTTGCAAAATTCGAACAGCTTGAGAGAGTTGTCCTTTTCCACCGT
This sequence comes from Pseudobdellovibrio sp., assembly GCA_046293015.1. Classification (GTDB taxonomy): domain Bacteria; phylum Bdellovibrionota; class Bdellovibrionia; order Bdellovibrionales; family Bdellovibrionaceae; genus Pseudobdellovibrio. The sequence goes on from JBKBPU010000002.1 coordinate 123,405, forward strand.
CAACGACAAGCAAGTCGGGATCCTCATATTCAGTATGTTTAAAACGACGAGATAAAACTTCGTACATTGATTTAAAATCATCAATTCCATTGACTGTTTTAATGATGTATCGACGATAATGTTCTTTGCTTGGCTTTCCGTCTTCGAACACAACCTGGCTTGCCACTGTTTCAGTTCCTTGGAAATGCGAAATATCAAAACATTCAATTCTGTTTGGCAACTTTGGCAAATTTAGCTTTTCCTTAATTTCTACAAGACCACGTTGCTTTTCCTCTGATGCTGAAACTATTTTTTCAAAGTGCGATTGAGCATTATTGGTTGCCATTTCAAGTAATTGCTGAGTTTTTAGATCAACAGGAAACCTCACAATTGCATCTTTCGCATTTCTTTCTTTAAGTACAGCTTGTAGAAGTTTATTTAAATCTTGTCCCAAATCAACAACTGTCACAATTTCGTCAGGGACAAAATTATCTTCGTAATATTGATTTAAAAAAGAAACTAACCATTCTTGCGGAGACTCATCTGGTGAAGTTACATCAATATCACTCAAAAAATGAGGACGAACTCCTATGACACGTCCTGATCTGACATGTAACATTTCAATCAACACACCACGTGAATCACCATGATAGCTTACAATATCCTGATCGAGTTCTGTATGATCATTAATGACAGCTTGTTTTTCCAATATATTCTTGACGGCAAACATTGAATCTCTTAATTTAGCGGCTACTTCGAATTTTTCTTCACCTGCTGCATGCAGCATTTTGCTTTCAATATCTTTAATAACTTTACGACTGCGACCTTTTAAGAAGTCACGGGCACCTTCGATATCCGATCGATAATCATCTTCAGAAATCAACTTAACACATGGCGCACTACATCGACCAATTTGATGTGTCATGCAGGGGCGAGAGCGAGTCTTAAAAACATGATCTGTGCAATCCCTGATTTTGAACACTCGATTTAAAAAACGAATCGTACCAAATACAGCCCCACCTGATGTAAATGGCCCAAAATAAAGTCCTCCATCTTTAATTACTTTTCGCGACAAATATAAACGAGGATAATCATCTGACCAAGATAACTTAATATAAGGGTATGACTTATCATCTTTTAATCGAATATTGTATTTAGGCCGATGTTTTTTGATCAGTGAAGCTTCAAGCAAAAAAGCTTCAACTTCAGTTTTTGTCAAAATGTAATCTATTTTATCAATATTAAAAACTAAAGCTTTGGTCTTAGCCGAAATATCTTTTGAATCTTGAAAGTAACTGCGAACTCGATTACGTAAATTTTTAGCTTTACCAACATAGATTATCTTATCAACAGCATTTTTCATCAAGTAAACGCCTGATTGCGTTGGAAATTCCTTGATTAACTCTCTGAGACTTTCAATTTTAACTAGGCCCTGTTCATGTTTCGTCATCGTTTGATGTTCCCAATCTCGAATCACGAATTTCTAACTCTAAAATTTGTAATCGCTTTATCTCGTCTCGCACTTTAGCAGCTTCTTCAAACTCTAACTGATTGGACAAATTTTTCATTTTATCTTTTAATCTATTAATCTCATCCTGAATTTTATTTGGTTTCGCTGCTAGTTTTTTTAATTTATCTGCAGTTTTATCTTTTTCCCCCGTAAGTTTATAAGCGCTAATCGACCCATCAAACAAATCACCAAGACCTTCCTTAATTTTCTTTTTAATTGTTGTCGGTGTGATTCCATGATCAGAATTATGCTTCATTTGCAATGTTCGACGACGACTTGTTTCGTCCATAGCTTTTTTCATTGAATCAGTTACACGGTCACCATATAAAATAACATACCCATTTTCATTACGAGCTGCCCGACCAATTGTTTGAATGAGCGATCTTTCTGATCTCAAAAAACCCTCTTTATCAGCATCCGTAATTCCAACAAGTGAAACTTCTGGAATATCCAAACCTTCGCGCAACAAATTAATACCAACTAAAACATCGAAAACTCCAAGTCGCAAATCACGTATGATCTCTGTTCTCTCAAGTGTGTCAATATCACTGTGCAAATATTTTATCTTAATACCTAGTGATTCATAGTACTCAGTCAAATCCTCTGCAGATCTTTTAGTTAAAGTCGTTATAAGAACTCTTTCTTTTTTCGCAATACGAAGACGAATCTCTTTAAGCAAATCATCAATCTGATTCTTAACGGGCCTAACCTCAACCAACGGATCAACTAAACCAGTTGGTCTAATAATTTGTTCAATGATCAAACCTTCAGACTTTTCAAGTTCATACTGAGCAGGTGTTGCCGAAACATATAAGACTTTATTCATCAGTTTTTCAAATTCTTGAAAATTCAATGGACGATTATCTAACGCAGAGGGCAACCTAAATCCATGCTCAACTAATGTCGTTTTTCGAGCTCGATCTCCCCGATACATACCACCTATTTGCGGTACAGTGACATGCGACTCATCAATGATTGTAATAAACTCTTTTGGGAAATATTCAATTAAAGTTGGTGGTGGCTCTCCGGGACCACGGCCTGTCAAATGTCTTGAGTAATTTTCAATACCGGAACAAAAACCAATTTGCTCCATCATTTCAATGTCATAGTAAGTTCTTTGCTCTAAACGCTGAGCTTCTAAAAATTTAATATTATTCTTTAATTCATTTATACGTTCGCGTAGCTCATCTTGAATAGTCACTATAGCTTTTTTTAAAGCTTCGTCTCCAGTTGCGTAATGCGAGCCTGGATAGATACCAATTTGATCCAGCTCTTCAAAAACTTGCCCTGTCAAAGGATCAATCCAAGATAACTTATCAATATAATCACCGAAAAACTCGACACGAATAACACGTGTTTCCTCATAAGGTGGAAACACCTCAACAACATCTCCTCGCACCCTAATCATTCCACGTGAAAAATCTATATTATTACGTGTATACTGAATTCGAATAAGTTCACGTAAAAAATCATCGCGCTTAAGTTTTTGCCCTTCATGAACTTGAACCATCATACCTTCATAGGCTTCAGGAGATCCTAAACCATAGATACAAGACACACTTGATACAATAATCACATCACGACGATCAAATAAAGATCGCGTAGCACTGTGGCGCATTCGATCAATTTGCTCATTTATAGCTGAATCTTTTTCGATGAATGTGTCCGTGCTTGGCACATAGGCTTCTGGCTGATAGTAGTCATAGTATGATACGAAATACTCAACTGCATTTTCAGGAAAAAGTTCTTTCATTTCTGAATACAACTGTGCTGCCAATGTTTTATTGGGTGCTAAAATTAATGCTGGCTGATTTAAATGTTCAATAACGTGTGCCATCGTAAAGGTTTTGCCGGAACCCGTAACACCTAATAGCGTTTGATGATTTAGACCTTTTTTATAATTTTCAACCAAGGCTTCTATTGCCTTAGGCTGATCTCCAGCAGGTTTAAAAGGAGAAACGATTTTAATATTTTTTTTAAATACACGTGTTTTTTCTAAAGAAGCCATTTTCTCTCAATATCAGTTATAATAATTATGATTGGGCCCATTACTTGAACAGTCTATCAAATAATACATAAAAAAACAGACGAATTTAATAAACTTGAAAGAAACAATCTTGACTCGGGCTGCTGGGCATCATCCAATAGAGCAATGGACCAGCTCAGCCTTATATTTTTCTTATACACTGCAACTGCCCTAACAGCTTTAGCAATCTCTGTCTTCCAATTTGTTTATGAAAAAAAACAAATTTATAAATACAGTGTGTATTTCTGGATCACAGTGTGCCTATCTTTGTTCGTTAACATTCTTAACAGTAAGTTTAATATAGCGAATTTAATACTTTCAGGGCTAGGAACGTTAGCTTCTCAATTGATTTTAGGAATGATTTTAAGTCGAATGAGTAAAAATGATTTTAGTATTAAACCCTATGTTGTCTTTTTTGGAGTCTTGGCAGTTTTGGTCGAATCAATTCCAATCGTAAAGGATTATAAAATCCTGTATATTACCATATTAAGTTTTGCAGCCACACTTCCAGCACTATACACTTCGTTTAAATTTATCTTCAGTAAAAGCCATAAAAAAACAAGCTCACAAATCCTACTTGCAGTTTTTACTTTTTTAATGTCACTTCATTACTTAGATTATGGATACACCATTCAAAATCCAAATCTATATTTACTTGGGCTCATTGTATCTTTTTTCTTACTTCATTCAATTTCTACACTTATCCCCATGGCCATCAATGAACTTGATCTACAACAGCGAAATGAAAACCTCGAAGAAGAAATCAGAAATCGCATTGCACTTTTAAGAAAGCGAGATCACCTTGTTTGGGAAAACAATCGTTTATCGAATCTAGGTCATTTTTCAGGCATTCTAGCGCACGAAATCAACACACCACTATCAACGATTTCAGTGGCCACACAGTATATGCAAAACTTGGTATCTAAAGAGATCTTTGATATCACCAAATATACAGAAAAAATTACCCTCGTCAAAAAATCAGTTAAAGAAATTTCGGATATGACAACTCAACTAAAAACAGTGGCAGATCACTCTGTTAACTCGTACGACTCAGCTGTTGATCTCGTCGAATTACTTAGCGAAATTCAAAGATCTCTGAACACAATGGCTAATCACCCACACATTAATATTATCTGGCCTGTAAACGATGTAAAACAAACTCATATCTTGGGAAATCCAAAAGATTTAGATCATTTGTTACGGAATCTCATTCAACACTTTATTGACGAATTTGAACAAATAAATATTACGAACAAATGTCAAATTACAATTATAATTAGCACAATTAACAACGATAAGATCAATTTGAATTTTACATCCAATGATGAATGCAAAAAACATATAAACCACTACTCAAGTTTAGCAACAAATTTATCAATTTTTAATCTCAATTTTATCGTGGCAAAATCGCTAGCAGAAAGAAATCAAGCTAGTTTAGAATACGATCAAACGCAGTATAATTTAAATTTATCATTCAATATTATTAAAGATGAGCCTCAATTAAACAATCACTCAAGTCAGATATCAGGAGCGTATTTAAATGGGATATGAAATTTTAATTATTGACGATAACGATGCTTTTCGTGAAGTCTTATCAGATTTTTTCGAATCTTATGAATATAAAGTCACGCAAGCCCCAAGTGCTATAATTGCTCTGGACCTATTAAATCACAAAAAATTTGAATGCATTATCGTCGATGTCTTGATGCCAAAAATGAATGGTCTTGAATTCACTCAAAAAGTGTTTAGCTCTTCTAAACCTATTCCAGTGGCCATAATGTCTGGATATTCAGATCATGTTAATTTCGACGAGGTCAAGAAATCACCTTATTTAGTTGGATTTTATCCAAAACCTTTTAATGAAACAAAACTCATTACAGATATCCAAAACAAAATATCAGCAAATCGAGGTCTATCAATCTAACGATCAATTGATTGATTTGCTATTTATTATACTCCCAAAAACTACCCTCTGGTGTGTCGCTTACATTAATACTCATCGCAGTTAATTTTGCTCGAATTTCGTCTGATTTAGCAAAATCTTTATTCGCGCGCGCTTGTTTGCGCTCTTCTACAAGTTGGACAACTACCGATTCATCAATGTTATGTTTTTGCATAAGCTTTTGATCAAGCTCACGCAAAAACTGATCAGCTGGCATCATAAATAAAGATAACATCTGTCCAAATTTTTGAATAAATTTTTTAAACTGCAAAGCTTTACCAGATACAGCCGGGTTTTTCTTCATACCACGTTTAAATTGTGAGTTAAACTTACGAATGACTTCAAACACTACAGCAAATGCTTGCGGCGTACTGAAATCATCATTTATGTGCTCAGCTATATGAGCCCAAGCTGTATCTAATTCAGATTGGTATTTTGTATCAGGCACACCATCTGCGGCGATAAAACTTTCTGCTAAAGATAATGCCGAATAAACTCTGGCCAATCCTGCCACTGCTAAATCAATTGTATTCTCACTAAACTCAGCAATGCTTCTATAGTGAACAGATAGCATCATCATTTTATAAACTTCAGGATGATTATTCTGCAAAAATTCACGCATCGTCACCACATTACCTAAAGACTTAGACATTTTTGCACCAGAAAAATTAATTAAATTCCAGTGCATCCAGTAATTGACATAACGCTGATGATTACAACCTTCACTTTGCGCAATTTCATTTTCATGATGTGGAAACATAAGATCTAATCCACCACCATGAATATCAATTTGATTTCCGAATAAACCTTTAACCATTGCAGAACACTCAATATGCCATCCGGGGCGACCATTCCCCCACGGAGATGTCCAACTCGATCCACGTAAATCTTCACCTGGTTTAGCTGATTTCCACAGAGCAAAATCAAGAGGATGTTGTTTTTTCTCACTTACATCAACGCGAACGCCAGCTTTCATATCATCGATATTACGGCCAGATAATTTTCCGTAATCTTGAAATTTCTCAATTGCATATTGAACATCACCAGAAACAGCATAAGCTTTATTATTCGCGATTAAGCCTTCGATCATTTTAATAATTTCTGGCATAAATTCAGTGACTTTTGGATTATGCTCATGCGTTTTGAGCCCCAGAGCTTGAAAATCTTTTTTATACTCTTGAATATAAAACTCAGAAACTTCTTTAGCTGATTTCCCTTCTTCTTCAGCGCGCTTTATAATTTTATCTTCAACATCTGTAAAGTTAAGAGCGTACGTGACTTTGTAACCTAAATACTCAAACCAATGACGAACGAAATTAAAAAAAACAGGTCCACGAAAATTACCAACGTGTAAATACGAATACACTGTAGGACCACAGACGTATATTTTAACTTCACCTGGAACCATCGGCTTAAATTCTTCGATTTTTTTTCCTAAAGAATTATATATCTTAAGCATAGTCCAATCCCTACCCAATCTGATTTAAAACTTTTTGCACTCGAGCAAGTAAACTCTGACGACTCATTAAAGGCACAAGTAATTTAACTTCTGTTCCGTGTGGTTTTCCGATAACGGCAATTCGAATCGGCATAAATAAATTTTTACCTTTGACCTGCGCTTCAGTTTTTACAGTATTTTCCATTTGAACAAAGTCACTTTCAGAAAAAGTTTCACCAGAATGAGCTTCAATAAGACGTTTCCAAATATTCAAAACAGAACGAGTAGGCTCCCAAGAAAGCGCTTCAGCACTTTCATCTGAGATTACGAATTTTTGATCATCAAGCGATTTATATAAATCGATCGCGTCTGTTAAGATTTCCATTTTAGGTTTAAATGTCTCAACCGATAAATTTTGCCATGAAGTTTCAACCGATTGCGATGGCAAAGTCACTTCTGCTTGTTGTAAAAATGGCAAAATCAAAGTCCATAACTTTTGTGCATCTAAAGCTCTTAAGTGTTGCGAGTTCACCCATTTCAATTTAACTCGGTCAAAAACAGCACCTGAAGCATTTAATCGCTCAAGATCAAATAATTGCGTTAAATCACTGAATGGAAAAATCTCTTTCCCCTCTGGATGAGACCAGCCTAATAAAGCTAAATAATTATTCATGGCCTCTGGCAAATAACCTTCACTTTTAAATTGATCACACGCAACTGCTCCACGACGTTTAGAAAGTTTTTGACGATCCTCATCTAACACTAACGATATATGGCCAAATTGTGGAATAGGCCAGCTCATCGCTTCATAGATCATTAATTGGCGTAAAGTGTTTGGCAAATGCTCTTCTGCACGCAAAACATGAGAAATCTTCATCATGTAATCATCAACGACACAGCAAAAATTATAAACAGGCATACCATCCGATCTTAGCAAAACAAAATCACCAACCATATCAGAAGGAAACCGGACTTCACCCCGAATCAGATCATGTAAAATATAATCTTTACGTAAGTGTTTCGTTTTAAATCTGACAACTGCTGTGCGACCTTTTTTTAATTCCGTTTGAGCTTGCGCTAAAGACCAATCAGCATAAGGCGATTCAACATGCAAATTTTGATTAATCGCTTTTAGACGTTCACGTTCAGCTTCGATTTCAATATCAGTCATAAAGCAATAAAACGCACGACCTGATTCTAGTAATTTTTGAGCGACATCTGCATAAATTTTTAAACGCTCAGATTGCTTATACGGGCCATAAGGTCCAACATCTTTGAGAGTCTGTGGATCAACACCCTCGTCCCAGTTTAACCCCAACCATTGCATATCTGAAACCATCATCTTAAGCGATTCTTCAGTTGATCGTGCTTGGTCTGTGTCTTCAATTCTTAAAACAAACTCCCCATCATGGCGTTTAGCAAACAATAAGTTAAATAGTGCAGACCGTGCTCCACCGACATGCAAAAAGCCTGTTGGGCTAGGAGCAAATCTAGTTCTAACCTTAGTAAAGCCTGGGTTTAACAAGTTACGAGATGAAGCGTTTGACATAGAGATCCCTTTTAAAATTTATTAAACAAAATAAAAAAGCCTGATTTAATCAGGCTTTTTTATTTTGTCTTATTTTATTTCTAAGGTAAAGAAATTGACTCTTGTGCTATATGATTTTTAATTTTTAGAATCTAAGATTTGGCGAACTTCAGTGTCTTTATTCATAATGTCTTTAACATCTGACGCTAAATTTAACTCTTTAACTAGGTAGTTTTTAGCTTTTTCGAGCATTTTCTTCTCACCAAAGCTCAACTCTTTATCAACTTTAAGTAGATATAAATCTCTTAATACGGCTGCAATTTCAAAAACTGAGCCCGTATTGATCTTATCGGTATACTCACGAAAACGGCGATTCCATGTTTGCGTGTCAATTTTAACATTTTTGTCTTTTAAGATTTCGACAACTTTAGAAGCTTCATCCTTTGATATTAATGGACGTAAGCCAACAGATTTAATATTCGCCGCAGGAATCATAACTTTCATACCAGTTTCAAGGATAATCACCGAGTAAAACTCGTGCTTAGCGCCTAAAATCTCTTTAATTTCGATTTTATCCACACGTCCAACACCATACCCCGGGTATACGGCATGATCTCCAACTTTAAACTGTGTCATCAAACCACCTCTTTTACTTGTTGAATCATCACTTTTGCACAATCATTAAGATCTTGTAGCCGAATCTTGCTGCACAAATTCTGACAATAACCAGTGCTGTTTTAGCACTTTTGACACTTTTCAGCAATTTTTAAGTTCGATTGAGAGGTATTTTTATGGAATGTGTAAAAAGTACCGTTCATCTCACAAGATATGATCAAAGCTTTTACATTCTTTTTACTAGTACATGCAAATTGTACAAAACTAATTTCAATTTAAATTGTGCTTATATTAAGATCGCTTATTCGTGCTATGATCGCTAGCTTAACTAGATAATCAACATATCTAAAGACTGACGAGGACTGAAAAATGGGCAAATTAGGAAACTTTCAATCAAGCACAATAGTTTTAATTTTATTGTTTAATTTGGCCCTATTTTTTAAAGCGACAAAAGTGAGCGGCTCTATCTATCACAACAAAAATAATATGCTTTGCTATAAAACTACAAATCACATTATCCAATCCAACAATCAAATATCAGAAATACTATCGTCAAACAGTACAACACAAACCTTGATCAAACTTACAAAGACGACTGAAGTTATCATGCAAAAAATTGAAACCCCTTATCATCTTAACGATCAGTATGTTATGTGGCTTAAAAAAAATAGTTTTAACAAGCCTGATCAATATTTTTTGATTTATAAAGAGTACTCATCAGGATCAGCTGAGTTTCCAATTGTTAAAAAATCAATCGCGTATCCGAATAATTCATTTGCATATCAAACGGGAATTGAAGGTTACGATAGCCTAAATTCTTTTGGAAGATACAAAGTTATATTTCAGTTTAAGACTCCGATACAAGATCAACTTATACTCGAAAAAACACTTTGCGTAAGACCAATATTTCAATAATTTAACCCACACCAGCAAGTGCATTCGGTCCATAGCTTTTAAGTAATTCTTCTCGAATGAGCTTATTTTCCATTTTTGATAACTTGGGATCTTGAGCCAAAAGCTCAAAAGCAGCATCACGAGCCTGCTTTAAAATTTCAAAATCACGAACAAGGTTGGCCATTTTAAACCCTGGTAATCCTGATTGTTTAGATCCCATAAATTCACCAGGACCTCGGATTTCCAAATCATACTCAGCAATTTTAAAACCATCGGTTGTTTTTTCCATGAAGCTGACGCGATCACGCGTTTCTTCGTTCACCGCATATCCCATAATCATCACACAAAATGATTTATGTTCACCCCGTCCAACACGTCCACGTAATTGATGCAACTGCGATAAACCAAATCTTTCAGCATGTTCAATCATCATAAGATTAGCATTCGGGACATCGACACCCACTTCAATGACCGTTGTCGAAACTAATATATCAATTTTATGCTGTCTAAATTGATCCATAACCTCGTCTTTTTCTTGAGGTTTCATTTTACCATGTAACAAACCAAAACGCACATTCGGAAACTGCGTTTTAAGTTTTTCATACTCATCAGTTGCATTTTTGAGATCGATTTTTTCACTCTCTTCAACCAAAGGATAAACAACATAAGCCTGACGACCTTTTTCGATTTGCTCGACCATAAACTTGATCGCTTGCATGCGTTTAGACTCAGTTATGACACGCGTTTGTATTGGCGTGCGTCCTTTAGGCATTTCATCAATAATTGAAACATCTAAATCACCATAAACAGTCATAGCTAAAGTTCGCGGAATCGGTGTTGCTGTCATAACTAAAAAATGAGGAGAACTTTTAGCGTTACCTATACCTTTTGATTTAAGATAGCCCCTTTGCGCCACTCCAAATCGGTGTTGTTCATCAATAATGACAAGCGCTAAATTTTTAAACTGAACCCAATCTTCGATAAGAGCATGTGTACCAATTAAAAAATGAATTTCTCCAGCTAACAATTTTTCTAAGATATCTTTACGTTCTTTTGCTTTTGTTTTTCCAGTGAGCAATGCCGTTTTAAGTCCTAAAGGATCTAGCCTTTTTTGCGCATTTGCAAAATGCTGTTCTGCTAAAATCTCTGTTGGCACCATCATACAAGATTGATAGCCACTTTCAAAAACCGTTGTCGCAGCCATAAAACCAACCAGCGTCTTACCGGCGCCAACATCACCTTGAACCAACCGGTTCATAGGTCTGCCAGATTGCAAATCTTTTTTGACTTCGTCGTATGATTTTCTTTGAGCATTGGTTAAAGCAAAGGGTAAGGATTCAATCAATTTTAAATTCAATTGATCAGAATTTTGAATTTTAATCGCTGTTTCATTTTTTAAACCTGTTTTTTTGCTAGCTAAATATAACTCTAACCAAAAAAACTCATCAAAAATAATTCTTTTGTGGGCTTTACTTTGAAGCAAACCATATTCGTTCGCTTTTTCTAGAATTGGATGATGTAGCTCGAAAATAGCTTGATTTTTGTCCATCAAATCATATTTTTTTAAAAACGCTGGCGGAAATTTTTCGATAGGCCATTCTTTAATTTGATCAAAAGCAGATGTTATGAGCTTTTGCATTTTAGCTGTGCTAAAGCCTTCGACCTCAACATATATTGGTAAAAGCTGATCATGGTTTTCATCGTTAGGTTCGATGTCTTTGATATCAGGATGATGAAACTCAAGTCTTCCTCGGTAATTTGTGACTTTGCCAACGATACGAACTTCTTGACCGTTTTTAAATCTTTCAAAATAACCTTTATACGGAGTCCGAAAATACTTACAACGAATTTGCCCTGAGCCGTCTCGAATTAAGACATCATAAATTTTGCGGCTTGATCGCCCCATACTGTAAGATGACACATTCACAACATAAGCCTTAAGACTGACAAGTTCGTTTTCTTTAAGTGATGAAATTTGTCTGGCGGCTCTACGATCTTCATAGGCTCGTGGAAAGTTTTCAAGCAATGCACCAACGGTCTTAATCCCATTTCGCGACAGCAGCGCCCCTAATTTAGGCCCTACTCCTTTTAAAAATTGAACATCAGTTTCAAGACTTACAGCCATGCTTAAGTTTGCCTACGGGATAAATAAAATGTCAATTATGATCAATATATTAAAGCATTTAGCCGATAAGACAACTATGACAACAAAAGGCTATTTTAGAATACGACTATCAACTATCCGACCTAACGAAGAAATCCCATTTGCAATTTATGTTAATCTTGATGGCAAAATGGTGAACTACGTGAAAATTGGCGACAAGCTTTCTTCTGAAAAAATTCAAAACCTTCACAATAAAGACACCGGCGAGTCTTTTTTCGTCGAAGACAAAGATAAAGCACTTTATCGTGAATACGTCAAAGCTTCGATGAATTCTAATTTATTAGATAACGACCAAAAAGCCATTATCTTACGTGAAAGTTCAATCGCTATTCTCGAAGACCTTTTCGAAGTTCCAGATGTTGGACAAGCTATTGAACAAACTAAGCCCATCGTGACTGACTTACTCACTTTTATGGCTGAAGCTCCTGAATCAGTTGGTAATTTAATAAGCTTATCAGGTCATGATTTTTACACATATAATCATTCCTTCGATGTGAGTATTTACTCTTTAGGACTTGGTGCTGCATTAGGTTTTGATCAAAAAACTTTAACAGAGCTTGGTCTAGGTTCAATATTTCATGATATTGGTAAACGTATGGTCGCCTTAGAAGTCTTATGCAAAAAAGGCCCTCTTGACGAAGCCGAGTGGGTGCAAATGAAAATGCATCCTCAGTTTGGATTAAAACTTCTAAATGAACACACAAATATTTCAAATGGCGTTAAAGCGGCCTGTTATGAACATCACGAATCATGGAAAGGCGGCGGTTACCCACAAGACCTTTCTGGCCATGAGATTCACCCCTTTGCGCGCATAATCTCTTTAACTGATACTTATGACGCCATGACAACTCAAAGGTCATACAATGTGCCGATGCGACCAACTGAAGCCTTAAACATGATGAAAGAAAAAATTGCGGCTAAGTTCGATCCTGAAATGCTCAAGGCTATGTATTCAATTTTATTTAAAATGGAAAATGCAGCGTAGCAAAATACACACAATTCATGATTGACAGGCCATTCAAGCCTTTTTAGCGTTGAAGAGTAACATTAAAAAGGACGGTCTTATGAAATCTATAAAATTTGTTTTAATTTCTCTTATGTTATTTGTTTCATCTGTTCAAGCTCAAGACTCTCATCCGCAACCACCCATCCAACACCAACCTAGCGAATTACTTATGGGTCACTGGGCTGCTGAAAACATTTTTTACCAACAAGGTTTAGAAATTCATACCGCTTTTGATTTTACTTCGACTTCAATGACACTTATTGGTTTGTGTGTGTTTCCATTTGGTGAACCTCGCCAAATCGAAGCTCGTGTGACTGCTCCGGTCACATTCAATGGTAATGAGTTTGTTATTTTAGAATCTCGCTCATCAACCAGCCAAGTCGGCGATCGTTACTGCCGCACTTACGTTCAGCCTGCTCGTTGGCAGTTTTATTTTAATGGCACAGGCAAAGCCATTTTGATTGCCCCGGCACCTTACAACACGCAACTTGTTTTGGTTCGTGAGTAGTTGTTATTGATTTGATGTTACGATTTTTCGATAATTAAGAACTGTTGAGAATAGTTCGTTAAGTAATAAAACTGATTCCTAAAAAAACACTTCAACATCGTTGAACCACTTTAGTCAATAATTGTTTTTTACATATTGGTTTTAGATTAGGAAGTGACAGCGCTAAATGTTTCAATATTACTTTACCACACTCAATTGATTATCTAATGCTTCGATTAAAAAATTGTTTAATCGAAACAAATCCAAATCTTGCTCTATACTTAATGTAGCCGTAACATTTTCAATGGCTTTAAATACTGCAAATAAAATAGAAGGAGAATACCTACCTACGCTTAGATATTTTTTGTATAAGTGAAATCTTGCAGGCGCAAAATAATCATGCGGATCATCCCATTCGCCTTCAAATTGTCGAATAGAATTCTTAGGATTTGAAAAATCTCTGGCTTGATCATAGTCTTCTCCTGATTTTTTTGAATTGATTGTAAATATATCGCTTATTACATGAGGATTTTTTGAAATTACAACAGCTACTGCATCTGCAAAAAATTCATCCAATCCATTAATTATTTTTCCAGCATCTGAATTAGTTATTTTGTCGTAATGATCTTTGAGCATCAACCATTCACCTTTCTCTTCAGATGTTTGCGCATTTATTTGATCAGTTGATAAATTTTTCTTGTTTAATCGAGATCTTAGCTCAATTATTCGAGTTGTCAGATTCACAAATTTCCGCTTTATTTGGTAATACTCTGAAAGCAAAGATGATTCACTTTTTTCTGAATTAAATCTAAATATTGCGTGACCAAACTCATGATAGAATGCCCCTAATGTCCGAATCGGGGTATTAGGAATTACTACAAACTTTCCTCTTAGTTTTTTTTCTATCATCCATTGATATGGAACTGTGATGATGATTCTATCGAATCTAGCATTTAACGAAGCTCTTGCTGCAGGATGATTAAAAAAAGGATGAATTATAACCTCAACAGGTATATTAGGAAAATTTAATCCTGTTTTCTCGACTACTTCACGTATCTGTAGGGCCGAATTCTCATAGTGAGCTTGCAATTCTGATTTTGGAAAATCAACGAGGCTTGTATCAATTTGAAGCGAATGATTTTCTGCAAAAATACTGACGCACTTCATTGAAGTCGATGCATATATTTGGGGGCCAAAAATTGTTATACAACTAAATACTAAACAGACAAAAAAAATATGCTTTAGAAATGACTTTTTCATTTAAATCTATATATGCAATAGTCATACCTTCACTCTAAGTAACAAATTCGCAGACTAAACCCCAATAAAAAAGACCCTAACCAAGACCAGGATATTATTTTCGGCTTGAATGCTCCGAGATTGACAGTGAGCTTTTTTAAATACACAGAACCAAATAGCCACAACAGTTCGGAATAAATCAATATTTGAAACGTTTAAAATTACTGACTCAGTAAATAAATCAAGTCATCTTAAAAACTATAAACAGTTTTTTTCGTCCCATTTTATAAAACAACGTGGGATTTTTTTTTCGACAAGATCTTTTTGAAAGTCTTCGCTGGTTTTTAAAGTCCACTCAGTCTGAGGCTCTGCTTTAGCAAAACGATTAATTGATCCTGATTTTGATTTTCGTAAATCAACAAGAGATTTAAGTTCTACATTTCGAACATCTAAGTAACTTAATAGCCACTTCCATTTTTTATTTTCGATTGAACTTGATTGATCATTAATTAAATAGACGGTCATTTCAGGATGAATTCCCTTAAGAGCCAATCTTCGTATTGTTTGCTGAAGATCTGGGTCGAAAGTTCTTTTTTTAGACTTAGCATTTGTCAATAGAATAAAATCTTCCCACCACAGGTTTTGAGACCCTTCAATATGAAATGATTCAAATTGCAAAGGAGATCTCGTATCAATCAGTACAGTATTTTTCTTAAAAACCTGGGCTGATTCTTCGATCGCTTTAGTGGGCTTTTGCTGACACGAAAACAATAAGAAAAAACTGAATAAAAAAATTATTTTTTGCATAAAGCCTCTTCGTATTTATCGACTCGTTTTTTCTCGTTTAGAGTTATTTATGAACAATCTTCATTGTTGGGAAGAACAAAATATCACGAATACTCGGACGATCAGTTAAAATCATCACAATACGCTCGATACCCAACCCTACACCACCCGTTGGCGGCATACCTGTTTCAATAGCATGTAAGAAATCTTCATCCATCGGATGAGCTTCATCATCGATATGACGTTTAGACTCTTGTTCTTTTAAACGATTACGCTGCTCTTCAGGATCGTTTAACTCTGAATAAGAATTACCGATTTCCATACAAGCCGCAAAAGGCTCAAAACGCTCAACAAGCTTAGAGTTATTTCTGTGAATTTTAGTTAATGGAGAAATATCAACCGGGTGATCCATTACAAAAGTTGGCTGCCATAAATGTGGTTCAGCAGCTATTTCAAAAACCTTCATCTGTTTTTCACCAACAGTTAACTTATCAAGCTGTAAAGGCTTATCAGCATTCTTTTTTAAGTATGCATCAAGTGCTGAAACATCTTCAGGATCAATATCAGCATGCCTTTTAACACCATCTAAAACTGTTAAGCGATTCCACGGAGGTGTGAAATCAATTTCTTTACCTTGATATGTAATTTTCGTAGAGCCTGTGATTTCTTTACAAACTGTTGCCACCAATTCCTCAAATTGCTTCATCTGATAGTTGTAATCAGTGTAAGCTTCATAAAACTCAAGCATTGTAAATTCAGGATTGTGTGAACGATCAATACCTTCGTTACGAAAGTTTTTACCAATTTCGTAAACTTTTTCAAAACCACCCACGATAAGACGTTTTAAATAAAGCTCAGGCGAAATTTTCATATAAAGTTTCATATCTAAAGCGTTATGATGTGTTGTAAAAGGTTTAGCCGCAGCACCACCATATAAGGGCTGAAGCACTGGAGTTTCAACTTCCATAAATCCGCGATTATCTAAAAACTTTTTAATCGATTTAATAATCTTAGTTCTTGTCATAAAAACTTTACGCGATTCAGGATCAGAAATAAGATCTAAATGTCTGTGACGATACTTAATCTCTACATCTTGAATACCGTGAAATTTCTCAGGTAATGGTTCTAACGTTTTTGTCAAAATACTAAATTTCTGAACGTACAATGACAACTCACCTTTTTGTGATTTGAAAATATAGCCCTCTAGTCCCACAATATCGCCTAAGTCGATCAAATCAAAACTAATACGATCTTGCTCAGTTTGCTCTTCAACTTTGATATAACATTGCAAAGTGCCTGTTTCATCTTGAATGTTGAAAAAACTAGCTTTACCCATCGCACGCAAAGTCATTAAACGACCAGCAATACGAAACTTGGTCTCAGTCTTTTTTTCACCAGCTTGTAAATTTGAAAAATCACGAACTAAATGCTCAATATGAGTCGTCTTATCAAAAGAATAAGGAAAAGGATTAATTCCTTTTTCTTTTAAAGCATGTAGCTTTTTTCTTTTTTCGGCCTTAATCGGATTATCATGTTGAACATCTGACATTTTGTGTTTTCCTTTTTTTCTTACAAGTTCTATTTTAGAATAATTTATTTTTTTAACGGCTGACCAGCGAAAGCTTCCATCACATTGTGAAGCAATTCGATCGCTTCTTTTTTCGGTCTTTGGAATGCATTACGTCCCATGATCGAACCAAAAGCTCCGCCTTGTGCCAACTGTTTAACTTCTTCAATAACTTCTGTTGTGCCTTTTGCCTCACCACCAGAAAAAATCACAATACGTTTTCCATTAAACGAAGACTGCACAACGTGACGGGCACGCTCTGCTAAAGTGCCCACTTTGATGTTTTGAGCTTCGTAAACTTTTTTAGCTTCAGCTTGTTCAATATGAGCTGTTGGAGGTTTAACTTTAATGATATTTGCACCTAATTGCGCCGCAATGTGAGCCGAGTAAGCAATAACATCAATGCCTGTTTCACCTTCTTTTGAAAGTTGTTCACCACGCGCATACGACCAAATAACTACAGCTAAGCCAGCTTTTTTAGCTTCGCGAGTTGCTTCAGCAATTTCTTCATACATTTGTTTACGATGAGTTGAACCAGGATAAATTGTGAAACCAATACCTGCACAACCAAGACGTAAAGCATCTTCAACCGATGAGCTTAATGCCGAAATCGGAGCTTTCGACCCATAAAGAACATCTGAATTGTTGATTTTTAAAATTAACGGAATTTCACCAGCATAATCGCGTGCGCAAGCTTCAAGAGCACCCAATGGTGCCGCATAAGCATTACAGCCAGATTCGATCGCTAATTCGAAATGATAACTTGGATCATAACCATCTGGATTTTTAGCAAAACTGCGCGCCGGACCATGTTCAAATCCTTGGTCGACAGGCAAAATGACAAGCTTACCAGTACCAGCTAATTTACCATGGTTCATCATACGAGCCATATTTGTTAAAACGCCAATGTTTTCAGAACCATACCAACTTAAAATTTCACGTACGCGTGGGGTCATTTGATCTCCTTAAAAGGTTTGTTAAAAACCACAATAAGT
Source organism: Pseudobdellovibrio sp. (assembly GCA_046293015.1). GTDB lineage: Bacteria > Bdellovibrionota > Bdellovibrionia > Bdellovibrionales > Bdellovibrionaceae > Pseudobdellovibrio. The sequence continues at coordinate 141,581 of JBKBPU010000002.1, forward strand.
TAACTAAAAAACAATATTGAAGCAAAGATTATAAGAAAAAATTGAGTTTTCCTAACACACCTGATAAATAAACTTACATGAATGTAACTTTTGAAAATACTCCCAATCCAGCTACTCTAAAATTTAAATTTTCTGCACCTATTTTGAATTCATCACAAACAGGCAATTTTGAGTTTCAAAATGTTGAATCGACAGACACTTCGCCCCTAGCTGCGAAAATTTTTGGCTTTCCTTGGGTTTCTGGAGTTTTTATTTCTCATGATTTCATCACAATTACTAAGCAAGACTGGGTCGATTGGTCTGTTCTTGCGCAACCACTCTGTGGGCTTTTGACTGAACATATCTCTTCGGGTCAACCTGTCATCGTTGAAAAAACCATTGATCCCGAAATCAATGAAAACGATAGCCCAGTTGTTAAACAAATTAAAAAAGTTATCAAAGAAGAAATCAGACCTGTGGTAGCTTTAGATGGCGGTGACATCGTTTTCAGTCGCTATGAAAACAATATCGTTTATATTCAAATGAAAGGGGCTTGTAATGGTTGTCCGAGCTCGCAAGCTACTCTTAAGGATGGAATCGAAGTCAGAATGAAACAAGCTATTCCTGAAATTAAAGCTGTTGAAGCGGTCTAAATCGGAAATAAACGCTCTTCTGTATCGATACGCAATTAATGTCTCAATGTTAAACGTTTTGACAGTCATCTTGACCCAATGCTGTTGAATTCTTATTGAAACCTTCTCGATTCGGCATCCTAATTGAAAACATATTTAAAGTTGTTATAAAAAATATGTTTTACAAAGGATAATCAATGAGATCATTGTTACTTGGTCTATTAGCATTTACGGGTTTAAAATCACACTTTGCATATGCAGACAAACTCGTTTTACTCGATGATACTAAAGAATCTTTACAGGCCCGTGCCGATTTTTTATCTAGCGCTCGCATAATAAAGGCACAGTATTTTACAGTTGATAACGATGATCTTTCAGATAAATCGCTAGCCATGATTCTTGAACGAGCTAATCAAGGCGCTCAAGTTCAAATCATAGTCGATTCATTGAATAACCATATGTTAAGAGAAAAAATGGCTGCAATTATGATGACACATAAAATGAGTGTTCCATCACATATTCAAATTAGAGAATACAATACATTTAATATTTTAAATCCTCTCATTTATACCCACAGAATGCACGACAAGGGACTTATTATTGACAATAGTATCATGATTTCAGGAGGACGTAATATAGGCGAAAGCTACTTTGGCCACAAAAATGTAGACTCAAAAGGTAACGTCTTACCTATTTATGAAGATAGTGATATTTTGGTCATGGAAAGCTCTGCTATCGATACAGCTGTGAAATACTTTGACAACCTATGGAATTCGCAATTTGTATCTGATGTACATCTCTACGAATTTTCGAAAAACTCTCTAGATAAGAGCTTATGCTTCAAACAGCATAACATTTCAGATTGTGAATGGAAAATCGATCAACGTGTTAAAATTGTTGAAAAAGAAGAGAGAAACTTATTATCTCAAGCTCAGAATATAAAAAATGGTCTTTACGAGGTTAAACCGCAGCAAAATGCTTTAGCCTATTGGTCAACGAAAGCTTTCGACGTTTCAGATGTTGAATTTTTTTATGATGATCCTGTTGGGCAGAAACGTGATCTTAAAAAACCAAAACACAATATTGCTGATTCACTTTACGAGAAAATACGATCTGCGAAACAGCAAGTTACAATTATCACGCCATATTTTATCCCAACAGCTGAACATTTAAAACTTTTTGAAGAATTAAAAAATAAAAAGATAAAAGTTCATGTTATTACAAATGGCAAAAGATCGAATGATGTCACACCGGCGCATGTAGGTTATATGATGGAAAGAGATAAAGCCTTAGATCTCGATGTTGATATATTAGAATACAACGGTCCGGATACTTTACACGCAAAAATGGTCATCATTGACACCAATCAAATGTTTGTAGGCTCATTTAACTGGGACCCACGCAGTCAAAATCTCAACCGCGAAGTTGGAATTTTTGCTAAAATACCCGAATATAGCATTGGAATTCTAACTCAAGATGTTGAAACTAAAGTGAAACGAATTTTAAGTCGTTCAACTCGCTTGGGTGCAAAAAAAATGCTAAATCAAGACATTGGCGATCTTGAAAAGAAAGATGTAGATAGACTTGTAAACCAGATTCGCGAAATGAACGGATCCACTTTGTTTTGGCGTTTGATTTATCCACTGATTAAAGATCAACTATAAAGTCATTGCAATTCACATTAAGTGTACCACTGATTATGGCAATATAATCCCGACAACTAAGGTATTATCTAAAAAAAAAGAGAGAGCATGCTCTCTCTTTTTTTAAAGTTCTTTTTGAAAATTTATTTACCTAAAATATAATAAAACATCAATGGTGCAACAATTGAAGCGTCACTTTCGACAATATATTTTGGTGTTTCAACTCCAAGCTTACCCCAAGTTATTTTTTCATTTGGAACTGCTCCAGAGTATGAACCATAAGACGTAGTTGAATCACTGATTTGACAGAAATACGACCACAATGGAACATCATCCTGTTCTAAATCTTGCGATAACATTGGAACAACACATATTGGAAAATCTCCAGCGATACCGCCACCGATTTGAAAAAAGCCAATATCATTTTTTTTAGCCGCTTTTTGATACCACTCAGCCCAGTAAGTCATGTATTGAATTCCTGATTTAACAGTATGAACGTTTTTAATATTACCTTTCATAACATGACCGGCAAAAATATTACCAGTTGTTGAATCCTCCCAACCCGGAACAACCATTGGTAAGTTTTTCTCTGCAGCCGCCAACAACCAAGAATCTTTTGGATCGATTTGATAAAATTCTTTGAGCTTTCCGCTTAATAAAATTTTATACATGTATTCATGCGGAAAATAACTTTCACCTTTTTCATCAGCTTTTTTCCACTCTTCAAATACTGCTTTTTCAATACGACGAATGGCCTCCTCTTCAGGAATGCAAGTATCAGTGACCCGGTTAAGATGTTTATCAAGTAATTCTTGTTCCTGTTCTGGTGTTAAATCCCGATAGTTCGGTATACGTACGTAATGATCATGCGCAACTAAGTTATAAACATCTTCTTCTAAGTTAGCACCAGTGCAAGAAATTGCGTGTACTTTACCCTGGCGAATCATCTCGGCCAAAGAAAGTCCTAACTCTGCCGAACTCATTGCCCCAGCCAAAGTCACAAGCATATGCCCACCAGCATCGATGTGTTTTTTATAACCGACAGCCGCATCTTTTAAAGCTGCTGCATTAAAGTGACGGTAATGATGGTCGATAAATTGAGTAATAGTCATTTTGTGCTCCGTTTTTAAGATCACCGAATCTACAAAAAAACGAGACAGACATCAAGTTAAAGTCTGGTGTTTTACTCATCGGTTTGATTTTTTAGACCTGTCACAACCTTTGACAGAAAACCAGTACGACTTTGCACGTTTTTTAAGCCAACATCTAACCAATAATCACTTAATGATTTTTGAATATAGTTTTTGTAAAATGGCTCGTGAAAATCTTGCGGAAACTGATCAAGAGCCCATTGCAAATCCGCGTCGTCTCCGATTTGAATAGAATCAACTGCACCTATCATACCGTTATTTTTTAAAACTCTGTAAGATTCTACTAAAACTTCATTACGCACATAATCAGGTAATTCATGAAACAAAAAGCAAGAATAAACTAAATCGAAAGTCTCATCTTTAAACGGTAGTTTCTCAGCAGCTGATTGAATATAGTCAATACGCTTTAAATTCTTCAATTTTTTCTGAGCCTGGTTGAGATAGACGTCGCTTAAATCTACACAGGATATACGAGCTTTTGGAAACGCTAAGCTGACAAAACGTGTAAGCCTGCCCGTTCCAGATCCAAGCTCTAAAAAACGCAATCCTTCACCATCTAAAGGAAGGTTTCGTGAATTTAAAAAGATCGATATTTCAGGCAATATGAGCCTTCTCATGGCATCGGCCGCTCCTGAAAACAAAATTTCAACTTGATGTTCATAGAGTTCTGCAGAATCTTCTCCTAAATACCCACTCGTTTGAAAATGAAAATTCCGACGATAATACTCAGGCAAGTCTTGCAAAAAGGCCTGCGCATTCTGATCAAAGTAATCATGTACTTTCGATCGTCTACGATCCGAAGCTAAAACTGAATCCTTTATAATCGATGGAATTCGAAGTGAGTGGCGTATTAAATTCTCAGGACTTAAAACAGATGCAGGATAAATTTTATTTTTAATGTTTTCTGCATCCTGCAACAGTAATTTTTCTATTTTAGGCAGAGCATCTTTCAAGTGCTGAAAATAATTTTTAGGAGGTGATTTTTTTTGTCCCGACAGCAACAAATCTACAACTGGTAAAAATAAACCTTGAGCGGCAAAAGCTGCGCTTCTTGATATTGAATAACTGTAAATCAGTTGCTGAGCGAACTTGTCGCTGATGGTTTGCTTGAGTTTTTCGTAGAACTGAGCTCTGATTTGATCCATGATGGTAGCTCCTTGTTATCTGATTTCAGTTTAAACCATCGATAAACAGTGATTCCAATGACTAACAAACCAACTGCAAAAATACAAAGAGCCATGCCAAAGAAAATGACCAAACTCATAAATTAACCCTGCTCATTTTCATTTTTATGTGCATTGACAACATTCTGTTGAATGTCGCGCACGACCCAGGAAGCCATAGCTAAACCAAATGCACCTGTCACAAAACTAGCTGTTCCATAAATAACCGGACGATGCACACAAGAATGCAAATCATTTTGGCCCTGAGGACAAACACATTTAAATCCCATGCCGTTATCATATTTTAATTCAATTGGTTCAAGTGGCTGTTCGTCCGAATAAACGCACGTGATTCCAAACTTTCTATCTCCACGCGGAAAATTATACTCTTGACGCATAATTTTTCTAAGAGCATGTGCCAATGGATCAACCTCAGTGCGAGCCAAATCACTAATCTTAATTCTTGTTGGATCCATTTTGGCAGAAGCTCCACAACTTGTAATCACTTTTAAATTCTGTTTTTTACACTCGCTCAAAAGATATGTTTTCGCAGTTAAATTATCAATACAATCCACGATGTAATCAGGTTTTAAACTTAAAATTTGTTCTGAAGTCTCTTTGTTGTAAAAAATTGGCAAGGCATGCACTTGAGCTTGCGGATTAATTTTACGAAGTCTTTCAGCCATAACTTCTGCTTTTTTCTTACCAACTAATCCTTGCAAAGCATGCAACTGACGATTCGCATTGGTTATACATATTTCATCAAAATCAACAACCGTTAACTGTCCAACTCCCGAACGTGCCAATGATTCAGCAGCCCACGAACCTACACCACCAAGGCCTAAAATCATGACATGAGAATTAAAAAGCTTTTTCATGACATCATCGCCCACTAATCGCCCCATACGATCAAAACGACGATGAAGGATATAATTATCCTCTTTAATTTCAAAAGGAACTTGGTTGGCTTGAGATTCACGATTTGACTGATTTTGCATTTCCATAGGGTTGTATTGATATCAAAAAACAGCTTAAGTGAAAAGTGTTTTAAAATTATTCGTCGTAATCTTAAGAACTTCCTCAACTGCTCTATTTTTGATTTGAGCGACACTTGCTGCCACTAAAAGCACACTTTCTGGGGTATTCAACTCACTCTTCCAATTAAAAGGCTTTTGATCCGGACTGTCACTCTCAAGTAATAACATCTCAAGTGGTATTTTTTTCACTGCCTCTATAAGTTTTTGATTTTTTTCAAAGGTCATCGCACCCCCCACAGAAATCAAAAAGCCCTGATCTAAATACTGCTTGGCCACTTCGTAAGATCCATTAAAAGCATGAACCATTCCTAAAAGTTTTTGTGTTGCTTTAGTTGGTCCCCATAATTGAATGACCTTCAAGGCCTCCTCGTGAGCTCTCACGATATGCAGAACAAGAGGCTTATTAATTGATACAGCTAATTGATACTGGTTTTCAAAAAATTCGATCTGCCGATCATCAGCATAATTTTGCACATACTGATCTCTAAAATCCAAACCAGTCTCTCCTAAAGCATGCGCATGCAAAATCAACCTAGAGAGTTCATTCAACCCTGTTTCACAATCTTCACGATCGCTCAGCGCAATAAAGTAAGGATGTAAACCTAAAGCATATTTAACATGATCAGGATATTTTTTAGACAATAAAATTTGTTTTGACCAGCCATCTGGAGAGACGCCGGCTTCAAGAAATAAAGAAATATTATGTTGAATAGATTGGCGAAGAATAGTATCGACACGATCTAAAGATAAACTCTCACCACTGAAGCGCTCATCCGTTAAATGAACATGAGCATCAGCAAACATTAAAAACCAAGTTTTTTCATGAGATCATCGATATCACCCTGACCCAACGGGTTAGTCCCTGTTGAGTTCGATACTTTTGGAGCATCAACTTGCTTAGTAAACTGACCCGATACCCATCTCACGCGCTCAATAAAGTTTGGACTAATTTTCTTTTTGAGCTCTTCCATCGGGATATTCACTTGAGGAATCAAAATTTTAAGCGCTTCAGTCGCATCTAGTAATAGTGCAACTGTCACATCATAAAGTTTAGGGTTATTTTTCATTTCTGCAGCTTTATATGAAACAAGTTTACACAGCGATGTGTAGTCAGAAATAAGATTTAAACCGTGATCCGGCTCTGCCATCAAAGCAATACTTTTAGCAGCCCCCATAATGCGGTCAATTTTGTTACCATATTCTTTCAAACGCTCAATCTGACTAAAGTCTGACTCCATTGATTCTAGCAATTCAACCAGCTCCGCAATAAGACCATTTGATTCATTAAAAAAATCATTTAATATATCTTCATCTAGCATATGTAAAATCATATCACCAGGATGGAAAATGGCAAATGAATATGTATCAATTCGTGTAAGTACCTTAAGAGGGGATCAAAAAATCGATTTTAATGCTTATGTCAAAATCGACGAAAAACACATTCTTTATTTAAGAAATGGCGACTCTTTTGAAGGACCAAGATTAGATCGTTTAAAATCTAAAAAATTAAAAAAAATGTATATCGTAAATGATGACGAACAAAAATATATCAATTACATGCAAAGAAATATTGATATGGCGTACGATGATCTGTCTGGAAAAGATATTAAAACACGTTCGGAAATCATTCAAGGCGTACAACAAAATAATACTGAAGAAGTCTTCGAAAACCCAGAAAATCAAGCTGCTTACTCTGTTGCTAAAGAAGCTGCTGGTAAGTATGTGGACTTTTTAATTAAAAATACGGATGCTGTAAAATCTATAGTCAATGTACCAAACGTTGATCAAAACATCGCCCATCATGGTGTGACAGTTTCAACTTTAGCTGTTGCACTCGCTGAAAAACTAAACTTATTTGATCAAAAACAAAAGCAACTACTTGCACTCGGTGCTTTGTTGCACGATTACGGACATTTTGAATCGACAATAAATATTGCTCGCCCACTTAAAGACTTTTCGAAAGAAGAATACGAAACCTATCGAAAACACTCGACTATTGGCGCGCAAAAAGTTCAAGACAAAAAGCACTTTGATACAGCCGTAATCAACATTATCCACCAACATGAAGAGAAATGCGATGGCACAGGCCCTTTGGCTTATGTTGAAAAAAATATTGATCCAATGGCTTTAGTGGTTGGCGCCGCCAATGCAGTCGATCGATTAATGACGTTCGAAGGAAACTCAATCGACCAAGTTATAAAAAAATTAATGGTGGAAGAAGTTGGAAAATTCCCGCTCCAATACATCCAGACCTTAGGTGAGATTTTAAAACAAGCACAAGCCTAGTCTCAAACAAAGACTATATTCTCCCGATAGATCTTTATATTTTATCGGGAGCAATCAAAATGAAATCGTTTTCACTTGTTATGGGCTATGAAATTAAAACAACTTTTGGACCTGTTTTAAAACCCACTCAACTTCAATTCTGGGACCAAAATTCACGTTTTTCAGAATTCACACCTCATGCTCCTCTTAAATTCATGAATGACGCCCTCATTGGACTTCATTTAAAGAAAATGACCTTTTTTAAAAACTGTTCAGAAAGAGAAATTCAATTTATCAACGAAGCTCTTGATCTTTATTGTCCTTATCAAAGTTTATTCAACAACAGCTCAACTCGCCTTCAGCAAAAACTAAACATCCACCCATCTAAACCAAATATTGAGCCTGAACAATTCGAAAATGATTGGTTTTCATTCTGGAAAAAAACTGACTTTACTCAATCGTTTAACTTTAATGTTTTTGGTGAACTCTTTAATTTAATTGCGAAATTCGAAGAAAAAACAAAAAAGCCACTTCTCTATAATTGCACAACACAGTTTTCAAACAAACTAAATGATCACCTGGTTTCCTTTTACTCTTTCCTATTTCATTTACGCACAATCATCGCACTTGACCATAATGCTCACGTTGATGATTCATGTTTTGAGTCGTTGAAATGCGATTCTATTACTGACTACTTACCAAAAGCAGATTTTACAACAAACGATGCACTTATTTATTGGCAGTTTAAAAAACTTTCTACCCCTTTTGTGGGACATAAGGACAAAGATATTCGCATTGAAAAATTACTTGTTGAACCACTCCAAAGAGCATTTGACCAATACAATCACAATGCATGTTTTTTAATTGATCAACTACCACCAGATTTTCTTGCGCGACAGTCTAATGCTGAACTTGAAGAGGAATTACACACAATTCAGATGGATTGGCTACTTGGCAGCTCATCAGGATTACTCTTTAGAATTCGCGAAGAACTCTATGGTTTAGCCCACGGCTATGATCAAATTTTTTGGACTGAAGCAAGTCAATTAAAGCCTAAAAAACCAACAAGTCTTAAAATTTGCTTTGAAATGGATAGCAGATTTACTCAATCTAAAGACGCAGCCTAAAGAGCTGCTTTTTTAGATTCTTGCCACTTTTTATAAACATAAAAGCAAGCAAATATAAACAAAAAACCCAAAATAACATACTTGAGTTGCTTAAGAGCACCAAGTATAGACTCACCGTAATGAGCTAAAATTAATATCTGCGTTGGCACAGAAATCAAAGCCGCAATACCATCAACCACAGCAAATTTCCATGCAGGAAAACGCACCATTCCGCAAGCTAAATGCCCGGGAAATCTTATCCCAGGCGTAAATCTAAATATCCCGCAAGCTAATGCACCATATTTTTGCGTCCAATTTTCTATACGACGTCTCACTTCCGAAGAAATAACTTTTTTAACCGGCGCCCACTCAAAAACTTTTGGACCAAAAAAACGACCAATTCCATATATTAAAAAATCAGAACAAAACACAGCACAAAACGCAACTATTGCCGCAGTTGTTGGATGCACATATGGAGCACCAGGAAATGGCGGTGGATACTTATCAGGATTGGCCCCCATATAGGCCAATATCCCAACCGAAACTAACGTGACCTCTTCTGGTAAAGGCAAACCTACTGAAGATAGCAGCATCATAACAACGAGAAAAAAATAAATCCAGCCAGGTTCATAGGCGTATGGCGCCAAACATGACAGTTTATCAGCATTAGAAATCAAGCAGTGCAACGTTTCTTGTAACATGGTTTAAATACTATGTATTGAAATCAGTGATAAGTTAAGAGCTTGAGTTAATTAGATACAGTGTGCTATCAAATCTTATGCAGTCCAAAGTCTTCTCTCAAGGTTTCGAATACGGAGTAAAACACTTCCTTAGTACAAAGGATGATGAATTAATCAACATATTAGTCGAAGCTCTAGAAACAGATCACCAAATCAACCGCAATAAACTCCTTTTCTTGATAGATCTTGGATGCGTCTATGTTAACTCTCAAAGAATCACTTCACAATCGGCGAAAGTATCGCAAAATGATCATATTCGTGTTCATACAAAACCAAGACGCTATCAAATTGATCACCCGTGGAAAGATCGTATTGTCGCAAATTATCAAGATTTCATTATTTTAAACAAACCCGGCGGAATTCCTAGTCACCCTTCCGTTGATAACCGAATTGAAAACTCTCTCACACAATCAGCATTAGCTCTTGGTGAAGATCTCTTTGTAACTCACCGACTTGATACTCTCACTGAAGGCCTGATTGTTTACGGAAAAAACTCTCGTTTCGTTCATGCATTTAATATTCAGTTAAAAGAAAAAACAGCCACGAAAAAATATGTCGCCCTTGTTGAAAATAATCAAAAACTTCCCAACCACCTCATTCACTTTATGGAAAAAACACCTCGAGCACCCAAAACAGTATCGACAATTTTTCATGAAGGATGGGATATGTGTGAACTCAAAATTGAAAAACAAAAAGTGTTCAACTTATTTAGCCACATAAAAATAGATTTATTAACCGGCCGCACTCACCAGATTAGATCTCAACTGGCCGATATCGGAGCACCTATCGTAGGCGATACACTCTATGGAAGCAAAACCAGACTTGAGCATCCCGGCATTATGCTTCGCGCACAAGAAATTCAATTCAACTGGAATGGTCAACGTCACTTATTTGAAATCGATGATCAGTTCATGATTTCGGATTAAACTAAAATAAAGATCCACCTGTCAAAATAGAATAACTATACTCTATTTCTCTATCGGTATTAATCAAATCTTGCTCAGCTTGTAAACCAATTGTAAAACCAAAATCGCGATTAACTTTTACACCAAGACCCAAGCGATAATCTAAAACTGTCGAATGAGACTGATCGATGTTGTTTACAGACGAAGAATTAGACCACTTATCGACAAAGTGTAAACATGGCAATATCGTAAATGTTTTATTCACTTCATAACCAAGTTCAATCCCTTGTTCTGAGTCAGCCATAGCTGTTGTCACAACCTTGCTATTAGTATTAGCAGTTTTTACGTATGTCGTATTTCTTTGAAAAAAGTAACTTGGCACCAAATATGTTCTAAGTTTCCAATCCGGGGAAAATTGCCAGCTAACCTCTTGCTCTAAACGAAGTCGTGCAATCATGCCTTGCTCTTGCGAACCATCACTTGTCGGCAAATACAGTCGAGGTTGAAATTTATAATCCATTGTCGATGGCCAAACATTTTCTTCCAGATTAGTGAACGTCATTAAAAAAGACAAATCACGCACACGAGATTTATCTGTCACTTCTTTCCCTTTATTATCTAAACCTTGTACAGAATATCCAAATGCAGGACGCACTGAAAATCGAAGATATCGATTAACTTTATAGTTAAACGATATATATGAATCAAAAACATCAAAACTCGACATTTGCGAATTGTTATTTATTAGCGTCTGACCACCAATTAAAAAATACGACACTCCGAAGCTTGGCTTTGCAGCTACTTCTGGCAATGACTGACGAGATGTGCCAACAGGTTCAGCGTTCGGACTTATGCTTGACGAAATACTAACATTTGACGGTGTAGACTGGGGCATCTCGGTTGACGCATGAGCGCTCAAGTGCGTAACTAATTGAATCTGCAAAGCGAATAGAATCCAACTCGGTTTAAAAACTTTAGTCATAAACTCCCCTACCGTTGTTAGCATTTGATATCACAGCGCGATATCAAATGTCTAAGCTAGCCTAGAAAACAAGTGTCGATTAAGGTTTTAACATGCAAAAAATACACAATCACATCCAATTTGTTTTAAAAACTTCTATAACAACTTCTTTGCTTTTACTTGCTAGCTGTACTTCAAAGCTGCAAAACGAAATGAAAAATAAAAGCTTCGCCCTTCAAACGCCGCAAGCTAGACTTGCCAAAGTCGACTCCAAAACAGAAGTTTCAATCATGCAATTCAATGTCGAAAACCTTTTTGATAATGAACACGATGCCGGCACGCAAGATTATACTTTTTTACCTTTAAGTGAAAAAAATAAACCCGAGATAAAAAAGTTTTGTGAAGATATCAAAGCCGATCACTATCGAAAAGAATGTTTAACAAAAGATTGGAATGACGAAGCTGTTAAATTCAAGTTATCTCAAGTCGGAAAAACGATCACATACATAGATAACGGCGCAGGTGCTGATATTGTTCTCATGCAAGAAGTTGAGAATATTAAGATCTTAAATACGCTGGCTGATACAGAATTAAAAGATCTTGGATATCAAACACGCGTTTTAATTGAAGGACCTGACACTCGCGGAATTGACCCTGCATTAATTTCTAAATTCCCTCTAGCCGGAAAACCTACGCTACACATTATTCCTTACAAAGATTCGGATCCAGAAAGACTCAAGGCTGCTTATAAATCTCGAGGCATTCTTGAAGTTCCACTTATGCTACCAAACAATAAGGAGTTGATCGTCTTGGTCGCTCATTTCCCATCACAAGCAAACCCATCAGATTGGAGAGCTCAAGCCATTCAATTTTTAAAAAACAAAATGATTCAATACGAAAATGAAGGTCGAGCTGTTATCGCAGGCGGAGATTTTAATATTATTGATTCAGAAGAACAGGCATCAGGATATTTCAGTAAAGAACTTTCGCAGGCTGCCGCTATATCACATCTAGTTGGCTGCGAAAGCTGTTCTGGAACACACAATCACAAAGGTGAGTGGTCATTTTTAGATATTTTAGCATTTGGTAACAATTTAGAAAAAGCAGAGCTTGATCTTTTACCGCAGTCAATTGAAGTTGTAAAAGCTCCACATCACATGAGTCGTAACGGCACTCCACTTCGGTTTGATGAAGACAAAAAAGAGGGTGTATCCGATCACTTCCCTCTTTACTCGAGATTAAAAATAAGATTTAACTCATTATAAAAATCTTGTGAGATCAACAATGGCACTGATCTCACAAGCTGTGTACTTTGATACAAACTCTTGTGCTTGGGTTTTAAAAGTGACTGTTGATTTATCAGAAACTATACCTAGCATTTTGGCTGAATCGGCATTGTTAAGATCAACGTTTAAATCTTTATCAATCGAAATGAATAACGCATCACCGGATAATTCTGGGCATTTACGTAAAACTGCACTTAAATTTATATCTTTGGCAACAAAATGAAGTAAACCTTGAGTATCGCCAGTTCGACGAGCCTGGACTTTAAGGGCAACAATAGAAATTTTATCAGCTAGAGTTTCAATCTGACCATCCCAGCGAATCAAAAACTCTAATCGTGTTTCTAAATCAGTTTTTTTATCTTTTTTAGAGTTTGTCTTTTCGTTTAAAACAACATTAATCAAATATAAGTTTTCTTGGCCAAGTTCTTTTTCTATCGTAATTGACCCATCTTTGATCTCAGATTCAAAATCATCACTCTTAGCATTAAGAGCTCTATTCAACAATGTTTTGTCACGATTTATCAGCAATACGAGCTTTTTTAAAATTGCTTCGTCATGTATTTTTTGATCAACAATATAGCTTATTGAAACTTGTGATGATTTTTTATTAAGATTTTTTCCTGTTGTGGATTCGGAATTTAACTTGTCGCTCGATATAACAATCTGCGATTTTTGAGTTTTTCTTAAATAATCACGAAAATTAACTTGCTCCTCAATAAGTTGCAAATCAGTCCGAAATTGAGGATCAAGGGTAGCTCTTAAATACGATAAAGAAGCTACAACTTTATCAAGAGAAACCGCTAAGAGCTTATTTGAGTCCTGTGTCGACATCGTTTGAACAGAAGGCCCATCTGAACTATTCTTTTTGGCATTCATGAGTGTATCTTTAGGAGCACAAGCAAAAACACTCAAACTGAGCATAATTATACTAAAAATTTTCATCAATCCCCCTTGTGAAAACTTCATCTCTTAGCTCGTATAGCATCAGCTGAACACAACCTGCGAGTTCTTTTTATTGAATAACAAATTTACAAATAAAACCCTGAAAAAAATGCCTGTTTAGGCAATTGACAAAAACCATCTCAGTTAATCGATTTTTTTAAACAAATCAATTACATCCTGAAAAGATACGAACTGTGTTGATAATTGGTTGAATACTTTATTGAGCGAGATCGATTTGACAGCTACTTTTGAGCCATTCTTTAATGCAATAACTTCAGATATTTTGATTTTAAGCTTAGATTTTTGATCCTCATGGGCAGCAACAACCAATCGATTTTGTAAGAACTCAATTTGTTCGCTATAAATTTGTCGTACAATAAAATCTGATTCGATCATTTTTTTTAATTTATATGTAAATATCCGTATAAACTCAGCATCAACTTGTTCCATATAAATTAAAAATTCTGATCCAGACAACTTAAATGGCACAGAGTTATTCGACAAATACAGTTTAATAATCTCAGCATATCTTCGAATCATGAGATCACCTGTTTGCGACTTACGTTCGAAGTAATTAAGTTTACCTAAATTTAATAAATTAATATGAATAAGAAATCGTCCTTCAGTAGCATGAGACGATGCGTGATCTAACAACTGACCTAACATTTGCGATGCAGTTTGAGTCTTAAAATCAACAAAACCCGATAACGAATGCATGTCCAACTGTGAATAAATTCGGCTTTGACCGTTGCGATACTGAACCTTAATTTGAGATTCACCTACTTCGTCTATATATTGATCTATCGAAAAAGCATCAACAGTATACATTTCTGTCTTTTTTTCGCTTTTAATTGAAGGATAATCAAAATTTCGGTTTTGTAATTGACGAAGTGGGCTTTTTGAAACCTTTGAAATTAAAGGAAAATGATATACTTGTCCTAATCGTGGCGACCCTTCTGGGCTATACTTTTCCTCTGTGTATTTGGCAATATCTTGATGATTTGATTTTTTAACGACTATTTTCATTTGTGTAGCCAAATCTTCAGCTTCTTGCAAAACACGATTGACATCTTGATGACCAAAATAACTTGCACCTATAGACAACGCTTCTTGTGAATAACGGGCATAATTTTTAAAAGCATCAATCATTTCGTCATAAATATGTGGCTCAACCAAACCCAAATCAAGAAAACCTCTTAAAGTTCTAATATGTTCAGCTCGCAAAATTGTTTCACGTCGGAAGAGGCTGTGAACTCGTCTTGAAACTGCAACGACAAGTTCTTGTTGAAATTTACGTATTTCTTCCGGCGTACGATATGGCAACACTAAGCCAAATTCATCACCGCCAAGTCTAAATATATAACCATTATTTTGCATAACCTCAAAGAGCGCGTGAACAACTCCATTCACAAGATCGTCGCCAGTCTTGTTTTTTTCAAAAAAATTCTTATTTATAAAACCAAGATTATTGATATCAATAAATACAAAAACACCACGAGCACCAATTAATTCGTTTTGCTTATGCAAAAAATCAACAAGTAGCCTTCGTCCCGAGTCTATTGTTCCGTCAATAACAAATCCTTTATGATTGCGTCTCTCAATAGGAACAAGAGATCTTTTCAACTTTAACGATCCAGCGATTTCGACAATTTTTTCTCGTATTAATACAAAATCGTGGCTTCTGTGCCCCATAACCAACCGCTCATTCTCTGGTAAAAATGACTGACTTTGAACATCTGGATATCGATTAACATTCTCGATGTGAGACATTAATTTAACTTGATTTAATTTAGAGTCAAAAATTGCTTCACAGCTGTTTTTAGCCATTACCTGCAATGCTATTAAATAGATTCCTACAAAAATCAAACGATCCATACTTAGAGTGAATGCAAAATTTTCACCAAGAAGCATAAAATATTTGTCCGTTTTTTGCTAAAAATTAAGTGAAACTTGCGAAAATGTAGAGAAACTTTTGTTTGATTCCGTATTTTGTCATTTTCCAATGCTTTGAAAAAATAAATCGACGAATTAAACTAAGAAACATTCCATAAACGATTCACTTTTAATGCCCTCTACAGATTAAACCTATTTAAAGTTGCGGAATGCTTTTTGAATAAATCCTCACTATAAGGTAAAGGGTTAAGGTGCTAAAATGAGACAAAAAATAATCTTATCAGTCTTCATCGTAACAGCATTATTATTTCAAAATTTTACAAGTTTGGACTTAATCAATGACCCCAAATATCAAATCAAAAAAGACTCAAGACTTTCACATGCGAAAGAGTTACTCGGGCAAAAATTTAAAAAAAGTGTCGCTGCTGAAATCAACGACGGCGTTTCTATTGAAGTTGAAATTTATAATTTAGTCAAAAAACATGTACCAAAACAAAATCAAAAAGATATAGAAAATATAACAAAAGCCATACTTGAAGAATCAAATAAGTATGAAATTGATCCGGTATTTATCGTTTCTATTATTAAAACAGAAAGCTCATTTAATCCTAACGCCAAAGGAACTTCTGGCGAAATCGGTCTCATGCAGCTCATGCCAAAAACTGGAGAGTATATTGCTCAAAAAATTAAAATGAAACATTTTGCTGGTAGTAAGACTTTACGTGATCCTATTAAAAATATCAAAATTGGCGTTGCATACATCAATTATTTAAGAGAAAAATTTGACAACACCGCCTATAAATACGTTCCAGCTTACAATATGGGACCAGGTAAACTTACGAAAAGTATTGGTCAATCAATTAGACCTAAGATATACCCTGCAAAAGTAATTAAATTTTATGAATCTTTTTACAAAAAAATTTATTTAACTGCAAAATCTGAAATAAAAGTCACTCAGAATTAACTTTACGAATGCAATTCTAACTGCGTGCGAACATCTTTCCAGAACCAGTTTAAATTTGGGTCTTGAGATATAAACTCATTAATGGGTGAACTATCAATTTGCAAACGCAAACGCAAAAAAGATTCTAACTCATCAAAGCCTGGACCGATCGTCACAACATTTAATTTATCTAATGTAGAAAGTTTTAAAAAAATTTGTGTTAATTCACTAAAATGAGAATACTCTGTTCGGCGAATAATAAGATCTGGATCGATACCCATTTTCATCCAACGTTGAAAGAGCGCGTTTTGAAGAACTGTTTTAAGATGATTACGCTGGTGATAATTTAATTTAGAATAGACTAGCGGTTCGCTCATAGCCAAAAACAAATCACAATCAAGAAATTCACTAGTCGCATTTCGAAGAGAACAAATAACCTCAGGAATTCGAAGTAAAGATCTTCGAATGAGTTCATTATCAATCAGTGCTCCGTCCGTGAAGTAAATGACCGTCATAGTCCTCGCCTAGATCTTAGATTAGCTCTTTTTAATCTTTTGTCTAGCCCTCACGATTAAATCAAAACCAAGGTCTAGATGTATTGTTCTTATGTCTAGATTTTCGCTCTAACTACAAAAGTACTGCCTTGCGACCTTAGGCTATTGATAACATAAAGCTGTCAGCCAAAAGTGCTGGAAATGGATTTCTTTAAAATGAAAAAAATGAGTACTGAAAAGAAACAGCTAATTCAGAAATGGTCTATTTATGGACTTATGCTCTTCATTGCCTATATGTCAGCAGATCTCGGCATAGTGTATGTCAGAGAGTACTTAATTCCTCAAGAGCCACCACCTCGTAAAACGCAACAACTCCAGTCTAAAATGATGATTGATAAAAGTCAGTATGCTAGTATCACTAATCGCAACCTGTTTTCATCGCAAGGGTTTATTCCAGAACCAATCGTTGCAAAAGTTGACGATACTCCTAAAGTTGATGTTCCACGCCCGACAACTTTACCTCTAAATTTAATTGGAACTCTTGTTCATTCGAATCCATCAAAATCAGTGGCAGCCATAGAAGTTAAATCTAAAAATATGACGGCATCATACATGCCTGGTGCTGAAATAGAAGGCCTAGCCAAAATCGAAAAAATTGAACGTGGCATAGTCTACTTTCGAAATTTAAATAATGGTGGACTTGAGTATGCTGAAATGAATAAAGGCAACTCTAAAGTTAGTTTTGATAACAAACCACAAGCAGCAGCAGTTGCAGCTGCTGGACCAAAACAAGTTCAAAGCTTAGGTAACAATACATTCAGAGTTAAACGTGCTGATCTCAACAAACATTTAAATGATTTAAACAGCCTTCTTATGCAAGCTCGAGCCTTGCCTAATCGTGATCCAAATACCGGAGAAATTAACGGCTATAGACTTGTTGATTATCAGCCCGATTCAATTTTCTCTGAACTTGGAATACCTAAAGGGGCTCTTATCGAATCAGCTAATGGAGAGCCTATTACAAGTATTCAAGCTGCTATGGAAATGTTTAATAAATTAAAAAAAGAGGCCAAAATTTCTATCATGACAGATGTTAATGGCACAAAGCAAACATTTAATTATGATATACAATAAGAGGACTTGGGGTAAAAAATGAACGTTAAAAAAAGTTTAATCACATCAACACTTGTAACAAGTTTTTTAATGGGTCAATTGACCTCAAGTCATGCTTTGGCACAATTCGACGATTTTCCACCACCGCCACCACTAGATGATTTTTCAAATAGAACAAGCACTCCTAATTTTAACAATCCGCCTAGTGCAAGTACAGCAACTGTCATATCTGGCGAAAAATCTAAAAATTCAATTTTAAGCGATAAGCAAAAAGAGAAATTTTCCAAAGCATCTGCTGAAGATATTACTTCAGAAAATTTTCCTGAAACGATTGAATCATTTGATTTTCCAAATGTTGATATTACTGATATCATTAAAGCTGTTTCAGAATTAACAGGCAAAAATTTTATCATAGATTCTACTGTTCGTGGAAAAATTACGATTATCGCTCCAAGTAAAATTACTGTAGCCGAAGCTTATAAAGCTTTTTTATCATCTCTAGCCATTAATGGTTTCACTGTTGTTCCAAGTGGCGGTTTTCTTAAAATTAGAAACGCCAGATCAGCTCAAAGAGATGGTATCGATATTTATTCAGGATCTTATTATCCTAATGCTGATCAAATGATTACTAAAGTTGTGCATTTAAAACATATTTCTGCAGAAACTTTAAAACAACAACTTGGTCGTTTATTGAATTCATCATACGGTGAAATTGAAGCCTATCCTCAAACTAACTCAATGATTATTAGCGACTTCGGATCTAGTATTGATCGAATCATGAAAATTATCAATCAACTTGATGTGCCAGGATTTGAAGAACAGCTTGAAGTTGTTGGAATTAAATATGCTAAAGCGAAAGATATTTCAGATCTTATCGATAAAATTGTTAATAAAGGTCAAAGATCAAACACCAACACCGGTGGTTTTAATGCCGGCGTTCCACGCTTTAGTGCGCCAAGTGCTGCCACAGGTGGATCTAAATCTGCTGGAGCTGCATCTTTTTTAGTTTTTCCAGATGATCGAACAAATTCACTCATTATCGTTGGCAACAAACCTGGTATTGCACGAGTTAAAAAACTCATTGCTCAACTCGATTTCAAGGTTTCCGCTGAGAACCAAGGTGGTGTTTATGTTTATTACGTAAAACACGGCAATTCAGAAGATATCGCTAAAACACTCAACGAAGTTGCTAAAGATGCTACACCTAAGCCCGCAACACAAAACACAGGTTTTGGTTTTGCGCCACAAGGACAAGCTGCTGTTCGAGAGGCGATATTTGGTGGTGATGTCACAATCAAATCAGATAAAAACACAAATTCACTTGTGATATCTGCCAGTAAACAAGATTATGAAAAAGTTATCACAATCTTACAAAAACTAGATATTCCTCGTGACCAAGTTTTTGTTGAAGCCATTATTATGGAAATGAATATCACTGATAGCGGAAAAGCAGGTGGCGGCTTAGTTAAATTCAACGAAGGTGGCGGCAAGGCTGGGTTCGCAAGCAACAGCGAAGATTTAATTGATGTTCTTAATCCTTTATCAGGCGCAGGTTCAGCCATTTTAGGCTTTGCAAATGGATCAGTTTCAGTACCGAAAGATATTTCAAATCCATCTGGAGATAAAATTCAAGTTCCCAATTTACTCGGATACTTAAAGTTTGTTAAGCAATTTGGTAAAACAAATATTTTATCAACACCGCAAATTATTGCAACAGATGCTCAACCAGCAACAATTGAAGTTGGAGATAAAGTTGTTGTTAGAACAGTGTTCACGCCTGGAACAAATGGATCCCCTGGTCAGTCGACACCGGAATTAGATGATGCTAGTATTAAACTTGAACTTAAGCCTTTTATCAGCCCAACAACAGATTCAATTCGGATGGAGTTTAAACAAACAATCAAACAGCTTTCAAGCGTTAACGTTCCAACAAATTTAACAGGAACAGTTCAACCACTAGCCGTTCGAAACATTAATACCAATGTCATATTAAGTAGTGGCGATACTGCTGTTATTGGTGGTTTGATGAAAGATGAAACGATAGAAAAAGTGGTCAAAGTTCCAATTTTAGGAGATTTGCCAATTCTAGGCTGGTTCTTCAAACGCAAAACATCTGATACACAAAAAGTGAATATGTTGGTTTTTCTAACTCCGAAAATCATTCGTAATAAATCTAAAGATGATCAAAATAACTTACTCACAACAAAAGTTAATGAGCGTTTGAAATTTTTAAAACAAAATGGCGGTAAAGATCCTTACGGATCAACGATCGATAAAGTTTTAAAACGCGAAGCGCGTATACCTCAATCAACTACGACTGAAACTGACAACGAAATTAAATAAAAGGAATTAGCATATGGCTCAAGTGGATATTCCACTTTTACTGACAAAATCTACAAGCTTATCAGCAGAGCAAATCAAATCTATTTTGAAAAACCCTGCAACCTCAATGAACTTGTCAATTCAAGAGACTCTTTTAAGTCGTGACTATTCAACAGCCGAAGATCTCGTTGCTGATCTTTGTCAAGAAATCGGCTTTGAATTCATACGCGATATTCCGGTCAGTGAAATCCCTGCTGATCTCGTACGCGATATTCCAATTAATTATGCTAAAACTCAGGGCGTATTACCCTTCAAAGAAGAAGCTGACTTACTGACGATGCTCACTTCAAACCCTGTTAATACCAAAGCTGTTGATGATTTAAGAGCCTTATTCGGGAAACGCGTTCGAACTTTGATGACAACATCTCAAAGATTACAAGAAGCTATTAATCGTGTTTACGAAAAAAGTTCGGCCAACATGAGCGGTCTAGATGAAATCGATGAAGGCGAAATGGATCTTGAAGATCCGATCATTGATCTACTTGAAGCTGGCGAAGACGATGCCCCTGTCATCAAGCTTGTGAATTCAATATTATTTCGTGCCGTTAAAGAAAAAGCATCTGATATTCATATTGAACCCTATGAAAAAGATATGGCTGTTCGCTACCGAATCGATGGAAATCTTTATGATGTTTTTAAGCCACCAAAAAAACTACAAAATGCCATCACTTCACGTATTAAAGTTATGGGTAATTTGAATATTGCCGAAAAACGTTTACCGCAAGATGGACGTATTCCTTTAAAAGTTGGTGGCAAAGATATTGATATTCGTCTTTCAACAGTACCAACAACATTTGGTGAACGCATCGTTATGCGTTTACAAGATAAATCTCACCAGGTTCGCGAGTTGCACCAGGCGGGCTTTTCTGAAGAACTCTTAACAGTTCTTGATGATTTAATAGCACGCTCTTACGGAATTCTTTTAGTTACAGGACCAACAGGTTCGGGGAAATCAACAACCCTTTACGGATGCTTATCAAAGCTCAATAAGCCAGATATTAATATTCTAACAATCGAAGATCCCGTCGAACAACGTATTCACGGCGTGGGACAAGTTCAAGTGAACGCAAAAATAGGTTTAACGTTTGCTGCTGGATTAAGATCGTTTCTGCGTCAAGATCCAGATATTATCATGGTCGGTGAGATTCGTGATTTAGAAACAGCTGAACTTGCTATCAACTCTTCACTGACGGGACACTTGGTGTTATCTACAATCCATGCGAATGATGCGGCCGGTGCATTCCCCCGTTTAATGGATATTGGCGCTGAACCTTTTTTAATTGCAACTTCAATTTTAGGTGTTCTTGCGCAACGTCTTGTGCGAGTTTTATGTCCGCATTGCAAAGCACCTCATGTTCCATCCGATTTCGAACTCAATACATTAGGCATTAATGCAGAACAAGCTAAACGTGCCACTATATATAAAGCTATGGGATGTGAGCACTGTGGACAGAAAGGTTATGTCGGACGTACAATTATCGCTGAACTTTTACCAGTCACTGATGATATTCGTTCACTTGTCATGCAAAGAAAAGATGGGAATACAATCAAACGACTAGCTGTCTCTAAAGGATTTAAAACTTTTCGTGATCACGGTATCCAAAAAGTTCTTGCCGGAATAACAACGATTGAGGAACTATTAACTAATACGCAAATCGATATTTAACTCTCTTATGAAGGTTTTGTTCTATGCCGATATATGAATACAAAGGGCTTACCAAAGATGGTAAAACAGTTAAGGGAAATCTTGACTCTGAAAATTTGAGAACAGCTCGAACGAAACTTAAAAAAGATGGTATTTTCGTTGTCGACATTAAAGATAAAAAGAAAAATGAAAACTCTAAAAAGTCACATTCTAGATCGACAGGCAAAGTGCCTGTTAAAGATCTTTCATTAATGACTCGCCAACTTGCAACTTTAATTAAAGCTAATATTCCATTAATCGATGCATTGACCGCAATATCAGAACAAGTTGAAAATAAAGTCCTTGCTGAAGCTATTGCTGACTGTAAAAATATGGTCAATGAGGGGCAATCTCTTCACAAAGCGCTATCAAAATATCCTAATGTATTTGATACAATCTACGTTTCGATGGCCGAAGCTGGCGAAATGTCAGGAACACTCGATGTTATATTACTGAGATTAGCAGAGTTTACTGAGGCACAGGCTGAACTTAGACAAAAAGTGATTGGTGCTATGACCTACCCGATGATCATGCTTGTTGTTATCACTTTAGTTATTTTTGGACTATTTACCAAAGTCTTACCTGAAATTTTAGCTATTTTTGAGACTATGCCTGATGTTACGCTTCCTGCGACAACTCAATTTGTATCAGCAACAAGTAAAGTTTTTGTTGAGAACTGGCTTTACATTGCAGGATTTATCGTAATCAGTATTGCTGTATTTTTTAACTGGAAAAATTCAACTGAGGGGCGTAAATCTTGGGATGCTATTTTACTTAAAATCCCAATTGTCGGCGAGATCGCTCGCATGGTCGCGATATCGCGATTTACAAGAACGCTTGCAACTTTACTTGCGGGTGGAGTTCCAATGCTGAATTCTATGGATATAGTGCGTAATGTTGTCGACAATCATGTTTTAGCTCAAGCCATTGATGAAGCAAAAAGTAATATTTCAGAGGGTGAATCAATAGCAGGTCCACTTAAAAAATCAGAACAGTTTCCTCCAATTGTTGTTCATATGGTCAATATTGGTGAAAAAACAGGTGATCTTGAAAATATGCTGACCTTAGTCGCGGATGCGTATGATTTTCAAGTTAAGGCTAAAATCGAAACTTTAACAACTTTGCTAAATCCCATCATGACATTGTTGATTGGTGGCGTAATTTTTGTCATAGTAATATCGATTATTGTTCCGATGTTTGATATGACATCAAAACTCGGCGGCTAATCATCATTACACGTAGGAGATTCATCATGAAAAAAGCAGTTCAACCAATTCGTAATAATCGAGCATTCTCTCTTGGTGAAATTATGATCGTTCTTGTGATCATTGGCGGAATTATGGCAATCATTCTTCCTAAAATTAAAGACGGACAAGAGAAATCTAAAGTCAATCAGACTAAAATGAAAATGACAGAACTCACAACTAAGCTCAACGAATATAACGCTGAATGCGGAGGAAAATATCCAACAGCTTTAAGTTTTGTTACAGAAGATGATTCAAACTGCAAAAATTGGTCTGGTAATCCAAAACTTAAACACCTCTTAAAAGATGCTTGGAACAATGATTTTCAATATGCGACTGCTGGTAACGGCTACAATTTAAAATCTTTAGGTTCAGACAGCAAAGAAGGTGGTTCTGGATATGCTAAAGATATTTTCTCTGATGAATCTGTTGGTAGCGAAGAATAATTTGAAAAAATGCAATTCAAATAACAACTCTGGTTTTTCACTTTTAGAAATCACAGTTGTTATTATGATTATCGGCACTATATTAAGCTTAGCCCTTTCACGAACAAATTTTAATAAGCCTGATAACCGAAAGGTTTTTCGCGATATGGTTATGATGGTCAAAGAAATCAGAAATCGCGCAAAACTATACGGTACGACTTACCGCATTGCGTTTCGCCTTGATGAAAAAAATCAAGCCTATTGGGTCGAAAAATCAACTTCCCCGACTTTACTTAGTAAAGATCAAATTCAAATCGAACGTGACGAGTCACAAAAAAACATGCAAGACGATGACCCTGAAAAATACAAGTCACCTTTTCAAATCGATACGACTTACACAAAAAACGAGAAAACACTACCTGAAGGGTTTAGCTTTAAATCAATCGAAAGTGGCCCACAAGAAGTCATCTTTACTGACGGTGTAGCCTATATTCACTTCTTTCCTCAAGGAATGATTGAACCGATAGCTCTACATATTGTAGACCCTAAAAAAAATATTTGGACACTTGTTTTCAACTCAATAACAGGCCAAGCCGATATAATCGATGGTGAAAAATCATTAAAAGATTTGAATCACTAATCACTTTTGTGGATAATATCTAAAGAGTGAACTTAAAAAAAACAAAAGCCTTTACCTTGATTGAAGTTGTCTTAGCCATGATGATTATGGCTTCGGGTTTGTTTATTCTCACTAACTCGTGGTCAGGTACTTATTCAAGATTACAAAAAACCAAAATCCAAGTTGAATTAGCAGCACTCCTTGAGCGTAAAGTTGTTGAAATCGAGCGCGAATGGAAAGGCAAACCTCTTGATTCAATCCCCGAAGAAAAATCTGATACTTTTGGATCTGAACTTCCAGATTACTCTTGGGAAATGAAATCACAAAAATTAGAGTTTCCAGATTTATCGCCTCTCTTTGGTGGTGAAGGAAAAGCTCAAAATTTAGATCTTGGCTCAATTATCCGCACTTTTACTGAACATCTTTCAAAAACAATAAAAGAAATTCAGGTTACAGTACGATATAAAAAATTGAAAAAACCGATTGAAGTTTCTGTAACATTTTACATGATTGATTACGATAAGCCTTTGCCGTTACCAGGTGCAGGTGGTAGTTGATGATCAAAAGAATCAAAAGCAACTGTAACGACCGCCGTAAAGCTTTTACACTTATGGAAGTTATCATTGCTATAACAATTCTATCGACTCTATCGATGCTTGTTGCAACTTCTTTGAGTCGCGCCCTCAAAGCTAAACGGAAAATTCAAGCTGAAGTCGAAGATGTCTCGGCCTTAAGAGATACTTTAAAAGTTATGCGCGCTGATATTTATCAGGCCTATAACCATTATGATTTCGAAAAAGAAATTTTTGATATTTCACAAAAAACAACAACAACAACGCCTGGCCAAACGAACAACAATAGTTTTAACGGACAACCCGCTCAACCATCGGCACCAGTCACGCAACGTGAGAATAAGCGTGAAGATCCTTCGACTCAATTCGTTGGTGACGATCAAAAAATTAACTTCGTCACTTTGAATAACGGTCGTACATTAGCCAATGAACTACAAGCCGATTTTATCGAAGTTGGCTATGCACTTAAAGAATGTAAAAATTTAACGACCGAAAAAAATAGCCTGTGTCTTTTTAGACGAGTTGAAAAAATTGTTGATCGTGATGTCACTAAGGGTGGATCTGAATCTGTATTACTTGAAAATATAAAAGAATTTAAATTACGCTATATAGGTGATGGCAAAAAAGATTGGGTTAAAGAGTGGAAATCGACTGGTGGTCTCGATGACTCTACAAAATCTATTTTTCCTGATGCTGTCGAAATCACATTAGCAATTGAACGTGAAATGGATTCAAAGAAAAAAGAATACTCTTTGCAGTATGTTGTTCCTATTCACAATCCAAACAACTCCAAATCAAAAAACAATAATGCATCCGGAAATACATTTTCTCCAAATAGCCCGAACACGTTTCCTGGTGGCAATCCACCACCACCGGGGATATAATCATGTTTAATTTTTTTAATAAATTACAATTAAAAACTTTTAGAGAAAGATTGAGTTATAACCCAGTAGGCCTAAATGTGAAATCACGACGCAATGGAGTTGCTTTGTTATTGGCCGTGACATCATTGCTCTTAATGGTTTTTGTGGCTAGCGAAGTTTCAAAAGATTCAACAATCGAATATGTTGTTAACACTCACGAAGTTCAGCGCATTAAAGCTTATTACGCTGCAAGAAATAGTCTAGATATCGCTTTATTACGAATTAAGGTTTATCAGCAAGCCAGTCGAATGAATTTACCTGCTGGTTTTGCACAGCAATTAAATCAGGTTTGGAATTTTCCATTTGCATGGCCTCTACCAATTACTGCGGATATGATGATGGGGGCCAAAGATGACATCGAAAACACCACCAAAGAATCCTTATTTGATGGCGTCTATATGCACACTATTTTAGATGAAGGTTCAAAAATCGATATTAATGATTTAGGATCTCCATCAAAAACGTTGCGCGAAGTTACTCAAAAGCAAATTCTCAACATATTTGAAAATAAAATTAACAGTGACGATAAGTTTAAAAATAAATATCAGAATTATAACTTTACTGAATTAATCAACAGAATTGGCGACTGGATGAGCGATAAAAACACTTCTTATAATGGTGGCGACAAAAGATCTGCTTTTCGCGAATTAGGTGAAAATTTCCCACCTAATCGAGGCTTTCGCACGATAGACGAACTCAGACTCATTCCTGGCATGACAGAAGAGTTTTTCAGTGTAATGTCACCATCAATTACAATTTATGGATCAAAAGCCATTAATCCGAACACAGCATCAGAATTAGTCTTAAAATCACTTGATACCGGCATGACTTCGGAAGCCGTAAAAGAAGCCATAGCGCGCCGGGAAGATACTGAAAAAGGAGGACCATTTCAGGGTGGTTCATCCGATGAGTGCCGAAACTCATTTAAATCATTTGTCGAAAGTCAGGGCGCACGGCTTTCACCTGAGTTTGATAAAATTCCATTTATTTGTGACAAGGTTACAAATTTTAAAATTGAGGCGATTGGACGTTCAGGTAATGGTCAGGGGTCTGTACAAAAAAAAATAATCGTATATGTCATGGATCTGCAAAAAGCTGGAAATACGGTTAAAAATTTACTAGATAAAGAAAAGCAAGCTCAGCAAATCAATAATGGCCAAACTCAAACGCCAGCTAATTCTGGACCTAGACCAGCCACTTCAACACAAGATCCACTTCCCAAAGGTCGACCTCGTATCGTATACTGGTCAGAGCAATAGCTAAATAATACTTGATATTGACAATATGGGGTTTAGGTCATGCGAGCAATTGGTATAGACGTCGGTGAAGACTCAGTTAAAGTCGCCGAAGTTATTCAAAATAAAAAAAATGTCTACGTCAATGCCGTGTTTGAAAAAAAACTCTCGCAACAAGCATCTGCGCACGACAAAGAAATTGAAGCTATCGAGTTTATTCGTCAAATCTCGCAAAGACTCGATACTGAAAGCGCTAAAGTTATTGTACCGCTGAAACAAGAAAAAGTAACAGTTCGTAAAAAGCAATTTCCATTTGCCGATAAAATTAAAATTTTAAAAAGTTTGTCCTACGAAATGGAAGAAGATATTCCATTTGATCCTGATCTTTGTTTATTCGAAGCCAAACCAATTCTTTATGATGGTTTTGCAGCACAGGTTTTAGCTATCGCAGCGCCGACCAGTCACATTGAAAAAACATTAAATTTGACTCATGATTTTGGGTTTGAACCACATGCCATCACAGTTGATGGATTAGCTTTTGCAAATCTTCTCGAGCAATGGGACATGCCAGTCCCCCATTATCCTGCAGACAAAAGCCCACTCTCGATTCTTGAAGATCAAGAATCCGATCCGGCTGTTACAGGACAAAGCAATAATATTCAAATAACTTTAAATATTGGTCATAAAAAAACCTTACTCTGTGCTCAAATTGAAAACCGTGTTGTCTTTGTTCGTAGTATTCTGTGGGGCGCAGATGTTGTCACACAAGAATTAGTACGTAAATTTCAACTCCCTTATCTTGAAGCTCAAAGATTACTGCAAACAAAAGCTTACTTACCATTAAGTAAAGTAGCTTTAGATTTTGATACGGCAAATTTAGTTTCAACTCTTGAAAAACCAATTAAAGATCTAGCCCGCGATTTACAAATGACGTTCTTAGAGATTAAAAGTGAATTTCGTGGTGAGATTGTATCTATTGATTTAACCGGAGGATTTTCGGGGCTAAAAGGCTTAGCAGCTTTTTTAACAACACAACTTGAAGTTGCAACAAACACATTCACCCCAATTGATCAATACTTGCAATATCCAGGTATTGAAACAAATAATATTCCTATGGATTCTATCCAAAATAGATTTGGTACAGCTGTGGGGATAGCTCTCGAAGCTTTTAAAAAACCAAGAAATCCTGCACTTCAATTTCTAAAAGGCGAATTCGTTCAAGATAACAATAAATTAAAACAGTTTTGGTCGGACTGGGGAGTTTTAGTTCGTACAGCTGCAGTTGCATTAGTTGTATTATTCATTTGGGGAAATTTTAGAGAAACGTTTTCAACTCAATTATTCGAAAAAGGCGACGAAGCGCTAAAAAAACAAGCTAAAGCCGTTGCGCGCTTACCTAAAAAACAAGCTAACGAAAAAGGTGTTAAAAAGTATATTAGTGAAAATAAAAAACGGATGCAAGAGTTTAAAGTTTTGAATCAAATATCTGGTTTAAATTCAGCTCTTGATGTTCTCAAAAAAGTGAGTGAAGCCTCGCCTGCTAGGGATCAGGCCCAAATTGATCTAATTGAAATGCAAATTGTCGATGATACTGTTCGTATGGTCGGATATGCAAACTCACCTCGAGAAGTCACACTCATTAATCAAAGGTTACAAGCTATTTCTCTTGATAAAAAAGTACAAGATGAACAATCTCAACTTCCGGCATTGCCAAACAAAGTATCTTTCGCATTAAGCTTTAAAGCAGATCGAGGGTTGATCAAATGAGTAGATTAGATGATGCTAAAGAACAGCTTACAACTCAATTACAAGCTATTGCTGAAAAAATTCAAGAAACTCAACTTTACAACCAGCTGAATGACCGTTATCAATCTTTATCTTCAACTGGGCAAAAAACCGTTCAAATTACTGTTATTGGCTTAATTGTCATTGCGATTATTTATTCGCCAATGAGTCAACTCGCTAATTCTAAAACTCTTGTTTCTGAATTCGAGTCCAAGCGAGCACTGATTCGCGACTTGTTCAAGGCTTATCGTGACTCTTCTACGACGGCCCAAATCCAGCCAGCACCTTCAAGTTCAGATTTGATTTCACAGGTTCAAAATGCGTTAAATAATGCCCGGCTCATACCGGAACAAGTTTTAGCAGTATCAACTGCACAGCCTGATGGAAAACTCATTCCGCAAAACTTAATTTTGGATGTAGTAGAAGTTAAACTCAGCAAACTCAATTTAAGACAAATTGTTGATATCGGAACTAAACTCACAAATATTTCCGATGCTGTAAAAGTTAAAGATATGGTTATTAAGGCTCATAGCGAACTCAAAGGCTATTTTGATGTACAATTTAAACTCTTCGCTTTAAAAGTACCAGAAGCTTTACCAGAGCCGCCACCTGATATACCAGAGCCTAAAAAGAAGAAAAAAAATGACCAAAACGACGAGAGTAACGAGTAAAAAAACAAAAGGTAAAATATGAACCACATCATTCTTTTTTTTCGTTTTATATTCTCGCACATCGGTAAGACCATCAGTGTTTTAGTTCTTACGATTCTTTTTGTTTTTTTACTGTTTCCGTTTTCTGATTTGAATGACTATATTTCAAATAAAGTTTCCGAATTAACTCAAAAACAAGTCTTTGTACAATTTGAAGATATGCAAATCAATCCTTTAGCACCTTCAATCACTTTAGATAAAGTTCACTTAGAAACAAAAGCTATAGAGAGTTTATCAATTGATTCGCTAATCACAAAACCTTCAATCATAGCCCTCATAAAAAAACAAGCTGGTGGAAATATTAAAGCTGAAGGTATTTTTAAAGGTGAAATTGATTTAAATCTTACGCCTTTAGCAAACAACGAAGCTGGTGGTCAAAAATTAAATTTAGCTGTAGATGCACAAAAAATCAATTTACACGAACTACGTAAAGCCTTAAAAGTTAATCTACCACTAACAGGAATTGCGCAACTCGCAAGTCGACTAAATATCGACTCTTCATTTCAAGAACAACCAGATGGAGACTTCCAAGCGACAATCGATAACTTTGATTTGACTTCTGCATCTTTAAACTTAGGCATGGATGTTCTTAATTTACCCGATGTGAAAATGAAAAAAATCGTTATTAAAGGTAAAATAAGTAATGGTAAAATAGTTATTGAATCAGCAAAGTTAGGTCTACCAACAGACGATTTATTCGGACAAATCACTGGTGAAATAGGTCTCAAAATTTCGATGATCGGTGGCAAACCTCTGCCTGAATTTGGTGACATTAAAATGAATATCGACCTCACGGCGAAACAAGCTTTTAAAGAAAAAGCATCTTTGTTTTTATCACTCTTAAGTCAATGCGTAAAAGATGATGCTGGAATTACGCTTATTAAGTGTAAGGTGATGGCTGGCTCTCAAGGTACACCACAAATTTCACCACTTAATTAAGACAAAAATAAAATATAGACTAATCTGCTTCTTGTAATGATTTTAAAAATTTTCGAACAACTGAAATTCGTGTCACATCTTCACCGCGACATTCGTCTTCAGAGCATACTTTAGAAATCAAACAGCTATTTTGCATAGCATAGTCTTTTTCTCCACGATCCAGAACACCAACAATCTTACGATCTTTAATATCAAAGACCGAAGAACCAGAATTGCCAACATATGAATCGGCAGTCACAACTAAAAAGTCCGCATTCGCTTCACTTCTCACCTTTACATTCATTGTAAACTTCGTTGGATATCCTGCTGGATGACCAATAATAAATAAATCATTACTTTTATCAGGATCCTGATCTGCTAATTCAAGTACAGCTCGATTATTCACTGTTCGATCAAGCCGAATTAACGCAAAGTCAGCTCCGTTTTTTATATTCACAGTATAAATAATTTCTGAGCACTTAAAAACATTTTGAGCTGGTAAAGAATGAAGAGGGATCTTTAAATTTTTAAAAGTGTAGTCGAAAACAAAATATGTGCCTTTACATGTTTTCTTATCTTCAACAC
The DNA here is from genome assembly GCA_046293015.1 of Pseudobdellovibrio sp. Taxonomy (GTDB): domain Bacteria; phylum Bdellovibrionota; class Bdellovibrionia; order Bdellovibrionales; family Bdellovibrionaceae; genus Pseudobdellovibrio. The sequence continues at coordinate 172,916 of JBKBPU010000002.1, forward strand.
AGTGTCCTGCTGTTAAAATTATATCTGGTGCAACAAGAGATCCTGAACAAAATGCCCATGTTGGCTGTTTACGAAATTTTTCATTCGAACAAAGCTGAACGCTTGGGTCAGGATTTTGTAAAATGTATTGATCAAAAACTCGATCATAAACCATATTGTCATGATCGATCAACGCTACTGTTGAATGAGCTAATTGACGTAATTCATAATCATTAATTTCACTGTAATCAAATCGATCATCATTTCCATAAATAACATGAGAAGCTTGTTTTGATTGATCTAATGCGCTTGGATTTAATTTCGATTGCTGGCACCCACTTACGATAACAAAGAATACAAACAATAAATTGCCTACATTTGATCGCATAAACACCCTCGCCTCTCGCTATCGATGTACACAAAATAGCTCAAAAAAACGAACTTTTTTCTTGTTTTTGTAAAATTTGTGAAATGCTATAAGTATGAGCATCTCTAAAAAGAATAGGCAAAAATCCGAAAACCATTTAGCTATCAAGCTTAAACTCTCTTTGACCCATAGTTTAATTAGCATCAGTTTTGCTGAATCTTACTGCAAGAACAAAGTCTTCATTGACTCTACAGACACCCAAAAGCAAAAAGAGAAAGGGGGATTAATATGTCTGGAATTAACAAAGTTATCATCGTTGGCCGATTAGGTCAGGATCCTGAAATGAAAGCCGTTGGTCAAGGTTCAACAGTCACTCGCCTGAATGTTGCGACAAGCGAAACATGGGTTGATAAAAACGGTCAAAAGCAAGAACGCACAGAATGGCACCGTATCACAGTATGGGGAAAGCTTGCTGAACTTTGCGGTAAATACTTAGCAAAAGGTCGCCAAGTATACGTTGAAGGAAAACTTCAAACGCGCTCATGGGAAGACAACGGTCAAAAAAAATACGCAACTGAAATCGTAGCATCGACTGTTCAATTCTTAGGTGGTGGAAACGCTACTGCATCATCTGGCAATTCGTACGACAATTCAAACTCGCAAGCAAATAGCGGCAATGATTTTGGATTCAACGATTTCGGTCCGGAACCATCATTTGATCAATCAGAAGATATTCCATTTTAATTTATTATTATATATGTTTAGGCCCTGGTTAACCCCAGGGCTTTTTTTGCAATGAAGTTAAATACGAATCGCTGTCAAGATCTAGGTCTAGTTACGACTTAAGTCTGAATAAATTCATCAATTTACACTTTTCTTTTAATGCATTCTTCCTCAAAATTAACTTATGAAACTTGTTTTCACTGTATTCATATTTTTGTCGAGTTGTTCAATCTATAAATCATCAGATCGCGCTGATTTTGAAGCTAATCCCCCAATACAAAAAAACACGACTACATTTGTTATTCAATCATGTTCAGCACACTCAATCGCACATAAAGATATTGAACGTTCGTTTGTTAAAAATATTTCTGATGAAGAAACTCTCTGGAAAGTGTTTATTAAAGAAAGTTATTATTTTGAATCGACAAGCGTAGATGGACGATTTTGTTTATATAAGGCCTTTGAGCAGTAATGAATAATTTTCTCAAAGTCATATTCATTTTAGTTTTTAGTTTTAAATGTTTAACCATCCAAGCAGCTGTTGTCGAGAAAGTTAAAAACGACCGAATACTAATTTCCTTAAATGGAGAAAAGGTATTTATTGGCGACTCAGTTTATCCTGTGCAAGAAATCATCACCGATGAAACTGCAAGACAAGAGGAATCCCATGCAACCATTTTACAAATTAAAAAACAACAAGCCATAGCTCAAGTAAACTCAGGTCTTTTTACTGAAAAACAAGAAGTCGTTATTCAGCGAACAACAAAAATCAGCAAAAAAAAAGACGTTGATCACGTTGTTTATCGTTACGATATGATTAAAATTTCACTTTTAGGTCGCTTAGCTGCTAACTCACTATCTACAAAACAACAAGACAATGGCAACGGTGGGCCATTTCCTAACGAAGAAATTGTCGACATGAGCGGTCTTAACCTTGGACTCATGGGTACAATTGAAAGACCATTACCTTGGTACAATAAAGTTACAGCTCGCGGCATTTTCGCTATTGATCCCATTGAAGTTAAAGGCACTGCTCAATTTAATTCATGTGATGCTAAAACATCAAAAGATTGTAATGCTAAAATCACATACCTCTCACTTGGCGCTTTAGCTCGCTATGATTTTATCAAATCACCATCAATATTCTGGGGAGCAATCGGAGGAACACTCAAAATACCAATTACAAAAAAATCGTCATCACTTATTGAAAGTGATATCAAAATAGCTAATTCAATTATCTTAAGCTTTGGCATTGATTTTATTCAGAACAATAAAACATTTATCCCTGTGAGCTTTGAATACCACTACTCACTCAACAAATCTGACACTGTCCCCGTTATCAATCAAATCGCATTTCAAGGCGGCTACGGCTGGCAGTTTTAGAATCATATTTCTCACTAAAAAAACTAGAGCTTTATATAAATATATATTTCACTATCTTTATCATCCGTAATATTTGATTTAAGAATGAAGGGCTCTAAGCTTTCAATCGCATAAACAATATCAAAGCTTTCAGTTTTTTCAATTTTATGCTTGCTAAATAAAATAGTAAAATCAGAAAACTTAGCATCAGTTATATATGTTTTATTAACATCTATTCTAGAAATATTCTGTTTGATTATAGGTATAAAAAATGGGTTTATCTCAAATAATCTATAATCTGCTAAGTATGAATCATTTATGGCCAATGCAATTGCAAAATGTTTAATTATAAATTCTCTAGTAATTACTTTGTCACCTAAGTTTATTTTTTGCTCTTGTTGTAGCTGACGAATTGATGACAAAATATTATCCCAACCTGTTTTGGATGATCTCATCATTTTTATTAACAATTGCTGATTACCAAAATGTGAATAAATGTAATTTAATAAAAAGAATGATTCAGGATATGATCTGCTGTCATTTGTATATTTGTCCTTTACATTCGATAACATAAAATACGGATTTAAAGAAAAAATCGTGCTATAGAATTTAGGCCAACTCGTATAATGCATCTCAGCAAGTTGGGCTAAACCTTCTGAAAACCAAGGCGTATCATTAATTTGATATTTATATCGTAACCTGTGAGTATATTCATGTACCAAGTTAACTTTACATTCATTATCATTTAAGAAATTTTTTATTTCTATTTTGTTATGATCTGGATGTGTGTAAGCATGATGTCCAAGACTATTATTTTCGATTATTTGTGCTATCGGAACACTATCATTAAACAACTTATCCACCATCTGTTTTGCCAAAACATTACTGTCCTGGCAATCAGCTAGAATTTCAAAATTAAACATTAAAATAAGTCCGAAAATTATTTTTTTATTCAATCAATATTCCTATTTTTTCGTATCCGTATAGTAACCATACGAACAAATCTCATTTGTTTCTAAACATCTGACGGAAAAAACTATATTATAAGCATCAAATTGACGAAACTCCATTTTGCGATCACCATTCTTATTAATCAAAACAGCTCCATCATTTGTTTTTAATATAGTATCCCCTTCGTATTCTACTCCCGAATAAAATGAATCAACATAGATTTTTTTTCCTACGACCTCATTATTAAAAAGTGGGCCGGCTGTAAGACCAACGCGTTCCTGCAGTAATAGCATTGGTACAGAATGAATTACACCATCTTTAGAAATACTTTGGCCCATATTCAAGTTTTGACTATTTGTATAGAAACTAAAGTAGGCACTGGCTCTTAATTCAGGATTAATAATCATGGATGGAAGCTTTCCTCGACTAGATTCAAATGCCTTTTTAAGTTTGTCAAATACAAATTCTGATGAACTCTCTTGAACTTGCTGTTGAATAAATCCATTACCACCATTTCCCGAGCCAGAACCTGGTCCTGCATGTACTATATTTGCACCCATGACAAGAACCAACATCATAGTTATTTTAGTTAAATTGATTTTGTTTTGTTTCATATAATTCTCCATATTCTAATTTTTTTAATTATTCCAAAAATATCCTGCACCAGAAAAAACTTCTAAACTACCATGAGTAGTATACTTCAAAAAAACAACAGTGTTTCTATCATACTGTCTCAATTTATAAGTCTCTTTTTCACTTCCTAAATCAGCAGTTTTTTTGACGATTAATTCGTTAACATTCACACTGATTGTACTTTCAATTGAACGAAAACCATCAGTTAGAGTAACATTTATAATTTCCGAATTTTCTTTTAAATTTATATTACCTTTCATCACAGAACCGATTTTTAATTTAAAGTTTGCTATCTTTTGAAGTTCGCCATTTGAATGCATTAATATACCTGATGGTGAATTTGTTAACATAGCAATTTTTCGATTCTCAACAACATCAAGATAAGCAAGGGGAATTCTTCCCGAACTTTTTTCATAATAATCAATAATTGTTCCTATAAAGTTACTTTTATCATCGATCACAGCTTTATGAGATATTTTCAAATCAAGAGTATCCGCTTTAACATAATTGATCACAAAAAATGTCGAAATAATATTAAGTGAAATTAATAGTTTCTTGAATTCCATGTTTAATCCTTTTTCCAGAAGTATGAAACTTCACAAATATTCATATCTGATCCAATCGTACGACCACAATAAGTTGCTGCTATAACAATATTTGAATTAAGCTGCCTATATTCAACGAATGTAACGTCTGTAGGGATTTGCACTAATCCACTATTATGAGGAATAAGTTCACAGCGATTATAATCTTTAAATGTTTCACATAATTTTGGTGTATTTTCAAAAAATGCATCAGTTACTTTCTTAAGTACTTTTGCAGATCCAAGCAATGGTCCTGCGGTTTCTGATGCGTGAGCAGTCATGTGAGGTAATTTTACCATCTCCATGATGCCATTTTTTGAGAATGAAACTCCAAAATGATGACCATTCTTTAGAATACTAACTCTTGCATCTCCAGGTTTAATATTTAGAAATGATTCTGGTAATTTACCGTAGCTCGATTTAAATAGCTTCACTAATGTTTTGAACTTGCGAGTCACATTCTCCGTTTCCTGCGTCACTTCCGTGTCCCATCTCGAGACATTTTTATTGTCTGAAGCATTGACATCTGTTAACTGAATAATGCTTGAAATACATATTAATAAAATACTTTGACTAAAAATTTTCATGTTATCCTCATATCTTTCTTTAAATTGTTTTATTTATCGAAAGATCTTACTTCACATAAGATCTTTGCAATTCAATAACCACCTAGAGATAAGTCCAATCCAAAACATCCATGTAATAAAAATTGTTTCAATACTGGGCAATCACTTGAATTGCTCATAATATAACCAGCAGCAACAACAAAAAATAGTGTTTTTTTGTTAATTTATTAATAACTTTTTGCTATTATATCAAAATACTATGACAATTTTTGACCAAATAGATTATAGATCATTTTTAAAAGAGTGGTTTGAAGAACAAAAAAACAAGAAAACAGGGCTACTTACCAAAGCATCGACTTATTTACGTTGCCAGAACTCTCATTTAACAAGAGTTCTTAAACAAGAGGTTCACCTCACTCCAGATCAGGCCTATCTTTTTACTCGATTCACCCAAATGAGCGAAAAAGAATCTCACTACTTTATGAAGTTAGTAGAACACAACAGAGCTTCTAACTTAGAATACAAAAACAAACTAGAAGACGAATTAAAAAACTTAAATCGAGAATCAAAAGATCTTTCGCGAAGACATCCCTCATCTCAAATTCACAACTCTAATTTTGAAATGCTTTATTACTCTGACTGGATTTATGTCGCTATTCATATGCTCATCACTGTTCCTGAATACCAATCAGCACTTAACATCGCAAAAAGGCTAAATATTACGGAAAGTGAAGCAAAAAACTATCTCGCTAAACTTTCGGAGATGGGATTAGCTTATAGAGATAATCTAGATCACTGGCATTATACTGGGGGAAGTATTCATTTACCAAAAACATCTCCCATGAGTTCAGTTAACCACAACTCCTGGCGAGAACGGGCTATATACGATAGTCGATTACCAACAAAAGAAAGTATCCACTACACTGTAACGCAATCAGTAAGTAAAAATGATTATGAAAAAATTAAAAATCTTATTATTGAAACAATAGATCGCTACAAACTCATTGCTGAACCATCCGCACCAGAAGAGGTTATTTGCCTATGTTTAGATGTGTTCAAAATATAGAGTCTGTAATCAAAAAATGGCTCACATAGACTAATTTTTCGTTGATAAAAAACTATCCACTAACACGCTGAACGCCGATGATACCTTTAATTTTTTGCAGAGCTAATATAGAGTTACTTAACTGAGTTAAATCTTTAACTGAAATTTCAAATAGGCACACAGCTTTTTTATCGCGAGTTGTTCTGATTTGAGCTGATTCGATATTAATCCCTTGAGTTGCAAAAACCTCTGACATCAGTTTCAACAAACCAGGAATATCTTGCCCGATCACCTCAAGTTTGACTTGTCGTTCTTGTCCGTCAGCTGCAGTTTTTGCTGTCCACTCAACATCTACTCGCCGCATTTGATCTAATTCAAAAACTTTTGAACAATCAGATCTGTGAATGATAATACCCTTACCACGACTAATAAATCCTGAAATAGGATCACCCGGAATCGGCGCACAGCATTTCGCAAAGTGAACAAGAACATCGTCCATGCCATCAACAGACACAAGAGAATTAGTCTTACGCTTACTGTTTTTAGCAGAGCGGACCATTTTCTCCATGAAATTATCAGTCTCTGTTTTTTCAGCCTCCGCCCTAGCATTTTCAGGTGATAAATTCGGAACTAAATGTTTAGGCTCAAGTTTTCCGTAACCAACTTTAACATACAAATCATCAACATCGACAACGCCACTTTCTTTAATGTATTTTTCAAAAAGATCACCCTTTAAGTATTTAGCTGCAGCCATACCAAACTTGCGAAATTCTTTTTCGACAAGCTCTTTACCTAAAGCTAAAGCGTTACGACGCTGTTCTTCTTTGACGAACTGTCTGATTTTAGAAATAGCTTTATTTGTAACACAAAACTTAAGCCAATCTTTTGATGGCGTTTGTGTTTTTGAAGTCATAATTTCAACACGATCACCATTTTGTAAAACATGTTTTAATGGCACCATTCGACCATTCACTCTAGCACCTGTGCAAGTATTTCCTAAATTGGTGTGAATCGCGTAAGCTAAGTCAACTGGTGTTGAATTTTCGGGCAACTCTTTAACATCACCTTTTGGCGTAAAAACATAAATGTCTTTTTCCATCAAATCGGTTTTGATTGTCTCTAAAAATTCATCTGGAGATGAAGCTTGCTGATGCAAAGATACTAAATCGCGTAACCAATTGGCTTGTTGTAATTTATCAGCCTGCAGTTGACCACGTTCTTTATAATTCCAGTGAGCTGCAATCCCTTTTTCGGCAACGAGGTGCATTTCTTCAGTTCGTATTTGTATTTCAATACGATCACCACCAGGACCGATAACTGTCGTATGCAACGATTGGTAGTTATTGGATTTTGGCATCGCAATAAAATCTTTAAAGCGCCCTGGAATGGGTTTCCAAATTGAATGTATATAACCTAATACTTCGTAACACTCGACAACAGAATCCACAATAATACGAAATGCGAGCACATCGTAAATTTGATCATATGTTAGATTTCTTGAAGTCATTTTACGGTAAACAGACCACAAGTGTTTCGAACGACCATAAATTTTATAATTTTTAATCGCTGTTTTACTTAAAACCTCTTGAACACTTTTTCTAACCTCGTCGATATATCGTGAAGTATCGCCCTCAGTTTTTTTAATCAATTGAACAAGTTCATAAAATTTATCAGGCCTTGAGTAACGAAAACATAAATCTTCAAGTTCAATTTTAAGTGAACTGATACCAATACGCCCAGCTAGCGGACAATAAATTTCAAGAGTTTCTTGAGCAATGCGCGTTTGCTTTTCATATGGCATATGATTAAGCGTACGCATATTGTGCAAACGATCTGCAAGCTTAACTAGAACAACACGCACATCTTTACCCATGGCTACAATCATCTTACGAATATTTTCGCCTTGTTTATCAAAACTGTTACGAAAATTCATTTGACCTATTTTAGTGACGCCATCAACTAAATATGCAACAGTTTCACCAAATTCACGCTTAATATCTTCTAAAGTTACAGGCGTATCTTCGACAGTATCATGCAGTAACCCTGTCATAATCGTATCTACATCAAGCCTTAAATCAGCAAGAATACCTGCAACATTTAGTGGATGGGAAATATAAGGCTCACCCGATCTACGCATTTGCCCTTCGTGAGCTTTTTCAGAAAACAAATAAGCTTTTTCTAATAATTGAACTGGAGCTTGAGGATGATAGGACTTGATTTTTTCAATCAATTCATCTGCAGTGCGAATAGGTTTTGAGGGTAAACGATCATCCAAAGAAACTTCTAGCATGATGTTATTCTAAAATGAAAAATCCCGCTTTGTGAGCGGGATTTAAGTGTATAATTACAAATTAGACCTAAGTGATGAATAATCAGAATACTATTTATTTAAGTCTTTCAACATGTCTTGACGAGCAGAAGTCTCATCAACTTTACCGTCAAAGAGAACGTTACCAATAGCCACTTCACGAAGCGAATTTACTATGTATTTATTGTTACGAGTTGCAACTGTGCATTCTTGACCTTTTAAAAGCTGTTTAGCTCTTTTGGCCACTAACAATACTAAAGCAAAACGATTTGGAACCTTATCTAAACAATCTTCAACCGTAACACGAGCCATGAAATGACCTCCATTTAGATCACATTAAAACATTATATTTAACCCTAAGTGAGCCATTTCTCAATGATTTTTTTAAATTCTGCGAAAGATCTATCAAAAACGTCATTCACAATGCGCACATCAAACTCATGAGCCTTAGCCATTTCCTTTTCAGCGTTACTCATACGCACCTCTAGGTCAGGCGTTTCGCCTCCATCGCGCTTAATAACTCTACGACGCAGTTCGTCTATAGAGGGTGGTAATATAAAAACGGTCTTTAAATCAGGAAATTTTGCCTTAAAAGTGGCCACACCCTGAATATCGATATCCATAATACAAACTTTATTCAGTTTCCACGCTTGCTCAAGTTGTTCATAAGATGTGCCATAAAAGTTGGTATGAACTTGGGCCCATTCAATAAAAAAGCCTTCGTTTTTCTTTTTTTCAAAATCATCACGAGTAATAAAGAAGTAGGGTTTGCCTTGGCTTTCACCTTTACGCATTTGACGAGTCGTATAGGTCACAACATCATGCAATCTAGCCTCTTCCAAGACTAATTTTTCTACAAAACTGCTTTTACCAGCTCCACTCGGGGCAGCTACAACAATCATCCGAGTCTTCATTCGATATTTTGCACCTGTTCTCTAATACGCTCAATGAGTGTCTTAGCTTCTACTACAGATTCAGTTATCCCGGCAACCTGACTTTTTGATCCAATCGTATTAACTTCACGCAATAACTCTTGTGTGTAAAAATCTAGTTTTTTACCTTCGACTTTTTCAAGCTCGAGCATTTTTTCAAAGTTTTTTGTGTGTTCCGTCAAACGAATAAGCTCTTCGTTAATATCGGCCTTTTCAAGCTGAATAACAATTTCTTGCGAAATTCTTAATGGATCTATCGAGTGCGATGCCACTTCTTTAGGTAAACGAGCTTTGATTTTAGCTTCGAATTTTTCTTGAAGACTCTTGTTAGCTTCATCTCTAAGTTTAGAAATTTTTTGAACATATTTCTGCAAGTCTTTTAAATTCTTAATTAAATCTTTTTTTAAGGCTAAGCCTTCACGGTTTTTTTCAATATCAAATTTTTTAAGAGCAGCTTCAAATCCTTTTTTAAGAAGTGCAACCTCTTGGGGGTTAAGATGATCTTCTTCTTCCATTTGAATAACATCAGGCTGCCTTGAGATCAGATCAAAACGAACAGCATCATTCATTTTTAAATCTTTAGCTAATTTTTTAAATGACTTTAAATACTCTTGCGCAAGCTTGGTGTTAATAACAATTTTACCCGCATGAGCCGCAGGTTTTACTTTACGAGAAATATAAACATCAACAGTTCCACGCAGTGCATATTCAGTTAGTTTTTTCTTAAGATCTGATTCAAAAACATAATACTGCTTAGGCAAATGAAAACGCGTCTCTAAAAAACGACCATTCACAGCGCGTATACTAATCTCTAAGGTTACATCATTTGTTTGAGCTCGACACAGCCCATATCCTGTCATGCTTTTCATATTTACGAACTACTTTCTTTACTGAGTATAGATAGATACTATTATCAATTTTAAAGTGTAGATGCGTCAAACATCACTCTCTAAAAAGTCCTGAACCCGACGATATATTTTTGATTTATCTGTATAAAAAACATCAGACCAAAGTATTGATTTATCCCTTTTAAACCAAGTTTTTTGTTTTTTCACAAGTTGCATTGTGCTTTGAACAATCATTGATTTAAGATTTTGCTCAGGCAACTCACCTAACAAATACTGCTTAACTTCGTTAAGACCTACACTTGATAATGGAGACCAATCTTTGTAGCCTTGTCTAAGAAAATGATCGACCTCATCAACAATACCCAGATCGAGCATCTTTTGTGTGCGTTGTTCTACTCTTGAAATAAATAATTCTTTTTGATCTGCATTAAACGTTTGTCCAACTTTGATATAAGGAAATGGAAATTTCGATTTATTTAAGTCTTCTTGTTTTTTCTTAAATTCAGATATTTTAAGATTAAAAGCTCTTTTTATTTCTAATGCACGACCTACGCGGTAATGGTCATTAAAATGCAGTTCACATTGAGGATCAAAATCTTTGAGCTCTTGATAAAGTTTATGAGCATGACCATCAGCATACTCATCTAAAATAGCTTGTTTAATTTCTACCGAAACCTCAGGCAAATCATACATTCCTTTTTCTAAGGCTTGAACGTAAAAACCCGTCCCTCCGACAATAAACAACGGCGATTTCAAATTTGGGTTTTCGATAAGCTTATAAAAATCTCGCAAGTACTGTCCGGCTGTTTGCTCAATCGGCGCTTGTAAATACGAATACAAATAATGCGGAGCTTTTTTCAAATCTTCGACACTCGGCGCAGCTGATCCAATTTCAAGCCCCTTATAAAACTGAACACTGTCGATATTAATGATCGAACCACCAAACTTTATTGCTAAATCAAGAGCAAGATCGCTCTTACCAGCCGCAGTTGGGCCTACAACGAAAATAGCTTTGTGTTTTGATTGGGATTGGATCACAAAATACCTCATCACCTTTATGTCGATGAAGAGCATAGTTTGTCAAATTAAAGTCGGATAAAAAGTAGGACTATAGCCGAGCTTTAACAACCTTGAAAATAGAAATGCAAATAACCACATCACCTATTTCATTAAATCAATGAATTATTTAACTGAATAAATATCGAGAAAGTATAATGACTAACCGATACATGACATAATAAGAGTTTTTTATGCTAAAAAAAATAATTCTGATCATTTTTATTTCAACTTCAATATTTAGCTGTGTAAGTGTATTTAACTCCAGAAGTCCTGCTGAAGTCAGTATTGTTGAAACTAATTTTGAAGAAAAAGCTAAGCAGCTTGATGATGAAAATTCAACTCTAAGACTCAGCGAGGAATTAACAAGATCACTTTCTATACATTCATCTAATATGTTTCCAATGACAAATCGCAATTTAAGAAAAGAAAACTTAGTTGACGACACAAGCTTCATGTACAGCATTTGTCGTATTGACGCCGCAATTCAAATAGCTCAAATTCAAACTAAAAACATTATCCTTTTTCGTGGGCACAATTATTTACCTTCTGATGATGCAAAACAATTAGGATATATATTTTGGGACCGTGCTTATCTTTCAACAAGTCTCTCTCTCGAAGTCGCTAAAAAATTTGCTCAGCTTGCAGGTCGTCCAAAAGTTATTGACATCATAGAATTCAATAACCAACAAATACCTGGAATTTGGCTAGATCCGATTTCAGTTTTCGGTAAAAACTCAATTAAAGAAAGAGATCGAGAGTATGAAGTCTTATTAGCCAGAAATTTAAAATTTAAACTGGTCAAAACAGAGCTAAAAAAAGATTATTTTTATCGTTATTTTATTTTTGATGGATTTATAGAGAAAAGCAAAAAAGAAACGATTGATTGCACGACACTGTTATAACAAACTACGCGTGGTCCAAATCGTTATCCCCGCGAGGGTCTTAATTTATAAATAGATAAAATAGAAATTACCAACCAAGAAAATATCAAAACTGGTATTTGAATAAGTGAAATCAACCATTGTATTCAGCAAATAGAAGCTTAAAGCCGTTCAAGCAAATTTAAATTACTTTAATCAAAAAAATCAGCATGTGGCCTAAATCCTGCAAAAACACAAAAGCTATAAAGCAATTTCTCACTTTATAGCTTCTGAAGTGCTGACCTTTTCCGAATATCAAATCGGAGGTCATATGAACTATAACACCAATAGTAAGTATCGAAGCATTTTAGGTTTACTTTAATCGTATTTGAAATTCTAAGACTGATCGTTGAGATTGTTCTTAAGATTCATGGATGAAGCGATAAAATGGGGTTTTATTCCCCTACACCAACCGACCAAATTGTTTTTCAATATCGTAAAATGAATACTCAACAGAAACTGGTCGACCATGTGGGCAAAATGATGACAACGGAAATTCATCCATCGCGACTAACAATTCTTGCATCTCAGGTTCACTTAAACTTTGCCCAGCTCGAACAACAGAGTGACATGCCATCGTTGCAAAAATATCAATTATTGATTTTTCAAGCACATGACTACCACCGTGTTCGATTAAATCATGCGCCATTTTATCAAAGACTTTTGGCAGAGCCGATTCTTTCACAAACAATGGAGCAGATTTAATACCTAAAACCGAAGGCCCCAACATTTCAATTTCTATGCCCATACGCTTAATATCTGCCTCGCATTTCATAAGAGCTTCAACTTTTTCAACAGATAAATCGATCGCAAGCGGAAATAAATAATCTTGGATATCTAGCCCACCATCAGATCCAGTTTTCCACTTACGCATTAATTTTTCAAATGCCACTCGTTCATGAGCTGCATGCTGATCAACGAGCACCATACGATCTTGTCTTTGACAGATGATATAAGTTAAATTCAACTGTCCAATAATCTGCATCGATGACCAATGACCTGCTTTATTTTGCTGAGGTTTAACATCAGCAGTATCAACACGCAAACTTTGCATTTGATCATATACAGTTGTTTTCGTTTTAAACTGCGTAGCTTCAAGTGAATAATCTACTCCAGAGGAAGCAGTTGATGAATGACCAAATCTAATTTGTGACATATGATCAAACACTTGATTCGAATTTGAATTCGTTACGAAGTCTTGATTTTTATTGACCAATTCAGGCTGCACACCAGTCGCTGCTAACCAAGGTGCTTTTTCTAATCCATTGCGAACAGCATGATGAACTGCGCGAAACGCTTTTGCAGCATCAGCAAACTTAACTTGGCTTTTAGTTGGATGAATATTCACATCGATCTCATCTGTTGCACAGTGCAAATCAATAACAACAAGAGGGTATTCCCCATGCATCAAAAGACTTCGATAGGCATCAATAACAGCAACTTGTAATGATTTATCTTGTATCCATCTTTTTTGAGCAAATATCCAAATGTTTTTAGATGTTTTTTGCACGTCATATGGCGATGAAAAAAATGCTTTAACTTTAAATGTGTCAAAAATGAAATCTTGAAAATAAATTTTATCAAGTCCTAAAACTTGCTTAACTCGCTCGCCCTGTTGATCACTTTCAGAGTTTTTATCTAAAACTTTAAAAAATAGATCGAGCTTACCGTTTTCAATAAACTTAAATTCAACTTGGTCATAGACCAAAGCTTGGGCTTTAATGACCTGTCTAATTTGCGATATTTCAGCTGAGTCTGATTTTAAAAACTTCAGCCGTGCCGGAACATTTTCAAAAAGCCTTTCAATCATAATTTGAGTACCATTAGATAAAGAGCCATCCATTGGCCCCATGACAGATCCAAACTGTGATTTAATCTGAAATGCTTTTTCCTGTGTGGATGGTTTTGAAATAAGGGTTAGATGAGAAACAGCTGCAGCACTGGCTAGTGCTTCTCCGCGAAACCCGTAGGTTTGTAATTTCCACAAATCTTCAGTTAAGCTGATTTTGCTAGTTGCATGTCTTTGCAACGCTAGCTCAAGTTCATTATGTTGAATGCCTTTGCCATTATCAGTGATCTTAATAAACTGACCGCCAACACTCACCTCAATTTGAATTTGCGTAGCACCTGCATCTAAGCTGTTTTCAATAAGTTCTTTAACTAAGTGAGCTGGTCTCTCGACCACTTCACCAGCCGCGATTTGGTTGACGACATCTTGCGATAATACTTTGATCGACATAACTTTTTATATTGAAGAATTAGTGCTTTGGCTAGAATAAAAAGCTTATGCCAAAGCCACCATAGGGTTTCTTATCCCAAAAGTACCTCAGGCCAAAATCAAGCGTCATATAGCGACTGTGAAGCAATACTCCTGCTCCAAAATCAAGCCCAATTGTAATATCTTGCAAAGAGTATTTTTTATTTTGAGCATCAATGGCAAAATACGAATACTTTAAAAACGGCCCAGCCCCGTATCTTAAAGATGTTCGAGCGTTGATACCGTTTACGTTTGATATTTGTGCAGTTCCCCAAAAAATCGCACCTGATGATGCCCCACCCGTTTTTTGTGCATAGTATTCGGGCGCACGCGGAACAAAAAAGAACTCATAAGCTAGCTCAGAATCGTAATTCCCGGGCAATGGCTGATACTTAAAACCAAGTGCAGTCAAATCTGCTACTTGCACCCCGCCCATAGTATCTTCATGATAATTGATTGCCTGCAAAGTAAGACCAAAATAAGATAAATGTGGATCTTCAGTGTCTTCATCATAATCATCATCGTTTGAACTTCGTCCACTTTTTTTCTTTTTTTTACTCTTAAGTGATTCAGAATCAGTTTCAAAATTTTTGGGCTCAAAGACACCAACACCCTCAATATCTAACTCTGTATCAGGTATGTATCCGATAGTTCCATCCTTGAGTTTAACTTTATAAAATGGACCATAAGTTTTATTTGAAATAATAAATGTTTCATTTGGATCGATTGCTCGAATAACCTCTGAATCAAAACTAGCCTCTCCATAAAGTTCCGTGCTTGGACTAATCACTTTAGCTTTTTTTTGCGCATAAACGTCATAAGCACTAACAGATATAAATAAAAAAATGAATATTCGAAGGAACATGTTTAGATTTGAACACTTAACATGACTTTGGGCAAGTTCGTGTTGACAAGACTTAAAGTTTTAGCCGCGAATAGATAATTGAGATCCTACCGAACGTTTATCATCGGTTGACTGTCGTTCGACCTGTTTTCGTTGTGGTAATTTCAGCGCTGGTTTTAAAAGAAACTCAGGTCGTTCAGTTCTTCTGCGCATATAATTTTGAATCTTTTGCGCTGCTCTATCCGGAGATTGAACATAAATAACTGGGTCAAATCCACAATGACCGCAAATCATGGATTGACGCCACCGTAACCGAGTAAAAGCCTCTGCAACAATCAATAAAACACCTAAAATAGCTAGTCCGCGAATATCAGCTTCTTGCCAAATTATTGATGTTACAACATAACTCAATAAAACAAGACCAACAACACCAGCAAGGTTAAGATGCTTTGATAAATAAACTTTTCGAGTATTTTTACAGAATGCACAATAACATTCAGAACGCCGCTGAAACATATACGTTTATTTTAATCTTTTGAAACACGAGTTTCCACATTAATACAGAAATCTCGACTTAAAGCTAGACCAAATCTAAGAGTTCCAATATAAATACATAAGATCAAACTTTCAACAAAAAGGAGATTACATGTCATTTGCTCAAGAGTTTAAAGAATTTGCTATGAAAGGTAATGTGGTTGATTTAGCAGTTGGTGTTATCATTGGCGGTGCTTTTGGAAAAATAGTTTCTGTTTTAGTTGATAAAATAATTATGCCACCAATTGGTCTTGCTATCGGCGGAATGGACTTTACTGATTTAAAATTTATTCTTAAAGCAGCTGACCCGCACGGTAAGGGTGAGGTCTCAATCGGCTATGGAGAACTCATTCAAACTTCAATTAATTTTTTAATTATTGCATTTGCTTTATTTGTTGTTATCAAAGCCATGAATTCAATCAAACGCAAAAAAGAACAAGAATCACTTTCAGTTACTGTTCCAGCTGTAACCCCAGAAGAAATCTTACTGTTGCGTGAAATTCGAGATCATCTAAAAAAATAAACCTCATTAGTTTTGCTTTAAAACATTTATTCCAATCCCAATGAGACTGAGAACATGAAACTGCGACCAAACTGTCTCCTCACACGCAAGCCGATCCTATTTATTACGCCATGCAGGAGTCCATTTTATTACAAGAAACCGTGGGGAAAATTCATAGAACTTCTCAGCTCACATGGTTATAATGTTGAAATCTTACAACTTCCATTTCAAAACACAAAATTGAGACGACAATCTATCGAACATCAAATTACGAATATGAACTCTAAGCACATCGTCGTTGATCACGTAACATTCGAAGAAACAAAAGACTTATTAGCTAGCATACAAAACTCCACTCTCACAGTTATTACAAGTAAGGTTAATTTTTTAAAAAACAACAACTCACCAAAATGCAACAACGATAAGTATTTTCAAATTCAGTCGTCTACTGAAAATCCCATTTTTACGTTGTACGCTCTCCATGAGTTGTATATGAGTCTTTGTAAACAGAAAATCCCTCATTCAACAGAATTATATATTTCTATAAATGAGAACGATAAAAACGTCATTTTAAACCACTTTATTAAACTAGCTGAACTTGATTTTATGACAGAAACATGATGACATATTCCCATGAGAGAAGTGAACCCACAAATGACGCCATCAAAATTTAAAGAGATTCTACACTATTTGGTTGAATTTGTTAAAAATCCAATTCAAAAAATGGCTCATTTACCAGATTGGGACTGGTCTGAATTATTCATTACTCAAATCACTTTTGCCGTATCATCAGGAATTTTAGCAGGACTCATTAAGTTCAACTTTTACCGCGTGGCTTTTGGCATTTTCTTAATGCCGATTGTATCAACACTTGCAACAATGTTACTGACTACTTTTTTCTACTATTATTTCCAATTTTTTGAATCAAGAACTGAAAGCTATAGACGAATATTCACTTTTGTTATGCTTGCCTCAGTGCCATTTTATATATTTCAAATTATTTCAGAATATCTACCACCAATAGCATTAATTGGTTTTGGATTCACAAGTTTGTTAGCAGTGGTCGGTTTAACAGAGAATTTCAAAGTCGAACGTAAAAGATCATTTCAAATTGCCGGTTTTCTTTACGCACTCGTACTCGTTACTTGGATTTTGCAGCACTATTTATAATAAAATCTCGTACTGCTTGCTCATGATCGATGGTTCGTTGTGCTATACCCTGAAATGCGGCCGCCATATCTAGATTTGTCTGCATATCATGCAAATAAGCCACTTTAAATAATTTTTTAGTCATTTGCAATGCTGGCTGAGGTAATTGACTGATTTTTTTAGCTAACGTAAAAACCTGTGCTTCTAAATGATCGGACAAATAAAAGTAATTCATCAAACCAAAATCAAAAGCTTTTTGTCCTTCAATAATTTCACATGTTAGAGCCATTTGTAATGCTTTAGCATAACCAACAATTCGAGTGAGAAAAAAGCTACCACCATCACCGGGAATTAAAGCAAGCTTTGCAAAAGTCTCACCAAACTTTGATTTTTCTGAACCAACACGCAAATCACACATCATCGCTAAATCACATCCTGCACCAATAGCAGGCCCATTCACCATAGCTATGATTGGCTTAGAAACATCTTCTATACACTTAGGAATTCGCTGAATACCTTGCATATAGCGTAGTCGTAATTCATTTGCTTCACCTGCAAACATACCTGTTTTTTCATGCATAGCTTTAATGTCACCGCCAGCCGAAAAGGCTGCACCCGCACCAGTAATAACAATCACTTTAATTTGAGGATTAGCATCAGCTACATAAAGCTCACTCGTCAAAGCATCAATCATCTCATAACTTATCGCATTCATATTTTCAGGAGAGTTCAGCGTCAGCCACAACTGATTTTGGTTTTTAATTTCCGATAACAAATGCGATAGTTTTTTGATTTGATTCATTTTTTTTCCAATAAACTCACAATTAAATAATCTATAGCTTATAGATCCTATTGTTTTCCCGTAGAACCAAAACCGCCTGCACCACGCTCCGTAGATGACAAGTCACTTGCGAGTTCAAATTGAGCTTGTATCACTGGACAAATCACCAATTGCGCACAACGGTCTTGATCGTTAATTAGCACAGGCTCTTGGCCTAAGTTAATAAGAATAACTTTAATTTCACCACGGTAATCAGCGTCAATCGTTCCCGGAGTATTTAAAACTGTTAAACCTTGTTTAGCAGCCCATCCACTACGCGGACGAGCCTGAATTTCAAAACCATTTGGAATTTCGAAAGTTAATCCCGTCGGCACTAATGTTCTTTCCATCGGTTTTAAAACAATAGGCTGATCGAGCTGCGCACGAACATCAAAACCACTTGCTCCTGCAGATTGATACGCTGGCAATTCACCTTTATAATGCGGCCATACTCTAACTTTAACTTTCATCATCATATCCTTTATTTTTTAGAAAAATTTAATTGCGTCACCCAATCTTGGATTTCAGCTAATTTGGGACCCATCAAGACAACTGACATTTGATTTAAATCGAAATGATTTTTTAAATACTCTCGTATTGATTTTTCACTGATCGCATCAACTTCTTTAATAACTGAATCAACTGAACGATACTCACCAAAAATCATTTCGTTCACACCAAGTGAAGTCATGCGATTTTCAATATCATCTGATCCCATTAAAAGCTGACCGCGAACTTGTTTTTTAAAAAGCTCAATGTCAGATTTTTTGAGGCCTTCTTTTTTAATTTTAAGCATTTCGTCTTTAATAATTTGAATCACTTTTTTAACTTTAGCGGGATCTGTTGCTGCATAAATTGTGATATTACCTGAATCAGTTTGCGTATTCAGACCAGAAAACACACTGTAGGCTAAACCCTGCTTTTCACGAACAGCTTGGTACAGTTTTGAAGTCATTCCTCCCCCTAAAAGAGAGTTAATAATGAACGCTTCAAAGCGGTATTGATCAAAAAAACTTGTTGCAGGCATCCCCATAAGAATATGAACTTGTTCTGATTCATCTTCATAAAAAGCACGTGCTTTTTTCCATTTTGGAGATCGTCTTTTATTTTTGAACTTAACTGATTTACGTGATTTGAATAGTTTTTGAGCTTCGACAACTAAAGCATCATGATCAATTGGTCCAGCGGCACTCACTATCAAATTATGACCTTGATAGTATGATTTATAAAAATCAAAAACTTTTTTTAAAGTCATTTTTGAAATTGTTTCGCTTTTTCCTAAAATTTGACGACCAAGTGGATGACCTTTATACGAATGTTCAAAAAGATAGTCATAAATAATATCTTCCGGAGTATCATCGCTCATGGCAATTTCTTGAAGAACAACTTTTTTCTCCAGTTCGAAATCTTTCTTAGATAAGTTCATATTACAAACTAAATCCGATAAAACTTCTAACCCTATAGCCCAATCTTCTTTTAAAACTGTACAATGATATGTTGTATTTTCACGAGTTGTGTAAGCGTTTAAATCCCCGCCCAATGATTCGAGCGATTTCGCAATTTGATAAGCGTTACGCTTTTTAGTACCTTTAAAAACAAGGTGCTCTACAAAATGCGAAAGTCCGATATCTTGAGAATCTTCATCTCTTGTACCAGTCGCAATCCATACCCCCAGGGATACAGATTTAGAATAAGGGTGATGTTCACTCACCACCCTTACCCCATTAGGTAATATTGTTTTTTTAAACTGAGTTTCTGCTCTCATGTCTCTAAAGTTCTTAAAAACTTAGATATCTAAATTATTGCAACAATGCTTTACGAGAAAGTTTGATACGACCAGAACGATCAACCTCTAAAACTTTAACATCAACAACATCGCCCTCTTTAACTACATCAGTCACTTGACGAACACGTTCGTTAGCAAGCTCAGAAATATGCAATAAGCCTTGAGTGTTCGGTAAAATTTCAACAAACGCACCAAACTCAGCTATTTTCATAACTTTACCTTTGTACGTTTTTCCAACTTCTGCTTCCGCACAAATGCCTTCGATAATTTCGATAGCTTTGCGAGTTGCTGCTGGATCTGATGACGCAATATTGATTGTTCCATCATCTTGAATTTCGATTTTAACACCTGTTTGTTCAGTAATACTTCTGATTGTCTTACCACCAGAACCAATAACTTCTCTGATTTTATCAGCTTTAATTTTGATAGTTTCAATGCGTGGAGCAAACTCTGACATTTGACCGCGAGGTGTTTTCATAACTTTTTCCATCTCACCTAAAATATGTAAACGACCATCACGCGCTTGATTTAAAGCTGTTTCCATAACTTCAAAACTGACTGAATCTATTTTAATATCCATTTGCAGAGCTGTAATACCCTGAGAAGAACCCGCAACTTTGAAATCCATATCACCTAAATGATCTTCATCTCCTAAGATATCTGTTAACACAGCAACACGGTTACCTTCTTTAATAAGACCCATTGCAATACCAGCTACGTTTGCTTTAACTTTAACACCTGCATCTAATAATGCTAATGTCCCAGCACAAACAGATCCCATAGAGCTAGATCCATTACTTTCTAAAACTTCAGACACAATGCGAATAGTATACGGAAATTGCGCATGATCTGGAACGATAGCTTTAACAGCACGTTCTGCTAAATTACCATGACCGATTTCACGACGACCTTGCCCGCCAAAACGACCCACTTCACCCACTGAGTACGGAGGAAAATTATAATGTAATAAAAATTTTCTTTTGACTGTACCATTCAGTGTTTCAACTGATTGTTCATCATCAGCCGTACCAAGAGTGACTGTTCCTAAACATTGTGTTTCACCACGAGTAAATAAACCAGAACCATGTGCACGTGGCAATAAACCAACTTCACACGCAATAGGACGAACTGTTTTTAAATCACGACCATCAATACGTGCACCACGATCCAAAATCATTGAACGTGCTACTTTGTACTTAACGTCTTCAGTGATATTTTTAACGTCTTTTTTACGTTGGTCTTTTAATTTGTCGTCAGTTAATGGCTTAACAAATTGTTCAACAGCAAGAGCGACTGCCGCATCTACAGCAGCATAACGATCTTGTTTAACTTTCATTGATAATGCTTTTTCAATTAATGGTTTTAATAAGTTTTCAGCTTGAGTTCTAAAGTCAGCATCAATCGCTGGTGGTGTAAATGCGCGTTTTGCTTTTGAACCTGTTTTCTCACGTAATTCTTCTTGCATTTGCAATAATGGCATAATTGATTGATGACCAAACTTTAAAGCATTCAAAGCATCTGATTCAGAAATAAATTTAGTTTCTCCTTCGACCATCAAAAGACCATTTTTAGTTCCTGATACAATAATATCCATATCAGAATTAGCTAACTGCTCTGGAGTCGGATTGGCAATAAATTGACCGTTAACGCGTGCGACTTGGCAAGCAGCTGTTGGACCATTAAATGGAATGTCTGAAATATGTAAAGCAGCCGAAGCTCCTAATGATGCAAGTACATCGACTGAAAAAGATCCGTCAGCACTTAAAACTGTTGCAACAACTTGCGTGTCATTAAAATAACCTTCCGGAAAAAGTGGACGAATTGGACGATCTATAATACGTGCACTTAAAACTGAATCTGTTGTTGGTTTACCTTCACGTTTGAAGTAACCACCTGGAATTTTTCCGATAGCATAATATTTTTCAATAAACTCAACTGTTAATGGAAAAAAACCAGCATCTGGTTTT
Source organism: Pseudobdellovibrio sp. (assembly GCA_046293015.1). Taxonomy (GTDB): domain Bacteria; phylum Bdellovibrionota; class Bdellovibrionia; order Bdellovibrionales; family Bdellovibrionaceae; genus Pseudobdellovibrio. The sequence goes on from JBKBPU010000002.1 coordinate 195,052, forward strand.
GCTTCTTTACTAGAAACAGCCGTGACTAAAACGATGTTATTTCCACATGTAACTAAAACTGATCCATCTGTTTGTTTTGCTAAACGGCCTGTTTCGATTGTAATTTGCTTCCCTGCAACTGAGGTCGTAACTGTGTTGACCATAGGTGTACTCCTTAATCTTATGATAGATATATATTCTTTTTTGCATATCTATTTTATAATTATTGTTTTTATATCTTATTGAAAATTCTAATATACTTTCTGACTAAATTCATCCATTAAAACCAAAAACAAAGGGCCCGTTTTGCGGGCCCTTTCTTTTTATTTTCAATTTTTGCTTATTTACGAATATCTAACGATTTAATTAGATTTTCGTAGCGAGTCGTATCTTTCGACTTTAAATAATCTAATAGTTTTCTTCTTTGGTTAACTGCTTTCAAAAGACCACGACGACCATGATTATCTTTTTTATGAGTTTGAAAGTGAACAGACATATCGTTAATACGTGCTGTTAATAATGCAACTTGCACTTCTGGAGAACCAGTGTCTAATTCAGCTGTTTTGAATTTTTTTAAAATATCTGTTTTTTGTTGTTTTGTGATTGCCATTAAAGACTCCCTTTTATTTAAAAGTTCTATTTCTATTTGCATAGAAATTTATAATTATCACTCCCTTGTGGCGTCATGGCTGACTTCCTTTTGAGAACAATAAGGACTTAGTTCTAACAACTCATAACCCAATATGCAAATAAAAAAACTTAGATTTTTTAAATAGTTAGAAACTTATCGTAGACCAAACAATCAGTATTTAAAACCACGTTTAATTTTAAACCCATGACCAGGCTCTACACCAATTATAGCTAATACCTGTCCTTTATTTTCTTTAGATACCGCAAACACCCATTGATCTCGGTCAGGATTAAAAACAACTATCAATTTAGATCTTAAATCATGGCTTATCTGGCCATTTTTAAGTAAAACCTCATCATGCCCTGAAACCTTCACAACTTTAACCCCATGGATTGCATCAACTATAGGCAATAATCTTTTCTCAACTTTAAAATCATCTTTGAGAACCTGCTCAGATAATGACTCTAATGACATAGCGTTTTCTAAATTAAAATGATGCGAACTTGTTCTACGCAAAGCCGTCATTGCGGCTCCACAGCCTAAATTTTCACCTAAAAGCCGAACCCATGAACGAATAAAACTGCCTTTTGAACAATTTATCTGAAACGAGTATTTATTTTCTTTTATTTGATTAGGTTCGGATTTGTTTTCAACACCCCAAAAAGACATAGTTTTTGTCGGAATCTGTATCTCTAAACCTTCGCGAGCATATTCATAGAGTTTACGACCATCAATTTTTTTAGCCGAATATAACGGAACAGGCAGAACAAAATCACCACTTAATGTTAATGCTGTATCGATAACGAATTCAGGAGCTAAATTAACTGAGCTCTGTTTTATGATCTGGCCAGTAATGTCTAAAGTATCCGTTTCTATTCCAAGACACAACTCAACAAGATATGACTTATCACCCTCAGTGACTATTGAACTGAGTTTTGTCGCTTCACCTAAGAGAACCACCATCAATCCACTCGCCAATGGATCAAGCGTTCCCGTGTGTCCGACCTCTTTTGTTTTAGCTATTTTTCTGATTCGACTTACGACATCATGAGATGTCATCCCTGAAGATTTATCAACCAAAAGCAATCCATGCAGATTGGTTCTTGCTTTAATTTGTTGATTCATTATTTAGTCATCTAAATCATCATCGCCGACGGAATTAGGTCCTTTGATATCTGATAGTATTTTTTCAATTTTCAAAATTTTATTAGTTGATTCATCAGGATAAAAAGTAAGCTTAGGCAAATATTTCATATTTAACTTAGCCCCAATCTCATCTTGTATATCAGGTGCCCATGATTGCAAAATTTGAATAGATCGATCAAGATCAGATATTTTTTTCCCAGCTTTTTCAGCACGCTCAGGATGTAAGTCAACAGCTTGTTCTTGATCAATGTTCGCTTGCAAAAGACTTACGAAAACTTTAGCTGATCTTAAATCAGCTGGAATCATAACTTTGGCCACAGTAATCAAACCTGGTAACTCTGATTGTAAACGCTGAATAATGAAAGTCGATATAATCGACTGAACTTCGCGTTCAACTCGAGCTACTCTTCTTCCATCACCCATATTTTTCATTGCAGTTCATCCCTATATCTAATTTATGTTACTGGCGTTAATTCACGCGCAATTTCTTCTTTGATGTAAGCTTCGATTGTATCGCCAACTTTTATATCATTAAAGTTCTCAATACCAATACCGCACTCAAAACCATCGGCAACTTCTTTTGCATCATCTTTGAAACGTTTTAATGAAGAAACTTTACCTTCGTAAATGATTTTACCTTCACGAACTAAGCGCAACATATTTGATCGTTGGATTTTACCATTCGTGACAAAACATCCTGCGATAACACCAATTTTTGGAACACTGAATGTATTTCTAACTTCTGCAGAGCCCATAACTTTCTCGATAACTTGCGGAGTGAGCAATCCCTGCATCGCTTTTTTAATATCATCCATCATTTCGTAAACTATCGAGTAGGATCTGATCTCAACACCTAATTGTTTCGCTTTGGCCTGAGCATTACCATCTGGTCTAACATTAAAACCAATAACAACACCTTTGGCGGTTTGAGCCAACAAAACATCATTCTCAGTTACACCACCAACTGCGGCGTGGATAACTTTATTTTTGACTTCCATTGAAGTTAATTTTGTTAACATCCCTTGAATAGCTTCAAGAGAACCTTGAACGTCAGCTTTCAAAACAATATTAAACTCTTTAACTTCGCCTTGTGTAACTTTAGAGAATAAATCTTCAAGTGAAACTTTTTTCTGAGATTCTTGTGCTTTAAGAGCTATGTCTTTTCTGATACCAACAACTTCTTCAGCAGTTTTATCATCTTTAACAACATCAAAACGATCACCCGCAGAAGGAACACCTTCTAAACCTAAAACCTCAGCCGGCATACCCGGAGTGACTTCTTGAACACGCTCGCCTTTATCATTTGTTAAAGATTTCACACGACCCTTCATTGTTCCGGCAACAATGTACTGTCCAATTTTAACATGACCATCTTTAACTAATATTGTCGCAACCGGTCCACGACCTTTTTCAAGTTTAGCTTCGATAATCAGACCAGTTCCTGAACGCTTAGGATTTGCTTTTAATTCAGCGACCTCAGCTAACAATTTAATGTTTTCCAACAACTCATTAATACCAGTATGCTTAAGCGCAGAGACTTCGCAGAATATCGTGTTACCACCCCATTCTTCAGGAACGATTTCAAGTTCTGTTAATTGCTGCTTGATACGATCTGGGTTTGCGCCAGGTTTATCAATTTTATTAACAGCAACAATCATCGGAACACCGGCTGCTTTAGCATGATTAATCGCTTCAGCTGTTTGAGGCATCATACCATCATCTGCAGCAACAACGATAATTGCGATATCGGTCGCATTCGCTCCACGAGCACGCATAGCTGTGAAAGCTTCATGGCCTGGAGTATCTAAGAATGTAATAAGACTTCCGTCTTCTGTTTTAACTGAGTAAGCACCAATATGCTGAGTAATACCACCAGCTTCGCCAGCAGCTACTTTTGCATTACGAATGGCATCAAGTAATGATGTTTTACCATGATCAACGTGCCCCATAACAGTTACAACTGGTGGACGAATAATTTTCTCGGCTTCTAAGTCACCAAAAGCTGTCTCTACAACAACTTCCTCAGCAGTTTTAAAAACGTTTTGAGCTTCCCATCCAAATTCACCAACTGTTAATGCAACAGTATCAAAATCCAACTCAGTGTTCATGTTTGCCATGACACCATTTTTCATAAGTTCTTTAATAATTTGTGCAGCTTTAAGACCCATTTCTTGAGCCATATCTGCTAATTTAATTTTACCATTAACTTTCAAAACACGTTTTGAAGATTTAGGTGTCGTGATTTGTGTTTTCATCGCTTCACGATTTAAAGTCGCTTGTTTTTTCTTAGGCTGGAAAACCATTTCACGTTTTCTAAACTCAACAGCATTAAAGTTAGCAAAAAGTTCTTCTTGCTCTTTCTCCTTAGCAGATAATCCGCCACCACCAGAAAACTTACGCGCTTTTTTCTCAAGATCGCGCTTGGCATCATCTTCATAAGCAGCTTGCGCAGGGTCAGGCAATGTCGCTTGAGCAACAAAACCCGGACGAATATTACGACCAGCACCGGCACCAGCACCAAATCCAGATGGGCGAGGACCCGAAAAACCACCGCCGCCTTGCGGGCGAGGACCTGAGAAACCGCCACTGCCTTGTGGACGAGGGCCTCGCTGAAATCCACCAGTTCCTGTATTTGTTGCGCCAGGAGGAGCTTGAACACGGCTTAAATCCATACGGCCAATAATATTTCTTTTCGAAGCAACTTGTGTTGAACTTGAAACGCCACTGTCACCAATCGCTACTTCTTTTTTACGAGAAACTGCCGCAGTTGGCTGTACCGGAATTGTCGTCGTTTGCGCGACCGTATTTGCAACTTGTGAAGATGCTACGACTGCCGGCTGCATTGTTTCAGGTTTTGCAACCACTTCGTTTTTTTCAACTGCTGGTTTAACAATAGGCTTAACAACTTCAACAGGCGCAGCCTCAATCTCCTGTGTTTCAACCTCGACGATTGATTCAGGCTTAGAAATCACGCGAGCTTTTGTCTCAACAACAGGCTCTGCATCTTTAGTTTTACGACGAATAACAGGTGATTTAACATCAGCCGCAACACCAACACCTTCTGCCGTTTTCTTAGCAACTGCTTTAGGAGCCGCCGCTTTACGAGTTGCTGTTTTCTTTGGCTTTTCCTCTACTGGAGCTTCATCAGCTGGATTCAGCTTCAGTTTGATTTGAGCTAACATATCTGGATTGAGCTCTGCCATGTGATTTTTAATAGGAAGTTGCCATTCTTTAATTTTGTCCATTAAAGCTAATGGGGTCATTCCGATTTCTTTTGCAAACTCAAAAACTTTTGGATTACTCACGCGTGATTTACCCTTATCTTTTCTTCTTTATTTATAACTACTGTTCGTCTTGTTTTAACTTAGACAATTCAGCTTTTAATTGCTCTTCAGCTTTTTGTTTCATTGAAGAGTTATCTTTTACGACTTGTGCATTAGGTGATGTTGGAACTTGCAATCCTTGCTCTGCATATTTAGCAATTAATGCCAACGCATCACCGATTAATTTTTGTGCCTTGTCTGGATCATCATAACCAGGAATACTCATCACTTCTTCAACCTTAGCTTTTGCCAAAGATTGGAAAGATCCAAAACCTGATTGAAGAATATTTTGAGCCATTGTCTCAGTCATACCAGGCAACAACATTAAATTGAAAATTGATTCAGCTGTACGAGATTGCACTGCAGTCGTTGAAATAATATCCAACTTCCAACCAGTTAATTTAGCAGCGAGACGTACGTTTTGTCCTTTTTTACCAATAGCTAATGATAATTGAGAATCTGGAACAACAATTTCCATTTCTTTATTCTCTTCATCTAAATAAACTTTTGAAATTTCAGCAGGAGCTAAAGCATTACACGCAAAACGTGTGATATCTTCATCCCATAAAACGATATCAATTTTTTCGCCACGCAGTTCTTGTACTATATTTTGCACACGCGAGCCTTTCATGCCAACGCAAGCTCCAACTGGATCAACTGCATTGTCTTTCGAACGAACTGCAATTTTAGCACGTTGTCCTGGCTCACGAGCTGCCGACATAATTTCAACAACACCATCATAAATCTCAGGAACTTCCATCTCAAATAACTTCACCAGATATCTTTCATCAGCACGTGACATGATAATTTGAGGTCCACGAGTTGTTTGACGAACTTCCGATAAGTAACCTTGAATACGATCGCCTGGTTTAAACACTTCGCCTGGAATTTGTTCGCGAGGTGGAATATGTGCTTCAGTACGACCTAAATCAACTATGATAGCACCTTTCTCAACTCGACGAGCAATACCTGATGCAACTTCACCCTTGCGCTCTTCAAATTCAGTGAAAATAATTTCACGTTCAGCATCACGTACTTTTTGTAAAATAATTTGCTTAGCTGTTTGCGCAGCAATACGACCCAAATCACTTGATTCTAATTTAATACCTATTGAATCGTCTAACTGAGCACCTGGATCAAGCTTCAAAGCTTCATCTAATGGGATTTCAACTTCGTCATCTATAAACTTTTCACGTTCAACAACCTCTTTAAACTCAAACAATTCAACTTCACCAGTATCATCGTTATATTGAGCTTCAATTTCACGATAAGTTCCATATTTCTTGCGAGCAGCAACCAACATGGCTTGTTTAACCGCATCAACAATAACATCTTTATCAATACCTTTATCTTTACCAACTTGTTCAATAGCTTTTGCAAGATCATGTACGTTTAATGTTTTTTCTGCCATTTTAACTCCGTCAATTTAATCACTTCATCTCACTTCAAGATAAGACAAGGTGTTATTTAAAATTCTTTACTTCTTTTTGTGCCCCTTGGGTGCCAATTTGTTGGGCGCATTTTGTTTAAATTCGAAAATCAACTTAGACTTTTCTACTTTTTCAAGTGGAATCTTAACAGTTTCAACTTTAAACTGGAAAATCAATAGATTTCCGTCAACCGCAGCCAAGACTTCCTCAAACTTTTTAGTGTTAACTAAAGATTTATCTTGAGCTCCAAGCGTTCCTAAATTTTGACTTAACTGAACAAACACTTTTTGCCCGATGACTTTTGTGAAATGTGAAAGTTTTCGCAAGTGTCTATCAAGGCCTGGACTAGAAACTTCTAATTGGTATTCGTCCCCAGGCACTAAGTTCTCATTTTGATCAAGAAATTCATTCAGTCCTTTAGATACGTTTGAGCAATCCTCAATCCCAATGCCGCCTTCAGCTTTATCTATAAACACACGTAGAACACGACCTTTACCTGCACCAACAACTTCAACGTCATAAAGTTCACAACCTTGTGCTAACGCAATATCATGGGCAACTTTTTGAATTTGTTCGATCCAGTTTATATTGTCTACGTGACCACTCATTTATATAGAATTCCTTAATTTTGAAATGCACCTACAACATTTCGAGCAAAAAAAAATTGGGCTTTCGGCCCAATTCATTTACAGCCTACCAAATGATTGCAATAAAGGCAAACTGATAATTCAAGCACTCATACACAATTAAGGGGTCCATTCATACAAAAGTGCATCTGCTGAATCTTTATAATATCTTAAACGACGCCCAATACATTTGAACTGAGACCTTTCATACAAACGAATTGCCGATTGATTCGCGGCATGAACCTCAAGCAAAATCCTTTTCGACGCTTTGCGAGCCTCATCTTTTAGCACATCAATTAATTGTAACATCAATCCATTTTGTCGAAATTGTTCATGAACACCCAATGCCATTATTTCAAAAATATCGTAAGATTCACGAAAAGCTAAAAAAGCTATAAAATCGTCATTATTATCCAATACAAAAAACCGACTTTGATCGAGCTCTGATTTAATTAAATCCGGTGTCCAATTAAAATATGACGGATTTTCTACATTTTGCGCAACATGTACAAACAGCATCTCGAGCATTTCGTACTTAAAATCTGCTTTAGATGCGGATTGAGAGTCTAGTTTTAAAATCTTCGGATTTAACATTAAGCAAATACTTTCTTTTCAAAACTTGCAGCCATCCCAGCAGCGTTACCTTATCCTGTAGCTGCCTTTGTTTTAAACCCAATAAGTTAATTGTACGCAATTGTGCTTTTAACTCAATTACATCCCGATCTCTTAATTCGCTTTTAGAAAAAGAATTAATAACCTGATTATACTGATCTGAATCATAATCCAAACCCAATTGCTCGGCTTCTTTCTGAACAAGCTTCAAAACTAAAAATTGATCCTCTTGTGACTTCATCAAATTTAAATAATCTTCTGATAAAAAAACTTTCGTTTTCTGATAGCTCTCGACAAACAACTTAAAATCAAAAGTCGTCACAGCTTGCCCGTTAAAATCAAAAAGCATTTCTTGAACTTTAATCATATCAGACATGCGACCGACATTTTCTTGGCTCGCCACCGATGAGACTGATTCAGCACTATGACCTTTGATGGCATAACCTAAAAAAATGATTATTACAAAAAAACGAAAAGACATAATTGTTATTACACTGATAATTACGACCTAGGTCAAAAAAAAAGTCAGCCGAAGCTGACTTTTTGGGATTCTACTTATGTAAAAATATTTCGTATTAGAAATTTACGCGCGCAAACAAGCCAGTTGTGAAATACTGTAACTTTTCAGGCGTCTGAATTCCAGATACAACGTTTCCGCTGATTTTGCTCGACATGTTAAACATATATTTCATGTCTACACCAAATGACATTTTACTATTAAATTCGAGATCGACACCAGCAATAAGACCTAAGTCGACCGCGTGCGAAGTTCCGCCTTTTAAACCATAATAGTTTGTTAAATAATTATTTTGCTGACTGAGCGCATATTCACGATAAGAATAAGATATTAAACCGCCAACGACTGGTCTAACAAATCCACCAAGCAATTGATATTTTGTAGAAACGATCCCTTGATATTGATTCATATCAAAGTCAGCAATCAATGGTTGTGCAAATGAACCATATCCATAAGTGCCTTCAACAGAATAATTAGAAAATACAAATGCACCTTCAACTAGAAAAAAATCAAATCGTGTACCAAAAGCTGCTCCTAAAGAGTAATTCCCTTTTATAGCTTGCACATCTGGATATTGACCAATACCTGCAATTGCAGAGAAATATCTTTGTTCAAAAGCAGGGACAACAGCGTCATGATCTTCAGATAAAGCCGCACGCACTTCCTCGCGTACTGCGTCTCGAGTTAAAGATTCATTCTGATTAATAATTACAGGTTGAACTTGCGAAGATGGCGCCTGTACTGGCACTTGAACCGGTTGAACGACCGGGGCTACAACAGGTTGAACTGTTTGTGTATGCTGTTGCTGGTTTTGTAAAGTATCAAATTTATCTCCAAACAAAACAGCAGCACGTTTCTTCTCATCTTCTAATCGGCTTTGTTCAAGCTTTTCAACAATACGAGTTTCTGTTCGTAACTCTTCTTCTTGACGACCGCGACGTATCGAATCAGCTCTTGAGTTAGTTAACGGAGAGCTTTCGACCTGTGTTTCCGGTTGTTTTTGAACAGCAGGCTGTTGGGGCACATATATAGTTTGGGTTACAACAGGTTGCGTTGACTGCTGCTGAACCTGAACGGGTGCTTGCGTCGACCCAACATTTGATGTTTTATACATTTGCTCGATTTCAGCATCGACCTCTGCATTTAATTCCTGGCTTTGAGCGTAGCTCATTTGACCCACGACTAACTGAGCTAACACAGCTGCCGCTAACAAATATGATGATTTCATAGAATCTCCCCTTAAAAAGACTTTTAAAAAAAATTTTAAAATCCGAAGAAATTCAAATAGCAACCCAGGTGCCAAGTTTCGGCGCTATTTTGTAGTTTCTTGCAATTCTCGTAACCAGTTAAAAATATTGATCATTTGCATCATAACCAAAAAAGTTGTTTTTTTGATCAGACATATAAAAAGTGACCATAAAAGACACGACATTGAAAAAAATACTTGAACACATGGGGGTGGTACCATTAAATAGACTCACAATTATTAGAAATATTTAACGTGCCTCGGTGATGAAATTGGTAGACTTGCTAGACTCAAAATCTTGTGGGAGTAATCCCGTGCCGGTTCGATTCCGGCCCGAGGCACCATTTACAACAGTACTCGAACCCACACGTTGGATCGGTACGAATGGGATCAGTTTTCTTTATTTTTCCTTAAAATTTAAATTTTCATTTCCGGGTGACGAGATTCCATCAGTTCCGGTGGCTTTGTGATCATAGAGATTCGTCACTGCGATCACCAGCCTACTAATTTATAGCACTCAGCACATTGATTTTGCTTTCACTGACTTTTCTATCTTCAATATTATTTGGGTATATAGGCGCATAGCCATTTGTGTTGGCTTAACTCACAATTAACACCACATGATCTGGGACAGCCATGTAAACCTCCCCACAGGGAGATTTACTGTCGAAATGATACAAAAGACTAGATTTTTCTCCCTTTTGGGAGAAAAATCTGGAAAAAACACCGAGCAACCTGTATTATCTCCCTAAAGGGAGATGATTTCAATGAAAACAGAAATTACAACAACCGCTAAGCTTGTTAAAGCATTAGCAGATCGACGAAAGAAACTTGAAATATCTCAAACTGAACTCGCACAACTTTGCAACTTATCAACCAATGGTATCAGTAAATTTGAAAGCAATGGTGGCGAGCGAGAAATTAAACTCTCAACGTTATTAAAGCTTGGCCAAGTTTTAGGATTTAAAATTGTTTTGGAGTTTGAAGACTAATGCCTCTTAATAAGACCAAACCTCAATCACTTGATTATCTCTATGTCTATTATGAAAATATACACATAGGAACTATTCGCCGCGATAGTGAACTGCAATCGACATTCACCTACAGTTCAACATGGCTCGAACATGCCGATCGTTTTCAATTAAGTTTATCAATGCCTCTACAAAAAGAAGCTTTTGGTAATAAAATAACTCTATCTTATTTTGAAAACTTATTACCCGAGGGAAAAATCAGAGATGTTCTTGAAAAAAACCATGATGCTAAAGGCACATTTAATTTTTTAAATGAGTTTGGTTCTGACTGCGCAGGTGCCATAGTTATATTTGATAAAAAAAACACTGAAAAATCACTTAAACCTCGCGCAGAAAAACTTTTAAACTTAACAACCATTTTTAAAGCTATCGCTGATAACGCAACTATTGCAGACACTATCGCTCAAATGGATCATGGTTATTTATCCATCGCTGGGGCTCAAGATAAGTTTGTCGCCATTTACAGAGAACAAAAATTTTACTTACCGGCTTCAGGTGAGCCTAGTACTCATATTATTAAAATTCCAATCAATAGATCTGGTGTTAAAGATTCAGTCTATAATGAGTACTATTGTATGCAACTAGCCAAAGCTATTGGGCTTAATACAGCTGATTGTTTTATCGTAGAACATCCCAAAACACCTTTATTTGTGACAGAACGTTATGATCGCAAAATTACCCCCCAAAATACAATTAAGAGAATCCACCAACAAGATTTTTGCCAAGCTCAAGGCTTTGTGAGTGAGTTTAAATACGAAGAAAAAGGTGGGCCTAGCCTAAAAGACAATTTTAGACTTATCAAAAATAATGTCTCTATAAAAAATAGATCGCAGAATTTATTTAGTTATCTCGACTGGATTTGCTTTAACTTACTGATTGGCAATAATGACAGCCACTCTAAAAACTTATCTTTACTTATGATCAATCATAAAATTGAATTGGCACCATTTTATGATCTGCTCTGTACAGCTATATATCCACAACTTAAGAAAAAATTCTCTTTCAAAATTGGTGATCGGGACGATTTTTCACAAATTGGATTTAATCAGTTTACACAAGTCGAAGAAGACTTAGAAATTAAAAAAGGGACATTTATAGATCGAATGCTATCGATCATTGAACTTATTCATCAACAAAAAGATCAATTAGCAGAAACGATCATTGATCAACATCCGCGTGCCAAAATAGCTCTACGAATTTCTAAATTAATCGATGATCGAATTAAAGGGTTACGACAGCAAGGGTTTAAAATTAAGAAATAAAAACTAAAAAAACAATGTGGCAGACAAAGAGCCTTCGCGTAATAAATAATAATTATAAAATGCACCAATCATAAGATTCTTAGTTGCTTTGAACTGCAATCCAACAAAATAATCATTTTTTATAAGCCTGTCCTCAAGAGTTTTTAACTCTGAGTTATACCACTGACGCTGACTATTTTCTGAACGCCATGCCAAACTAAAAATTGTCCGTCTATAGAATAAACTTCCCATCCAAATTGAGTCCGTTGCGTATTGATGACCATTTACAAGATTCATTTGTAAATTCGAGTAACTTAGAATGATTGAGGCTAAAAAAACTCCTATATTATATGACTGGACATTGTATCTTGTTGCCTCAGGACGAGCGTTTTTTTCCAATTCAAGTGATAATTGAGTTTCATCAATATAGTAAGAGTAACCAAACTGGACAGGTCCCCACGAACCTGTTACTCCAGAGCCTGGCGATATTTTGGCGGTGTGTTTATTATATTTTCCCATCAAACCAAGATTTAGATCAAATTTTGATAGGCCAGATTTTTTATTCTTATATATCCTCAGAGCGGTCGCTAATGTGTATGTTTGACTCTCGTATTTTCTATTTTCAATTTTACGCTTTAAATAATCATCACTCTCTTCAATTGAAGGAGGCCCAAAAAAAGTTTCTTCGCTATTGGCTGGAGATAATGCAGCACCAGCTCTACCCAAACCTTGCACAATAGACAAATCAGCATCATCGTAATATAGAACTTCAAAACCAAAACCTTTTTCAGTTGGCACAGCTGCTGGGTTTAATCGGATTGAATTGCCTGTAGATGGGCTTGCTGAAGAATATGTTCGGCCATCACCACTGCCGTCTTGACATGTCCCTTTTGTATAACAAAGAGGATCAATTTCTGCTCGAGCAGATAAAGTTATTAAAATCACAAAGAAACATGAAAGCCGTAACATCTTTAAAAGACTACAGAGTATTCATATGAATTCAATCCTGGACTGATCAATTCACGTTTAATTTTTTAAATGAATTTTTGAACTTTATATCTATATAGAAATAGTTCAATCGACAAAATAGGTCACGGCGAACATATTAATTAACTACAACCTTACTAATGTCTAGTTTCATAATAATTAAAACAGCTGAACATATATATATTCTTTGAGTTATGGTCTAATTAATAGATATTCGTAAGAGGTTTTCAATATGTATGGCTTACAAAATGCAAGTATTATTTTTCTTGTCATGTCAGTGATTCAACCAATTTACGCACAAAATCAGTGCCCCAAAAAAACAATCAAAACACAAGGGTACTCTTACACAAGCACTGAATACAAAAAAACTGAGAGCGTACAAACGATTATTTCTGGTATTTACAAAATAACCTGGAATGGCAAAGCTCTTAATGTGTTTCGATGTACAGATAAAGAGTTTCCACCGTATATTTACAATGAAAAAAAATGCGTACTCAGAAATGATGTTGATTTTAGTCGAAAAACAGCTGTCCTTAAAAACTTATCGCACGATCCTATTTTAATGGTTGATGCGAAAACTCTAGATAATAATCTTACTTTAACGATACATACACTTATTGAAGATGAATCTGGAGAAAATAAAAAAACTGTTGTTAAACTGGATGGCGAAGTTGCTAAATTTGATGGCAAAATTTGTAAATCAGAAAGCGAATTGTCGGCAACTTCAAATTCAAGCGTTACACCAAGAGGCTCAAACACAGGTCGCTAATTGCAAACTCTAAACGCAGATTCAAAAATGATGCAAAAAAATTACTTTTATTTATCGCTCTTTATTTTATTAGTTTGTGACATGTCTTTTGCATCTAAGGTTAAATTTAACCCGAATCAACTACAAAATGCTGATCTTATTTTTCACACTTCTAAATCAAATCAATCCTATGCCATAATGTGGGCTAGTCAAAGTGTATTGAGCCATGTCGGCTTAATTGAAAGAACAAAACAGGACGAATTCTATGTCGTTGAAGCTATTTCAAAAGTCAGTCGCACACCACTCGCAAAGTGGATAAATCGCGGACGACTAGACCGTTATGAAGTTTATCGCTATAAAGGTCTTACAATTCAACAAAGAAAACAAATTATCGAGAATGCTCTTAAATATATAGGTCGACCATATGATATGGCCTTTAACTCACAAAATGAAGAAATCTACTGTAGCGAACTTGTCGCTTATGCTTTTAACGATTCACAAATAAAAATTGGACACTACCAAAAAGTAGCAAGTCTTAAGACTGATAATCCCGTTGTTAAAGGCTTAGTCAAAAAAAGATGGAAGAAACATCCTGTTTGTAAAAATAAAAAACTTAGCTTTGATCAATGCTGGCAAGCCGTTCTGAATGATGAACTGATTACACCTGTCAGCTTGACGCAAGACCCACAGGTTGAAAAAATTTATTCAAATTATAATTAAATTGCACTCGTAATTCTTTATTTTACAATAAGACAATACGGAACTAGCATAAAATAATAAATCTTAAATCAAGGGCTATGATGACTAATCTTAATCAATTACTAGACGAATATTCAGACTCACATCAAAACAAAAAAAACCAAGTTATTCATAAAATATGTGTACCACTTATCGAGTGGAGCCTACTTGGAATTTTATGGACTATACCTAGTTTCAAATATATGTATGCTTTGAATTGGAGTTCTTTGTTTATTTTACTATCTCTCACTTATTACAGCACATTTAAAAATATAAAAGTTATTATCATGAGCTCATTACTGCTGATTCCATTTTTTATTTTTATAGCATTTGTACCAAGTCAAAAAATCTTACTTATATCGTCTATTGTTTTTGTGCTCGCTTGGATTGGTCAGTTTATCGGCCACAAAATCGAAGGTCAAAAGCCCTCTTTCTTTAAAGATTTATTTTTTCTTTTAATAGGTCCTCTATGGGTTATCGAATCTTTTTTAAATCAATTCAATAAAACTCTTAAAAACCAGAAAGGTTAACGTTTATGAAAATATACAACAATATTACTGAGACAATCGGCAACACTCCTCTTATTCGCATGAAAAAAATTGGACACAATTTACCTGCAGAAATTTTATTAAAACTCGAATTTTTTAATCCATTGGGGTCAGTTAAAGATCGTATCGGATTAAATATGATTGAAGCCGCAGAAAAATCTGGCGCTCTTAAACCTGGTACTGAAATTATTGAGCCCACTTCAGGTAATACCGGAATCGCTTTAGCATTTATTTGCGCTGCAAAAGGATATAAACTAACGCTTGTCATGCCAGAAACAATGTCGCAAGAACGACGAACATTGTTACTTCTTTTAGGTGCTAATATCATTTTAACTCCTGCAGCTAATGGGATGCGTGGCGCAGTCGCTAAAGCGTTTGAACTGTGTGCACACAATCCAAAATTATTTTACCCGTCTCAGTTTGCAAATCCTAACAACCCTGAAATTCACCGTAAAACGACAGCTTTAGAAATTTGGAACGATACTGACGGACAAGTTGATTTTGTCGTGTCAGGTGTTGGCACTGGCGGTACGATCACTGGTGTTGGCGAAATCCTTAAACAAAAAAAATCATCTATTAAAATAATCGCAGTAGAACCAGTTGAATCACCTGTTATTAGCGGGGGCAAACCTGGGCCTCACAAAATCCAAGGCATTGGTGCTGGATTTATACCCAAAACTCTAAATAAGAAAATAATCGATAATACTGAGCTTGTGTCTTCAGATGAATCTTTGCAAATGGCCCGACGCTTAATCAAAGAAGAAGGCATACCTGTGGGTATTTCTTCAGGTGCTGCCGTTGTTGCAGCTTTGCGTATTGCGGCCAAACCCGAAAACCAAGGCAAGAAAATAGTCACCATTATTCCAAGCTATACAGAGAGGTACTTGTCGACTTTATTAGCTGAAACAGAGCGAAAACAAGCCTCTGAGCTTAAAACAGAGACAGTTTCCGATGAATGGCTTAAAAAAATTGACGAAATTTTTCCAAATATAACTTAACAAACTAGACAAAATTGCACAGAATCACACCTTTAGTTGGCATTTAATTTTAACTAAAGGAGTGATTTTTATGTCTAAAACAACGCAAAGCTTTAATGCTGAAATTAAGCAATTACTTGATATTGTCATTCATTCTCTCTATTCGCAAAAAGAAATATTTTTACGCGAGCTCATTTCAAATGCTTCGGACGCCATCGATAAATTAAAATTTCAAAGTCTCACTAACACCAGCGTTACATTTAATGAAAATGATCTACATGTTCGTTTAAAACCAGATGCAACAAACAAAACATTACAAATTATCGATACTGGCATTGGTATGAGCCCAGAAGAAGTCACTGAGTTCATCGGTACAATTGCTAAATCTGGAACAAAAGCATTTTCTAAGCTTAATCAAGATATGAAATCAAAACCAGAACTTATCGGCCAATTCGGTGTTGGTTTTTATTCGGCGTTTATGGTCGCAGATCGTGTTACCCTACATACACAAAAAGCAGGTACTTCAGTTGGTACAATTTGGGAATCAACTGGTGATGGAACCTACACTCTTGAAACAGCACCTCGTGCAGAGGGTCACGGAACAACGATTACTTTACATTTAAAAGCTAAGTCAACGAACACTCAAGAAACTGATGAAGATTCAACTTGGCAAGATTTTACTGATACATGGTTACTTAAATCATTAGTCAAAAAATATAGCGACTTTGTTCGTTGGCCAATCAAAATGACCAAAGAGGTTAAAACCGAAACTGAAACTAAAATTGAAGATGAAACACTCAATTCACAAAAAGCTTTGTGGCTAAAATCAACATCTGAGATCAGCGCTGATGAATATAAAGATTTTTACAAACATTTAACTCATGACTATCAAGAACCATCAAGCTGGATACATTACAAAGCTGAAGGCAATGTTGAATTTTCAACTCTCGTTTATATTCCTAAAGTTAAACCATTTAATTACTACATGAAAGATCATGAATTTGGTTTGAATTTATATATTAAGCGCGTTTTCATCATGGAAAACTGTAAAGATTTACTTCCACCATACCTCCGGTTTGTTAAAGGTCTTGTCGATTCAAGTGATTTATCACTGAATGTTTCACGCGAATTACTTCAACAAGATCGCTTCATTAATCAAATCCGTAAAAATGTTGTTTCTAAATTACTTGGCCACTTTAAAGATATGCTAACTAAAAATCGTGATCAGTACTTAGAGGTTTGGAAAGAGTTCGGCCCAACAATTAAAGAAGGTATTCCGACTGATCCAAGTCAAATTGAAAAACTTAAAGAAATTGTTTTATTTCAATCGACTTATCAAGACCAGTTTACTTCGCTTGAAGAATATGTTTCTCGTATGAAGCCAGAGCAAAAAGATATTTACTTTATGACGGGTGAAAAAATTGAATTGCTTAAAAATTCACCATACATGGAAAAATTAAAACAAAAAAATTACGAAGTTTTATTACTGACTGATGCTGTTGATGAATGGGTAACACAAGGTATAACTTCATTTAAAGATAAAAAACTAGTTTCAATCACTCAAGAAGGTCTTGATTTAGATTCAGAATCAGAAAAAAAAGAAAAAGAAACAATTCGCAAAGCTCAACAAGAAAGATTTGCATCTTTGATTGATAAAATGAAAAACTTTTTAAATTCTGACGTTAAAGATGTTGTTATTTCTGATCGTTTAACAGATACACCTGTTTGCCTTGTATCATCGCAGAATGATATGTCTGCCCAGATGCAAAAAATCATCGCTCAAATGGGACAAGGTCACGAAATGAATTCAAAGCGTATTTTAGAAATTAATCCAAATCATAAAATTTTTGAAACGATGCTAGTGGCTAATGATGACCAGCAGAAAAATTGGTCTGAAATTTTATACAACCAAGCTTTATTGACAGAAGGAAGTCCTATCCCAAACCCTGCAAAATTCAGCCAGATGGTTGCAGATTTAATGGTGAATTCAGTTCAAAAATAAGTAAAAAAAAAGCCGGGCAATACCCGGCTTTTTGCTTTCAACTTTGATGATGATTATTTACATTCAAAGTTAGCAGCAGTTAATTTACCTTTAACTGTGTTTAAAACTTCTTTACATTTAGCATCGCCAATAATTTGTGATGCGATTGTTTTTGTTTCAGAAGCTTTTGTGTATTGTAATTCACAACCTGAATTTTTAGCTACGATTGCAAGTTTACGAGCATCTTGAGCTGAAGTACAATTAACTTCAGAAGCTGTTGTTGCTTCAGCAACTTCAGTTTTAACAACTGATTTTTTTGCTGCTTTAGCTGTTTTTTTATCAGCCTTTGTAGCTTCAGTTGCTGTTGTTGCTTTAGCTTCTGTTTTAGCTTCAGTCGTAGTTGCTACTGCGACTGTGTCAGTTTTTTTATTTGAAGCACATGCAACAAATAAAGAAGTGGCCAATAAAGCGATGAATAATTTCATAGTGAATCTCCGTTATGTTTATGGTTATATCTGAGATATTATCTAAATAGAATTTTCTAGTAGACGCAAACACTATGAATTGAGTCAAAAAATTCAAGACCCTCAAACAGCACTATGCCAACAAAATGAGCTGATTGGTGCTATTGCATCTCTTTGTAGGACGATTTTTCATAAAAAAATAGGATTAAAGCCGTAAACACGCTGTAATTATTTTTAGTTTTATAGAGGGGACTATTTCTATTTTCAGAAAAAGAATAATCGTTATAGTTTATACCGCCAACTAACTTATAATTCTTAAAATCGTATGTCGCACTTTGCCCGATAGTTATTGTTGAAAACCCAGGGCGCGCCGCGTAAGCAAGACGATCTGCATTCGCATATTTTGATTCAACTTCGTAAAAATAATTAGCAACACGATCGCTAAAAAATTCTAAAGAAAGCGAACTTGTCAATTTAAGATTTTCGACACCAACATTGAAAAACTGTAATTTAACTTCGGGCTCAAACACTAAACCTAAATAATTATACTTCTTAAAGTTGGTCTCTGTCGTAAATCTAAATGGAATTTGCAATGTGAATAGCCTTTTTTTGCGTTCTCTTAAAATTTTATAATTAAGACTTGGACCTGCCTCGATAATATAATTTAAATCAGGCAGACCAGTGCGTGTTCGATTATCTTTACTGTCATTTGAAAACCGTGCCCCAAAGCTCATGTTGATATCAAGCTCACGCGATGTATACAGTTCTGCTCGAGTTCCCTCTTCTTGGTCAGACTTTAAAACATCTCCACGGTAAATAATTATTGGCAATGCTAAACTTTTTGAACTCGATTGATCAGACGCGGGATAATGAGGGACAATACCATATCCGACCCCTAAACCAACTTGCAAATAATTCATTTGTCTAGTTGGCGTATTCGTTGGGTTCATATTTATTTCTTTTTCGTATTCAATAATATTAATATTATCTTGATCTATTTGATTTGCAGAAACACTAACACTTATGACCAATGAAGTTAATACAATCAATTTATGCATATACACAACTATCAATCTGAAAAGATAAAATTATTTTTTGAATGGAATACTGATCGCTTATCTTTATGCTAACTTTATACGTATTCATTTTGAGTGATTCCATGATGTTTACCGATTAAAAATAAACTGTGTAGTTAATAATATAATCAAAATTTTGATCTTTAATTTTTTGCGATGAGGTTTCTTGTTGGCGATATCCATAATAAAATCCAATAAAGTATGCAGAGTTTAGTTCACGATAACCCACTTCTGATTGGATATAAAATCTTGGCGAAAATAGCTTTGTGGATTCATCTGAGTACTGCGATGGTAACATCAACCCTAATCCTGAAAAAACGTGACTTTGAAACTTTCCTTTTTCATATAAAACGTAATGAAGCTGAGCACCTATATCTAAATTTAACATAGATCCTAAACCAATTTGTTGTGAAGCAGATGTTTTATCAATTGTGCTGTCTTTTGCTATGTTTATGTATGGTCCGTAATAAAAATCTGGATTAACGATTTTACTTAAACCTGCAGACAAATTATAAAAAAATGTATCATTGTTATTTATAGTATATGAATTGAGCGATGATATATACTCACTTTTCTTAAAGCTTCCATTAAATGACATAAAATCAAAGTACTTAAAATAATCAAAGATTTCATTTTTTTTATCAAATTCGTAATTAATAAAACCTCGTACCCCAAAACCCATTTTTGATTGTAAATTCAAATTTTGACTACTTGTATTTCCATTTAAATTCGAAAACGTTAGATAGGGTGTTATAGCAAACATATTGTTAATACTTTTGCGTGGTATAACTGGCTTATAATATGTAATTTTTATATCTTTTTTAGAATAATCTTTATTAAAAAAATCTTGTTTAACTAAAATTAAATTATCGTTCGGAATAGTGAATGACTCTTGTTCATAAGCTATATCATCACTCCATGAAAATGTCTTATCAACTAAGTCATAAAATTTAATTTCGTACATTTCTTTAGAGCTGTCTTTTTCTATCTCTGAAGGTAAAAACAACCTCTTGACTGTAGTAATTTTAATAAGTTCAAAGGCATTCTGCCGAATCTCAAGACTAATTCTTTCGCTAGGTTGTGTTAAAATAATACGGCCATAATTCTGTGTCTGAGTTCCATTAATAAAAACTTGTGGTTTAGTATTATTTGCATCAGCTTTTAATGATTTACAGACTATTGCTTGCGTGTATCTATTTGTTGACATTAAGCAAACTGATGTTGAATTGATTATTGTTGATTTTTTTAGGTTATCACTCTTAAAGTCGGTATCTAAATAAACTTTTTTGAGGCTATCGATAACTTTTCCAGAGGCGTCCTTGAAATAAACATTCCAAACAGAAGATTTGAAAAAATCATTTGTTGCAATAACTAGTTGAGATTGATCGACTTGAACAAATTGCGTTCCAAAAGGTATTTTTCGATCCGATATAATGACATCTTTTGTATCTGAAACTTCATACTCGAAATACTGATTTAAGAATGTAAACGGCAAGACAACTTTTTCTTTTGAAAAAGCCATATTTAAAAATAAAAATGTAATTATAAAGTAATTAATTCTCATTAAACCTTTAAAAATTTAAAATATTTTTGTTCAACAACATCTATTTCCAATTCAGTACCATCTTCAGCTACGATTGAAGCCTTAACATTTAAGAAACCATCCCCATATTCCTGACCATATGCGTAGAGTACGTTTTTTTCGTTACTCGTATCTTCATTAAAGTACGGCACATAAAATGACTTTATTTTACAGTTTGGTGTAATAAAACCCTGAACCATGTTAACTTGGTCAATAAATATTTTGGGACATTTAATAAATTCAACTTTAGATTGCGAAAGCACGCCAATGAATTTGATCCATTCACGTATTCCTAAAGAGTTGATCATTTTAATTTGATCTAAATTGATAATAACTTCGGGACCAAATTTAATCGCCAGCAATTCTGGCGGAAAAGACTCATCAATTTGTCCTGACAAATTGATGGTTGCTTTTTGAATATCATTTTGAACATTAAATTGTAATTTTGACATTTAAACCTCTATTATGCATATTGATTTTTGAATTTGTTCTATTTTTTTTTCAGATAATCCCAATGGCATGATGGCCGTAACACGAGTTTTTTGACCCGGCATACAACCTATAAATAAACTATCAACGAAATTATAAAGCATCGCGGAACCTAAACCTGCTCCATGACCTATTTCAGTCATAGATTCTCGGAAACCTTGCTGATGCGCTTTATATATTTTATCTAGCATTTTATTTATATTGAGTGATCCATATTCATCTATAACTGAAATCGCGACTAAATTATGTGATTCGTTTTTTTCAATAATAACAGAAGATACTTTATCTGATTCAGTTGCTGCATACTTGGGTGCATCTAATTGCGCATTCATCACAAGTTCTTGGGTCACTTGATATAAATTTTGATTTTTAACTGTCTCTAAATCAAGATTATTGAATAGAAAAAAGTTTTCTAAGATCATCGAACGATCATCATGAGATGTAAACTTTTGAATCATGATGTCACCTTCAACAAAAGAAATTGCACTATCAAAAAACAATGACCTATTTTTTTCAATTGTTCGAAGTATATTTATTTTTGAAAACACTTGCTGTATAGAATTTTGGATAACACATTTTATGTTCTTGAACAAAATATATTCAAGAACTTCGACCGGTTTCAAATCGTTAACAACCAAATAGCATTTATCCGATGACAATTTACTTACATCGACAGAGTACTTTTCAGCTTCAGTTAAATTATCCTCAATATATTTTTTTACTTGCTGAATTTCTTCATTGGTTAACTTATACATTTGCGATCCCAACTACTTAAAGTCCAAGGCAAAGTAAGTCACATCATCTATTAATTCTGTGTCTTCTCTAAATATATCCAATTGCTTTTGAATGCCTTCCACAAACTCAGATATATTTTGACTTTTATTATGGTTTTCTAAAACAACTTTAAACATGCCTCTTTCCTGCAGCGATTCTTCTTTTTTATTACGAATATCAGGAACACCATCAGTATAGACAAAAATACGATCTTGAGGTTGCAATTGATATGTCGCAACTTGATATTCTGAGGCTATCGACTGCCCTAGACGATTACATTTTGATTCATCTAAAAACACTAAATCTTTTTTCTTTAAATCTTTTCGATTTGCTAAAACCAGTGGAGCTTCGTGTGAAGCGTTAACATAATGAAGTAACTTTGTATTTTTATCAAAAACCCCCAAAAAACATGTCATCATCATTTTATTTTTAGAAACCTGGCAAATAGATTTATTAACAAGCTCTATCGCAACTTTAGGTTCCATCTTTAAATTTTCAACCATAGCTACAGCAGATTTAATCGCACTTGTTATCAAAGCAGCAGGAGCACCATGCCCAGTCGCATCGGCAATCCAAAACCACACTGTTTTATCATTTTCAAAATAGTGCCACCAATCACCACCACATTCCGAAGCTGATTGATAAGCGCCTTGGATTTCACCACATTCAAATTTATGATAAGATTGCGGAAAAAGTGTTTGCTGGACAGCTTGTGCTGTTTTTAATTCTGACTCGAGACGAGCTTTATTAGCTGTTTCATCAAGTAATTTAACAATTTCTACAGCCATTTTATTAAATGTTTGCGATAACAGCGATATTTCATCATGACCTTTAACATCAACATTAACTTTAAAGTTACCTGCAATAATTTGTTTTGCCGCTAAATACAGCTCAAGAATTCGTTGAGTCATGTACTTTGAAGCAATTTGACTGACTAAAACAACTCCTGAAAGCACCATTAAAAAAACGATTATGGATTTATTTATTAAGTATGTTAAGACGCTAAAGGCTTCTGCTTTATTTGTTAATGTCATCAAATAATTATCATTTACTCCAAGTATTGATGATGAAAGTAGCCATACTTCATCTTTTTTTGAATTTACCTCACTCGTTCCCATTTTGACTGTTTCAATTTTTTGACCAATTTGAGGAAAATTTTGCGCTAAATACCCTGGTATGAGATCATCAGTTTGTCTAAGAACTTCACCTTTCAAATTAATTAAAAAAGACTGAAATGCTTTATTTGAATCAAAAAAACTTTTCAGAGCATCTGATTTAAATTGCGTAATTAAGGCAATTTTTTCATTCGAGTCATAGACTATTTCTGCGATGAAAACAAAATCGCTTTTTAAAAACATAACTTTTGATTCTGAACGTAAAATGTTCAGATTTTTAATAAAATCTTTATTCTCAGTAATTTTAAAGCCTATTTCAGATTGTATCGTTACTTTATCGAGTAACTGTGGACTTTGTGTTACATCAACCAAATAAATACCTTTTAAAAAAGAATCTTCTTCTAAATTATCTTTACCACCAGATCTAAAACTCTTGTTTTTTTGATACTCATATAAAAAATTACGCGCTATTTCAGATGATAATTTTAACTCGTTTTTAAATTGATTAGCTATTGTTTCCAGGTAGACATTATTGCTATCATAAATGTAAGCAATTTTATCTCTTTCAAAAACTTTAACAGAATATACAAGAAAAACTGCTGACGACAAAAAACTTGTCAAACTCAGTAAAAGCATAATTTTTCGTCGGATTGAAGAATTCATTACACTAAATTCTAGTTTAACAACAAAGGCATATCAACTTGGACTAGATCAGACTAGACTAAGCCACATTAAGCACACTGACTTTGTTACGACCTGTTCGTTTTGAATTATATAGAGCATCATCAGCAGTTTTATAAAGTTTTTTAACTGCTTCTGGCGAATAACCAAATTGACTCAAGTCCCAACTTGAAAGCCCTAAGCTTATTGTAAACTTAATTTGTATATCATTAAAAGCTACACTTGCCTCTTCAATTTCAGATCTGAGTATTTCTGCAAACTCCTGTGCAAATGATAAACTTTTACCTGGAATTAGAATAGCGAATTCCTCACCACCGACGCGTGCAATTGTTGCTAGACTATGATCCGGATTGGTCTTCTGCATTATTTGCGGAATTTTTTCCCCTAAAAACATGAGAACAGCATCACCGCCTGGGTGCCCATAGGTGTCATTAATTTTTTTGAAAAAATCAACATCAAACAGAATTAATTGTACTTCTTGATTTTTTGAACAAATATCTTCGATATTTTTTCTGAAAAACAAATTATTTCGCAATTTAGTAAGACCATCAGTGTAAGACAATTCTTTTAATGTTAGGTTATTTAAAATTAAATTTAATTGTTCACTTAATATAATTGCAGATTGATGCGAAAAACGATTAAGCTGTTCAAACGAATCAAAAATGAATATAGCATGTAATTCACTTGTCGCTAATTTGAATGGAACAATAGACCAACAATAATAATCTGTCGCATTTGGTACTGATGAACGATGCGTTTGATATTTCGATACAACAGTCGTCGATATGTGATTTTCAATTTCTTTTTTGAGTTCTTCAAAACTTGGACGTGACTCAACAACACTGTGCCCCTCAGAATCTTTAAGAGTATATATTATCTCCATTTTATTATTAATGCGACTTGCAGCAGCTATAAACTGCGTTGAGGATAACAAGTAGTTCATAAACTCTTTGATGATCATCGATGGTTCGTCAAGAAGTCGAATTTTTTGAAAAATTTCGAGCAGTTGATTCATTTCATCTATTTTTTTATTTCGTGAGGCTAATTCAAATCTAAAACTTCTAACAAGATCTTCCTCAATCGTTAAATCTTTAAAATTAAATTGCAGCAGATTCTCAAAACCTGGCAAATTGACTTTCTTTATTGAAAATTGACCAAGACCACGCATAACTTTTTTAGTTTCATATTTTAAAATACTAATTCCACCAATTTGTGATAATTCAATGACTTTCTTGGAATCAAATGGTAAATCATCGACAGACTTAAAACAGTTATAAAATGTAGTTTTTTTATTTAACAACCGAATTTGTGAAATTCCTGTAACTATAGAAAATGCTTCATTACAGTAGGATACCTGACCATCAAGATCAAAAATACAAACTGGATCCTGTATTGAATCGTATAAGTCTGAAAAAAATGTTAAGGCGTCAGTGTTACTCACGATTATATTTTCGGATAGCAACAGCTTAGACTTAACTTAAGAAATACAAATTATGACTAGACTAAATGCTTTTTCTTTAATTGTACAAAAAATATACAATTAATTTACAAATAAAAACCTTCCTCCCTACCCTTAGTCTAGTTAATGTTTATACTTAATTTGTCGATATCATAATTATGACATCGCGAAAGTTTTTAACTCAAGACAACTACACCACTGCTATCTGTTTATCATTGATAGTGATTGGCTATTTTGCTTTAGTTAATGACTATTCATTTTTTAAAATTAATAATAATAAACGCTCCAGTCACCACTCAATCGGAAAAATTACAATAGTTAAGTCAGATGCTCGCGTTCGTTCTTCTAAAAATGTTCTCTGGTCAAACGCACAGATTGAAGATCTAGTTGATCATGGAGATAGCTTATTTGTTGGCCCAGATTCAAAAATTGAAATCTCATTTAATGATGGAAAATCAATAACAATCGGATCTAATTCACTCGTTAAATTCAATACTGAAAATAAAAAGGTCAAACTTAATCTTGAGTATGGTTCCTTAAAATCACAGAATCTGCCAACACAACTTGTATTGGACGATTGCGGACAAGCTCTCGATATTCAATCAAGCCAAGGCGATTTAGAAATCGGGAAATCAAATCATTGTGGTAAGATTAAAGTTAAATCTGAAAAAGGTGTTGTTAAAATCAATAACAAAGTTCTGACAAAAACTACAAAAAGTGAACCCATCATAATTGCACCACCTCCAATAATATCACTTATAGAAAAACCACAAGTTAATTTAGATATTTTACGTCTAGAAGCTGAAAAAGCTGCAGCTTATAAAGCTGCTGAAGAGCAGGCAGAGAAGCTACGTTTAGCTGAATTAGCAGCCAGAGATAAAAACTTTGTCCCTGCGGAACCAATGATACCCGAACCACTAGAAATTCCGGAAGAGCCTCTTCGCCAAGAGCCAATGGCAGAACAAACACCTGTTAATCCTAATCTAGAGCAAAAAGTTGAAACAATAACACAACAGCCAGAGCCACAGTTAACTGAAGATCCCCCTGCTCTAGAAAATACAACTTTAGCAGAAAATCTTGAAAATAAAAACGAAGAAGTGATACCTCAGCAACCACTACCAAAACCTGAGATCAAACCACTTTCAGCGCCTAAAATAAAAAAAATGAAAGCAAAAATTGATGTGACATTGAATCGATTGCCTGTTGCGAAATGGGAGCCCGTAGAAGAGGCTGATGAGTATATTCTACAAGTCTCAACTGATCCGGAATTTAAAAAATATGAAACATTTAAAACTATTGAGACAGAAAAAGTCATTAAAATAAAGGGCGAAGAAAAAGTATATTATAGATTACAATCATCAACTTTTGACGATCGTCTGAGTGATTTTTCAAAAATTGCTGTTATTGAATATAACTATCCTGCTATTTCTCTAAACAATAAAATACAAAGTTTTGATTATTATGCTCAGTCTCCCAAAGATCGCGGAACCGAAAAGGATTTCTCTATTAATTGGAGTGAAGTTCCTAACGCAAAGAAATACATCGTTGAAATTGATTCAAATAGTGAATTTAAAAATCCTCAAAAAATTATAACACGTTCACCCTCTAGTATTGTAAAAGTTCCGTCATCTGGTAGATACAATTACCGTGTGAGTGCTTATAATGCAAAAGATCGACAAATTAGCTCTTCATCGGACATTGGTGAAATTATTTACAATAGAATTTTTGATGTTAAAGCCCCATCTATTGAAAAATCATATCAAGCCATGACATATTTTTTTCAAAAAGGATTAGGTCGATATATTTGGTTAAAATGGTCAGGACAAAGTAACAAAAACTCAAAGTTTAGAGTAGAAATTGCGCGCGACTCTGAATTTAGAAATATTTTTAAAAGCTATACGACGCCAAAAAATAAACTTTTATTACAAGATGAGCTTAATAAAGGTCAATATTTTTGGAGAGTCAGAACAGAAACTGTTAACAATGGACAACTGCAATATTCTGACTGGTCAAATCGAGCCTCAATTGAGGTTAGTAGTGGCCAAAAGTAAGACTTAGGCAATAGCGGAGAAACATATATGTCTTCACAATTTAAAGCTACATTTATTTTAATTTTATTTTTTATTTTTAGTTGTCAAAATAAAACTGTTAAAGAGAACACGAATTTTGTAGTCCAAAACGAAGCTAAATCAACACATATCGAATCTACTATTGTCGAAACAACTACTGCCTCAACTCCTCAAAGATCACCTGCTTATGCTACATTTGTTCAAGATCATACAAATAAACATATCAAACTATTTAATGAAATCATGAATTCCAAAAATGATAATGAAAGATTGAATAAATTTAAAAATTTAGTCGACCGACAAATCAGTATATATTATTTTGTAACACACAAAATTAATAATTTTGACAGTTTAATCAGTGAACTTCATTCAAAAAAACAGTCTCAAGGTAAAATTGACAAAACAGATAAAAAAGCACTCAAAAAAGCCCATATCGAAAACAATCTTCTTTGGGAATTCAAAGAAAAAAATATGGATGAGTTGCTTAAATTATATAATATCGCACTTGTTAATGCTCATGATGATTCATCAGTACACCAAAGAGAATCAAAATGGATTCTTGCTAAAATTCCTTTCTGGTTGAGAGCTTCTTGGAATAAAGATGCTGATCAGCTACCTGTTATAGAGATTGCTGAAAAACTTCAAATTGTTAGTTCTGATTTCAAAAGGAAAAGTGCAAAATATAATCCAAACTATCTACCTGAACTTAATACATTTTTGAAATTAACAGTTGATCAATATAATGATTCAATTAAAAAAACTGATGATAATTACAATTTAAAATTTAAAAATGGCTCTAATGAACTCATTAATACAAGCTGGAACGAGTACTTGTCAAAACTCGAAGATGAAGACGTTATTAAAAACTTAACTGAAGATGAATATCAGGTTTCAGGTGATCATTTTACTCTTGGTCAGTGGTCGCTCTCATTTTCGGGTGGCCCAGATATTAATACAACGAGCTTACTTTATGAAAACCTCAAGACGACTGCTACTCCTGCAACATTTTTTTGGACAGGTCAGAATTTACAAAAACACAATACATTAATCAAAAACCAGAAAGACTTAACTGTCACTAAAGCGATTTCAACATATTCTCATTCAACGCTATTCGAAATGGATAGATCTCTAATCACAAAAGAAGTTAATCGATCTATAGATGATTTCGTTAAAGTCACAGGTGAACAACCTACTTTATTTAGATGTCCTTATGCAAATTGTGGTGATATTGAGTCTGACGCTGTTAGATTAATTCAAAGTAAAAAAATGAAAATGATTTCCTGGAATGTTGATACTTTTGATTGGCATGATCGCAATCCTGAACTAATATATGAAAGAACAAAAAAACAAATTGAACTTCACGAAGGTGGAATAATTTCATTTCAAGAAACAAATGCGCAAACACCAATCGTTGCTAAGAAAATAATACATTTTTTAAAATCAAAGTACAAAATAGAGCCTCTGACTAAACTTGTCGAAGAGTCAAAAAAATAAAGGGGGAATACCCCCCTATTATTTTAGCTATTCATCATCCAGCTCATCATCACCCATAACACCAAGGTTATATTTCTCGACTCGATAGCGCATTGATCTAAATGAAATCTTAAGCAATTTTGCAGCTTTCTTTTTCACACCGTTTGAGGCGTGAATGGCTTTAATTAAAAGTTCTTTCTCAATCTGACCAATGACTTTATCAAGATCCAAACCTTCATCACCGATTTCAATTTCGTTTGAAGAGGCCATTTTACGACCAGTACTCGTATTGACCATTGGTGGTAATGATTCCGGTAAAATCGTCGAGCCCGCTTCAAGCGCAACAGTTCGTTCAATCATATTTTCGAGTTCGCGGACATTACCCGGATAATTGTATTTTTTCAAAATATCCATTGCTTCAACAGAAATTGAAGCAATTTGCTTACCGAGTTTATCATTGTATTTTTTTAAAAAATGATTTGCTAGCAATGGAATATCTTCGGAACGATCTCTGAGTGGCGGAGATTTGATATTAATAACATTTAATCGGTAGAATAAATCTTGTCGAAAAGTATTTTTAGATACCATATCTTCTAAATTTCTATTTGTAGCAGCAATAATGCGAACTTCAACTTTCATGTCCTCAGTAGCACCTACACGTCTGATAATTCTCTCTTGAATCGCTCGGAGTAATTTGACCTGAATAGACATTGGCAATTCTCCAACTTCATCAAGAAATAATGTACCACCATCTGCAACTTCAAAAAGACCAGCCTTATCGGCAATCGCACCAGTAAATGATCCTTTTTTGTGACCAAACATTTCAGATTCCATTAAGTTTTCTGGTATAGCGCCACAATTGACTGTAACAAAAGGCTTATCTTTAAGTGGACCGTTGTAGTGAATGGCTTTGGCAATGACCTCTTTACCAGTACCAGATTCACCAGTAATCAAAACGTTAGTCGGCGCCTGAGATACTCTTTGAATTAAATTAAATACTTGATGCATCGCCTCAGAGTTGCCGATCATATTTTGAAACGAATACTCTTTAACGAGTTCTTTCTTTAGAACTCGTACTTCCGTCTCTAGGTTTTTTGATCGTAGAGCATTTGATATATTTAAACGAACTTCATCAATTTTAAATGGTTTTGTTAAGTAATCATAAGCTCCAAGCTTCATGGCTTCGACTGCAGTTTCCGTCGTACCAAAAGCAGTAATCATCATGAACACTAAATCTGGATAATTTTCTTTGACGTGACGTAGAAGCTCAATCCCTGTCATATTAGGCATTTGTAAATCAGAAATTACCATATCAAAAGATTTTTTTGTTAAAATATCTTTTGCTTTTGCGCCATCTTCTGCTGTCGTAACCTCATATCCTTCTTTTTTTAACATTATTTCCAGAAATTCGCGTATTGATTCTTCATCATCAACAACTAATATTCGTGATTTCATAAAACTCCTTTTAAGCTTTGTTAAATGTAATAATAAAATCTGTACCTTTACCCAATTCAGTTTCAATCTGAATACGGGCTGAATGTGAGTCCAGAACCTTATGAGTAATAGCTAAACCAAGTCCCGTACCTTTTGATTTTGTCGTGTAAAATGGTTCAAATATTCGTTTTTTTGTTTCTTCACTCATTCCTGAACCATTGTCTTTTATACTGACTATAACTGTATCTAAATCATTTTTAATAGAAACCCATAACTCTGGCTGATCTTGATCTGACATAGCCTGTATAGCATTCATAGCAATATTTAAAAATACTTGTTTAAGTTTATCTGAAAAACCATAGATAAATGCAGTCTGAATTTGAGCATGAATTTGCAATTGAGAAGGTAAGTTTTTTGAGGCTTTGATATTCTGCAAAACTTCATTCATAATAAAAGATATATCAATCTTTTGATCTGGTCTCTTTTCTGGTTTTGAATATTCTAAGAATTCGGTAATCAAATTATTTAAACGATCTATTTCTTTATTGATGATTCTCATAAGTTTCAAATCATCATCATTTTTGGTCTCATTTGAAAGCAATTGAATACTGCCGCTTATACCAGCTAATGGATTACGAATCTCATGTGCGATACCGGCAGCCAATTGTCCTATAGCCGCAAGTTTTTCTTTTTGTTTGATCTCGTCTTGCAAATTTTTGACTTCAGTAACGTCTTTAATTAATAATAGTTGCACTTGCGTTTTAAGAAAGTGATCAAAATATTCAACTGAATTTATATCATAGATTTTTTTTTGATTGAGTTTTGTATTAAAATAGTAAATCTCAGATGATTTACGATCTTGAATTAAATTTTGTAAATTTTTGATATCACTCTCTTCAAGATTTAGATATCGAGACAAACTGTCATTTTTATACAAAAGTTGACCTGATTTATTTAAAGCAGTTAACCCAGATGGCATCTCTTGCATTAAAATATGTGAAAATTCTTCTTGTGAACGCAATTTTTCAGTAACAAGGTTAATTTCATTTTGTAGATTAATAATTTCTGTTTTGTTGTATTGCGATAAAAAGTTAACGACAATAAATGAAAAATTAAACAAAACTAATGAAAATAAATTTTGTAAACCTTCCCATTTAAAAAATAATAAGTTCATAGCTGAAAAAAGAATTGAACTTGTCGCAAGTATAATCATATTTTCTAAGCGATTCAGTTGCAATCCTGCAATAAATAGTAGAAATAAAATGACTATTAAATTGAAACTAACAAGAACTGGATGTAGACCAGCCAAAACAATAAATACTGATATATCTAGAATTGTCGAAAATAAATTCTCTCTAAGTGCTAATTTATAAATGAGCAAATGATGACCAAATAAAATTAAACTAGCTATATAAAAATGTAAAACAAAGTCTATCTGAATAAATGGCAACTGAATCAAAAATGCTATTTGAAACAAAATGAAATATAAAAAAACAGTAATTGACTTCCAATCCCGGACATTCAAACTCAATAACTGTTTTGATACATTTTCAAAATGATTAACCAATTGTATCTCCCATTTGGAAAACAGGCAGATACATTGCAACTAAAATAAATGCTATTATCCCACCTAAGACAACCATAATCAGTGGCTCAATTAACGAAGTCATTGCTCTAATTGCATTTTCAACTTCATCTTCATAAAAATCTGCAATTTTTGTTAACATCGTATCAACAGAACCCGTTTGCTCACCAATGGCAACCATTTGTGCGACCATTTGAGGAATGGCTTTTTGTCGTGACAACTGCTGATGAAATGGCTTACCTAACGAAACAGCTTCTTTGCATGACTTTAGGGACGCCTGAATAACTGTATTTCCTGAAGTATTAGCTGCAATCTCAATGGCTTCAAGCATACTTACTCCAGAGCTTAATAGTGTTGATAGTGTACGAGACAATCTAGCAACACTCGACTTCTGTACGACATCACCAATAATCGGGGCACTAATTAAGATCTGATCTAATTGTTTGCGACCTTCTTGCGTATTCACATAGGCAACAATTCCATATACGCATGCAAAAACAGAAGCAATGATAATTAACCAGTGATCTCTCAAACCTTGTGATGCATTCACTAAAATTTGTGTCAAATATGGAAGCTCTTTACCGCTTGATTTGTAGAGTTCTTGAAACTTTGGAATAATAAATGCAATAATAGCCGTGATAATCACTGTAGCTGCAACCACAATGACAATTGGCATAATCATTGCGCCTTTAACTTGATTTTTAACTTTTTCATTTTTTTCGGCATATGTAGAGAGACGATTAAGAATTGTATCTAAAATACCCGCCTCTTCTCCTGCTTTAATCATGTTGCAATACAAACCATCGAAAACGCGTGGAAAACTTGCCATAGAATCAGATAATTTGCGTCCAACTTCGATCGATGCTTTGATTTGAATAACTGATTCTTTAATCATCTTATCTGCAGATGAATCTGCCAGAATCTTTAAAGAATCAACTATCGGAATACCCGAATTAATTAAAGTTGCAAATTGTCTTGTGAAAATTTGTAAATCTTTAGATTTTACTTTAGGCTCAAAAAATGCTGCCAATGCACCAAAATCATTTTTTTGACTTTGATTGTTAATAACAACTTTTAAGCTTGTCGGGATCAGTTGTTTAGCTCTTAGTTTAATTTTTGCTTCATTTTCATCTTTAGCCTCAATATAACCAGCTTGAGCTTTACCTGATAATGTTCTTGCTTGAAATTGAAATTTCGCCATTCTTAGAGCCCCATCTTCTTAAGTTGTAAATCGAGATCATCGGGATTGTTTGAAATTTGAAAAGCTGTTTTAACATCAAAGCGACGTCGAACTAAACCTTGAATGATTGATTGATTCAAAGTCTGATAGTGCTGTTTGAGAGATTCATTTTGATGAAGGTGATCAATAAATTTTTCAAATGTTTGCGTCACAAGATTATTTCTCTCAGAATCTTTAACAAGAAGATATTCATGAATAGCACCTTCTCGGACGCCAACAACTTTTTGATAACAAATACCATTAAGTACTTTATAAAATCGATGTAACAATTCATAATTGCTATGCAATTGAGTTCGCACATAATCAATACAGTTTTCAACAGACAACCCTGATAATGTGACGATCACAGATCGACCTTCTTCACAAAATCTAATCCATTTATCCCAATTCTTAATCGAATTAAAATCAACAATCACTTGATCAACACCATCATAAATTGGATGTGAACAATCCCATGTCAGTACTTCCTCAGATAAATGCATCACCGAATCAATATTGATCATCGATAGCGTCGAGTATTGACCATGTATAGCTATAAGCTTTGGCGAATCCTTAGACATCTCATTAATAAAATCTCTAACAACAAGTGATTTACCTTGTCCTTTTTCAGCAGTTACAATAAACAAACCATTTTTTTTTCGAATATACTCCCAAAACAATGGTGATTGAATATATTGAGCAACTTGAAATGAAGGAATAACAGCAAAAAAGGCTTTAAGACAATCCTTATGTTCAGCAAAAGAAAATGACCAATTTTGATCAAATGATTTAAAAACGCCTCGTGCAAATCCTTTTGTTTCTAAATTTAATTTGTCAGAATTTGTCAGACATAAATCTTTTAGATCTTCCCACTCCGATAACCCCAAACTATTTTGATCTATTTCAATCCACTCATTCTTGATCTTAGCAATTGTTTTATGACCAAGTCGAAACTGAACCTCAAGAGCAGATGAATCTTTAATTTTACTCAACATTTTATCTATCATAGAAAATCCTAATCATCTCTCATTGAAGTATTTAACACTTCGTCAATAGTTGTTTGACCACGAGCTAACTTTAATAAACCACTACGTCTTAAAGTTCGCATGCCCATTTCTTTAGTGAGCTTACGCAACTCACCTGCCGTGGCACCTCGAAGAATTGCCTCTTTCATTTTTTCAGTCATTGGTAGTAACTCATAAATCGCTAGACGACCTTTAATGCCCGTGTTGTTACAAGTCGCACATCCTTTACCCTTCATGAGTTTAAAGCGCGGAATATCTGTTCGACTTACTCCAAGATCCAGCAATGTATTTTCAGGAACCTGAATAGGTTCTTTGCAAGATTCGCATATTTTTCCAACTAGACGCTGAGCTACAATTAAATTAACTGTTGATGTAATTAAGTAAGGAGCAATACCCATTTCAGTTAAACGAATAACTGTCGACGGTGCATCATTAGTATGTAAAGTACTAACAACTAAATGTCCCGTAGATGCTGCTTTAAAAGCGATTTCAGCAGTCTCTAAATCTCGGATCTCACCAACCATTATGACGTCAGGATCTTGACGTAAAAATGCGCGCAGTGCAGTGCTAAAATTCAGTTCAATATCTGGATTCATCTGCACTTGATTAATCCCTTCAAGGTTAAACTCGATTGGATCTTCCGCAGTACTAATATTAACATCTGGTTTATTCAGTTCAGCCAGGGCGGAATAAATTGTGGTCGTTTTTCCGGAACCTGTAGGACCAGTGATCAAAACCATACCTTGTGGCATATTGACGCATTTTTTGAAAAGCTTAAGATCATCTTCCTCAAAACCTAACTTAGTCATATCAAGCTGTAAGTTAGATTTATCGAGTAAACGCATGACTATTTTTTCGCCCCACATGACAGGAACCGAATTGACACGGAAATCCATCTCCTTGCCGTCTTTTTGTAATTTGATTTTTAATCGTCCGTCCTGTGGTCGGCGTTTTTCCGCAATATCTAATTTAGACATAATTTTAATACGTGCACAAATAGCTGGACCATTGCTCGCCGATGTACTTGCAATTTCAAGTAAAGATCCATCTACACGAAAACGCACGCGGAAAACTTTTTCAAATGGTTCAAAATGTATATCAGAAGCTCTGCGACGAATTGATTCTAATAAAATGCCATTTACAAACTTAACAATTGGTGCATCGATTTCCTGATCGACCATTTCAACATTTTTTGATGTCGTTTCAACACCAATTTCATCTTCTCCTGCATCACTAAAATTTGCTGACTGCTGATTGAAAGCGGTAAAAAATTTATCGATAGCATTAGCAATAGATAAATCAGTTGCTAAAACGGGTTGAATCTTACACTTAGTTAAAAATCTAAGTTGATCACGTACTTCAATATTTGTTGTGTCTGCAAATGCAACGACAAGAGTTGTGCCAGCTTTAGAAATTGGAATTATGTTGTGTTTTTCGCAAAAATCACGACCAACCAGATTGAGCGTTTCTCTCTCAATATCGATTTGTGAAAGATCAACTCCAGGTACTCCGTATTGTTTTTCGAGAGCTCTTAAAATTTGATTATCTTTAAGTATACCTAAATTGACAATTACGGTGCCAAGCTTAGCTTTTGACTTAGCTGACTCTTGCAAAGCTAGTTGCAATTGATCTGGCCTGATCAATCCCTGTCTTGTTAAAATTTCTCCAAGTTTAGACATACTTGAAACATTTTACTTAAAGTGACATTTTTTGTAACTGGACCTAAGAACGGATATTCAATTTTTTTTTGATAATATTATATTTAATTTTAACGTGTTCAGAGATATCAACAACATCCAACTGAACTTTTTCAGCTTCTTGCGCAAGAGAATCATCAATGTAACTATTTAAATCAAAGAAAATGGCACCTTCGGTCAGAAAATTAAAATATGTTAGAATTTCAACAAGCTCTGGGTTTTCTTTTAAATTAAAATCAAGAACAAGCATACTTGCTCCATCCCTAATTGTCGCCAGCTCATCAAATGATAGTTGTGTTAATTGAACACCAAATAAGATTTTTTTTAGATGCTCAATTTCTTCACCAAATAATATATTATCCTGAGAAACAATATAAATCTTAGTATAACCAAGCTTTGCAAGCATCACTGCAAAAGAAGCGACAAAAATATAATCACCAATTAAGACTGCGCAATTTTGAATATCTACAATACGATGAGTGCTTTCTAGATAACGCCTAAATGACTCTGCATTAATTTGCATTGGCGCATACTCTTGCCCCTGTTTAATCAAACAATCAAACGAACTGCTAGCACTTAAACCCCAACCCAAAAAAGCTAAATGTGGTTTTAATTGTTTAAGCATTATATCATCAATCTCGATTACATCATACTGCTGCTTATTAATTAAATCCATAATCGAACCAGATTCAGACGATATGATAACTTCAGACAAATGAGGATCAGAGCTCATAATTTCGCTGATCAAATCAGGACGATAGTTTTCATTCTTGTAGATATTAATCATTGTGCAGACAGCCCAAAATAGCTTCGAGCCTGTTGTAAATCAAGTTTGATTTGCTGTGTAAGGCTCTCCACACCCGAAAACTTCATTTCATCTCGATGAAAATAATTGAGCTCAACTCTAATTTGTTCACCATATATATCTTGATCGAAATCAAAAATATGAGTTTCCACTTTTAAATACGAATTAGTCGTTTCAAAAGTAGGATTATATCCTATATTCGTAATAGCAGGCAAAACCAAATTATTCCAATAAACTTTTGAAAAATACACACCTTTTCGAGGAATAAAAGAAATGTCAGGACTGATATTTGCCGTTGGAACACCAATTTGACGGCCACGTTTGTAACCAACCCGAACAGGCCCCCGTACGTAATATTTGCGACCCAAAAATCTTTCAGCTCTTTCCAAATCTCCATGTTCAAGTAACTTTCGTACTGCCGTCGAAGATACGATTTGACCTAAATTCTGTACCGCTGAAACTTGCGACAATCCTATGCTTTTACGGCGACAATAATCCTGTAAAAAAGCATAATCCCCAGTACGATCTTTTCCAAAACTAAAGTCATAACCAATAACGATGTGACGCGGGTTAAAATACCGACAAATATAGTAATCCATAAATTCTTCAGCGTTCATCAACGAAAAGTCACGTGTAAATTTTTCCTCAATAAGATAGTCAATCCCAAGAAGCTCCATTTGTTCAGCCTGATCATTGTAATCAAACAATCTAT
Source organism: Pseudobdellovibrio sp. (assembly GCA_046293015.1). Taxonomy (GTDB): domain Bacteria; phylum Bdellovibrionota; class Bdellovibrionia; order Bdellovibrionales; family Bdellovibrionaceae; genus Pseudobdellovibrio. The sequence continues at coordinate 232,472 of JBKBPU010000002.1, forward strand.
GAATTGGTGTGTCCGGTTTTAACAGTTCCATAGGGTGCGGCTTAAAAGTACACACAACAGATGGTACTTGTTGTTTATGCGCCTCAGTTAAGAGCGTTTTAAGTAAAGCCTGATGCCCGAGATGTATGCCATCAAAATTACCAATTGAGACAACTGAACCATTAATATGAGGAAGCGATTGATCGACAGTGCGTATCCATTTCATAAGTTTAATTATAGTACGACAGATGGTTGAAACTCGAGAGGAAATAGGGTATTTTTGCGTTGCGTGAAAAAAGAAGTATTAAGCTGGATACGATGGAGTTTAAGCAAAAAGGGATTCTGGTCTAGAGCCCTGCTGTGCTGGCTGTTCTCTATCGTTTTACTCAAATTTGACGAAATTGACCTCTACGATGCACGCTTTAAAATTCGTGGCGATCAACCTGTCAACCGCGATATCGTACTTGTCACAATTAAACCCAGCGACTTTGTTAAATTTTACGATTTAAAAATGAATTCAATTGTCAATTATAATGAGATGCAAGATTTATCCGATAGCTTTTTCTGGGATCAGCACTTGTGGCACAACTTGCTTCAAAAAATACTACAACAACAACCAAAATCAATAGCGGTAACATTATTTTTTGGTGAAAATATTGGATCAACACGTCTATCTAATCAAGAAACAACAACGTTTAAAAATAAAAAAATCAAATGGGCGACAAACTCAAGCGATTCTGAAAAAATATCTTATCCATTTGCTACGCTATCTGATCGATCAAACATAGCCTATATTGATGTCCTTCGAGATGAAGATGGTCTTGTTCGTAGGCTTCCTAAATTTTCGAATTTTATACCAGATATGGCCCACTCGCTCGTCAATGTAACTGATCTTGATAAAATTGATCCTATCTCTGTCATCAATTATAAAGGTTTAAAAAGATTTGATAAAATCGACCTGCAAAAAATATTACACAATGAAATTCCACAAGATTTATTCGCCGACAAATTTGTAATCATTGGTGTAGAAAAGTCAATTAATTCACAAATATTAACACCGCTCGGTCCGATGGCCAAACACGAGTTTTGGGCACAAGTTGCTGATAACATTTTATCAAAACAATTTATTGAAAAAGGGCCGTCCTGGTTTAATTCCTTGCTTTTGCTCTTATTAACAATCACTGCCGTTCTAACGATAACACACTTTCCGCAAACTGTTTCATTTTTTATTTTCATTTGGTACGGAGCGATCTGGTCAGCTCTATCAGTAGGAATTTTTGATAAATTTGCAATCTGGATACCTTTAATCAGTCCAATTGTTTTATTAATTTTAATTTGGGTCCTGTATATCGGCTATCATGCAGTCCGCATTGAAAAGGCACATGCTGAACTCCAACAAGAACAGCGCTATTTATCAGATTTGGAACAACTCAAAAATAATTTTGTAAGTCTAATTAGTCATGATTTAAAAACACCAATAGCAAAAATTCAAGCTGTTATTGATCGATTACATTCACAACACAATTTACCACTAGAGCTAAAAGATGATTTCAATTCATTAAAAAATTACTCAGACGAACTCAATCGTTACATTCAGTCAATTTTAAAAGTACTCAGAGTTGAATCTCGAGATTTTAAAATTATGAAAGAAACAGCCGATATTAATGGCGTCATCGAAAATGTTATCGAAAGACTACAACCTCTTGCTACGACTAAAAACATAAAAATCGAATTACAACTTGAACCAATGTTCTTAATTGAGTTTGATGTGACATTAATGACAGAAGTTATCTTAAATTTGGTCGAAAATGCAATTAAGTACACACCCGAAAATGGACATGTCCTAATCCACACAACAGAAACTTCTACTGAAATTTTAATTGAAATAAAAGACTCTGGAGAAGGTATTTCAAATGAAGATCAACTTCACATTTGGAAAAAATTTGTACGTGGACGTAATCAAGATCTTAAGTCAAAAGGAACTGGTTTGGGGCTATATCTTGTTAAATATTTTATAGAGCTGCATGGTGGCCAAATCACTTTACAATCAAAGCTAGGTGAAGGTACTGTGTTTAATATACGTTTACCAATCGACCCGATCGATTAATCAAAAGAATGAGAACTTATGACACTAAAAACATTAATTGTAGATGATGAATTAGAACTTCGCAAATCAGTATCAAGTATTTTAAAAAACTCAATATCTGATGTTCAGTTTGAAATATCTGAAGCCACAAACGGTTTACAGGCTGTCGAAATGGTCAAACAAGATTCTTGGGACCTTGTCCTCATGGATGTCCGCATGCCTGAAATGGATGGATTAGAAGCGCTTAAGTTGATCAAAGAGCATGACCCTCGTATTTTCGTCGTCATCATGACAGCCCATAGTAACTTAAATGATGCAGTCGTCGCTATTAAAGAAGGAGCTTACGACTACGTTGAAAAACCAGTCAGCCCAGAAAAGCTTACTGCAATCGTCAAAAAATCCATTGAAGCAACAGAAATGATTTCTGAGTTATCAGCGTCAAATCCAATCTTTGACGATGATATTGAAAGTGAAATTGTTGGTCGAAACACTAAAATGAAAGAAGTTTATAATCTTATTTATAAACTATGCAAAGTTGACACAACAGTGCTTATTCGTGGTGAAAATGGAACTGGCAAAGAACTTGTCGCTAAAGCAATTCATTTTAATTCGCCTCGCAAATCGGGATCATTTGTAGCTATTAATTGCGGAGCAATCCCTGAAAATTTAATGGAAAGTGAACTTTTTGGTCATGAAAAAGGTGCTTTCACTGGGGCTATTGAACGGAAAATAGGTAAGTTTCAAATCGCCAATAATGGAACACTGTTTTTAGACGAAATTGGCGAGCTCAAACCTGAAATGCAAGTCAAACTTCTTAGAGCATTGCAAGAGAAAAAATTTACACCAGTTGGTAGTAATCGTGAAGTGAAAACAAATGCACGGATCATAGCAGCAACAAATCGCAATCTTGAAAAAATGATGGAAGATCAAGAGTTCAGAGAAGACTTATTTTATAGACTTAATGTCATGCCCATATTTTTACCGCCATTACGTGATCGGCAAGATGATATACCCGAACTAGCAAAAAGCTTTTTACAAAAATTTTCAAAAACACACGGCAAAATCATAGACACAATCGAGCAAGACTGTTTAGATCTTATGAAAAAATACAGATGGCCTGGAAACATTCGTGAACTTGAAAATGTAGTTGAACGAGCCTATATAATTGAATCAGCAAATAAAATGACTGTTCAAAGTCTACCTGAAAACATTAAAAATCTGGCTGCAACAAACTCTTCTAACGAGAATAACAGTGCTTCAAGTATTGTACATACAGGATCTGAGGGCTCTTTGGACTTTGAAGTTTTCAAAGAACAAGCTGAAAAAGAATTCATTATCAATGCTTTAAAAGCCAACAAAGGAAAAATCAATCAAACAGTTGCTCAAGCTAATATCCCTAAGAACACCCTACTTAGAAAAATAAGAAAATATAATATTAATGTAAAAGATTTTTCTTAAACTAGTTTAGTTGATTTTAAAAAAAATTCAGCTGCATCTAAGACTGCATTCACATCAATATCACGCATACATTTGTGATGGCGTAGTGGACATTGACGATGCCCATGTAGTCCACATGGCCGACAATCTAATTTGTTATTTTCAATGACTTTGACAAAATCACCCCAGGGACGAAAACCTAAATCTAGTGTTGTTGGACCGAATATCGATACAACAGGTTTATTTAAAAATGTTGCCATATGAGATGGCGAACTGTCGTTGCAGATCACCAGATCAAAAAAATTAAGAATCATTATTGATTCGACAAGCTTTAGTCGACCAGCTAAAACGACAACTTCTGGCACACTAGACTTAATAGTATGTGCTAAATTAGACTCATCAGGTCCACCCATGATATAAACGTGATAATGCGGAACGAGTCTCTGGGCCAACTGAATATAGTATTCAACTGGCCATTTTTTTGTTTCCCAAACCGATCCTGGAAAAAGAGCAATATTTTTTTTCGATTCTGTTTTGTTTAAAAATGATTTCAAATTGTCATTTGAGTCAAAGACAACTTTATTGTATCCATATCCTACAGGAATCGGTTCAAAATTATTTTGGCTATTTTTATTATTCAAGTAAGACCAATCAGTCAATTCATACTGAGCTTTAAAGTGATCACTGACTAAAGTCAAAAGTGACATTTGCCTTAATGCATCTGGAAATTTCTTAGGATAACCGACAACTTGCGAAAATAAAAACCGGTTGATCAAATTGTCGTATCCAAATTTAGCATTCGCATTGATTTGTAATGTAAAAAGAGACGATCGGAGCGAACGATGCAAACAAAAAACATTTTGAATTTTAAATTTAGCTAAATAATCTAACGCAATTTTGTAACTTTGTCTGTGACCCTTTTCAACTTCAACCAAATCATCTATAAAACCATAAATCTTTAAAAATTGACCAACATTTTTTTTTGCAACATAGACAATTTTGTCTTGAGGAAATAACTCCCTCAGTTTTTGCAAAAACGGGACAGATAAGAAAACGTCTCCTATAAATGCAGTTTGAATGACAACATGAGTATTCATAATAATATTTAATTTCCCGGACGTAATTCTACAATTTCAGATACAAGAGAGCCAATTTTTATTTTAGCCTCAATTCGAAGTAAATACTTATGTTCATCGTCAGAAACCCACATATAAACATCTCCAGTCTGAGTTAAAGCACCGCGGGACAAAATACTTGCTTTGATTTTATAAGCTTGAAATAGACCTGCCTCTGTTTCTAAGGTTTCTTTAGCTATAGCTGTCCCTTTAAAAACAATATTCTTTTCATCTTCAGCAACATAAAATGAAATTTCTTTACCGACTTTCCAATTAAAAATGCGCATATAAAAAAGGCCTGAGTATGCATTTTGTGAAAAAGGTAAAATATCCCATTCATATTTTTTTTCTTCTTCACCGTTTTTGGTCGTGTATTTTTTTTCCCAGAATTTAGCGTTTAATTTTTGATGATCAAAAACAGATTGCGCTTGTGCTAACTTTCCTGTCTCTTTGATATTGATTTTGAGAACATATGGCACGAGTGTCTCATAATCCAAAAACGTATCGACTTGATCGTCGACCGAGTAAAAGTTTGAAAACAGTCGGCTTGATTTCAAACCAATAGAAAAATGATATGACTTTTTATTATTAACTTGAGCATATGGTTTCACTTCAAGCGTTAATCTTCCGGCTTCAGCCGAAAAATATTTAACAGCATGAACAACTTTTTCCCCAATCTTAAATGGATCTACTTGCGGTCGTCGACTTCCTGCTACAAATCCTTCAAAATCTTCGAGCTCAGGCTGTCTTTTTTGTGTTTGTTCGTTTTTTATACTTTTCAACACGCTTGCTTTGTTTTGAGAAGTTCGAGCACTTTTCTTTTGGGGATCAATTTGTTTTTTTTGCAGATGAGTTTGAGATTGTGTGTTTGCTTGGTTTGCGATTTTTTGTGGTGAAGATGCCGTACCGCCGTCAGTTATTGTTGTAATGATCTTTTCAGTTTCAGTTGATTCAATTTTAACTGCATTTTCAAATTCTTCATTTTTAAAAAAAGTTTCACCTTTTTTATACTTGAGTTCAGTGCTTGTGCAACTTAACAATAAACTCACAACAATATAGATAAACAAATTGAAACTTTGTATTTTCATAACCGTCTTTCTTATTCGAATTTTTTCCAACGTCGATGAACCCACATCCATTGATTAGGGTGCTTTCGTATTATATCTTCTAAAACTCTATTGTATTGGTTTGTCATTTCTCGATTTATGTCATCTTGACTTAAATCTAATGAAGACAAGGTTGTTTCAATAGGTTTTTCAAAGCAAATATGTAATTTTTTTTGTTCATCCCAGTACGTATACAAGGGTACAACAGGCGCCTTTGTTTTTTGAGCAAACAAAGACAATCCATACGCAGTCCCAGTCGTTTGTCCAAAAAATTCCGTTTCAATGCCATAGGGTTTACCCATAAATTGGTCTAAAACAAAAACAACAGCGCGCTTGTTTTTTAATGCTTTTAAAATTTCGAACGCATTGTTCTTGCCGTGAGCATCAATGAATTGAGTCTTTGATTGGCCACGAAGGCTAAACCAAAACTGATCAACAAATGCATTTTTAAATCTCTTCGATATCAAGCTTAATGGTACAATTTTATCACTAATTATTGCTGCAACAAGATCACCACTCCCTAAATGAAGAGTGAGAAACAACTGCCCTTTATCCTGAGTAACGTTCTCTAAACCATGATAAATAACATTCTCATCAATCCACTTATTGTTAAGCGATGGAATCTTCATAATATCAAAAAAACTACGACATAAATAAAATAAATTTTTGCGCATTAATTCTTGTTTTTGTTGAATACTTAGCTTCTGTGGAAAAGCAATTTCAAAATTATCAAATACAACTTGGCGTCGTAGTTTCAAAACATCGACCCATAAATATGAAAGAAATACAGCCAAGACTTCATTCAGTTGCCAAGGCATGTATTTGAAAAAAAATCCAGTTAACAAACTAAAATAATGTCCGAATTTTCTCATACATATCATCTTCTTCTTTTTTGTCGATTTTAATTTTTAACTTAATAACTTTGAGCACTTTTAATAAATCTGGATTCGTAATTTTAACGAAATCTTTTTCGGTTGTGCACAAAATAGCCGATGGATATTTCTGCACTAACTGCAAAATATTTTTTTGTTCTTGAATCGAATACTCGGCATGATCTACATATTGTTGATGATGCAATATTTGAAATCCTTTAGATCTTAACGCAGTCTCTAGCTGTTGGGGGTGGCCAATACCGGAAATCAAAACAATATCATTTAACGGAGAATCAATAACTAACTCAGAATCAAATTCGGCATGTATTTTCCATTTACCCAAAGCATTCAGCTTTTCAGTAATAAATTGAATTGTTTGATTTTGCGCAGAATTAGACTTTGCTAAAATAAATAAATCGCCACGCTTTATCTCGTCTAGACTCTCACGCAGATGCCCGAATGGAAGAATTTTATAATGATTTAAATCACGCGAAACATCAAACAATACGATATTCAAATCACGATGAATTTTTCGATGTGAAAAGCCGTCATCTACAAGAATTAAATCAAAATCAATTCGTCTTTCTTTTTTATAGTTTAATACTCGTTGTAATGTTTCCGACTTGATCGGTCCGCACCAAACCTGCACATCAGGTCTTAAACGCTGAATTAAAACAGGCTCATCGCCAAACTTCCTGAAACAGTGAGATTCTTCTAAGTTAACCGGAGCTGGAGTACGCAAAGTTCCTTTATAACTTTTGGATATAACTAAAATTTTTAAATCAGGATTTTTACGCAAAACTAAGTCGATGATAAATAATATCATTGGTGTTTTACCAGTTCCACCTGTCGTTAAGTTACCAATAGAGATAACCGGAACATCAGCTTTAACAAGATCAATCATACCTTTGTCATATAAGAAATTTTTAGAATGAACGATCAACTCGTACGGATTTAATAAACTCATGTTAAATACTTGGCTAAGGCTTCACCAATACGCGCGGTAGCTCCATGATCCCCTAGTCGATGCTGCAACTGAGCTAGCTTTGCAATAGTTGAGAGACGATAATCTGGTTCTTCGATATATCTTTGAAGAAGTCTTGCTAGCTCTTCAGGATTAGCCTCAGCTTGCATACGTTCAGGAACAACTTCTTCGTTCATGATTAAATTAACAATACCAAAAAATGGAACACCTTTAACGAGCATTTTCGCTAAAACACCAGTCAACCATTTCATACGGTACATGATAACCATAGGTTTTTGCAATAAACCAACCATTAAAGTAGCTGTTCCAGATGCCGCTAGTACAAAATCAGCCATACTAATCATTTGATTAGGGTCTTCTTTAATTAAAATATAAGGTGAATTGAAATGTTCGAGTTTACTTTGGAGATACTCTTTACTTAATGTTGGCGCTACTAGAATCATTATCCTTAAATCGCTGTATTTTTTAACTAACAATCTCGCCGTTTCTAACTGAATATGAAAGTTAAATTCAACCTCACTACGACGCGAACCCGGCATGAGTGCTAAAACTTTCTCGGAAGCTTTAATTCCGTACCTTTCACGCGCATAGCTTTGTAAGCTTTGGTCCAATAATTCCGGGTTCAAATCATCTAGTAATGGATGTCCGACAAATTCGTGTGGAACATTAAATTTTTTATAAAAATCAACTTCAAATGGAAATAACAAAAACACCTTATCACAGTACTTTTTAATTGTGTGAATTCGTCCTTGTCTCCAAGCCCAAACTTGTGGAGAAATGTAGTAAAAAACTTTAATATCCTGCCCTAATTCTATTTTCAATTTTTCAGCTAAACGCAAATTAAAATCAGGATAATCCATCAGGAGAATAAATCGAGGTTTCCTTCTTATAGCTTCAGCAACAAGATTGTTGAAAACCTTTTTGAGATCTGAATAATGGGCAACCACTTCAGCTAATCCGACGACTGCCATATCTTCAGAATAACCAATTCGCTTTTGCCCCAAACTTTCCATTTCAGCAGATCCAACACCAAATATGTCGACACTCAGCTTATTCTTATGCCAATAACGCATAAGTTGGGCTGCATAATGCGCACTTGAAGCTTCAGCTGCAATAATCATTACAGAGTTTTGATTCAAAACTTTATCTCCGATAGAATTTTCTCAACTTGTCGAAGTGCTTGACTTGCCTGTTCCGCAGTAATGGCAACAGTAATTTCTTTTTTTACAGCTTTAACAAAATGATTAATCTCAAGTTGAAGTGCATCAACCTTAGGAACTTGAAATTTCTCTACTCGGTGATAGGGATCTGTCGATAATGGATAAAGAATTTCACCTTCAGCTGTAGCCGTATTGACATAAATAATTCTATTCTTTTGAACAGCTCGATAGTTACGAATAGTTGTTGGATTCAGTCTCGAATTATTAATTGTGACTTGCATTCCAGATTGCAGCTTTAAACGAACCGAAACATCATCAACCGTATCTTTAATCATCTTATGTCCGAAAACATTAAAGCTCGCAATTGATGAATTAAATAAAAACTGAATCAGATCCAAATCATGAATCATAAGATCGTGCAGAACACTGACATCAGATCCGCGAACACGAAAAGGAGCTAATCGATTAATCTCAAAATAAAGTGTTTCAGAAGCCGATTGTTTTATAATATCATAAGCTGGATTAAATCTTTCAATATGACCAACTGAAAAAACGACGTTGTTTCTATGCGCCAAATCGACGAGCTCAAACCCCTGCTCACTTGTAGCAGCAATAGGTTTTTCAACAAGGACCGGTACTTTACTCTCTAAAAAAAACTTAGCAACATCATAGTGAGCTTGTGTTGCCGCCGCGATTGTCACAAAATCGACAGCCTGTACAACATCATTTAAATCACTAAAAGACTTTACTTTTAAGTTATCCGCAATTTTTTCGCTTTGAGGTTTGAACTGATCAAAAACACCAACCAGCTCTGCATCAGGACAATTTTGAATCTTTTGCGCATGAAAATGACCAAGATAACCAACACCAATAACTGCACCTTTTAATTTGGCGTTGGAGTTACTCATCTGAAGAACCTATATTTCCACGGTGAATAGCGATTCCGCGCTTTGATGATTTAACAAAATGTAAGAGCGCTTGAATATTTTCAGACTGTTTACATTCGCTTTGAATTCTTGCCAAAGCCTCTTCTACAGTTCCTGATCCCATAATAATAATACGAATGGCTTTGTGCACATTCGCAACTTCTTCTTTTGAAAATCCCTTACGCAACAAACCTACTTTATTTGTAGCACGAACGACAGCATAGTTACCTTGGGCTCTTGAAAAAGGCAAAATATCTTTATTAACGATACTTGATCCCGCAACAAATGAATTTCGTCCTACTTTTGAAAACTGATTAAATGCACAAACACCACCAATAACAACATTGTCCTCAACTTCACAGTGCCCACCAAAATGAGAGTTGTTGGCGACAATAACATTGTTGCCAATTTTACAATCATGTCCAACATGCGAGTAAGCCATAAAATAACAATTATTTCCTATACTCGTAATGCCATCACCTTTTGATGTAGCAAGATTAAATGTTGTAAATTCACGGATGATATTGTTATCTCCAATGATCAGTTTTGTTGGCTCACCCTTATAGCTTATATCCTGAGGAGGCCCGCCGATTACAGCGCCCGGTGATATATGATTGTTTTTACCTATTTCAACAATACCGTGACGGTAACCGATGGTCACATGACCTTCGATAAAAGTCCCTTTACCAATTTTGACCTGTCCTTGGATATTACAATAAGGACCGATCTCAACATCTTCCTCTAATATAACATTTGGAGATAAAACACTCGTCGGGTGAACTTTCATAAAACCTATTTTTCTTTATCAAATAATTGGATAACTTCGTCAGTAATATCAGTCTCAGCCGTAGCATAAACAACAACTGGTGTTGTTTGACTTGATTGAATCACCATCGACAAGCCTTTTTCTTTAGAAACTTTTTCAATCATTTTTTTAATTTTCTCATACATTGGCGCTATAAGCTCAGCTTCTTTTTTTTGTAACTCTTGTTGAGCCTTGCCAGCAGCTTGTTGAAATTTAGCCATTTCTTCTTGTAGTTCTTGCGCTTTTTTGCCAAATGCTTCTTCTGATAAAACTGATTTTTTCTTCTCTAAATCAGCTCTCATTTTTTCAATATCTTCATTCTTTTTATCGAATTCTTTTTTCTTTTTCTCAGCTTCTTTAGTCATTTCTTCTTTAGCTTTTTTACCAGCTTTTGTTGATTGAATAGCCTTTTGAATATCAACATAGCCCATCTTAAATTCAGCATGTGATACCGCAGACATCATCATGATAGCTGCTAAAGTCAGTACTTGTGTCATAAATGTTTTTTTCATAAAAACTCCTTTTTTCTTAATTTAAATTAATGATACTTCTTTAAAATGGCGGTCCGATTGAAAATTCAAAGTTCACTGAGTCACTATTGAATTCGTCAGTTTGTAACGGCCATCCCCACTCAAATCGTAACAATCCAAGCGGCGACATCCATCTAAATCCAATACCAAAATCGCTTAAAAACTTACTCGATACAATGTCGTCTTCGGCTTGACCTATGTCATAAAATGTAACACCGCTCAAACCAGCCTCTTTAATCAGAGGAAACTGCAATTCTGTTTGAAAAAGCACTTGTTTTGTTCCACCAACATTGACGTAAGACAATTGCTTACGATCTTGTTCCGAAATTCCAGGTCTATAAAAAACTGAGCTTTGATCAGCAATACGATCGTACCTAAACTGCGAGAACTGTCTTTTACCGACTCCGCCCGAGCCAAAACCACGTAAAGTATATGGACCACCCATTTGGTAAGTTTCACTAAATGGAACAGTTCCACCCATTTCTAGAGGTTGAACATTTGAGTAAGCTAAATTATTTCGCCAAACAACATCCCAAAATAAATTGTAATAAAATCGGAAATGCGTTGAAAATTCTTGGTAACGAAGATCACCACCAAAACCTGTGCGTTCATAGCTCAAGTCCGTAAAAATCCCTTTAGATGGAGAAAAACGATCGTTACGCGTATCATATTCAATTGTGACTTGCAGAGCTGAGGTTACGCCCTGAGCTGTCTCTAAAGGGAATATGTATGGATCAGTATTATCATTTTTGAATAAATCTGTTTTATCTAGACGATATCTTATATAAGCGCGTGTATAATCACCAAATACGGGGTGACCGAAACGTAGATTACCACCAGATTTTCTTATGTCATAATTAACACGCTCTTTGTTATCCAAGTAAAAAATATCAAAACCTGATGACCAACGCGTATCTAAAAAGTAAGGATCAGTTAAGGCCAATTTATAGTCTTGACGGTTCCTAGAAGCATCAATACGAGCTTCAAGAGATTGGCCAAGACCGCGAAAATTATTCTGTTGAACTGAACCACCTAAACTAAAACCCTGAACATTACCGTAGGCGGCTGTAAGCTGAATTTGTCCTGTATTTCTTTCTTTAACAACAATCTCGATATTTAACTGATCTTGTTTATCAACAGGAGTACTCGTTTTAAAATTTACTTCCTCAAAAAAACCTAATCGTTGAATATTTTCTTGTGATTGACGCTTTCTTGTTTCGTTATAAAGCTCACCCTCTTCAATTTTGAGTTCTCGTCGAACAACCTTATCTCTGGTTTTCGAGTTACCCGTAACTGTGATATCACCAAAATAAACCTTATTTCCTTTTTCAAACTCAAAAATCAAATCAACTTTACGATCTTTATCTCTAAAATTATATCTTGGTATAACGTTAGCGAAAGCATAGCCTAAATCTCCATACTTTGCCTGCAAATCTGTAATATCTTTACGCATGACCTCAACTGAGAAGATGCCATTGTCTTTAATTTTAGTTGATTCATAGAGCTCAGATTTTGGAAATAATAAGTCCCCGGAAAAATCAACATCACCTACAGAGTACTGCTCGCCCTCTTCAATATGATAAGTGATATAAATTGATTTTTTATCAGGAGTGACTGTCACGAGTGGGCGATCAATTTTCACCTGTAAAAAACCCTGATTCCAGTATAAATACTTCAAGACTTGAATATCCTGATCAAAAGCCTCTTGTTTAAAAGATCCTGAATTGCTTAAACCAGAGAAAAATCCAGCCTCTTTTGTAAAAAGTCGATCTTTTAACTGATTATCTTTCAGTAGCTTGTTTCCTATGAAAGTGATTTTTTTAACTTTTACTTTATCATTTTCTGTAATTAAAAACTTAATTTTAACAGACTCATCTTTTTGCACATCTTCGATAATTGGTTCTATCTTAGCTAGATAAAAGCCTTTATCTTCATAAAATTTTAAGAGCTTTTCAACCGCAGTTTGTACTTTATTAAAATTAATAACTTCAAAAGTTTTTAAGCCAGATTGCGTTTCTAAATCTTCAGTTTTAATTTCAGACTGACCCTCAAAATAGATCTCAGCAATAATCGGTTTTTCAATAATCTTATATGTTAAGGCCACTGTTTGATCTACAACCTGTTTTTGCGCTTCAATTTGTACGAAATAATTCATTGCAAAGACATTTTGAATATCTTTTTTGATTGATAGCTCTGAATAAAGATCTCCAACTTTAGAAATGAGCTTCGCTAAGACAGCATCTTTTTCTATTTTTTTAAGACCAATAATATCAATTGATGCAATCGTTAAGGTTTTCTCAGGGACGGCTTCACGTGCCCGAGCAGATTGAGATGTTTTTTTCTTTGATTGCGATTTTATAGAGTTTTGCGCAACAATGACATCTGTATTTACAGCATAAGTCCGTTCACTCAGAGCTTGTAAAAACAAACCCGAACAGAGAACGGAAACAAATAAAAAGTTCAATTTTTTTAATAAGTTATTTAACACAACAAAAAGGCTAACTAGACTTTAGTTTGAAGTCAAACGTCCATCTTTCATTCTATATATTTTGGAGAACTGCTGAGCAAACTGTAAGTCATGCGTTACGACAACCAGAGTCAATCCGAGCTGTTTCTGCAACTCAAAAAACAAGTTTTGCACTTTAATCGAATTTTCTGAATCAAGGTTACCAGTTGGCTCATCTGCTAATAAAATTCGCGGATTACGAATTAATGCTCGCGCAATAGCCACACGCTGAAGCTCGCCGCCACTGAGTTGATTAGGGTAATGCTCTGAACGATGACTGAGTCCCATAAACGACAACCAATGTAAAGCACGTTCTTTTGTTTCTTCCAGTGGCATATTAGCCAACATTGCAGGAAGCATAACATTTTCTAAAGCTGTTAATTCTTTAATAAGATGATGGAATTGAAACACAAAACCCATAGTTTCATTACGAAAAAATGCTAGCTCGTCATCAGATTTTGCAAAAAGAGAATGCCCCTCAAAATAGACTTCGCCTTGCGTTGGCCGATCTAATGTTCCTAAAATCTGAAGTAATGTTGATTTTCCTGCACCCGAAGAACCCAATAAACAAACAGCTTCACCTTGATGAATTTCTAAATCAACCCCTCGCAAAACCTGTACCGTGGATGCTCCCGTAGAATAATCCTTAGTTACAGCATGCGTTCGAATTAAATATGGTGTATCCATACGAGTTACCTTTCAATAAATTATTCCTGTTTCAAGCCCTCGACAACTTGCAATCGACTACCCTTCCGCGCAGGAGGATAAGTCGCGAGCAAACAAGCAATTAAAGTTGCCAGATAGATCAGTACAAAATCTGTAAAACTTAGACTGACATCAATACGATCAATTTTATACACAGATCCCGATATAAGTGGAAAATTTGACTGTAAAAACATAAAACCACGCGAAAGTAAAAAACCTACAATAAATCCAAAAAAACAACCAATTGTAGCCACAATCGCCCCTTGCATAACAAACAACCCTTGCACGAAAGTCTCGCGTGCACCTAAAGCTTTTAAAACAGCTATTTCTTTGTATCTCTGTCTGATGAGCACGTAAAGCGTGCTTGAAATGTTAAAAGCTGCAATGACAACAATCAAAAATACGACAAAAAAGATCACGACACTTTCAAGTTTAACTGCTTCAAATAAATTGCGATTAACTTCATACCAGTTCATAACAGCAAACTTAGGCCCCAATTGATCGGAAATTTTATAGGATAAAAGTTGCGCCGCATTTGAGTCTCGAATTTTAACAAATGCACCCGTATAACGATCGCCAATTTGTGTTAAATCCTGAAAATCAGCTAAACGAGTTAATATTAATCGCTCATTCCAATCATTCTTACCAAAATCCATAATAGCCGACACTTTAAAACTGCGACCTTGTCGCTTAAATGAACTATCCTGAAATGGTGTCGACAACGACACAGCAACATAGATGTCATCGTTAATTTTTAGATTATACTTTCGCGACATCCCCGCACCAATTGCGACATAACCTAATCCTTGATTTAAATCACCTTGCTGAATACGCGCCTTTAAATTTAAAACTTTTTGTGCTTGATCAAACTCAAATCCCTGTAGCAAAACTCCAGACACTTTTCCACGGCTAGCTGCTACAGCTTCAGTATAAGCAAAACGTGTCAGATCTTGAATTTGTGGATCAATTTTTTTGACTTGCGATGCGAACTCATCCCAACTTTCGATGAGTCGACCTTTTTTGACAATTTGTATGTCACTTGTCACATCAATCATGGC
The DNA here is from genome assembly GCA_046293015.1 of Pseudobdellovibrio sp. GTDB lineage: Bacteria > Bdellovibrionota > Bdellovibrionia > Bdellovibrionales > Bdellovibrionaceae > Pseudobdellovibrio. Next base: position 247,742 of record JBKBPU010000002.1, read on the forward strand.
AACTTTCAAAGATGCTTCAAATCCACGCATAACAGACATACTCGCCACTAACGCCGCAACCCCAAGAACTAAACCAAAAAATGATAATGGCGCAGAACCATCAAACAAAAGCTCTCGATTGAAAAGCATTTTTGTCGACAACCAAAATTTAAACTTCAACTGAGCTTTTAACTTAGATATCCAAGTCACTTTAGTCGACATCTAAATCACCTGAGTTTTGTCCTAAAGTTCCATGAATTTGAGCTTTCAAATAAGACATAATAAACTCTGTCAATTCACCGTTCATTACCGAGTCGACCTGATTCGTGTGAAAACCTGTGCGGTGATCTTTGACCATCTGATAAGGATGCATGACATAGGATCTAATTTGCGAGCCCCACTCATTCGCTTTTTTAGTCGAGTTCATAGCGTCTTTTTCTTTGTTGCGTTTTTCAATTTCCTTTTCATAAAGGGCAGCTTTTAACATTTTCATCGCTTTTTCACGATTCTGAATCTGTGATCTTTGTTGCTGCGACGAAACAACAATTCCTGATGGTTTATGACGAATACGTACAGCTGAATCTGTTTTATTAACATGCTGCCCACCAGCGCCTGATGAACGATAGGTTTCAACTTCTATTTCATCCGGCTTAACTTCAATTTGAATATCATCATCAACTTCAGCCCAAGCAAAAACCGATGCAAACGATGTGTGTCTACGTGCATTTGAATCAAATGGAGAAATGCGAACAAGACGATGGACACCTGATTCGGATTTCAAGTACCCATATGCATATTCACCTGATATTAAAAGTGTGCAGGATTTAATACCAGCACCCTCACCCTCAGTCATGTCTAAGATTTCACACTTATAACCATTTTTTTCGGCATAGCGCGTGTACATACGCAGTAGCATTTCAGCCCAGTCACAGCTTTCTGTTCCACCAGCTCCAGAATTGATTGATAAATAGGTACTATTCGCATCAAGTTCACCGCTGAGTACTTTTTGCAGTTCAAGATGTTCGCCAATTTTTTTAACTTCACTCAGTTCAGATTTAACTTCTTTAAAAGAAGACTCATCGTGAGCTTCAACCGCCATTTCAAGTAAAACTTTTGTATCCTCTAGACGATTAAAAAACTGATTCCACTCAGCAAAAGCTTTCTCAAGTATCGTTTTCTCTTTGTTGAGTTTTTGCATTTCAGCAGGTTTAGTCCATAGATCTGGATTTTCCGCTGCCATAGCTAATTCTTCTAGACGCTTTTTCTTGCGATCGAGGTCAAAGATACCCCCGAAGTTCTACCGAAAATTGATCGAGTTCTGCTATTTGTTTTTTGACTTCACTAAGTTCTGTTACGATTGACATTCTTATACTGTAAATTGATTTTTGATTCTGTCAATTCATGAAAAATTTGATCTTGAATGTTAAACATTAATTTTTCTTCTTTTAGCGAAAGCTCATGATCATACCCTAATAAATGAAGCAGTCCATGAATGAGCATATATAAAAACTCATGACCTTCGGAATGTTTCTGCTCGCGAGCTTGCTTTTTTAGCACATCACAGCAAAATAATAACTCCCCGATGGAGTCTGAATCTGTCGGTGCAAAGCTTAATACATCTGTTGGCTTATTTTTTTTGCGAAATTGAAAGTTAATCTTTTTCATGTCAGCGGATCCTAAAAAAACTAAAGTCAACTCACCCAAACTTAAGAGTTTTTTATGACGAATTCGCTTTGCCTTTAAAAAAGACAAAACTTTTTGAGTCATTTGATTTATGTTTTTTTCATTTAACGCTTCTGACGTTTGATTGACAATTATCGTTTTCATCACTTCAATGACAGCATGCCGACTCCTCCGCAAAATCTCAAACAATTTTCTTCGCTGGTCCAAGTCATAAAAGATTTACGTGGCCCCCAAGGTTGTCCTTGGGATTTAGAGCAAACCCATCAGTCTTTAATTCCTTACGCAATCGAAGAAACTTTTGAGCTCGTAGAGGCTCTTGAAAATCAAGATGACGCACATATTTGCGAAGAGCTCGGCGATGTTTTATTTCAAGTTGTCTTGCATGCGCAACTGGCCACTGATCGCCAAGCTTTTAATATCGAAAATGTTATCGAAGCTATTGCAGCAAAACTTATTCGTAGACACCCTCATGTGTTTGCCCAAACAAAAGTTAACTCTATTGATGATATTATTGCCAACTGGGCCGCAATTAAAGCCGAAGAAAAAAAAGGTCAACCGCAGCCTTTATTCAAAGCTTTGAAAGGTTTACCTGCCTTAATGATAGCCGAAGATATTGGTCAAAAAACTGAAAAATTAAAATTTGATTGGAGCAATCCTTTACAAGTGCTCGAACAACTTAAAGCTGAAATTGCAGAGCTTGAAATTGAAATAAAAAAAGATTCTGTAGATAACGATGCCATAAAACATGAAATGGGTGATGTTTTATTTTCAGCTGCGCAACTTGCTAGACACTTGAAAATCGAATCAGAATCAAGTTTGCGGCTAGCGAACTCTCGTTTTCAAAAACGATTTAACTTTATGCTTGAAATGTGCAACAAAGATCAAGAAACATTCAAAAACTTATCAACCGAAGAAAAAGAAGAGCTCTGGAGAAAAGCTAAACTTAAAGAATCGTAACGTTGTCTTAAGTGCCTCAATCGTCAATTTGTTAATCAATTCACAAAACATTCTCACTTTGAATGTGTAAGACTTTAAATTTTCTTGTCGATCTTTTTTTCAAGTGATTTTTTTTTAATAAATCATTTTTTAGTTCGTATCGAGTTATTTCAAATACTTAGCTTGTCTCAAATTAGCCCTACAAAGATAATTCATGATAATAATCAACAACCTACATGTGTATTCGCAGTGCTTAGCTAAAATCTGTATTCTAGATGAAAGGATTAAATATTTAAATTTATCCAGACGATAGTACGTGAAGAAGGAGCATACATGTTTTCAATAAACAAACACCAGATAGCTAAGGTCTCTGCAAAACTTTTGTTTGCCAGTGCACTCGCTGTTACTTACACAGGATGTGAAAAAGGTGCTGGTTCCTTTTCAGTCTTAACAAACGCAAGTCAATACGTGCAGTCAGATGCGTATGTTGCTCGCAAAGTAGATGTTTTGTTCGTTGTTGATAATTCTGGTTCGATGTCAACATCACAGTCCAATCTTGCTAATAATTTTGACTCTTTTATCCAAAGATTAATTAGCAGAGGTTTTGACTTTAGAATCGGCGTCACAACATCTGACACTTACTATCAAGCACAAGCCCCTTCAGGATCGAGCTGTATTAAATCTGGTGTAGATTTATGTTTACCAAGTTATGCTCGTTTACGTTCAGGTACAACACCTGCAACACACGTCATAGATAGCAATGATTATGATTTTAATTTTCCAAGCGAAGTTCAACGGCTGAAAGATACCTTTAAAGCGAATGCACTTGTAGGTATCATTGGAAGTGGTGATGAACGTGCTTTTTCAAGTTTCAAAGCTACTTTACAATCAAATTTAAATACAGACTTCAGAAGATCTGATGCTTATTTGGCAATTGTGCTTTTATCAGATGAAGATGATTTTTCTCTCGATAGCTTAACATCTAATGGCGATAGTTATTCTGGATTACACACTGTTCAATCTTATAAAGACTTTTTAGATACATATACTGGTGGTGTTGCTGGTAGTGATTATTCTGTATCAACAATCTCAATATTAGATGAAGCTTGCCGCACAAGTTTATTTTCAGCTTCTGGACAACAAAAAATCGGTCAACGCTATATTCAATTAGCTGACTTAACTGGTGGTACCAAAAATTCACTTTGTGGATCTTTTAGTTCTGCATTGGACAACATCAGTAACAATATCGTTATTCAAGCAAAACCTGTATTTAAACTCAGTAAAAAACCAATCATTTCATCCATCGTTGTTGTTGTAAACGGAGTCAAAGTTCCACAAAGTGACGTAGATGGCTGGAGTTACGACGCTGTGAAAAACACAATTACAATTAATGGTTCAACGTACGCACCAGTCGCTAAACAAACTGTATCAATCTATTTCGATCCTGACGTTTCGAAATAGATCTTAAGAAAGGAATTTGCTCATGAGCTCAAACAATTCGTGGTTCATCTTAATGGGAGATCAAAAATACGGACCATATGAATATAAAGTTGTTATCCAAATGCTACAATCTCATCAACTCATGGATTATAACTATGTTTGGGCTCCACACTTATCAGCTTGGACACAAGTCGGTCAGTTGCCAGATTTTAGTAAAGAACGCTTTCAAGAGTTGATGAGCAAAAAAGATAGCGATCTCGCAGATGCTTTTTTTCAAAGAAAAAATATTCGTGTTAATGTTAATGTACCCATATTAGGGCACAACCATATTCGATTTTTTGATGGTCAACTCATCTCAGTTTCAAAAGCTGGTGGTTTGTGCTTGATCAATTCGCCATTAGTCCAGGTTGGAGACAAGCTTAAAGTTCATTTTAAGTCTGATGAATATCATTCGGTCGTATTCAATGTTGAATGCGAAGTCGTACGTAAAAACTTTTCGAAACAAAGACTCAACTCAAAATCTGGCCTTTATTATGCCATACGTTTTTACGATATACAGACCGAAGGTGTTAATCAAATTCAAAATTGGATTGAGAAAAACGCCGCTTAGTTTATTAAGTCGTTATTTTTAAGATTGTTTTTTAACTTGGAGGATTCATGTCAGAAATTTTAAACTTTATTAAAGAATCAGGCGTTGTGGGATGGACTATTCTAGCTACAGGTGTAGCTGTTTTAGCTCTTGCATTTGAACGAATCAGAACACTCTACTTCGAATTTGGTCTAAATGTTGAACAGTTCGTAGGTAAAATTCAAACCCTCGTATTATCGAAAAAAATTGATGAAGCTATAGTAACATGTGCACAAATGGAAACAAAACCACTTGCTCGCGCATTTAAAGTTATTTTAGAAAAAGCTGACCGTGATGACGAAACTATTTTTCAAGCTCAGGACATCGCATTAGCTGAAGCTGTTCCAGCTTATACTAAACGTTTACATTATTTATCAATGTTAGCTAACGTTGCCACCCTACTTGGTCTTCTTGGTACAATCCACGGTCTGATCGTTTCCTTCCAAGCGGTTGCACAAGCTGACCCAGCTGCCAAACAAGCCATGCTTGCCAAAGGTATCGCGGTTTCAATGTATACCACTGCTTTAGGTCTAGCTGTTGCTATTCCTGCGATGGTGTTATTTTCGTTTTTAACTTCACGTCAAAATGAACTCCTTGAACAGTTACAAGAAAAAACATCAAAGCTAACTGAAACACTGACAAGTAGCATGATGCCTAGTGTGAATAAATCGAACGTTTATCCTGAAACAAATCACGTTCCAACATCAACAGTTGTTCCGCCATCACATGGATCTAAAGCATCTTAGATGAAACAGGTTTATTTGACATAATCAAATTATTCGGGGGCAAATATGGGTAGAGGAAAAAAATTAGAAATCAATCGACATTCAGAATTCGAGCTTGATTTAGCTCCGCTACTTGCTGTCATGGTTAAGCTTGTTCCCGTATTACTTGTATCATCAGCATTCGTACAAATGATGATTATTGAAACTGAACTTCCACAAGTTGTACAGCAAGCTATCAAACAACAAGAGAATAATCCAAAAGCTGCTACGATTAGTGTATCAATGTCAAAAACAGATGGTGTTAAAATTACTTTAACCGAAGGCGATAAACAAAAAATTGAAATAATTGGTTTTGATTCAGATAAAAATGTAGATTACAAAGCCCTGCATGCAAAATTTGTTGAAATGAAAAACTCGCATCCAGAAATTTTTAAAATCGATTTTAATCCTGATTTTGACATAGCTTACAAAGATATCGTCAGAGTTATGGATGAAGCTCGCAAAGCTCGCAATAAAGAAACAAAATTTCCAGTCACGGACACAAAAACAGGACAGCAAACTTCAACGGATTATATGTTCCCTGAAGTTGTCTTCAGCAACACAATGGACGGTTAATATGGGTAAATCTCGCTTTAAAGTTCCGATCAAGAAAAATCAGTCGTTCACACTCAACATTACATCAATGACGGATATGTTTACAATTATGCTTGTTTTCCTTTTGCAAAGTTTTGCATCTGGTGAAGTTGCAATTGATCTCGTGCAAGGAATCAGTCTACCCTCATCTAACTCTGAAAAAAATCCTGTCAATGGTGTTAAGCTAGCCATATCACCAACTGAGCTTAAATTTGAAACTCGAACAATCGCTTCCGTTAAAAACAATGAAATCGAAATAGGTGCTATTGACCCAAATGATTCTAAGTTCATCAAGCCACTTTTTGATGAACTTAAAAAAGTTAATGCCGAAAATGAAAAACTTGCCAAAACTGGTAAAGTTCTTCTGCAAGCAGATCAAAGCTTGCCTTACGGAGTTATCAGTAAAGTTCTCTATACAGCGTCGATGGCAGGATTTCCAAACTTGAAACTAGTAACTACAGTTGGTGAGTAGTATGGAAAAAAAAACTCTTTTTAAAAAAAATATCAATTTAATACTCACTTTGTTTATCTTTCATCAGATAGCACTGGCTGCCCCTGAAACAGACAAAGGATTATTGCCTGAATTAAAACTAGATTCCAAAAACGAAGACAAAAACTCTGACACAGCTTTCAAGTCAGAAGTTATGATTTCAAAAACAGAAAATAATGCAATTGAATCTCTTAAAAAAATCATAAAAAAAATGAAAGGCAAACCTGAAGAAGCTGATCTCAGTTACAGGCTGGCCGAAATGTATATGCGTCGTGCAAAATCAGGACGTTTTTTCGAAATGACTGAGGGCGGAAATGCTAAGTTACGAACTTATGGGGTTGACAGTGCACAAGCGACTGAACAGCTAAGATTAGCAATCGATATTTATAATTCTATCGAAAAAAATCATCCTCAGTATAAAAACTTAGATTCAGTTCTATTTAATAGTGCTTTAGCACACTCACAGTCTAAGCAAATTACTCGCGCAAGTGAACTCTATGAAAAACTAATCTCTCAATTTCCAAAATCACCAGTGCTGCCAGATGCTTTACTCGAAGCAGGAGAACTTCTGTATCACCAGGGTAAGTTTGAACAAGCTTTACAAAAGTTTCTACCGCTTGAAAAATATCCAAACTCAAAAGCATATCCATACGGATTATATAAATCTGCCTGGAGTTATTATAATTTGAAACAAACTGAGCCCGGCGTTAAGCAGCTTGTACATATCGTCAAGAGCAATCCTCCTCAATCTGGTGAAAGAAAGTATAACCTTAGACAAGAAGCACTACGAGATTTGACACTATTTATTGGTGAAACAACTGCTCCTAACCAACTTTTTTCATTTTTTAAAAACTTAACCACTGAAGATGAACTTGGTGAAATTATTATTAATTTAGCAACATTATATGAATCTCACTCACGCTATAAAGAGATTAGTATTTTTGCTAATGAATATATTACGGCCTACCCGACGAACGAACACTCATCTAAAATATTTATAAAACTCATAGATGCTGAAGAAACACTTAAAAACAGAAATAAGGTTATTGCCAATTTAAAAGCACTTGGCGACAATTGCCAACTACAAGTTTTAGATCAACAAAAACTATGCAAAGATGATTTTCGTAAAATCAGCTTAGAGATTTCAAAAAAATGGTGGGAAATTTGGCTAAAAAATAAAAATCATGCCGAATTTTCAAAACTAACCGAACAAGCCTTTGAAATACTTCTTTCTCAAGATGAACCTAATAATCCAGATTCAATGTCACGATATGCTTATGCCGAACTTTTATTTCAATTAGGTAAATACGACCTGGCTGAAAAAAACTATGAAGAGGTCAGTTTAAATAAAAAACTCGACAAAACAAAACAACATGATGCTCTTTACGGTGCTCTTTTCAGTATCGAGAAACAATTAGAAAATATCAAAGACAATCAAACTCAGGAAAATATTCTGAATTTACAGCAGCAAAATCTTGCTCATCGATACATTAAGGAATTTCCAAATGGCGAACACTTCGATAGCTTACAATATAAACTCGCCTTTTTCCTGTATAAACAGCAAAACTATGATGATGCATTAAAAGCAATGATCGCCTACATTAAAACCTCTAAAAATAGAGAACTTAAAACGAAAGCCGAAGATATCGTACTCGATATATATAATATTAAAAGTGACTATAAAGCCATCATGACGATCGCTGGGATGATATCGAAAAACACGGTAACTCCTGAAAGAAGAAAAAAAATTGATCAAATTTATTTAGAAGCTCACTATTCACAAGTTCAAAAACAATCTGAAAATATTGAAATCGAAAAGAAAATTGAATTTCTCAAACAGTTTGCATTACAACATAAAAATACTCAGTTAGGCCAAGACTCATTTTGGAAGTGTATATCATTAGCTTATGCTAATGGCTTAGAAGTTTTAGGTGCAGACTTATCGCTCGATTATGCTAAACTCTACCCCCAAGATAAACGAAATTTGGACTCAGTAAAAGAAGCAACTAAAGCCTATGTTGAAGCAGGTCATTTGAATAAAGCCATTTCGACATTTCGCGATTTAGCACGCTTAGAACCACAAAAATTTTCACAGCATATGGAATCTTCATGTGATCTTTTAAGAGTTAACTCTCAATTGCCGGAAGCTCGCGGGTGCTACAAAGCACTATTTGATTCTGCAGATAAAACCAAAAAAGCTGAATTATTATCAAAATTAATGAAATCTTTTGGCGATAAAAAAAATCAAGCTGAACTTGAGTCAGTCGAAAACCAAATTCTAGAAAACAATATTGAACCGTACGCAACTCAATTACTAGTCGCAAAAGCACGTAAACTTTTCGATAATCGTAAAATTAGCGAAGCCTTTAATTTATCAGTTAAATTAAATTCACGACCAGTCGATGCTGATGTCAGAGCTGAAGCTAGACTCATACAAGCCTTTGTTCTAGAAAAAGAGTTTATTGATCAAAGCGTTAAAGCTCGTGAAAGTAAATTTGCATCTGTTTTAGCTGCAAAAACTGAAAAATTTGATAAAGCTTTTACAGCATTTTCAACAACGATCAAAATGTCAAAATCAGATAAAATACAAACTGAAGCCTTGCAAGGTATCGATCGCATTTATATTCATTTTATCGAATCAATATCAACCATGCCGATTCCTTCAACGCTAGCTGAGGAAGAAAAAGTTGCACTCAGAGAAGAATTGATTAAGATCACGCAGCCATTTCAAGATAAACGTAAAGATAATCTTGCAAAGTTGCGCAAGCTCTCTCAATTATCAACGTCTAATAGTGAAGATATCAATTGGGCGGATTACTCACTTGAAAAAACAATCACACCGCGCATTCACTTTCCAGAAGCTGAAAAACTAAGTTACTTTCTGCCAAACAGCTTCGATAACATACAAGTGAGCCAAAATAGACTGCCGGCATCAGAAAAAAATTGCGATTTAAATAAAATGACCGCTCAATCAATCGGCGGATGTATTCAATCTAAAAAGTATTCTGAAGCTGAAAAAATAGCTCTTAAACTTACAGAAACGAAAGCTCAAAGATCTGTTGGTCTCTACTATTTGAGTATTCTTGCAGATCTTAATGGCCAGCAAGACAAGGCTTTGTGGATGATTCAAAAAGCTAATGCAATTGACGCTTATAATTCTGTTTTTCATTTTCAGTATGGTAAAGTTCTATATTCTGTCGATGGTTTAAACAGCGCTTTACCTCATTTTGAAAAAGCACTTGGTATTAAATCTTCGTCTAAAGATCTAGCCGTTATGTATGGCTTAAAATCGTACTCTGATAAAGATTATATAAGTGCAACAGAAGAATTTTCACAATTAACCAATGAAGAGCTTTATAATTTTAAAGTCGCTGTACTGTATGTGGAATCGACTGTTCAAAAAGGAGACACTGACAAAGCTATTCAACTAGCCCAAAATCTAGTGAATACTGATTCAAAAAATGTCGATATGTTGATTGAGCAAGCTCGAGTTTACGAAGAATTTGCGTTAAAAAAAGATGAAGCTATTAATTCGTACACAAAAGCAATGAATCTATCTTTACAACCAGATCAAAAAGACTGGTTAAAAAGAAAAATTGATTACTTAAAAGCGAGTAAAGGAACAGCGATTACTGCTAACTTAGGAATTTAAATATGAAAAAAAGTACGTTCATCATCCATTATACTATAGTCTTAGCAGTTACACTGTTAAGTTATACAGCTCAGTCACGTACAAAAACACGTGATATTCAAGAAGTTAACTTTGCTGAAATGAGTCTTAAAGGAACAATACGCAATCCTGATGGTGCGTATCTCGTGCAAAAAAAAGGGATAAAGTTCATGCCGCTGCACGAAGTTCAGCAAGATATGGATAAAAAAATTCGAGAAACTTCACTTTATATTGATTAATAATGAGTTCAAAAGTTATTGGCTGGGGGGCCAGAAAATGAGTACACTTAAAATCAAACAGACAACAAGTGACGGACGAGTCAAGACCTGGAAAGTCGACTCAAAACGTACTTTACTTACACTTGGCAACTCTCGCAAATCAACTTTTGGATCAATTGATCGCAGTAGTTCTGCTTATGATGCAGCGATAGAATACCGCCCAGACGGATGGCATTTTATTACATTTGATGTGAAAAACCCTACCCCAGATTTAATCATCAAAGACAATATGACTTTTAAATTCTCAGAATCAGAGCTACATTTTAGTGTTATTGAACAAACTGATTATGTTTTAAATTCACTGCAAAACATCAAAGAAAACAACGGCCAAATTAAAAAGAAAATTATGGTCGTATCTAAAAATAATCGCATACTTAAAACTGAAGTTAAAAATTTAAATCAAAAATTCTTTTATTCAATTGGTGGTGTTAATCACACACTTCCTTTTAAAGGTTTACCGGATTGGGAAAATCACGAAATTGAAGGCTTTCACTTTAAGTCAAAAATCGTTGGCGTCAGTGAAATTTCGGGTTTAGCAAAACCTGATACAGATAGTTTAATGGATAAGGAAAGTAAAAAGCTTTTGATCGCCACTTTGTCAGCAATGTTTCTATTTATCGGTATCGGTCTATTTTCACCATCAAAAGATAATCTTGATGCAACTCTAGTTATACCAAAATCATCCTCACCGCTTGTGATGAAAATGGAAAAGAAAAAACCAGCCGAGATTGCTAAAAAACCAGAAGAATCAAAAAAAGCTGAAGGACCAATCGCCGAAGTTAAAAACCCTACACCGACCGAAAAACCTGCCGCAGGTGCCGGTCCAGCCTCAAAAGATAAAGGCAAAGTAAATGCCATGATCAAAGGTGCGATCGGTGTCAGAATTTCAAAGCTTATTGGTAAAGTTTCTGCAACTGAAGCGCGCACTTCGCAAGTGCTTGTTACAGCTAACGGCATCAAAGCTGGTGAAGGTGATTCAGGACGTGCATTAGCCGCAGTTGGGAAAGTCGAATCCTCGGGACGAAATTGGACTGGTGAAGCAGCTGCATCAGGCGGAAGCGGCGGCGTATCAACTGCTGGATTCGGTGGTGGGAAAGACGCTACCGGTTTAGGTGGTGGACTTAAAGCCGGAAAAACAGGTTCTGGTGGTGTTGGTCTTATCGAAGATGAATCTGAAATCACAGGCGGTCTTGATCGCGAAGTTATTGCTCAATATATCAAGTCACAATTAGGTCAAATACTATATTGCTACGAAAGACAACTATCTGCCAATCCAGAACTTTACGGGAAAGTAGCCGTTAAATTTACAATATCGGGTAATGGATCAGTCGAATCGCAAGCGATTAATCAATCAACACTTAAGAGCATTCCTGTCGAAGGGTGTATATTAAGTAAAGTTGCAAAATGGAAATTTCCAGAACCAAAAGGTGGAACTAAAGTTGTTGTAACCTACCCGTTCCTATTCAAAAGTACAAATTAACACGGAGCTAACCACATGAAACACCTACTCAATAGTTTAATTTTAAGCACATTGATTTTAACGACAACAGCAACGTATGCACAAAACAAAGAAACTAATCAACAGAGTTCTGGACAAGCTCAATCAAACCGCGGTTCTGATAAGCTCGATCTTAAAAAACTCGAAGAAAAATACTGGGCAGCTAAAGATGATGAATACGGCGTTATTCAAAACCGTACATTTGCAAAATCGAAAAGATTTTATTTAACACTCAATTATGGTACGTTAATAAATGACCCCTATGTATCTTCAAAATCTGTTGGTGGATTATTAGGTTACTTTTTTAGTGAAAACTTTGGTGTAGAGTTCAGTTACTTAAATTATATGAGTAAGCGAAATGATACTGTTGATTATTTAAAAAATCGTAGTTCTCAAATAGTACCAAACTACAATATGTTGGCTAGCAATATGGCTCTTTCCATGACGTACACCCCATTCTACGCAAAAATGGCATTTATGAATAAAGCTATACTCTATTTTGATATGGGTTTTACCCTCGGCGCAGGTGTTACTGGATATAAACAAGTTAAAGGTTCAGCAACAACACCAGACGTTTACACTGATAAAACAACACCACATGTTGAAATTGGTTTTATGCAACAAATGTTTATTAATAAAAATTGGGCTTTTCGATTAGATATTAAAAACTCATATAATAAGCAGAATGTTGTGCCGTATGAAATAAATTCTAATACAAATTCTGGCGAAGAATCGATAAATGCAAATGATACAACTTTGACTCTAGGGGCGACATTTTTTATTAACTAGATCGCTAACTTAAAATTGTTTTTCACATCAAAGGGTGAAGTAAAAATGAATGTCGAATGGATTTAGCAAAAATATTTACAACGGTCATCTTAATAAGCATATCTGTTCGTGCGTGGTCTGCAGATGAAACACTCTTTATAAAATCTCCTGGTCGATCACCGCAAAAAGGACTTAAATACAGACAATCTGGAGTTCCTGTTTTTGAGTTTGTTCAAAGACAAGGAACAGAAGTTGTTAAAGTCAAAAACATACCTAAACTAGATATTGGTGAAGAAAAAGAATTTTCAGCATCTTCACTGTTGCTGAACATAATTGACAAAAAAGATTTTAAACCTCAGGAACGACCTCAACTTTTATCTCCCAACCTGGTCATTATCCCAGAAAATGTGACTCTTACACCTGTCGATAAGCTTAAAGTTATAAAATCTACGACACAGCCCGATCAAGTACCACCAGTTCAAGAATTAGCATTAATCGCTGATCCCGTTATTAATGTTGTTAATCCGTTTTTAAAAAAATTAAGTGAAATTAAAAATGAAGAGTATAAAATGCTTCAAGCTTTAATTTTCTTAAATCATCAAAAAAAATATGACCTTGCAATGGCTTTATTCGTTGAACTCATGGATAATCCAACTCACAAAGACCAAGCGAAGTATCATTATGCTGAGACTGCTCTTGGTTTAAAACTATTTTCTGAATTTAGACAAAAAATGATTCAAGTCGCGCGCGAAGCAAAAAATAAATCTTTGCAAAAAAATGCCGTCGAAAAACTTGTGCAAAATATGAAATATCTTGAAATATCAGATGTTGAGTTAATCGATCCGATTGCTAAAGAATTTGATGTTGATACAGTGAATTACCCTGATTATTTAATAAAAAAAGCAAAATATTCAGCAGAAAAAGGTAACCTTGGAGATTTTGAAGAAGCAGTACTCATGATACCATCGACGTCAAAAGAATACGTTGAAGCTTCTTTTTTAAAATCGATTTTACTTTATCGCATGGGCCAACTTGATCAAGCTATTCAAGAGTTAGAAATATTATGGCCAACAATTGAATCTAAAAAAACAGATCAAATCCGAAATTTAGCAGCTTTAACATTGGCACGATTGTATTTCCAGAAATCTGACTTTAAAGCAGCGAATACATATTTTTTAAAAGTGGATAAATCATCTGCGCAATGGTTGCAAAGTATGATTGAATTAGCATGGGCACAAGTTTTGTCCGGCGATAACGAAGGTGCTGCCGGTAATATGTTCACCCTACATACAGAGTATTTTAAAAAAGCCTATGCACCGGAGACATATATTGTGAGAACCGTCGGCTATCTCAATCTTTGCCAATATGGTGACGGCATACATGTTTTAAATGATTTAAATAAAAAATACAAAAATGTTTTTACGCGTTTAAATAATTATAAAAATCAGCAAAAAGATCCGCTAGCTTATTATGACTTAGTTAAACTATTTCTTAAAAATACGCAGCAAGAAGAGGTCTATGGATTACCAAGAACCTTCATTGTGGAGTTAGCGCGACATCCTAATTTCATAAGTGTACAAAAGCAAATTAACAACTATGAAGATGAAAACGCACGTTTTAATAAAGTAGCAATCGACCTTGTTCGCAAAGAACGTGAAGCACGCTTACTCATGCTTAAATCAAGAAACACTTTCTTAGATGCAAAACGTGAAAATAAAAAAATAGAAGAAATAACAAGCTTGGAACAACAAGCACAGATAAAAGCAATCGAGCACTTTATATATTCAAGAGCTAGTGTTGCCATAAAAAAAATGCGTGAAGCTTCAATCGCAAGACTTGATCAAGAAGAATCTGCTTTAAGATTAAAGGCATCAAAGAATTTACAAACTCGTTATAACGAGTTTGTAACAACATTAGAACATCTTGTTGATCAAAAAGAAGTTTTATCATACGAAATCTACTCAGGTGCTGGTGAGCACATTCGCTTTCAACTAGCCGGTGGAGAAACTAAAGGTAGTGAAAAAGATCAAAACTCACAAGCTGATGATAAAGATACTTACAAATGGAAATTCAAAGGTGAAGTCTGGGAAGATGAAATCGGTCACTATCGTTCTTCGCTTAAAAATGTTTGTCCAAAAGACGATTTAGCACAAGGTGAAAAATAAAGGAATGATCATGAAAACACTTAATAGAAAAACACAAATCAGTACATTTATCTTATCAGCTATTCTATTCATGAATTTGCCTTCTTTTGCAGAAATTTACACGACTGATGAAGGATTATCGAAAATCAAAACCAATCTTGATAATTCAAAAGATAATCAATCTGAGTATGCTAAAAATCTTGAAATAGTAAATAAAAATATTGCCGAAATTACCAAAGCTAAAAATGCAGTTCAAAAACAAAAAGATTCGGTGACTCAGCAAATTTTAAGCAATAATGACTCTTTTAAAAAGTCGATCATGCAAGAAAAAGAAATACAACAACTGATCGTTAGTGAAAAACAAAAAATGGATCAAGAAAAAATACAACTCGAACAACTTGAGAAATTAATTGCACAAATTAAGCAAAATCAAATTCAACGTGAGGCTATACTTTTAGAGTATAATAATCAATTAATGCTTGCACAAGAAGACAAAAAGTCATGGAAAGCACGAGACTCTGAACTACGCACACAAGAAGCAAAAACAATTCAATCACTGCGCGGTTTAGCGTCTGAAGAAGCTACATGGATTAATAAACAAAAAGGCTACGAAATTGAAGTTAAGCGCTGGGCTTCTGAAGTTGAAAAACAGCAAAAAATATACAACACATACAATGGTCTTAAGGGACAAGAAAAAAAATAAAGAGTAAATGAGATAATAAGCTGATTTAAAAGCAAAAAAACCCAGTGTTTAAGCTGGGTTTTTTGCTTCTTGCAATTATGAAATATTCTTGACTAGCGACCTTTCGCTTTGACTTCAAAATTAATTAGTTGTGCAGAATGCATTTTAACATCTTGTCCATTTATTTTACGCATTTCAATTCGACATGTTACATCCACAGTTATACGTCCTGCATTTTTTCTTAGATCTTGAGCATCTTTAACAACATATACAACATCAAACTTTGCTGGCGCTGTAATGCCTACGCGTCCTGCATCTGCTAATTGATTTGCACGTTCAACTGTTTTTGCATACGATTTAACTGAAGATCGTGGAGCAGCTTTCAATACTACGGCATGCAAACCATTGTTTTTTTCTTCTACAGTGATACCTAGACCCTCTTCTAAAACTGTTAAATTCTGTTCAGTAAATAATACGGAATCAGCGGTCGCAAGAACTGTTCTTTGAAGCTCTGAGTTGTCACATGATGATGTTTCAATTGATTGAAGACGACTTAATTCTCTTTCGGCAAAAGCTGAACTTGCTGCAAATACTGATACTAATGTGATTAAAATATATTTTTTCATAAATTCATCTCCGCCTTATTATTTTGATTGAAGTTCTTTTAGCTTAGCTTTTGGAACATATTTAATTGTCACAACGTAGTCCATTTTCTTTTGTGCTACTTTTTGGCCGTTAAGAGTATTTGGCATAGCTGCGTGAACAACGAAAGCTGTTGGTGAATAATTTCGTGCACTATGCGGATTCAATTGTGAGCGTGCTCCATCTATCTGTTGAGCATTGCGCGTTAAGGTCAGTTTAAAATATCCATTTGCTTGTTGGATTAAAGGCGCCATCATACTTGCAACTGCCTTGTGCCCATTTGACAAACCTTTCGCTTCACGATCAACACCTGGAAGTGCATAATCAATTAATTGCATAGACATTTGTGGTGAACTACCAGTTTGACCAATGAGCATAGGAATACCATCAGTCATACCAAATAAATCCTCATCTTGAGCTTGTCCTGAACTAAAAGCCGATCCAAACATTTGCATGGGTTTATAAAATTCAGAAATACAAGAAGGAGTCTTTCCTTTACCAAAATCTTTTGCTGTCGTATCAGGATCACAATCTTTTAGTGACAGTAAAGTCCAAGCAAACTCTGAACAATACATTTGTAAATGCTGATTAGCCATTAAACCTTGTCCTAGTAATAAGCGTGCTGTATCTGCAACGAAGGATAAATCAGCTTTGCCATTTTGAGAGCGATACATTGGACTATTGTAGTCAGCATTGAATGAAATTTGCGAAGGATAGATTTTCTTTTCTCGAGCTTTTGCAAGAGCCTTTTCTAACCATTTTTGCATATTTTCTTTTTGTTTATCAGTTTCAAATCGTGGTCTCAAAATATGAAGCATAAGATTTGCATTATCAGCGACAAAGTGATTCGAATCCATAACTGATTTGGCAAAACCTAATTTAGCTCCACCAAGCATTTCAGAATCCATAGGAATATCTAAATTATAAACTACTTTACGTCCGTTTTCTGTTACAACAACAGCAACAGATATATGTGTCGATTCAAGTTGCAAAGCTAAATACTGTAAAGAATTAGCAAAAAGTGGCCGTGTTGAAACAATGATATCACCCGACTTAATTAAACCACTATCCGCTAAATGTTGAGAGGCTTCAAGACGCGATTCTTGCGGAGCGAGAGCCATTCGCAAGCCTAAAGCTGTTCCCTCAGAGCTTTGCGCCGGTATAGAAATGTAATCAACAAGTACGACAGAGCTACTGTCGTTTGATTTAGAAACCATCTGAACGTCTTTTAATGAGACAAAGTTCGTAACAGGAAACGACATATAGTATGGGACTGAAGTTCCAATAACAGGTTGCTTTGCCGTACCAATTGCACTTTCAAGACCAGCAGCAATTTGTGAACTGTATGGGTTCTTTCCCATTTTATTGACGAGTGGACCAGCAAATGCAGCACTGCTCAACAATAATGATGCGCTTAGAAAATGACTGATGATCTTATTCATATTCATACTTTTTTCTCCATAGTTAAAAAATAGTAAATAAAGTTTTACTTATACCAAAGGAACGTTATTTCAAAAACAGTGCCCATTACGATACAATCAAATCAATTTAAATTGATTTAGAGCTAATGAATTAATGTTGTTTATAGAGAGAGACAATTATTGCAGGCCAACTTGTCAAAACAATTGTCAGGCAAATTGATGAGTTTAAAGTCGTTCTAAATTTTTGAGATCAAAGCCAACACAGACAATATCATTATTGAGGTTTGTTATAATAGGTCTTTTCAAAGCAGAAGAGTTCTTAATTAACATTTCTACTTGCTGATCAAGATTTGCTGACTCAAAATGACTTTGAATTTTACGATAAGTAGGACCTCTTTTATTAACAGGCCAATCTAACACCTGTTCTTTAAAATGAATTAATAATTTAGTTGTTGGAGGAGTTTTTTTATAATCAATAAATTCAAAATCAATCGATTTATTCTTAAGAAATTGAATTACTTTTTTAACCGTATCACAATTTGGAATACCATACACCTTATACATTATCGCTCCGTAAGATTTTTTCTTTCAAACCCTTATATAAATCAAAGAATACGAATCGAAGACTCACTAAAATACAAAAGGCAACAAACAATGCACAAACAATAAAAGATCCAAATAATCCAACAAAAGAACTTAAATAAGTTAACACTTGGTGTCCAATTTTTGCAATAATATAACCGAACAAAATATAAAAGAAACAATCGCGTACTAGATTGAAGATAAAATTACTATTCATGTAAACTCTCAGTCCATATAATAAAATTATAAAATAAAATCCTGAACTGATGAGTGAAGCATACAAAACTTCTGTTAAAGATATTTCAGTTAATAAATTTAAAATCAAAACATGCATGAATAACGAAATTACAACAGCAAACAGTGGCCATTTAATTTTGCCGATTGAAAAGTAAGTTGATGCTATTATACGGCTACCACTTATAGAAATAATGATCCACGCATAATACGACAATATGAATGATGTACGTTCAACATCGCCCTGCTGAAAATTCCCTCTTTCAAATAATAATTTTACTATTGGATATGATAAATTACTTAACAAAAAAGCTGATGTAATCATTAAGAAAAAATTAAATTTAAGCCCTAAATATAGTTTTGAACGTAAATACGATATTTCTGAAGATTGATGAGAACGTGCCAATGATGACAACAACGAACCACCCAGCGCTACAGCAACAACCGAGAGGGGTAATTCAATCAAACGATCAACATACTGAAAAGACGAAATTGTTCCTTCACCGAGCATTGAAACGAACTTTAGATTAATGAGAACTAATATCTGTAAAAAACCAACAGATAGAAACCCAGGAATAATTCCTTTCATGACATTCATAATTTCCTGTCCAACTTCGATCCAGTTTAATAAATAAAACTGCAAAATAGGAAATACTTTTTTGACATATAAGCGTGTGAATAAAAAGGACATTTGTAGCAATCCTCCGATACACACTCCCCATGCAACGACTACGGCTTGAGTGTCTTTAGACTCTTTCATAAATAAAGGCCATACTGTTGCAGCTAACATAGACAAATTTAATAAAGTTGGAGCCAATGCAGGCCATAAAAAATCATCGATCGCATTCAAAATAGCCAATGCAAATGCACAATTGATTATAAAGAATATAAATCCAAACATTATCTGAGCAAGACGACATGTTAATGTAAATTGATCAACTTGCTGGGTATAGTTCGTGTCTAAAATAAAATACAATATTGATTCTACATTATAGATTGCAGCCCATGTTAAAATCGCAGAAAACAATAATGTTATCAAAAACATAGAGCTTAACAATTTTTGCAACTTTTGTGGGCTACGTTTTTGATTGTTAGCAACGACCGGAACTAAACTGAGCGAAAAAGCTCCTTCATTAAGCAATCTACGAAAAAAATTAGGCACTCTAAAAGCCGCAGATAAAGCATCGGTTGTTGAACGATCGAACCAATACGCTAACATAGACTCTCGCAGAAGCCCTAAAACACGGCTTAAAATCGTTCCTAAGGCTATTTTCAGCGCATTTTTTAGAATACTTGCTTGCCTCAAAGTGTCAGCTGTGTTAACTACTTTGGTTCGTTCTGTAATTTCAGACATATTTTTTGGAGGTTATACCTTGGCACAACATAAGTCAGCAGCTAAAAGAGCTCGTCAATCAACTCGTAAAAACGCCGTTAACACTGCTCGTAAATCAACAGTGCGTTCAAGTGAAAAAACTTTATTAAAAGCGCTTAAAGATAAAGATTTAAAAACTGCTCAAACATTACTTTCTAACTACATGAGCAAAATGATGAAAGCTGCTCAAAAAGGTGCTTTCTCTAAACAAACAGCTTCACGTAAAGTTGCTCGTTTATCGACTCAAATTCATAAAGCTTTATCTAAATAATTGAAATAGCTGTTTACGCAGCCCCCAGTATTTTAGAAAGATCATCTTGATCATGCAAGGTCCGAGCTACATAAGCTCGGATTTTTCGTTTTAATGCTAGATTAACATCAACAAAACCTAAACCATAAACCATGTAATCGTTTTTAGTTACTTGAGCAGGAACCGTGTTTTTGACTTCGGCCCTGACTGTAAAAAAACCAGCTTGTGGTAAATAAAAATTCACGACAACTTTGTCTAAAATGTTAAATGCCATGTCAGTTTGAATCGAGAGACCACCTTCGCCAATTTCAATTGCTTGAACGACAGCCGCTACACCTTTGCATGTAAATGCCACTGGTTTATTAAAAGGTCTTCGCGGAAATTTTCGATTTGATTTAGCCATATAACCACCAAAGTCTTTCATTTATTTATCGGTTGATTATGACTAAACACGAGTCGCAACTCGAGAATACGAAAATTAACGACTTAAGACTTGATTCTCAAGACTATTTTAGATTCAATTTAAGGTAGATAATTTAGATAATAAGGTACATCATGAATATTAATCGTCTCATTTTGATCAGCACACTTTGCGCAAATATCATTCTATTAACCAACTGCGCCACATCGGTTATCCCTGCAAGTTTGAATTCGACGTCCACTAAGGAGAAAACCAAACCTATGGTTGATACTTCAAAAGAGGCGCAACTTAATATTCCATATCGGGGCCTTAACACATCTAAAGATATTACTAAAATTGGTTTTGGCTCATGTGTCGATCAAAACAAACCGCAGCCCGCGTGGACTGCAATTTTGAACAATTCACCAGATTTATTTATTATGCTTGGTGATAACATTTATGCATCTCGCAAAGATGATCGACCGTTTATCGACCAATATTTAAAATTAAATAAGGAAGCTGATTATATCAAATTAAGAGAAGCTACACCTTTTTTAGCAACATGGGATGATCATGATTATGGACAGAATGATGGCGGGAGCGATAACCCAGATAAAGAAGAAGCTCGTCGTTGGTTCTTAAAATATTGGGCGTATCTTAAACCAACCCTACCCGAAAATCAAAAAGCCCTTTACCACAGTCGAATGATCGGCCAAAAAAATAAAGTTCAAGTTTTGATGCTCGATACACGTTGGGATAGATCAGCTTTATCTAAAAATCCTGAATTCAATCCCGACGACAAAGAAAATATATCGCCTAAAATTTATTTAGCAAGTGATGACAAAAAAGCACAAATTCTAAGTGCTGAGCAGTGGACATGGCTTGAGGGTGAACTTAAAAAACCTGCAAAATTAAGAATATTAGTAAGTTCGATTCAAGTTATACCAGAAGCACATGGTTTTGAAAAATGGGGGAATTTTCCCAAAGAAAAAGAAAAGCTGATAGCTTTATTAAAAAAATACAAGGCACGCAATACAATTATTTTATCAGGTGACCGACATCTAGCCTCGTTTGCACAAACCGACGTTAAAGGGTTAGGTAAAATCTTTGAAATTACTTCGAGCGGTATAAACAAACCCTCAAAAGCAAAATTTCCAGAGCAAGACCCTTCATATCTCAATGAACCTTTTTTACTTTCACACTTTGGATTGTTAACTATCGACTGGGCCAAACGAATTGTAACTGCTGAAATAAAAGACGAGGCTAATCAAATACAACGTGAACAACAAATTAAATTCTAATTGATCTTATCCTGCTATTTTTTCATTTAAAGCTACATCAGGAAACTCTAGAATAAACGTAGTATGGGCTTTCGAGCTATCGAGATACATTTTACCATTCAGTGATTCAATTATTTTTTTTGAAATACTTAACCCTAGCCCTGTGCCCTGACCCACTTCTTTGGTTGTAAAAAATGGCATAAATATTTTATTTGATAAATCTGATTGAATACCTGATCCACTATCTATTACGCTTATAATGATTTTTGAATTATGCTTTAAAGCTTTTATTTCAATCCATTTCTCATCAAGATTCACTATGGCATCCATACTATTATTTATTAAATTTAACAGCACTTGACTAAGTTGCACTGAATCCGCGTAAAGATGAAATGGAGCTTCAACATCGACGCGAAGATCAATATTAAGTTTTTTCAATTTCTCACTACAAACATTAATTGTATCATCACAAACCTCATTAAAATCAACCAATGATAAACTAACTTTGTCAGTAGATCTTGAAATTTTTAGTAATGATTTTATAATTTTTGAGATACGATCCAGAGTTTTTTGCATGCGATCTGCATTTTCACTTAGCTTTGCAATAACTGATTCGTCTTTAAGATTCTTCTTAAGATAAATTTGTTTTGTATTCTCTAGCATGACAAATAAAATACCGAGTGGATTATTTATTTCATGAGCAACACCAGCTGCCATCTCTCCTAATGAAGACAATTTTGCACTTTCAATAAGTGACTCTTGTGTTTTCTTAAGTTCAGTCACATCTGAGAATGTTGTTACCGCATGCGAGGGTTTTTCTAAACCATCAAGATACAATGGAGTTGCATTTATAGAAATCCACCGAAGTCGGTCAACACCCGAGCGTATTCCCATAATTTTATCTTTAACATTCTGTCCAGTTTTAAGAGCGATCATAGCCGGATGTTCTTCACCAGGAAAATCTACGCCATCAGATTTAATAGCTTTCCAATCTTTATCCATTGATGTTTTTCCAAGAATTTGATTTTCACTTAAACTTAAGATTTTCAAGGCTGCTGGATTAAAATCAATAATCTGGCCAGCACGATCTTGAATAGCGATGCCTTCATGCATATTAAATATAGCAGTGCTTTGAAAATTTAATTTTTCATGTTGCAGACGCAAACTTTTATTTAGACTTTTGAGTTCAATAATTTTACTAATCTGTTGAGACAAATCATTTAGAATTTGCTTTTGATCTGATGTTAATGCATGAGTTTTTTGATCTAGTACACAAAGTGTTCCAAGTGGTAATTTTGATTCTGGATCAATAATTGGCGATCCAGCATAAAATTGAATACAAGGATCACCAGTCACTAATGGATTATCTTTAAACCTGTCATCGTGCAAACTGTTTTTAACCTCAAATAGTTCATTTTGTAAAATAGCATGTGAACAAAACGAAATATCTTGATCTGTTGATTCGGCAGTAATGCCAACTTTGGATTTAAACCACTGTTTTTCGCCATCTAATAACGTCATTACAGCCATAGGTGTTTGACAAACATATGCAGCAATTCTAACAATATGATCAAATTCATTAGATGCTAAATCACCCAATAAATCATGTTTTAGCAAGGCTTGTATTCGTTCAGCTTCTTGAGGATGCTTTGCAGCTTTAATCATGAGATTATACCTCTAAAATTATTCATGCAGCATCCCCTTTAGTTTCTGTTTGAAATAATTCCTCGGCTGCTGTTTTTAAATTATTTAATAAGAAGTGAAGTTCAAAACTCGCATGCTCAATATG
The DNA here is from genome assembly GCA_046293015.1 of Pseudobdellovibrio sp. Lineage (GTDB taxonomy): Bacteria > Bdellovibrionota > Bdellovibrionia > Bdellovibrionales > Bdellovibrionaceae > Pseudobdellovibrio. Next base: position 271,266 of record JBKBPU010000002.1, read on the forward strand.
ATTACCCGCCGCTAAGATATCAGCGAAAGCAGTTTCTAACCCCTTAATCAAATACATAATCTTTTGCACCGGCGTCTGTACACCCTCAATAAACTCATTCATCTCGATAATAAATGGCTCAAAACTTTGTACAATTTCATTTGATCTCGAACCCTCTAATTTACCACCAGTTTTAATTAAATCTAATTGCGTTACTAAATCACCCAACTGTACTAAATTACGATGATTCGCATTAATTAACCCATAAAAACTCTCAGCCTCTTTAAACACTGGCTTAAAATAATGTTCAATATTCTTTATGAGCTCTTCCGTTTGCTTAATTGAATGCTCTATCTCAAGTGACATTGGCTTATTCGCTACACCTTCAACTCGCGTTGTTAACTTCTCTAATATTTCACCTAATGAAAAACCTAACATCTCATTTTGCACTGTCGCACAACCTAAATTTAAAAATATATTCTGAATACGATCTGCTATTTGCACTGATTTCTTCTGAAAATCTTCAAAATCTTTTACGATCTTTTGCGCAGTTGTTTGAAACGAATTTGCTACAACTGACAATGTCCCACCCAATTTTCCTAGTTTATGTGCTGATATCGACATATTCACTGATAAAAACTCGAGACGTTCACACACTTGTGCTATTTGAGCTGCGCCTGTTTCAAATTCTTCTTTCGATTTTAAATACTCTTTTAATGGCAACACAGCTTGGGAAAATCTTTGAATACTATTCACTGATAAGGTCTTCATCTCTGTAAACGTATTCACTAATGCTGATAATTGCTGATCTTGCGTGTTATATTTTTTGGTATAATTTGATCGCACAGCTTTTTGTCTGGCACTTAACTCCTCATATAAACTATGAATCATAAACTCTTCATATGAGTTAAAACCGAGCTTCTTCAACTCTCCGAGTATGTACTTGATCCCCTCTTCCATACCCTTCTCTTGCTCAATCTGTATAACTTGCTTATATAAATTTTCTGCTGCATTTTTTAATTCTGTTAAAGGTTTAATACGTATAGAAAGGTATCCCAAGTTATCTGACGATGGATAACACGTTGCTAAAACCCAGTAGTATTTACCATCGATAGCTCTATTTTTGACATAGGCTATAATGGGCTCACCTTTTTGTATAGTATCCCAAAACAGTTTAAAAACACTTCGTGGCATATCACGGTGACGAATAATTTTATGAGGTGCGCCAATCAGCTGATCTTCAGCATAACCAGATACTCTTGTAAAAACAGAGTTACCATACTCAATAACGCCACGCTTGTCTGTTTTTGATATAAATATTTCTTCAGATTTAAATGTCGATTCTTGATTTTCTAAACTGACATTAATCATGATCATTTCCTCTTTACACAGCTAAATCAATTTGTGACAATTTTGCTAAAGTTTGTTTAAAATCTGTTAACAAAAATAAAAGCTCGTGTCCAACATACTCAGCATTAAGACTTGCCGCTAAGATATCAGCGAAAGCAGTTTCTAACCCCTTAATCAAATACATAATCTTTTGCACTGGCGTCTGTACACCCTCAATAAACTCATTCATCTCGATAATAAATGGCTCAAAACTTTGTACAATTTCATTTGATCTCGAACCCTCTAATTTACCACCAGTTTTAATTAAATCTAATTGCGTTACTAAATCACCCAACTGTACTAAATTACGATGATTCGCATTAATTAACCCATAAAAACTCTCAGCCTCTTTAAACACTGGCTTAAAATAATGTTCAATATTCTTTATGAGCTCTTCCGTTTGCTTAATTGAATGCTCTATCTCAAGTGACATTGGCTTATTCGCTACACCTTCAACTCGCGTTGTTAACTTCTCTAATATTTCACCTAATGAAAAACCTAACATCTCATTTTGCACTGTCGCACAACCTAAATTTAAAAATATATTCTGAATACGATCTGCTATTTGCACTGATTTCTTCTGAAAATCTTCAAAATCTTTTACGATCTTTTGCGCAGTTGTTTGAAACGAATTTGCTACAACTGACAATGTCCCACCCAATTTTCCTAGTTTATGTGCTGATATCGACATATTCACTGATAAAAACTCGAGACGTTCACACACTTGTGCTATTTGAGCTGCGCCTGTTTCAAATTCTTCTTTCGATTTTAAATACTCTTTTAATGGCAACACAGCTTGGGAAAATCTTTGAATACTATTCACTGATAAGGTCTTCATCTCTGTAAACGTATTCACTAATGCTGATAATTGCTGATCTTGCGTGTTATATTTTTTGGTATAATTTGATCGCACAGCTTTTTGTCTGGCACTTAACTCCTCATATAAACTATGAATCATAAACTCTTCATATGAGTTAAAACCGAGCTTCTTCAACTCTCCGAGTATGTACTTGATCCCCTCTTCCATACCCTTCTCTTGCTCAATCTGTATAACTTGCTTATATAAATTTTGCACCATTTCAAAATTTTTAGATAAAGGCTTAATACGTATTGAGACATATCCATCCTGATTAGCTGAAGGATATGCTGTTGCTAAAACCCAGTAATATTTGCCATCGATAGCTCTATTTTTGACATAGGCTATAATGGGTTCCTGACCTTGTAACTTATTCCAGAATAATTTAAAAATACTTTTTGGCATATCACGGTGACGAATAATTTTATGAGGTGCGCCAATCAGCTGATCTTCAGCATAACCAGATACTCTTGTAAAAACAGGATTACCATACTCAATTATGCCACGAGCATCTGTTTTTGATATGAATAACTCATGTGCAAGAAATTCTGCTTCTTGATTTTCAATATTAACATTAATCATAATGACATCCTTTAAAGTAAAAGCAATACTTCATTTATCGACAAAAACTAATCTTGTTTACTTATGACCAAAGCCTAGATTTGATGAATAAATTAATCTTAATTACGAAGCTTTCTTTTTTTCGAGACGTGGTAGCTTCGCCAAATTTTCAATTTGTTTTCTGATATCTAATATATCACCAACAAAGTGCACCCCACCCATTTCAATAGCTTCTTTCGGCATACCATATACAATGCAGGATTCTTCAGACTGTGCAATAGTCTGTGTGTATGGACGTTTATAAATTTGCTTCATTCCCCATGCGCCGTCAGCACCCATTCCTGTCAAAATAATGGCCTGAGCTGGTTCAGTCAGTTGTGCTACTGAATTAAATAAAACATCAACACTCGGTCTAAATCCATTTGTCACGGCGGTATTATCATGTGAAATATAAAGACCACGATCGGATGATTTAACAGTTAAATGATAATCTCCACGTGCAACATAAATATGATTACGTTTCAAATATTCGCCGTCAACATCACCGCGAACTTCTAAACCTGAAACTCTTTTCAAAGTTGTCGCAAAATGTTCAGAAAACTGATGACTGATGTGCTGAACAATAACAATCGGTGCAAAATCGCCTTTTAGGTTTTTAAGCAAGTTCCATAGTGCATCAGGACCACCAGTGCTTGATCCGATTACAATAACCTCTGGTCCAAATTTCATTTCAGGATTAATATTAACAACATGACTTGAGTTTCTCTGAATAGACTTTGAAGCTAACCGATTTTGGTCCGAATAAATAAGTGCGTTAATTGTAGCAATAAATTCTAATTTATTTTTATACAAAACTTCTTTACTTATATAATCTTGCGCTCCCTCAGATAATGCTCCGAATACAAGTTCTGCTTCTTTCGCTTCTGTAGAAGATATAATGACAATAGGTGTTTTTAATCCATTGGCTCTTTGACGACGAAGCCATTCTGTCCCGCTTTCTCCTGGCATATTAATATCTAAAGTAATGAGATCATATTGTTTATCCTTCAACAGATCCGATGCTTTTTCAGCTGATGCGGCTTCGTCAATGATAAATTGACTATCTGAAAGAGCCGATTTGATAGCAGAACGAATAACAGAAAAATCATCAATAATCAACAATTTGCGTTTGTTCAAGTTCGACTGACTGTGTGAAATAGTAACCTTATTCACTTTCAAAGTTATATTTTGTTTTACTTCGATTTTCTTTTTAAGACTTGAAGAACTATAGCGACTTAAAGTATCTGGCAAAACTGTTGGGAACTCGCTATGACCTAAAAACAATAAACCGTGATTGTTTAATAGAGCAGCGCAGTTTTCGATAATTTTAAAAGCTTCTTGAACATCAAAGTAAATTAAAACATTACGTAAAAAAATAAAATCAAATGAGCTATTATCTAAATGATTTACACAATCTTTAAGATTATGTGCAGCAAATTTAACTCTTTTCCGAATTTCCGAATCGAGCGTAAAAAAACCTTCGTTTTTTTGAAAACCCATTAAAACCAATGAACGATACTTCTGAGGAATCGAATCAAGTTCATCTTTTCGATACACACATCTTTGGGCAAACTGTAAACTGACTTGATCTAAATCAACACCTAAAATTTCATAATCAAAATCAGATTTTTTTTGTCTGAATGATTCAAGAATAAGTGCTGATGAATATGCTTCTTGTCCTGTTGAACAGGCCAGAGATAATAACTTAATTTTTTTAATATTCTGATTGTAAAGTTCGAGGATACGTTTTTCTAAATCATCATAATGAGGTTTTTCTCTAAACCACGATGTTGTGTGTATAGTGATAAGATTAACAAAAAGTTTGTATTCTTCAGCGTCAGTTTTAATTTTTTTTAAAAAAAGAGTGAAATCTTTAATTTTAAGTTCACTCATTCGCATTTGAATTGAACTTTGAATGATTTCTTTTTTGTAATGACCTTTTTGAGAAGTTCCAGTGATATCTTCAACAAGTTTATACAAAATCTGAGAATCAGCATCAGTAAATCGTTTCATTTTATGACTCTGTTTCTTAAAAGAAGTAAGTGCATTATGCAGCCCCTTTCTTTTTGAATGAATCATTATCAGTACGAACAAACTTATTAATTTGAGTTGATATATCTTTTGGATGACCAATTTGGTTGATACAACCTAACTCAAGACATTTTTGAGGTAACTCAAAAACAGTTGAAGATAATTCATCTTGAGCTATTGTTAAAAAATTCTGCCTTTTAGCAAGTTCATACAAACCGCGTACACCATCTGACCCTGAACCCGAAAGCACAACAGCAATGCCAGATAATGGAATACGACTGGCTGAATTAAAAAATGAATCAATACTTGGACGTCGATCATTGACTGCAGGAGCTAAACTTTCAGCCAAGTATAAATACTTTCCTCTTGATTCAACTTCCAAATGATAGTCGCCGGTCGCAGTATAAACAGTATTTTCAGCTAATTGCTGTGTTTGACTAACTTTACCAACTATAAATCCCGTTTCTTCAGATATTTTCTGTAAAAATGCCTCTGAAAAATCAGTTGTCATGTGTTGAACAATAACTATTGGTGGAACAGGTTTTTTTAGATGCGATAATAGTTCGATGATAGCTTGAGGTCCACCTGTACCCGCCCCAATCATAATTATTTGTGGCTTGAAATTTGTCTGATTAAACGGTTTCAAGGAAGCTTGCCAAGACTTCATCTGTCCTTCTTTATTTGAAGAACTAAGTGATTTAATGATATTAAAAACAGCTGTTGGGTTTTCATTTAACTGTTTTTTTGTAAAATGTTCTTGAGCACCATCATCAAAGGCACCAAAAACTTTGGCAGCTTCTTGTTTATTAGATTCGCTAATGATGACAATTGGAGTCTTAAGACCTAACGATCGTTGCTTTTTTAACCACTGTATACCATTTTCACCAGGTAAATTTAAATCTAAGGTGATCACATCAAATTTATTCTGTGAAACTTTTAATGTTGCATCTTCCGCAGTTTCGGATTCCTCAATAACATAATCAGCAGATGAAAGCGCTTTTCTCAAAACCGAGCGTATAGTTGGTGAGTCGTCAATTATCAATATTGATTTTTTTTCAATCTTAGTAAATTTATATTTATCAGTGTTGCTTTTTTCTTCTAAGATCATTTCTGGGCTCATTTTAACATAGGATGAACTTCCTAAGTTTTTTAAATTTACTGGCGTATCATGAAATGATTCACTATGCCCCAAAATAAGTAGTCCGCCGTCTTTTAATTTAGATAGTAAATTTTGAATGATTTTTTCCACTGTTATTTTGTCAAAATAAATAAGTACGTTACGACATATAATTATATCGTACTTTGGAAGTAATTGTGGTGCATTTAATGACGTAAGATTATTAGTAAAAAATTGACATTTGTTCTTAACTTCAGGCAATAATACGATATTTTCTATTTTCGTTTGTCCTGTTTCATTTTTACTTTTATAGATTGATTTATGACCAATCGATGAGTTAGATGATTTGATCCAGCGATGAAACTTTTCAGGAATATCAAATAATCCAATTTTATTGTACTTTCCTTGACTGGCTTTATCGACAGATTTTACATCAATATCAGATCCATGTATTGTAAAATCAAAGTTTTTTAATTCTGATTTAAGATCATTTAAAAAAATTGAAAATGTATACGGCTCTTCACCTGTCGAGCAAGCTGCAGACCAGACTCTAAAAGTCTGGTGCGGCGATTTCAATAATTCTTTTCGAATATAGTTTTCAAGAACTTTTAAATGAGGTGGTTCTCGAAACCATGATGTTGTATGTATAGTCAGTGCTGATATAAGCGCATCTTTTTCAGATGGGTTTCTTGCAACGTATTTTAAATACTTTATTAGACTATCATTTTTAGTTTCTTGAAGTCTTCTTTCTACGTTGGCAATAAGTACTTCTTTTCTAAAGGCTCCCTGTTGACTAGATCCAGTCAATTTTTCTGCTAAAAAATAGATGACTTCAATCTCGGGAGCACTTAATGCCATAATCTATCCCACTTTTTTGAATTGTTCGTAATCAGTTTCTGATGGATTATGACTATTAACGCTAGACTGACTTTGATTAGCGATTTCACGTGCTAACATCATCAGTTCAGAGCTCTCATCAGATGAAGAAACGCTTTGACCTTCTTGCGATGGTTTATACGATTTTTTAAAATTAGATACTTTAGAAAATATAAAGCCTGATCCAATAAAAAACTTATTTAAGTCTTCAGACACCTGCTTCAATTTATCTACTTCTTCTTTAAGTCTTTCAGAATGTGTTAAGTTCGTTTGTGCATTCGAATTGTTTTTTTGAGCTGAAACATCAATTTGTGTCATACCTGCATTAGCTTGTTGTATACCTACAGCTTGCTGTTGTGTTGCTTCATTAATTGCTTTCATTTGCGAATTGATAAGATCAATTTTTTCTGCAATCTCATTAAAAGCATTATTAGCTTGATCACTAACACGAGATCCATCACCAACACGCGCTTGAATTGATTCAAGTGTTTCACGAACACGTCTTTGTGAATCGCCCAACAATAACTCGATATCTTTTGCAGCATGACCAGACATTTCAGCTAAATTGCCGACTTCTTCTGCGACGACAGCAAACCCACGACCATGCTGGCCAGCTCTTGCTGCTTCAATTGATGCATTAAACGACAACAGTTGTGTTTTAAAAACGATATCATTAATAACAGATGTTTTAGCTGAAATTTCATCAATCACACGCGTAATATCTTGTAACTGTTGATTTGCTTTTTGTATTGAAGACATCGAATGAGTCATTCTTTCCATGACTTGACGACCCTCAACAGATTTACTATAAACTTGCTCCGCAGTTGTTTGCGATAAACGCACATTATCTGTGGTTTGAGCAATCATTGAACTAATTTCACTTAGCGCAGACCCTGATTCCTGAATAGCAGCAGCTTGTTCTTGATTGGAAACAGATAATTGATGTGAACTATCATAAAGATGCCCACCAATATCTGTAGAGCGTTTGACTGCACTATCTAAAATAAGTATTTTTTGAAAAACTAATTGACGTATTTTGTATATAGCTAAACCACAAAATACCAATGCAGCTAGTATGCCTATAACAGCCATAAGCTCAATTGTTGAAACAATATTAGCACCCTGGTTTGATTTTTTTGAAGCTTGTTCGTCTATAGCTTGATTTAAACCTTCTAAAGAGTTTTCCAATTTATCAAAATAGGCTTTAAATTCAATTTCAGCATTTTTTTGTTTTTCATATGGCAGATCTGATTTGATTATGTTTCGTGCTATACGCAAGTAATCATCTACATCTAGTTTAACTTTTTTAGCTTGTTCAATGATTTGCGGTGGCAAATCTAGCTTTGCAAGTTCTTCAAAGTTTTTTTCAAATTGCTGTGCACTTTCATCAAAATCTTTGGCGTTGTCTGCTAGTGCAGATTTTTCACCAATAGCTTGATAATGAAAGTGTTCATAAACAAGACCTCGAACATGATCATGATGCATATCTGAATTTGAAACCAATCTTGATGATGGAAGTTGAACTTTGGCTACCAAATTAAGATCATGCAATAGTGAATTCGATTTATTGATAGCTACGCCGACAATCGCAACTTCGCCTGCTAAAATAATAAAACATAGAGCAACGATGACAAAAGTAATATTTTTAAATCTTTCTAACATATCAGCTCCTAGACAGCGAGTTTAAACTCTTCTTCAGTTAATGCTTTTTGTAAGTCTATTATAGTGATCAATTGATCATTATTCTTAGCAACTCCCATTAAATAAGATGCCGGTACTTTCGAGCGAATTGGCGGCTCTTTTTCCATGTTCTCTGATTTAATTTCAAGTACACATTCAATATTATCAACAACTGCAGCAATCGGACCACGTTCAGTATCACAAAGCAACATAGACGTTTTTCTTTGTATATCCTCAGGAAAACCAAACTTAGTTCGCATATCAACAACGCCTACAATAGCACCACGCACATTAATAACTCCTGAAAAAGACTTAATCATGTTTGGCATAAATTTGGGCTTCTGAAATTCTAAAACTTCACGCACAGACAGCAATGGACTACCATAAGTTTCAGTTCCGATTTTATATATTAAAAATCTCAGTTCATTTTCGTTTGTCATGCTACAGCCTCTTTTTTTCTTTTCGTTAATGTAATATAATGCTCAGTTAATGACGGAATATCGATAATCAAACCAGGCTCGCCATTCCCCAAAATAGTTCCGCCCAGCAAACCAAAAACACCATTAATGTTTTCATTCAACGGACGTATGACGATTTGCTGCTGTCCCATTACGCGGTCAACTTGAAATGCAATTCGTTCTTTACCTGATCGACAGATTAACATAGCACGTCTTTCAGACTTATCTTGTAATTTAGTATGTTTTAAAGCCTGCCCTAAATCATAAATTGGAACAACTTGATCTCTTAAACTAATCATTGATCCCGTTGAATCCGCACCATAACGTTTTGAATTAATAACTTCTTCAACTGCGCCAACTGGTATTACATAATTTTGTCCGGCGAGTGATACAATCATACCGTCAATAATACTGACTGAAGTTGGTAAAGTGATAATAAATGATGTGCCTTGATCCGGTACGCTTTCAATACGTATTGTACCTTGTAAATCATGCAATGCCTTGCTCACGACATCCATACCTACACCACGACCAGATACGTCTGTAATTTTCTCTGCTGTTGAAAAACCCGGTAGAAAAATAAGGTTCAAAATATCAGATTCACTCATTTGATTTTCTGATGAAACAAGATTTTTTTCGACTGCTTTTTTTAGAATTTTTTCAGCAATTAAACCCTTACCGTCATCTTTAATTGTTAACACAACTCCGAAAGCATCCTGATGAGCAGAGATCACAATTTGCCCTTGAGTTGATTTACCTTTTTCCGCTCGTGCATCTGGCATTTCAATACCGTGATCAACGGCATTTCTAACAATATGAGTAAGTGGATCTATAATTTTCTCAATAACCGTTTTATCTAATTCAACTTCTCCACCATCAAGAACGACAGTAACTGACTTCTGTAAAGCTTGCGCAATGTCGATGATATTTCTTTCGAGGCGTTGAAAAACAGAGTTCAAAGGTTGCATTCTTAAAGATAATGCTTTTTCATAAAGCTCTTTTGTAATTTTCTGTCCAAGCTGCAGAGAATTTATAAATGTTTTAAGCTGATCCGCGCTTGTTTGGTTTTTTGTATGCCATGCTATTGATTGGTGAATTGATAGCTCTCCAATTGTTTGAATCAACAAATCTAGTTTTTGCGCAGAAATACGTATAGTTTCATTTGCTGATATATGACTTTTCGTCGAAGATTTAGATTTATTTTTATTAACTGCTGAAATAGTCTCATTGGTTTTATGAGTTGTATTTTCTACTAAAACTTGAGAATCTTTTGCCATCTCAGTAATAACTTGAGAACTCGAAGCGAACTCTTGATTCGGAATTTTACCAGACATAAGATCTTGAAAATGACTCAGACAATCTTCTGTGCGCGGCTTATAATCAGGACTTAATTTTGCCTGTGTAATCCAATCAACTAAAATTTCATGAACCTTAAGAAGTGATATGACAACCGCTTCTGTTGTTGCTACTTTGCCGTCGCGAAGTAGCGTTATACCATCTTCAATTTTGTGTATGAAATCACCAAACTCTGTTAAACCAACAGCTCTTGAGCCACCTTTTATATTATGGGCTATACGAAACATCTCTTGCCAAGCATCTTGGTTGACTTGTTTTTTCATTTGCAAACAAATTTGCTCCCAGCGGTTAAGCAAATCCGAAGCTTCATCACAAAAAGATACGACTAATTCTAAATCTAATTCCATAAGCTGCTTTTCTGCATTTTTTGTGATTTTCTAAACTGGACTTCAGGAATAATTTTTTGTTTACAGTTTTTTGACCAAAATCAATGAAACTCAATTTAAAAAAACAGGACTAAAGATGGTTGTTGCACCCTAATTAAGGTTATTATATCAATAATCTTTATCGTATTTTTGCATAATTGCATAACAAGAGGGCTAGCCATGAAAACAGACACTCAATCTCAAAATCCACAAAGACAATACTTAAACGATTATAAGTCCCCTGACTATAAAGTTAATAATGTCCATCTTTCTTTCGATTTGCACGAAACTAAAACAAAAGTGAAATCGAGGCTCAATATCAAAAAACTTAAAGACTCTGTTTTCAGATTAAATGGTGAAAATTTAAATCTGCTATCGATTAAAATGGACTCAAAGATATTATCAACTTCAGATTATGCAATTGATACAGAATCTTTAACAATACATGTTGTACCAAGTGAATTTGTTTTAGAAATAGAAGTTGAAATAAACCCTCAGGAAAATAAATCATGTGAGGGTCTCTATTTGTCATCTGGTATTTTTTGCACCCAGTGTGAAGCCGAAAGTTTTCGTAAAATTACTTATTTTTTTGATCGTCCAGATGTTATGACTCAATACACTGTTGAAATCGAAGCTGATGAAAAAAAATATCCACATCTACTATCAAATGGTGACTGCATAGAAAAGCAATCTCTTGGAAATGGACGTCATCGAGCACTTTGGAAAGATCCATACGCAAAGCCAAGTTATTTATTCGCATTAGTAGCTGGTGACATGGGTGTTATCCAAGACAATTTCATGACAAAATCAGGTCGCAGAGTAAAATTAGAAGTGTATGCACCTCATGGTAAACAAAACAGATGTTATCATGCCATGGAGTCATTAAAAAAATCCATGCAATGGGATGAAGAACGATTCGGTCTCGAGTACGATCTCAATCAATATATGATTGTATCTATCGATGATTTTAATATGGGTGCCATGGAGAATAAAGGTCTGAATATTTTCAACTCTCGTCTCGTCTTAGCTGATACAGAATCAGCAACAGATCATGATTTTGAGATGATAGAATCAGTTGTCGGTCACGAATATTTTCATAATTGGTCCGGCAACCGAGTGACTTGTCGCAACTGGTTTGAATTATCTTTAAAAGAGGGGCTTACGGTCTTTCGCGATCAAGAGTTTTCTGCCGATATGAACTCACGTTCAGTTCAAAGAATTAAAGATGTTAATGCTTTAAGATCACGTCAATTCAGTGAAGATGCAGGTCCAAATGCACATGCTGTCAGACCTGATTCATGTTTAGCAGTGGATAATTTTTATACCGCAACTATTTACGAAAAGGGTGCAGAAGTTATTCGTATGATGCAAACAATCGTAGGTCGAGAAGGCTTTAAAAAAGGAATACAAAACTATTTCACAAAATACGATGGACAAGCCGTAACAATTATAGACTTTGCACAAACAATAGCCGATTCAAATAATGTCAACTTTGAACAGTTTAAACTTTGGTATTCGCAAGCTGGCACTCCAATTGTAGAGGTTATTGAGCACTACGACATGAACAATCAAACATACACCATTAAGTTATTGCAATCTTGCCCTTTAACACTTAAAGAGAAGGAAAGTTTATTTTCTAAAAAACCGTTTCATATTCCACTTGCAATGGGACTCATCGACCAAAATGGATCTGAATTAACCGAACATAACCTAATTTTGAATCTAAAAGAATCTGAACAAACGTGGGTTTTTAAAAACATTAAAAATAGACCCATCCTATCGCTCAACCGAAATTTTTCAGCACCAATCAAACTTAAATGGCAGCGTTCTAATCAAGACTTAATACATCTCATTAAATACGATACTGACGATTTCAACAGACGCGAAGCCTGCAGTAAAATGTTGATGGATGAATTACTAAGATTAATACAAGCCTATCAGGATAATACAGTACTTACTCCGCAACACGAGGTTATACAGGCATTAGGTACAATTTTGAGCAATGATCAGCTTGATCCGCAAACGAAATCACTTATTTTATCTTTGCCATCGACCGATGAAATCGCTCAAGAAATGACGATTGTTGATCCTATAGCAATTCATTTAGCTCAAACAGAAATTTTAAGATCATTTAATAAGGTTTATGCTTCTGAAATTAACTCTGTTTATCATCAACATGCCCACAAACAAACCATTGGAGATCGCGCTCTTAAAAATAAATTACTTCAGATAATGTCTGCAACGTTATCTGAGGAAACTCTTCTTAAAGCACGTGATCAATTTCAAAATGCGAAATGCATGACAGATAAATTAGGTGCTCTTTCTGTATTATGTGAATATGACAATATTGAAACTGAAAATGCATTAAGTGCATTTCACCAGAAGTGGAAATCAGATAGCGTTGTTTTTAACAAGTGGCTCCTCGTTCAAGCAACAAGTTCACATGCAGCTACATTCAGTCGTGTCTTAAAAGCAACTAAAACAGAAGGTTTTGATAAAAATAATCCAAATAATCTTTACAGTTTACATGCTGCTTTTTCACGAAATTTATTACGTTTTCATGATGAATTACAAAATGTATATAATTGGTATTCGCAGGAGCTTTTAAGAATTGATGCTATTAATCCTCAAGTTGCAGCCAGATTAGCTCAGGGTTTTAGTCTGACACAAAAACTACCTGCGACTTTAAAAAATAAAGCAGTCACAGAAATAAAAAAACTTCTTGAACACACGCAATTATCTAAAAATGCGCGCGAACTTTTAGAGAAATGCATCTAATGTGAGTTTTCTGTACTCACCTCTTCAGCTTCAAGATTTTCACCCTGACGGTAGCGGTCTACAAGACTGCTATCGTTTGTTGGAAAAGAAAACAACAACGAGTGAACTTCAGTATTTGGATCTTCTTCAGTGACAACAACATAATAGTGATCTGCTTTATAATCTTCAGACAGGTCTTTGATAAAAGTGACGAGCGTATGCCCTTCAGAGTCAACTTTTTTCCATATTTCATCAGGATTATTAATCGTTTCATCACGATACTCTTTAAAATTTTTAAAGTCGGCTGCAGGAACATCTTTATCAGCTCTTAACTTCATCATAGACTCAAGAAGACCAATTGCTAAATAATCGCCCTCAAGTAACGAGTCTCCGTCTAAAGCTGCAAACTGAATAGCTTCAAGTTTACGATGATATATAATTTCAACCTGCCTGAATACATCAGTTACCTCAGGGTTCTGAGTTGCAAAGTGAATAAATACAAAGCTCGGAAACTTATCTTCAGTATTCAAATAAACAACTGCAACATAGTCAAAAGTCTTTCCCTGGTCGGTAATAGTTTTGATCAAAGCATAAAGGGGAACATCGGGAAAGGTCTCCTGATCAATCCAAATTTCATCTGGATCATCAAGTGTGGGTTCTAGCCATATCTCTAGATTTTCAATTTCTTCAGGGGTGAAATCGCTTTCGAGCTTGTAATGCTTTACATAACGATCTTCCATGGCTTTAATTTGCGATGAAAAATAGCCAAAAAGAGTCTTGTCATTTTCAAAAATCAATCCTTGCGATTCATCAATAACAATCAATTCAGCATCTTGCTTTTTGGTAGGTGCGTTGTGCACTTTAGCTTTTTGCTTTGATTTAGTCGCAGGGTTAGATGGTTTTGTTTTTGTCTTCACTTTAATTTTAAGCTGCTTACTTTTTTTAGCTGCTGTTATTTTTTTGTTCAATTTACTGGCAACTTTACTCATGAAGACATCCTTTGTAGTAAAAAAGTGCAAAAAAAACGACTTGCGTTCTCTCGTATATAGAACAAATCCAATGACAATTAAAGTCAACAAAATCTAACTGTTGAAACTCTATTTATGGCAGGTACGCTTATACATAAGGGGATATTTTGTCAAAAGTTGAAGTTTATTTAAATCAATCACAAATAAAAAATCTAAAAAGTATTTTAGATCAATCTGAAATGGGCTTTCACCTTTTGTTTGATAACAAATCAATAGCTGAAACATTTAAGAAGAATTTTTCAGAGGATGATTTTTTTCAAACTGAAAATATAAAACTTGTTCAAACTGATTTACTCAAACTTCTCCAACTTAAATCCATGCCGGACAAACAAGAATTTATTCGCTGCTTACCTGAAGAAAACCGAGAACGTCTCATTCGCGCGTACTTTTACATTATCGAAAATAATCTAAAAAATACGCAAAAGTTATCTCATTAATTTAACCAATCAGGGTGATATGTATAAAATTTTTAAGTCGTTATTTTTTTCAATTTTATGCTGTTCTAAAGTTATAGCTAGTGATTATCAGTCTCGTAAAAATTTTTTTAATGAAAAATTTGGCCATCAAAAACAACTTTGGGTTGTTGGATATATAAACTCGCAACTTAGCGATTATATCAAAGATATTGAAAATGCATTTGCAAATGGGGCAAATGCGATTGTTTTCGAATCATCGGACTATAAAAAACTTGACGAAGCACTTTCTGAAATTAGAAAAAAATATCCAAATCATGTTTTCGGAGTAAATTATCTCGGGTCAGACAATCAACTTATGACTTACAAAGAAACATTTCAACTTGCTCAAAAACACAAAATGCAAATTGCTTGGACCGATTTCTCAGGAGTTGATCTTATTGAAGAAGCTTCGGAAGTCTCTTTACATGATATTGATAGATATAAGCCACTTGACGTTTTTTACGTCAGTGGAATTCATATGAAATACTCAACACTTAAAGACCCCAAAAAACCGATTGAGCGATCAGCACTGCAAGCTATGGGCTGGTTAGATGGTATTGTTATCACCGGACCAAAGACTGGCGTACCCACTGACGCCATTAAAGCCCAGAAAGTACGATCAGTCATAGCAGACTTTCCTATGGGAGCCGCATCAGGTGTTTCAGCTGAAAATGTCCATAGTATTAGATCTTATATTGATTTTGTATTGGTTAACACAAGCATTTCAGATAAAAATCACCGCATAATCGGAGAAAAAGTAAAAGCACTTCGAAAAGCTCTTGATTCAAAATAGTTTTTCTTAAAAACATTCTGAGAATTACCGATAAAGCCTAGGTGTTGCGATTATTAATTTTAATTATTTTATTGTGTCCCAATATTCTGTTTGCCGAATATCGGGCATTTACGTTGCAAATTACAAATGTAAAAAGTAATACAGTTCGACAATTTGATTCTACTTTAGATCCAGATCAGTACGTCACATTTTACCCCTTAAGAAGAGACGAACAAATTCAATATATTGATACCTGGATATGCAAAGGAAACACTTCTGACAGCTTTCAGATATGCTCTAAATAAATCTAGACCTTGATCGCATCTGCATTTGTCTAAAATTGAGATACACTAGATTTATGACGGAAACATCACAAATCAGAAAACAAAATCAAGAGTATATCAGAGAACTTCAGCAAGAAAAAGCAAACAAACGAAAAGCATTATCTGATCAAGCTCAGAAAGATATGAAAGAGCTTAAAGATTACTATAAAAATGAAAATCTAAAACTCGATGAGGAAGTCAATGCGGCTATAGTTCATGTCAAAAAAGAGAACGAACAGTTAACTGAAGAAGAACGTCAAATTCGAATTGAAGAACAAAAGCAAACCTACAATCGACAAGCACAGTTAAGCCAAAAAGCCAATCAAAACAACCAAGTACGCCAATCTCAAGCTTCAAACCAATCATCAAATCAACAAGTGAAAAATCAACATCTTAACAAAGAGACTCTTCGTGTTCAATCGAAAGAAGATGATCCATTTTACAAAGTCTTAAATCATCAAAGCCAAGTCAAAGAAAACTCTGATGGTTACACAATTAAAGCGTTTATTCCCGCACAAGATAAAGATGATGTTCGTTTGACAATTCAAGATAATAAAGCCGTTATATCAGGAAAACGTAAATTTCAAAATACTGTTGAAAATGAAGAGAAAAAACTCAGCACTAACAACTTCCAGACGTACCACGAAGAGTTTAAATTTAATAGACCTGTAACAACCCAAGGAATTACTCGCGAACGCGAAGGTGATTATATGACTTTTTTTATACCAAAACTAGAAAGCCTTAAATTCGATGAAGAGTCATAGCTTATTTTATTTAACAATATATTGAGAAATTTCTTTTAACAAAAATGAACGTTTAGAGTTCAATATTCTAATTTGCTCAAATTGCTGTTGAATAAGTGCTAGCACGTCAATTTCAGTCACATCTTGATCTTGTAATTCATGATAAGTATCTAATTTAATATTCAATGATGATTGTTCTATTACGCGAGATCTTTCCGAGTTATGTATACCTTGTATTCCAACGTGTTTCATGCAAATCTCCTCTCGTTCGATCAATTATTTATTCAATCATATCCATTAAATATTTTAAATCTTACTTATACTCACACTGAACTGATTCACGATCTACGTCAGCCAAAGTGACTCTGTCTGTGTAAGCCGATAAATAAGTAGCCATAACTGTGCCACCATTTTCTCGGTGTTTGAGCCCCAAAAAATGACCCATTTCATGTAAAACTAAAGCCTCAAAATTATAACCAGCACTATCAGACTTTGCCGATACCATACCGTTTGTATCAAGTGACTTCACTATTTGTTTTGCATCTTGATCGTAATAATTAAAATCTGCCCAATTAATGCGTATATCAGCTTCTTGGATTTCATCACCAGCCCAATAAACCGACGTTCGTCCCTGCTCAGACTTTCTATCTGACTCCCATTCTGTTAAAAAGTAAATACCATTTTTGCGATCACGAGCAGGCTTTGCTGATCCATTAATTTCCTCAGAGATTTCAAACACTTTGCGTCCTATATTTTTTTCCCACGTTGCAGCAGCACGATAAATTGCCGGTCGCAATTCAGTTGGCACAGATTGATTAATCACGAGTTTGATGGGCATATTCGATTTCCATGAAATTCTCTGACCATAAACGTTCTGAACAAAACCACAGTCCTCTGATTGTTTAGGAGCACAACCAGACAAAAAGATCTCAACTACAACAAATATGAATAAAGCCGTTACATTCAACATTTTCATTACATTAAGCTTATTCAATTTCCTGACCACCCAAGTTGAATATATTGAATATAAGTGAATCACTTTGAATCAAATCCCATAAGAAAGACTAATCTTGTCCGAAAGTGTCTAAAGTATTGATAGCAATTATTTTAATAAACTTAAAAGCGATCGCTCCAAACCGGGCATATGAAGGATTTCTTCATAACTGATGGATTTATTTGATAAAAGATCAACAGCAACCACAAAAAGACTATTTTGTGTCACCAGAAGAGTTTTGCCTTCGTTAATTAGCGAGTATTGAAACTGCTCTTGCAAGCCCCATCCTACGTTGTTAAATCCTTTGAATTCGATTTGTACTGATATATTCTTTCCATTTAAAATGGTGTCAACTGTCATCGTCTGATTATGATCAAATTTGATCTGTGTAAGTTGAGGAACTGAGTCCGCAGTCTTTTTGTCGTCATATATTTTAACTTCGCGCTTACGAATATCCACAATCGTATGAGCTGATTTGCGTTCAAAGCCACTGATAATCAATTGGTCTCTATTAAAGGTAATGGCATCTAAACCTGATCCTGAAATGTGCTGACTCCAATTGTATTGACCAACTCGGTCCATAGCAGTTTTATCATCAAAAATAATGAGGCCATCAGATAAACGCACAATACGAAATTTAAAATGAGAATTCATTCTTGAGTTTTTATTATATAAATAATGGCCATTAAAAATTGCAGCGTGAGTTTTTTGATCGTTCAAAACAACAAAACTCGCGGCATCTGGGCGAGATATCTCTTTTATTGGGGTCTCTAACGATATAACTTCTGCTTTTGTACCGTAAAATAAACCTGGTACCACTTTAACTACAGCGTAGTGAGCAGGATATGTAAAATGTCCATCAAGCAGATTGTAATCGGTTAAATATTACCGAGCAATAAATGTATCTGAATCAACGACTTGAACTAACTTTAAACCGGCAGGTAGAGAAAGAGGCTTTTCTAACCGACGAATATGCAAGTTAAATCTCATGATTTGATTTTTTTGTTGAGCTTGATAAATAAAATACTGACCATCAGATGAAAACTCGTAACTTTCTGGTTGAGATTCGAGACTATGAATAACCTGGCCATGAAGATCAATAATTGAATACTTTGCATCAACCAATTGAACGCGATAATGATGATTAGAGGATATATTCTGTCTAATGTTTTTTAAGTTGTAAGGTCGAGATTCTCTCTCGTTGACTGCAATGATTTTATTTACTGCCGCAACAGATTGGGAAGCATCTAAAAACAAGTTTGAGCAAGTCATTGCCTGTAAAGACAAAACTTTAAGCAAGATACTGATAGCTAAAAGCCATGCCTTAAAAGTTCTAATAAAGAAAGACGACATATTGAAATACCCTCGATATAAACCTATTCATGCAGAATTAAGTCCAAGATTTAAACACTTTAAAACGATATGAAATACAAAAGAGTGTCTAAATGTTTGCAACTATGACAATGCACAGCTGGTGCACTCAAGATTCAATTTCTTTATAATCGCCCCAGAGGTAGTTCCATTCCGGCACCACATAAATGTAAGCACTTAAAAATACTAGCTTTTATAACACATAAAAAGCTGGCAAGAGTGTTGCAATATGAGACAAGTACAACCTACCCGCTCCCATCCACGATCGTGGAGCCCAAGTGAGCGACCATACCCATCACAACACATTCTTCGCTGGAACGGAAAAATAACCCGGGCCTCCAGCTCGGCTTGTGTCATAAGTATTTTTCATACAACAGATTAACGCATGAAATAGTGATTAGTTTTTAGCCTGAAACCTGAATACAATAATATGAAAAGGTAGGTCCCATGTTTAAACAAACACAATCCGCTATTTTATTATTATCGATTTCATCAAGTATATTTTTCTCTTGTGCAAGCAATCCCAACAAAGCTGAAAAAATTAATACTGAAATCGAAAACAAACAATCAATGAACTCTGAATCAGCCATCGGAGTTAAAGATGGCAACGCCATTTTTCAAAAAAAGGTTTTATTAAACGAAGAACTACGTAAAATCCAATACGAAGTTTACGAACTTGAAGACCGCGTCTATGGCAATCGCCGTTATGGATCTTTAGGACTATATGGCATTTTGCGTGAATGCAAATCACAACTAGCTGATCCCAAAAATGGCGGTGATGGCAAATTAATGTGGACTGAACCTCTTGAGCGCATCACAGATAAAGAAGATGAGTTCAAAATTGGAATCGATGAACAAAATAAACTTGTTGCCATCAAAGAAGAATTTTTAGTTGATCGCATTCAAAAATTTCGTGGCTACAAAGAAATCCTCAATAAACGCCAAGACGAATACGAAGAAAAAGTCGCTATTTGCAAAACAGATTTAAACGGTCGACAATCTAAAAATAAATAAAAAATTAGTTTATTACCAACTCGAGGAAGCTCCACCGCCAGACGAGCTTCCTCCTCCTGATGGCGACGACCCAGAACTTGAATTTGAGCTTGACGATGAGCTCGGCATACTGAAACTGTCACGTTTGGCCGAATACTTGTATCCTTGTGATGATAATAGTTTTTTAATTTGTTCTTTTACTTTAGCATCAGTTTCATTTTTATACCACTTTACCCATTGAGGCCTAAACCCCAAAAAGCTCATCGGTACAATTATTAAAAAACCCCAAACAAAAGACCCAACAATAAGAATCGTTAAAGCAATTTCGTCTTTAACTATAAACGAAGCTATACTCATTCCAACAACAACCAGCCAAAATACATAGGCTAAAATTTTTTGAATTTTCATGTATGTTGGTTCACGTGCTTTATAACGAATAACTTCTGGTGGTAGTTTTTCACCAAAAATTCGTTGAAAATCAGAGTAATCCATTTGACCACTGCGAAATGCAAACAAATACACAAATAAACTAAAAAATAACGACATCCCTAATGGAAAAAACCTGGCATAAAACATTGAGTCTTTTTTGGGGCCTAGACTTTCTTGAATTTCAAAACGACCACTCATCACACGCTGGCTAAGATCTAAAATAGCTTCTTCATATTTTTTATCTTTAAAATATGGAGCAACCACTTGATCAAGCAACCCTTTAGCTTGAAGATCAGTTAATGATCCCTCTAACCCACGACCAACTTCTAAACGCATTTTACGATCTGATAAAGAAAATACAAAAAGTAATCCATTGTCGCGGCTTTTGGCGCCTAATTCATATTTTCGGAAAAACTGATTGGCATACTCCTCAATTGTTTGGCCCAGAGCTTGCCCTTGCAAACTTTGAAGACTCACAACAACAAATTCGATATCACTTTTGTTTTTAACTTGTTCAAGCTGAGCCAGCAAACGCTGTGTTTGCTGCTCATTGAACAAGTGTGCTTCATCGACTAATCGTGCTGGTAAAACATCAGCAAAAACAACCTGTGACCAAACAAGAAGTAATAATAAAAATGATTTCATAAATGGTCTTTTAATGAAGCGAGTTCTTGTGTAAACGATCACGAATCGTTGTCACTTCGTCGACAGAAATCAAATAAGGTTTCCCACACATTTGGCAAATAACTTCTTGTTCTTGATTTTGATCAATAATGTCTTGTAACTCAGCCATACCTAAAATTTCAAGTGCCCCCGCAACGCGCTCACGTGAACATGGACAAAAATATTTAGCTGAATGTGGATGATCTAATTCTGTAAATGGAATTCCCAACATATAGGGCTCAACCAAATCAAATGGTTTTCCACCTTCGCGTAAAATTTTTGAAACACTTGGCTGCATAATTTGTGCATTAGCCTCAATAGCTGAAACTATTTTTTCGTCAACACCTGGCATAACTTCAATAATCACACCACCAGCTTTTATACATTTACCATATTCATCTAAATAAATACCGAGCGAAACAACAGATCGAATTTGATGCGACTGA
Source organism: Pseudobdellovibrio sp. (assembly GCA_046293015.1). Lineage (GTDB taxonomy): Bacteria > Bdellovibrionota > Bdellovibrionia > Bdellovibrionales > Bdellovibrionaceae > Pseudobdellovibrio. The sequence goes on from JBKBPU010000002.1 coordinate 292,947, forward strand.
TGTAAATAATGAGCCAAATCTTCACCAATCTCACCACTGACCAATTCAACTGTTCCGTGAAAAGGTTGTTTCTGAAAAGGTTGATGTCTGGCAACTGTAAGCGTGCCTGAACCCAGAGCTTCGGCGACACTAAGTCCTTTTTTATAATCTATAGGTTCATAGCTTGGATTAGGTGTAAAGCCACGAACATGACCTTCAAAATCGGCTTCGGCATAGATACTTTTAATTGAGCCATTACCACGAAAGAGTAGTCCAATCTGTTGATTCTCTTTAAGCTGAGCAGCCATCAGCAAAGCTCCCACCATAGCTTTACCCATACCGACAGTGGCAATCGGCATTGTGTTTTGCAACATTTGCATTTCTTGAACGACTTGAGTGGCATCAACAGCAGCCATACGTACAGTAAAATCATTTGAACAGTAACGATAAATTTTTGACATAGAACAATACCCTACCAAATCAGTGGCATGATCTCAAGAATTTAGCTATTCTACCACAATGCAAGTTGCTCTTTTTAGACACGGACACAAAGATTTTATGCCTCCCGAAGACCCAAGTCTGAGTGCGCGCGGCTTCGATCAGGCCAAAAAACTAGCGACACTCGTGGCAAACAATCAGCTACCTAAGCCTACGCACTGCTGGGCTTCTGATAAAATACGCACTCTACAAACTCTGCAGGATGTCATTAAACAAACGGGGTCTCATTCCGAGCAAACAAAACAACTGAGCATTAGATCTCATCAAGAATCAGGGCAACAATTCAGAAATCGAATTCAAAATTTTATCAATGAAATCGATCGCAGAGCTGAAAACACCCAACATAAAAATGAAATTCATTACATCTGCACCCACTACGATTGGATCGAGGAAGCCATGTCACTTATTGTCTGTGATAAAGATTTAAATTCTTATGAGTTTTCGAGTTGGGCACCAGCACAGTATTTAATTTTTGAATTGTATGATGGCTGTTGGCATCTCACTCAGAAAGGAGCCGTAACATGATCACATCTCATAACTCAAAGCTCATTCGTAATATTTGGTGCGTTGGTCGTAACTACGCCGATCACGCCAAAGAAATGAAAGCAGAAATTCCCGAAACCCCGATGATTTTTTTAAAGGCTGGCTCATGCCTTAATGCTGGAACGCTTATTCATATACCAGAATGGTCTCGAGATATTCATCATGAACTTGAAATTGCTTTTTGGATTGATGAAAGTTTTAAATTTTCACATATGACTTTGGCCTTAGATCTTACTGCGCGAGATTATCAAACGATCGCAAAAAACAAAGGCCAACCCTGGACTTTAGCAAAATCATTTTCTGGCGCTTGCCCTATCGGATCGTGGGTTTCTCTTGAAGGCATAAACATTCGAGATTTATCTTTAGAGCTTAAAATTAATGGACAAACCAAGCAGATTGGCCACGCTACAGATATGATTTTTGAACCCTATGAACTGCTCAATTACACAAAAAGACATTTTCCTGTAACAACCCATGATGTTCTATTAACAGGCACACCTGCTGGCGTTGGGTCATTACAATCCGGAGACAAACTAGAAGCCTATTTATTCAACAAATCAGTCTCAAAATCAGCCCCTATTTTGACTTGTCATTGGGATGTTACAGCATAACTAATTTAAAAAGCGGTTTCTCAATCTGTAAGAACGACACTCTAGAGTCATAACTCTTGAAAACACTTGCTCTCATTTCGCGGTCAGGGGTAAAACCTTAATCCTATGCAAGACAATCAAATTAAAATCCAAAACAAAGGCGAAGAGATTCTACGTCGTATGGAATCTCAATCTAAAATTTCACTTTTCTCAAAAGATTTCTGGTATGGCTCCATCATGGACTGGAGTATGAAAAATGAAAAATTTAAAACCAACATGTTCCGCTTTGTTGACGTGTTACCATCTTTAAATTCTGGCGACGAAGTGGCCTCACATTTAAAAGAATATTTTTCTGAAGGTGGCAAAACTGAACTTCCAGCAGTCTTTAACGTTGGCTTAGGCTTAGGATCACTCGCACCGAGCTTAATGGCTGGCGCCATCAAAAAAAATGTCACATCAATGGCTAAAATGTTTATCACCGGAGAAACTCCTGAAGAAGCTTTAACTGTTCTTAAAAAAGCACGCAAAAATAATTTAACATTTACAGTCGATATTTTAGGTGAAGCCACTCTTTCTGAAAAAGAAGCTCAAGATTACCAACGTAAGTATTTAGAACTTATCGAATGGCTTGCTAAAGACGCTGCAAAATGGGATGAAAACCCACTTTTAGACCGCGATGCCGATGGTAGCATTCCTAAAATTAACGTCTCTGTAAAAATGACGGCGCTTTATTCGCAAATTACAGATAAAGCTTGGGAGGAATCAAAATCTATCGTTAAAGATCGCTTAAGACCGATCTTTAAAAAAGGAATGGATCTCGGCGTGTTTATCAATCTCGATATGGAACACTACGGGATTAAACACATGACTGTAGAAGTCTTTAAAGAACTCATCTCAGAACCTGAATTTAAAAATTATAAATTCTTTGGCTGCGTTGTCCAAGCTTACTTGCGTGATTCTTATGCTGATATCAAAGACTATGTTGAGTTTGCAAGAGTACGTGGAGTACCATTCACCATTCGTCTTGTTAAAGGTGCTTACTGGGATTCTGAAACTATCGAAGCTAAACAAAAAAATTGGTCAATTCCAGTTTATTTAAACAAAGCTGAAAGTGATGCTAATTACGAATTGTGTGCGCATTACTTACTTGAAAATTATAAATTTATTCGCGTGGCATTAGCTTCACACAACGTGCGAACTATTTCTGCGGCACTAGTTAAAGCTGAAACATTAGGTTTACCTAAAAATGCATTAGAAATTCAAATGCTTTACGGTATGGCTGAACCTATTAAAAAATCTTTAGCTGATATGGGTTACCGCGTGCGTGAATACGCACCTGTTGGCGAGCTCATCCCGGGCATGGCTTATCTTGTTCGTAGGCTACTAGAAAACACATCAAATGAATCATGGCTGCGCGGTAAATTTGCTGACGGTAAAACAACCGCTGAACTCTTAAAAGATCCATCTGTTGGATTAACACCGACAAATCCTAATCCCGAAACAGCACCCAATAAATTTAGAAATGAACCTTATTTAGATTTTGCGATCACCGAAGTTCGTGAATCAACTTTAAAAGCCATGAATGATCTTAAATCACAATTACCTATCAAAGTTGTTCCAGTGATTGGCGGTCAAAAACAAATCTCAGCTGATATCTTTAAACGTGTTAATCCATCCAACACATCGCAGGTTGTAGCTGAAGTTTCTATGGCCACTATTGAAATGGCAGAACTTGCTATGCAAAAAGCACAATCTGCTTACAGCACTTGGAAAAAAGTTGATAGCACCAAACGTGCTGACTACTTAGATGCAGTTGCAGATTTAATGGCTAAATATAAATACAAATTGATGGCAACACAAATTCTTGAAGTTGGTAAACCATGGGCTGAAGCTGATGCTGATGTCGCTGAAGCAATTGATTTTTTAAGATACTATGCTCGCCACCAACGTGAGTTAGCTAAGCCAACGCGTGTTGGCCATGCTCCTGGCGAAATTAGTCAATATATTTACAAACCACGTGGTGTGGTTGCTGTTATCTCTCCGTGGAATTTTCCTCTAGCTATCTTAGCTGGTCAAGTCGCTGCGGCCATTGTCACAGGTAACACTGTTGTGATGAAACCGGCTGAACAAAGCTCGTTGGTTGCACAAGGCTTAATGGATTTATTTAAAGAAGCTGGATTACCTGAAAACGTTATTCAATTCTTACCGGGCTATGGTGAAATTGTTGGTGATTATATCGTGAAACACAAATTCACAACAACAATTGCATTCACGGGATCTAAAGCCGTTGGTTTATTGATCGCTAGAAATGCAGCGGTTGTACAACCTGGCCAACAACATGTTAAGCGTTGTATTATTGAAATGGGCGGTAAAAACGCTGTGATCATCGATAATGATGCCGATTTAGACGAAGCCGTTGATGGTGTATTATATTCTGCATTTGGTTTTTCTGGTCAGAAATGTTCAGCAGCATCACGTGTGATTGTCCTCGCGGAGGTCTACGAAAAATTCACACAAAGACTTATCGAAGGGGCCAAATCACTCGTTGTAACTTCTGCTGAAAACCCTAAGGGCTATTTCGGACCCGTTGTTGATGAAGAAGCTTACAATCGACTTAATAATCAAATAGATCAGGCTTCGCAAAAATATAAAGTCTTATTCAAAGGCCAAACACCAAGTGGTGGCTATTTTGTTCCAGCGACTATTTTTGGTGATATTCAATCGTCTGATGATGTCGCTCAAAATGAGTTTTTTGGACCTATCATCGCTGTGATTAAAGCTCAAGATCTTAATGAAGCTTTAAATATTGCTAACGCCACTGAATACGCGCTGACTGGCGGAGTTTTCTCAAGAAGCCCTGCTAACATTGAACGCGTTAAAAATGAATTAGAAGTTGGTAATTTGTATATTAATCGCGGAATAACAGGAGCCATGGTGGATCGTCATCCGTTTGGTGGTTTTAAAATGTCTGGTATTGGTTCAAAAACTGGTGGTCCAGATTATTTAAAACAATTCACTGAGCCTATTGTTGTAACTGAAAATACAATGAGACGTGGTTTTGCTCCGGATGAGGAATAATTGCAGTTTCAATCTCATTAATTGTCAGGGTGATTGTATATATAGTCACCCTACACGTTAACTTAGAACTCAAGTGCTATTTTCATCCCAAAGGCACCTAACGCACAACCAATTAAATTAGCCTTCATATCACGGACATCTGATGTGTGATTTTTCTGACCACGATCCCAAATTTCTTTAGTTAGTCCAATAGCACAACTTGTTGCAAAACCAATAATTGCTGATTTTTTTGGAGATGTTTTAAAATAGTGATATGATGCTGATGTGAGCACAGAAGACATCAGAGCGCTAACTGCAGAATGCTTTAGTTTATCTGACTGACCGTTAAATACTCCTTGAGCCAACACACCAGATAATGCTGTAGATCCAGCGACAGCAATAACCTGACGAATAACAAAATTTATATTTTGTTTATTTTTAGAATATTCCCCTAAACTAGAATCCACGACAAAGGCTTCGATGACCTTCAGATTAGAGATATCAAGAACAAAGTAAAATATTTTATTTGGTGTATCTAAATCACTACGAGAACAGTTTAATGTATACTGTATTGAACTATTCTTATGAATCATTTGTAAATGATCTTCGAAATCTTGATCCAAACAATACATATTCAACAATTCAACAAAATTATTATTTTGAGTAGCTAGTTTATCTCGAGTAGATATTTGATCTATCAAATGAACTAAATACTGAACATGTGATATAAAATCATCGTGTTTTTCTTTCAGTACAAACTGGGCAAGATCTTGGCGAGCATAACTCGTTCCGCTGACTAAAAGACACAGGATTAAAATTGATTTTTTAAACATAATAACCTCATACCAAAGACATTTCATATTTACTCAAAATAATGACTTAGCAAATTCAGTTCCTGTCTCATTTTGAGAAATATCGATCCCAGAAAAATAGATTTGATTAGATTTGGCAATAAAATACAAAGCGACAATTATGGCTAACAATTTAAAACAATTATTAAAAATCAGATCTTATCTGTCAGCACTATTCCCTATAATTAAATAAATAACTGCACCAACAGCATATGTGAAAAAAACCATCGCGAAAATGAGCCATCTATATTTATTTGTTTTACGCTTATAAATTTGCAACAAAGCATAAATCCAAACACAAAATGGTAAGATAATGATTGCTAAAAAAAATACTATAAATGCTAAACCAGATAAATTTGTGGCTGTCATAAGTTTATTTCACTTTATCTCGCAAAGCGAGATATTCCTTATAATCTAAATGATGCCCCCACTTTCGAAGAATATTCTTTTTAGCTTTTTGATCGAGTAAGTATAAAAAGCCCAACAGACATCCCGCGATCGAACCACCAATATGCGCAGAGTGAGCAACTGAAGATTGAATGCCATTATTATAATACAGAATAGTTGTAAAATCTGATATCAAATAAACTGGTAATAATAAAAAAACTGGCAAATAAATAATTCCATAGTATCCTCTAAATGGGGTTAAAAAATAACTCCATTCCATGTTTTGAGAATGAAATGCAATTCCCATAAAAGCCATTAATCCACAAATTGCACCACTAGCCCCCACAACTGCAATTTCATTAAATGGATTCATTGTCAAATATGCATAGCCACCAGCTAAACCAGATAAAATATATATTAAGTAAATCCAGTCTTGATCAATTTTACTTTGCATAACACTAATAATTAAATACAAAAAAATCATATTCATCAGTAAATGAAGAAAGTGAGTGTGTAAAAACTGATATGTGATCCAGGCCCACAAAGATGTTGGCGCTGGTGAAAGCCCAAACAAATATTGTGGTGATTTTAAATATGAATCTTTTAATTCTTGCAAAAACATAACAGAATCTTCAATTTTAACTCTATCACCTTTAAAGGGAAAATTCTGAGCGCGATGCCAGAATTTCGAATCACGAAGAATCGATGCCGAACTGATTTGGTCTAAATTCTGTTTTTCTAACGGATCTAAAGTTTGAATATACAAATCATACATCTTAGATGTTTTTTGTGAAAACATCTCATTTGAAAATGTTTTCAATGTATCTTGATAAAAGAACTGAATTAACCCATAAACTAGAATATTAATTGCGAGAAGCACCCACACCGGCTGCAAATTAAACTCTATTTTTTTAAATATATTTCCTGGGAAAATCATAAATCCCTAATCATATCTATGACTGAGTTAACATCATCGTTTGATTCATTTTGACTTGCTGGGCTTCTCATTTTCGAATTACTTTGTAAATTTAAGCTCTCAATAATAACAAACTTTTGTATGCTTTTTTCTTTGCTTTGCAATTGGACTTTTTTAATTATTTTACTTTTCTCGTGCGAATTTAAATCTGTATTCATTTCATACGACAATACTTGTCCCAAAACTGACTGACCATAATCCGAATGACTTACAATTTTATTAAATTCACGATTTATGAAAATTTGACTCCAGTAACATCCCTCGCTTGAATCGCTTAAACGACATGCCTCATATAAGTATTTCGCTTCTAAATCTGATTTATCGGATGCTGCAATAAATTTTGCAAAATAGGCTAAAGACTGATCTGTCGTAAAATTACGCCATAAAACAAAATCAGCTTCCTGATTTAAACATTCATCAGAAATTGTGCCGACTAGATTCATCGCAATTTTATAACGTAATCGATCTGTGGTATTCAAATCAGCAAAGTCCTGGCATATTTTAGGGTTGTGCTTTAAGTATTTTTTATATGCAATTGGTGATTGTAAAATATTAGAGTAGCTTTTCCAAAACAAAATGATCGAAATTGCTATCAAAAACAAACTTAAAGTAGTCATTGAAGATGACCAAAACTTTTTATCTAAATCTTGATAATATTTAAATCCAGTTTTTGCTTCATTCGAATTTGGAACAAGTGATATGATTTTAGCATCAACCATTTTATCATAAAAACATCGACCGTCTTCATCAAACAATACGCTTAAAAATGGCAAACCTAAGAGAAAAAAACTCGCTACAAAACCTATTTGCCGAAACCAAGCCTGTAAGAAGACCATTGAACTTTTTTTATGAAATTCTACTTCAAGTTTTAAAACATGTTGTCCGGGTGTCCCCCTCCAAAACGTTATAAATATAGCCTGTAGTAAAGTGATCAAAAAGACAAATCCTACAATTAAATAATAAAATATAAGTTGAGCTTCATCCGACTGCGGATAGTTTTTATATAAACTAAGACCTTGACGAAAAAGCATCAAAGTCAAAAAACTAATAACAGGAGCAAAAATAAAATAATCTATAACAAAAGCAAGGACTCTACTGAAAATAGTAGGTTTAAATTTATGTTCAATTTGAGTAATTTGAAGACGATCTATCTCTGGTAATATCATGAGCTACAGATCGGATTTTTGTTCAAACTGCTAAAATTTTTGCGAAAAAGCTAGACTTGAAAAATACTCGATTTTATCAATCGTTACTTAACTGTTATTTCTGTGACCAGACCTTGGTCATCCTTAGTAAATATAAAATGACCTGTTAATTGACCTGCTCTATCTTTTAAATCAACTTGATCAGTTTTAGCATCTATAACTTTTACTTCATAATCCGAAAACTCTTTCATGTTTCGTGCATATGCCGACATGAATGCACTTATGTCTAATTTAAGTCCAAGCTTTTGATCTTGTACTTTAATTGAATAGATCGATCCCTTTTTCAAGGATATTGTGTACTGACCTCTAAGATACTCATATAAAAATGAATCTTGCCAATTAATTTTAGTTGGAGTTTGAACAGAAATCGCATCTGCATTTGATAGTTCTTGCGCGACATTTTGTTCCCATTTGATTTGATCAGAAGAATTTCTCTCACCAAAACTAGCAACTTGTCTATCTTTTGCCTGAAGTTTCGAAATAAAAAATTGATAAGAAATAAAAGCTGTTGCGATAACGAAAAGTAAAGATCCCATAATTTTATACGTGTTTTTCATATACGTATAATTATGTCATAGCTGTGGCCAAAAAGCGATACGGCTCAACCTTAAGTCGAGCCGTATCAATTTAAATCATATTTTTGAGTCGTTACTAAATCAGTTGCAATTAATTATGCAGCAACTAACTTACGACGACGAGCTTGGGAGGGGTCGATGTGATACTGTTTTACTTTACGATACAAAGTTGCTCGACCAATGCCGAGAGCCTTTGCAGCTTCAGTTAAATTACCTTTATATTGGAAAATAGCTGCTTCGATTGCTCGAGCTTCCATGTCTTCCATTTTTTGAACTTTCTCAGGGGTACTTACTCCACCTTGAGGAAAAGTCACAACATTACCTGAACTTTCAGGATGTGGAAATGCTGTCAAACCAGGAGCCAATGATGGTACTCCATTGACAAGTTGAGATCTGAAGAATTGATTATCAAGTCCTTCTCTCCATTGCGGGCCTGAGTAATTGAAAAAAGTAACATCCTGACCTTCGCAAGATTTTTTAACTTTCTCAACGACTTCAGGATTTTCAGACACGATGTATACAAATGAACGAGCCATTGGGCCTCCTCTTATCGTTTAATAAATGAATCAAGTGACTCACAATGAATGTATCGGAATGAAATAGAAAAGCTTTAGAGACTAAATGAAAAAAAATATAAATTCAGTCATTGGTCTAATTCTGAGACATTTAAAACGAACTGAGTTTATTTAAACTTTATTTTTAAAATGAATGACTCAAATACAGACCAGATTGATCATTCGCAAGTATCGGCACAATTTGATATTTTTCATTCCACAAATAGCGAACGACAGATGTGTCTTTTTCTCCTATTGAACTATAAAAAGCAGCGCGGCCCACCCACAATCCTAAAAATGCGCCGCCAACTGTATCAGAAAACCAGTGCGCATCATCTGACAGTCGAGTAGCACCAACATAAAATGCGACAGGATAGGCAATCGCTGCTGCAGGCCAACCGTAAGCATATGCTAAATTTGTCGCCGTCATAAATGAAATTGCGGTGTGACCAGAAGGAAAGGATTGATGACTGTGACTGTGGCCGGGGCGATTACGACCAAAAATAGTTTTTAAACTATAAATGCCTATTCCTCCATACACAAAACCGCGAGCATGAGATTTCCAATGGTCTGAATTATCATCAAGCCAGTACTGCCCCGCCATAACAGCTAAGCTACCAGCCCCTGAACCTAGAATATCGCCAATATGAGAGTCTGATTTATTTATTCTTTGATGATCTTTCCATTGACTACGAACATGATCATCTTCTGGCTCTGTCACAAGTGACGCTATTGTCCCCGTCAATAATAGGCCGATTGATGGTTTATCAAATGCTCGCTTCACAAAAGGATCAACATGTTCTGTTTTTAAAGAATTAAAATTGAACGAGTTATGATTGTTTTCAAAAGAAGATTCTTTCTGCGCAAAAACAGATTTTGTAAAAAAATGAAAACAACTAAAAACGACTATTAGATTTAAAAAAAAATGGATCATGTCTAATCATGATCCATTTTCTAAAAAAATAGCAATCTAATTTTTTAAACTTATCGACGACCCGATTTAATTTTAAGCTGCAACTTTGAAATTAAATGGACAGCCATTTTCTCTTGTACGCGGCACATTTTTAATTCATCTTTTTTATATGAACGTTGTGAGGGCGTTAATGTACCAGTTTCAAGCTCCATTTCATAATCCATTTTACTTGCACGAATTCCTTCAAGCTCTTTAGATTGCTGCTTGAAAAGCTTTTGAACACCAGACAATGGCGCAACTTCAATCCACTCTTCTTTTTGACGATACCAAGAAACCATACGTAAAAAACGAGCTTTATTTTTTGCTAACGTAAATTTTGGAAACTCTTGATCTGGTAATTCAAGAATGTTTTCAACCGCATCAAAATTAAAATCCTCTTCTTCTTCACTTAAAACAGTGACTGCGTTTTGTGCGTCTAAAGCAAATGAATCATCATCATCACCAAAACGATCATGAACTTTTTCATTTTCAATTTCATCATCATCAGCATCTAAATCTTCATCACGAGACTTAGCTGCTTTTTGAGTTGCTTGAGCTTTCGTAGTAGAAACAGCTTGAGCTGCATTTGCCGAATTTGCTTCTGTATTTACTGCAGATATCTCATCTGCCGGAGTCATAACCGGATTTGACATTTTATCCCCCAATGGAACAAGTTGAGTTCTTTAACGAGCGTTCAAAGTTATACAACATTTCAAGCGATGTCGCAATATGTCAAATAATTGTTAAGTCAAATTTACCGTGTTCTTATAAAAATAGTGCGCGTAACGCACTAGTTACAAGTGACTAATTAGCAACTCTATGACTAGAGTAAATACTCTGCATTGCTTAAGCAGGGAGGGGGACATTATGGTAAAATTTACAAAAGGCCCAAACAGTAGCCTAATATTAAATAGCGCATCCAGAATAACTCGAATCCTACTTTCACTAAAGTTCGCGCTCGTTTTTAGCTTTCTTTTAAATTTCGCATCTCCTCATGCAAATGCATCTCAACCGCAGCCGCAAAATAAACAAAAAGTCATCATTCTCGTCGCTGGCTTTTTTAACTCTTTCGCTCCTGAATATTTTTCTGATGATATTATTAAAACACTTTCAAAAACTGGTTATATCGTTTTTGTTGCGGAAAAACTTAATCCAGTCGGAACCATCGAAGACAACGGCCAGCGTGTTTTCCGTCTTTTTAATCAAGTTCATGCTCAATATCCTAATGCTGAAATTACGGCTTTAGGTCATAGTGCTGGCGGTTTATATAGTCTTTACGCAATTAATAAAGGGGCTCATTTCATTAAAAATTTAATTACAGTCAGTACGCCGTTTGACGGTGTTGAGTTTATTCAAAAACTCAGACAAGATTCCGAAGTCATCAAAACCTTAACAGATTTTTGCTTTCTTGATGGCTTAAGACAACTCACAAAACCCTTCGTAAAAAACTTTTTATCATCGATTAAAGTTCCTGCTCATCTTAAAATTTATGCTTATGGTGGCTACCAACCCGTCAATCTTGATATTTTTGATGCAGCAAACATGTCAGCTGTGCTTTCAGTGACAGACTCATACATTACTGGAAAATCTGATGGTATTGTTGGTTATAGTTCTGCAATTGCGATCACTCAAATCCCAACACTACAAAAATCATTTATTAAGATTAATACTATTCAAACAACTTTTATCGATCTTGAACATTGGGAACAAGTCTTAGATTATAAAAATTTTATTCTCCTTGGGACCCCCAACATAGAGCTAATCAAGAATCGACAAATTAAATTTTATTCACAGGTTTCAAATCTGATGATGCGTCTATAAAACCTATTACAACAATCTAGCAATTTTAGGTGTTATAAAATCTCGAAAATTTCGAATGAGAGCTGAGTTCTCTTTATGCTCGGGCATGACCCATGAAACATTGATTGCTGTAGTCCTATGATTTTTGAATAACTGTATAAGTTGACCCTTTTGAAGCTCTGCTTTAACAAAAAAATCTGGCAACATAGCAAAACCCTTATCAGCCATAACCATAGCTTTTAAAGATTGCAAATGATTAACTATAATTTGCGGCTTATTTTTAATAACAAAAAACTCACGACCTGCTGTAAAGCGAATAGAAGCCAAATCTTTAATTCGTCCGAAATGAATGTAGATCAAATTTGCTAAATCACGACTATCTTGGATAAGTACATTCTGCTGAATAAATAATGGACTTGCGACTATAATAAATGATGTCTCGCAAACTTTTTTAGTTTTTAAACGACTGTCTTTCTGATCCCCAATACGCAAAGCTAAGTCAAAACCTTCTCTAACAATGTTGACGATATCGTCAGTGTATGAGAGTTCGAACTCGATCTGTGGGTATTGCTGACTGAATTCAATAATCAATGGGTTAAGCACAGCTTCACCGAAATCTAATGGCGCTGTTAATTTAATTTTGCCGTGCGTACCTTCTTTGTTTTTGGTTATTTGTGACAGACTGTTATCAAATTCAATAAGTATTTTTTTGCAATCTTGATAAAAGCGTTCTCCTTGATGCGTTAAGCTAAACTGGCGAGTTGTTCTTAAAATTAACTGAAGACCAAGTTCTTTTTCTAAGGCTGTGACCGATCTGCTCAAGGTCGATTTTGGGATATTCAGGTTCCTCGAAGTTTCACTAAAACTTTTAAATTCGACAATCTTAACATATATCCGTATTAAATTTAAATCCAGACCTAATTGTTTCATATATGGAACAATTATTTCCAATATTAGAGTCTTTTGCAACAATATAAAATCAGTCATAATGATATTCACAAAACAAAATAGACCACAAACAATCATTAAGAAGGAGACCCCATGAGATCGTTTCAAAAAACAATTTTAGCAATCGCTTTAACTGGCTTATCATTTAATGCTTTCTCAGCAGAGAAAAAAACTGATAAAAAATCAGTCCCTACCGTACAGCCTGGGCTTTACAATTTAGATACGGCCCACTCAAAAGTAGGATTCGAGATCCCTCATTTAGTTATTTCTACAGTAGAAGGACGATTTACTTCTTTCGAAGGAGAAATAAATCTAGCTGAAAAACTAGCGGACTCTAAAGTTAATGTAACAGTCAACATCGACTCTATCGATACAGCCAACGCAGATCGCGACAAACACCTTAAATCTGCCGATTTTTTTGATGCAGCTCAATTTGCAAAAATGACTTTTAAAAGTAAAAAAATCACAGGTTCTTTTAACAAGTTCAAAATTATTGGTGATCTTACAATCAAAAACAAAACTAAAGAAGTGATTTTAGACGGACAGTTTTTAGGAACAGCTAACGATGCCTACGGCAACACAAAAGCCGCATTTAACGCTACAGCAAAAATTAATCGTCAAGATTTTGGTTTAACTTGGAGCAAACTCGTTGAAGTTGGTCCAGTCGTTGGCGACGAAGTCACAATTAATTTGAAAGTCCAAGCTGCGCGCGCAAAATAAACATCATATTTATTTCACATCGGAGACTCTATGATAAATCAAAACAAATTTCCCGTCTGTTTTTTTGGTCATGGGTCTCCGATGAATGCGATAAGCCAAAATGCTTACACCAAAGCCATTCAAAAATATGGTGAATCATTTAACTCAAAGCCAGAATGCATACTTTCTATTTCAGCTCACTGGGAAACTCACGGTTTTTACTATACTGATGAGCAATCTCCCAAACAAATCTATGATATGTACGGTTTTCCGGAAGATCTCTACCAACTTAAGTACGAAGTGTCAGGATACCCCAATATTTTCAAAAATATTCATTCTTTAGATTTTATCAAACCTTCATCTCAACTCGGATCACAAAAATGGGGTATTGACCACGGAACTTGGTCAGTCTTAACACACTTTAGACCACAAGCAGATACACCTGTCGTACAACTCAGCTTAAACTGTGATGGGTCTTTATATGATCACTATATATTTGGAAAAAAATTAGCTGCAATTGATCGAGCAAAAGTTTTAATTATAGGCTCTGGAAACATCGTTCACAACCTTAGACGCTTCTCATGGGAGGAAAATGCTGCGATTCTAGATTGGAGTGCTTCATTTGATCAATGGATACATCAAAACGTATCACAAAAAAAATACGAAAACATCATTATGAACTGGGAAAGTCACCCGGCTAGTTCACTAGCTGTGCCTAGCTTAGAGCATTTTTTACCATTTATCATTTGCTTGGGAATTGCTAGTGAATCAAATTTAACGCCTCAAGTGATCTTTGATGGTATTCAGAACGCATCACTTGCCATGCGATCATATGCCTTTAAGTGATCAATCTACAAAGCATTACGACATTGTTTTAAAAATTCAGTACGGGTGTCTCCACTGGTTTTAAATTCGCCACGTAAGTCTGCAGTAGTCGTCGAACTATGAGTATCCTGTACGCCACGAGCTTTAACACAATAATGTTTCGCATTAATATGAACAGCAATATCTTCTGTTTCCAAAATGTACTGCAAGCAATCAGCGATTTGCTTTGTGAGACGCTCTTGAACTTGAGGCCTTTTCGAAAAAAATTCAACTATTCGATTAATTTTAGACAACCCGATTACTTTATTTTTCGGGATATAAGCAACTGTGGCAAATCCGTCAATCGGCTGAAAATGATGTTCACAAAAAGACATCACTTCAATATTTTGCACACAGACCATCTGGTCATACTGCATTTTATTTTCGATGACTGTAATTTTAGGAAAGTGATCTGGATTCAACCCACCGAAAATTTCATTCACATACATTTTAGCGACACGCTTTGGCGTATCACGGAGACTATCGTCGTTTAGATCCAAGCCAAGTGTCTGCATAATTTCTGAAAAATGGTTTTGAATCTTTTGAATTTTTTCATCGTTCGTCATTTTTGAATCAACTGTCGGCGAAGATCTCACATTCGATAATACATCGCCAATGTATGATAAATCACTTTTTGATTTCATAGGTTAACCACTCTCCTCACCAAATACTTCTTTGGTCACACAAACTACAAAAAAAAAGAAGATAGATCTAGTAAATATTTATTAATTTTAGCATGGACTTGCTAAATGTCAGCTTTATATACACTTAATGAACGACGAGTTAGATTTAAGACTTGCTCAACGTGCGAAGTATCAGTATCAAAATCGACCAACCCAGTAGACACAACTTGTAAAAAACTTTGCGTAGGTAATGGACGAGGTGATTTAACAGGATTAATTTCAAAACCAAAACCAACGGGCACTTTTCCGGTTGGTCGAAATACGATTGGCCCCCAATCTAATACCTCTTCAGGGCCCAGAGATCCCTCAAAGCGCAGGGTTATTATTTTTTCAAGATTGTTTAAAATTCGTACTGGATGATTAATATCAACAACCAAAGTCACTAAATACACTCCATGGCGTTCAATTACATCCACTTCACCAAATAGTCCTGAGGACAAACTTAAAAGACCGTTCTTAATTTCTGCTTGAATTGACTCTTGTCGCTTTATAGATTTTTTGCGATCATTTTTTTTTAATCGCTCTGCAGGAAGAGCAATACGCATATAACTGTAGCCATTCAAATGCGATAGACTGCTAACAAGCTGTTCAGTTTGCGAACTAATCAAAGCTAAATTTTTAATTTCAGCAATTTGTTGAGGTTCTAAAGCTAAAATCACTTTTTTAGCATAAAAAGTTTTTTCGCGATCAGCGCTTTGGAAAACTAACTGATAGCGAGGACCAAATTTTTGAATTTGAACCAACTTGTGATTCAACCTTAATTGTCTTTTAGGAATTATCCCCTGAACCAAGTCAACCAGTTCATTAATAACTAAGGAAACACCACCTTTAACAGTCCACTGCTGAGAATTTAGCCACTCAATATCTAAATTCAGTTCTTTAACAAGAGCAAGCATTACGACATCTTTCTTTTCAAATTTAAAATATCCCCACTCTTTGTTACCCATTGATAAAAACTGAGCTCCAAAGCGACTATCCGGACCAAATAATTTAAAAGGTATTTTATTCTTTTTGAGTTCATATGCTGCAAATAAAGCTGGTAATCCAGAGCCGACTATAACTACATCCTGGTCAAAATCTAACTGATCTTCAATCAGATAATCATCAAATGTTGAACACGATGACAAAGTGTAACCTATAGCTCCTAAAGAGACTATAGACGCAATGCCTTTTTCAAAAAAAAATCTTCGACTAATTCGTAAAACGTTACCTTGTGACACAAAAGAATGTTAGCGTGTTTTTATGATAACCACAAATGATCTTGAACAATTTATGCAAAAAATTGACTTGCAGGGTTGGACACATATAGACCTCATGACTTTTGACCCTGAATTTGTACAAACTCTATTTCAGTATCATCAACACATCGAACAAAGAGGTCTTTTTAAGTCAGCCTCAATCACTGAAAACAATACTGAACTACAAAAAGTTATTCGTAATGATTATACTTATTGGCTCGAGTTCAATAACGATACCGAAAAATTGATTCAACAAAAATTAGATTTGTTTTTAAATGCACTACATGATTATTTTCGTATTGGATTAACACACTATGAATCTCACTTAGCTTTATACCCAAGCGGACATTTTTATAAAACTCATATTGATCAGACACGAGAAAATAATAAACGTTTTTTTTCATTTGTTATTTATTTAAATAAAAATTGGTCAAACGACAAACAAGGCGAAATTGTCGGATACACAGATCCAGCAAAATCAG
This sequence comes from Pseudobdellovibrio sp., assembly GCA_046293015.1. Lineage (GTDB taxonomy): Bacteria > Bdellovibrionota > Bdellovibrionia > Bdellovibrionales > Bdellovibrionaceae > Pseudobdellovibrio. Next base: position 309,828 of record JBKBPU010000002.1, read on the forward strand.
AGATTCTCTTCAAAATGCTTCCGACATATGGGCAGATGATTTTATTTCAAAGCCATATTCCACATGAAGTTATCACTTCAAAATCTAATAGACGTTCACTCACGGGCTGGTTTCGTAAATGACTTCAAAATCCGATCATTTTCAAATGAAGTCTACCCGCGAATTAATTCGATTTATTTTAACATATCGATTAAGTTCTCGCATAATCATTATCATTTTAGCTTTATTTGCAACGTTAGCTGGTATAGCAGTTCCCTACTTCCAAAAAGAATTTACACAAACATTGTCCTTTGAAATTCTATTTATTTGCACTTTGTTAGCTTTTTTATCATTTATTCTTTTACAATTGACGAATTTTTTGGGCCAAAGGGAAGCCCTTCTCGCTCAAAAAGTATTAAGTCAATCAATGTACAAACATATTCTCCATTTAAAATCTCTGACAACAAGTGATAAAACAGTTGGCGAAATGGTGTCACTCTATACGACAGATATCCCCAGCAGCACGATGTGGCTCGAACAAACAATTCCGTACGCACTAACAACAGCCTTTCCTTTAATGATTGCCCCATTATTTTTAAAGTGGATCTATCAAATACCACTTTCTTTAACCTTTGGAATGATTGTTGTTATTATCGCTATCAACATTTTTCTTGCTCGCAGACAATCTCTATTTTTTTCACAGTTTAAAACATTAGCTGGCCAAAGAATGGGCTTGGTTAACGAGTGGATTCAAAACATAAAAGGATTAAAATCACTCAATTGGGTTCGTGGCTTTGAAAATAAAATCATTAAAAAAAGAATAGAAGAAACAAATAATCGCATTGCAATGGTCACAAATGGCCAGTTTATGAATTCAATTTCGTCAAGCATAACCTTCTGGCTTAACTTAGCTGTTTTATTTTTTCTTGCGTTTATACATCAAGAACTCATTCATGAAATTGACCTACTTGCCATTATGTGGGTGATGGGAATATTCCTGGCAAAACCTTTACGACAGCTACCGTGGTTTTTCACTATGATGTTTGATGCTTGGACTTCAATAAAACGGCTTGGTGATTTTTTCTCACTCACTAATATAGACTACAAAATCAACAACCAATCATTGATAGATAGCAGAAATAGTTTGCATATTAAAAACTTAAGCCTTCATATTTATAAAAACTCTGTCTTAAAGAATATATCTTTCGATATCTTCAAAGGCGAGGTTGTCGCTCTCATAGGCCCTGTTGGCTCTGGAAAATCAATTTTAATCAAATCCATAATGAAGGAAACACCTTTCGAAGCTGATGAAATTTATTCAACCAGCTACAGTTATCTGCCTCAGGAACCTTTTATTCTAAGTGCTTCAATTCTAGAAAACATTACCTTTGATTATGAAAAAGCAAATCCCGAAAGCTCGCAAAAATCCCTATTGAGCCTTAAACAAGCGCAATTTGACATAGAAAAAGATCGCATAGCCAATGGATTAAATACAGTTATCGGCGAACGGGGTTTGAATATTTCTGGTGGACAAAAACAACGATTAAATCTAGCTCGCTTGTTTTTCAACCCACAACCACTTTTTTTGCTTGATGACCCATTTAGTGCTGTCGACGTAGGCACAGAAAAAAGGCTCATCGATATTTTAATGAACTATAAAAAATTAGGACATAGTTTTTTAGTTGTTACGCAACGATATGAATTTCTTAAATCCTGCGACCGAATTTTATTTTTAGAAAATGGAACTTTAACATTTAACGGCACATATCAAGAACTTATACAAATTGATCGATTCGCGAGTTTCATTAAAGGTGAAGAGCAAAAAAATGAGGTTTCATATGATCAATAAATCAAGATCTAAAAAAGCCTTTTCGAGCACTATTTATGATACTTTGATTCAAGCGTATCGCCCTTTTTTATTTCGAATTACCTTAATCGTTATTTTGGGTTTCACTGGTCGAGTTCTGTTTTTATCGAATGCACAAATGATTGCAAAATTTTACGATAAACACCCGATAATCAACATTTCGGATTTAAAATATCTAGTCACGGATTTAGGTATTGTTCTAACCATAGCATTTACAATGACCGTTGTTTATCGAACTTTGTTTTCGCGTCTATCTGCTTTAGCTGTGTCTCGAATATATGACGAAACAACATATCGTGTTTCACGATTTCCATTATCATTTTTTGATGCGACACCTGTCGGAAAAATCACCACTCGCTTTTCAAGTGATTATGGCAATGTTTTTCGTTTATTTGGTGGACCATTAGCCGAGTTCTTATCAATTATTTTTGATCTCATTTCAATAATACTTCTGATTACGCTAACGCATCCGTATTTTATCGTTAATATCGTGATTGCGGGTTTTTGCTTTTATTTCGTACTAAAAAGGAATCAGCTTAAGTTAAGAAAACACCGTAGAGAGGTTTCAGTTCTGCGAGGCCCTTCGGTCGCTCATTTTTCAGAAACAGTACAAGGAAATTTATCTATTCGGCAAAATTCAAAAATTCGAGCTTTCGAATCTCGTTTTTTTGATTTAGATCAACTCTATATAAAAAGTAAATTCAGTATCATTCAAAGTGTCATGCGTTTTTCTACGGAACTCAATTTTGTATCAACAATGCTATTTTTAGCTAATGGACTACTTGGAATTTATTTGATTCATAGCCGTTTTGTAGGCCCTGGACAAGTGACCGTTATTTTAGGCTTTACGATTTTAGCGACGCATACACTACAAATGTTTTTCGAGTGGTATTCGCAGTTCGAAGAAGCACTTGTTGGTGTTGAAAGAATGGATGAATTTTTACGATCACCTATCGAAAAAGGTTCTTACTTACCTGAACAATCTGATTTTAAAACACATCATCCTAAAAAAAATTTAGGTCTGCAATCCTACAATCAAAATAATGAAATCGAACATATAAAATACTCGTCATCTACTCAAAACGAACACAAACTAACGGTTGAAAATCTAACCTTCGTCTACCCTGGACATGATCATAAAATACTACACAATATTTCTTTTAAATTAAAAGAGGGTGAAAAATTAGGGATTATTGGCCGAACTGGTGCCGGAAAATCAACTTTAATTGCAGCGCTGTTAAGATTGTACCCACTGACCAGTGGTGTGATTTTGATAAACAACGAATATAAAGAAGACATTGAAGATCATCGCAGACAATTTTCAATGATTTCGCAAGATCAGTTTTTTATTCAAGGTCGTATTAAAGACAACCTAGACCTTTTTAATAACTTTTCAAACAATAAACTGAACGAAGTTTTAAAACTTGTTGGCTTAAATCTCCAACTCAATGATCACGTAGAAGAAAAAGGACAAAATTTATCGCAAGGCGAGAAACAACTCCTTAGCTTAGCCCGAGGTCTACTTCAGAGTTCTGAAATTTTTATCTTTGATGAGGCAACTGCTAATATCGATCCTCAATCTGAAAAATTAATAGAACTAGCCTTGAAAAAGACTTTAGCTTCAAAAACACAAATCCGAATAGCACATCGACTTCAGACGGTGCTCGACTGTGATTATGTATTATGGTTAGAAAATGGCGCAGTTAAAATGTTGGGAAAACCACAAGAAGTTCTTGAGAAATTTGAAACAACAAGGTAATGATTTTTTATGTCAGATGAAAAAAAAGCAACCGCAACTGAAGATCAAAACCAAAAGTCTTTATCGGATTCAATTGACATTAACAGTCCTGATTACCTTCAAACGCATTGGGATCAAATTAGCCAGACAGATCGCAAAGAGGCTTTCTTTCATCTAACTCGCACCGATGCTGAAGAACTTTTTTTAAGCCTGAAGGCTCAGGATCAACTTCCACTTATTCGAGATTTACAACCATTAGAAAAACGATCTTGGGTAAGATTACTCGCACCTGATGATGCTGCCGATCTTATTCAAGAAGAAGATCCAGAATATCGAGAAGATTGGCTTTCTTTGCTCGATCCACAAACAAAACGCGAAGTTACAGTCTTGCTCGCATATGCAGAGGATAATGCGGGTGGTATCATGTCATCGCGATTTATCCGTTTAAGACCTCAAATGACCGTCGACGAAGCGATCAGTTACATTCGCCTGCAAGCAAAAACACAAGTTGAAACTATCTACTATGCATATGTCATCAACGCGGATCAAAAACTACTCGGAGTTGTTTCATTTCGAGAACTGTTCGCATCTGCTCCGCAAAAAAAAGTTGATGAGATTATGTTGCTTGATATTATCAAAATACCCGTCGATCTCGATCAAGAGCAAATTGGACAAATTTTTGCTAAAAATGATCTCATGGCATTACCCGTTATCGATGAAGAAGAAAAAATGGTCGGTATCGTGACGTTTGATGACGTTGCAGAAGCTGTTCAAGAAGAAGCTACTGAAGATATTCATAAAATCGGGGGTATGGAAACACTCGATGCTCCATATTTGCAAATTTCCTTTTTTGAAATGTTAAAAAAGCGTGCTGGCTGGCTGATTATTTTACTAATTGGTGAAATGTTCACAGCTACGGCACTTGGTTATTATGAAGATGAAATGAAAAGAGCCGTTGTATTATCAATGTTCTTACCTCTAATTATTAGTTCGGGTGGTAATTCAGGGTCGCAAGCTTCAACACTTGTCGTTCGTGCAATGGCACTGGGGGAAGTTCGTTTAATTGACTGGTGGCGCGTACTCATTCGTGAAGTATCAACTGGTTTATGTCTAGGATTGATTTTAGGAATTATTGCTTTAGTTCGCATTTATTTTTGGCCATGGCGCGAACAAATGTATGGACCACACTATCAGTATATTGCACTGACTGTTGGCGCTTCAATAATCGGAGTTGTCTTGTGGGGGACAATATCAGGCTCGATGCTACCCTTTTTACTCAGACGACTTAAACTTGATCCAGCTTCAGCATCGGCACCGGCAGTGGCCACTATCGTTGATGTCACTGGTTTGATTATTTATTTCTCTATGGCTACTTTAATATTAAAAGGCATTTTGCTCTAACACAAAATGCCTTTCTATTCATAATAAAGACAAATTACGCTAATGGAACCATGCCGCTTGACCAATTTTGAATTTGTGATTTTACGCTCTCAGTAATATTCGTAAATTTAACGCCGAATGAATTACTTTCTGAAGACCACACTATTTCGCCTTCGACTTCATCATTTGAATCAGCAATTTTGACTTTTATTTTTTGACCTTTTGTAACTTGTATATCAGAACTAAAAGACATACCTCCAACTGATAAAGTCTCTGAAGCTGATTGTATAACCTGATCGCCAATTTGAATCATTAATTGCTTTGCAATGCTGTAACGTGCATATTGACGGACTACTTTTTTCTTTCTTGTTCGTAAGCTTATAGCAAGTAAAACAGGAGTAGCCATCAATGCAATAACTGTCATCGCATAAACCATTTGAGCTGCAGATGGAGGTCCTTTGTGTGAAGATATTTCTTCAGCGACTGCTTTCACAAGACCACATCCCGCAGGCGCTTGAGAAGCTCCACCAGCTGTCGAACTTGATTCTAATTTATAAACTGGATTATAAACCGGAGAAGGAGACTGTGAACTGACAACGTAACCCTGCGCACTTTGAATCACTTTAAGCGCATTGACCCGCCCACCAGTGCTTACGTATGGGCTGAAAAACGAGCTTGTGTCTACACCAGAAATAATTAAATTGCGAATTGTATAAGCCGACAATGAAGGCATTTCTCGAATAGCCAAAGCAGCTAGTCCTGCAACAAAAGGTGCCGCCATTGAAGTTCCGCTCAGTGAGTAAAAACAAGTTGATGCAACAAATGTTGATTCATTATAACAATCACTTCCAGCAGGAACTGTGCTTCGGATAGAGTATCCTGGAGCGAAAACATGAACCATTGATGTATTATAATTCGAAAAGCTCGCTTTGCGGTCGGAACTTGTAGAAGCTGCTACAGTGATATTACTTGGAGCATCCAAAGCGGCAGGATACATCGGCGTTGTTGCTATATTTGCATTCGAGTTACCGGCAGCTGTAACAAGAACAACTCCACGATCGTACGCATATTTGTATGCATCATGAAGAGATCTCGAATATGAAGGCCCACCCCAAGAATTGTTAATAACTTTTGCCCCGTTGTTAACAGCATAATAAATCGCCGCTATGGCACTTGAAGTTGAACCAGATCCATTAGCATCTAAGAATTTTAATGGCATAATACGAAGTTTTGATTCTCTGACGGGTATTTTAAATATATCTTGCCCAACACCTAATACAATCCCCGCTACATGTGTTCCGTGTTCATTGTCGTCATACATGTTTGGACTGCCATCAACAAAATTCCAACCATTAACATCGTCGATATAACCGTTGTTGTCATCATCAACGCCGGGTATTCCATTAATTTCAGCCATATTTTGCCAAATCGAACCTGAATTAGCAAAAACCACATGACGTGTATCTAACCCAGAATCAATAACAGCCACCGTGACTTTAGCAGTTGCTGACACCGGTTTTTCGATTGCCCACGAGTTCGTAACTTGGGCATTAGCAGAAGACTGGGTGTATGTGTCAGATCCGTCAGCTGTTACACCCAAACCAGAATTATCTTCTGATGAAGCAGATTGAGATTCTACGGCATTTTGCGCAGCCTGTTCATCGGCTTCATCATCTGAAGTGCCTTGAAGTTTTGGATCTAAACTGAGTAAATAATTAGGTTCAATATACTCAACATCAGGATGATTTTGTAAAAAATTAAGTTTTTCTGCACTGACTGAATCGACATGTAACATAGCGCCCGCTGAAAACTTTTCGCGTATGCCGATTCCTTTTAATGCGCCAACTATTCTTTCACCTTTTTCAGCCGCAGCTTTATTCGCCAAGTTCAAGTCAACTAAGCCAGCCTTTCCAACGACCTGGACATTTGTCATCTTAACTTTAAATTTCACGATGTACTCACCCGAAATAGCAATATTTTGTGAAAATCCAGAACGCGAGTAAAACCCAATTGACAATAAAAGCACAACTAAACGTACAAATTTTAATTTTTGCATAAATTTATTATCAACATTTCAGACTTTAATCTAAAGAATATCCTTAAGTTATCTCAATATAGTTCACAAAGAAGTTGTCCAAAGCACAAGATTGTCTTTATTATAGATGTATGATGTCTCGTTTTCAGAAAACTTTTATTAGCGGACTTGTCTCATTTTTACCCATTGCTTTATCAATTTATGTGGCTTCATCTCTTGTAGCCACATTTGAAAATATGCTAGGTCAATATATCAAACAAATCTTACCTGAAGGACGTTACATTCCCGGGCTTGGTTTACTCAGCACGGTTATCATCATCTTGATTATAGGTTTTTTAGTTAACAACTACCTTACCTCAGCATTTATTAACAAACTGCAAGAGAAACTGACTGAAGTCCCTTTAATTAAAATTATCTACTCACCGCTACGAGATCTCATGAATTTATTTGCAAAAGGGCAACAACAACAAACACTTAAAAAAGTTGTTCTCGTTCACTTCACTGGTCAGCATTCAGTAATAGGTTTAGTCACGCGCGAATCATTTGAAGATCTAGGCTTATCACAAATAGCTACTAATGGAAAATTAGCCGTCTATATACCCATGAGCTATGGATTAGGTGGCTACACAGTTCTTGTGAATAAAAATGAAGTCGAGCCTATCGATATCCCAATCGAAAAAGCCATGAGTTTAGCACTCACGGGATGGATTAAAACGGATACTGAAATTAAAAAATAAGGATGCAACTTGGATTCACGTCACAAAACCACATTATCTAAAGCATTTGATATAAATTCCGACCCTTTACGTTACGGTTCTTTTGCCGAAATTGGAGCAGGCCAAGAAGTTGCTCGTCAATTTTTTCAAGCTGGGAAAGCTTCGCAAACGATAGCTTTAACTATCTCTGCGTATGATATGACTTACAGTGATATCATATACGGCAAAGAAAAATCTGGTCGCTATGTTTGTGAATCACGCGTACACAAAATGCTCGATCGAGAATATGCAAAATTGATCGATCGTTTAGCACCGATTCGTGGACAAAACACTTGTTTTTTTGCTTTTGCAGATACTGTGGCAACAAGCTCTGAAGGCTCAAAAAAATCATCACACGGATGGATGGGTGTTAAATTTCAAACACAAGTCGGATCGGACCCATCTGAAATTATTTTACACATTCGCTTATTAGATAAACATCGATTACAACAACAAGAAACTTTAAGTATAATGGGCGTAAACTTGCTTTATGCTTCATTTTACAAATTAAAATCAAGTGATGAATTTGTGGATGCATTATTTGATCAAATTAAACACGGATCAATCGGCGTCGATGCAATTCACTTTTCTGGCGACGCTTTTAAAAAGTTTAACGAAATCCAACTTAATTTAATGCTTATCGAAAAAGGCTGGAGTAATGCCATATACATAAACGAAGATGGTCGTGTCCAAAATCCAAGCGATGCTCTATGGGGAAAAAATATTCTTATTCAAAGAGCATTTTACAGTCCGGTTACGAATACACATCTAGATATTGCTGATCGTGGTAGTCGTCACTTCGCAAAAGAATTTAGTTTACGCACAAACGACATAACCACATTGTTTGAATTTACTTTGAATAATCGTTTGAAAGATCTGCAAATAACTGTCGATGAGGCTATGAACAAAGTGGCAATGATTACTTCACTTAAAAAACCAATACTCGTTAGTAATTTTGCTTTATTTTACCAATTGAAAGAATACATAAGACAAATGACAGATAAACCGCTTGCAATGGTCATCGGCGCAAGTCATCTTGATAAATTACTTGATGAGAAATTTTATTTCGATTTACCTGGTGGTCTTCTTGAAGGGATGGGCAAGTTGCTTGATAGCCAGACAAGGCTGTACACCTATCCACACAAAACACATCAAGTTTGTTTAATGACGAAAAACTTTAATCCGCCAGAAAACAACAAACATATTTTCCAACATTTAATTGATCATAAATTTATTCAAGACATAGCAGGTTGCGACGAGATAAGCGAATTCATACATTCTGAAGATGTCCTTCGCTTGTATCGAAATAAAAATCCTCAATGGAAAAAAATGGTGCCCGAATCCGTTCAAGCCGTATTTAAAGACATTCACAAAGCCCAAACGAAAAAATCATAATACAACCTAAGCCTTAACAACTGAGGTTGTATTGAAATACTTCTACACTTTGAATCTATCTATTAAACGATGGCTTTTAACCATTCGATCATAGCTTGTACAGGCTGACCACTTGCCGAACCAGCTGTCAATGCTCCTGTTGGTTTATCGTTCCAAGAATAAACATCTAGATGTGCCCACTTTTTTTGACCAGCAAATTTTTGTAAAAACAAGGCTGCCGTAATTGCGCCACCAAATCCATCTGCAGAGTTTTTGAAATCTGCAAACTGTGAACTCATCCCCGAAAAATATTTTTGTATAAGCGGCATACGCCAATTTAAATCACCAGCACGCTGACCAGCTAAAGACATTTCTCGACCTAAATCATCGTCATTGGTAAATAATCCAGCTACATCTGATCCCAATGCAACTTTGATAGCACCCGTCAACGTCGCAATATCAATCAAATATTCAGGCTCATCAGATCCTTTTTGCGTAATAGCAACATCCATAACATCAGCTAAAACTAATCGACCTTCCGCATCTGTATTATCAATTTCAACTAAGTATCCAGCGCGCGATTTATAAACATCACTAGGACGCATCGAAAATCCATCGACCGCATTTTCAGCTAATGCTAAATAAAAATCGCATGGTCTTTCATAACCAACAGCATCAACCCAATAAGCGAGTGCAACGACAGCTGCCGCGCCCCCCATATCTTTTTTCATGAGTCGCATGGCGCTAGAAGGTTTTATATCCAAACCGCCCGTATCAAATGTTACTCCCTTACCCACAAATGCAACGGGCTTTTGCAGTTTAGATCCAGATGGACGATAACTCAGACGAATCATACGCGGAGAAATAGATGCACCTGCTCCGACTGCCAAAAGTAAATTCATACCTTCGGCTTCACATTTTTTTTCATCCCAAGTAGTGATTTTCATTTTTTTTGAAAAAGGAATAGCTTCAACTAGCTCTTGAACAGATGCTGGGTTAACTATATTCGGCGGTAGGTTCACGAGATGTCTTGCTAACTGCACCGCTGAAGACTTAGACAAAGCTTCACTTAAAGTTTTTTGTTGTACATTTAATTGAATATTAAATGGTTTGAACGCTAACCACTGTTCATTTTTAAAAATATTCAGAAACTGATAACTCGCAAGCTCTAAACCGACAATAGCCCCTGAATGCTCTTCATTTGTAGCCTGTTGAAAGTAAATCGAAAAACTATTGAGCTTAAGAGATTTAGCTTGAGACAGCACAACGCCAAACTGTTCTCGTGCAAATGTGTAGCTTGATTCATCGAGCAAACCACCATGCTGCATACTAGATGATGGCTGCTGGCAAATAATCCAAACAGGTCCACTACGACCGATAAAATGAATATTCTTTTTATCAGATAACTTTAACTCTTCTAATTGAAAATCAAGAGCATGCGTTTCAATAATTGCCTCAACATTTTTCTGCTTTTGCGAAAAAGCTTCTGCGCCAAAATAATAGACAATCGCATCACAATCAGCCAGTTTATCAAAATCTGCAACTAGACTATAGTCATTAAACCCATTTAAAATCTTACTCAAAGTGTTTCGTGCGTTTTGGGACTGATTCTTCGCACTGAGTGAATTTTTTTTCACTGATTGATTTGCTTTAATATTTTTTTTCATAATTTTTTTCGAGCCTTTAGTCTGTTGACGTGATGGTGTAGTTTTCATGTTTTTCTCCAATAACTAGTACTCACTTTACTCAAGGTTCTGCTAAAATCAATGTGTTATGCTGAATAATCTATCGTTAAAATTTGTGCTAATGAATGTTGAAAATTTGTTTTTGATGTTTGATCAAGCATTACCAAAAAATTTTACGAAACTTGAAGAAAACCAGTGGCAAAAGCTTTCAACTTCAGTTTACGAGAATAAGCCTTTGTTTAAGACTATTCATTTGGCTCAAACAATTAAAAACTGCAACGCCGACATCATTATGTTGTGTGAAGTTGGTGGCCTAGAATCTTTAAAGAATTTTAATGAGTACTTTCTAGACAATCAGTTTTCACCAATTTTAATAGAAGGAAACTCTGATCGCAATATCGATGTCGGTTTTTTAATAAAAAAATCGAGCCCGTTTTACTTTGACTTATTAACTCATAAAAATCGTGAACTTAACTTTTTATATCCACACGAAAAACAATCACAAAACCAGCAGTATCCTATTAAGTTGACTAGCCATAAATTTTCTCGTGACTGTGCTGAATTAAGACTATTTAAACGAGATGTTAATAAACCCTTCCTCATCATCTTGCTCACTCATTTAAAATCTCCGCTTGACCCGGAAAGAATCGATCCAAACGGCTTCGAAAGACGCTCTGCAGAGCTTAAAACATGTTTAGAAATTTATAAAGAATTGCAAAATCAATTTAATCAATGCCCAATCATTTTTGCTGGTGATTTCAACGGGCACGCAGCATCATTTGATACTGATCCTGAATTTAAACCCATATATGAATCAACTCAACTTAAAGATATTTTTGATATAGCTCAAGTAAGCCCCGAAAATCGCTATACATTTTATCAAATAAAATCGGGACTAAGATCAGATGGTCGACAAATAGACTATTGTTTTTTATCGCCTGCGGCGCAGAATTTACTCAACACTAAAACAGCTGCTGTATTAGATTTTAAAGATGAATTCGGAAGCCCCATCAAAAAACCCGAAACTTTAGAACAAAAATTAGCGCTACCCTCCGATCACTATCCTGTCGTGTTTACTCTTGATAATATTAAAATTTAATGTCACCTTCAAATTGTGAGTTTGAAAAAGCAATCTGTCCCACAATTTCACATTTCAGCAGTCAGTGTTTATGTTGATCAAGAATCACAACCTGACAAACGTTATTATTTTTTTGCATACAAAATTACAATCAAAAATGTCGGCCACTCACCGGCGCAACTCATGTCACGACATTGGATTATAACTGATGGACTTGGACACCAAGAAGAAGTTCGCGGACCAGGTGTAGTCGGATTACAACCTAAAATTCAACCTAACCAATCTTTTGAATACGAAAGTGCCTGCCCGCTACCGACTAACAGTGGAAGCATGAAAGGACAATATTATTTCGTCGATGACCAGGGAGAAAATTTTACGGTCGAAATACCTGAGTTTTATCTTTACGCCCCTCATGCGATACATTAAGCCTCTCAAGGCTTGACACGTGTCTAAAATTTAACGTCTACAATTGAATACACCTTAATATTCTCAATTTGAAATATTGGCATGACTTGCATGAAAGTAATCACTAAGTCCGTAAGGAGACCATATGATGTATTTACGTTTAACAGCATTATTACTTTTTTTCTCCAAAAATCTCTTGGCACAAACACCACTCATAACATGTAAATTTCAGTATTTATCACCAGATCAAAAAATTATAATAGCCAAATATGAAATCATTCAAAATCGACCATTACAAAAAATGCAGGCGTTAATTTCAACTCAAATGGATTCAAATCCATTTGAAACAACCAGTGCCGAAACTGTTGATTATGCAGAATATACAATTCGTACAAACATGGACCCCAAAAAACAGAACTTAAATGAAGGCGAAGGTCTTATTTTAGGAACATCAGAAATACTTAAATCAATCAACAAACCAGAATCTGCAACACTTCAGGAGTCTTTTAAAAAAATGTATAAATTGAAAGTCTATAGAACTGGAGAGCTTTTCGGTGAGCACATGCTTGCAATAGTTGAAAGCTTTGATTCGAAAAATAATCGCATCAACAAATTTATTACTGGTCTTATTGAACCCCAAATCTGCGAATAAATAGATTAAATTATTTTTTTAGAAAACTGAATAACCTCACTCACAAGTGCTCGCAGTAAACTAAGATCTAGACAAGCCATATTTTCAGTTCTTTGTTCAGGAATACACGGAACGTGTATGAAGACACTTTTTAATTTCGGGTACTGTTTTACGACTTTAAAGTAGAGATCATTGCAAACAAAGGTACCTGCAGAAAAAGAGATTTCAACTGGAACTTCCAATTTTTGCAATTCATCATATAAGTGATCCACCGGATACGAAGTCATCAATGCCAAATCACTGCTTTCATCAATTCGACCTATTGATGGCAAAAAACCTGACTCATCTGAATTTCGACTCTGTCTCCAGTTTAAAGCTATTTTTTCAATTGAAACTTTCGCCCGTCCACTAGCCAATCCAAACATGACAACAACTTTAGGCTCAAATTCAATTATATATTGATTTAAAATATCAAATGCTCGATTAAACTCAACTGGAAGAATAAGTTTAGTTACAAGCGGATCTTGAACCGATTCAACTAAAACCTGACTCGGGTTAATTGAATCTCCTAAAAAAGGTTTAAATCCTGTTATTAAAATCATAGGTCTACGGGTATCTTAAAAATGTAACCCAGTTATAATCGTTAAATGACTGAACACTATTTGCAGATTTAAGTGATTTTTCTTGATAGACATATCTTTCATGCAAACGACCCGTTTTCAAAAAAAGAAAATCAAATTCGTTTGGAATAATTCTATAGCCGCCCCAATGAGGAGGGCGTGGAATACGTCGCTGACCCGAAAACTCTTTGTCATAACGATAGACTTGCGCTTGAAACTCATCAGTACTTTTAAGTAATTCAGATTGCTGAGATGCCCACGCACCAATTTGGCTTAATCGTGGGCGAGACCAAAAATACTGATCAGATTCATCAGAAGTCAGTTTCTCAACTTGACCTTGAATCCGAACTTGATGATCCAAGTGTGGCCACCAAAATGTTGCAGCAATATTCGGATTCAGACTAAGCTGTTCACCTTTATGACCATGGTAATTCGTATAAAAAGAAAGCCCTCCGCGAATAAATCCTTTAAAAAGAACAACTCGACAAGAAGGCTTTACGATTGTCTGATCCTGCACAGTCTCAGTTATTACAGTTGCAATCGACATTGCATTGTATTCTGGAATTCCTTTCAACTGCGCAGTATTTAATGCGCTCTGAAAATTAAAAAAAGGATCTTTTTTAAAATCAAAGCTCGTCATAATTTATTTTTTCTTTTTAGCATCTGCTGGTGCAGGAGCAGCAGCTTTAACGATATCGACTAATTCAACTTCAAAAACTAAAGCAGAATTTGGTGGAATTCCTGGGCGTCCAGATGCTCCATAAGCAAGATCTGGTGGGATAAATAATTTCATTTTACCACCAACTTTCATAAGTTGAAGAGCCTCAGTCCAACCTGGAATAACACCCGCAACTGGAAACTCTGCTGGTTGACCACGGTCATATGAAGAGTCGAACTGCTCACCTGTAATTAATGTACCTTTGTAGTGACATTTTACTGTGTCAGATTTTGTAGGAATCGCGCCTGTACCTTCTTTTTCAACGATGTACTGCAATCCAGAAGCTGTAACTTTAACACCAGCTGCAGATTTATTTTTTTCTAAAAATTCTGCTGATTTCTTTTTGTTTTGTTCGCCAACCTCTTGTTGCTTTTTCATAGCCATTTCTTGAAGTTTCATCATTGCTTTTTGAATTTCATCATCTTTAAGCTCTGATTTGCCTTGCATAGCATCGGCTAGCGAAGCTGCTAATGTTTTTGGGTCGATTTCGATATTTTGTGCTTTCAAATTACGACCAATTTGTTGACCGATAGCGTAGCTAGCTTGCCCTTTGTCTGATTTTAAATCTGGTTTGTTACAACCAACTAAACCAACAACTGCAACAGCTGAAGCAATCAATAATCCCTTACTGTTCAATTTTACCATTGTGATCTCCGTTTCTGTTTCCTTTATTGTTTTTTGCTTTATTTTAAAGTTAAATCAAAAAAAACTTGTTATCAGATATAAAGCATGATCGAATTCATAAAGATTTCAAACAGATAACATGGCGCACATATTTCTTTATTTATTCGCACTGATTTCCCTTTCAACCTCACCAAATTGGGCGAAGCTAAACCACATGCCTGCAGAAGTTCTTGGTTTTTATCGTTTACTAGGTGCATTTATACTTTTATTTGCATATATCTTTATCAAAAAAGTTAAAATCGATATAAAACTTAATCGGGCATTTTTCTGGAGCATGTGCTCGGCTTTTTTATTTTTTTTACACCTTTGGACTTACAAATATGCCGCCAAACACACATTAGTTTCCAACACCATGATTTTGTTCGCAACGAATCCGATTTGGGCCTCTCTGGGAGGACTGATATTTTTTAAAGAAAAAATCAAATCGAGGGTCATCATTGCTTTCGCATTTGCCTTTACAGGTACGTTGATGTTGGTTTTTGAAAACTTGCGTTTTGCCCCGGAAAACACTCAAGGCAACATGGTGTCATTACTCTCAGCGGTCTTTTATGCAAGCTACATGGTCACGAGCAAAAAAGCACGTGAGCAATCGAGCAACGAACAATACGCGCTCATCCAGTATGGTTTGTCTATGTTTTGCTTTCTTATTTTATCAATTTCGACGAAGGCACAGTTCACTCATTACGACTCGATTTCGTGGTGGGCCGTCGTTGGTTTAATAGTATTTCCCACCTTCTTAGGACACTATTCGTTTACATACCTCGTCAAGCACATGAATTTAGCTTTTATGACCTGTGGTAAACTCATCGAACCGGTTATTGCCTCGATAATAGCCTATTATTTATTCTCAGAGCAGCTCGGATCACTTGCTTTTTTTGCATTTGCTTTAACAGGATTTTCCGTTGTCTTGCTTTTTTGGCCATCACTGGTGACTGCATACCAAAAGAGGATAAAACATTGATTCCATAGATGGCTTCGGGCATGATTTTGGCCATGCGTATTCTCGTCATCGAAGATCAAAGCAAAACGGCTCAATTTCTAAAAAAAGGCTTAAACGAAGTCGGTTATTCTGTCGATATAGCCGAAAGTGGATCCGCTGGAGAATCTTACATTGCCAGCTCTGAATATGATTTAATAATTTTAGATGTGATGCTACCGGATCAAAATGGATTAGATACCGCTCGTCATATCAGACGAGATGGCTTTACTGGTCCGATACTGATGCTGACTGCACTTTCAACAACTAAAGATAAAGTTAATGGTCTTGATTCAGGTGCAGATGACTACCTCACAAAGCCTTTTGCATTTGATGAATTACTTGCCAGAGTTCGTGCTCTTTTAAGACGAAACTCTGCAAACTCTACAGTAAACTCGATATTAAAATATTCAGATTTAGAAGTTGATCTTATTCATCGTAAAGTCACTCGAGAGGGTCACGAGATTTCGTTAACAGCTAAAGAGTTTTCACTGCTTGAGTATTTTATGCGAAACCCAGAACGTCCTCTAGGTCGTGTTTCAATCGCAGAGCATGTATGGGATATTCACTTTGATAGCGAAAGCAATGTTATCGATGTTTATATCAATTTACTGAGAAAGAAAATTGATTCACCATTCAAGAAAAAACTTTTACAAACTGTTGTTGGCGTTGGTTATGTTTTAAAAGATTCGGGCCATGAAAAAACTTAGTCTCAGATCAAGGCTAACTTTACTCTTTGCTTTTATTTTTGGTTCGACGACGCTCGTTTTTTCTATATTTTCATTTTACAAACTACACGATACACTTTTATCAGATTTCGATAATGCACTCTATAACTATACTATTGATGTTTCGCAGACTATTGAAATTGGCGCTAAAAACGATCTCAATTTTCCACCACTCATTGTTGAAGAAGGTAAAATTTTTCCTTTTCCCTCAGGCACAGCTTTAATATTAGTCCGCCATATTTCAGGAAAGATCCTTGTCAAAAATGGTAGCTTCGGAGATTTTGAGCCACCTTATAAAAAAGATATAGAACATATTTTGTCAGGGAGCGAAGCAAGTTATCGAACTCTATCCAATATTTCTGACATTCCAGATGCTGAAGCTGGAACTTACAGACAAATTACGTTTCCATTAGATTCCGAAACACAGCCCACTTTGTTTTTACAAATCGCTGTCCCCATGGTGAGTTTAGAAAACCAACTCACCCAACTCGAAAATATACTGACCTTTGGGCTACCTTTTGTCATTTTTGTGGCTATTATTGCAGGTCTATATGTGGCTTCAAGAGCACTAAGACCAGTGCAAAATATTATCTCAGTCACAAATAAAATTGAGGCTCGCGATCTACACGAAAGAATTCCAATTCCTCCTGCTAAAGATGAAATTCAGCAATTAGCAATTACATTAAATCAAATGCTTGAGCGCATTGAAAAATCTTTTGAATCTCAAGAGCGATTTGTTTCCGATGCTTCACATCAGCTGTTAACCCCAATTACTATTTTGCGTGGTGAAATCGAAACACATGCGCAAGAATTTGTACATTCGGATCAATCTCCACTATATCGTAGTTTGTTGCAAGAGACCGATAAACTTTCCAAAATCATTAAAGACATGCTTCTTCTCGCGCGGATTGACTCTGGACAAAACACTCTCCAACTCGCAGAAGTCTACATTGATGAGATCGTCATTGATGTTATCTCGCGATTACAAAAATTAGCAAACATCAAAAACATTCAAATCAAACTCGATTTCTTTCGTCAAGAATCTCGATTACCGATTCAAGGTGATTATGATCTTTTATCAAATTTGATTACGAACTTACTCGAAAATTCGATAAAATATTCGCCATCAGATAGTGTCATTGAAACAAGTCTCGAATGGACAGGCACGAGCACACAACTTAAAATCTCAGACAATGGCCCAGGAATACCTGAACACATGAAAACCCATATTTTTAATCGCTTCAGCCGAGCTGATACAAGCAGCCAAACGAGCGGTTTTGGATTAGGTTTAGCTATCGCGCAAAAAATTGCAAATTTACATAAATCTGAGATCAGAATACTTTCCAAACAATCACAAGGTGCTTTGTTCTACCTTGAATTGACGAATAAAATTTAATTTTTCCCCAGACTACTTAGACCAGATTCAAAATAAGGACATTTTAATTTTCTTAACTTGCTGATTTTTCTTTTTGTTGTCTCAATCCAATTATCAATTGTTTGTTCGGTTAATGTTCCATACTGAGCTATTCCATATAATTCTCGCCACTGATTTTCAGTAATTTGCTCAATTAAACTTAAAAATTTTATACGCGCTTCTTCACTGAACGACGTTCCGAGAATAAGACCTGTGCCCGGAGCTCCACCAATCCATGCCTTATTGAGAGTGCCGATACAAAGTTGCCCGTTTTGTTTTGCGATTGGTTCATCCCAAATAAAAATATGACCTCGCGGATAACTTAAACCATAGTCACCAGTAAAAACATAAGACTGCTGACAACTAAATTGCTTATCAGCGCCATTGTTTTTTTCAATTTCAACGGCTTGAGAACATACGATCTTTTGGTTATGAGGATCCGCATCATAATGTCTCAAAAAATGAATGAACATCATCCAAACTTCTCGATCAATCAACTCTGCTTTTTCTTGCATCGCATTTCCTGAAACATTTTTTAATTCTTCCCATGCAAGCCCTTGAGGTTTAGGATTTGGCGCATGAGAAGTTACTTCAAAACCACTCAATTTGTGTTCAACTAGAGCGTAATTAAACTTGTAAAGTGATCCAATTTGCGCAGAAGCAGAACTACGACTACTGCCCCATGGATCAGCGCTCGGACAATCTTTACAAACAAGCTGAACAGGACAATAAACGGCAGAAGCAAAGCCCATTAAATGAGCCAATGTCGACCCTAAGAATACTTCTAATACTTCCGAGTTCTTTGGGTTAATTGAGGATTTTGAATATTTAATTTTATGTGTTTTCAGCTCACCCTGAGCATTCATAAATTCACATTTAAATTTGGCACTCATACCCGTCATATCCTGATCAGGCTTATAATGACAACTCACTGTAGGCCAAGTGTACTCTCCTGTCTGCGTATCAAACTCGTATTTGTAATGTGCACCACATTTTTCAGCAAGAAAATCTTGAATTTTTAATTTTGATATCTCGTGATTTTGAATAAAAAAAGTCTTCGCATTCTTAATTATTGTCATGCGTTCTTCTTGACTAACAGATTTAAAATACCTGGCTTCATCTATTTTTGATGCTGGTTCACGAATCTCACTATCAACGCCAGTTGGTAAAATTAACGACTGACATCCCAAAATAGTAAAAATAAAAACTATAAAAGTAACCTTCATCAAAACCTCAATTATACAGCTAACTCTTCGGAAATTGATGGCAGTGATTAAACTCGACTAAGTGCTGTAATTGAAAAATCCTCGTGGCAAAGCAATCAAAATCACTCAACACTCGACCTTGATAGACTTAAAATTTACCTAGTACAAAGAATGATATAGCTGCAATTATAGTAGGCCCTAATGCAGCTAAAAAAAGCTTACCAGCACTTAATGCCCCATTTTTAAATTTAGAACTCAGTATCGCAAATCCCGCTGGATTAGGTGCGTTTGCTAAAATGGTAAGACCACCACCTGTGATAGCACCTGAAACTAATGCCCATTTTGAGTTCTCAGTTAAAGTTTCGACTTGCGAGCCTAAAAATGTTAAGGCTGCATTATCAGTTACAGCTGTTAAAACTGCAGCGACAACATAAAGTGACTTATCTTGTAGTTGATTTAAAATTGGAGTTAACCACCATTTTTGCATAGATCCAAAAACGATTAATCCACCAAGAAAGAAGGCTACTAAAAAGGCCTCTCTGAACTTCAGACGATCTTGATATTTTTTGGTGACATCCGCTAATCCTATAAAAATTAAAAACAACCCAAAAAAAACTTTTTCATAATGGGCAGACATCACAATGCCAACTAAAAATAATACATGCGAAAAACTCACCCACCATGGGATTTCGGATGAGTTTTCTATCGTTAAACTCTGTAAGGATTCCTTAATTCTTTTTCGAAAAATTAAGACAAATAATAATGCATTAATCAAAACAGCAGCTAACACTGCTTCACCAATATTAATGAAGACATCGCTTAGCCCCCATCCAAACTTGTTTGCAACAATTAAAATTGGTGGCGCTGCAAAATGGGTTAGACCGCCACCAATTGAGACATTAACAAATAATAATCCAAGAATGCCGTATAATAAAATCTCATCATGATGTTTAATCATTTTAAAAAGCAGTAATGCTAAAATCGTCATAGCAGCAGGCTCTGTCATAAAAGATCCTAAAAGTGGACCTATACCTAATACTATAAATGTTTGAAGCAAAATTTCATTAGTCGGTAACAACTTCGCTAAAGTTTTTGATAGAAAAATCAACGAAGTCTTTGCAAGCTCAACAATGGGTTTTGATGAAGCAACAATCATGATTGCAAAAATAAAAAGTGGTTCAACCATTTGCAAAGATTGCTGATACTGTACAACTTGTGAAACACCTTCAATAAGTGACCAAGAAACTAAAAATAGAAATGCCCAAAAACCAAAAACGACTTCAACTTCTGATAATAAATGAAGTAAGGCTTCAATAGCAGAACCTTTTTGAAATTTTTTAGAGAGTTTAGCAAAAAGTGGAGTCAAAAAAGTATGAATAATTCCAACAAACAAAAAAAGAGTCGATAGTTTTTCAATTGAGATCATAAATTTAAGTTTAGTCTATGAAAAAATAAACACAAGATATTTACAAATACTAGCGACAAAGATTTGCATTATCTTGAATATATTTTCTTTGATTTCTGATTTCAGCAACAGAAATTGTTAAGTCTTGACTTGGGCAATTATTTCGAGCGATTTCTTTTTTAATTCCATCAACTTCAATCGGCGTTAATCGCAATGACCAAATCAACTTGATCGATAACCAATTTCGCAAATACTGGCACTGATAATCTGAATTTGGCGGCATATATTCTGCAGGACTACGATCCCCTTTATCTTCATTCTGCAGGCCACTAACAGGTAAAAGATGAAATCGATTACCCAAAAAATTAGCATAGAGACATCTTTTTTTATTATCCCATTCGAATCCACCCGTCATATAAGCATTTTTAAGTGGAACAAGATGATCAATTTGAATCTGCGAAGCCTCAGTAAAGCTTTCATCCGTATAAGGATCATGCCACTGACCCGTACGAATTGTGCAATTTGAACTATTCTGTGTTTCGATTGATGACTCTCTTTTTAAAACTAGTCCCCGAGTATTTAAGCATGTTTTAGAATCTGGCCGAATCCATGTACCAAAATGTAAAGTCCGATTGTATTTTTCAGTTGGATAAGGCAAATCATTATTCACCTCATTAAATTGATAGAGTTTAATAAGTTTGCTACCTGATTCAGCACCTTTATCTTTTAGTTCTTCTTCTTGAATAACGAAATAATGATCGTAGCGAAAAGTATCACTTGATGTAGTTTGCGCTGAATATTCACTGTTTGTCGAAGTTAAAGCAGATGCAAAAGATGAATTTAAACCGAGAGATAAAACAAAAAGTATCTTAGAATACAATCTTAAACTCACTTTTGGCATCGAAACCCCTTCCTTGAAGTTTGTCAAAACAGCAGTCATCTGTTAATAAGATTACACAAAACAGATGACAAGAACTCAAGATTTTTTTCATTCAGATTTAGTTAAGACACGCAAAGACAAAGACCGTTATAAACCTCTTTTTTGCGAAAGTAAGTTTTATACGCAAAATATTCAAAATTTTAAATATATAAGTGAATTACTTCTTAATGCTCGAAATCTTACTGAACAGCAAAAAGTCGTCCTTTGGACCATCTGTCTGTGTTTATGCAGACGTCCATTAAATTGGTATGGCGGTTCACATAAAGACTGTGGCCGTTTATCATCTTCTAGTAATTCAATTGATCAACTTTTAATATCCAATAACAATACAAATTTTTCATTTTTTGAAATGTCGCAAATTTGTCAAATAGAGTGGCCTCAAAAAATAAATAAGCATATATCCACTTTGGACTTCATAAACACCGTTAAAATTAAACCCCTTCCCGAAGTTGCACACCTAGCTTTTGTAAACATATATACTCATATCTATCCCATTAAAATATTGAGTTACGAACCAACCCCACTCGAACTACTCAAACTACAAAGCCAAGGAATAAGAATAATTACATTTCAATCAGATTATTCAAACTGGGCATCGACATTTTATGGGCAGAGAGATCCTCTTAGTTTTTGGCTTCATGACTGCATACATGCTGAACATTTTTTTTCACACCCAGAACACTTACAAATGCAAATCGGTTTTTATCGATTTGTTTGTAACGCCATTAATGCAAAAACATTAGAAACAAGCAATAGCTCTGATTCATTTCGTAAAGCATTTGATTATTTAATATCGGATATGAACACGCATCCGCTACACTTGCTCAAAACCTTTAAAGCCATTTTGGATATCCACTTTAATCAGCATTCTGCTGATATGTGGATGAAAATGATTTTAGCAAACACTAACAACCAGCAACATATTGAAGCGCTGCGAAACATTAATACCGCTTATTTTAGATCTGACGATTGCGACATATCGCTTCACTTACTGAAAGGTCTGGGAGCGCAGGGTTAATTGAATTAGACCTTCGTAAGTCGAACTTGTGTTTGATATAGTCATCTCACGTTAGGAAGACGAGGAAAGCGAGACCTATATGGACTCTAATCAACCAAAAAATGCGAAAGTTAATTTAAAAATTTCACCTGCGACTGACATCGCGAAACCTGCTCAGAATTCGGGTCATCATTCAGCCCCACAACAAGCTAAGACACTAAATCTAAAACGTCGTAAACGACGTTCGACTTTAGCGGGTTGGTAAAAAAGTTCGTACTGCTAACAAATACAGCGCCAGAGATGTATCGTTTGAAAATTTAATGTTTCAAGTTTGACAACATGAACTCGTAGCATTAAAACATACCTTCACTGCATTAATTTTTGCCGGTGGTGGGGTAGCTCAGCTGGTTAGAGCAACGGAATCATAATCCGTAGGTCGCCGGTTCAAGTCCGGCCCTCACTACCAATTTTATCGTTACCTGAACTTCTGATCGAGGAGTTCTGGTTTTCTCCAACAGCACATTTTAAATTCTCACCCGCAGCTTCGGCTGCCGAATCAGGGACCGTACCTGAGGACGTCGCACGTCTTCTTTCATTCGCATTGGGAGCTGGGCGTTTTCGACGACCAAATGAAATAATGTTAGACTTATCATTTGAGTTTTCGCCTTGTGGCTCCACTTTAAGAGAAAAATCGCGATCTTCAGAGTTCGTCCAGAACGTAATTAAAAGCTCTGTTTGGGTCACGACGATCTCTTTTATAGTTCGTCGTAATAGGCGCTTACGCATGGCTGGCGTCGCTTTAGCCCAGCCCTGCATACACCACCGGATTTGATTTTCGACAAACAAAGTTTGCTCTTTAAAAGTAAACGGGTCAGTGGCTTTTGGATCAAGGGTTGATAAACATTTCTCAAGGTCTTGCTTTTGTTTCGCAAGACGATTGAGCTCATCACTCGCCAGCTTCAGAGCATCTTCGCTTAATTGCATTCTAGATTGGTTTGTCCAAATCGAGGAAATGCGATTTTGAATGTCCTTAAGTTCTTTTTGTGCGCGATCAAATTCCGCAGCGCCGCCTTTTGTGTTGCTATCTGATTGTGATTTTAGAGTTTTTTCTAAATCATCAAAATACCCTTGAGTCACTAAAGCCGATCGCAATTCAGAAATCACTTTTTCTTCCAGTTCGTCCGCATTCAAACGAGGTCTTACGACTTTTAAATCTTTTGGACGACGGGAATAATGATAATACCTATGAATAGTTCCGCTACTTCCATGACCGGCTTGGCCGACAAGTGGTATTCCTGTAATTCCACAAGTCAGTATGCTCGTCAGAAGAAAAATGCGTTTTTCTGTTTTAGACATTCGTGTGCGTTCTCTTAGTGAAGCTTCTTCAAGTAAACTTTGAGCATCGAAAAATATCTTTTCATCTAAAATCGCAGGCCATGCGGCAGGAACAATTTGATATTTTTGCCAAGGCTTCAAGTGGGACGGGTCTTCATCCTTATAGACTTTATTTACTTCTCGTTTTCCGATGTACGCGATGTTTTCAATCAATGAACCTAAGCTTTGATAATTCCAAATTGAATTTTGATTTTCTTTTTGTTTTGTGGAAGTTCGCTTAGGTCTAATTCCTAATTCGTTCAGCTTCGCCACCGCTTTCGCACGCGAGCCTTCATCTAAAAATATTTGAAATATTTTTTGCACGATTTGAACTTCGCTTTCATTCACTACAAGTAAACCCTTTTTGTCGGGATGTTTATCGTAACCCATCGGAGCAGGGCCACCATTCACAAGACCGCGAAGTGCCCGTGAATGGCAATTCACTGCAACGCGTTCACTTGTTTGCTCTCTTTCAAATTGACCTAAAATAATAATGATATACACAAGCATGCGCCCAATTGGCGTACTCGTGTCGAACTGCTCTTTCATCGAAAGGTAACTTGCATGATGCTTTTCTAGTTCATTGATAAGAGAGCAGAAATCCATCAAGTTGCGCGAAAGCCGAGTTAAATCACTGACTAGAATTAAATTTATTTTCCCTTTGCGAACGTCAGACATTAGTTTTTGGTAAACAGGTCGATTCGTCGTTCCAGCGGATACGCCCTCTTCGACGTAAAACTCGACGATATTTCCCCAGTCAGCTTGTTGACGATTTTTATACTGAACAAACTCATTGATTCTATATTTTTGCGAATCTAGCGATCCCTCAAAAACATTTACCTGATCTTCCGTTGATACTCTTATGTAAGCCCCAATCTTAAGCGACTTCATCTAAAATCTCCTCTCGGATAACGGGACGACCTTTTTTCTGGCCAAGTAAAATAAGCTGACAGATAATTTCTTTCGCCTGGCTCATGCGAAGTTTTCCTTCCGGAGTTCTGTCATTTTCGAATCTTACTCTCACAATTAAATCCTTTGCCTTTGAAAAAGTGTCATCCGTTGTTGTTACAACTTTCAGACTCACTTAGAGCCTTTTCGTTTGGGTTTACTGAGCTCTGCACAATGATCTTTTAATTCTGTCAGCAGCTCTGATCTTTTTTTCTCGGGCCACTGATCTAAAATTCTCATGATCGATTGAATCAATACGCTTGGCGTTCTAAAACCGCTTTCATAGTGATTCACTGGCAAGTAACTCGATAACCCAAATACTTCGGCAAGTTGCTTTTGCGTAAGCCCCATTTTTTCTCGTATTTCACGAAATTCTTTAGGCTTCATGCCGATTCCTTACTTTCTTCAACATTATCTATGATAATGTTTTGATTCAAGCTCTTTTTAGCTTTTTTCGCAGTTGGCTGTGGACCTGCGTCTAAAAATTCTTGCAGTAATAGTTCACGAATTGAATCTGGGATAACGCCAGTTTCTTTAATACGCTTCATTTTCACCTCCATCGCCGTTATAGGATCAAAAAACAATACCCTCATATCATGGATTTCTTTCTCAGTGCAGCTAGAAACGAAACGCATAATGATATGTGACGCTAAATCTTGCTTCGTCGCTCGACCCGCATCAAATTTTTCGTCAATTCTATTTAACACCTCAACCAATGCTCTATCAGCTTCTTTAGAAATCGCAATTTTCGCCATATTTTCTTCATTTTTATTTTTTGTCTTTAGTTCCTTTTCTTCTTTATTCATAATTACACCTCCTATTTTTAATATTTTTTTTGTATTACCCACCCAGTCTCGTCCCCCGGTTCCTGTCCACCTCCAATCAACTCGTTGGGTGGGGGTGGACAGGAAAAATCGTAGATTTAGGGGGACGAGACTGGGTGGGTCGCATTTGTTTGATTTTGCTTTGTATTTTCATCAGGCTGCTTCCTGCTTTTTTGTATTTTTTAAAGAGACGGCAGTCTCTTTATCGTCTCGGGAAAACCTGAGCGGCTTGATTTCAAACTTCGTTAAAATCGTTAGCAAATTTTTAAACGTCATTTCTTGATCGTTAAAGCGTATATTTGTATTTAACCTCTCAGGATCAAATTCAGTTATATTAAATAGACCTGGGACTCGTTTTTTATCCGCAAACGCTCTACCGCTAAATGACTGCCTAACAACGGCCTCGGCTGAATCAGAGTCACAGGCAAACAACATAACACTCACTTTTGAATATCCCAGATAAGCCAATGCAATCTTAGCATAACGTGACCGTGATTTTGTGGTGCGCTCAATTTCTAGTGAACATCGAACAGAACCGCCGGCGCTTGATCTTAAATCAAAAACCACATCGGGAATTTTTGGAACTTGCTCGCCACCTAAAATCGAAAATGCATCAACTGGATTTCGCATAAGCTCATCTTCAAGCCAATACCTTGAAATTAGGTTTCGATTTTTGAGGGCCAAAATTATTCGAGCGGCGATGGCATCGTGTTCAATATAAATTGATTGCCGCGCCGGTCTTGCTGCATCACCAGAAACATTTCGGCCTTTAGGTGTTAGGATTAAAACTTTGTCACTCGCATTTGAACGACGGAAATGGCCGCATTCAACGAGTGAATTCCAGTACCTAAATTTGTGTGCTCGACTCATCGGACACATAAACTCAAAAAACAAGCCTTGTGTTAAAAAGCCCCAGCGCGCAGCAAATTCACGTGCCTCTGACACAATATCATTTCGCCAATGCCTCATGGGGCCACCTTTTCTTGACCCGCGGTAGGGACAAGAACAAAATGTCCGAGTTCAATTTGTCCATCAACTAAACCGGCCTCGCGCCAATCTAAAATAAAATTGGAACTCAATTTATCTTTTAGGCTATCAGGAATTTTAAAGTCTGATCCAATATTCACCTGATGGATTCTAACTTGGCAGCTCGTTGTACCAACTAAAATGGTCCGTGCTCCTTCAGGGTTTCCGCACTTTGGTTTGCTGGCACATGATGCCAATAGACTCAATGTTATACAAAAAATAAATTTGCTCATGACGCCTTCCTATTTTGTTCAGTCAAAATATGGCTCATGACGTTTTCTGGAGTATTCTGCGCTATCACCAGCACTTCTTTATCCGTCTCGATTTTTTTGGCTATGCTTACTGGCTCTGATTTTTTTATTTTCGGAATCACGGGTTTATCTAAATCAAAGGATTTTTTAAACTTTAGACGAATTGGTAGACTTCCTTTTTCGTGCGGTAGAATTAGAACAGCTTCACCGATACCCATTGTTTGTTTAAAGATGTTAGGATGAAACTTGAATTCTTCAACATCACGCACCGATCCATCACCAGTCTTTTCTGAACCAAAAAGACTTTGCTTTTGCCGTTCGGTAACTTTTGATCCTTCGCAGGTGCCAATGACTTCTGAAAAATAGCTAGCCGACTCCGGCTCATTGGTTCGCATGAATACCTTTAAGTTGGAATTGGTCAGTATGGTATTCATGACGCCATCACCAAGGGCCTTCAAATCACCAAGGGCTTGATGGGCAAACACAATTCCGACATTGGCACTTCGCGATTTATTTAAAAGTGTTACAAACCCCGGCGTTAGGTACTCCGTAAAATCATCCAGATAAACTGAAAAGAATTTCTGGTCTTGGTATTTCCCAAGATGCCTTGAGCCCACAGCGCTTTGTAAACACTGAAGAATCATTTTCCCGGTGGCTTTACCAAGTGTTGGAATCTTTAGGGCCGGAAGTTGGCAGTATACGATTTCGCCGTTTTCAAGCGCCTGCTCAAGATTAATATCCGAGTTTTCGCTATTAAAAATACCAGCTGACTCACCAACAGTAAAACTTTGCAGCTGCGCAACTAAACCGCTTGTTCTTTGTTCGCGCTCTTCGCGTGTTAGCTTTAGGAAATCTTTAGACCAGGATTGCAATCTTTCGTTTTTCGACTCTGCTGCTAGCTCTGATAATACCTTTTCATTCTTAAGACACTCAATGACCCGGTACGGAGTCGCTTTGATTTTCGACGCTTCTAAAATCATTAGACAATGCAGAAAAGCATCGTACTGAATGCTTTTAAAGTATTCGTTTTCAAAATTTAAGGCGTTAAATACGCGCTCGGCGACTTCTAAGACCGATCCACCAGATAGGGGATTGAATGTGTGACTGATGCCTACATTACAAATTGATAAAATCCGAATATCCTGTTCGCGGTCGTGTTTTTTTGCATAAGCGTAGAGTTTATCCAATAGATTTGAATCTGATTTACCATCTATCATCAAGAGTCCTCGGCCCTTTTTGATATCATCAATTGCCCAAGGCAGAATTACAGACTCTGTTTTGCCTGCGTTAGTTGTGCCGACAACTTGGGTATGCATTCGTCTAAAGGTTTGCTTTATAAAAACAGATTTACCTTTATCTGAAATCCCAGCATAAACGACGTCTTCATTTTCCTTTGGTTTAATGACATCATTTTCGATATCTCTTTCTTCAAAAAGCGAAAGCCATTTTTTCTTTAGCTTAATGAAAGCAATTAGAATTACTGCTGTAATCAATAAGGCAATAGCTATGCGCCACTTAAAATAAAACATTACGATCTGGAATTTGTATTTTAGCCAAAGAACAAAAATCCCGAGCGTAACAACCAGTATTAAAAATCCTCTATCTGTCATGTCTGATCGATTATTTTCACTCATATTCATCACCTCCATCTTGTAGTTTTAAAGAACCACTTAAAACAGCGTCACATTCAGTGCCTGTTTTAAGTTCGATCCATTCACGTTCTGCTTTTAATTTTTCGCCGTAAGACTGCGCGCGGGCTTGAGCCGTTGCAGCGACCGCTCCAAGGAGTCCGTTTTCAATGCCGCCCTTGGATCGCCCAAGAACATCTGTTTCCATTGAGCCTTGAGCAAGACCGCCAACAAAGGTCGTAATAATTTGACCGGCCGTATTCTTGACTCCATCTGAAAAGACTCGACCGATGACACCTGGCTGACCGTCTTTACTTAAAGCACTGCCCGCGATCTTTCGAATTTTTCCACTGGGCAAAGATATCTGACTAAACCTAATCTGCGCTCGATCTGTGCCTTTTTGAAAGCTGGCCTCACCATAAAAACGAGTTCCCGCTGATAAACGCAATCCCGACTCAGTGACTGAATCTAGAATTAGCTCGGCTAACACGGGTACTGATTCCTGCGAAACAATAACGTTATCAATTAATCGAAGCGGGAGTCTTTCACCAGCGCGAAGTTGAGTTTTAGCATTCTGACCACTTCCAACGATCATCGATGTATTGTAGTTCACTTCATTTCCACCACGCGGAACCGAAAACGAATTGACCGGAGGCCCCCATAAATTTTGAGCTGAACTTGCTTGTGTGGATCTATCTGACGGAGAACTTGAGTCTTCGTTGGTCTTTGCTTTTTCAATTTTTTCTGTAAACTCAACAGGAACCTCTGTCGGTAAGATAAAAACAACAGAAATAAATAAAACTAAGCCGATGACTGCCATATTCCGAAAGGCCTTGAAATTAAGATCCTTTTTCTGACTGACTTCATTTTCTTTAATAAAAATTGATTTTATTTTTAAAAAGAAATTTTTTATCCCGCTAAAGATATTTTTTATTTTAGATATTACTTCCATAACGCAACCTCGGAAATAGATATTGAATTCGTTTTTGAACCTTTCAATTCGACGCGAATGGGTTTTCCTTTAACCAGATCAGATCGTGCAATGGATACACCGATTTTAAGAGGTTTATCCATTGTTAATTTTGTACTTGATAAAAAAAGGCTATTAACAGTTTTTGAATTGTCACCTTGAAATACCCATACGTCTTCTGGTTTAATTGTCACAAACTCGTTTGGTTTTAGTTTCAGCGACAAATCAAGTAGAACAAAGTCATATTGAGAAATACCAATTCGTTCAATTACTAAAATCAAACCGTTTGCATCGCTTGATTTTCCCGATTTCTGCCATCGTACTTGTGAATTTGCACCATCTCTGAATGACGACAGAATATATACAATATAGTCAGCCGAATCCTGGGTAAGAGTTTGGAGCCGAATATTGTATCGCTTTTTATCGGCC
This sequence comes from Pseudobdellovibrio sp., assembly GCA_046293015.1. Taxonomy (GTDB): domain Bacteria; phylum Bdellovibrionota; class Bdellovibrionia; order Bdellovibrionales; family Bdellovibrionaceae; genus Pseudobdellovibrio. The sequence goes on from JBKBPU010000002.1 coordinate 339,892, forward strand.
ACCAGATATAAATTGGTTTTGGCACTTCCTCTAAGGGGCTTTATCGTCACAGCCTTATCAAGATATTCAATCTTGAATGCCGATTGATCACCAATGATTGCCGACTGAATGGTTTCCGGAAGCTGAATGATGGTTGCAATCCCAAGAGCCGTTCTCACTGTTAATATTTGATCGTCACTGTAAACAACTTTTCTTATGTGCGCCGACACACAAAGTGAAAAAACAGAAACTATGATAAATATAGAATACCTCATCGCGCAGCCTCTTCAGTTTCTTTTGATATATAAACGCCCCAAGGATTCACGATGGTGCGATCATCCGTGCCGAAGTGAAAAATGAGTTTCATTTCGGTTGCGGCTTTCAGATTATCAAACTCTGTAATACGATCAGCAAGAACCGTGACCTTTTTTTCTTTTAGATCAACAGTAATATTCTTTGGATAAACTCGCTGTTTCACTTTCTTTTCACGGACAAATTTCTGGACTTCCAGCATTGATTTTTCAAAGGCTTGAACCAATTGCGGAAGCACAAAAAACTTAGCTTTACCGAGGGATTCATTAATTGTTTTTTCATCCCAAGAGTATCGATAGCTGACATATTCCTTAACCGCAGATTCGATTTGAAGATCTGTGATTTTTGTTTCAACTTTTGCAACGGCGCCTGTGCTATCTAAAGCGATAACAAGCGGTCCTTGCTTCACAAGATAGAGCACAAGCAAAACTTGCAGGAACGTAATGGCAAGAAGGCCCCCGCAAAGATACTTAATATTAAAGTTTTCTGTGGCAAACTGCTGCATGGCTTTTGGGTAGAAACTCGTTTGTAGCGTGATTTTTTTATTTGTATTCATAATGACACCTCCTTCTAAGACCCTTTGGGTCTAAATGTTGATTGAATGTTTTGAAATTTCTGACTTGCATAAGATCTTGTATTTGAAATCATTTCGCGTGATACCTGATGAACAGTGGCAATTCGGGTCGGCAATGCCACGGCAGCTAGTGCCGCAGTAGTTCCAATTGTTTGCGCGGTAGCCTGAACACCTTCGCCGATGAGGGATCGCACAATCATTGGAGTAAAAAGCATTGCAATAGCAATGACAAAGTTCATCACGATCAAAGTTAAATATGATCCATCAGTTTGATAGATGTTTCCAAATGAGAGTGATGTGAGCATTGCCGACATAATCGCCCATATCACCTTCCATAGCGCCACTTCTATTAAGCCCTTATAAAGATTTGCTGTAATCCCTGCTGTTTTTGGAAAGACATAGCAGAGAATCATGAGCGGCGCGCAGACCGACAAAAGCACCCAATAAAAATAATAAAGCGCAACTGTGATGTAGCGTGCGAGCAGCAAAAGCAAAAAGCTTCCAAAGCTGAGTATGGCCATAAAAAGATCATCAAATTTAAGAAGCAACACGTTTTTTGCGACCGCATAGCTTCTGGATTTTTCTTCTGCCATTCGCATGAAGGTTTCAATTCCAGACATATTGTCAATTTTAAGAGCGAGCCCGTCACAAATATCTAGAATCAAATTTGAAACTTCTGGAAATGAAGCCAGCAGCAAAGCCGCAACGAACGATCTTTTTATAATGTCTGGATAATTTGAATCACCAGATTTTAAATACCCAAACACTACTGAAAATAAAACAGCCACCGGCAGCATGATATAAAATAAATTACTCAGGCCGTGATGAAGGTCTTTAACTAGTGATCCTAAAACTTCTAGATTTGGAGTCATTGGCCACCTCCGATTCTTGGCAGCCTTGTGTCCTTCGGAAGGCTGCCAAAGCCTCGGGATAGCCCCTGATAGTTTTCTTGGAAGTTTTGGGTCGCAAGTTTCTCTTTTCTAGTATCATAGGCCATATTTTGAGCCATGATTTTTAGCATTTGAGATTGCGTCCGCAGTAGCTGAGTCGAAACACCGATCAAAACCGCGAGTGCCTGATTCTGAAGTTTCCCGGCCCCTTGGGGACTAACCACTTGCGCATGAAACAAAATTTTATCTCGTTCGACATCAACTTGGTCGGCGTAGTCGTACAAATTTCTGTTCATTGAAATGACTTCAGCAACGCTTTGATCTTGCGATCGCATAAGGTCTTCATCCATGCCGCTTGGAACAACTCCATACACCGATTGAAGAGCCCTTAGAACGGCATCAGCATTATTCAAATTACCATAGACCCCAGGGTTAAAATTGGGATTAATAATTCGAATCAAGTCAATGCCGCTCCTGACTCCCGCGTTTATGTCGCGCATGAGATCTAAAGTGTCCTTTCCGTTTTCAAGGACGTTTTTTAAAGTAATGACGGTCTGAATGGCCTGAGCTAAGATTTGAGTCAGCACCACAACATCACCTCCGAAGAGGTCCGCTTTCGCGGATCTTGGGCCAATAAAAATTATCGCTGCAATTATCATCGCAGAAAATTTATTTTTCATGACGCCACCGATTTTGAGAAATTTTGGTAGGCCACTCCAAATGGCGCAAGTTCGCTAGCTTTTATTAAGGCATCTTCTAACGATAATCCATCCGACTTTAGCGATTCTAGAAACTGATTGTCGCGGGCATCTGATGTAGAAACCCAATATTCCAATGGTGATGGCTCGATACGAATAACTTGCCTTGATTCACCCTCCATCAAAAAGCCTTCACTAAATTGACCTTTGCGCTGCTCAAGACTTTGTATCAATCGCAGTTCCTGGGAATTTAATTTTAAAGCGTCGCGCAGAACAGCGGTGTCGCCCTTTTGAAGCATGACAAGTTTTGTAGCTGTATTATTTAAAATCGCTGGTCCCATTCCGCTTGCAATAATCTCTTCCACGCCTTGGGTAATAAAAGTGATTCCGCTGCCAGTTTTTCTAAAGGTACGGGCTGCATATTCCATAAAGGAACTGGCCGCAGGACTCTTCAATAGGTCCCATGCCTCATCGAGCAAGACTCGTTTTGGAATGGTCCGCTCGGCTTCCACTTGTTCCAAAATAAAATTAGTCAGAATCAAAATCATCACAGATTGTAAATCTGGATATTGCGATAGCCCCTTTAAATCAAAGGCAACGATTGGTCTATCCGCTTCAATTTTGCCAGCACCATCCAGCAACTTTCCATAAGGCGTTTTGCCGGTCCAAGGAAAAAGCATTTTACCAATGCGCTTCAAAGATTCGTCGTTATGGCTAAGACAATACTTAGACAAATCGGAAAGTTTTGGTGACCGCGCTTGATTTTCACCACGAACTGAATCAAATACTGCTGTAAGTGCTGCTTCTAACTGGACACGGTCAAATCTGGATAATTTCTCGCCGCTATCAACGACCATTTGCTCAATCACACTAACAAGACTTTTAATGCGCTCGCCAGTTGGCGGAGCTGATGGGTCGCGAAGTTCAAATGGGTTAATGATATATTCGCCGGTGAGATTAATTTCAAAATACTGACCGCCCAGAACTTGAGTCATTTTTTTGTAAGAGCCGCCGATGTCGATAATATACACCCTAGTGCCACGGGCTATTTGCTGAAGCATTAAAAAATTGTTGGCAAAACTTTTTCCAGATCCGCTTGAACCTGTAACTAAAGCGTTAAAATTACTAAGCCTGGCCGAATAGGAATTCATTGAATATAAAGTCCCTAGTCTTGTTTTTAAGAGGCATACTGGTTTTTCATCACCAGTGGCCGCGCCAAAGAGTGGGAAAAAATCGACCAGATTGTTTGTTTTCAACTTTTTAGATCTTACCAAATTCACCGGTGCCAGCGGCAAATCTGATTTAAATACTTTCCATGCGCCCACGGTCTCTTGAATTCCTTCAGATCCACTGAGCGTTTTAAATTTAGCTAAGACTTCTTTTGTGTGAAGATTAAGCTTTCGAGCACCGGCTGCTGAATTTTCTTCGCGAATAACAATCATAAGTTGGGCTTGAAAAATTCTTTGCCCAGTTTCAATAATCTCACGAATCAAATCAGTCGTTTGCGATAGGCGCGATTCACTTTCTAAATCTGAAACCCTATTTCCACTGTTTGCTGATAGGGAGTGTGCCATTCGCCGCTTTTGGTCAAGCCCCTTCATTTCCTTTGATTGGTCGGGGACGTTGAATGACAAAAATAGTTCATACTTAAAAGGTAAAGCCAAAAAGCCACTCATCATTCCCGCAAATGTCATTTCCGGAAGTGTCTTAAGCGTTAGAACTCTAGTTTTTTGACTATCAAGAGTAAAGTCTTCTTGATCCAGCACCAAATCCCCAAAAACAAGTTGTTCTCGCGGTGAATTTCCCTCTATTGCAATACTATTGCTATTTACTTTTGGCGCACCAATTGAGGAAGACCGTTTAGGGTTCAGATAGCGGTACAATAAATTAATAAAATCATCTTTAGTCAATTCAGACGCTAAAAAACCAAGTGATGAAAGAGATCCTTTTGCGCCCTCTAGGGACTGCGACAAGGTTTGCAGCTGATCTTCGTATCCTTTTTCAAATTCAACTGAGAACTTTTTTGTTTGCCCTAATGAAAATGAATTTGGTTTTTGCCTCTGGCTGGTCTTTATAAAAAAGAATAATCTTGGCCTAAATAATTCTCCATCTTCAGTTTGTTTTAATAAAACATTCGATCTCTTTTGATCGAGCGCGCAAAGAAACTTATTCTCTGTCGTTAATAGATCGACATGCCTTTTAATGACGCCGCCAACATCAGAATCATTGACCACCATAAACTGAGCTGTAACACCTTCTGGTAAGGAGTTAGCAAATGAACGCAGTCCGAATGCAAGTTGATTGATACGAGCTTCATCGAAGCACTCAATATCTAACGGCAATAACTCTAATCCTGACGAAAGCGATCCATCGCAAAGAATCGCATGTGATACAGGTTTTGATTCAATTTCCCAAAACGGCAGTTGTTCGCATAATGATGCCTGGTTCATAATTCACCCCCTTTGTTAAATTTTCGATATTGAAAATCTTGTGAGTTGGCCGAGAAAACAGTTGGCGAGATAAGATGCTCAAAATAATGTTGCAGAAACTGATCAGGTTTTCCTTTCTTAAAGAAAAACAAAATCAAAAAGAGTCCAAGACTTGTTCCAAAAACCATTGGAATCTTCATCGCGGTCGATCCAAAAATTAAATTCTGAACTGACAGATTTAAAAGCAAGATCAACACGTCTGACAGCTCAAGACCCAAAATTTTATTTTTTGTTTCTAGTGTTCTTGGGACCGATGAGGTCAATAGATTGGCATCACTCATTAGCGCACCGTCTGCGATATAAAATCAACAATCGCCTGTGCGCCAAAACCGATGATACTGCCAAGAATCGCATACCACATATGCGTTTTGGCTTTTTCATTGCCGCTCATCAAACTAAAAGCCGCCCATGCAATTCCAATAATAGAAAGTGTCGGTAAAATAACTCGGGTCAATTTCGTCTGAATTCCCATTAATGAAGACTCAACACTTGCAAGTCCAAGCTCTGGAACGATCAATAATGCTGCCGTCAGCATAAAAATAAATAAATATGATTTTCTGTTCATAAATGTACCTCCTGTGTTAGTTGTTTTAAGATGCAAGGCTGTCCTCCAGTCCCTCTGATTTTTCCGGAAACAAGCAAAGGAAAATATTTTCTGGGATTAGCTGAATTCGTAGCGCAATAAAACTTCCAGCTAGTTTTCCTTCACCGATTCGATACCAGCTTGATTTCATTTCGCCTGTCGGTAATTGGTATTCTTCAAGACTGAGGACAACGTACTTGGTATCATCATTGTCATCAGGCAGTATGAAATATTGAGTATTTGGGTGTGTGAATAGTTTTGAATAATTGCAGCGGAGGGATCCACCCAATTGCATGATTGGGATCCACTTTAGAAAGTTAAAATCTTTTAGTGAGATATTGATTTTTCGTCAATCTTTTTTGCCTTTATTTCTCGATAA
>JBKBPU010000003.1:0-340099 GCA_046293015.1 Pseudobdellovibrio sp.
TTACATTTCCTTTCATAATTTAAGCTTCGTAACCTAAATTCTAGAAAGTTTTTGAACTTGATTGGATTCCTTTTGTCTAAATCTTAACGCCGAGCATTCCACCATCAACTGAGATGAGCCAAAAGAGCTGAGAGTATATTTACTGATATAAGCGGTCGAGAGTTACTGACCGACGAGCAACTCAAAGCAGTGCTTTGTAATGACAACCGCAACCTTATTATCGCTGGTGCTGGGTCGGGCAAGACTCGGGTTATTGACTTTAAAATTCGTTACCTTGTGAACTACAAGAATGTAAGTCCTGAAAAAATATTGCTGTTGAGCTTTTCAAGAAAGTCGGCTGGTGATTTAGTTAAAAAGATATCTGAAAACATACCCGGAATTTCTGCTCGAACAATTCATTCGTTTAGCTCACAAACGGCAAAATCCCGAGGTCGCCAACTGTTTGATGAAACAAAAAATGAGCTGGGTGCATTTGTTATTAAAGCGTTAGTTCAAACATTAAAAGATAGAAGCATATTTCACAGTTTCGAGACGTTTTATGAGAAATTCTTCTCTGATGTTAAGCCATTGATATTTTATAAAAGCCTCGATGAACTTCGAGCTGATCTTAGAAAAGTGAATTCTAAACTGATTGATATTTCAGACCCATTTGGCGAAATCAAAGCCAGAAGAGCGCTTAAGACGCTAAGGGGCGAGCATGTTCGGAGCGTGGATGAGCGGTTTATAGCCGACTTCTTATACTTGCAAGACATCAAATATGAATACGAACCACAATACACATATTCCAAAACTAAGTATTATCCAGACTTTTTTTTAAATGACTACAACATTTATCTAGAGCATTTTGCTATTACAAAAACTGGTCAGCCGCCACCGTATTTCGATAAGCCCAAGAAGTATATGGACGGCATCGAATGGAAGAGAAGAATTCATGCTGAGAACAAGACAAAGCTGGTTGAAAGTTACAGTTACCTTTTAAATGAAAAAGGCTCGTCAGCGTACCTGTCAGAGCTATTAATTCGTAATGGTATTACAGTCAGAGATTTAATGAGCGATGATAAGGTGTACAGCAAAATCTCAATAGAGTTTAACCGAGTCTTCACTAAGTTTTATAATACCTTCAAGTTGTCGGGCTTATCAATTCAAGAGCTAAAGCAAAAACATACCAACAGCAAGTATTCGCTATTTTTGCAAATCTTCGAGAGCTTTCTTGGTCACTACGAGGACTTGGTCGAAAAAGAAAATAAGATTGACTTCAATGATATGGTCATTGATGCCATTGCGAAAATCCAAAGTGGAGGTTTGACCCCGTATGACTACATCATCGTGGATGAGTTTCAAGACACCTCTAATCTTGCTATGAAACTACTTGATGCCGTTTATCAGATAGATGCAAATGCAACATTTCTAAGTGTTGGTGATGATTGGCAGTCTATATATGGTTTTAACGGCAGTGATGTAACAATACTTTCTGAGTATAGGAAAAGATACTCGGATGTGTCAGTGAAAAATCTAAACAGTAACTTCAGGTCTCACTCTAGGATTGTTGAACTTGGCAAACGATTTATTACTAAGAACCCGGCTCAGATTTCTAAGGACGTTGTTTCACGCAACTCTAATTTTAATAATTCTGAAATCGACTTTATATCTTTTGATGAGATGGAAAAAAAGATAATGTCTATACCAGACGATCAGTCGATTTTTGTTCTGTACCGTTATAACGATGACTGTCCAGCTATGCGAGGTATGTTCGCAAACTACTTTGTGATGGATAAAAATAAAAGACCGATCAAACGCTCGGGACAGCCGAAGAATATATCCTTAATGACAATTCATGCGTCTAAGGGACTCGAAGCTCGGCATGTTTTTGTATTATTTCCTGATGGTGTTAGAAGAAAATTCCCGTCTGAGATGGAAGATCATTTTGTTTTTAACATGCTCAAGACAAATGCAGATGATTTTCCTTTCTCTGAAGAACGAAGACTAATGTATGTTGCTATTACAAGGGCTGAGCAGAACCTTTATTTTGTTTCACCCAATAAGGATCCCAATTCTGTTTTCTGGGACGAACTGAAAGATTTGAGACGACAGTTGTAAGTGTGGAATAGAATGATTATCTTTAAAGTGAGATTGTTCGAATCGGTAGGGTCAGTTTAACGTTCTTATTGATTTAAAGAACGCTTCCGGTGGTCTTGAAGAAAAAGCTTACATTGACAACAACAACCTTCACCCGTTTGATGTATGGAAGAATTGCTGAACTAATTATTTTTTAAGTAAAAGTAAAGTTACTAATTAACAGATAAATGAGATTAATTTTAGTTATTAATTTTAGAACTATCTATCGAAAAAAAGAATTTGATAAATCAACTCGCAATTAAGTGGTCCCCATGGAGCGCTTGCGCCAATGAAAATGACCTCTTTTTAAACTGTCGCTTACAGCCATAATGCTATCACATTGATAAAGGCGATAATTTTGCATAAATTAATTAGCTATGGATGCAGAAAATAAATCACCAGCAAATCGAGTTGATAATGGGTTTTGAAATAAATGAGTCTGCAACAAAACAGATTTTTTGCTGATGTAGATGCGTTCATGCTGAGTAAATTTTTTTAAAAAATTGTAACAAATAAAAAATGAAAGAAAAAATATGAAACCAAAAAATAATTCAAACGAACTAATTATAACCCGTGTATATGATGCTCCTGTAAATTTAGTATGGGATGCATGGACTGATCCGCAAAAAGCAGCCAAATGGTGGGGACCACGAGGTTTTAGTATAACAACTAAAAGCAAAGATTTGCGAGCGGGTGGAAAATGGATTTATACAATGCATGGCCCAGATGGTGTCGATTATCCGAATGTTACAACCTATTTCGTAGTAGAACCATTGAAACGACTTGAATATGACCACGGCGCAAATGAGAACCAAAAAGCCCTATTCAGAGTGAATGTTCTATTTAGTGTAACTAACGGAAAAACAACGATGGTGATGACGATGACTTTCGAAACGCCGCAAATCGCAAAAGACATGAGTAACTTTATAAAAGAAGCTGGTGGTAATTCAACATGGGATCGTTTGGGCGAATATATTGAAGAAGTATTTAATCAAAAAAGTGTATTTTTACTTAATCGTGTTTTTGAGGCTCCTATTGATTTGGTTTTTAAAATGTTTACAGACAAAGCTCATATTGAAAAATGGCAACCACCGACTGGTTTTTTTATGAAGATCATAGAAGGTAAAATCGAAGCTGGTAAAAATGTATTTTATGAGATGGGCAATAGCGAAGTTAAATTTTATGGCCGTTCAACTTATCAAAAAATAATCTCACCAGAATTTATTTCCTTCCTTCAAGAATTTTGTGATGAACATGGAAAAAACGTAAAGCATCCTGGGGCCCCAGTATGGCCAGCCACTTGGTTAACCTCTGTGACGTTTATTCAAGAAGATGCAGCATCTACTCGTATAACTTTAAAATCTGAACTTATTAATGAACACACACCTGCTGAATTGCAAGCATTTGTTGCTGAACGTTCAGGAATGGCCCAAGGTTGGAATGGTTCTCTTGATCGATTAGAAGAGCGTCTAGAGCGTGGTGTGATATAGAAAAAATTTAAAACATTGAGGTTATATGTCCGCTGGCGATTGGAAAGAATTATACTGTGCTGTTGAAAAAGGTGATTACGACTTAGTAGATTATCATATTAAAAGTGGCATCAATTTGAACTATCAACATCCAGAAATTTTAATGACTGTTCTTGTTACTGCTATTAAGTTAAAACATAACAGAATCGTAGCTTTATTGTTAGATAATGGTGCTGATCCAAATTTAGAGTCATACTATGACCAATTAACGCCGCTATCTGCAGCGTTGAAATATAATAATGATGATGCAGTAGTTAGGCTAAAAACAAAGAATGTTCAAATCTCATTTTTACAAATGATTAAAATGAGCAGGTTTTGGCGTGTATTTACACATTTAAGTAAATAATTAAGTCGTACAATATACAGGTATAATTTTCTATCGCTATTTCTATTGTTAAATAGTAAAACTTATTAAGATGAATAGACTGGATGTTATCAAATGAAAATTGAACCAAAATTTTTGCCAATAAATTTAGAACAAGATTGGGATATTTGCCTTAAGTATCGCATAGACTCATATGTTGTTAGTTTTGGATAAGCGCTCAATTTTGAAAAAGACGGTGGAGCAAGTCATTACAAAGAATGGCTTTCTAATAAAATTAAAAACAATCCTTATTCAGCAGTACACATTCATTTTGATGATAAAATTATTGGCCAAATAGAACTAGGCCAAATGAAATCTGATTTAGAAACAGGTATGGTCAACTTATATTATTTAGCACCAGAGTATAGAGGCCAAAATCTATCTTATTATTTAGATCAGTATGCAGTGAATTTTCTTAAAAGTCTTGGATGTAAAAAAGCCAGATTAAATGTAAGTCCCACAAACAGCCGCGCAATCGCTTTTTACCAAAAAAACAACTGGAAAGATTTGGGTCCCAACCCCAATCACCCCGAAGTTCACATGATGGAGAAAAATCTAGTTGGTGGTGCAGTTTGAGTTAGTTTACACTCGCTTGAAACATTAAATTGATTGAGCTAAGATGCTCTAACAACTGAAGACGTAAACTTAAAGTGGTTAAGAAAAATTAAGGTCAGAAAACAATGATACTACGTGAATTAACATCAAGAGATGAACAACCTTTTTTAAAATGGGTTAATGATTGGAAAAATGAATCACTTTCTTGGGCTACATTTGCTTGGAAACCAGGTATGTCTCATGCTGAACACTTACAAATTTTGCAAGATCAGAAAGATAAAAGCAAAATTCCCGCTCATCTCGTTCCTTCGACAATGCTATATGCATTTGTTAATGACGACATTGTCGGAAGATTCAATATCAGGCATGAATTGAATGACAATTTGTTGCAGCGAGGTGGACATATCGGATATGCCGTTAGCCCGCATCATCGCAAAAAAGGCCACGCCACAGAAATATTTAGGTTAGGCATGCAACATTGCTTAGAGTTAGGATTGAACCGAGTTTTAATCACATGTAGCGATGAAAATGTTCCATCATGGAAAATTATCGAGAAATTTCACGGAGACTTAGAAAACAAGGTTTTTGATCAGGATAAAGCAGAATATATTCGAAGATATTGGCTCGATGTTGGTTCTATCTACTGACAATAATCGTTGTAATTAAATGATCTTTGTTGTCAGATTATTTTAAATAGTATGGATTTCTTAGATGAAAAAATATGATTCACTCATTTTTGATTTAGACGGTACTCTATGGGACGCATCTCAAACGACAGCTATTGCTTGGAACAAAGTGCTAAAAAAATTAGATTTAAATTTTGAGATCGATGCGACTCATGTCAAATCGGTTGCCGGCTTACCATTTGATGAATGTGTCAATAAACTTTTCAATAATTATTCTGATTCAAAACTTTTACAAGAATTGTTAGACGAAGCCGAAAAAAGAAATTCTAAAATTTGGTGGTTTATTGTATCCTGAAGTCAAAGCAGTTATATATAAATTGTATCAACATTATAAATTATTTGTTGTGAGTAACTGTCAAGATTGGTATTTACAAGCGTTTTTTGATTATTCAAACTTAAGAAGTCAATTTGTAGATGCAGTTTGCTTTGGCGATACCGGTCTTAAAAAATCCGATAATATACGTAATTTAATCAAAAAGCATAATTTAAATCACTCAGTATACATTGGAGATACTGAGTGGGATCAACAAGCCTCATTCGAATCCGGAATAGATTTTATCTTTGCAAGTTATGGATTTGGTAAAAACGTTACTCATCAGACAATTACAATTAGTTCATTTCGTGATCTAATAACTAAATTAGACAACATATAAAGGATACTTTATGGCTATCAAACTTCATTTATCTAAACAGTCAAAATTATTAATACAATTATTTTTAATTATAATGTGTTCGCATATTCTGACCTCATCCACGGTATTCGCAGATGAAAAAATAAGTTTGCCTATTTCAGAACAACGAAAAGCACTTTTTCAGAGTTTTGTGAGTGAAATAAATCGACTAGACGGTGAAGGTTTAATTCCTAGATTCAACAGACCCGAAAGCTGGGAAACAACGACTCAAAAACTAATTTCGCAGGCACAAACTGCCGATACTCTTTTTGCATTCGGAAGAGTCTTTAAAAGACTAGATGCTACATATCCCAATTTACATGCTAGAGTTCATCTTCGCCAAGAATTAGACCAAGAGAAAGCTGAAGGATTGATTAAGTTTCACTTTAACATTAGACCTCAATTATTAAATCAGCATTCGCAGCACTTTTCTTATTTTATAGTTGATCCAGAAAGTAAATCAGATTTAAAAAATGGCGATGAAATTATAGAATTAAATGGTCAGCCAATTGCTGAACTCGAAAAAGAAAATTTTTTGTATTGCAAATTTCCCACTTTTGCTCAATGTGCAATTGATTTAGAATCAAATTTAAAAAAAGAGCTTCTGAGTTGGAACCGTGAATTACCACTCAAATTTAAGATAAAAAGAAAAAGTTCTGTAATCGAGCTACCAGGTAGTTTTGATGTTATACCTTTTAATAAAAAAACTAGTGAAGACAATTTAGACTGCCAATCACAAGAATCTAGATATAAGAATTTTACTCTGGATTACAAGGGCTATAATTTATGTGCATACAAGTCTGCAAAGTATCCGAATAAATTAGTTCTGAGAATAAAAAGTTTTGTCTATGCTCCAGAAGATCCAATTACAGATTTAAATACTGAGGTAGATATGTTTTGGTTTAACTACTGGCGCAAACAAAGCCAGTCGGTAAAAGAACTTATCATAGATGTCATAGGTAATTACGGTGGTCAAAGTCCTATACCGTATTATGGACTGTTCACCAAATCACCGTATCAAGAACAATATGCTCAGTTTAGAAAAATTAAAGAATTTGAACGAAAAGAAGTTTTTTCGAGTTTGCTCTGGGGTGAAAAAGCAAAAGAAATCTGGTTTGAAGATCTAAAATCCACCGGTCAATATGCTAAAATAAACGAAGGTGATTTTTTACCTACGGTTCCTCAATTTTGCGCTGATCAAACCAAATCTTGTTCTACAGGTTTGTTTCAACCGAGAGATCACAAATTTCGTGGAAAAGTAAAAATACTCGTTGATCAGTGGTGTATTTCTTCTTGTGTGGGTTTTGTTGATAACATGTCAAAACTTTTCAAAAATCGTTTGCAAACTTATGGACACGAAGATTCTGCAGACTCTGCGTACTCTCGATTAACATTGGCGTTATTACCAGACGATACTGTTGAAAAAATTAAAGTCTTACCACTTAGTAAGGCCAAAAAACCTGATTCACCACTGCCATGGGTTAGACAAGTTGTTTCAGTCACAAGATCAACGGATAGCTTTGGAAAGATACTCTCAGGAAAACCGCAAAAAATAGACTATTGGGTTCCAAGAAAATGGGAACAATCTATTGATGACTGGTCAAAGTCTGTTTTTAACAAAGCGGTTAGTAAACACTAATCAATAACGAGGTCTTTATGTCAATTATAGCACCCAAAGAAATCACGTTAAAAAACGGTAAGACTATCACGCTAAAAAGCCCTGTTCCTGAAGACGCAGAGAATTTGTTGAATCACTTGAAAAATCTTTTTCAAACGGCCTATCGCAATATGAATCATCCGAAAAATCATTGGGATCATGTGACTATCGAAGATGAGTTTAGAATTTTAACAGATTTTAAAAATTCAGATCAAAAGTTTATGATTTCTGCTTTTGATGGCGATAAAATTATCGGTAATTTAGGTTTATTTGGATTTGGTGGCGAATTTTTAAAACATAATGCTCGTTTGGGTATGGGGTTAGAGCCTGATTATCAAAATCTTGGTCTTGGCTCTGCACTAATGAGCTACGCTCTTGAATCGGCAAAGCAAATCAATATTAAGCGCATAGAGTTGACAGTTCGAACTTTTAACCAAGCGGGTATCAAGCTTTATGAAAAAGCTGGCTTCAGACAAGTCGGTCTTTTAAAAAATACGGCTTTTATTGATGGTGAATACTGTGACGAATATATGTATGAGATTTTGTTAGGTTAGAGAGTACTATGATTAAAAAACCTGATTTTATTAAAAATATAAATGAGTTGATTTCGAATGAGTCTTTTTCATATCCGGGTGACGCTGAAACATTTGGTATTGGTGCAGCCGTTGGTAGAAAACTTGGTTTATCACGTATTGGTATAAACTATGAAATTTTAAGACCTGGTGATCGCTCGAGTTGGCCACACGCACATTCACATGATGAAGAATTTATTTTTATCCTAGAAGGAAATCCAGATTTATGGATTGATGGAAACTTACATCCCTTAAAACCAGGTGATTGTGTGGGTTTTGTTCCTGGCACTGGCTATGCACATACTCTTATTAATAATTCTGATAAAGACGTTAGGGCAATAGTCGTTGGTGATTCAGGTCATGCAGAAGATAAAATATTTTACCCTTTGCATCCGGCAAGAAACGAAGATTGTAAAAAAGAGGGATGGTTTTGGGAAAATCACCTGCAACATGAGCAAGGTCCTCATGATGGCAAAAGTAATTTAAAAAGAAACTTATAGGGTATTATGAAAAACTATTTAATATGTCATAATGACTACTTTAGTATAGTTTTGAAAAAATTAAAATATTGCATTTATCAAGGAATAATCTAATGAGAGGCCAATTACATCATATAGAAATTTATTGTAGCAATTTAATTAAGACTCGTGATTTTTATAGCTGACTATTAAATTTTCTTGATTACAAAATTTATCAAGAGTGGACCGAAGGCTTTAGTTTTAAGCTTGGCGAAACTTATATCGTCTTTGTACAAACTGAGAAGCGCTTTTTAGATGTTCCATATCATCGCTGTAGAACGGGTTTAAATCACCTTGCTTTTCATGCAAGATCAAAAGACGACGTCGATCGACTAACTGATTTTTTGAAGCAAAAACATATTAAAATATTATATTCTGACAAACATCCGCATGCCGGTGGCAATGAAACGTATTCAGTCTTTTTTGAAGATCCAGATCGTATAAAATTAGAGTTTACACTTACTGAAAAAATCAGCATTTAGGCAAACCACAAATTAGTAGATATTCTTTTTAAAGTTTGCTGTTGAAATTACTAGATAAACAACCGCTAAAATTAATAGCCAACGCTATTTTTTATCTGGAAAAAACGCACAAAAACGTTCAGTCATAGCTGTGATAGTTAAACTAGGGTTAACACCTAAGTTTGCAGGTATTACACTACCATCTGCTACATATAAACCTGGGTAATTAAATACTTCGTGTTTATGATCAATAACGCCATCATGTATGCTATTGCCGACGATACAGCCACCAAGAATGTGTGCTGTTGCTGGAGCGTCGAAAAAAACTTCTGTCGCAACATTCTGAGGCAGTGCTGAGTAGTGTTTTGCTAAAAGATCGGTCGACTTCTGTGCGATTTCTATATAACTTGGAACAGAATTTTGAATAACTAATCCTTTTCTAAATAATGTAAAAATTGAACGCTTCCATTCAATTTTGGTCCATTCTGGCGAACTCTGCATGATTAAAAGTATTATACTTTGTTTAGCCCAATCTTTAGCAATCAATAAACGAGTAAACAAAGGTAATTGTTTTATCAAAGCTGGTATAGCCATAAAGGCACGCGGAAAGTATTTTGATTTATTTGTTAATGGTATTGCCAGCAAACGCATAAAACTACTACCGGCTGAATATCTTACAGGTTCAATTTTTGTATTTTCATCGGGATGAATAGCTGATCCGATCGCTATTCCATGATTAAAACTTATCTTTGTATTAGGCGTTGTAACACCACATAAACTTTCGCCATTGGTTCTAACTTTTTCGCCCAACATAGGCGAAATTTGAGTTAAAGTCTTATCAACAAACTTGGCCTTAAACAGAAGTCTCAATGTTCCAATTACTCCAGCTGATAAAATAATTTTTTTAGCTTTAAATTGCGTAGTTTTAGAGAAAAATTGGGTTGTAGATTTTGCTGAAACCAAATATCCGTCTTGTGTTGGTTCAATTCGTGTCACCATGGTCTCTGCAAAAATTTTAGTTCCATGTTTTTGCGCAAGATAAAGGTAATTTTTATCTAAAGTGTTTTTTGCATTATAGCGGCATCCAACCATGCAACCACCGCATAAATTACATCCAGATCGACGCGGACCTTGTCCGTTAAAATAAGGATCATTAACTTCTTTATTCGGTTCACCGAAAAATACTCCAACCTCTGTTGGATGATAGGTCTCTTCACATTTCAGCTCTTTTGCCAGTTGTAAGATGGCTTGTTCACAATCGGTATTTAAAGCTGGGTTAACCCCAACCCCTAACATTTTTTTTGCGATTTTATAAAATGGTTCAAGTTCATTTTGCCAATTTATTTTATTAGGCCAAGACTGATCATCAAAAGCTTTGCTTCGTGGCTGCATTAGGGTGTTAGCATAAACAAGACTACCCCCTCCAACACCTGCACCATGCAAAATCAACATTCCTTTAAGTAAAGTAATTTGTTGAATACCAAAACACTTAATGATTGGAGCCCATAAATAACGACGTAAATCCCAATTGGTTTTGGCATAATCATTCGGACCAAAATGACGTCCTTTTTCAAGAACAGCAACTTGATAGCCTTTTTCTGCTAATCTAAGAGCAGAAACACTGCCACCAAAACCACTGCCGACAATTACAAAATCAAATTCTTGAACTGACATATTGATATGTTACTGCCTAAGAAGTATCTGTCAAACAGTCTGCTGATTTGAACATTTTAGATAAATTGTATTTAGTTGAATATTCATTATCATTCTTATTTATTAGATTATTGATCTGCAATTTAAGAAAAATTCATCTTAAAAGCTATATATTGATTAATACGTCCGAAAATGTCGGATTCGGAATTGCTCAGTTGTCTTGTGTCGATTGATATCGACAATCAATAACTGACCTATACGGTCCAAACACAAAAAGGAACAAGCATGAAAATTAAAGTACAAAAACAAACAACATCAAAAGGATCAAAAAAAGTTCGAGACGCAAAAGTTGTAAGAAATGCAATTTCAGTCAGAAATGCGGGTGCCGTTCGTAATGCAGGCGCCGTTAGAAACGCTGGATCTGTTCGTAACTAATCAATTATGGCCATGGATGGCCTCCTTGTTTATGGAGGTTATATGAACTTTAAAAAAATACTAACACTAGATGCATTATTCGAAGGTGGACGAATGTTCGTCGGTGCTACTTCTGTAACTTATTTGTTGCAAAGTGGTCTCACTATTTCACAAATCGGAATTTTAAAAACCATTCAAGCGATTACAATATTAATTGGAGAATATCCAACTGGATTAATAGCTGATTTTTTTGGTCGCAAAAAATCTTTATACTTAAGTTTAATTGCGGCAATAACTGGTTTTTTAATCTTTGCTTTTGGATATTCATTTTATCAGTTTATTCTAGCTGAAATATTATGTGCTTTATCCCTTTGTTTATGGTCTGGAGCCTATGAGGCTTACGCAATTGAAGCAGCCAATCTTGAAAAGCAAGAAGGCCTGATGGATAAATTTTTTCATACTAATCAAAGCCTAAATTCTGCTTTCGTTTTAGTTTTTGGTACCGTAGGTGGGATGATCGCTGAAAAAACTCTTAACCTGCCATATATAGCAGGAAGTGTAACGCTATTAATTGGATATATATGTTTATGTTACTCTCCCTCTGAAAATTTTGTCACATCGATGGAAATAAAAAAGAAAAGCATTATTGCTCTACTAAAAAACTCTATAAGTGAAGGCATTGGCAATCAAAAAATTATTCCATTTATATTTATATCTGTAGCAATACAGTTTTCGATTCAGCCATTGTTGCATTTATGGCAACCGTATTTTGCAGAGTTACGTGGTTTAACGAGCACTTCATTTAATTCAGTTGTTTTTGGCTTTTATTGTATCATGAACATAATTGCTGGTTTAGTTGCAGCAAAGTATTCAAAAAAGATCTGGTTTCGAACACAAGCATTTTTCATATTATCTATGGTTCTATTTAGTGTTCTTTATATTTTAACAAGTATTATTACGAGTGGTTTCATTGTTCTCATATTATTTGGTTTAACACAGGCTTTTTTATCGATATTTAGAACAAACTTATCGATTAAGTTAAATCAAAATATATCTAGTCAATCAAGAGCTAGCATTTTAAGTAGTATCAGCTTGTTTTCAAGATTCGGAATGCTGGCAGCATTGCAATGGATTCAAATAATGAGCCATCAGTCGCAATCTACTCAAACAATTTTCAGCTTTTTTTCTATTATTACAAGTTTCATGGTCGCTCTATTTACTTTGGGAATTTTAATTAAAATTACAATAAATAAAAAGGAAATTAAAAATGAAATCACACTATAGTATTCCGCCATATTTGGGCCTAAATCAAATTAGCAAAACGAAAGATAACTATATTATTGAATTAGGCTTTTCAAAAAGACTGAAGAAAAAACTAATTGTTGATAAAGATGGAATGCAACGATTGACTGAAAAATCGCAATTAAATCAAGACATCCAATCAGAACTTGTTAATGAAAACATTCTCAAATCTGAGTTTAGATCTAATACTCCGGATAATTGGAAAAGATATGACCGACATATGTTATTTTTCCAAAGCTACAATATTGATCCATTGCAGGCTCAACAAATTCTGTCAAAAAAAACTGTTGCACTAATCGGTATGGGCGGTATCGGTAACTGGGTCAGCTTAAATTTAATCGGATCTGGATTTAAAGAATTGCGTTTAATTGATTTTGATACTGTCGAACTATCTAATTTAACAAGACAAGTTTTATTTGATGAAACAGCTATTGGCATGAGCAAAGTCAAAGCAGCAAAGAAAGTTTTATCCAATAAAAATTCACAAACAAAAATTGTCGCTTTTGATCAAAAAGTTCAAGGCGTAAGTTCGTTAAAGAAATATCTAAAAAAAGTCGATTTTATTATAATATCTGCCGATAGACCTGCACAAATACATGATTGGGTAAATACAGTAGCTGTGAAAATGAATATACCATATTTGAATATCGGCTATCGCGATACAGAAGGAGTTGTTGGCCCATTAACTGTACCGGGTAAAACATCTTGTTATCAATGCTTTAAAGAACATAAGCCGCATAAAAAAGACAAAGAGTTAACGCGAATTCAAAATAAATGGGATTCGTGTTATCAAGCTCCATCATTTGGACCACTAAATGCAATTATATCTAGTTTAGGAGCTATCGAAGTGATTAAATATTTTACCAAATTTTCTGAATGCGAAAGTTTAGATACCGAGCTTTGTTTTGATCCTGCAACGTTTAAGCTTAAAAAGACAAGTTATCAAATAGATGAGAATTGCCGTGAGTGTTGTAAGTAATGGAAAAATAATTGAAACATCACATGAGAGCGATAAATGTTTTCATATTTTCAATTCTAAGCAGAATAAAAAATTTAAATTATTGTGGCATCGTAATCAATCTATGACAACATCTCGACAAATTGAGGATGGTCGTATTAATGTTAAATCACTTAGTGCTAAACATGCTATTCCAAAAATTAAAAACAAGTTTAAAGAAATTGAAAAAGAATTGCTGCAATGTTTACCTTCAGGCCGTTTGAGATTGCGATACGTCTATTCTATTAGATGCTTTAACAATTATGAAATCAAAGAAAGGTATAGTCGCAATATATGGACCATTGAATTTGTTTCTGATTTCGGTCGAATAAGCGACAGTACAGTTAATATAGACAAAAATTTCATCGAGAATTTTATTAAACTTATTACATTTAGCTTACGTTCAAAATACAAAAGCTTTGATAAGTTAAATATTGATAAAAAAACTGTACTGGAATTTTCAGAAATTGCTACAGGTTTTATTTTGCATGAGGCAATAGGCCACAGGCTTGAGTCGGACGATTTCAATGAACCCATTCATATAAAAGTTAAACCTAATTTTGAAATAATTGATTCTGTCGGTCGCAAGGGTTGGTGGGGCTATACGCCAATAGACGACAGCTTCAATCGTGGAAAGAACATTTATCTTTTAAAAAAGTGTCATACTGGATTTAAGACATTTTTAATTGATGGCTCACAAGGCCATTTAAGATCTTCAGACCTAGTATGGCACCCCATCATTCGACAACGAAATTTAATAACTAAAATTATTAAAGAAATTAAACCACCTCAATCTCATAAAAAATTGGTGATTAACACTGTTTTAAAAGGCTCTTTATTTAATGAGCAAGCTGAATTAGAAATCGATAATGCCGTATGGTTTGATGGTGAAAATCAATATAAAGTTAAGCCGTTTACTTTAACGCTAAGTATTCGTGAGATATTCGAATTGAATTTGTATGGAAAATCAAAAATTTCACACTTGGCTGGTGGCTGTCATAAAGATTTACAAAGACAATTGCCTATATCATTTAAGACACATTCAAGTTGGTGTCGATTTCATGATCTTATAAAATAAACTATTGCTTCAATGATTAATTCTAATTTAACTAACCTTTGTATAGATTTAACAATTTAAATATGACCTTAGTCCAAATATTGGTTAATCATGGTTAATAAAAGCTAATAATTGACGATAATGCTCATATGGAAAAAAATGAGTATTTAGATTTCGATCAAACTGTGCAATTACTTAAGACAACACCCAGCACATTATATAAATGGCTACAAGCTGGTAAAATTCCTGGGCATAAATTAGGTCGTCAATGGCGCTTTTCAAAAGATGAATTAGAAACGTATATCTCGGGTAAGAATTCACGCACTTATGTGCAACGTGATTTACTTAATTTATCAATATTGCTGTCGGATCGCTCAAAACATAAGGAAAAAAAAATGAATACATTGATTACATCTGTTTCTGAAAAAATTATTTGGGATGCATTTGATCATGGTTCGCGTTTAGTACACGTTTATCCAGCAAAGGGTAAATATGAGATTGCATATCGCTCAAGATCAGGTCTAGATAAATTGACTGAAATACAAGAAGAAACTTTTCTTGAAATAGATAACTCACTTAAAAATTTATCAACGGCGCTCGATAGCGAAAATTCAAGACGTATTTACCTTTATCGCAGCGAAGACGATAAGCTACAGGTTCGATATCAAAAACTTGATACAGTTGTTGGGCCGCGTTTGACTCTGCAATTATATCAACCTGAAACAGATGTTATGCCAATCGAGCGCATTGCGAGTGATGCGACAGTTTTCGATCAATTTAAATCATGGGCTAAAAAGAAAAGTGGGTTAATAATAGTAACTGGCGCAGCTGGTTCCGGAAAAACAACTACTGTATATTCACTATTAAATGAATATAAAAATCAGGGGCGATTGGTTTTCACTATTGAAGATTCTGTTGAAATGGTTATAGATGGAATTAACCAAATAGAATTAAAAGCAAATCAGAATAGTGATTTTGATAAAATATTTGCTCAGGTCTATTCATCTGATCCTGATGTGATTTGTTTAGGATTAGGTTCTTATTTTGGTTTTGAAGAAAAAGTTTTCAATGCTGCATACAAAGCTGCAGCATCGGGTCACGTTGTCATTGTTCAAATGAACAAGGCTAATTGCATTGATGCATTAGCAACTTTTGAAAAATATGTGCAATATCCAACTGCTGATATTCTCATAGGCATATCGAGTCAAAAGTTAGTAGCGACCCAAGGTCAAATTCGTGCTGTGTATGATTTTAAAGAATAAACTATCAAAAATAAGTTTTTGCTATAGATCATTTAGCCTAAGTATTTGATTTCTGGCCGCTTAGATCATTTGGCCAATAGACGTCTTTATCGAAATAGTCGAAATTATACACAAAGAACTCTTAAAAAATTGCCAAGGAGGCTAATAATGAGATCAACCTTAGTGTACGATTTACCGACTAGACTATTTCACTGGCTATTTGCTGGTTTATTCGTGTTGTCATTCAGTCTAGCTAAAATCGTCGACGACGAGTCTTTACAATTCAGTTATCATATGTTGTCTGGTTTTGTTCTGGCTATTCTTGTATTATGGCGAATCATGTGGGGTGTAATTGGATCTCGATATGCAAAATTTGCTGGATTTGATTTAAATATATTTAATCTTAAAAATTATTTTTTAGGTATTTTATCAGGATCAAATAAACGTTGGCCTGGTCATAATCCAGCATCAAGTTGGGCAGCAATAATAATGTTTTCACTTGTGCTAGGTTTAGTGGTCTCAGGCTATTTTATGACCACTGTATACAAAGAATCTATTGAGGAAATTCATGAATTCATGGCAAATGCATTTGTCATTTTGGTGATTGTACATGTGACGGGTATCATTTTTCATTCCTTAAGGCATAAAGATCGTATTGCTCTGAGTATGTTAGATGGTAAAAAAGATACTTCAAATGTAGCAGTAACACCGATTAATTCAGAAAGATTGTTCGCAGCTATACTATTGCTTGCACTGATTATCTCTTCTGTCTATTACTTGGCTAGTCATTTTAACTCAGAAAATCGTACTTTATCAATGTTTGGGAAAACGCTACAGCTTGGTGAAAACGAACATGAAAGCGATATAGAAGACATTTTGCAGAATCAAAATACTGACGATGTTCATAATAATAAAAAGCATTACAAAGAAGATCAAGATTAGTGCTAGTTGCTGAAGATGACATCAAAAATCTTTTCATGACGAATACATCAATTTAAGATATTTTGTTTCAATGAGTCGTAAAGAGCGAATTTTTATTATTACTATTTTATCTCTAGTCGCTATAATGGTTGGCTTTGATTTGATAACTGATGCAAAAGATGGTGTCGTGACTTGGCATGTACTTGTTGAGGGTAGCACCGGAATAGCAGCTTTATATGGTATTTATTATTTTATACAAGACTCTATTCAACTCAAACATAAGTTATCTGATTCTTTAAATGCAAATATTCAATTAAAAAAAGAAGCTAACGAATGGAAAACTGAAGCGCAGAAATATATCTCAGGATTATCTCAATCCATTGATTTGCAACTGACTAAATGGAATCTTTCGACAGCTGAGAAAGAAGTCGCTTTATTATTGCTTAAAGGACTTTCACTAAAAGAAATTGCAGATATTAGACAGACAACTGAAAAAACAGCTCGTGTTCAATCAATCGCAGTGTATTCAAAGTCGGGCCTTTCGGGACGATCAGAATTAGCTGCATTTTTTTTAGAAGATCTTTTGCAGCCTCAAAAAATTTAAAAATAAGATTGAAACTTCATTAAAGAAAACTCTCAGTAAGCCAAAAATGAATAGAGCCATTAGGGTATGGCTCTATTCTGAATAGTGGGGGAGGGGTGCAATTTAGTTGATGAGTAACTGGTTGACCATGATTTGATAATCTTGATTTTTAGGTAGAATAAAAGAATCAATCAAGACTAATTTTTGCACAGGCATAAAAACTTGAGCGCAAACTTTATTTTGAGCTTCATTTATACCATAAATATTATACTGAATGGTTGATCCTTCAACTGAGACCTTTTTAAATTTTTGATCAATCACTTTACATTCATTACTGTATGTGACCTTACCAACTATTTTCAACTCATCACTTTCATGATTGTGATTTTCTCGTATGACCTCTACTTTATCAAAAGCAATTGGTTTAGCAATTGGCAATTTTTCAACTTCATCAGATAACGTCACCTGTCCTGCAAGCAAAGTGCTTACAATTAAAAAAGCTTTTATAGACTTCATTTTGTTACCTCCTTGTTTTGATTAAGCTAAGCACAGAGGTGAGTAATTGGTAAAATAGATAAATAATTTAATTTGTATTGCTTTTTAATATATAAATTAAATTTGTCATTTTAACGAATAGATATTTATAAGCTAAGAATTGATGTCACAGAAACTATTGCGCATATTGTTTAATAGTATAAAGTTCATTGAAATTATCTGTTTTATATAACAATCGATATTATTTATTCTGTACAACAGCATAAGCGACACGCCTATGCTTTTAACAACAAGGAGGACAGTGTATGAAAAGGCAAGTAAAAGATCTAATTCAGCAAAAGGGGATCAACGTCTTCGCTAGCGTCGGTCCTAAAAATTCAATATATCAAGCACTAGAAGTTCTTGATTCTACAAACTCTAGTGCACTTCTTATTATAGAAGAAAATACTTTAAAAGGTATTTTCTCGGAAAAAGATTTAGCTCGTGCCGTTATTTATCAAAATATTTCTTTGTACGCTAATGTGGAATCCATTATGGTCAAAAAAATATATTATGCAGAACCGCACTTTACACTAGAAGAGTGTTTACAAATTATGTCTAAAATGCATATTCGCCACTTACCTGTGTTAGATAAAAATCAAGTGGTCGCCCTTTTGAGCATGCGACATATTATGGAAGTGCTTGTCGAAGATAAAGAGGCACAAATCAGAGATTTAACTTCATATATAACAGGTTCTGTAAATTTTTATGAAACATCAGAAACTCAAAAAATGTTTCATGATGTACCAGTCTATCTTTCTAGCGCCAATCATCATTAATATGAAAAGAGTTTAGGCTTTGGTCATGTACTAAAGCCTAAACTCTATGAATAGATTGTAACTCACCTAGTAAGATTTAAAATTAACTAATCTACTACATGAAATTCGATAATAGCCTTTGCAACTTCGTTAGGTTGTTCACGCTGAACAGAAGAGCCACAATTTTCGATCTCAACATATTCGAAATCAGGTCTCAATTTTTTGAACATCTCGGCAGTTGATGGCTGATTATCGGCAAAACCTTCATAATTTTTTCCAAATAAACCTAGTACTGGAACAAATACATTTCGTGATGATTCTGTAAAAGGTCGATAAAGCTGTCCACCAACAAAACTTAAGGTTAAATATTTTTGATCTTTGTTATCTCGCATGACTCTATAGTCATTTAAGAGTGATTCGTTAACTAGGCTATCATCATAAAACGCAAACTTTAAAAAATAGTTTAATGAATTATCAATAAGTAAATTTTGGTAGAAAGCATCACTGGCAGCTTCATCAGCATAAAGGCGGTCATAGAGTTTCTGTTCACGTTCTGATGGTGGTAAATTCAAAGAGTTAACACCAGTTGGACTTAATAAAATTAAGCGGCGAACTAAATCAGGTCTATCACTCGCGACTTTAAGACCAGAAGAGCTTAAGATTGATTCTGTTACTACAGTCGTTCTTTTTTGAACAATCTCGCTTAAAAATGTATTTAAAAATAAGTCAAAATCTTCGATTTTATATGGTCGTTTGGGTTTTGAACTTTCACCTGCTCCAGGTAAATCCAAAATATAAACTGCTAATCCAGCTTTATCTAAAATTGGTAGTAATTCTCTATATGCACGATGACTGGCGCCACCATAAACACCATGAACGAGCAGTACTGGAAAACCTTTTGCATCTGGCAAAGGTCTACGTATTCTGATATCGCCAAAACCACTGACTTGAACTGTTTCATTGAGCAATGAAGGACTGACTGAATGACTAGCTTGAGTTTCATTTGCAAAGACCATAGACGGTAGCATTAGCGCAAAAAGAAGTAATTTCTTCATGTGACCTCCGATAAAATGAGTGCGGATTTAAGCTATTATTAATGCTTAGTCGACACTTATTGTTGTGAGGATGATTTAATCATTAATATTTAGGCTGTAAAGTATATGTTTGAAAGTGTTTCGAAAGTATGTTTTTTGGCAAAACAGTGTGAATAATTTATTTGATGCCAGTTTTTTTAGAGGGTTGCTAAGTATTTTTTTGTGAAATAAAAAATGCCCGGTCTTACCGAGCATTTGCAATTCCGAAGTTTAACATTTTAATAACTATTGTGGTGGTGCAGTTCCGGGTAAATTGATTAATTCCAATTTAACGTAATGTCTTCGGTATATGTTCTTCACACGTTCCTCCGTTGTATTTATCTGCGAAGAGTTTCGAACCTCTTAGCACCAGCCTTCGTTTCATCGAAGATACCAGCGGCAGATAATAGATTTATCGGTGACTTTTAGAAAGACTTAACTAGTCAAATTGAGACTAATCAAAAATCTCATCATGAGATCTGCTAAATAATTGAAAAGTGTCGATCTTTCAAAGACAAAAATAAATATTTTTTTCTTTCTTGATTTTTAATTTTGTTTAGTAATTTGTATTCATGTTTGCGCTCCTTAAGCTTTCGCACTGAATGTTTTCCATGACAATGAGTAAACATCAGATCATTAAAAAAATATGATTGGCTTTTTTCATTGATCAGTCTTTTATTAAAGATATAGAAAATGATATCTATACAACTATATTTTAAAATGGTTGAATGATCATGAGGTTATATATGACAAAAGTAATAGCGTTTGGTGCATCAACAAGTGCAAATTCAATCAATAAGAAACTTGCAACACATGTTGCGCGGCTGATTGATAATAACAGTGAAGTACTCGATTTAAATGCTTATGAGGTAGGTTTATATTCCACTGATCAAGAAAATAAATTAGGTATACCTGAACAAATTAAACTTTTTAATGCTAAGATAAGATCGGCTAACATCATTGTTATTTCATTAGCTGAGCACAACGGCAGCTATGCAGCAGCATTTAAAAATATTTTTGATTGGTCATCTCGTGAAAATCCTAAAGTCTTTGAAGGAAAGAAAATGTTACTATTATCCACATCTCCTGGACCACGTGGTGGATTGTCCGTATTAGAAACAGCTGCAAGTCGATTTCCTTTTCATGGGGCACAAATAATTGGGAAATTGGCATTT
The DNA here is from genome assembly GCA_046293015.1 of Pseudobdellovibrio sp. Lineage (GTDB taxonomy): Bacteria > Bdellovibrionota > Bdellovibrionia > Bdellovibrionales > Bdellovibrionaceae > Pseudobdellovibrio. The sequence continues at coordinate 20,837 of JBKBPU010000003.1, forward strand.
CCGTCGTTTCAAAATAATTTTGACGATCAAATTGGGATTAAAAATCCTGATTTAAAAATTGAAATTGATAAGTTAGTGACTGCTATTAAATAGCATTTTTACTGTTTAATGAATTAAAACTTAAACAACACCTAGTAAAGATAACTCACTTTGGCCTAACTGACCTTTATAAATATGAGTTAGCCAACTATCAGTTTCATTGTTTTGAAGTACTGCAATTTGCTCTTTAGTTGCAGGTAAAGTGATCGAATTTAAATTTTGAATTAGCTTTAAGTAAAACTGTTCAAGTAAAACATTATTATCAATTAATTTTTCCACTTGATCGATTAAATTTAATGTCATTGCTCGCGGAATTTTATTAATAAGTTTACTTGTCCAACTCGAATTTATAAACGGTAAACTTGAAAGACCTAAAAATAATGACCAAGCACAAAATAATCGATACTCTTTTTGCTCTAAAGGTATATTTATTAGATAGTTGATAGCGCCGTTAGCGTTTATTTTTATACTTGATATAACTTGTTCGCGATTAGGCACCAAAAATCGTCCGTCTTTTTCATCTTCAGATTGATCTTTAAGAATATTAATTTTTTGCAAAAATAAACCAAAGTGATATGAATTGATATAAACTGCTTTTGAATATCGAGTTTTAGTTAAATTGGATATAAAATCGGTTAAGAGTTCTCCGATTACACCGGCAACAAAAAAGCAATATTGATTAACTTCTTTAATTGAACCTAAACGTAGTGCTCCTTCTTTTACAGAAAATTTTAACATTCCATTTTTCATAGTAACGAGCGATTTTTGTAAAGATAAACGATCATGCGAATTTAATTTATGTAAATCTTCGAATAGCAAAGATGAGACAGATAAAAGTTGCTTTTCATGGTCGGGTATTTTTTTTTCGAAGCGGTTAAGCCAATCAAGTTTTGAAGATTCAGTCGGTAAATTTAAAATGGATTTTTCAAAAAGTGAAAAAAAATAAAGCTTATCATTTAAATTAGACCATTTGGCATCTTCTATAGTGTCTAAAATGCGAAAGAGCAAGTAACTTAACCCAATTGTTTCTTTAAGAGGTGAGTTTAGTCGGTCAATACAAAAAGCAAAACTTCGGCTAACAAGATTTAAATAGTGCTGATAATCGACGCTCGGGTTCATTTAAAAAGACATTAGCCAAACATCATGTAATAAACAACCGAAAAATAAAGACGTTAAAATCAGTAGATCGAACTCAAATATAACAAAAATCTGAGGATCTTTGTTTTTTAACAGCTGCATTGCAGCCAGGAAACTTATGTGAGATTATGGTTTGTATGTTAAGAAAGTATAAATTAATAATTATGATGACGATAATATCAAATATTTTATCCTGTGCTTCCTTGCCTGCATATAATAAAACAGTCGATAAAATCGAGATTCAAAAATTTATGGGTACTTGGTATGTACATGGTGGACGCTTTACACCTTTTGAAAAAGACGTTTATAACGGCGTAGAAACTTATACCTGGAACAGTGAAAAAAAACGCATTGATATAGGATTTACTTATAATCAAGGTGGGTTTGATGGACCTATTAAAAGCCTTCCTCAAAAGGGATGGATTTATAACGAGCAAACTCAAGCTCATTGGAAGGTTTCGCCTCTTTGGCCGCTTAAGTTTAATTATCTCATTATAGGGCTGGGCGATAGTTATAATTGGACTGTTATTGGCGTGCCCGACCAAAAGTATGTTTGGATTATGAGTCGCGAGAAAATTATGTCTGATGAGTTGTTTGATCAAATTGTTTCTCAGATGAAATCAAGCGGGTATGATATGAACTCATTAGTTCGTGTTAAACACAAGTAATTCGAAACTCATTTCCAGCCTTTAGTAATTCCATCAATTGATTGGCGACTACACTTAAAGCGTGTGGTTTTGAATCCTCGCTTTGACTCGTGCTTGAGCTGTCCCTGTGCATTTGTTCTTTTGCGCCAGCGATTAAATGTTTGTTGATCAAGACTGAATCTCATAAATTGAATAAATTCATTAGGTGTTAAGCCAAATTGTTTTTCAATTGATTCAAAAGTTGATCGATCTTCCCAACCCATGCGAATCAGGCGGTCTTTGTCTTGTATTTCGATGGAATTAAATTTTTCTTTTAACTTTTTAGATAAACCCATTTAAATGACCTTGTAATTGCTTGTGATGTAGAAAATTAAAAACTTTAATGTCCAAAGTATTGTTCGAGGCCAATTGGTTAGAATTAACTTTCGAATAAGCTTTCGATTATGCTTTTTTGCTAATTCATTATGTATGGGTACACTTACTAAAAAAGTTAGTCCAAAAAGAAGCGTCACTAGCCCAGCTTGAATCAGCCATACAGATTGCAAACTTTGACTTAAATACACCGATGTACAAAGTTCAAATAACATCACGGGCCCCACTAAAATCGTCATCATGATTGTGTGTTTTTGATGAAACAGTATAAACTGGGATTGATCTATGTATAAAAAACTAGGATAATGAATAAGCTGAATTAGCCAAATCACACCTATCATATAGATAGAAGAAATTAAATATACTGTTTCTATCCAAGACAAATTAGCGAATAACAAAATGAAACTCTTTATCTGTTTTGACCGAGTTTAAGATCATACAATTTTGGGATGTTTTTTCGAGTATACGTTTAGCATTGTCTATATTTTGTGGTGATTCGAGCGTAATATTTAGTTTGACTTTAGACATCCAAGGCCGCCCTTTGTCATCGCGATCTACAATAAGCTCACTTTCAACCTGAATTGATTCATAGTTTAATTTGGATTTTTCAGCAAACACTTTAAAGGTAGCTATAAAGCAATTTTGTAAAGCCATGGCATATAAGTCTTCGGGGCTGTTTCCTTGACCTGGGCCTTCAAACTCAGGTGGTATGGCCATCGTAATAATTTTGGATTCAGTTTTTGCATTTGTTGTCCAAAGCGTACTTGTTCCTGATTTACTACTAGCTGTAGTAAAGAACGACATTGGGTAAGTAATCATGTTAACTCTCCTTAAGTTGATAACTTAATTTTAAACGAATTGGGCCCTTAGCAGAAGAAGGATCAACGATTTGACCTTTTTGTGTGATAAAAATGTGTCCTTTGGCAACAAGTCTTTGCGCGGCTTTACGAACTTGCTCCATAATAAGCTTGTTCTGTTTCTCTTCGGGACGCAAAACTTCGGATGGACAGATAGATTTGTTATAACCACGCGTACGAAGCAGATTAAGAATTTCATATTCGTACGCGCAAGTTTTATCTTCATGTTGTGCAGACTTTTTGGACATGCGTTCTAATATGCAAAATGTAGAATACTGTAAAGCTGAAAGTGTATTTAGTGTTTTTTCTCAATATTAAATAATTCTTTAATGGCTTGATCAAAAGACTCAACAGGCATTACTCCAGAACTCATTGCCGGTTCACCTTGCAGAGGAATAAACAATAGTGCTGGTATACCTCGAACGCCAAAAAGAGCAGCTAGTTCAGGAGTTGCTTCAGTATCAATTTTGTATATATCAACTTGACCACTATATTTGATTGCGACTTCATCTAATATTGGAGCAAGCGCACGGCAAGGCCCACACCAATCGGCATAAAAATCAATAATTGTTGGTCTTGCGCCTTTAAATTTCCAGTCTTTTGATTGTTCAAAATTAAATATTTTGTTTTTGAATGCATCAATACTAAGTACTTCCATTGAAGATCTCCTTATAAGAATATAAAACTGAATTTATGTTCGGATTATATCAATACATCAAAACATACCACGATAGACTTTAGTATATAAACACAATAATTGATTTAATTGTGTCTTTTTTTATATTACAAATAATAAAGTATGAATTTATCAAATAAATCTGAGAAAATAAAATATTCTGAATTTCATTACATCTTTGTTGAAAAAATCGGGCCATTCGATCAAACAGCCATGAGTGCATGGCAAGAAGTGCATAAATTGTTTAATACGATTGAGATAGATGCAACTAAGACTGGAGCAATGGCACTGTTTAAGATAGAACCTCTCATGATTTATCGTGCTGGTTTTACTTGTGATAAAAAACCTGCCCATTTACCAACTGGTTTACAATATTTAAAATACCAGGGTGGAGAATTCGCAAAATATACGCTGAAAGGCTCATATAGCCACCTGCCAGAGGCCTGGGGTAAAGTCATAGAATTAGCGCAATCTGAAAAACTACATGTTCGAGATGATTTTTATATCGAAAACTATGCTAATGATCCTGAAAAAACTTCTGAGGTAGAGCTCATTACTGAACTTATGATACCCACTTGTTAAAGTTCTTCTGTAAAAATTTTTTCGGTGATTTTCCAATATTTGTCCTGCTTACGTGCGATAACATAAGCTGGTATGCGAAAGTTATTTTGATGACGAAGAACATCATCAACTGAATTAATTTCAATTGAAATTTCAGGTCTTCTTAAGTGTGATCTTAAAAAATTGATATGAAATTTTTTAATACTCGCAGCATTATTAAAAAAATGCGCCTCGCTAAAATATTGAGCGTCATAATCGTAATATCGAATTTCCAAGTATAAGTTTCCATTTTTGTCTCGGCGTTCAGAGAAAGTTGTTTTTTCTGGAATCATGACATGCGCATTTTTAGACAATTTTGCCTGTTTAAGCTTAGCATCAGCATCAATTAAAACAGCTTTACATTTTTCGCATTCTCGAGCTGAAATGTCATTTTCAGAACCGCAACTATGGCAAATTTTAAACCTAAAACGAAAACCACATTTTTTAATTTCAAGAGTTTTGTTATTTTGAATGGCACCACGACAAGTTCTTCCAAAGTGCTCTAAAACTTCACCTTCCGAATCTATATATCCCCAAAAATCATTAAAGAATCCGCACGCAGGGCATAATACTTGAACAGGCACTGTATCTTTATTCGGGCGCTTATCTGCTATCTCAGGTTTGTAGATGTCGTGCCCAACCCCAGTATAATCTAAAATAAAGCAGTCCTTTTTTCCGGGGTATAATCGTAGTCCGCGGCCTATAATTTGCTGATACAAACTATTTGATTCTGTCGGTCTTAAAATTGCAATCACATCCACGTGAGGCGCATCGAAACCTGTTGTTAATACTGACACATTAACAAGGTATTTAAACTTTCCGCCTTTGAAGTCCTGAACAATTTTATCTCTATCAGCCATACTAGTATCACCCAAAACTATTTGAGCTTCTTTTGACGGTAATTGGTTCATAATTTCTTCAGCATGTTTTACTGTACTACTAAAGATCATTACTCCTTTTCGTTGAAATTTTTCTGTTATGTCGATAATATTTTTGATAATGAGAGGTGTTAAGCGATTCTGATTTTTAATTATCTCTTCAACGTCTCGACTTGAATAATGATCATTTTTCATTTTGAGTTCCGAAAAATCATAGCATGTGACAGGTATGTCAATTTTAACTGGTGGTGTTAAGAATTTGTTTTTGATCATGTAATTCAATGGCAATTCATAAACGCATTGTTTGAAAAATCTCTTTTGATCAGATTTTATTTCATTTTGATGTGAATATTCATATATCCATCCCATGCCTAAACGATACGGGGTAGCTGTTAAACCTAATATGCAAATTTTAGGATTTCGATCTTGTAGTTTTTTTATAACATCTTGATATTGAGTAGAGCCTTCATCTGCGACACGATGACATTCGTCTATAATAACTAATGAAAAATTATGAAAAAATGATTCATCTGCACGCGCAATAGATTGAATGCTTCCAAAAATAGCTTTTTGATTAGTTTCTTTTTTTCCTAAACTTGCAGAAAAAATGCCAGCTTCTAACCCATAACTTTTGTACTTATCATAGTTTTGTTCAACAAGTTCTTTAACATGCGCTAAGATTAAAACACGACCTTGTGCTACGCGTGTTAATTCAGCAATCACTAGGCTTTTTCCAGCTCCAGTTGGTAAAACAATAACTGCAGGATTGCGACTAATTTTGAAATAATTAATTACATTTTGAACAGCTTGTTTTTGATAATCTCGCAATTGATACATATTAGTAAACAATATGTATCAAAACTAAATTGATGAAAAGAATAATTGTTATTAAAATTACAAACAAAATAAACTAATGCAGTGCTGGTTAGTTACGATTTAAATTTAAATGTTTATCAATTGTAAAATTTAAATTTTGTAAATTCTGTGACGCTAAGATCCATAAATTTTCCCAATAACTCAAAATTTGTGTCGGATTGTATAATGGCACTAGAGCAAAAAAATCGGATTTCTTAGAGTAAATATTATCGCAAATAATTCCAACTAGTTGTGGATTGCTAAGGGTTTCAGAATCTAATGAAATAACAATTAAATTGTTAGAACTCTCATTTGTACAAATTCGCTGAAATTGTGCTAGAATTAAATGACTATTTTCAGGTGTCATATAGTTTAAGAAAGAATCATGCTCTAGCAATATAAAAGATTGATTTTTTAAAAAATACTGCACCAGTGTTTGTGGAAGAGTATTTGCTGATTTACTATAGTATTTATCTAATTTATGATTAAAAACTAAATTAAATGTTTGTTCTTTTTTTCCTAAACAGTCAACGCAGGATACTTCCTTAATTTCGCAACGATTATCATTAGAACAGAGATTCAAACAAAATTTTGAATCACTTGTGCTACAGTTAATAATCGATTTTTTTTCTATTTGATTTAACTCATTTATAATTGTAGTGCGTATTTCATAAGAAAATACTGGAGTTGAATATATAAAAAATAATAACATTGCATTAATTAGTATATTCATTTTAAATTCCTTAAAGCACTTTCTGTTGCTCTGAAATATTTGTTGCTATTTTGACATACAAACCTAAAGTGAGTTTGTTGACTGTTTATGTTTTTTATCCATGCGCCACTGTATGTATCTGAATCTGCTTTTGTGCTATGATAATGATTATTTGAAATGAGATCAATTTCTTGGACAGATTGGCCAGTGTACTTTTCATATTCGCGAATAGCCATTGCTGCGCAAAAATTTTTTGCACATGGAAGTCCCAATTTTAATGTATTTACACATTCTTCCGGTATTGTTTTTTTATACTTTAAATAAGTTTGTACTAAAAACTTTTTATTTACTTTTAGTTCTGTTGGATTTAAAAATTCGCTATTTTTAACGTTTTCATAGCGAATTAAGCTATCAATTAGTTTAATAAAAAAGCGTATTGGTGAAAATATATTAAGAGATTTAAGTGTACTTATAGTAGTAAAATTAATTGTGCACTCGAAACAGGATTTAGAAGAGCTTTGCCCTGTTGTATTAAATGTATCTACTTTCGATGATATATTTTCACGACCTTCATTTTTGTTAGATTTGCATGCGCCGACAGATATGCCATTAAATAGATAACCTGAATTCAAAGGCATAAAATCTTTTGCTGTTTCTGAAAAACTAACGGCGCAAGGAATATCAAGTAAAGCCCCAAAATTTAACGCCAGGCTTGATTTTAGTTCTGATTCACCCATAGTGACATCAAACTTGATTTCCTTATCCGCAATCATTTTATTGAAGGACTTTACTTCTTTAGGGTTAAAATTAACATCAAAGAATATAGGCAAAGCTGAATATCCAAAAAATGCAGAGCCAGCAATATCATAAATAAGTTTTTTTTGATTATTTTTGGATATTTCGAAAGGATCGTAGATATTACAAGCAACTTTTTCTGCATTTTCATTAAATAAGTTTCCAGCGGTTATTTGCTGTGGAAAAAAAGTTTTTTTATGTAATACGATTTTATTTAGTGAAGCCATACTTTCGATCATTTCACGTAAACAATTTGCAGCTGAATTGCACAATCCATTAACATAATAATTATCTCGAATAGGCTGTAAATAGTTTATAGAGTTTTGCGAAGTTTCACTTTCAATATCCTGTTTAAAAGATTTGTAACTTTTAAGAAAGTCAATATACCACGTTTTATAATCACTCCAACTAGAGTTGATTTGTATATTATTTTTTATTTGTATTTGATCTACTTGATCACAAAATTTTATGACTTTTTGAGATATATTTTTAAAACTGTTAACCGCCATTGATGGTTTATATGTGGTTTTAATGTGTTGATCAAAAAATGTTAAATTACTTTCGAGCAACTCATCTTCAATTTTAAAAAAACCTTGTTTTAATAAACGTATTTCGGAGCACATATAGTGCAATTCTTCAAAGTCCTTTTTCTGTTGCAGTTCGAATTGTAAGTCTTCCACTAATTTGTTCTCATTGTGTGTGGATAATATAGCAGAGAAGACTTCAACTAGCCTATTCAGAGACTCTGTATTTTGATTTTTAAAACCAAGTAGCGAATTCAAAAGATTTTGTATAAGAGAGTTTTCAGAATTATTATATTCTAATTGATGTTGAATATTTTCTTCCATTTTATAGTTTGTATAGAAAATATTTTCTTTCATTTGTAAACTATTGTCTGTCATTTTTAAATGTGTTCGTTGCTGACTAAATAAGGTTCTTATTTCAGTCGATGATAAAAAATCTGATTTGCATTCTGGCCGATTGATTGATGCACAGCTATCCGAGTTTAGAATGATTAAATCTTCAAGTGGAATCATTAAACTTAATTTTTCATAGATGTCATTTTTTAAAAAACTTATATTGTGCTTTTTCCAGTACAGCGATAGATAAATTTTAAAACTATCCCAAAATGCAAAGCCGTTTTCATCCCAATCTTTACTAGTAAGGTGTTTGAAATTAAAATTAAATATAGGATACAAATCAAACGAGCTTGTCATAATTTTGTCTTCACATTTTTGACTATCTTGATGGCTTAATTCAATTTTAGCTAATTTTTCTAAAGTAGCTTTATCGACAGCTCTTAAATAAATCTGTGGACTTTGATTCGTTATATCATTAACAAGATGGCACTCAGTTTTTAAATTCTTTTTACTATTTTCTTGAATATTAAAATGTGATTGGTATAAAAGCGCTTCGTCGATATTTTTAACGTAGGGAATTTGCTTTGTTATTAGTTTATCTATAATTAATTGACTTAAATAGATAAGTTTTTGATTATGGTATTTTACGCCGCTAATTATAAAATTATCATCTTTATAATTTAGCTTGATTTGTAGATTATTTAATAGAATGCCATATGGTAATAAATTATTTAATATAAAAAAAGACTGTGCCGGTCTTTTCATTTCTGCAGCACATTGGGCTGAGTTGTTGATAAAATATGTATCATTATGGGACGTACTATTTAAATATTGATCTGTATTAACTTTTGAATATGTTAATGAGCTACAAAAAAATATAGAAATAATCAAGGCAATTACTTTCATCATTCAAAATTAAATACTTCATTTATTAGGCCAAATATTTGTATTAATTTGATTTAATGAATGTATCAAAATATATAAATTAAATTTATAGTGACCATTTAGGTCAAGATTTGGTCAATTCTTCAACAGTCAAAAATTTGAAATAGTATCTTATAAAAAATATAAGCATGTCTGAAGTTTGGTATTCAATTTGAATAGGCTTTCATCGGCTATTATAAAAAAATTTGGAGGAATCGTGAAAATCAAAGCTCTTGTAAGTTGTTCGATGATATTAATGGGAATTTCTATTTCAACATATGCTAATCAATTAGAAGCACTCAAGAATGGTGTTGGAAGTGACGCTGTCGCTAGAAAAGCTTATGAGCGTGCATCTCAAGATGAAATAATAGCAAAAATAAATCAAGAAGTTGACTTATATTGCAACGGCAAAAATCTTTGTAAATTTGTATCTAAAACGTCTGAGCAAAAAGGTTGGTCTGTTTCATTTTCACTTGGTAATGGTCCAATTAACAGTACAGGAACTAATATTTATCTAGGTGGAGACCCGGCAGCTCTCGAAAACAGAAATTCAGTCGGCGTTACAATCAGATATGATAATAAAACATGTGAGTCGTATATCAACATTGGACACTCAGAAATGCAAAATGTAATTTCGCGTTTGTATAGTGAACGTGATGGTGACTTATCGCAAATGAAACCAATGACGTCTGATACTAAATTTGAAAAGCTACTCAAATTAGAGTATGCAAAGTTACTTTCAAATTCAGGCTGCTCAAATTAAATATATAAATAATAGAATTAATATTAACTACTCAAATTTTAATAAAGGATGTAAGATGAAAAAAATTAAAAATACACTTAAACTTAGTGCATTATTGCCATTAGCGGTATTAGCATTTCAGCACGCTGAAGCAGCTACTTATAGATATAAATTTAAAGTGGCCAGCTCAGGTTTAGATATTTATGCTTGTAATGCAGGTGTTTTGTCGCAAGCAACACAATTGGTCTGTGTCGATAAGAAAACAGGCAGAAGCTACGTTGGAGCTGAAGCTAAGCTATTTGCAGAATCATGCTCTACAGCAAAAGGTAACTGTCAATCAAGTATTATCTGTAATCAAGATCTAGGATCTACTTTCGTAAATGGAATGTTAGGGCAAACTATTTCTTATGATTCGTATGCGACGGGTTCAAGAAATTTTACTGAGAAGGTTGCACAAGCTAATACTAAAAATGTCTGGTCAACATTGGTTTCTGAAAAAGATGCGAAAAATAACGTATTAGGTGATTTATCATTTATGTTTATGACTGAAATGTATAATGCTAAATATTTTGTTGATATTTGTATTCGTGCGCCAATGAATTTAATTGGCAAATCACTTTCAAATAATTTCGTAATTTCGCAAAGGGCAGCCGATGTGCCACTCGTTTATACAGGCCGTAAAATTCCAGGACAAACAAATCGTGATGGCGCAATTGTTGATGAAAGTTTAACAAATTATATCAAAAAAGCAGGCGTTAAAGTTGATGGCTATATTGGGTGTGACACATTAGACACTACAGGTGCAGATTTAAACTTAGCAAATGTTGAATTTATCACTGGTGCAGATGGTATTACTCCAGTATCAGCAGGTGGCAAAGAGTTTAAAGCATCTAGTGGATTAAATATGATGAATGGCTCGGAGATTTTAATAAAATCAACAGAAGTTCAAAATCCTATATTTTGTAAAGTCAGATATGTTTTTACAGAGACAAGTTTGACCACTTTTAGACCAAATAGAACAGAAGGTGCAGAAATGTGTACTTACACTGAATTTAATGATCCAGCTTTGCAAAGCTCAACTGGCGCATTAGAAGCAGCAAAATAATTAGATCATAAATATTGAGGTTTATATGAGTTGCAACTATTTTTCAAATAGAACGTTAGCGCAAGCACTAGTTGTAACTCTATTTTTAAGTTACTCAGCAATTTCAGAGGCTAGTTGTAAAGTTAATCAATTGAATGGTAGTACAAACAAATTTGTTGTGTTACCATATTTAAATAAAGTTTATTCTAGTTTTCCAGGAGATGGATTGCAAATTAGGGGATGTGACTCAGATGTAAGTCACATTATTTTATCGAAAAATACAGTCTTTCAGCATTTAAATTCTCGTAGTCAATCAGTCAATAAGTTAAGTGATTTAAATGTTTCAAATAATTGTTCAATAATAAACACATCGCAAAATCAACATTTTAATAGTGAAGATCTTAAATTATATACAGAAACAAAAGTCAAAAATGATCATGAAATTTTAAAGCAGTGTGTTCTTTTAGAAGTTAGCTCCCAGTCGGGTCGACAAATTAATATTACAGAAAACTCTGAATGCTTTATTGTTAGTTATGATGCCGTAAATCGTTCCGCTCTTTTAAAAGGCGAACGATGTGTTATTGATTATAAAAATAACGATCTTTTAAGTATAAAATTAAAAATCAGCGAACAATGTAAATCAAAAAATTTTTACTCATCATTCGAAGCCAAAGATGTTTTATCGCAACTCATGGTGCATTCTGCAAGAATAACACATACAAAAAACAAAACTGAAGTTATCGAGGGTAATCACTCAGGTCCTGAATTTTCAAGACAAGTGGCTTTTAAATTTTTGCCTGATTCAAAAGCGTTTGTAACGTCACAAGATGAAGTATCTAAAATTAATTATCCAAGCGTATTAAATGTTAACTTTAGTCAAGGTGGAATAAATATACGTTCTATTGGATCTAAAACGCGTTTTGATTTTGAGTATTTAGTTCAGAACGTTTCTAAGCAATACTGCGATTTAGGAATGTGTACGCGTGGTTCTAATTCCTATAATCCTGTTTTTGCCAAAATTAATGTGTACAAAATTGATCAAGATAAACGGGACAGACTTTTAAATTCAACTCCATTTTATGCTCCAGTCGTTGTTCCTAGCCAATGGAGTGGTATTCTCGAACTGTCAGATCGATCTTTATTTTTAGGCAACAGATCAAGCATTTATACAATTGATCAAGTTTTAAAAGAAGGTGACAACATTAAAATAGAAACTGAATTTTATGATGCAAAGTATGCTATAGATAATATTTTAAGTGACAGTGACACAGATATCAAATTCGACTTTGAATCAGAATCATCACAAGACTTATTACCTAAATTACCTGCATTGGCGGCGCCTGTAATGCAATACAAATTGTTATCTTTGCCTACTCTTAATATGGATCAATCTAATATTATGAAGGAACTTAATAATTTCGCTTTAGATTTAAATAGTATTATGACACACTCATATTCAAAAATTTGTAATGAATCTAACGAATGCGCTAAAATTTCAATTAATAAACCATTTCAAAAAATCGTAACAAAGTTCACTATTCTTAATTTTGAATATGGGTTAGCTAAAACTGATAATATAACATCATTTAATTCAAGCCTAGTCTATGGTGAAAAAGAAACAAATTTTAATGGATTTCCGTCGATAGAGTGCAAGTAATGTTAATCTATGCAAGATTTTTTTTATTACTTTTAATGACTTGTGGATCTCTTGCAGTAAATGCCCAACTGTGGGTTTCTGAAAATAATTGGACTGATCAGTGGGAATCTCAATATTCTCAATGGATTTCGAAGGAAGTAGATAAAAGCTTTTTTTTGAAAGCAAATTTTGAAACTGATTGTGCTGATGCTGTTATCGCATTGCGAATAATATTCGCAAGACAAAATAAATTACCTTTTCAGTTTACGACTGGATCAGGTGATAAGATTAACAATCTGTCAAAAATTTTTAAAGCTGCAGATCTTAGTCAAGACTGGTTCGTTGATCGAAATTTTATCCTTGCTCTTAAAGAAATTTTAAGTCGAACAAATTCAAAAACTTTAATTCAAGATTCAGTATCGATTCGAATTACACAAAACGAGTTATATGCTGGGACTTATTTTATTCATGATTTTAATAATAGTGGACATGTTGATTTAGTACATAAAGTAATTTTGAATGGACAGATATATCCGATTCGAATGTTATCTTCAACTGTGCCTAAAAAAACACGAGAACTTTTAGAATATCCATTTTACTTTAGTTCTAAACCAATTAAAAATAAAACTGGTTTTTTTAAGTTTCGAAATCCGATTGAGAAAAATGGTTTAGTCAGTTACTTGGGTATTGATAACAACGCAAACTATGAACAGTATCAATTAGGTGAGAATGACCTTATTTTTTCTGACTATGTTTCTTTGCAATTATTGAAAATGCCATTAAGTTCCTATGCTAAAGCATTTGATCTTATGCAACTACTGATCAGTAAAATTAATGAAAGAGTGAGGATCGTTCAGAACGGTTTTGCATTTTGCATAATAAATTCTTGCGCAGATGGCTCACAAGGTTATTACAATTACAGTACGCCATCACGAGATGCAAATATACTATATATCATTATGCAACTTAAATCAGCTATGTCTCAATCTCAAAACTCGCAAGATGAAATTAGCGCTATCTCAGATCTATTATATGAATTCTACGATATCAGGTTTGAAATTAGTTATAATACTCAAGTTAGCGGAAAACAAATACTTGAAATATGGTCGAATGGTCTTTACTCATCAAATCCTCGCGATACTGTTCTTACCCGCTGGGGTTTAAAATAAAGCAAAAATCAATATTCAGTATGCGGCATCAATCTTAACATTTATTGACTTTAAAGTTTAATTTAAATTTACTTATTTCTATTGAAAATAGAATAGACGCTATCACAATCAATAGATAAGGAATTTCATGAAATTACAGTTATCATTAATATTAGCCTCTACATTAGTTGCAACAGCTGGTTTTGCTTCTCAAGTTAAAAAAAGTCGCAAATTAACTGCACAAACATCTCTTTCGCTTGCGAATGATTCTACGGTTATGAATTCGAGTTCAGCTAGTCAAAGTTCAGTGTATAAGATTGAGAATAGTAAATTTAATTCTATGCAGGGTTTGCGACTTTCAATTATTAAGCCGTCTGTTGAAGTTGAGTTTAAAGCGTCTCAGCGTGGAGAATCAGGCTCTGACTCTGACAAAGTTGACGATGCATTCGGTTTTTCAATTGGTTATGCAAAACTACCGATTCAACAGCTTGGTTATTTAGCAAATGTAAATTATTTTAACTACCATGATTCACGATGGTCAGCTAATTTGCTACGAGTTGACGGTAGTTTTGGTTATGCTTTTAATGATAAAATAAATCTTAAAGCTGGTTTTAATATGAGTAAATTTACGGATGGCCAATATTTTGAAGATTTAGATCCAGCTTTTGGAGCACAAGTTGGTGCAAACTATAGACTAACGCAAATTGTAGGTGTTGAAATGAGTTATGTGCGCATGAATCAAAGTGGTATTATCGAAGGTGTTAGCTACGATCTGAACCAAACTGGTTTTGAAATGAGCCTTAATGTCATGTACTAATTATTAAATCGAGTCTAGTTATTATGTAAATGCCTCATTTATCAAAGAGGCATTTTTTTTGTATACTTTCAATTTGTACAATCTTGGAATGTAATGTTTCAAGTAAAGACTTGAGATTGATCAAGTCATGCTTGCTTACATCGACCATGCAAATAAGATCTTTAGGAATGTCCTTTGCTTTTTCTTTTAAATTTAATCCTTTTGTTGTAAGACTGATGATTTTTTGCCTTTTATCTTCTTTATCTGTTTTAATTGTAATAAAATTGAGATCACAGAGCTTTTTTAAAAGTGGCGTTAGTGTACCTGAATCAAAGTAAGTCATTTCCGATAGAGTGTTAATATTGCATTTATCTTGTTCCCATAAAGCCATCATAACCAAGTATTGGGGATATGTTATTCCAATACGAGATAAAAGCGGTTTATAAATGCGCATTAGTGCATTTGTTGCACTATAAAGTGGGTGGCAGAGTTGGTTTGAAAGTTTAATCTGTTCGTAAGTCATATATAAAATATACCTTGTATACAAAGTAATTGCAATAATAAAGCAGATGCTATAATATCTTGTATACAAGATAAAATTAATAACTCGATGGAGGATTATATGAAGAAACTAAACACTGTTTTGTACACAGCTCAGGCAACATCAAAACACGGGCGTGAAGGTACTTCAAAAAGTAACGACGGACGTCTGTCAGTATCGCTATCAACACCGAAAGCACTTGGAGGACAGGATGGTCCGGGAACAAATCCAGAGCAATTATTTGCTGCAGGCTATTCGGCATGCTTTATAGGGGCAATTAAATTTGTTGCAGGCACAGAAAAAATATCATTACCACAAAATCTTAGTATAGATGCTCAGGTTGGGATCGGACCAATCGACGTTGGATTTGGCATCAATGCAGTATTGCAAATTAATTTACCTGGCATGGATGCTGCTAAAGCAAATGAACTTGTGCAGAAAGCACATCAAGTATGTCCTTATTCAAATGCTACTCGTGGAAACATCGATGTTGAATTAATTGTTAAAACTTAGTTGAATGAATGTTATCATCGAGTCGCCCGACTTGGTGATAACATTCGGATCATTTAAAATTCTTGCCTGAAATTGCGAGCCCATGACTTGGTTGTAAATAAGACTAGCTAAGGTTTTTGGCTTTATATCAGTGCGAATAGTTTTAATTTTTTGACCGGCTGCAATTTGTGATTCTAACCAAGTCATCCACTTACTAATGAATAATTTCATTTCAGTTTGTATATGAGGTGTCAAAATTTGTGTGTCAGCCGTTAGGGCTAAAACTGGGCAGACTTTTCTTTTATCACAAGAAAATGAGTAGAATATATCAAAGACTTTTCTAATTTGTTCTAAAGGATTTAAATGCATAACTTCGCAAGTCCACTCATCAAATGATTTACTATAATAATGCAAAATAGCTAAAATAAGATCCTCTTTAGTTTTGTAATGATCATAAAGACTTGGCTTTTTAATATTTATGGCATTCGCAATGTCTTGAAAACTAAAACCATTATATCCATGTCTCTGTAATAAAGAGCGTCCTTCTTTGAGAATTTTATCTTTAGTACTGTGAGCTTTCATTTTTTTCTTTCCTACCTACAGGAAGGATGTTATCCTACCATAAGGTAGGAAATCAATAAAATAAATTGCTGAGTTGTCGTAATTGAGATTGGAGCGTCAATGATTCGAAATGTATACATTATAGGTGGAGTTCGAACTCCATTTGTGAAAAGTTTCACATCATACTCAAAAATATCTACACAAAAACTAATGGAAATATCACTTAATGAACTTGTGATTAAATATAATTTAAAAGGTCAATTTGTGGGTGATGTTGCATTAGGTGCATTAATGACAAGCTCAAAAAATTGGAACTTAGCAAGAGAGTGTGTATTGTCATCCGGATTACACCCATCAACGCCTGCATACAATGTACAAAGAGCATGTGGAACAAGTTACGAAACAGCATATCAAATTTACTCGAAGATTGCCTTGGGTTTTATTGAGACTGGAATAGCTGGTGGCGTGGATACCAATTCAGATGCTCCAGTAGAGGTTAACGAAGAGTTGCGCCAATTTTTACTCAAAATTCAAAAAAGTAAATCTGTGAGAGATAAGATTAAAAATATTCTCAGTGCATCAATATCCAAATTTGGCTTATCGGTGCCTGCTGTTATTGAACCTCGAACTGGATTGTCGATGGGCCAACATGCAGAATTAATGGTTAAGCATTGGAATATCAGTCAAAAAGAGCAAGATTTCATTGCTTGGCGAAGCCATCAGAATGCGGTAAAAGCTTATCGCAATGGATTTTACGCAGACTTAGTCGTACCCGTGAACAATGTTTATCAAGACTCGTTTATTCGTGAGGATACAACATTAGAAAAGCTTTCTTTACTAAAACCTGTTTTTGATACTTCTGATGGTACTATTACGGCTGGCAATGCAAGTCCGCTAAGTGATGGTTCAAGCGCTGTTCTTTTGACTAGTGAAATGGGGGCGCAACAACTAGGATTAAGACCACAAGCTAAGTTTATTGACTTTCAAGTTTCGGCTGTAGATTTTGTTGGCGGAGATGGTTTGCTTATGGCTCCGACTATCGCAGTTGCTAAATTGCTTAAAAGACAAAATATGCGTCTTCAAGATTTTGATTACTATGAAATTCATGAAGCTTTTGCTGGGCAGGTCGCGTGCACGTTAAAAGCTTGGGAATCTGATGATTACTGTCAAAAGACTTTAGATTTGCCTAGCTCATTAGGTTCGATAGATCAAAATAAATTGAATATCGTGGGTGGCAGTCTTGCACTAGGACATCCATTTGCTGCGACTGGTGGAAGAATTTTAGCGAGTCTTGCTAAAATTTTAGCTGGTAGTAATAAAAAAGCACTCATATCTATATGTACAGCTGGCGGAATGGGTATAGCTGGTATTATTGAAGGCGTATAGGAGAAGGTTAAATTTATGAATTTATATTTCAGATTTATTATTTTAATTGCAAAAAGTATTTTCTATAAGCGAAAAAAAGATCCATTTACTGCGTGTAAAACTAAATTTTGGGTGAATCCACTCGACTTGGACATTAACATGCACATGAATAATGGGCGTTATTTATCGATTATGGATTTGGGCCGAATGGACCTGATGATTAAATCAGGTATATTTTGGAAATTGTTTTCAAAGGGATTTTACCCTGTTGTTGCTTCGGAGGGAATTCGCTTTAAAAAGTCGCTAGAGCCATTTCAGTTTTTTGAGCTGGTAACGCAAATTGAATCTTGGGATGAAAAAGACTTTTACATGTCGCAAAAATTCTATCACAAAAGGCAAATTGTAGCCGAAGGTTATATCAAAGGTCGATTCAAGCAACGGGGGCGAAAGGGTTCAGTGCCAACTAAAGAACTTTTCGAAATGATAACAACAAAACAGTTTAGCGTGCAGATGTCTGAGCTTGCAAAATCATTAGCGTCTTTAGAAAAGAATTTGGGCCAAAATTAAATTGGCCTCATAAGAGGCCAATTTCAGTAAATTATTTTTTAGCAACAAGTTTAAGAGTTAACTCAAATTCATCATTAATGATTTTATCACCAGCTAATTCTTTAAAGAAGTTACCTGATCCATATTTTAAACCCCATTTTGTGCGATCAATTTTAAGTACGCCTTCAGCCATAGCTTGACCATTTTCAATTTTGATTTTAGCAGGAAACTCAACAGGATTAGTTTGACCAATCATTGTTAACTCACCTTTTACGCTGAATTCACCTTTGTTTTTACCAGCGTTAATTGAGCTTAATTTAAATGTCGAAGTTGGGTATTTATCGACATTAAAAAAATCAGCATTTGATAGGTGAGTGACGAGCTTTTTATTGTAATCAGCATCAGTTAAATCTGTGTTTGTGATAGTTTTCATGTCAACAACAACTTGACCTGATTTAATATTGTCACCAGCGACAACAATTTCACCCTCTTTTACTTTAATTCCACCAACATGAAAGCTTCCTACTTTTTTAGTGCCCTTCCATTCGATTGAACTAGCTGCAGCATCTAGCTTAAGTGTTTGCTCTGTTGCATCTGCTGCTGCCTTTTTATCTTTTTTAGGTGCTGCAAAACCAGTTGCTACGATTGTTGAAATTGCTAAAAACGTGATTAATTGTTTTTTCATAAAAACTCCTTTTGTTATGATTAGCCTAATTCAGATAAATATTTTATTGAGCATTTAGACTGGGTCAATGAGAATATTATTATAAAGCTTGTCAGTAGACATACTTGCTTAAACTAGACTTTTGCTTTGCAAAAAAGTCGATAGATGACATTACTGGTTTTAAAATGGCACTACATGTATATAGTTTCGTTAAGTTGTTTTTATGTGAAATAACAAATAAACTGACTAAAACAATATAAAGTAAAGTGACTATAAATGATTAATTTTTTTGAAGTAGCAAGTGTCGATGAAAAAAAACTGAGATCTCTAGCTCAAAGATTTCAAATTCATGACATGGTTGTTGAGGATTGTTTAAATCGAGATCAAAGACCAAAACTTGACGATTATGCTGATCATAAGTTTTTAGTTTGGTTTTGCTATTATCAAGACAAAATCTATGAAATTCAAATTATTATTTTGCAAGATACCATTATACTCGTACCACATGAACAATCTCCAGTGGGTGAAGCATGGTCTAAATTTTTGAATTTTAATTCAGAATATTATTCTGATGTTTGGCATGCATGTTATGCGCTATTAGATAGGTTAACTGATATAACTTGGTCCGAGTTACGCTTACTGTATCGGCAAATTGATGATTTTGAGCAAAATCTTTTCAAAAAAGAAGTTAAACCACAAGATTTAATTAAATTAAAACGTCGAATAACAGATATTGAATTATCAATAAGTCATTTACCATCTGTGGCGTCGCAAGCACAAAATCTTCATCAGGCTGGTACGGATCTAAATTGGAAGCTTAGAGATCTGCATGACCATTGTGAGCGAATCAATAGAACATTAGCTATGTACAGAGGGCAAACAACATCAACGATCGATTTATACTGGGGTTTGCAGTCAAATAAAATGAATCAACAAATTAAGAAACTAACTTTGCTAGCGAGTATTGGATTCCCATTATCTTTTTGGTCGTCTTTTTGGGGAATGAATTTTGACATAATACCATTTAATAATTCAAACTTGTTTTATATCGCAATTGTCATCATGTTATTATCTGTTGCTATTAATATATATTTTTTAATTAAAAAAGGTATTTGGCATGATTAAATACAACCAAGGCTCATTTTATGAATGAGCAGATACAAGTCAGAATTGAAGATATTGTTGTTGGAAGTGGAATCACTGCCATAAAGGGTGCACTTTGTTTTGTTCATTATGATGGATATTTAGATGATGGTACATGTTTTGATTCAACTAAAAAGCATGGACGTGCATTTGAATTTGTTGTTGGATCTAAGAAAGTTATTGTCGGCTGGAGTCATGGTGTATTGGGTATGAAAGAGGGTGGTAAACGAAAGATTCATATTCCATCGCAATTAGCTTATGGCGATAGACAAGTTGGACAATTTATTAAACCAAACTCAAATTTAACTTTTGATGTTGAAATGCTCGAAGTAAGACCTCGAGAAGAATAAAGGATTGCTCATGATTAAGCAAATTGTACCTATTGATTTTCAGTGGTCAACGATTGATCCATTTTTATTTTGCGTACACCATTTTGATTACTATCCCAAAGGCAATCAAAATTTAGGACTAGACTCACATCACTTTATAGGTCGTCAAATGGGTTCGGATTTTCAAGCGAAGAACGGTTTTAGATTGTACCATGGGAAAGAGATTCCTGGATTTCCAGTTCATCCGCATCGGGGTTTTGAAACTATAACGATCGTCCGCAAAGGATATGCTGATCATGCGGATTCATTAGGCGCCGCAGGTCGCTACGGTGAAGGTGATGTGCAGTGGATGACAGCAGGTCGTGGCGTACAACATTCTGAAATGTTTCCTCTGCTATATAAAGATAAAGAAAACACACTTGAGTTATTTCAAATTTGGATTAACTTGCCTAAATCTAAAAAAATGTCAGATCCAACTTATAAAATGCTTTGGTCTGAAAATATTCCAAAAATAGAAAAAAATGGGGTTCATGTAAATTTAATTTGTGGCGAATATGAAAATACAAAATATTTTGATGCTCCTCGAGACAGTTATGCAGCGGATGCAAACAATGGGGTTCAACTTTTATTGGTTAAAATTTCTCCTCATTCTGAGTTTAAATTGCCGAAGTCAAAATTTCCCGAGGCAACAAGAATGGTTTATTTTTTTTCTGGAGCAAAAATCAATATTCATGATCATCAAATTGAGAGTAAAAATGCTATTCTTGTGGATTCGCAAACTGAATTAAAAATTGAAGCATTAGAAGGTGAAGCAGAGTTATTGATATTAGATGGAAAACCGATTAATGAGCCCGTAGTTCAGCACGGTCCGTTTGTTATGAACACAAAAGCTGAAATTATAAGGACCTTTGAAGAGTACCAAAAAAATCAATTTGGTGGCTGGCCATGGCCTAGGCATGATATGATTCACGGGCCTGAAATTAAACGATTTGCAAAGTATCCTGACGGAACATTTGATTATCCAAGCACTAAACTATAGCTTAATTTAATGAGTATAGAAAATGACACTAGATCAGTTAAAATATGCAATTGAAGTCATGAGAACAAAGCAAATATCGAAAGCTGCAGAAAATTGCAACATATCGCAGCCATCTTTGTCTGTTCAAATTGCAAATTTAGAAAATGAACTTGGTTATAAACTTTTTGTGCGTCATAAACATGGCGTGGAAATCACAACCGCAGGAATTGAGCTTCTTAAACAAGCTCAATTAATTTTAGATCAAGCTGAAAATTTGAAAAATATGGCGCTCGATTTAAAAGGTGAAATAAAAGGTCAACTACGCATAGGTATCATTCCATCGTTGGGATCATCTTTACTACCGTATTTTTTGAAACCACTACTTGCCGATTATCCCAAGTTAGAAATATCACTTACAGAAGAGACAACGAATCAACTCATTGAGCAAATAGATTCAGGCAAAATAGATTGTGCTATTCTTTCAACTCCAGCAAAATGCCCGCCACTTCTTATCGAAAAAGTTTTATTCTATGAACCATTTTGGGTTTTTGCATCACGAAATCACTCAATACTTAATCACAAAAATGTCTCAATTACAGAAATATCACATCAGGAAATACTTTTGTTAGATGAAGCTCATTGTATGCGTGATCAAGTTCTGCAGCTTTGTAAAGGAAAAGAAAAAGATAGGTCTAAAAGTTTTAAAATTGAATCTTCCAGCCTACAAACCTTAGTTGAGGTCATCAGAAATATAGAAGGTTATACTTTATTGCCTGCGCTCGCTTTAGATAATTTAACAACTTCAGAGATCGAAAAGAACGCAAGACAATTTGCTAAACCATATCCAGCACGAAAAATTAGTTTAGTTTATCATAAAACACGCAATAAAAAAACAGTAGTCAATGCCTTAGCTAGTGTTATATTAAAAAGTATTCCGAAATCAGTTTATCAAGTACAAAATAAACATGAAGTACGCGTTTTATCTGCTTCACAAGATTTTTTTGAAATATAGTTTTTAACTATTTTTTGATGGAAAAATCACTTTTTAAAATAATACTTAAATGTAGAATAATATCTTTAAAGTATTGTTTGTTGTTGATGCTAATAGGTATGATGATTTAATATTCTAAATATAGCAGTTAGTATGCGGTATAGGAAATTATATTGAAAAAATACTTTGAAAATAAAATTCAATATTTCAAAAAAGCGCGCGAAATTGTCCGAACAGAAGGATTCAAAGCGCTAGGCGCTAAGCTAGGCAAAAAAGCGCTTGTTGGCATTATAATTTTTTATTTGATTCGTGACGTCACACTCTATTTGATTATACCATATTTAGCCTTTAAGTAAGTTTTTGTTGATTTGCATTTATCAGCTAAAGTGTCATAGTATTCAAATGATAATCGAAGCTAAAAGGTTTATTAAAAATATTCAGCAAGAAATAGAAAATTTAAACTTAGATTTAAGTAAAGCATTCCCCGATCACTTGTGTTATAGAGTTGCAACAATGGATGAATATAGACTATTTCAAGTGAAATTAAGTCAGATTGGTCAACTTATTATAGAAGCCAATGTAAATGGTCGGCCAATTAGTACATATCGATTACATGAATCTCTAACTTATAACCAACATGAAATTGACATAATTGAATTGCCAGCGCCAAAACAGGGTACTCAGCATGAAACTGGCTATGAGCATATTGAATTTGTAATAGCAGAAAGTTTTCAAACATTCATTAACCGTCATCGACTATCGAAGCAAAAAATTGGAGGAAATGTTAACCTCAATCCGGAAATGAAATTGGATTTGGGATTTAAATTTGGTCAAGTTAAACTTCACTATCAGCCACTTGATCGTGTTATCGAAATTGAAGAAAGTTGTATCACCGATATTTTTTTTGATCTTGATGGAACTTTAATTAATTCAAGAGAGACCATCTACTTAATCAATCAAAAAGTTTTTTCGAGCATTTTAAATAGAGATATCAGTCTACAAGAAATTAAATCCAAGTTTGCGACAGAATTCAAAAAATTGTTTGAATTGTTTGGAATCGAAAACTATGAAACGCAACAATTAGCTATGAATTTATGGGGTAAGATAGCTTTAAATTACTCATATGATCTTTTTGCTGATGCTAAAGAAGCATTAGTAAAACTTAGAAATTATGGATTTAATCTGCACATTTGGACAGCTCGTGACACTGAATCGACTTTGATGATACTTGATAACTGCGAAATACGAAATATTTTTACTTCAATCAATTGCAACGACGGAATAACATCCAAGCCTAATCCTGATAATATTCGCGTTAATTTAGATAGCTTAAATAAAAACTCATATCTTATGGTCGGAGATTCAAAAACGGATATGATTGCAGCTAAAAACATAAAAGCAATTTCTGTCGCAGCACTTTGGGATCCACACATTGATATTGATGAGGTCATCGCTCATGGAATGGATATGAGTTTTCAAAGTCTAACAGAATTAGCAAATTGGTTAATTTTAAGAAAAAACGAAGTTTGATTTTATATTCCTTAGATGATCATAGTGCTAAGATTCATAAGATGATTTAGAAAAGTCTGAGTGTTGCTAAATAAGTATGCTATACTTAATAAGATTATTTTGAGTATTTTCGATTTATTTCACAGTGCAACAATTAGTTGCGGTGTGAAATACTCTGGTACTGAGTTAAATTTATAGTGTATAGACAAAGTGTTATGTCTGTGTTTGAAAATCTGAATTTATTTAAAGAATTTGAAATTAAAATTAATCCGTTTCAAATTGAACAATCAAAAATCAAGTGGCTTACTCAGTTGAGATGGGTTGTCATTGCACTTTTTTTTGGTCTTTCGATACCGTTTTACATATATCAATTCTTAAATCGATCACAAATGATTATTTATGTCGGATTGATTTCAATACTTTTAATTGTCAATATTTTTACAATTTTATTGTATGTTGATCCGAAAAAAGATGTTCCAATAGTTGCAGTGTTCTATCAGCTAACTTTAGATTTGATTATGGCTACAAGTTTATTATTTGTTGCAGGTAGTTTTAGTAATCCATTTTGTATTATATTAATTTTGAATACTTTTATTGCTGGCTTTCTATTAAATGCTAATTATTCTATAGGTTTTTTACTTTTGTCACATTCATGTGTTGGTATTTTGCAATTTTATTATCTATTTTCTGAAAATGTTAATTTAGATAATCGTTTGACATTAAGTATTGTTACTTTTCATTTTATTAACTTATCGTGTTGGTTTGTTTCGCAAGTAATTAGTTCTTTTGTGAAAAAATATTTTGACTTACAAATTCAGCAAGCTAACGCCATCGAAAGAACAAATCGATTGAAAGCTGTGGGTGCTTTAGCAGCCGGATTTTCGCATGAGTTTGCTAGCCCGTTAAATGCGGCTAAACTCAGTCTAGATCGTGCTTTACGAAATCTTCATCAGATGAATACTCCTAAAAACTTACAAAACGACTTATATATGGCAACTGAATCTTTGCTGGTCTGTGAGAGTATTGTGAATCAAATGAATACTTCGCAGATGGATATTGGCAGTTTTAAACTAAAAAAGGTCAATCTTTGTGAATTACTTGATGATGTTATTCAGTCTTGGCTTGATGAAAATGAATACGCGCTAGTTAAAAAAAGTTATCATACCAATATTGAAGCTTTTGTTCCTGTGATTAATTTCGCACAAGTTGTTATAAACTTATTAGATAATGCAAATCAAGCAAGCTCTGGTCTTGAAATACAAGTCGATTTAGCAATAAATAATAAAATAGTTGAATTAACTGTTCGTGATCAAGGGCCTGGTTTTTCAAAAGAAATAATAGAGCATGTGGGCGAGCCATTTATATCGACAAAAAAAAATGGAACAGGTTTGGGATTATACGTTACTGGTTTGTTTGCAGAAAGTCTTGGTGGTAAATTGATTATATCAAATAGCGAAAAGGGTGGGGTTGTTAAAATAATTTGGCCTCATCAAGTGAGTGATTTATGAAAAATAAAGTCTTGATTCTAGATGATGATCAACACTTAGTGGAAAGCTTAAAAAAAGATTTTTTAGAGCTTGGTTTGGATGTTTTATGCTTAGATCGAGTTTCTGATATTCATGCAGATACCAAAGTTCAATTTGCTGTTATTGATTTGAGATTATCGCAGGGACAGTTTGGATTAGATGCAATTACCAAACTTATTGAATATAATCCCAATGTCAAAATTATCGTGTTCTCAGGTTACGGAAGCATTACCACTGCTGTAGAGGCTGTCAAAAAAGGCGCGATCGATTATTTAACCAAACCAGCTAGTTTCAAACAAATTTGGTCTGCATTAAATGGCATAAAGTTTGAGCAAAATGATGACTTTAAAAGATTATCTTTATCTGAAGTAGAGCATGAGTATATCGATTTTTTATTAACTAAAAATAACGGTAATATAAGTAAAACAGCTAAAGATCTTGGTTTACATAGACAAAGTTTGCAACGTAAGCTTAAAAAATACACTTAAATGTGTATAATTTAAGGAGATCGCTTGAGTTTGACTGTCAGTCGGATATTACATGCAGGGTATATATTTGATGACGGAAAAACATGTATTGCATTTGATCCGATTTTTGAAAATCCATTCAGTTATAATTGCTATGCACATCCAAGTGTAAAATTTGATCTAAAATGTATTCCCCATCTTAAGATAGATGCTATTTTCATTTCACATTATCATGACGATCATTTCTCTTTACAAAGTCTACAATATTTTGATCGCCAGATTCCGATATATTTGTATGCAGAAAATCAAATTTTTTTTGATCTATTAAAAGCACTAAGTTTTTCGAGTGTTCATCAAATTAAAACTCATGACACAATTAAAATTAACGATTTTGAGATTGTAGCTTGGCCTGCACTTGAAACAGAAGTTGACACTATTTTTCAAATTAAAAACAAGAACACAAATATTTTAAATGTTGTTGATTCGTGGATCGACTGGGACACCCATCGTAATTTATGTCAAATATCTTGGGATTTAATTTTGTGGCCATTTCAAGTGATGCGTGAAAAAGAAGTATTATCACCATCAAGGCTGAAATTTGAGAATAATACATTTCCGGAAGTTTGGGTTGATCAAATCTCTCAATTAAATCCAAGGTTTATTGTGCCAAGTTCGTGTCAATTTCGATTCGAAAATTGGTCATGGTACAATCATCATTTTTTTGCAATCAGTTACTTAGAATTCAGTAATTTAATCTCAAAGCATTCAAAAAATACTCAAGTTATTAAATTTGATCCAGGTCAAAGTTTTATTTTCGATTCAAAAGGCTTATCTGAAGCAAAATCAATTGAATGGATAACTTTAGAAAAGTCTGTTGATTACGAATACAAGCTGAACACTCTTTTTGAACCAATGCACACTTCAAGTATAGCTCGTTATTTACCTGCACTAGATGATAGTGCGGCATTTGTTGTTAAAAATTACTGTATGAATATAGTTCCAGATCTGCTCAAGAATAAATTGTCTTTATATACTGAAGAGAACTATTGGAATACTCAAACAAAATACTGGAAACTTATTATATATGACTCTCTGGGAAAAGAAACGGAATACATATATCAAATTAATGCTAATCAGGTGTTGGTCAATAAACAAAATTCAAAGCAAACTGATTGGTTAACTGAAATCGCTGAATTTAAGTTGTATTCTGCTATTGTTAATCACGAATCTCTTATTTCTTTATATATTCGAATTAACGATGTAATTTTTGATCAAAATATTGAAAAAGAATTAGTCGGAGTCGATTTGATGGAGGATCCCTTACTGCAGTGCTTGTATGGATCAGACATTGCTCAATACCAAAAAAGTCAGCTTATGCAAATAAAAGGAGACATACTTTTATGATATTAGATATTATTTATCCACGTTTGGCCCATATAGGCGAAAACAACACAGTTAAAAGAATATTACCATTTCGTACAAAAAGATCGTTGGGGCCATTTTGTTTTCTAGATCATATGGGTCCAGTTGCAATGGCAGACAATTCTTCTGCAGATGTTTTATCACATCCTCATATTGGATTAGAAACTGTGACCTATTTGTTTGAAGGTCAACTATTTCATCGTGATAGCCTTGGCACTAGACAAATTATTCAGTCTGGAGATGTTAATTGGATGACTGCTGGTAAAGGCATAGCTCATTCTGAAAGAAGCATTTATTCAAAAGAATCAAGCCGACTGCATGGATTGCAAGCGTGGATTGCATTACCAAAACAGCATGAAGATTGTGATCCTAGATTTGTACATTATTCTGCTGATGTATTACCCGTATTTGATGACGAAGGCACTGAAGCGAAAATTATTGTTGGTCATTTTTTGAATTATAGATCACCAGTTAAAACTTACTTTGAAACAATTTATGTTTATGTAAAAATGTTGAAAAGTGCATGCTTTTCATTTTTTAATCAATACGAAGAACTTGGATTATATCTTATAGATGGTGAGATTAAAATTGACAATAAAGTATTTAATGAATCGGCTTTAATTGTGTTACAACCGAAAATTGAAATTAAAATCGAAGCCAATACAAATGCAAGGTATGTTATAATTGGTGGACAAAAATTACCTGAACCGCGCTTTATGTTTTGGAATTTCGTTTCAACTGATAAAAGCAAAATTGAAAAAGCCAAAAATGACTGGAAATCTGGATATTTTGCTAAAGTTATAGATGAAACAACTACTGTGCCGTTGCCAGAGGAATAATGAAATTATATTTTTTATATGCATTGATTGTTTTTCAATTTGTAGGATGTTCTTCAAGTTCCAAAAAAACTCGTATTTTAAGTCCAGATGAAATGCAAAAACATGGATTGAATGGCATCATTCACGATGTCGAATTATGTGAGCATATATTTAACGGTCATAATCAAGTACTCGTAAATAGCGGGCGATGTGAAATAATTAACTGCAGGCAAGTTGAAAACAAAATTGTCTGTACGGCTCAATCTAAAAAGTAATTACTAATTAAAAACAGATGAAAATGAACGTGCAAATCAATTTAAAACTAGAATATAATATGCTATGGCTGAGACAAAGAGAAAATTAAGATATAAGCATGTTGATGGAAAACGTTGGATTGAAGTTCGCGTTAAAGATACTCAGCAATTATTTGATGCACGTGATCCAGCACCCTTTCGTGAAAGAGATTTAGATGATGATTTTGTCGAGTATATAATATCATCAGCAAAAGAGTTCACATTCTCTACGCCTTTAAAAATTGTCATTTATATTGGCGAAGATGAAAATAAAGATTTATCAAGAGATTCAATAAAAGAGGCCATACATAGCTTTTTAGCTTACCAAATTGATTTACAGCGTGGTGAGTTAAAGGCATTTATAAGACGGGCCCAATTATTTCTGATAATTGGTATTTGTATGTTAGTTGCGTGTTTAACGCTAGCACAGAGCATTTTGAATACAACAAATGATGGTTGGCTTAATATTTTACGTGAAGGTATCATAATTTTTGGTTGGGTTTCAATTTGGAAACCCATTGAGTTGATTTTATTTGATTGGTATCCTTTATTCGAAAAAGTTCGATTTTACGAAAAACTTATACGCACTGAGATTGATATTCGATTCGGTGCTAAATAGTTATTACTTATCTTTTAAAAAACTCCATATTTCATTGGTAGCTGATATTGCATTTGAGCTTTCAATCGTGCCACGAGGTTTTTCGCCTCCGGGCCAAGAATGCCCTCCGTTTTTTGTTACGCAAAGTTTGATTTGAGTCTGATTTTTACAAGGCGAATAAAGATCGCAATAAACTCCGTGGTTTTCTAATACTCGTTCAGGTTTCTTAGGACATTCGTTTATACTAACCCATTTTGCAATAGTGTTAGGTACTGAATTATAAACTGTTTCAGATGATTTATTGATCGCTTTTGGTCCAATTCCACCATTAAATAAAACGTGGTCATCATTTTCTGCATGAATTTGTAAAATATTAATAGGATTTTTTGGTTTACAATCAATTGTATTATCGGTTCCAGCTACTGCAGCAATACCTTTAAAAACATCTGATAATTCGCAAGCAAGTCGATAGCTCATCATTCCACCATTAGACATTCCATTGGCAAATATTTTTTTTGAATCAATATTAAGTTGTTGTTTTAGTTGTTCTATAATTAATTTAATAAATTTTACATCGTCAATTTTTTTGTCGCGTGCTGGGCCACAACAGTTTCCAGCATTCCATGTTGCTATTTTACCAGATTGAAATGGACTGTAACCATTTGGAAAAACCACGATATAATTTTCTTGATCTGATTTCGAAATTTGTCGATAAAATTTATCAGTGGACTGAATGTTCATATCACCAACACCACCGTGTAAAGCAAACATAAGAGGAGTTGCTTTTTTTGAATTATACTGTTGAGGAACATGTACTTTAAACCAGCGATCGATATTATCCACTTTGATTGAAAATGTGTAATCACCTGGACCCAGCTTTTCTGAGTGGCTGATTTGCGACGCAATTGGTGCTGGTTGTGATTCAAATTTATTTTTAATCCGTTCCTTAATTTTATCTTTAAAATAACCAGAATTAGCAATTAAAGAATATGTGATCAAAATTTTAATCATGTTTTAAAATCTCCTAGGGGTTGCTACACGTTGCCCACTGGTCTACTACGTCTTGAACACTTCTTTCTATGGCGATACCATTCGTATAAGTACCAAGCGTTCCTTGGCGAGCCACAAGTCCAACGTAGTTTTTAGTACGATCCCAAAAAGGATAAGCTCCATAAGCTCCAGGGCTAGATAGTCTTTGGCCAGGCGTACAGTTAAAACTTGAATTTTTACATTCATGCCATATTCCTAGTCCATAATGCCAGTCTTCGTTTAAGCCCGTTATTGTTGGCGAATACGCAATTGTTGAATAAGCGATGTGGTCAGTGATTAGCTGTGATAACGATGTAGAGCTTAAAAGAGAACCATCTCTCAGTGTCTTTAAAAAATTCAGATATTCTGCACCTGTCCAATGCATACCGCCAGCTAATCGAGGATTTGTAGATGAAGGTAAATCATAGCTTGAAGTTGCAAACAAGCCTGTTTGATTTTTAAACTCAGTAAAAATATCTTGCCAATTTGATACACCACGAGCTTTTATGGCCATTAAACCTGCAACTTGCATATGAGTGCCTGAGTAATAAAATTGTGAACCAGGTACTAGACCATTATTAGCGTTAGTAGTCGCGATAGTGTTAACACAATTTTGGAAATTAGCACTTGCTAGGTTAATGCAATTTGGCTCTGTCGTTAGGCCCGAGGTAAAACTGAGAAGATTTTTTAGACTCATATTATACAAACTATCACTGCTGCCTATTGGCCATGTGGAAATATGATTTTGTGGTTTGTCTATTAGACTTAAATATCCCTGATCAACAAGTCTCAAGATGACAACTGAAGTGACAAGCTTTGATGTCGAAGCCGATTCGTATAAAGTATTTAAAGACGAGTTGCCACGGTTATACGAAAATCGTCGACCATCCACTCGTTCGATAACAAATGAAAAATCGACTTCAGAGTTTGTCGTGCTTAGGATTGAATTTAGGTTTTGTTCAAGTTGTTGCGTACTGCAATTATTCGTATTGTTTCCATTGGTTTGATTTGCATTTTCGTTAGAATCTTCTTGTTTGCATGATAAAAATATAAAGCTAAAAGTAATACAACAAATTATCGAGATTAATATTCTCATTTGCTTATTTTACAATTTAATTCAAACAAAGAAGAGTAAATAATCTTTCAGTCTTACTATTGTCCAGAAAATAGAAGATTAACTCTAGAAAGTTAGTTGCATGCAGTTTGCATAAACTTTTTTGGATGGTGAGACTTTACACGTCCAGTGTATTTTCTCAAATTGAAACATTATTAAAGCGAATATTAAATGTAGGCTATGAAGATGAGGCGATTTGTTTATACATTATTATGTTGTTTATTTGTTTTACAGGCTCGTGCAGATGTTGATTTGATCGTCTGGCAACAAAGCTCTGGTGCGCCTGCAGTTATCTTGCCCAAAAAACGAAATGAATCCTTTTATTCAGCTGTAAATCGTTATTTCAGAAATTTAAACCGAATTCAAAAAACAGCTGATTTTAGCAGAATAGATTTAGCAGATCATGGAACTATTTCTGAGTTTAATCCGAAGAGTAAAAATCGCATCATCACAGCTGTTAATGCCAATATGGTTGATGATATGTATTTGTCTGGATCACGCATTCAAAGAAATATTAAATTACTGAACAATAATGGTGCCGAAACATACATTATTGCACTTGGTGCAGAGCTCGGTTTGAATGTTAGTGAAGTAAAATCTTTTCATGATAAGATAGCTGAATCTTT
The DNA here is from genome assembly GCA_046293015.1 of Pseudobdellovibrio sp. GTDB lineage: Bacteria > Bdellovibrionota > Bdellovibrionia > Bdellovibrionales > Bdellovibrionaceae > Pseudobdellovibrio. The sequence goes on from JBKBPU010000003.1 coordinate 52,647, forward strand.
TGATCTTATGATATCCTTAGGTGGACGTGATATTGATCCATCTCTGTATTTAGAGAAAAATCGAAAAGCAGTTAGTGTTAACTATGTAACTGACAAATTAGAACTTGATCGTGTTAAAAGTTTTAAGAATAAAGATAAAGGATTGTTTTTTGGGATATGTCGAGGGCATCAACTAGGTGCTGTTGCTGATGGGCATACTCTCTATCAGGATCTATCAGAAGATACTCATTCAAATACAGATAGACATGTAAACTTAGACGGCAAAAACGCTACCGAACAGCAAACGTGGCATAAAGTTTATGTAATGAACTCAATGCTGTATCGCTTTTTGAAAAATCAATCATATGTCGAAGTAAATAGTATACATCATCAAGCTGTTCGAATGAGCCAAAAAGGACAATCATTTGCAGTTGCTCTTGCAGAAGGGGACATGCTTGTTGAGGGACTACAAAGTTACAATCAAAAAAGTTTATCAGTACAATTTCATGCTGAATTTCCAGAAGAAATTTCGCAGAATAAAGAATTTTCAGAAAAAGGACGTTCAATATTGAGAGGTGTTATTGCGTACGCTCGTTTGCTTAGGCAGAATCGAAAAATAGTTACAAGTCAGTGTGCAAGTATCTTTTTATAGCTTTTCATTCAAGTTAACACAATACTCTTGTGGCAGATTGCGATTTTCACCGTGAACTCGACCCGTGCCGTTTATGATAGTCTGTTTTCTTGAACGAACGTCTTCTACATATTGAGGTTTAACGCTTTTTAGACGAATTTCTAATAATTTGAGTGCTTTTTGGGTTTCATTTAAATTTGGATTATTTTTCATATATGCATTAAAAGCATTTTTATGAGCTTCACTAAAGCTACCATTTTGCACAACAACATCGTACATAAATAAAAATGACCGCAGTTCTTTAAAATCAAAATATTTAAAGTAGGCCATTGCTTTATTGTATAAATTTGTACTAGCAGCAATCTGTATAGATTTATATTCTCCTGAATTTGCCATATTTTGAAATGATGTTTTCCATCTTGGTTTAAAAGTTTTTCCTGAATCAGAGTAAACTGTATTGAGAGCCCAGTTCGTTTCTGCGTTTCGACTCATTATTTCAACTTTACTAATCAAAGGACCAATAGCTGTGCTTTCAGTATCTAGTAATGAGTTAGTATATTCTGGAAATAGGTCGTTTTGATCTAATGGTGTTAATTTTTCTGATAAATCTTTATAATTTTGTGAGTTTTTCCAATTCAAAATCATTTGATCAAGAGATTTAAAATCTGTATCTGAATAATAAATTTTCATTATATTAAAGTGCTGGCTATGCATTTTAAATAAAAGAGGCTGCAAAGATCCAGAACCAAAATTCTGTTGAAGTAAGCCTAAACTCATTCCTTGTTGATCAAAATTGTTAGTAATGTTTGACCACTGCGCATGGCCCTCGTAACTTCCAGTAATGGTAAGTGCGAGAGCTAAGCTGCGCTGCTGCTTAATATCGTAATTCATGGGCCACTGAATATTTGTAAAATCAAGAAGTCGACAGAGTCCATGAGTAGGGTCATTAATTGGTTCAACTGGTTGTGTTTGCTGATCATCATTTTTGGGTGGTTCAGTGGGATTATCTTCTCTGTCGCTACTCGGAGGATTTTGATGTGTTTCATTTTGAGACGAACTTAAAGACTCTGATAAATTAAGATTAGTTCTTAGTCCTTGCTGACAGCTTGTATGCAGGCAATAAATTATGACCAGCAAAAAATAGTTTACATTTGATTGTCTCACTAGCCCTAAATCGGACTAGCTTGTTTAAAAATAAAGGAAAAATAACAAAATATTAAATTTTAACTAACCAATCATGTTTATCAGGTAGTTCGCCAGACTGGATAGCTGTAATTGTTGCATATAGATCGCGGGCAACTTGAAAAGAGTTAGGGTGATTATCTAATAAAATTTGATATGCACCACGAGTCAATTGTCCTATTGGAGTTATAACAGCAGCCGTTCCAGTGCCAAAAGCTTCAGTGAGGGTCCCATTTTTGTAAGCCGCTTCAATTTCAGTCCATTTAATTTTACGCTCAATAACAGGAATATTCTTATCTTTCAAAACTTGAATAATGCTATTTCTAACTCCACCGGCTAAAATTGTTCCTTCAAGAGATGGCGTGTGAGCTTCTCCATTTATCATAAAAAAGACATTCATTGTGCCAACTTCTTCGATATGTTCATGATTAACATCAAGCCATAGAACTTGAGCATAACCTTGTTGTTTGGCTTCGTATGCTGCTTTTAAGCTACCAGCATAATTAGCTGCTGCTTTTGTTGCGCCAAGACCTCCTGGCGCTGCTCGGACATATTTTTCTTCTACCCATATTTTAACAGGACCGATGCCTTCTTTATAGTAACTCGAAACAGGAGAGGCTATTATAAAAAATTTATATTCATCACTTGGTCTTACTCCCAAAAAGCCTTCAGTTCCAATTAAAGTTGGTCGTAAATAAAGACTGCTGCCTTTTTGTTCCGGAACCCAATCGTTATCAACTTTAACAAGGGCTTTTAAGCCTTCGGTAAATATTTGTTCAGATGGCATTTCCATACAAAGTCTTTCAGCACCTTGCTTCATTCTTTGGTAGTTAAATTGCGGCCTAAAGATTACAGTGTCGCCATTTTTTTGTTTAAATGCTTTCATGCCTTCGAATAGTGCTTGGCCATAGTGAAGAACGCTTGCGCTTGGATCGAGCTTGAAATAATCGTATGGAATGATCTCAGATTTAAACCAACCTTTTTGTCTTGAAAAATCACTCGAAAATATATGATCAGAGAAATAGACCCCAAAGCCGAGATCACCTGTAGGTTTGATTTTAGGACGGGTCGTTTTTGTAATTTGAAGGGGTTCATTTTGATTCATCGGCTAAAACTATACTAACTTTGTAAACAGGACAAGAGTGAATTCTTAAAAAATGCAAAAGTGAAAGGCATTTGAATTTAAATTTTGTATTTAAACATCAAAGCAGCGAATTTTCGATATTTCGCTGTGCAGATATTTGCTAATATAATCATATTCTGAGGGGATAAAATGGAGAAATTTATTATATTTAAAGAAATTGTCAATGGTCGTAGGTCAATTCGAAAATTCACAACAGATAAAATACCGACTGAAATTATGGAAGAATGTTTAGATTTAGCTTTGTTAGCGCCAAATTCTTCAAATTTACAGCCTTGGGAATTTTATTGGATTCAAGATGAAAGCAAAAAAAAACAAATAGCTCGCTTTTGTATGAATCAAAGCGCAGCACGAACAGCATCAGATTTAATTGTCATAGTCGCAAGACCAGATCATTGGAAACAAGGTCAAAAGTTAAATCTAGATCATATTGATTCGAATGATCCTAAACAAAAAGATTTTTATAACTATTATTCTAAAATTGTTCCAATGGCGTACTCAACTGATCCTTTCGGGATTCTTAAGATAATTAAAACTGTAGTTGCTTTCGTTATCGGACTATCGAAAGTTTCTTATCGTGGACCATTTGGTCGATCCGGTAATTTACTTTGGGCAACAAAAACAACGGCATTAGCTGCAGAAAACTTAATGTTGGCGTTACATGCTGCTGGCTATGATTCTTGCCCTATGGAGGGCTTTGATCAAGTACGTGTAAAAAAATTATTGAAACTTCCATGTGATGCTTATGTCGTCATGATCATAGGAGCCGGTCGTAAAGATGTTGGCGGCTTATACGGCCCAAGAACTCGTGGTCCAAAAGATATGTTTGTGAAAAAAATTTAAATTTCAGTTTGTAATTGAGATAGAAAGTTTTGCATCATTTGTTTTCTTGCAATTGATATTTTTTGAGCTGTGGGTGTATTAAGTGAATCACAAATAACAAGTAATTTTTTATAAAAGTGATCCAGTGTGTATTGACTATCATCAGGCTCTCGTTCGTTACAAAAAGGATCGTTTAATGTGTAATAGGGTCGATTGAGTTTACCAGCGACCGTAAAACAACGTGCAATACCGATTGCTCCAATAGCATCAAGCCTATCTGCATCTTGCACAATTTTTCCTTCTAAATTTTCTGCCGTTACATTCGCTGAGAAACTATGTGAGATGATAGCTGACTTTATTTCATCATAAAAATGATTAGGATAGTTAATAGAAGATAAGTATTCAATGGCGACTTCTGCAGATAGGCTACTTGCTTTTTTTCGATCCGGGTGATTTTTTGGTAGCTGAACGCAATCATGAAAATAACTTGCTGGTACAACTATATCGAGATTTGCCATTTCGTTAGTAGCTAAAAATTTAGCGATTTTGACAACTCGAATAATATGTAGAATGTCGTGTGAGGGGTCTTGAATTTGTTGCGTTAAATCTGTTAGCTGCTGTATAAATAAATTTTCAAAGTTTTCGTATTGCCATTGCATGAGATAATTCCTTAAATAAATTAGCCAAAATCAAAAAAATAATTCACAATAAAAAAGATGTTAAAAAATATTTTGATGTTACACAAATATTTATTCAGTTTAATATTGCTAATTGCACCATGCTTGATGGCTAAAACCTGGAATGATCTTGATGTTGGTGACTTATATTTGAGTCGAACTAAAGTTGAAAATCCTCAATTAGTTATTATTGAAAATCAAAAATTTGAGCTTGTTAGCTTAAATGCAGATAACGATTATTTTATTCATTTTTTGTTTTTTGACCAGAGCTGTATTGATTTAGAAAAAGAATCAGAGCTTATATTGGCTGAGCTGGAAAATAATTCTGTAGTAGGTTTAAAGCTTGAAAATAACTGTTTGCTGTCGATTTATATTGAACCTTATCAATTTTATGATGAGTCTCTTTTTAAATAAAAACCCTTACTTAGATGTCAGTAAGGGTTTTGTATCTTAACATAATAAAAATCAGTCTATTAAATAGTAGAGTGGTATGTATTATATTTTTTAAAAAACTTACGACCAGCTTCCAAAATTTGGTTATCAGTTAAATGCTCGAGTGTTTCAACACCGACCACATGTTTGGCTAAATCAGCTTTATGATGATGATCTAAGTGGCTTTTAAAGTGTGTTTTTGCAGTTCCAGAACCAAACACGAGTAACTCTTCTACGTGGCCTATGGCTGTAGCAACTTGGCTAAAAAATTTTTTCTCATATTCATGTTTATGACCGTCTTGATGATTATTTGAATGGCTAGGTGAATGTAATTTCATATCCTTTTTTTCAACTCCAGCAGATCCAATTTTAAATATTTTAGCATGTTCCGAATCAATCCAAACTATACAAGCAGACATATAATTTCCTCCCGTTATGCAGTAAATCTACAATAATTCATAAGTGAGAAATATGATGAGCATCATGTTTTTATAGTTCAATACCTTGACTGATGCTTATTATAAGGCCAATAAAGACCACTAGGACTAGGCTGGCCATTAAATAGTCGCGCTGTTTGATGAAAAGAAATCCCGTCAATAAAACACGAAAGAAAGGTAATGAAATTAAACAAATAAGACCAGCATATATCATTAAATGTGGCCATTGATTAATTTTAACATTTGATAATGTTGAGATGAGTGGCTCATGATTATAGATTTCATAACTTTGGAATATGTTAGTACTGAGTTTTATACTACCCATCCAGCCAATGAAAATTAATAGACCCGATACAATTACTCCAACTCGTAAAAAATGAGCGATCTGAAGCTCTATTTTCTTTGTATTTTTAGTCATAACGATTGGTATCCTTTTAAGATCATTTGTATTGAAACTAAAATTAAAAGAACAACAAATATCTTTCGAATGATTTCAGGTTTCATATGGATCATCAATCGAGCTCCAATCCAAGAGCCTGCAATAACGCCTATGGCGACAGGAGCAGTAATGTCTGGTTTAATATCACCTTTTAATAAGTATGCACCAGCACTTGCCGTGGCAGTAACACCAATCATAAAGTTTGAGGTAGCTGATGAAACTTTTAATGGCAATTTCATTGCTCCATCCATAGCGAGCACCTTTAGTATGCCACTACCGATGCCAAGAAGTGCTGATAATAGACCAGCAAAATACATCAAAAATAATGCAAATGGAGCTTGTGCAACATTATATACTTTCAGTCTTCCTTGCGAATCAGGATATGTTCCAGCTAAATTGAGTTTATCAGCCCAAGGGTGATTTGCAGCAGCGATGATGTTTTCACGTTTGCGAAACATCATGATGGCAGAAAAAATAAGAAAAAAGCCAAATACTAAATATAAGTAAGCTGATGATATTTGATTTGAAATCAAAAATCCTGTCATAGCGCCAAAGACTGTTCCGACTTCAAGAAATATAGCAACGCGGATATTGGTCAATTGATCTTTTAAAAAACTGGCGGCGGCTCCCGAAGATGTTGCAACGATTGAAATTAAACTCGCCGCAATAGCATAACGGATATCAATATTTAAAAAAAGAGTCAGCACAGGTACAATAATCATCCCCCCTCCGATTCCTAAAATAGAACCCAGAGTGCCGGCGATAACTGAAATTAATAATAGAATTATTTGAAACACGTCAAAACATTTGTACTTTTGCAGATTTCAGTCAAGTTGATTATTTTGATTGAATCAATTTTTTATAAATAAGCATATTTGTCATATGGTCAGCAGATTCGCCATCTTTGTTAGAGAGTGAATAATTATACCGATTATCAATTAGAAGAGTATAGCTTTGTGATTTATAGATTTCAAATTGTAACGAAAATTCTAATCCATATTTAACAATACTTGATGCAGATGTATCAAGTTGCATATTAGAGACTGATTTACCATAAATAACTGTAGGTTCCCCAATAGAATACAAAGAAGAAAGCCCTAATCCAGCAGATATTGGTTTGAATAACCAATAGCGGTATCCCATGTTGACATTAAGAACTTCTGTTTTTTCGGAAACATAATCAGTTATTGTTTTACGCACATAGTTTTTTTGAAAGTATTGTAAATTGAGCTCTAAATTACTTTTAGAGTTCAAGTCACCTTCTATGATCAAAGCTATACCGCCAAAAGTAGGGTTGGTTTTATTATATTCTGATCCTCGCAGCTGATTTTGTGAAATAAAATAACCCAAGCCAGCATTTAAGTTACCCTCTGATGGTTCATAGGCAGACGCTTTGATCGCAAGCAAAAGTAAGGTTATTTGAAGTATTTTTTTTACTTTTATCATGAAATGAGATTAAATTTTCGTACTATAAATGTACAGGGATTTATTCGAGCATGACATTGAAACCTTTAATAGTTTTTATCTGGATTTTTCTTATACATGTTTGTGTATCTTCGCAAGAGCAAATTGGTGCTAAGTCGGATCCTTCATTCGAAGAGCAGTTTATTGAAAAAAATAAAGAGATAACTAACTGGTTTGATAATGTGACAGATGGTCTTGATGTTTTTTTAGTTGGTAAGCGTTTAACTCAAAAAAAGAACCCTTCTTATTTTAAAATTATTAATACGACTTCTTCTACAGAAGGTGATAATTTTAGTAATGAGACAAGCCTCAATCTTAATGTGCGATTACAGAATGTTGAGCAATATTTTCAGGTTAAATTTACTGCCACAGATGAAAAAAGTTCGAATCGGGCTGTTACGAGTTCTTATTTAAGACGAAAAAATGAAAATAAAACCTACGCTGCAACTTTCGGACTTTTTCGTAAGCTTGGTCGCATGAGAACCTCATTCCAACCACGAATAGAGCTTCAAGATCCGCTTAAAATATCAAATTCAATTATATTTGAATCTCTTGCAGATTTTGAAAAATTCGAACTTCATCCAAAGTTAGAGTTTTTTGCTAGTGCGTATAAGGGTACAGGTCTATCACAAGACTTAAATTTTTATGTGAAATTAAATAATGAATTTGCTCTTATATTCCCAAATGAGTTTGAGTATCAAGATAGAATTCATAAGTTTTTTTCATCTAACGGCATTAGTCTTGAGCATGATTTAAGTTCAAAGTCAGCTTTGTCGTATGGTTTGATTTTCGATTCTAATAATCGAGAATCTTATCATCTCGAATCTTATGATATTTCAGTTTCATATAAAAGAATTATTTATAAAAATATTCTAGATATGCAATTAACTCCGCATCTTGAGTTTCAAAAAGAACGTAGATTTAAAGGAGCAATTGGCTTTATAGCTAGTTTCGGTTTGCGATTTTAATTTGTGCAGTTATAAGAAGCCTTTTGTCCTTTTTTAATCTTAGCAGTGCATAAGAGTTTACTGTCATTGGCGCGAATAAAATCAAAAATAACGAACTCAGAATTATCATCAATAGTTTGTTCTACCCAATAAGGTGCAGCTGAAAATAATATTTCAGTTTTAACTATAATACCCTCTTGCGTATTATTAACAGCTTGGCTTTTATCCGGACTTTGAACACTTCCAGATACTATAATTGGTAAATCGTCAAAGTGAATGAGACCAGCTACGTGATCATGGCCAACTAATACAGCAGTAATCTTATTGCGATATTTTTTAAATAAATTACGAATCTTGATTTGAAATTGACGTTTTTCAGTCCATTTGTGGCTACCAATAGTTAAGCTCGGGTGATGGTAAACTATAAAAGTATGTAAACTTTGAGACGTTGATAGCTTTTCTTCGAGCCATGATATTTGCTCATCCACGTTACGGGAATTATCTGAATTTAAGACTAAAAATTCTGATTGACCAAAATATTTCGAGTAATATTCTGCAGGTATTCTAAAAAAGCTGATTTCATTTTGATAACCATCATTATGATTGCCAATGGCAACTATACTGAATTCAAAATTTTTATTGATCCATGGTGCCCAGGCTTCTTTGTAGGTACCCTTATATAAATTATCACCTGGCATAATCAGAAGATTGACTTGTCGATTGATCATAGATCTTTGTACTGATTGTGTATTAGCGTTCCATAGACCCGCATCGCCAATAACGCCGAATTTAAAACTCTCAGCTAAGGTAATTTGAGTAAATAACAAAATAAACACTAAAATTTTTGTTTTCATTTCTCTCCTGAATCCATTTGGACTTTTATCTAAATTATTCACTATTCTAAATGGTATTCAATGGACGTTAGTCTAGATTGACAATTTTAACGAAATCATAACATATGAAACATGAGTAAACTTAATTTGGAAAAGAGGCCAAAATATGGAACAGCAAAATTGTTATTGTGGATCTAATCAAAAATATACTGAATGTTGTGAACCTATATTAAATGGATTAACCAAAGCTAAAACTGCTGAACAATTGATGCGTTCAAGATACTCAGCTTATGTATTGTCTAAGATTGATTATTTAAAAAAAACTTTGGCGCCAGAATCACGCACTGACTTCGATGAAAACAATACGAGACAATGGTCTAAACAAGCTCAGTGGTTAGGTTTAGAAATTTTATCTTCAGATAAAGGTTTAGAAAGTGATACAAAAGGCACAGTTGAATTCATGGCTAAATACAAATATGAAGATGAAATTTTAGAACATCATGAAGTTTCTCAATTTCGTAAATCAGATTCGGGTGAATGGTATTTTGTTGACGGAGAAGGACACACCCATAAAGAAGGTGAAACCCATAAACACCATGCCAAACCGCAGACTGTAGTTAGAGATCAGGCTAAAATTGGTCGTAACGATCCGTGCATTTGTGGTAGCGGTAAAAAATTTAAAAAATGCTGTGGTCTTGCTGCATAAGCAATATCGACTAATGTCTTATGATAAAAAACTAGTTTAAAATAAAAAGTATTTAATTTTTTGAAAGGTCTTAATTTTGACTATAAATTAAAATTCGTAACTGTTGAGTTAGGAAATTTATGAAATCAATATTTAGGATCTTTGTTTTTGCAACTGTAGTAGTTTCTCAAGCCACATTCGCTGGCGAAACTTTGAACACAAAAATTCACAATCAATATATATCATTACGTGCAATGGGTATGGGTAATGCATTTACTGCGGTAGCAGATGATTATTCTTTAATATTTTATAATCCAGCTGGCTTTGCATTTAAAAAGCAAAATGAAATTCAAATGACATTTGCAGGTGCGCAACTCAATTCGCAAACTATCCCGATGTACAACGATATAGACAAAGCATCTAAAAAAGGAAACACAGACGAAGAGAAAGCGCAAAATATAGCTAATGCACTAGAGCCTTACTACGGAAAAACAATTGGTAGTCGTATCCAAGCTGTTGAATTATTTTGGATTCGTAAAAATTGGGGTATGGCCTTAATTCCAATTGATCTATCTCTTGATATGACTGTTAACAAGCAAGTTGGTCCTTCAATTGATTTAAATGTCAAAGGTGATACGACTTTTGCTTATGGTTATGGAACAGAGCTAAATAAACAATGGGCTTGGGGGATTACAGCCAAAGCGATCCATCGTATTTCTGCTGATGAGAATCTACCAGTACTTGAGCTTGCAGCTAACTCTAATGTTTTGAGCGCAAGCCGCATGAAAGAGGGTATAGCTGGTGATCTTGATATTGGATTGCTATATTCTCCAGATTGGTTTGTTAAAAAAAGAAAACCCGCTAAGCAAGCCAAAAAAGTCAAGCCACAGCAACGTTCAATCGCACAAGCTGCGCCTGCAACTGCAAGCTTAGATAAAAAAGAAGAACTGTCGCTAGATTCAAGTAGTGCGACTTCTCAGACTATTACGACAAATGCGACGCAAGCAGTTTCTGGAGATGTGACTTTAGCCGCTTCTGGAACAGTTACGACCTCTGGTACAGTTTCAGTCGGAGTATCAGGAACAGTGCAGTCAGATACTTCAGTAGAGGTTTCTCACATTGACAAAAAAAACGATGAAGAACCACAATTCGATGAAAACTACCCTTTGACTTTTTCTATAGTAGCTAGAAATCTTTTAGGCGGTAAATTTTCTAAAATGAAACTTGTCAATAAGGATGCGACAACAGCGCCTGAGAAAATGCCAACAGTTGTTGATATCGGATCTCAGTATGAAATTACAAAATTGGGAAGTTTTGTGATTAGAACAATGATTGATTTTAAAAATATAATGCATCCTGAGATTACATTAAATAAATCACTACATGCGGGATTAGAATTTGATTTTTCGCCGAGTGGATATTTTAAAACTCAATTGAGAGGTGGTCTTAATCAAGGCTACTATACAGCTGGAGCAACCTTTTTACTGGGGGTTTTCAATATCGAAGCGGCGACATATGGCGAAGAGGTCGGTACGACATCAAATAAACTTGAAAATAGAGTTTACGCCGCAAAATTTGGTATGAATTTCTAAGGTACTACGCATCCAGACGGTTGCGCACCTTGTTTTGTTAAAAGATAAGTCATACAAGCTCCGATTGCGGCCGGGTTATTTGCATTAGCAGCAACAGCATTTTGAATTTCCTTGCAATATTGTTCTGTACCACCGCTAGAAGAGTTTGAATTTGTGGTACTAGTTGTTGAACACGCTGTTTGATATGTTGTAAGAACTATGTTTCCCAAAGTTGTATCATCTATATTGTTGACTTGGGTTAAGATATCGCCGCCGCCCATGCTGGATGCTAGTGTAGAAATATTAAAGATTGATCCAAGCTGAGCATAAACCTCAATTCCTGAAGAATTACAGTAGTTAAATGCCGTATTTGCTACAGTTGTTGAAGAAAACTTAAGAGACTGAATTGCAACAGCGGTTTGCGATGATCCCTGTACAGAATTTAAAGCAGTTAAAAGAGAAGATATATCTTTACTTTCAGCTATGAATTCAGCTGCACATCTTAACTCATACGCTTGCGATGAGGTGTCAGAAGTAATTTTATCTAAACAAGTGCGAGCCGTTGCTGCGGTTGAAGTATTCAGGCAAAACTGTGCATCTTTTAAATCTTCAACACTGCTTTTTTTGCACGAAACAATTGTCAATAAGGTTGTAAATGTAATGAGTCTAAAAATTTTGTTCATTTGATGGCTCCGTTAGATATGATCTTGTCGGAAAAAATTTTGTCACGCTTAAATGAAAACTATTGATCAAATTTATCTCATAAATACATAATTAAGTTAGACTTAAATTTATAGTTTCATTTTGAAACAATAGTATGTGATAATATTGTGAAGACTTTAGGAGTAGTGCCAGTATGATTAAAATTTTATTCTTAACCATGTTATTTTCATTCAGCGTAGAGTCTCTAGCTGAAGAATCAAAAATATACTCATTTGTTGTAAAAAATGCGAAAAATGAAGATGTTAAAATGTCTGAATTTAAAAACAAAGTTATTTTAATTGTTAATGTCGCAAGTAAATGCGGTTACACAAATCAATATGAGGGATTAGAGGCACTTTACAAAAAGTATAAAGAAAAAAATTTTGTTGTTTTAGGGTTTCCATCAAACGAATTTTTAGGTCAAGAACCAGGATCAAATGAGGAAATACAAAAATTTTGCAAACTAAAGTATGGTGTAGAATTTCCGGTGCTTGCTAAAATTGAAGTTAATTCTGACAGTGCTGATCCGCTTTACAAGTGGTTAAAATCACAAAAAGGTTTTGAGGGTCGTATTACATGGAACTTTAATAAGTTTTTGATTAATAAAAATGGTGTAGTTGTCAAAAGATATGGCTCATCTGATAAGCCTAACGAAATTGAGCCTGATATTCTAAATTTATTAAAATAGTTATTTAGGCAGCATCTTTATTCGAAGCTTTATGATTCTCGAGATCTTCTGATTTAAAAACCTTTTGTAGTTCAAATAGTGATGTAAAATAGATTGATTCACGTAGTGGTATTTTAGATTTCTTGTCAAAATTATTGTATTTTGAGATCATTTTATTTTGTATCTTACTAACGCTGACAAGATCATTAATGAGACGCGCTATATTTATTTCGTTTTTAAAGTCTGTACCCATGATGTCGCTATTGATTGCTGGGTTTAATAATTCTGCTTTTTTTTCGGGGGTTAATTCAATAGCCGCAACTTCGATGTAGCTATTTATTTTTTTGCATAAATCAATATATTCTTGAAAATCATTATTTTTCTCAAATGATATATCCATAAGTCGATTGGTTGCGAGATCGATCGGATCTCCTTGTGTAATAACTTGTGGATAAGTCGCTCGAAAGCGATTAGCTTTCTTTTTAACACGTGTTCTTAAATTTAATCTGAGTGCAGCCATTTTGGCTTCGATCTTAGCTATATCATCAAGTAAATTTCGTCGTTTTAAGTTTCGTAAAATATGGAGAATCAAGAACGTGAAAAGTCCAAGAAAAGAAATGTTAATGATGAGACTAAGTATAGCGTAAATTCCGTCCACGATTTTTTATCGGCCTGAATTAAATTCTTTTTTAATGTCTGAATAACAATTTGTGTATGCTGTAAAAAAGATTGACAGTTTTGCGGCACTCTAATCAATTTTATGATACTTTTGTTTTGGCCTGGACCATGCTGTGATCTCTTTAAGTAGGATTATATTTACTTTAAGGAGCTGCAGTATGAAACATTCTAGCCTCAATAAGCTTAAGTCAGTTTTCGCAATTTCTGTTCTTGCACTATCATCGTGTAACAATGGCGGCGGCGGCGGTGGCGCAGCTCAGACAACTGTTGTCCCTGGCGTTAAACAACAAAGTTATCCAAGCGGGAATAACGCCATCTGTAATGTTTCTGGTAATTCGTATCAATGTACAGAAAATGGTGTGCCAGGCCCTGCTGTTACTTTTGTGAGCCTTCAAGATTTGTGCTACAAGTTGCAAACTGATACAAATATGCTCGGCTACCAAGCCAGACAATTTATCATTAATGATCAATGCCGCGGAGTGAATCTTGCGGGTTACAACAATGGTCTAGTTAATAATAATTTACTCAATCAAAATTTAAATAATGGATGTCATGTTGGTACGGTTTATCGAGACAACATGTGTGTTGATGTTAACGGTCAAACGTCTTTGCCAAACAATAATCTAAATTCGCCAGATGCTAAAATATTATCTTGCCGCGTTAGTGCTTCAACAGAAGATGGTTGGACTGGCGATTCGTATCCGATGCAAATTCCAGTTGTGGCAAATACGGCTACAAAATTGTTTGCTGGCCTAGGTAAATCTAATTCTTATTTTCATGGTTTTTTTAACTCATTTAGATTATCTACAACCAATCGATTGGCCAATATCTCAGTTAAATTAATTACTGCAAACGGCCAACCGGATAGCGTGCACTTGCAAGTTGAAACAAAAGATCAGAATCGTCTTGTTGCAACTGCGACAGGATTTGCGGGATCAGTTACTGGTTTAACCGTCGCTGACGATGCTGGATTAACAATTAGTGTAGAATGTTCTTCAGTAACGGCTGTTAACTTAGTTAAAGTGAATAATCCATCAAAATATAAATGTTTAGGTAAAGAATTAACTTCGCAAAAGCTAAAAGAGTTGTCTGCGGTTAAAGAAATTAATCAAGCATGGGAAGATGATGAGGTTCAACTTGCAAAAGGTATCTCAGTTCAAACTTCAGGATCAGTATTAAATACTGGAAGCTCTGTTAGATTATCTAATGGTTCAACTTCGTTAGGCGGGTTAACTGTTACAACAACATCGAGTTTGGCTGTGCCTTCAGTGATGACAGTTGCAAGCAAAGACTCTAATTATAAAATGAATTTAACTTGTCGCCCGACTTTATAATTGGACGACAACGTCAACCTGCGTTAAATATCGGTATTGACCTAAATTTTTTAAATTCCTAGACTAGTTTAGATATCAAATTTGATTTTAGCTAGCTTAGGATTTTTTCATGGGATTATTTGATAAATTTGCAGATTATTTTTCTAACGACATTGCCATCGATTTAGGTACAGCTAACACATTAGTTTATGTTAAAGGCCGCGGGATTATTCTTGATGAACCTTCAGTTGTGGCTGTTCAAAAAAATTATCGTGGAATGCAAAATCGTGTTTTAGCAGTTGGTAAAGAAGCTAAAGAAATGTTAGGTCGTACACCTGGCAGTATCGTTGCGATCAGACCAATTAAAGACGGTGTTATTGCAGACTTTGAAGTGACTTCAGCGATGTTAGGTTATTTTATTAAGAAATCAATCGGTGAAAAAAAATCTTTAGTTCGTCCAAGAATTATTATCTGTGTGCCATACGGTATTACTCAAGTTGAAAAACGAGCAGTTAAAGAAGCTGCGCAATCAGCTGGCGCACGTGAAGTTCATTTGATTGAAGAACCGATGGCAGCTGCGATCGGTGCAGGATTGCCAATCACTGAGCCGTCGGGAAACATGGTTGTTGATATGGGTGGTGGTACAACTGGTGTAGCGGTTATTTCACTTGGTGGTATTGTTTACTGTAAATCAATTAAAGTTGCCGGTGATAAATTTGATGAAGCTATTGTTAACTATGTTCGTCGCCAATTTAATTTATTAATTGGTGAGCGTACTGCCGAATTAATCAAACTTAAAATTGGTAATGCCTATCCATTTGAACAAGAAAAAACAATGGAAGTTAAGGGTCGTGATTTAGTCGCAGGTGCTCCTAAAACAATTGAGATCACAAGTACTCAAATCAATGATGCTTTAATGGATCCTTTGGCTGAAGTTATCGATGCGGTTCGCACAGCTTTAGAAAAAACACCACCTGAATTAGCCTCTGACATTGTAGACAATGGTATAGTTTTAACTGGTGGCGGTGCTCTTCTAGCAAATTTAGATATTTTAATTCGCGAAAGAACTGGACTACCAGTTTCGATCGCTGAAGATCCATTAACCTGTGTGGTCATGGGATCGGGTAAAGTTCTAGACCAAATAGACCTACTCAGCCAGTTAACTATTGATTAAACTGGTTAAATGCAAATTGAGGAACTCAAAAAGCTTTGGATAAGTTGTCATCTTTTGTATCAAAATTCGTCTCAAGCTCGAGATGTGTTTCATATTTTAGTGGCAAAAGAAGGATTGAGTTCTGACTTTCTTACTTTTTTAAAAAAACTGTATTTTTATTTTAAAAAGAATGACCCAGTTAAATCTGCATCACTTTATTTTGAATTTGCAAAAAATGAATTAATTTTATGGAATAAAGCATTACAAAAATGCACATCTGATGAAGTGTTTATATTGATGTCTGTATTGGCTCATGATGTAAACTTAATTTACCTGAGTGAAGTGATGTCAGTATCAGAAACAAGAATTCGATACCTATTAAATCAGGGTATTCGTAAAGTCATAAAAAATTACAATATTAGCTTTGATAGTAAGAAAGATCTTAAGCTTCGAGAATATGGACAGAATGATGTGACTAATTTATTCATTCACGAGCATTTTGCAGAGTACTGCTTAAATTTATCAACTAATGAAGTGAAAAGAAAAATAGACAATTCTTCAAAAGAATTAAGCCGTTATGATCAAATAAAAAACGATATTCTTTCATTTCAAAACGAGCTCAGTTCTCTTAAAATTGGTGATATTTTCCATGAGGAAGTTCAGATTCTAGAATCAAGTCGTCTGCCTCAGAAAAAAAAGAGTACTCAAATTAGTAGACATAAAGACAAGATCATCATCATTGTAGTGTTGCTGATATTTACTGTATTAATGGTCATCAGACCATCGTTTTTAAAACTTGATAATATAAACGATAACCGAAAAAAAATAATTTTAGATGAAGTGGCTCTTAAGAAAAATGAGATAGCACGTACTGATCTGATCACGAATGATTTGGATGAGACTGTTTCTAAAGTAGTTCAAGCTGAGGCTAACCCTAATAAGCAGGAAACAAGTCTTTCTGAAGCCAAACCGGTCGTATCAACTAGTCAAACAACATCTATGCAAATATCAAAAAATGTCAGTTCAGTCGTTTCACAAGATGTTCGCATAAATACCAAAGCAGAAGCAAAAGTTATTAATGGTGTTTATAAAGGCGAAATGACAGCCCAGGACTGGGAAATCGTTTCTAAATTGATTAAAGATAAAATTGTTGAAATTGGTGGAACAAAAGCAGGTGAAGTTGAGCTAGGATGGATTAAAAATAAAAAAACAAGCTATTACCATTTCGTGTTTCCCGCAGATAAATTCGATACACTTATCACGCAATTTAAAAAATATGGTAATTTAAATTACCGTTTTGAACCGCATCCTCGAAAATTACCCGATGGGCAAAAGCGTTTCATTTTAGAGGTGCACCAAGGTGAATAGACCGCATGATAAAAAAAATAAAAAATATAGATCACTTCGATCTGTTCTGCTTATTTGGTTTATTTTGTTTTCTATTGTACCGTTAGCGTTTATTGGTTGGTATTCAATATTTAAATTTGCGAAAGCTTTTGACCAAGAAGTTATTCAAAGATTGCAAGGAAATGGTCGTGAAGTTGATACAATTTTAAACGACTATTATTCGACTCTTGATAACTATAAAGAAAAGTATATCAACAACGCTCAATTTATTCAGCTGCTGCTAAGTACTGACGTAGATAGACTAAATAATTTGTCTTTAGAGTGGATATTGCGATCCCCTGTTACATCACTGTCTTTTTATGATAAAGAAGGAAAACTAATAACAACTAGTTTTCGTGATGAAAAAGGGCAGGTTCGAAATTTCAGTCTTAATAAAGAAAAAATTGTTCTCAATAGTAAATACATCTCAAATTTGAATGAAAGAAATGAAATTGGATTTTTGGATCAAAAAAACTCTAAGGTTTCATTAATTCTTTTTTCGAAAGCTCTGACCGCGCAGGGTTCTACAGCAGGATACTTTGAACAAGTTATAGAGCTTCGGGAAACATTTCTATTAAAGTTAAAATCTCGTTTAAAAACTGAGCTTTTTATCATGAATGAATCTCGCGAGATCGTCCTGAGTTCACGACCTGAATTTAAAAATATTCAGGTGAAAATTCTAAATATGTCTGACGAAAATTTTATTGATTACGAATTGCTGGGTCAAAAATATGGTTTTGTTTTATATCCCGTTATTTGGGACAGATCAAAATTTTATATAGGTATTGGCGCTATAAAGAAAGACACTCAAGCAATACTTAAAAATTTTAATGTGGCTTTTGTGAGCGTTGTGTCACTCATGTCCTTATTTCTTGTAATGACTATATTAATAACAACGAATTTATTTCTTAAACCAGTGGAAAGATTGATAAGAGCTCTTAAAATTTTTGAAAAAAACGAAAAGCTTATTCAGTTGCCTGTTACAACAAATACTGAAATCGGAATTTTAACAGAAGCCTTTAATGAAATGAGTTATAAAGTTTACCAGGTTCGTTTAGATTTAAAGAAAAAAATCAAAGAATTAGAAAAAATTAATTCTGAACTTATTGAAGCTCAAACAAAACTAGTTCATTCGGCTAAGATGACTAGTCTTGGGCAATTGGTGGCTGGTGTCGCACATGAGTTAAATAACCCTATTGGTTTTATTTATAGTAATATGTCTTTACTTAAAGAATACGCTGATAGTTTATTTTTATTTATTGATCAACAAAATCAGAATGATCCAAAAATTATAGCAATCAAAAAACAAATTGATTATGAATTTATCAAAATGGATTTACCGCGATTAATAAAGTCTTGTCAGGACGGAGCCCAACGAACACGCGACATTGTCATAGGATTGCGAAATTTTTCAAGATTAGAAGAAGCACAATTAAAAGAAATTGATATACATGAATCTATTGATACAACATTAGAGATCCTACAAGGAGAAATTAAGAATAGGATTCAAGTTCATAGGCAATATGAAAAGCTACCTAAATTAATGTGCTATGCTTCACAGATAAATCAAGTATTAATGAATATTATTTCGAACGCAATTCAAGCCATAAGTGGTTCAGGTCAAATTTGGATAACAACATCCAGCGTGAAACCTAAAATAGATGCTCCAGCGAAAATTCAAATTTCTATCCAAGATTCAGGCGCTGGTATGGATGCAACAACAATAGATAAAATATTTGAACCATTTTTTACTACAAAGGGCGTGGGGCAAGGCACGGGCTTGGGTCTTAGTATTTCATATGGTATTGTGCAAAATCATGGTGGTGAAATACAAGTTAGATCAGAAAAGGGCGTTGGTACGGAGTTTATGATTATATTGCCGTTAAAGCCGAATACGCAGTTCAAAGCATGATCAGCACTAGTTATTTCATAATGAGACATTAATTTATTTAGACACTATGCCGATATGATTACATGGGTTTTTTAAGCCGCTTTTTAAACTATGCTATTATGCTTGGTCTCATTTTTGTGGGTGGTATTATCTATTTTTCAATGACTCATACATCGGTTCAAAAAAAGGATAAATCATTGGCCATTGATCAGAACCCTGAAGATTTAGCGAATAAGTATCTGCAAGAAGCCAATCGAAAATTAAACAGTGATAGGTATAAAACACAGACCATGTTAAGTACTAGTGCGAGCAATTTGCAGACATTAGATGAGCATCAAAAAATCGTAGAAACCAATCCGCAAAAAGTACCAGTTGATCGTCAAATTGCAAAAGATTTCAATAATGAGATAGATCGCAATAAAAGTTTAGAGCAGAAGTTTCAGGAAGAATTGATTGCTGCGCAAAATCAGCATCGTCAGACAGAAATTGAAAAAATGGAATATATTAAGCAGTTTAAAGCCAATGCTCGGAAGAATGGGTATGAAATTGTAGTTGATGATAATTTGCAAGTTATTAGCATTGAACCAATTCGTAAACCGACCAACGATATAGATGTACGGGCTTTAGAGAGTAATGACTTTTAAATCACATTGTTTTGTTTCAAACTATAAAATCCATATTTATTAAAAACGATATGATCAATAATTGGTATTTCCATCACTTTAGATGCTTTAATGAGTTGACGAGTTAGTTTTATATCCTGTTCGGAGGGTTCGTAGTTAGTGCTCGTATGGTTATGAGCAATAATAATTGAATGCGCATTGTATTTCACCGCTTCACGAAATAAATCTCGTGGATGTATTTTACAGTAATTAAGGGTACCTCTGTGTAATAGCTTGTAATGTAACAATTCAAGTTGATGATTTATAAAAATTCCCCAAAATTCTTCACAATCTGGATTGTGGTGTGTCATAAGTAGTAAATAAGCTTCACGGGAACATTCAATTTTGGGTAGTTGCTGCATAAAGAATGAGTCAGCAAAAGTAGTACTTGTGTTGCTAGACATAAGTCGTAATTGCGCAGGTGATTATCGAAGCTAAGAACGCTTTTCGTTTTTGTTCGGATATATTATTATTTTAAGTAGAGGTAAAAAATATGAAAAATATTTTATTGTTATTTGTGTCTTTAACTATTTTTTCTTGCGGTCCAAAAGCTTTTGTTAAAGGCGATTATGAAGATCCAGAAAAACAAAATTTATTGAATGATGAGTGGTCAGAGACGGATATGCAAGTCATCGTGAAGTCATTGACTGAATCGATGATGTCGATACCTGCTATCGCGAACGCGAAAACTCCACCAAAATTGATGTTCACTAAAATTCAAAATAAAACCAGTGATCATGTAGATACAATGAGTATCATCGATATGTTTAGAGTAGAGATGATGCAAACTGGAAAAGTAACATTCATAAATAAAGAAGCTCGTGAAGATGTCGCTGACGAATATAATTACCAAAATTCTGGTATGGTTTCGGCAGAAACAAAAAAATCTGCTGGTGGTCAGATTGGTGCTGATTATATTGTTGATGGGCGTTTAGATTCTATCACTCAAACAGTCGATAAAGATAAAACCGTATATTACAAGTTAACTCTAATTCTGACTAATCTCAAAACAAATGAAATGGTTTGGACAAACCATAAACAGATACGTAAAAAGTTTAAAAAGAAAACCATCGGCTTATAAGCTGATAAAAACTCATCTACAAAAATAAAAAAGCCGGTTTTTAACCGGCCTTTTTATTAGAGCTTCATTATTGATTAAAGTTTTGATTGCTACTTGGAAGAGGAAGATTTGGAGTTTCTTCTTCTTGATTTAGACCAGGTAACACGGTCGCTTTTTCAGCTACTACTTTAGAAGTAGCGTCAGCTGTGTTTAATCTTGCTGCCGATGCGACTCTGTTTTCTAGGTTTTGCTTGATGTCATCAGTAGATGCGCGCTCAACATTAACAGTCACCGCAGCTTGCTTAGTCATATAATCAATTGGAAATGCTCCAAGTTTTGCTAAGTAGCTAGAAATGCTTCCGTTACCGTGTTGAATGATTTCGCGTAAAGTGAAAAGCGGAGCATACTGTGAAGCTTTCTTCTCTGATTCAAAAATGATTTGAGTCAAAGTCGCAGCAGTAATGTCATTTTTTGATTTGTTATCAATAACCATGACTTCTTCGTTTGAACGGATCATTTTTGCAATATCATCAAGAGTGACGTAACAGCTTTGTTTTGTGTCATAAAGCTTACGATTTTGATAACGCTTGATAATCTTTACCTTTGCGCTTGGTTTTGTGTTCAAAGTATCCATTTGATTCATCACAATGGCCTCCCATTTGCCTGGCTACTTGTTAGTGCTTTAGTTAGGGGCTTCTACGTTCTAAACAGGATGATGATTTGAGCCTAAAACTAAAGCTTTTCGCCTATTTATTCGCTGGCAAGTTAGCTCTGCCGCCACTCCTTGTCAAGTAAGTCGACAGTGGAAAGTGAGCATTAGGTTAAAATACATCGCGCACAGTGTCTAAGAACCCATTATAGTCATATATACAAACCTCAATAGTTACAAATAAGCATAGTAGTATTGAATAGTTATACGTCGACAATCAATGTTTTCTTAATATGCACAAAAGCATGCATTTTGTTCGAGCTCAATACCATATGTCACGGGTCTAGTTTTTAAAATTTGCTCATAATATGCGCTATCTAGACTGCAGTTCTGACTTTAATCAATCCGATAACTCTTCCAATAGGAGTTGTTCATGAAAACTCGTTTGAGTCAGAAATTTGTTTGTTTCAATATAATTCTCTCAATTTTTGTTGGGTGTGCAAGCGGACCGTATCCATATTTCGACTCGGCTATGAATGATCATAACAAAGCTCCGGATTCGCTAGGTGTTCCGAAAGAGCTCTTACGCAGTGCTGATCGCAAAATTAGTCAAGATTCAACTGTTGATCCACAAATTTTTAACGATAAAAAAGATGAAACACTCATAAGTATCGAAAGACAGTCGTTAGCAGATTACTTATTTTTACGTGCAGAAATTGACTCTTCAGAAAGTGGTGGAGGTGGAGCAATTGAAACGCTTAAAACAGCATTGCAAATCGACATGGACTCGACCACATTAATGCAAAAATTATCAGTTGAATACTATCGTAAAGGACAGATCGTTGATGCGATTTACTGGGCCGATAAAGCACTACAAAAAGAACCACTTAGAAAAGATTTATTACTATTGTACGGTTCGCTAGAGATGGCTCGCAAAGATTACACTAAGGCTGAAACTGCGTACTTAAAATTAACAAAATTTTATCCTGATGAACCCGATGCTTATTTGTATTTAGGTGCAGTTGCTTCTGAAAAAAATGATTATACTAAAGCGCGTAAATATTTTTCAAAAGTCATTGACCTCGGAACATATGATTTGAAGCATTTACCTTATTACTACAGAGCCAGAACAGCGTTTGATTCTGGCGATAAAAAAATGTCAAAGGCTATAAAAAAAGATTTAGAAGAGTGTTTTGCTTTGAAGCCAGACTTTTTAGAGGCTATTCAGCTTTATGCGACTGTTGTTGAGAAAAATCAAGGTAAGCAAGCCGTAATTGATTTTTTTATTCATTATCAAAAGCAACATGGACCAGTAGTAAAATTGGCAGAAATTCTATCGCAATACTATATTGAAAAAGACCAATATGATAAAGCATATGATCAACTTGAGTATTTAGAAAATAATTCTGAAGATATTGTACAAGTTAAACTCAAAATGGCTTTGATTTTAATTGATAAGAAAAGTTATCTTAAAGCATCAGATAAACTGGAAGAATTAAATAAACTGGTACCAGAATCAGACAAAGTGAAATTTTATTTATCTGCTGTATATGAAGAACTTAAACAGTTTGATAAGGCTACACAGTTTTATTTACAAATTCAACCAAACAGCAATCACTATGAAGATGCTCGCATACGAGCTGCTTTTTTGCAAAAAATAAACGTTAATAAAGAGGCAGCTATCGAAACGATGACTGTAGCTATCAAGAGTAAAAAAAGTAGTGTGCAAGCATATTTGATGTTGGGGCAGTTATATGAAGAATCCGAAAAATATGTTATGGCAATTGATATTTTAAAGAAAGCTGATCTGCAATTTCCTAAAAATTCTCAAGTAAATTATGTGCTAGGTATGTTGTATGATAAAGAAAACGATAAAAAGCTAATGCTTAAACACATGAAATTAGCTGTTGATTTTGATGCTAAAAATTATCAAGCTATGAACTATTTAGCTTATTCGTTATCAGAGATGGAATCTAATTTAGATGAAGCTGAGGTATGGGCCTTAAAAGCACATGAATTACAAAAAGATGATCCATTTATAATCGATACAGTTGGTTGGGTCTATTTTAAAAAGGGTCAGTACGAAAAAGCAGTAGAGTATTTAGAAAAAGCGCATGCACTATCACCGGATGTCGGTATTATTTCTGAACATCTTGGCGATGTGTATCTCAAATTAAAAAAAGAGGATAAAGCTCGTAGTGCATACTTACGTGCTAAAAAAGAAGAAAAAGATACTTCACGCATTAAAATACTTGAATCTAAAATTACTTCAATCATAGATACAGAAAGAACTAGGTCTCCTGCGGCAGCGTCTTCGCCATAAATTTACAGATCAAATGTGTACCAATAAGAGCTAAAATTATTGAGTAATCAATTGAAAGTGGGCGACTGAGCGCAATAATAAATAAGAAGAATATTGATGCTTTTAGGTAAAAAATTTTGGTTACTTTTAGGTTTTTTAGTATTCGTGAGTATATAAGCGATAAAGAGCTTTCAGTTTTGTGGTAAATATAGAATCCTATGTTATAAATTAATGTGATATAGAGAATGATGAAACTAATAAGAACCGAACTTATTAAAAAGGTATAGTTTCCTTCTTTATAATATATTGCAGAAAACGACAGAACTGATCCTAAAAAAACAAGAATCGGTAAATGCAGTAGAGTATGAAATAATGCGTAAATTTGAATTTTTTTAGTCAATGGTTTTTCCCAAAGGTAAATGGCCATTTGTCCCCAAGCTAAAAGTAAAATCAAACTAGCGCCTGGCAATTCTGAGATTAAAAAAATAAAAAAACTTAAAAAGAATAAAAAATAATGTTTAATTTCTAATTTTGTCATTTAATACATAGTATATGTTGAATTTAAACAAAGACTCAAAGAGTGTTTTACAAAAACTAGTCGTCATTAGCCTTTTTATATTTTCTAATGGATGTGTAAGTAGTCCTAATGTTGATGATGTAGGTCGTGCGGATATTATCCATATTGAATCCAAAGCGTTAATTGAAGATAAAGCAAAATCAGAATCAAATACTGTTAATATAGATTTGTTTTACAAACAAAACTCTGCGTTTCGACTAGAAGTTAGTGCTATGTTAGGGATACAACTTGGTAGTTTAGTGATGATTCCAAATCAGATATCCTATTTGTTGCATCAACAGAAGGTATTTGTTGTAGGGCCAGTGACTACAAAAACAACAAGGCCGCTTTTTAAATATGAAATAGATCCAAAAATATTATGGGCTCTTGTTTTTGATAGAGATCTTGCGGCGTATGGTTTTAAGTGTCATAATAGTGATAAAATTACCGAATGCGTTGTTAATGAAAAAAGCCTATCGACTACGGTCACAAAAGAAACTAAAGACAATGGCTTAAAGAAAATGGTTATTGAAAACTCTGTCTTCAGATTTGTATGGATTTATAAAACTATGAAGAAACATAATATGTCTTATAACGAGACCTTTGTCTTGAAAAAGCCAGAAGAATATCGACTAATAACTATAAAATAATTTTAATTCGCTAACCGAATCAACAAGAGGCATAATCTATAGTAGAAGCACTCGTGAAGAGGCTTTTTTATGGAGGAAACCATCATGTCAGCTTCAATCAATTTCCGTGCGATTGTCGAAAAATGGCAACAAACAAATTCAAGTTCAACTCAGCACTGGACAGGTACATTTACGGAGTATTTAGAACTTGTTAAGAAAAATCCTAAAATTACTCGTAATGCTTACCAAAGAATGTATGACATGATTATGGAAGCTGGTACAGAAGAATATGTTGACTTCAAAAAGCACGTGATTCGTTACAAATTCTTCGATGATAAAGATAATAACGGCAAAGATGCTGTTTTTGGATTAGATGTTCAACTCATGAAATTGGTCAATGTACTAAAGGCAGCTGCACTTGGTTATGGTACTGAAAAGCGTGTAATTCTATTACATGGACCAGTTGGTTCTGCTAAATCAACTATTTGTCGTATGCTCAAAAAAGGCCTAGAAGCTTACTCGCATTCAGAGCAAGGAGCACTTTATACATTTGAATGGGTCGATGAACATGGAAAATTAGATGGTTTATTTGGTAAAGACGTTAAGGTTTATCAAAGCCCAATGAATGAAGAGCCTCTATTGCTCATTCCAGATGATATGAGACAAGCGATGGTTGATGAAATCAATCGTGGTCAAGACGGTGATTATCGTATGAAAATTTCAGGAGAATTGTGTCCACCGTCAAGATTCATTTTTAAACACTTAATGGAAAAATATAATGGCGATTTAATGAAAGTGCTATCTCACGTTCGTGTGAAAAGATTATTTATTTCAGAAGCAGATCGCGTTGGTATTGGTACATTTCAACCTAAAGATGAAAAAAATCAGGACTCAACTGAGCTCACTGGTGATATTAATTATCGTAAAATTGCAGAATATGGCTCTGATTCAGATCCAAGAGCTTTTAACTTTGATGGTGAGTTTAACGTTGCCAATCGTGGTATGATTGAGTTTGTTGAAGTTTTGAAACTAGATGTAGCTTTCTTATATGACTTATTAGGAGCTTCGCAAGAACATAGAATTAAACCAAAAAAATTCGCACAAACTCATATCGATGAAGTTATTATTGGTCACACGAATGAGCCTGAGTACCGTAGACTGCAAGATAACGAATTTATGGAAGCCTTGCGCGATCGTACGGTCAAGATCGATGTTCCGTATATTACTCGCTTGAAACAAGAAATTAATATCTATAAAAAAGATTTTAATTCGCAAAAACTGCGTGGTATTTCGATTGCTCCGCATACAATTGAAATGGCCGCAATGTGGGCGATTTTAACTCGTTTAGAAAAACCTAAAAAAGCAAATTTGACAAGATTGCAAAAACTAAAACTTTATAACGGCAAAACTTTAGCTAATTACACTGAAGACAACGTCAAAGAACTTCGCAAAGAAACTTTGCGCGAAGGTCTTGATGGAATTTCACCACGTTACATTCAAGATAAATTATCTAATGCTTTAGTCATGGCTCAGCAAATGAATAAGGGATCTGTAAATCCATTTATGGTGATGAATGAGTTAGAAAGCGGTTTAAAACATCATTCACTTATTTCTGATGAAGAAAGAAAGCAAGATTATAGAGAATTATTAAGCGTTGTAAAACAAGAATACGAAGAAATTATCAAAGGCGAAGTGCAAAGAGCAATTAGTGCAGATGAAGGTTCTTTACAAAGATTATGCGCTAATTATATTGATAATGTTAAAGCCTATACACAAAAAGAAAAAGTGCGTAACCAGTTTACCGGTGCAGATGATGATCCAGATGAAAGATTAATGCGTGCGATTGAGGAAAAAATCGAAATTCCGGAATCACGTAAAGACGATTTCCGTCGTGAGATTATGAATTATATTGGAGCTTTGTCTTTAGACGGCAAAAAATTTAATTACAAAATGAATGAAAGATTACATAAAGCTCTTGAATTAAAGTTATTTGAAGATCAAAAAGATAGTATCAAATTAACTTCTTTAGTCAGTTCAGTAGCTGACAAAGACACTCAAGAAAAAATTGAAATTGTGAAATCACGTTTAATTAAAGATTTTGGTTATGACGAAATTTCTGCGACAGATGTGCTACATTATGTTGCTAGTATTTTCGCTCGTGGAGATGTTAAAAGGAGTTAATTAAATGCCAATTCGTGAGGACCAAAACCGATTTAGAAATATTATTAAAGGTCGGGTCCGTGATGACTTTAAAAAATATGTCACGAACGGAGAACTTATTGGTAAACGCGAAGAGGAATTTGTTAAAATTCCACTTCCACGGATAGATATTCCAACTTTTCGTTATGGTCCTAAACAAAATCAACAGGGTGTCGGTCAAGGCGATGGTCAACAAGGTGGTCAACCGCAACAGGGACAAGGTCAGCAAGGCAGTGGTCAAGGTGAGGCGGGTGAGAATCCTGGCGAACATATGCTTGAGGTTGAAATTTCGCTTGAAGAACTTGCTGAGATCCTTGGTGAAAAACTTGAGTTACCAAGAATTCAACCCAAAGGCACTAATAATCTAGTCACTGAAAAAACAAGATATTCTGGGATTGCACCTGTTGGTCCAGAGGGTTTGCGTAAATTTAAACAAACATACAAAAAAGCATTGGCTAGATACATTTCATCGGGAACGTATAATCCCGATGATCCAGTGATTGTTCCCATTCGTAGTGACTATCAGTATAGAACAATTAAAAAAACGCAAAAACCATTTACTAAGGCTGTCGTTATTTACATGATGGACGTTTCTGGTTCGATGGGCGAAGAACAAAAAGAAATCGTTAGATTAGAATCTTTTTGGATTAATACCTGGCTTAAAAAGCATTACAAAGGTTTAGAAACTCGCTTTATTATTCACGATGCTGCAGCAAAAGAAGTCGACGAAAATACATTTTTTAAGACGAGTGAATCCGGTGGAACATTAATCAGTTCGGCGTATAAGTTATGTCAGCAAATTATAGAAACAGAATATTCACCTGATGAGTGGAATATTTATCCATTTCATTTTAGTGACGGCGATAATTGGAGCGGGGAAGATACAAGACTATGTGTACAGTTAATTCGCGAGTATTTCATGCCTCGAGTAAATGTTTTTTCGTACGGGCAAGTTGAAAGCAAGTACGGTAGTGGTCAATTTTTAAAGGATTTGCAAAAAGAATTTGCTGATAATGATCAAATAACATTAAGCCAAATTGAATCGCGTGATAAAATTTTAGATTCAATTAAAGATTTTTTAGGAAAAGGAAAGTAAAAATGGCTAATCTGACTTTAGAACTTGAAGCTGAGCGAAAGAAAATTTGCCAAGTTGCTAAAAATTGTGGATTAGATTTTTTCGAAACTATTTTCGAGTTGATTACTTATGATCAAATCAGTCAATTTGCGAGTTACGGTGGTTTTCCAGTGAGATATCCACATTGGCGTTTTGGTATGGAATACGAGCAGCTTTCAAAGTCATACGAGTATGGATTATCTAAAATCTATGAAATGGTGATTAATACAGATCCTTGTTACGCCTATTTGATGGAAGGCAATTCAATGATGGATCAAAAACTTGTGATGGCACATGTTTATGGTCACTGTGATTTCTTTAAAAATAATATTTGGTTTTCGAAAACGAATCGCAAAATGATGGATCAGATGGCTAATCATGCCACTCGTATACGTCGTTATATTGATCGCTATGGTTATGAGGAAGTCGAAAAATTTATCGACACGTGTTTAAGTCTAGAAAATCTTATTGATCGATATTCAATTTTAAATGGGCCCGTAAAATTTCAAGAGAAAAAACCAGAAGCTCGTGAAGCAGATTATGTTTTTAAAGTTGAACGCTCTTATATGCAAAAATATATCAATCCACCCGATATCATTGAAAAATTTAAGCAAGAGCAGATTGAAAAGATACAAAACAAATCACAATTTCCATCTGAACCTGTACGTGATATTCTGAGCTTTTTAATTAATTATGCTCCACTTGAAGAGTGGCAGCAGGATGTATTAGCAATCGTTAAAGATGAATCTTATTATTTTGCTCCGCAAGGAATGACAAAAACGATGAACGAGGGATGGGCCTCATACTGGCATTCACACATTATGACTCGTCATATATTAAATGATTCAGAAATTATTGATTTTGCTGATCATCATGCGGGCACTATGTTTATGCAAATGGGTGGTTACAATCCGTATAAAGTTGGTTTAGAGCTCATGCGTGATATTGAAGATCGTTGGAATAAAGGCAAATTCGGCCGTGAGTGGGAAGATTGTGATGATGTTAACGAAAGAAAGCATTGGGATCGTAAATTAAATTTGGGACGAGAAAAAATTTTTGAAGTTCGTAAGTTGTATAACGATGTGAATTTCATTGATGAATTTTTGACAGAAGATTTCTGTGTTCGCAATAAAATGTTTGTTTATAAAATGAACAAAGAGACCCAACGATTTGAAGTTGACACACGAGATTTCAAAGCGATTAAAGCTCAATTATTGTTTCAAATGACTAATTTTGGTCAACCTATAATCAAAATCGAAAATGCTAACTTTGAAAATCGCGGTGAGTTGCTTTTACAGCACGTACACGAAGGTTTGGATTTGCAGCCCAATTATATGGATGCAACATTAAGAAATCTCAATACTCTTTGGAAAAGACCAGTAAATCTGGTTACTGTCATGGATAACGAGCCGCAGCTTTTCAGATTCGATGGAAAAGAATATACAAAGCATAGTTTATCGGCCGAAAAACAAGTTGTTGCTGAATCTAGTGATAAAACTTAAGTTCTTTTTTTGAGAGCGCAGCCAATAAAATAATCAATCTGATCTGTGTTTGTTGATCAGTGATTTGTTAATCAATTGATTAATAAATTTTGTTGTTTTTTTCTTCCAACAGGCAGCATTGTACGCAATGATAAGTAATAATAATTAGAGTAGTCGTTCTATTCTGAGTTTTATAAAGTGGTGATTTGTGAGTTCGAAAGATAGAGTTTTAGTTTATTCAGATGATCCTCGTGACCAAGCTAAAATGTCTGGAGAAAGTGATCGCATACAGTTTGAAAAAGAGCAAAATGAAATTTTAGCTCAAAACAAGTTTACTGTTGTTTTCAGAATTGAAAAAAATGGTCGCGGGGGTAAAACAGTAACGGTTTTAGATCAACTTCCTGCAGTTGATAGTTATTTAAAGGATTTAACTAAAGAGTTAAAAGCAAAATGTGGAGTCGGTGGCAGTTATTTCATTGAAAATGCAAAAGGCTGCATTGAAATCCAAGGTGATAAAAGAGACTCTCTAAAAAAAATATTAGAGACTAAAAAAATTAAATTTAAGGGAGTATAGTTCAAAATGCATAAAATTGCTATTATCGATGATTTTGAAGAAACATGTTATTTATTATCTGAAATTCTGAGTCCCTACTTTGAGTGCAAAGCTACTTCAGATTCACAATCTGCAATGGGCCTAGTTAAAGACTATAAACCTGATTTAATCATCATGGATTATCATATGCCAAATATGAATGGTGTTGAGGTTTGCAAGTTATTAAAGGATCAAGAGAGCACTAAGAACATACCTGTTATTTTTATTTCAGGTGTTGCCTCTGAAGACGAACGTATTGAGACACTCGAATCTGGTGGCGATGATTTTATTTCCAAGCCATTTAATCCAAAAGAGCTTGTGTTAAGAGTTAAAAAAAGAATTCAGGGTTATTCAACGCCAGTCCCAACTTCTAAAGCTGGTGAATTAAAAGTCGCTAATTTGGTTATGAATTTAAATTCACGTATCGTTTATGTTGACAGTCGTGAGGTTATATTAACACCGAAACAGTTTGAAATTTTAAAGCTTTTAATAGAAAATAAAAATAATCTCGTTTCTCGCACAACATTTATGGAAGAAATATGGGGGCACTCTGATGTAACCCCAAGAAATGTTGATTCACAAATTAATTATCTTAAGAAAAAAATTGAGGGCTTTGTTGGGGTCATAACTGCTGTACCGAGTTTTGGGTACAGGTTGGATATTAAATAATCTTTTAAGAGAAAATGAGTATTTTAAAAAAAGCAGAGCTAACATTTAGCTCTGCTTTTTTTGTTTCTGACGATCGACAACTTGTTGGCAGATTTTTTTTACGCGGTCAAACTGTGTTGAATTAATGATGGCTTTGCTCAAGTTTTGCGACGTTTCGGCTGCTAGCATATTCATTTGATTTACGCGTTCTTGTGATGGCGGATGGGTGCTGAGGGCATCAGCTAATGAGCGCGTCAAAGGGTCAGCAGCACCTTTTCCTTGTTGTTCCATTGTTAATAGTTTTTGATAAAAACGACCAGAGTGATCTTTATGAAAATTAGAGGTAACGGATGTTTTAAATCCAATCCGATCGGCTTCCATTTCATCTTCGCGCGAGTTCGCCATGAACTTATATTTTTGTACAAGTAAACCGCCGGCAGCACCGGCTGCTAATCCGTAGCCGACTGATTTTTGAATACATTCGTTATCTTCAGGTTTGCACAGTAATTTAGATGCTCCATAGCCTAAAACACCACCGATAAGAGCTCCTCCTCCTGCATACCAAGACGTTTTGCCTTGTTCTTGCTTGGCCTTGGTCATGCGTTGGGCAGTATGACGAGCTTTGATGTGTCCGACCTCGTGTCCAATGACGCCTGCTAATTCAGCTTCGTTATCAGCCATAGCAATTAAGGGCGCAGTTACAAAGACAGTGCCAGCGGGCAGTGCGAACGCATTAACATGAGGTACGTCCACCACTGTGAAATTATAGTTATATGGATGACCTTCTAAATTGTTTGATAAAACAATCTTACGACCAAGATTGCTGATATAGCTTTGGATTTCGTTATTCTGCAAAGCAGGATAGTCTTTGCGCATTTGTGGAAGAACTTCTTGAGTCATTTTACGCTCATCGTTCACAGTTAAATCTGTTTCGTTACCAATCAGGTTGCCCTCTCGCTTGCGATGTTGTTCGCCAGTGGCGCAGGCTGCAAGCAATAGGCTTGTTGAGGCTAAAAACATTCGTCGCCCCATCGTGGTCGAGTTTAAGTTACGCAAAGATTCTTCAAGTTTAATGAGAGCTTTTTTTTCAGTCATAAAAACCTCGTGTTTAATCGAATTGAAAAATTATTTTTTTTGTCTTTTCATTTTAAAAAATTTTTTTAAGAGTTGGCTACTTTCTTCTGCAAATAAACCAGACTGGACAGAGAATCGATGATTCAGCCTTTTATCTTCAGCGAGATTAGCGAGTGACCCTAGGGCGCCGCCTTTGGGATCGTGAGCCGCAAAAACGACACGTTTGATTCTAGATTGAACGAGTGCTCCAGCGCACATAAAGCAGGGTTCAAGAGTCACATACAAAGTACAATCAGTCAGTCGCCAAGATTGCTGTTTTTGACCGGCTTTATGCAGGGCTACGATTTCAGCGTGACCAATAACAGAGTTTTGCAACTCGCGAATATTATGAGCCTGGCTTATAATTTGATCATTTTTGTCGACTAGAACAGCTCCGATTGGAATTTCCCCTTTTGTTTCGGCCAATTTCGCTATTTTCAGAGCTCTTTTCATGAATTTTTTATCGATTTCAGAAAAATGGTCTTGCTGCTTAATGTCATTAAGTGTCATAGTGAAGTCCTTTTGCTAATAATTCGTATTTGATTTAAGTCTAAAATGAAAGGGTGGGTGAGTTAAAAATGGCACTAGTTAAAATTAAAGATGGAGAAAGTTTTGAATCTGCATTCAGAAAGTTCAAAAAATCTTGTGAGAAAGCTGGCATCCTTTCAGAAGTTAAAAAACGCGAACACTTCGAAAAACCGAGTGTTGCTGCTAAGAAAAAATCTATAGCTGCACGTAAACGCGCGACTAAAAAAACACGTGGCGGCGGTTTCCGCGATCGCGAGTAATTTCGTAATTGCCAAACCCCAAGGAAACTTGGGGTTTTTTTTGGTCTTTATTCTAACGACTCATAATTTGTAAAAAGTTGTTTTATTATAGTTAGTATGACCATTTATTTTATCATTTATACTTCAGGAGATTTCTGATGGAACTAAGAGAGAAAATCACAGCCGATATTAAGGCAGCCATGATCGCAAAAGATTCAGTTAAATTAAATACCCTTCGTTTTTTGCAATCAGCGATTAAAAATAAAGAAATCGATTCGAGACCAAATCCTATAACAGCAGACGATGTTATGGCTGTTATTAAAAAACTTGTTAAACAAAGAAAAGAATCAATTGAGCAATTTCAAGCTGCAGGACGCAATGATTTAGCCGATCAAGAATCAGCTGAGTTAAAAGTTATGGAAGCTTACTTGCCAGCTCAAATGACAAAAGAGCAAATTGAGCAAGTGGTTTCTGATGTTATCGCTGCAACTGGTGCGAAAACGATTAAAGAAATGGGCGTTGTGATGAAGGAAGTTCAAGCGCGCACGGCAGGTACTGCTGACGGTAAAACAATCAGTGAAGTAATTAAGTCAAAACTTTCTTAATTCATATTTAGGGAGTTCATTGGGATATCCGCAAGATTTCATCGACAAGGTTATAGATTCAACAAGCCTTGTCGACATTATTTCACAGTACACACAGTTAAAACCCAGTGGTCGTGGTCACATGGGGCGGTGTCCCTTTCCTGATCACCAAGAAAAAACAGCCAGCTTTTCGGTTTCTGATGCCAAACAAGTCTATCATTGTTTTGGTTGTAAAAAGAGCGGCAATGTTATTACTTTTTTAAAAGATTATAATGGAATGAGCTTTCCCGAAGCTCTTGAATATTTAGCGGATCGTTCAAATATACCAATTCCTGAAATGAATAGAGATCACAACGATCAAGCTTCGCAAGCACATGATCACAAAAAAAAATTGCTAAAAGCTAATAAGCTTGCTGCTGACTT
This sequence comes from Pseudobdellovibrio sp., assembly GCA_046293015.1. GTDB lineage: Bacteria > Bdellovibrionota > Bdellovibrionia > Bdellovibrionales > Bdellovibrionaceae > Pseudobdellovibrio. The sequence goes on from JBKBPU010000003.1 coordinate 86,456, forward strand.
TTTTCGTGAGATCTTAAAAAGATCTCCAGCAGATCATCCAATCAAGTCATACATTCAAAAACGTAAATTAAATGCTGAAACACTCGAAGAATTTCAAATTGGTTATTCGCCAAACGAATGGGAATTATTGGTGCAAAATTTAAATCGCCAAGGCATTTCAATGGAAATCGCTGATGAAGCTAAACTCGTCAAACGCAGACAAGATGGTACGGGTTACTTTGATTTGTTTCGCGATCGTTTGATGTTTCCGATTCAATCACCAAGTGGCGAAGTGTTGGCATTTGGTGGACGCATTCATGACCAGGGTGAGCCAAAATATTTAAATTCTCCTGAGTCGCCCGTGTTTCATAAAGGCAAAGTCTTGTATGGACTTGCTCAGACCGCAAGACATATTAGATCAGAAGATTTAGTTTTAGTTGTCGAGGGTTATATGGATTTAGTTTCGCTCTTTCAAGCGGGATTAAAAAATGCTGTTGCGACAATGGGAACTGCATTAACTCCAGATCATGCAAGACTTATTAAAAGATTAACTCAAAATGTTGTTGTATTGTTTGATGGCGACGAAGCCGGACAGATGGCTGCGGAACGTAGTTTGCCGATACTACTGTCACAAGGTTTGTATCCACGTGGTTTGACATTGGTTGATGCAAAAGATCCTGATGAATACGTAATTAAATTTGGTGTAGAAAGTTTAAGGCAAAAAATTCAATCAAGTCCTGATTTATTTAATGTTGTTATTAAATCTTGGATGATTGGTTATCGCGGTGAAGCTTCTGAAAAAGTGCGTCTCGTAGATAAAATTCGGCCTATTTTTGATGCGATTACTGATAATCGCCTGAAAAGTTTATATGCTGATGATTTGTGTCAAATGATGAGTGTAACAAAAGTTTGGCTGAGAGATTCGCTGTCAGGAAAAACTAACGCTCAAGGTCGCCAATCTTTAGAGGTAAATCATCAACAAGCAAAAGCACAAAATCCAGTCACTGAAGTTGGCTCAGAAGATAAACTTAAGTTATCAGATGCCTCTAAAGTTGAGCTGATGTTATTACAAAATGTACTCAAGAGTCGTGCCAATTTTGATTATTTGCTGCAGCTAAATCGTGGAATTCACTCTACGGCTGATGCTGACTCGAATGATGATTCGTTCAAGCAATTATTAAGCCAAATCAAACACTTAGGTGTTAGACAAATTTTAGAAAATGCCCTCGAAGTTTATAGACAAGATGTCCACAGGTTTGATAAGTTGGTCAGTCTGTTGATCGATAAAATTGATAAGCCAGAACTTTTGTTTCAAAGTTCGAAACTAGATGCTGTTTCAGTGTCTGAATTCGACGAAGAAAAAGAAAAGAAACTAGTTTCAGATTTAGTCAATCGCGTTCAGCAGGAGTTTGTCAAAGCAGAGGCTAAGCGTTTAGTTTTAGATGTCAAAAAAGATTTGCAAATTAATCGCAGTGCAAATCTAGATGACGAAAAACTAAGACAGATTTCAGACCTTCAAAAAAGTCGTCTGTCTTTGAAAAACAAAAATTAAAAATTATTTTTTATGATTTAAAATTTTTAATTAAATCGGCGGGGTAAAATGTCAGATATGCACTCAGATCGCAAAGAAAAAAATGAAGCAAAGGTTTTAACCATTGCTGAGCAAGAAGCTCTCGCTAAAGAAGAAGTTTTAAAGCTTTTAAAAACGGCTAAAGAAAAAGGTCGTCTTACAATTGAAGAGATCAATGAGTCTCTTCCAGTTGAAATTATTGCCGCTTCAGTGCTCGATGCCTTAATGCATACACTCGAAGCTAATGGTGTTGCAATTACAGAGCACACTGAATCCGCTCGTGCTGACGAAAAAGAAGAATTCTTATCAGACGTTGATGAAGAAGAAGTTGATGAAGAAGAAGTTAAAGAAGCTGAAGATGTTAAAGGTGCCGATCCGGTCCGTTTGTATCTTCGCAAGATGGGTTCAGTTTCGCTTTTAACTCGTGAGGGTGAAGTTGAAATTGCTCGTCGTATTGAAAAAGGTGAACGCGAGATCGTAAGAGCGATGCTCATGTCACCACTTGGAACTTGGGAAATTATCAATTTAGGTAAACGTTTAGACCAAGGCCGTATCAAAGTTAAATCTATCTTCCGTGGTCTAGAAGACGAAGATACTCAGTATGATGAAAAAGAATATATCGAGAAAATTCATCAATTAATCGGTATCGTGACTGTTTACCAAAAAGATACTGAAAAAGCTTTTACGCAATTACGTGAAGAAGCTATCAAGGCAGATCTTAAAAATAAACTGACTGAAGAAGTTCGTGGTTATAACGAAAAGCTAATGGCGAACTTTGAATCGATTAACTTTAATCGTAAAACAATTAACCGTGTTGTGATTAAATTTAAAAACTTAGTGAACCGTATGGGTTCATTAAGAAAACGTATCAAAGACGGTATAGAAAAAACATTTTCTAAAGATGTTGCAACAATGATCGAGCGTTTGAAGTTAATTGAATCAAACGAAAAAGAATTAATCAAAATGACTCGTGATACTGGATTGTCTTATGGGCGATTCAAAACGTATGCATTACAAGCACAAGAGGCTGAAATACGTCTTAAGCGTTTACATCAAGACACTGAAATGAACTTTAGATGGATTCAAGAAACATACACTGCCATTTGGAAAGGTGAACGCGAAGCTGATGCTGCAAAATCAGAATTAGTTGAAGCTAACTTGCGTCTCGTTGTATCTATTGCCAAAAAATATACAAACCGTGGTCTTCAATTCTTGGATCTTATTCAAGAGGGTAATATTGGTTTAATGAAAGCTGTTGATAAGTTTGAATACCGTCGTGGTTATAAATTTTCGACATACGCGACATGGTGGATCAGACAGGCGATTACACGTGCTATTGCCGATCAGGCACGCACGATCCGTATTCCTGTTCATATGATCGAAACAATTAATAAACTTGTTAGAACACAACGTTTATTAATTCAAGAGTTAGGTCGTGAAGCAACTCCAGAAGAAATCGCAGATCGCATGGATATGCCAGTGGATAAAGTACGTAAAGTACTTAAAATTGCAAAAGAGCCAATCAGCTTAGAAACACCAGTGGGTGAAGAAGAAGATTCGCACTTAGGTGATTTTATCGAAGATAAAAAAGTGATTAATCCAGCAGAAGCTATTGTTAACTTAAATTTAGCTGAGCAAACTCGTCGAGTGTTGGCGACGTTAACTCCGCGTGAAGAAAAAGTATTGCGTATGCGTTTTGGTATCGGTGAAGAGTCAGATCATACATTAGAAGAAGTGGGTCAGGATTTTAACGTAACACGTGAGCGTATCCGTCAAATCGAGGCTAAGGCTTTACGTAAGTTGCGTCATCCGAGCCGATCTAATAAATTAAAAACGTTTGTTGATAGCTAGTTTTTTGTTTTTGTGACCGTTAACCATCAATTTGGTGATTAAAATTACGACAAGTAGAATTATTTAAAGGGAGATCATTGATCTCCCTTTTTCGTTTTGTTACAGTTATTTCAACATTTTATATCTTATTCGGTCGGGGGGATAGCTTAGTTGGTTAAAGCATCGGTCTCATAATCCGAGGAGCGGGGGTTCAAGTCCCTCTCCCCCTACCATTTTTAGGTTCTACTCATTTGATGGTGGAAGTGTTCCAAAATCTCAGACATTCTACGGTTCGGTTCTACTGTTCTATGGTATGAACCGATTTAAACAGTTTAAACAGTATTTATTGTTTTTATCATACGCTAGATGATGTAGGTAGAACAACACAAAAGGCCGAGGCCTTTTCAGACTAAGGAGTTTTATATTGATTCAACTTGTACTAACATAATAATCCTTATGAATTGGCCATGGATCAATTATCGGAAAATTGTATCATTTGTAAATACTGTTTATATTGTCTATAATCTGCCCTCTCTGAATTATACTCTTATGTCTGGACTAGATACTCTCCAAAACATTTAGACAATTTAAACACGATTTACGATTTTAGTTCTTTAAGTTAACTTGTGACATTCATAAAACTATTGAGTGCTAACTAAAAAAAAGGAGAGTTAATTATGGAAAGAAGACATTTTTTACAAGCAGGCAGTTTAACATTATCTGCAGCAACAATCGCATTGCTGGGTGGGAAAGAAGCATTAGCAAGTAAGCTTAAAGCAAATGATAAAGGTGATGTAGCTATTTTAAATGTTGCTCTTGCTTTGGAAAATGAAGCGATTGCCGCATATCAATTAGGTGCAGAAAGCAAACTTTTAACTTCTGAAGTTTTAAAAACAGCAATTTTGTTTCAAAGTCATCACAAAGAGCACAGTGAGGCACTCGCAGCAACAATTAAAAAACTTGGTGGATCTCCTGTAGCAGCTAAAGTATTGACTGAATATGCGAAGGACTTAAACGCAGCTTCACTTAAAAGCCAAGAAGACATTTTAATTTTAGCAGCGAAACATGAAAAAGGTGCTGCAAATGCATATCTAGGCGTAATTCCATCATTTACTGATAAAGAAATTGCTAAAGTTGGTGCGCGTATTGCGGCTGACGAAGTTATGCATTGGACTATCTTGTCCTCTGTTTTAAAACAAGAGCTTCCATCGAAATCATTATCTTTTGGAGCTTAATAAATATGCGAATTGAAAAAATTTTTTCATTCGTATTGATCACAGGAGTTTTTGCTTTTGCAAAGACCCCTGGAGATCCTGTGCATGGAAAACAAATATACGAATCTAGATGTACAGGTTGTCATTCTGTTGACACCAATCGCACTGGGCCCAAACATTTTGGTGTATTTGGACGTAAAGCCGGCGCTCTCGCTGATTATGAGTACTCTACTGCATTGAAAAAATCACGATTTAAATGGAGTGAAAAAAATCTCGACCAATGGCTAAAAGGTCCGAATAGTTTTGTTCCTGGATCGAAGATGGGATTTTCAGTCCCTATTAAGGCAGATCGTCTCGATTTAATATCTTATTTGAAAACTTTAAAGTCCAAGTAATCACTTCACAAAAATTTGACCTCGCTACCTTTATTTAACTTTAAGCTTGGCATTTCATAACGTTGAGCATTTGAATGTACAAATACAAAAAAGCAAATGCTTAACATCTACTTTTTTGCATAATAATTTAAATCGAAAAAATTAAGATAATTTTTCTTGAATTTTAGGATAGAGAGTAAAAGACAAACCAAATATAATATGAGCAATCCAGTCCCAGAACATCGGCACTTCGCGATTCCAAATATCAACTCCATGAAACAAGTTCATCAAAAATGGTATCAATATATAAGGACCTGCCATTGATATAACAGAGATAACTGCTCCAAAAGTCAAAGCTTTAGTCGTGCTAAGCTTTTCTTTTTTTGGTGTTAACAAATAAAAAATCACTCCCCACATTAAAGATGGACCAAGTTGATGCAAAACTAACCCCGCTAAAATAGCCAAAAAGTTAGTGCCCACAAGTGCTGACTCACCAAGCGCAAGTGAGCCGATGACTTGTACTGGGTAAAGTGGTCCTTTACCCAGTACAGTAAATACAGCCATAACTGCAACTGCCATAATTAATCCAGCGATTTGTCCTGTCACAATTGAAGTTGTGAGTTGTGATGCCTGTTGTGATGAGTAGATGTGTGTTTTAGTTTGCGCTTTAATAGCATTTTCCATTTATTTCTCCTTTTTTATTGATCCTTAGATCATTGTTAAGTTAAGATTAAAGCAACCAATAAAAACAGTAAACACTGTTTAAATTGTTTAAAAAGGATGATCTATGCAATTGAATCAAAATCAGACAAAAATACTTGAACATTTACAAAGTTTGTCTCAAGGAGCAACCGCAGACGATTTAATTCATGTGCTTAATATCACCAAAACGGCCGTCAAAGAACATCTTAACAAACTCGTACACCAAGGTTTTATCAATTTTGAGGATAGCAAAGGATTTATTGGTAGACCGAAACGATATTATAAATTAACTGATGAAGGCGTACATGTATTTCCAAAACAATATTCGTGGCTTTCAAATATTGTTCTTGAGCAACTTTCTTCAGAAATGGGCCCAAAAGGGGTTCAAAAATTCATGAAAAATCTAGCCGATGCTATTAGTAAAGATCATCAAAATGAATTTGATAAAATAACATCAAGTACTGAGTCTCTGAAAAAGATAACAGCTTTACTCAGTGAGCTAGGTTACCGCGCTTCACTAAAACAAAGTGACTTGCGTAAGGGTGCAATTATCGAAGCCACAAATTGCGTTTATCACAACGTCGCAAAAAAGCATCCTGAACTCTGTAGTTTTGATATTCGACTCATCGAAAATTTATCTAATCTTGATGTTAAACTTGAATCGTGTATTGCGCGAGGCGGAGAGTTATGTCGATTCTGCTTACGCCATAAATAATTTATTCATATCTTAACAAAGGCAATGGACCTTCCATCAACTATTTGTCGATGGCTGCTATGAGCTAAGTGATAAAAACGAACCCACCGACTTCTGGGCAGCAAGTCCACCGACAGTTAAAGAGATCGAAGAAGTATTAGCAAAAATCATTCAAAAAATTACCAAATACTTGGAACGACAAAAAATTATCATCAAATATGACAACGACGGTGAGTTCCAAATACCGATTCCAGATGAAGACACGTTGTCCAAGCTTCAAGCCACATCGGTAACTTACAGGTTTGCAACTGGCAAAAGCAAAGGCAAAAAGGCGATCGTGTTAAAGTCCGTGACCGACACTGATCACTCGGCGACAAAGGGTCTTGTTGCGAAGAACTCCGGGTTTTCATTGCACGCAGGAGTAGCAACCAAAGCCCATGAGCGTGATCGTTTAGAAAAGTTTTGCAGATACATCGCGCGTCCGGCTGTAGCCGAAGAACGGCTTTCAACGGATGATTATGGCAATTTGATTTATCGATTCAAAACCTTGCAACTTGCTGTCTTGAGTTTTCGAGTTGTGCTTTAAATGGTGAACCGGCCCAATGTTGACTAGATGGATTGCCTATTAGGACATCCAAATTTCTAGTTAGAGATTCTTTAACTTCCTGTGCTATTGGTGTACTTGCATTAAAATCGAAATAAAGGTTTTTCATTTCAATTATTGTATATTTAAATGATAAGAAATACAAATAGCTTGGTTCTGATTGCGAATAAATAGATTTTAAAAAAATTGCAGAGATCTTTGATGGGACTTGATAAATTCTCTTAGTTTGTTACTTGCAACTTATTTGTGACGATCTAAATTCAATCTAGGTCTTCAACCAAAACTTCTACGTCATGAGTCCAGTAATAAGTGCTTCCATTGTCGAACGAGATAATATTACCTTCTGTTTCTTCTGCAGACTCGTATTCTGACTGAGCACATTCCCAAGAAATCGGATCTTGATCTTTCATCACGGTTATTGCGTTTAAGGTCATCCAGCCAACGGTGATAGTTTCACTTTCAAGAGTTGAACGAACAGACTCTTCAAAAGCTTCAGATAAATCTATAGGGGATAATTCTAATTGTAAGATTTCTTCAATGATCCAATCTAAGCCATACTCGCAGCCATTTTCAGTGACCCGCATGAGCTCATCACTATGACATTTATTGCAAACTCCATTTGGACATCCTTGATAGCAGGTGTAGCAAAATGGTTTTGATCGAATAAGGGCTAATTTTTCAAGTTTTGATTTTAATTCTGTGTTCATAAAATTTCTCCTGTTTTTATTTGTGAGCCGCTCTTGTTTGAGCGACCTCTACACCTACGGCTGAGAGGTCCGAGGAGTCAGGCGAAAGCAAAGTGCAGTCAAATTCTTAAGATCCGACCAAGCAAGGCGGCATGAGGTGTGATAATTTTGAAAAAATTGGCGCATCCTCAATGCGAAGGATCTGGCTCGAAGAATTTTATGAAACGTGCGCCAAATTTAAAGCAAACAGGAGATTTGAATACGAAATCTATCGGCTTGAATTTTTGGTCTTAGTTACAGGCCTACTTTGACTTAACTTTTACATGAGATGACTCGTGGCTGAAAAATCTAGGACTACCCCAAGTAGATGAGCGTGAATCATAAATCGCTTTAGCTTGGGCTTTCCAAACCCAATTTTGAAATTGATCTAAATTTCCTGTTGCTGCGTATAACAATACAATCGCAGCTACCCACGCCATTAATTTATCTAAGTTCATATTTACCTCCACTTTTCAGAATGACTGATTTGTTTTCAATCGATTGATAATTTTGATAATTGAATTACGATTCCACTTTTGAGCGCATCTAGGTCTTATTTTTTTCTCATTTAATCTGTCAGCGACGCGATTTGGACTAGTACCATTTTTCCATAGTTCATGTATCAGTTGGAGATTCACAAACTCTTTCGGATCGGGAATAACTTGGCCTTGAAAGAAACAGAAACCAAAATAAGGTGCCGCATTTGTCTTGGCTGAATCTCTATAGCAGTTTAAAAAGGTGCAGGGACGCTAGATCTGATTCGCACGCCAGCCCTTACCAGAGCAGATCTTATAGTCGTTTTTGGCTTTCCAGTTTGCTTTGCTATATCTGATAAAGATAGCCCATTACTGTAAAGGTCCACCAAATTTGCAAAAACTCGAAGCTTCTCGGCACCGAAAAACGTGGTCTTTCTATGGACTTGTGAAAGTTCAGGTAAGTAGTGATTCCCCCTACCATTTTTCCAACTGCTTGAACGGGTTTACAAATTGTGGCCGCAAATAAGAAGATCTGCGAAGATCTTACATTACAGTTTAAACCAATCAATATTGATGCAAGAAACTGTTTCTGATTTTGAAGGCCCTACAATAGAATTAATTCGATCAATGAATAATAAAATCTCCCGTCGAATCCGGGGCAAGTCCTCTTTAGATAAGGACATTGGCGCCGTGTAGTAAAGATCCGTTTTATCCGGGTTTGACATTTTTTCTCCAGCCTTAGACCTCCATGTTGATTGTCGTGGAATTATAAATGGTGATGACTCAGGTAAGTGGGTTCGACTTGGACCCATTATATATTTATTTTTTTCGAAACGACATAGTCCGCGACTGACCAGGAAATCTAAAGTAGATTGAGTTTTTTCCATTGGAATATTTAAATAATTAGAAATAGATTCACAAGTACAAAGATTTTCTATTGAAGTCGATAATCTTACTGCTGAATAAATCCAAGATGAGTGGAAAATAGCTAAGTCAGCTTCAGATAGTTCAACTTCTGAGGGAACTCTATTTTTTAGATTTTGTGAATCTTTCTGGAGTTGTTGGATTTCGTCAAAAATAAAAGCTTGCAGATCATGATTACCAGCTCTTGAATACATGACAAGTTTAATAAAGTATTTCTTTGCTAAGCCTGTAAGAAGTAAAAAATCTGCTGTGAGTGGCGCCATTTCAAGTGGTAGTTCTCTATCGTTTCTTAAAATCTGAGTTATTGTAACTGGTGCCATTCGTAAATGAAGTGCCAATTTTCGAAGTTGACCGTGGCCATTTTTGGGCCGAAGTCTTATCCATGTTTTTATATATTCTCGATAATCTATATATTCAAATAGATCTAGCGGATTATTTTGAGACATTTTTACTCCATTTTAATTAAACATAATAATTACGATATCATATAATTAGCAAATTTGGTAATTATAACTAAAATAATTTGCATCATACTTCTTTAAATATCACTAAATAGTCATTACATTGGCTTAAATATTGAACTTCAGAAAAGGAATTATATGAAACATTTTTTATCAAACCTAATTCTTGCAGGATCTATTTTAAGCTTATTTACCGCATGCGGTCCAAAGGGACAATCAAATGATGATTCACCGAAAATCCAGGCCCATGGTGGAATCGATAGTTCTGGTGGCGACCTAGTGAAGTCAAGTGATGAACAATTTGAAATTGCACTTGATAATAGTCTAGATAATGTGCGAACTGCATACTGGAGATTATCTGAAATTTTGATAGAGCGTTCAGCAAACTGTGAGCAGTGTGAGATTGGTTTGATCCCAGTAGCTGACGAACGGTTCGGCGGTGGAGTTGTCTGGCTAAATGTCGAGATTGATGAACCACCTATTCGATTTAAAGATTTATTGAGTGTTGAAAATAGAAAAAAAGTTCAAGAGACCATCAATAAAATAAAGATTGAAGTAAACGAATCAGCATGCAGTTCGAATGAAGGCCATCGTGACGCTGCAGCCTCATCAAACGGTGAAATTTGTTTAAATCGGGTTGCAATTAAAAAGCTAGCTCCAGAAAGCCTTGAGTTAAATCTAACTGCTTTGTTAGCTCATGAGGTTGGGCACGTACTTGGGCTTAATGAATTACAAGCGGAGGCAATTCAAAGATCTCTTAGATCTTTCCCTTCTATAGCACTTAGATTTTCAAATGGAGCTTCAAAAATTGAAGCCGAATATGAAAACAGGTTGCAGCAGCTTTTAGCAATAAGTGAGGTATTAAAAAATTGGTATTTAGATCCAAAAATTGATCGAACACATGAACTTTGCAAATTTGATATGATGAAACTTAGTAGTCGTGTTCAACCGACCTATGATTCCAATGCCTATATACCAGTGTTATATGATCAAGAAAAATCAGTGGGTGTCGTCAATCAGCTAATGGATGTAGAAAAACCAGCCTATAAAATTTGGGACTATTGCAATTTGCTATCTACCAATGACAAGACTCAAATAAGGGATGCTAAAAATGCGCTCTTAAAGAATATAAAGAGTGTTGTGATGAATGTTTTGCAAGTTAGAAAACAATTAGCCGACTTGTCAGATGAAGTCAGCAAAGGCCTTTATCCTACAGGATCAAAACATGTTTCTTCTTGGATTGCAGAATTTAGTCAATATCAAATTGAATTATTGATGAATGGAAAAGCGATAGGCCAAAAAGAAATCAATGGTGTAAAATGTAAATTAAAACTCGAATCAGAATTGCATGAATTCCAAATTTACAAAGATGTAAAAATAAAGTACCCAATAAAAGCAAATCCAGAGCTCGAAGCTTATATACAGATATCAGGCTGGCCAATTATTACGCATGGTGAGGGTGTCAAAAACTTTGTTGTTGATGTTCAGGTGTTTAGTCCTAAAATTAAACATTCTTGGTGGTTATCTTTAAAATCAGATAAGGATATCATTTCTGTTTTCGATCATACTTATACATTTTTGACCTCTGGCATAAAAGAGAGTTTTAATTTTTCAGGAGATTTCGTCTATCAAAAAGATAGCTACAACTTAGATGCAATTGTAAAAAATATTGAACTGTCTTGTTCTGCGCAGTAGGGCTAGTTTGTCGAGGAGTTTTATTTTGGCATTACCCGACCGCAGCAGATTTAATTATTTTTCTGTTAACGTGAGATTCAAATTTTTAGGTATTTTACACAAGAGAGAATTATCCTGTGCCATTACACATTCAAAGTAATTTAAATTAAATTTGATCGACATTTTTTCAGATACCCATTTAAAGTCAGCAGGTCCAGAAAGTGGTTCCGAACTTTCAAGTTTACTGCTCTTAACTTGAAAGTTCTTATTCGATTTTAAGTCACAAGTTCTTATATTTTTATTTGAACATTGAAGTATTTGAAATTGCACATCGCATTGATTTGCTTCTCCGCAATTTTCGCCTTCGATGTTTGAACTCATCAGAACTAGCGCTTGACCATTTTGAGAAAAATGATTGCTGGCTTCTTCAAATTAAATTTTTTACCAGAAATTAAATCGACTAAAATTGTTGATGTTGAAGCTACACCATCACCCGAACTTAAATGAAATTCAGCAATTGCATTTTTACAATCTATTTGTTTGAGCGTAATTTAGCATTATTATATTTTACTGATAAGAACGTGAGTGCATCAATTGATTGTGACCTTTTCATCGTTTATTGGCGACTTTTTATGACCATAGTCAATATTATAGACAGTTAGTTGTAATAGTAAGTGCTCCGTTTAAGGCCGTTTTGGCATAGATAGTGCTGAGCTAATTGCAGGAGTTATAATATGCAAATTTTGCTAAGTTTGATTCTTCTAGTTTTAACATTTAACCAGGTTCAAGCATCTGAGTTGAAAACTTTAATTTGTGAAAGAGCTTCATTGAAAATACCGATGGTTGCTATTCAGGTGAATGATAAAGATCAACTCGTAGGTTTGAAAGATTTAAGTTTAGCTATGGGTCTTAAATCTAGAAATCCTGATAAATTCGTGGATATCAGAAGCTCAGTAACTTTAGATCATTTTGGAAGACAGCAGGTTTATATCGGAAGACAAATGGCTGAAGATCACTACTTACACATTTCGCTTAAAGATAAACATGCATTTATTGCTGTCTGGGATCACGACTGGCGTCAGTATACTGAGATTATTGATTTGGATTGCAAATAATAGTATTAATTGACAACTATTAGAATATAAGTGCTTTTTTGTTAAGTAACATGGCTATCAGAGAATATACAAAAAGCACGTGATTGACATTTAATTAAAAATAACACACTTTATATGCAATCATTGTATGTATTTAAAAAAATTTTTTTCATTCATTATAGTGTTTAGTTTACTTATGCAAGTTTGTGCAGGTTTATTTCATATACATGCCCATGAGCACTCTAGCAAAGTTGACAATAATCAAGTCTTAAAAATTGAAGAAATAAAGACAGTAATAAACTCGCATCATTTTGTTTTAAATCACAAACAGCCGCAACAAGCAGAGACAGAATCAGACCACTGTTGTTTATCTCAGTGTTGTTCGAGTTATATTTTTTCAAAAAGCACATTCGATTTTAATATTTTAATTTCTCAATCATATATTAAATCACACCAAATATTTTTGCACAATTACCAGAATTCTATTTATCGACCACCAATAGTTTAGTTATTTATTTTTAAAAAAAGTAAAAACTATTTTTAGCTATTGGAGGAAAATTGCTTAACATATTAATTAAGTTTTCCCTAACAAAGCGTTTATTAACGTTGGGGATTTCTGCTGTTCTAATTTTTTTAGGACTATCATCATTTTATAGTCTTCCGGTTGATGTATTTCCGGATCTTTCGAAACCTACAGTTACAATTGTAACCGAGGCGCATGGCAAGGCGCCAGAAGAAGTTGAGACGTTGATTACAATACCCATTGAATCACAGCTTAATGGATTACCTCGATTATCATCGATACGATCAACATCAGGTGTTGGGTTGTCAATTATATATGTTCAATTTGAATGGGGAACAGACATTTACTTAAGTCGTCAATTAATTAACGAAAAATTAATCTTGGCAAAAGATCAGTTGCCTGAAGATATACAACCAGCAATGGGGCCTATTTCTTCACTCATGGGACAAATTCAGCAAATTGCGATCTATCCAGAATCAAATCAAATTGATCCGATGTATATACGAACCATAGCTGAATGGGTTGTGCGTCCGCGACTTTTAACGATACCTGGTGTTGCACAGGTTATCGCAATGGGAGGCGGACTAAAGCAGTATCAAATACTTATTTCATCAGAAAAACTAAATACTCGCAGTATTAATCTTGAAGATCTTAATGAAAGGTTAAGCCAAATCAGTCAAAATACAACTGGGGGATATTTAACCCGTGGTGAAAATGAACTACTGATACGAAATATTGGCACTGTTAGCACAATTGAAGATATAGAAAATACCGTTATCGGTCATCATTTCGGTAAACCTGTTCTTCTTAAAGAAATTGCAGAAGTTAAAATAGATTCTGCGATCAAAAGAGGTGATTCAAGTTATAATGGCAAGCCATCCGTTGTACTCGTCATTCAAAAGCAGCCAGGAACTGATACTGTTAAAATTACTAAAGATATTGAAGCTGCAATTGAATCAATTAAATCTTCATTACCTCAAGGAATAGGTATAACGACTGATGTTTTTAAACAGTCTAATTTTATAGAAGCCTCAATTGATGGTGTGAAAAATAAACTGATCTTCGGAACAATTCTGGTTTTTATTGTTTTATTTGCATTTCTAGCGAATTTACGAATGAGCCTAATTACTTTAACAGCAATTCCGTTATCATTTTTAATGACATTCATTGTTTTTAAGCTGTTCGGATTAACAGTTAATACAATGACTCTTGGCGGTTTAGCAATAGCTATAGGTGAGCTTGTTGATGATTCTATTGTGGATGTAGAAAATATTTTTCGAAGATTGAGGGAAAATCGTTTTTTAAAAAAGCCTAAATCAATTTTGAAAGTTATTTTTGATGCCTCTTCAGAGGTCAGAAACTCAATCGTTATAGCAACTCTCATAATTTGTTTTGTTTTTGTGCCATTATTAAATTTGAGTGGTATTGAAGGACGACTATTTACACCGTTAGCAATTTCATATTTAACAGCATTGTTAGCTTCATTACTGGTCTCTTTAACTGTTACTCCGGTGCTTTGTTATTATCTACTGGGGAAAGCAATGCTTACTCAGCATGCTGACACAGCTTTGGTCGCTACTCTCAAAAAGTGGGATCGAAAAATATTAAACAAAGCACTGGATCGTCCTAAAGTTTTAATTTCTTTGGTTGTTGTACTTTTTGTTATGTCAATGATGTTAGTTCCAATGATGGGTAAAAACTTCTTACCTGAATTTAATGAAGGAACTGCTTTAATTACTGTGGGTGCCAAACCAGGAATCTCATTAGACAAAGCAAATAGTATTGGTTTACAAGCTGAACAACTCATTATGGAAATACCAGAAGTTAAATCAGTTTCAAGAAGAACTGGTCGAGCAGAAAAAGATGAGCATGCAATGGGATTACATGTTAGCGAAATTGATGTTGACTTTAAAAAAGATAGTCAGCGCAACCGCGATCAAATCTTAAACGAAATTCGAAATAAATTATCAGTTCTTGAGGGTATGAATATTAGTGTTGGTCAACCTATAGCACATTTAATTGATCATATGGTTTCAGGGGTAGCAGCACAAATTGCAATCAAAATATATGGTCAAGATTTATCGGAATTACGCAAATCCGCCAATCAAGTTCGTGATGCAATCAAAGATATAAGTGGTGTGGTTGATTTAAAAGTTGAAGACCAAGGATTAATCCCTCAACTTAAAATTTATGTATTGCGCGAGGAAGCTTCTCAATATGGACTTTCCAGTGGCGATATAACATCGATTTTAGAAAAAGCTTTGAATGGTGAGAGAGTAGCACAAGTCATAGATGGTCAAAAATTTTTTGATATTATTTATCGATTCGATGATATGTCGAGATCTAACATTGAAATGATAAAAAATATTGTTTTAAAGATAATGCCAAACGGTCAACGTGTAAGAGTGTCTGATGTTGCTGATGTTTATGAAACTCAAGGACCAAATGAAGTTAATCGAGATAACGGTATGCGCAGAGTTGTTGTTTCGACGAATGTTTCTGGTCGTGATTTGGTGAGCACAGTTAATGAAATTAAGCAGAAAATTTCACAAAGTGTTAATTTTTCGATTGGAACGTATCCTGTCTATGGTGGTCAATTTCAATCTCACGAAAGCGCTACTCAAAAAATCTTTTCACTTGGGCTACTATCGATAATCGCTATTGCTTTACTTTTGTACTCACATTTTAAATCGAAAATGATTGTAGCACAAATAATGTTGACTATCCCATTTGCTTTTATCGGAGGGCTTGTCATGTTATTTGTTATTAATCGTAGTTTAACAATAGCAAGTATGATTGGTTTTGTAACTTTATGTGGCATAGCCTGTCGTAATGGAATTATGATGATTTCTCATTACTTGCATTTAATGAAATACGAAAACGAAGCTTTTAGTAAAGAAATGATTATTCGAGGATCTCTCGAAAGATTAGTGCCAGTCATCATGACTGCTATTGTCGCTTCAACTGCATTATTGCCGCTGGTCTTTTCAAAAGGTCAAACTGGTAGTGAAATCTTACAGCCGGTAGCAGTAGTCATTGTTGGTGGATTAATCAGTTCCACTATTTTAGATATTCTGATTACACCAATAATTTTTTACCGATACGGTAAAAATTCAGCTTTAAAATATATTAACAACAAAAAAACAACGGAGGAATTATGAAACAACTTTTAATTATTTTATCTTTTTGGATGATCACAAATGTAACACTTGCAGGCCCTGAGCATGACCATGGTGCTCCAACTTTTCAAGCAAAGCATGGTGGATCATTGCAGTCAACTCATGAAAATCATTTTGAATTAGTCCTCACAGGGCAAACATTAAAATTATATGTGTATGACGAAAAAGGTCAGGATTTACTAACACAAAGATTTAAAATAAAAACTGAATTAGAGCTTCCAAAAAATAAGAAAAAACCGATTTTATTCAAAGATCAAAAAACACACTGGCAATCTGAATTTAATTGGCAAGGTCAGCATCGCGTGACAGTCAAAGTTAATGTTTTTGATGGAAAGGAGTCTGACAATGTTCAGTTCACTCTCGAAAATAAATAGAGTATTTATTTTTATTAGTGTGTTTTTATTTTTAGCTGAATTGTTGGCAGATAATCATATTTCACTAAAATTCGAAGACTTTTATGTCATAGCTCGCAATAATGACTATGAAACCAAGCAGAATCTAATTTATAAAGAGTATGTCGAAACTCATTTAAATAAGATGAAATCGGCTTTTTATCCTAAATTTGGTATCGAAAGTCGATATGAACATTTTAATTCCACGAGCAATTCAGAATACGGGTCAACAGCTAACGCTTATTTAGAGTGGAACTTATTCAACGGTTTTAGGGATCGGCTTAAGTTAAATTTATTACGGACAGATGTCGGCCAAGCAGATTATCGCATTAAACGATCTGAAATAAACTTTAAAGGAAATTTATTAGCACTTTATAGCCGAGGGCAAGCTTTGCAGAATATTATCACAGCCTATGCTAATATTCTAGAAACTAATAATCGTTATATCTCTGGAATAAAATCTAGAAAAAAATCTGGCCTAGTAACTGAATCTCAACTTATAGAATTTGAATTGTTTAATGATCAATTACGGAATGAATTAAGTGCATATCAAGCGGAGCAAGCTGTTCTACTCGACGAGATTAAAAATATATCTGGAATAATTGGCGTTCGTGATTTTTCCTCTGATTTAAGTCCGCAACCGTTAAAACTGAAAATTGATGATCTAGATAAAATTCTTGGACATGAGCTTTCTCAGCAGAGAGATTTAATTGTTGATTTAGAGAAAACTCATCAAGAATTAATGAACACTAAATTAGTAAATTATCCAATCATTGATCTGCGTATTTCAAATGGTCGCGAGGGACTGCGTGAAACAACTAGCAATAATGAAACAAGTCTATCCATTGTTGCAAAATGGGAGTTTTTTTCTGGATTTGAATCTCTTAATGAGTATCGCATGAATTCGATCAAACTTAAGCAAGGTCAAATGAGGTTAGACTTGGAGCGCAACCAACTAAAGAATCAAGTTATTGGATTAATTAAAAACATAGAAAATATTATAATGCGTTTACAATTTGAAAAGTCGATTCGTCAAAAAAATGAGCGCTATTTTAAATTGATTACAGATGAGTACCGCCGTGGTACCAAAAGTTCAAGTGACTTAAAAAGCGCAATAGAACTTATGTTAGAAAATCAAGTTAAAATCAATACTTTGAAAAGTGACTATTATAGGTCAATTTATTTGTTAGAACGTATTATTGGACAATCGGTGGTTAACTAATCGACTAATTACGCTACAGGTGGTTAACTTAAATTACTTGTAGCCAATTTAAGCAGGCACCTAATTGTCGAGGTATTTTAATAGAAACTCAATGATAGATGTCGTATTTGTAGCCTGAAATCTAATTACTTTCCTTAAGAGGATTTTTCATGTACATGACTTATAAAAAATGAGGCGTAGATGAAAACACTAATTCGCTTTTATACGATTTTATTTGTATTTGCACTATTTGGTCATTCTTTGACTCAAGCTCAGGATATTGCAGCGGATTCAAACAGTAATTCAGGCCAAGGTGAAATTATTGAAAGCTATACTCCAACTGTTGGAGATGCTGTAAACGTAAGTGAAGTTTCAGATGTACAAGTTATCTATGATCGACCGTTGATGAAGGTGCATCTTGGTGTGATTGGGCAGAATTTTGTGTATCGTGAGCCAGATATAGACATTACAGATTCGGGACGATTAACTGGGCTTGAGGCGATGCTTCAATACTCGCTTAAGCTTGATTTATATTTGCGCGGTCATATGCAGTTTTTAACTGGTAACTTGAAATACGATGGACATCTGATGAATTCAAATGCTGCGTATGAAACTAATAATGATTATAAGATTAGAGAATTTAAAGGAGATGTGAGTATTAAGACAGATTTATCTCAAGATACTGATATCTTTTTTTATGTTGGACTGGGGCGTAAAGAAACATTACAGGCCAATAATCCTAATGAAAAGGCCGATTACGCACGTGATATTACGTATAATTATTATTCCTTGGGATCATTTGTAAATGTTGTAGTGAATGAACAAATGAATTTGGTTTTTGATGCAAGTTTCGAATCTTTATTATCGGGTGGGGTATATACGCATTTAAGTGATGTGAGTTCTAGTTATGAAGATGTTAACTTAAAATTCATATCTGGGAATTCAATCGGTGGTGACATAAATTTAAATTATAGAGTCACAAGTTCTGATACCTTAACGGCTAAATTAGGAATGCGTCGTTGGATTGTTGATCGATCTGAATATACCTATTCCAAACAAGAAAATGCCTACTTTTACGAACCTAAAAATACGACACAAATAACCACACTTGGTCTTGGGTATCTATTTTAAATCAACTTGATTATTTTATTTGCAGTTGGTGTCAAAAGGAATCTAAAAATATTGGTCTTTGCTTTGCTATATCCCTTAACGAACCGTAATTAAAATTATCAGGGGGATAAATGAAAAATATTTTAATCACACTAGCTCTATTGTTGTCTGTTTCGGCACAAGCCTACTTAGTTCCAGGTGATAGTCACGATATAAATCCATATCAGCCTCAACCAGCACCATATAATCCTTACCAGCCTCAACCTGGTTATGGCAGTGGCACGTATAGATCTGTCGTTCGATGTGAAAACCATGGGCCATCACCAGCTGTTTGTGGCGTGGGCGGTAGAATTTTAGAAGCTCGTATTATTCGTCAATTATCAAATGCAGCCTGTGTAATTGGGGCCAACGTACGAATTGATAGATCAAGAATTATCGTTATGGATGGTTGTAGAGCAGATTTTGAAGTATTAGTGAGTAACAATGGTGGATATGATGATGGCTATCAAGGTGGTCATGGTGGTGGTTATCCGAATCCACACCGACCTGTTAGAACCACAATTGTTCAATGCAGCAGTAACCTAAAATTATTTAAATCATGTGAAGTTGGTGGGCAAATTATCGATGTTCAATTAGTTGACCAAAGATCAAATTCACCTTGTGAATTAGGTCGTTCATGGGGTTATGATCACTCTCGCGTATGGGTTGATCGTGGATGTCGTGCATCTTTTAGAGTTGTGTTAAGATAAGAATAAAAATAGTTTGTTAATAAAAAAGGCTGGTCAAAAAAACCAGCCTTTTTTATTTTCATTTTGATCATTGTAGATAGCAAAAATTTAGTGTGATTCAGGTATTTCAAAAACTTTAGTTTTAATTGCAGCAGGACGGTTCATTAATCTTTGCATATAATTTTTAATCGCCGGATTAGGTTCTACTAAGTAATCCCAAGCCCCAGGAATTACTGCTGCTAACATTATATCTGCTGCTGAAAATCCACTTTTGAGTATATAATCTTGTTTTTCTAGTACTGGATTAAGTGCAAGTTTGAAAACTTCACTCTGTTCTTTTACAAATTGGTGAGTTTCAATTTTTTGTTGATCACTAGATACATGAGTAAACATGCGAGCAACCACGCACTCTAAACTAGCTGTTGACCAAACCATCCACTGCAAGTATTCAGCACGTTCATTAGAGTTGATATCTGGTGCGAGTTGAACGTGGTTTTTGTATTTATCAGCCAAGTAAATACAAATTGCAGCAGATTCAAATACAGCTTGGCCTTGATCAACTATCGTTGGTACTCGTCCCGTGGGATTTAGTTTTCTATAGTTATTTGAGTCTAAGTCACCATTTTTTTTCTTCAGATAGTGATCTACATAAGGAACTTTTAATTCCTCAAGCAACCAACGAACGCGGTCACTTCGATCTTGGTTGGCCATGCAATAGATATCAACTGGTTTCATAAATGTCCTTTGGTTATTTTATCTCATAATCACATGAAAGTATTTTGATTGTCTATTTGTAGGTTTACACAAATTTGAAATGACAAAAATAAAACATTTCGAATAAGTTGAAACTATTTTTATAATAAAAGTTCAAACAGATTAATTTTAGGATTTGTGCCTAACTAGTATTTGGTTTAGTTTGTGATTATGAGTAATAAATTAATACACTACTTTTTGATCAATGTGATGTTAGTCAGTTTTATAAAAATGAACAAAGCCACTGCAACCACAATAAAAATTGGGATAGTACAAGAGTGGGATGTGTTTCACCCAGTAACGACACAGACTTCAGCAACAGAGTCTCTATTTCATTTTCTTTATAGAGATATGGTTTATCGTGATGAAAAGGGTACTGTGATAGCTGATTTGGCAGTTAAAATTCCAAGCCTTAAAAACAAAATGGCTAAAATTATTCAAATTGGTCACATTAAAAAGGTCGTAGCCCAATGGGAAATTAAAAAAAATGCTGTTTGGTCTGACAACACACCAATAACATGCGTTGACTGGGAACTAGGCTGGCGTGTTGGACTTAGTCCAAATGTCTCTAAGACTGAGCAAAATATTTATTCTAAAATTGAAAAAATATCAGTTGATAGTAAAAATAATAAAAAATGTGAAGTTACTTATGTTGATGATTCGTGGACTTTTGATCGAGATTTGCCACCATTATTGCCAGCTCATATAGAAAAAAGTATTTTTCAAACTAAAAATACTAAATCAGGAGAATATGAACAAAGTTCTATGTATGTCAGAGATCCATTTAAAAAAGGACTTTATTCGGGTCCATATCAAATAGCTGAAATAAAGCTTGGAAGTCATGTGATTTTAGAAGAAAATCCATTTTTTTGGGGGCAAAAACCACAAATAAAAAAAATAATTGTGAAACTGATTCCAAATACAGCAACTTTGAAAAGTTATTTGCTCAGTCATGAATTGAACGCAATCGCGAGTATCGGTTTTCCGCCAGATTTGGCAATTCAGTTTGCATCAGATCCATCTTTAAAAGACTTTTCAGTTCACTTTAAAAATGCACCGCTATTTCAGGCTTTATTTTTCAATACTCAGGATCCTATATTATCTTCGTTAAAGGTCAGAAAAGCGATCGCTTTATCTATCGATAAAAAGGCTATTAGTGATTCATTTTTATCTGGCAAATTAAACCCTGCAGAGACAATTATATCCGAATCAGATCCAGCATTCATTAAAAGAAAATCTGCATATGATTTAAAAAAAGCAACTGCACTCCTTGATTCAGACGGCTGGAGATTAGGACCTGATGGTATTCGTCGAAAAAATCAGCAAGCTCTAGAGTTAACATTTAAAGTTTCAGCCGGAATTAAGCTATACGAGAATATTCAGATATTTATATGTGATGGATTTAAAAAGATTGGCATTATTTGCAAAATTAAAAATGAACCACCACGCTTATTATTAGGTACTACAATTCAAAAAGGTGATTTTCAATTAGCAATGTTTGGTCAAAATACTTACCCAGATACATCGCTAAAGGGTTTATACTCTACACAAGAAATTCCGAACGAAAAAAATTCGTGGACAGGTGGAAACATTATTCGTTACTCGAATAAAAGTTTAGATTTTTTGTTGTCAGCTTATGATCAAGAATGGAATTTTAGTAAACGTATTTTGATTATGAAAAAGATTGAGAACATAATATTTGAGAATGATGTTTTAATACCTATTTATCATCGACGCGAAGCTTTTTTAGCGCCTCGACCTATGTCTGGAATTCAGGCTGGACTAAAGGGAACGGCAATAGTGTTTCCAGAATTTTGGAAAATGTAATTTAATATTCTACGTATCAAAAAACGTAGGAAATCATTATGAAAAAAATTATTGCTTTTTTAGCTCAGGTATTACGCTCAGTACTTGGCGAGGTTAATTATCAAAGACCAATATGGATCAACAGTCTATGCTCGCGTATAGTTAATAGCAAATATAATACAAAAAAAAATAAACTCATTTTTGCTGGAATTATTGCAACTAGTCTTTCTGGATTTTTTGCTAAAAAATACTATGATAGTTTACCTAAGCCTGAAGCTGTCTCATTTAATGTATTCAAACCTTCTGATTTTAATCCTGTTAAACCAGAGATGCGCCCGCTGTTCGTTTCGTTCAGCAAATCGGTAGCTCCAGCTAATATGATTGGTAAAGAAATTATTGATGGTCTAGAAATGAGTCCAAAAGTTAAAGGTAAATGGATATGGTCTACTGATCGTGAGCTTAAGTTTATACCAATTTTAGACGGTAAAATTGATTGGCCAGTTGGAGCTAAATACTCTGTATCAATTCGTAAAAAAGTATTAGCATCACATATTGAATTGAATAAATATGATTTTGATTTTGAAATTAATAATATTAAAGCCGCTGTTTATAGTCATTCATTTTACCAAGATCCTAGATTTTCTGATGTAAAAAAAGTTACAGCTATTTTTTCATTTAATTATCCAGTAGATGTAGAATCTTTAAAAAAGCGGATTAAACTGACTGAAAAACCGGAAAATGGATTTGAAAAAAAATCTGACAGTGATTTGGGAATATCTTTTAATGAAGAAAAAACGACTGTTTACTTATCATCTTCAAATATAAAAATTACAGATTATAACCGCGAATTTAAATTTATTATTGAAAAAGGAGTGATGTCACAATTCGGTGGCTCAAGTGATGAAGAGGTTTCCGTCACAATTAAAGTTCCATCACTTTATGATTATTTCAAAATAACGGGATCAAATATTGTTATTGCAAGAAATGACAAATATGAATCTGAACAAATTCTAAGAATTGAAAATATCGCTGAAATAGCATCGGAAGATTTGTTTAAATCAGTAGAGCTTTATGAATTGCCTTATCATTTAGATGGAAATGATAAAAAGAATAACCCACACTACTGGTCAAGCATTTCTGAAGTGACTTCGGATGTTTTAGGACGATCTAAAAAAATAAATCTTGATTTGATTCCAACAGAACAACTTGTATCAACGGCACACTCATTCAGATTAAGTTCAACACCTGGCCGCGGTTTATACGTCAAAATTCCAAAAAATACGACTTCATTTGGTGGCTTTAAACTCAAAGATGACTTTGAATCTGTAATGATTGTCCCAGAATATCCGGCTGACTTGCAGTTTATGGGTAAAGGTGCATTAATACCGCTGACAGGATCTAAAACATTGTCGATTGTTTCTCGCAACATAAATAAAATATCATATGTTATAAATCAAATCAGAATCGAACATGTTAATCATCTGATTCCGGCATTAATTTATGATTACACAAAACCAGAGCAATATGATCTAAGACCTGAGAGAATTGCTGAGCGATTCGAGGGTGAAATTCCACTCATTAATAAAAATCCACAAAAAACACAGTTTAGCTCGATTGATTTAAATTCATATCTCAACGGAAGCAAGAAAGGTTTATTTTATATAACTTTGAATTCAAAAGATTCTTCCCAATATGTTAACGATTACCGATTTATTATGATTACTGATTTAGGAATGATTGTTAAAAAATCTATATCTGGCAATTATGAAGTGTTTGTTCAGAATATAAGTACCGGCCAGCCAGTAGTGGGTGCAAAAGTTAGTGTACTCGGGCAAAATGGATTAAATATTTTATCGGGCGAAACAGGGACTGATGGATCTTATAGTTTTCCAAACTTAAAAGATTTTAAAAATGACAAATTACCTATAGCATTCGTAGCTCAGCAAGGTGAAAATATTTCTTTTGTACCATTTAATGCCTATAATCGCGAAATTGATTTTACTCAGTTTGATGTGGGTGGGGTTAGAGATAGTTCTGAATCAGATCAACTTAACGCTTATATTTTTTCTGATCGCGGAATCTATAGACCAGGTGAACAAGCAGATTTCGGTTTAATTGTTAGATCTAAAAATTGGAGTAAAGCATTTAATCAAATACCAGTCGAAATAACCATCGATAATCCATCTGGTCAGCAAGTCATGAAAAAAACGATAACAGTCAGTTCTAATTCAATTGATACAGTTTCATTTAAAACTGAGGATTTTTTTCAGACAGGTCGCTATGTAATCTACGCACATATCATGCAAAAAGATAAAATAGCGGTGTTAATTGGGACTACTAACTTTCAAATAGAAGAATTTATCCCAGATCAGATTAAAGTACGCACGTCTTTAAATAATACAGAGCTAGAAGGTTGGGTTAGACCTGATAAGCTAAGTTTAAATTTAAGTGCATTTAATTTATACGGAAAACCTGCTAGCGATAGATTAACACGATCAAAAATTAAAATTAAGCCAACTGAAGTTTTTTTCAAAAAATGGAAAGATTATAATTTCAGTACGATGTTAAATTCAAAGCAGCTTGAAGTTAACGATTCATTACCTGATCAGAAGACGAATACAAATGGTGAAGTGAATTGGAATTTGAACATCGGACAACTTGAGTCTTCAGTCTACCGATTGTATCTGAGTAGTGAAGTTTTTGAAACTGAGGGCGGGCGAAGTGTTAAAGCACAACTAAGCCAATTAGTTTCTGATAGGGAATATTTATTAGGAATAAACACGCAACAAAATGATTTATCATTTTTAAAACAAAATGCAAAAGTGCAAATTGATTTAATTGCAGTCAATTCAAAATTGGATACAGTAGCAGTTAAAGATGTTAATGTCGAAGTCATTCAGAAAAAACCAACATCAGTATTAGTTAAATTACCAAATGAAACTTATGCGTATCAAACAGTTTATAAAACTCAGATTTTAAAAAGTCACAAATTTGATGTTAGTGCTAAATCGACTAAATTTAAAATTGATACCGATCAAATTGGAGAATTCAGCATCATCTTTAAAGATGATAATAAGACTATATTAAATACTATAGCTTATAACGTTGTCGGACAAGGTGATCTCGAACGTGGATTAGAAAAATCAACTATACTTAAAGTTGGTCTCAATAAAAAAGATTATCAACCAAATGATTTTATTGAAGTTCAAATTAAATCTCCATATCCAGGTGCAGGGTTAATTACTATAGAAAGAGACAAGGTTTACGCAACTAAGTGGTTTAAATCTAATTCAACAAGTGCTGTCGAAAAGATTCAAATTCCTAATGGTTTAGAAGGCCAAGCCTACATAGTTGTTACTATGTTACGAGATATAAACTCTGAAGATATTTATACATCTCCGTTATCATTTGGCGTTGCTACATTTGCTATTGATTTAGAGTCACGAAAAGCAAATATTGACATTCAATCACCGCAAGTTGTTAAACCCGGTCAAAAGCTTAATTTTAAAGTCAAAGCTCAGTCTAAAACAAAAGCAGCAATTTTCTTAGTTGATGAAGGTATTTTACAAGTTGCTAACTATAAGTTGCCAGCACCGTTAAACTATTTTTTTCAAAAAAAAGCATTACAGGTTAATACATATCAAATTCTTGATTTAGTTATGCCAGATTTCGCAAAAATTTTGCCGAAAGCAGCCGGAGGAGATGAAGCTGCACTGTTAGGTAATAGTATTAATCCATTTAAGCGTAAAAATATTGCACCAGTAGCACAGTGGTTAGGAGTTTTTGATGTATCTGAAAAGTGGACTGATTTATCATACTTAGTGCCAGATCATTTTAATGGGAACGTTAAAATTATGGTTGTTGCTGCTGATGAGAAAAAGTTAGGATCACAATCTGCTGATGTTAATGTACGAGGTGACTTTATTATTAATGCAACAACCTCGACTTTTACTGCTCCGGATGATGAGTTTGAAGTTAATTTAATTGTAGCAAATCAATTACAAGGCAGTGGTGATAAAGCGAAAGTTGATATTGTAATTGCTCCGTCTAAAGATGGTTATGCAATGATCGATCAACCTCAAATAAGCATTGAAATTCCCGAAAATAAGGAAAAAAGTATCAATTTTAGATTAAAGTCTCTTCAAAAATTAGGAGCTCATTCAATTGAGATTACAGCAGGCATAGGAAATAAAAAATCTAAAATTGATTTGCAGTTATCAAATCGTCCAGCTTCTCCATATAAACAAACTATTCAGTGGATGCTTTTGACTGATAAAGAGCAAATAATTGATGTTCAAAATAATAGTCGTGATGAGTTTAAAAAGAATATAGTTCAGTTCCACACAACAGTGCAGGATTTAGTATTGCCGTTTCAGAGTTTTTATGAAGTTAATGATTATTTATGTTCAGAACAAATAGCTTCTAAATTAATACCATTGGTATTAAAATCTGATAAAAATAAAGACGAGCAAAAAACTGTCGAGAAATTAATCTCACTTTTAAGATCCCGTCAAAAATCAGATGGATCATTTGGATTATATCCAAACAGTTATGAACCTAATTTAGATGTTAGTTTACATTTGGGTATGATCTTTTTGTACATGCAAGAAAAAGGTGAGCCGATTCCTGAAGATATTTGGAAACGTTATCTAGAAAGTTTAAAATCAAACTACAATCAAACGATTTCTAAAATTGATTTACAGCGAAAAGCAAAAGCCATTTACATTTTAGTTAGATCACAATTTGTGCCCAAAGAAGATTTAAAAAACATGGCAACAATAATTAAAGATAAAAAATCGCAAAAAGATTTTACCTCTTTAGCTGCTATGTACTTAGCGGCAAGTTATAAATTAGCCATGCAGGACGATCTCAGTTATAAAGCATTTAGAATGTCCGACGATAATAAAAAATTATCAGTTAATATGGATTATTTATTTCCGGGGGCTGAAGATTTTGAACGCCAAGCTCTTGTGCTTAAATCTTTTCCAGAAAAAGCAGAGTCCATTATTAACTCTTCGGACTTTTTAAAAGTCATTAATCTTGTAAATAAACAACATATGAGTACATATTCTACAAGTTATCTACTGATGACCTTGGATTCAATTCTGAAAAATACAACACAAAGTTCTGCCTTAGAAAAAATAAATATTGAAGGTTTAGATAAAAATAATAAACCAATCGCTATTGATAAAACTAAAAAAATCGATATAAATCGCGAAATCAATAAAATTAAATTTGTAAACGGTTCAGGAAAGCCGATTATAGCCTCTTACATTAAAGCAGGGTACTCTCCTAGTGATGAAATTAAGCAGGACTATAGGGGAATAGAGATTAGTAGAGTGATTGAAGATGAATCAGGCAAGGAAATTAATTCAATAGATGTTGGTAAAGAAGCAGTTGTTAAAATTAGATTGCGAACTCTAGATAAAGCAATGACGTCATTGCTCATTAACGATTTATTGCCGGCTGGATTTGAAGTAGTTTTAAATTCGATTCGTCAAAATGTAAGCGAAGATGAATCGAATAGTCAACAACCTGCATACGATGATGGTGAAGGTTACGATTCTCAACCGGTTGAAATGGATTCAGAAAATTATGAAAACGATGGTGGCGATGGAGCACAACATCCAGTTCGTATTCACCAATATTATTGGCCTTTATTATTTGTATCTGGTAAAGCCAATGCGCAAAGTCTTTTGAATGTGACTACGGTATCACCATTATTTGCTGATCACATTGATGTTAGAGAGGACCGAGTTAATATTTATGCTAATGTTGATGAAAATTTAAAAGAATACACCTATCGCATAAAAGCGATTACAAAAGGTAAATTTAAAGTGCCTGGTATATATGCTAAAGGTTTATATAGAACAGACTTAATAGGACAAGGTTCTTCTGGGCAAATTGAGATTAAATAAAAAATTAAAATATTATATATTACTGACAGTAATAGTTTTGACAACTGTTACTGCTTTTCGTTTTTTTTATAAAGATAATTTGATTCAATTTAAAACTTACTCAAAAGTGATTAAGGATAGAAATAATCAAATAATGCGTATTACACTCTCTGGAGATGAGAAGTATCGTATCAATTATAATCTGAATGAAGTTGACCCTAAACTCGTCAACGCTTTTCTAGATAAAGAAGATAAGTATTTCTATTCACATGCTGGATTTAATCCGATTAGTTTAACTCGTGCAATATATAAATCATACATAGTTAAAAGCTCAAGGCAAGGGGCTTCAACAATTACGATGCAAGTTTCTCGCCTTATGTATCCGCACAGTACTAAGTCAGTGTTAGGTAAACTTATTCAATTACTCAATTCAATTGAGCTCGAGATTTTATATTCAAAGAAAGAAATTTTGCAGGCCTATTTGAATTGGACACCTTTTGGAAGCAATATTGAAGGCATAGGTGCAGCTTGCTTTATATACTTTGAAAAATCATGTCAGAAGTTAACATCTAATGAAATTTCGTACCTTGTTAACATTCCACAAAATCCGCAAAAATATCTGACACAAGCACTTGCTCGAAAAAAAAACATTCCTTATCTAGCTCCTCACTTCACAGACATGATTTTATCGCAAGCCAATATTATTGATGATCCACAAATGCAATCAGTACGAACCACTTTAGATCTTAGAATGCAAGGTGATATTGAAAATTTAGCTCATAAATACTTCGCGCATGTTCAGAACTATGGGGTTAAAAACTTTTCGGTTGTTATCGTAGACACTCGAGACAATGAGATCTTATCTTATATTGGTTCGGCAAATTATTTTAATAAAGACATAAAAGGTCAAATCGATGCCAATAGATCACTCAAGCCACCAGGTTCTACATTAAAGCCTTTTATATACGCGTTAGCTTTGCAACAAGGACTTATTCATGAAAAGTCATTACTCAAAGACACAAAAATGTCATTTTCTGGCATTAACCCTGAAAATTTTGATGAACAGTTTATGGGGCCAGTACCAAGTGATCAAGCGTTGGTTTTAAGTCGAAATTTGCCAGCTGTCGACTTAGCTTCTAAATTAAACTCTCCAACACTTTATGATTTTCTAAAAAATAAAAGTTCACTAAAGTTTCGTGATGAAAAGCATTATGGGTTATCATTAGCATTGGGTGGTGTCGAATTCACGATGTTGGACTTGATTAAATTGTACTCGTCTTTAGCTAATTTAGGCCATTACAAAGACATAAATTATTTTTTAGATTTGCAGAAAAAAAATAATAAAAATATAAATTCGAATAAAATCGTTTCTTCAGAATCGGCATACATAGTTTTGCAAATGCTTAAGAAAAACCCTCGTTTTGAAGGATCAACAATTCAAGATCTTATTCAGCAAAAAATACCCGTAGCCTGGAAAACAGGGACATCAAAATCATATAAAGACGCATGGACGATTGGTTTAGTCGGTCATTTGCTGATTGGAATATGGTTCGGTGATAATGATCGCGAAATGAATCCATCGTTAGTTGGTCGTAGCATGAGTGCACCACTTTTTTTTCAAATATTTGATTATATAAAAAATAATTCAAAAATTGCTGTGCAGCAAGAAAATCCATATTGGAATTCGCGACTTGGTTTAAACATTAAGTCTGTGCATATATGTACGGTTTCAAAAAAAATAGCTACTGAAAATTGTCAGCATAAAACTGATACGGCGTTATTTATTTCATCTGTTTCACCAATTGAAAAATGTCAAATTCATCGTAAGCTATTATTTAATATTACTAGTCAAAAGTTTGAATGTCCTAAATCTGATAATTCAAATGGTCATAAGATTGAGAAAATTATTGAAGTTTGGCCAGACGACTTAATGAGTATTTTTCAGCAAGTAGGTTTGGCAAAAAATGCTCTGTCAAATCAGATTGTACGTTGTGATCGTTCTAGTTTGGCTACTCAAGAAGTGCTTTTGAAGGATTTAGTTATAACGAGTCCGCAAAACAGTATTGATTATATATTACAAGTTGGACCAAAAGGCGTACGTGATTTGAAAGTTGAACTTAATGCATTATCTGAATCAGATAGCTCGTATTTAGATTGGTTTGTTAATAAAGAATACGTTGGGCGTTCAAATAAATTAGAGCCCTTGTTTTATTACGTTAAAAACCCTGGATACTATAATATATATGTAAAAGATAATTTAGGGCGTTCCCAATCCAGTCATTTTAGTGTTAAAGTGATATCACAGTAATAGAGGATTCAATGAATATTAAATTTTTATATGTTAAATACGCCATTCAATTTTTCGTATATTTTTCTTTTGTTGCTTTGTTTTGGCCATTTAAAAAATCAATTTTATTTGCGAGTTTATTTGCACTGGCATTATCGCCATTTATTTCGAAGTTTGAATCTAGAATTCGAAATGAAAAAATACTTATTTTAGGTATTTTATCAGGCCTTCTAGGTATCTTCTTTTTGCCTTTATCTATTTTAGTTATTAAGGGTTTAATTAATTTTTCGCATATAAATCAATCAGGATTAACTGAACTTCCAATATATAAGAACTCTGAAACTGCTGTATTAAATATTTTCAATAGTATTAATTCATATGCTCAGCAATTTGGATTCAATCTTTCAGAGCAGTTTAATGTCCAAGATCTTATTGGAAAAATCACTTCAGTTGTTGTTCCAATTTTGACGGATGCCATTAGTCAATTGCCTGGATTTTTTCTGCAATTTTTAGTGTTTTTAACCTGTTTGTATTTTTTGATGTTACGAAGAAAAAATATTTTTTCATGGGTGAATGAACTTAACATAATTCCCGAAAAATCACTCATTGGTATGATTCAGTTTTTACAAAAAGTTTGTTACACGATAGTTGTTTCAACGGTTGTAATAGCTTCCATTCAAGCCCTTATTATATCGCTAGCCGCTCTCATGGCAGGCTATAACGATTTTTTGATTTTGTTCATGTTGGCATTTTTTATGTCATTTGTTCCTGTTATTGGATCTGCTCCGATTTCGATATCACTGGCCTTGTATAATTTTATGCAAAGTCAAATTTTTTCGGGAATCGTGCTGTTGATAGCGGCCCTGGCAGCATCTATCATAGATAATGTAATCAAAACATTTGTATTAAGCCAAGCTGAAGACGCCGCTCATCCGCTGATATCGCTCTTGGCTTTAATCGGAGCCATGGCTATGTTTGGAATTTCTGGATTATTCCTTGGACCAATATTATCACAGCTTGCTTTTTCAGTGCATAAAATGTTTAAATTAAGCCAGCCTGTTATGATTGAAAATGAACATGACTATGAAATATAAAATATTTTATTTACTCGCACTCATAATTTTAGTTCAAAATGCTCGCGCAAAAACAATTGTCATGTGTTGGCCAAGTCAGCGAGATACTCGTTTTGTTGTTGATGATGAAAACTCACGTAATAAGTTTGGATTTTATTTAACTAATCCTATCGGTTATGATTACATGCCTCAGTTTCAGGGACCTGCCTCCGCTGCATCTTTATCTTTTCAGAAAATGCAATACGAAGATTTAAAAAGTATTGGATCATCGTTTAAAGTTATTTGGGATGCTGATCAATGTAAATACGTAGAAAATTTTAATTTTATTTGTAATGGTGAAGTTGCAACTTCAGATAGTTCTATTAAAGCTGTTTCTTTATCGACCACATTAATTGAAGAAAGAACCAACGATCAACTTTTTAGAAAAGTCAGATATAAGTTTGGATTGTTAAAAAATGGTAATACGTATTTTGTGACTCTTGAGTATCCGCAGGAGCGTTGTCAAAAATATTAGAGCTGTTGTTGTGGGGGTGAATTTGGCTTTAAGGCAATGATATTGCCTGCAATGCAAAATGTTGCGCCTAAACCCAACAACAGAGTCCAGTGTAGATTTTCATAAATTGTAGAAACAACCAAGGCAATGACGGGTGATGCGACGCTTGTGAAAGCAGCTTTTGATGGACCTACGCTTTCAATGAGTTTCAGATATGCCCAAAAAGCTATTATCGTTCCAAATATTGACAAATAAGCAAATGATATTAAAAACTCACTTGTTAATTGAACATTAAAGGAAACTCCTTTAGTTAGACAAAAAACTAAAGTGAAAAGTGAACCATACAACATGCTCCATGCATTATTGGCCATGATAGGAATGTTTTTGGATTTGTTTAGTGAAGAAACTAAATTGCCAGCAGAAGCAGATACTGTACCAAGCAGACTTAATGTAAATCCCCATATCGACATCGGGTGTAAATTGTGATCTGCAAGCTCGTTAATTGTAATTAATCCCATGCCAGCAAAACTTAGAATTGCTCCTAAAATTATTTTTTGATTAAACGGTGTTTTTAAAAAAAGCCGTGCACCAAACATGTTGAAAAAAATGATAGAAGTGAACCCCAAAGCGACCAATGCTGAAGTTGCCATAGATGTTGCCCAGTAAGTTAATTGATAATTTAAGCAAAATAAAAATAAACCTTGGGCGATAAAGCGTTTGTGTAAGTTGAATTTAAAAATGAGATTGATTTTGGTCAGTAGGCAAAATACGAAAATAATCGAACATGAAAAAATAAAACGGTAAAATACAGCTACTGTGCCATTAACATAGGGAATTTGGAACTTAATAGCAATCCAAGTGATTCCCCATATAATGGCCGCAGTCAAAAAATAAAATAAATTACCGGTCGTCATCATCTTCTTCGTAATCGTCCTCTTCATCCTCATCATAGTCGTCATCGTCATCGTCAGCGTCTTCTTCCTCTTCATCATCGACATCGTCAGTTGCTTCAATACGAACGAGCCAACCTTCTTCGTATGAGTCTTCCATAATGATAGCTGGATCATCGATGACTTGTTGATTAACTTCTATGATTGTACCATCTACTGGTGAGACAATGTCGATTGTGCCATCATCAGATTCAATACTGCCAAATGCTGTATCTGCTTCAACTTTTTCTTGCTCTGGAGGCAAATCAACAGAATTAATTTCGGTAACTTCCTGCAAACCATCATCGTTAATACCAATTGTGATAATCCCATCGTCTTCTGTGTACCAAAGATTATGATTAAAGTTTTTGATTTTGCCTGACATAAATATATCCTTTATTTATATAATTTTTTGCTGTTGAGCACATGTAAACGACTGCTTTGTCTTAAACATTTTAATCGAGATGCCAAAAAATAGGGCGTCAAGATGATTCGCTTAAGTTGTCGATTTTTATTCATAGTTTATCCGTTTTTTTCATGGGGTCAAATTTTGTAGTGGTGACGCAAATTTTAAAAATTGCGATTTGTGATAGTGTCTGATAAAACACACAAACTTTTAGAAAAACACTTGCAGTCAAAAGATCAGAGGGGGGTTTGATGACGTCAACGCGGTTTTTTATGATCGGTTCTTGGACCGAAGGCATGTTTCATTTCCAGAAATTAGCACCTTTTGTTGTATCCTATGAAAATGCTTCAATTCAGGCAACTGCGTATCGATTGCCGGTAGGGTTTCCGATACTAACCGAAAGTAAAACACAGATTATACATGGACAGTTGATTGAGTTGAATTGCGATGTAACTTTATTGTCTTTAATCGATACTCTTCACGGTGTGAAGTTAAGTGAACCGGCTAAGGGTCTGCACTATCGCGCTGAAGTGCAAGTTCGTAAATCATCGGGGCAGATTGAGTCAGCTTTTGTTTATTTTTTTAATCCTAAAAAGTTAACTTCTAAAGCTCAACTGTTGCATGATGGTGATTGGAAAAGATCTTTACAGCAGGAAGCTCCATTGCCATTGCAGCTGACGGAAAAGCAAAAAACTTACGTGCTTAAGCTTGGAGCTGTTAAGGGTCGCGATATTGTTCCTATCAATGATTTGCCTCTGTATAGAGAGCTTATGAAATTAGAACTTATTGTCGATAAAGGTCGTCGTTTGGCCTTGAGTCCTTTGGGTAAAGAGGTTTATAACTACCTCATCTAAATGGACAGATTAATTAATAACTTTGACCCACTATTTCGTATTGTACTTCTTGAGCCTGAAATTCCTCAAAATACAGGAAACATCGGGCGCACTTGCGTCGGTGCGTCGTGTGAATTGCATTTAGTAAGGCCAATGAGTTTTGAAATTAATGACACCAAAGTCAAGCGAGCAGGGCTTGATTATTGGCCACATTTATCATGGAAAATTCATGATAGCTTCATGGATTGGTATAACTCTGTCGAAAATAAAGATCGCATTTTTTTCATTGAGAATAAAGTTGAGCAGACTATTTTTGAGGCTTCTTTTCAAAAAGGTGATTGGCTTGTTTTTGGAAAAGAAACGAAGGGTATCGATCCCGATATTATCGCTGAAAATTTAGATAAGACGTATATGATCCCGCAAACGGGCCCTGTGCGTAGTTTGAATTTAGCGACTGCTGTTGCTATTACGATTTATGAAGGTTATCGCCAGGTTCGAATGAAAACCTAGATCAATGTCTGTATTCAGATCTGTGTCGAACCAGGTCTAGTGGTGCGGGCTTACTTGCCGTTAGGCCTAATCCTGATTAACATAGTTGTCTATGGTACAAAAAATTATAGCTAAATTATTCGGAACTCATCACGAACGTGAAATGAAAAAACTTCAACCTATTGTCGATAAAATTAATTCTTTGGAATCTGATTTTCAAAAATTAACGGATGAGCAACTTAAAAATAAAACTCCAGAGTTCATTGCTCGGTTAGAAAAAGGTGAGACGGTTTTTGACATATTGCCAGAGGCGTTTGCAGTTTGTCGTGAGGCTTCAAAGCGAGTATTAGGCATGCGCCATTACGACGTTCAAATGATTGGTGGAATTATCTTGAACCGTGGTGCGATAGCTGAAATGCGTACTGGTGAAGGTAAAACATTAGTGGCTACATTACCTGTTTACCTAAATGCATTAACTAAAAAAGGTGTACATGTTGTAACTGTCAACGATTACTTAGCTACACGTGACTGTGAGTGGATGAGTCGTTTATATAACTGGTTGGGTTTAACAACTGGAGTTATTAAACATGGTTTAACAGATGAACAAAGACGTGAAGCGTATAATGCTGATATCACATATGCTACAAATAATGAGTTAGGATTTGATTATTTACGCGATAACATGAAATTTGATCTAGCGGATTATGTTCAAAGAAAACCTCATTTTGCTATTGTCGATGAGTGTGACTCTATTTTGATTGATGAGGCGCGAACGCCATTAATTATTTCTGGTCCAGCAGAAGCTTCAACAGATAAATATATTATAATTGATAAGATTATTCCTTCTTTAAAAAAAGACTTACATTTTACGATGGAAGAGAAATCTAAATCCGCAACTTTAACCGATGCTGGTAATGCGGAAGTTGAAAAGCTTTTAAAATTAGATAATTTATATGATCCTGCTAATATCGAAATTCTTCATCATGTGAACCAAGCGCTAAGAGCGCATCATCTTTATAGACTTGATGTTGAGTATATGATCAAAGATGGCGAAGTTGTTATTGTTGACGAGCACACTGGTCGTTTAATGCCTGGACGTCGTTGGTCAGATGGATTGCATCAGGCTATCGAAGCTAAAGAGAAGGTTGAAGTTAAAAATGAAAATCAAACCTTAGCAACGATTACTTTTCAAAATTATTTCAGAATGTACAGTAAATTGTCTGGTATGACGGGAACAGCGGATACTGAAGCTGTTGAATTTAAAAAAATCTACAATCTTGATGTGCATGTGATTCCGACAAATAAGCCTATTCAGCGTGTTGATCGTGAGGACATCGTTTATAAAACTGAAATGGCAAAGTATAAAGCTATTCTGGCAGATATTAAAGAGCGTCATGCTAAAGGGCAGCCGGTGTTGGTCGGTACGGCGTCTATCGAAAAGTCTGAAGCGATTTCCCGATTTTTAAAGGGTGAAGGCATCAAGCACGACTTGTTAAATGCTAAACATCACGAGCGTGAGGCTGAAATTGTGGCTTTGGCGGGCCGTAAAGGAGCAATCACAATTGCGACAAATATGGCCGGTCGTGGAACTGATATTATGTTGGGCGGTAATGCCGAAGTATTAGCTAAAAAAGCAGTAGGTAACGAAGAAACACCAGAATATTTAGAGGCTTTAAAAAAATTTAAAGTTCAGTGTGAGACTGAAAAGCAAGAAGTGTTGGCTGCGGGGGGGTTGTATATTGTTGGCACCGAACGTCATGAATCACGTCGTATTGATAACCAATTGCGCGGTCGTGCTGGTCGTCAGGGTGATCCAGGTGAATCGTTATTCTATTTATCACTAGAAGATAATTTAATGAGAATTTTCAATGGTGAGCGTATTCAGAAAATTATGACTATGTTGAATATTCCAGAAGACGAACCAATTATGCATAAAATGGTTACGAATGCTATTGAAGGTGCGCAACGAAAAGTCGAAGGTCATAACTTTGATGTTCGTAAGCACTTACTTGATTTTGATGATGTTATGAATCAGCAAAGAAATGCTATTTATAAAATGCGCCGACAAATATTGGACGGTAAAGATATCGAGCGCACGATTCTTGATCAATTAGGTGATGTTGTATCGCATGTTTTAGATACAAATATGCCAGAAGGATCGCGCCAACAAGATTGGAATTTAGAAGGTTTAAATAATGCTTTAATGCAATTATTTGGTTTTAAAATCGAAACAGAAGGCAAAAAGCAAGAGCAAATTCAATCGGATATAACTGAACATATTAAGAAAATTTTTGAGCACCAAAAGAAAACAATGGGACCGTTTTTTGAACAAGTTGCTAAAATGATCATGTTGAATGCCATCGATTCAAGATGGAAAGAACATCTTTATATTATCGACAAAGTTAAAGAGGGTATCAATTTACGTGCTTACGGTCAGAAAGACCCTTTAATTGAATACAAAAAAGAGGCTTTTAAGGCCTTTGAAAACCTAAATAATATTATTAAATCTGAAACCGTCGAGAAAATTATGCGGGTTCAGTTACAGGTCGAAGGTATGCAGGAGGCTCTCGAGCGCATGAGGCCTGAAGAAGTTGACATGGATGAGTTGGATTACACAGCTCCAGACGAATCGGCGGCTTTTGCGTCAAATTCAGTGAATGAAATGTCAAATGGGCAATCGGGCGTTGGGATGGAAGCAGTAAATGAGCCACAAAAACGTCGGTTAGTTGCGGGGCCTATGCGTGATGATAGTCGTCCGCAGAATCGTGCTGAACGAAGAAAGAAAAAATAATTTTTAATGCAATGTCCAAGCTGCCATAAAGAAGTTCATGTTGAAGACAAAAATATTGGGGCATTATTTACATGCCCACTGTGTCGTAGTGTGTACTTTATTAATTTTGATGGATCACCAGATTATGGTGATTTTCAAGCGCCGAGCGAAGAAGA
Source organism: Pseudobdellovibrio sp. (assembly GCA_046293015.1). Lineage (GTDB taxonomy): Bacteria > Bdellovibrionota > Bdellovibrionia > Bdellovibrionales > Bdellovibrionaceae > Pseudobdellovibrio. Next base: position 123,822 of record JBKBPU010000003.1, read on the forward strand.
AATTAGAGCATTGCAAGAGCAATCCTTGCCTAAAAAGAAGAATAAAAAATCAGAAAAAAGTAGCAGCGATCATCAAAATCTTTCTGAATCAATGATGCAACCATCTGATTTAGGGATGAAAGCTGGTGTTGAAAATTTTAATTCAGAGTCAGTAAATTCGCAGGATAATTTTTTTTCAGCTTCAACAGATGCTCCATTAGAGATGCGGATAAATGAAACGGATTTATCGGTACCGATGAGCACTGATTGGGTATCGACTTCAGTTGAGACAGAAAGCTTACTTGATTTAAATAATCAGTCAGAGTCGATGCAAGAGCAAGTGGCTACTCATTTGTCTGGTGTATCTGGGCAGTTTGAAAATATAGCTCAAGAAATTGCAAATTTTGGTAATCAGCAAACTATAGTTTCTGGATTAACTTATGATTTGGTTATAGCCAATATAGATTCGAAAGAATCTATGCAGCTCCTTAAAGAAGCTCTTGAAGACTCTAAATTTGGATGGCATGTAGATGATTATATCAAATCAATTAAGTCTGGTCGTGTTGAGTTTAAAAATTTGAGTCCGGTTCAGGCTTTCGTGTTGGCTCGCAGGATTCAGTTTTTAGACATTGCTATGGAATGGAAACAAAATGCGATTACTTAGTGTGTGCTTTTTAATTTTCATTAACTATCAAAAAATCGTATGGGCAAGTGAACCCGCGAGCGGAGCTGGAGCACAAAGCGATAAAAAAGAGGAAAAAACATATTCTGGATCACAGTCGGATGAATGGCAGCAGGTTCTAAAAGACTATTCCACGGCAAAAGTTAAATTTGAGAATGAGTTAAAGGCGTTAGAGATCCTTAAGTCTAAATTTAAGGAAAGTGAAGGTAACTTGAGTCTTCAAGAGATTGAGGAGATTAAAAAACAAACTAAAGTTGTTAAAGATGCTGAAGAAAACTACAAAAGATATCAGACTCAGTACTATATGAGATTTCCGGAAAAAGGATTAGAAAAGGGTCGTACATATAAAAGAAAAGGTGTCGAAGATGTGGATGGTGTGGATGAAAAACCACAAACAATCGATCAGAAAGTTAAAAATTTAAACAAAAAAATTGGCTCGCAATATGGTGTTAAATCAAAGCCAGCAAAAAGTAAGTTGCTAAATGATGATCGGCAGAAGTCATTAATTAATAAAGAAGGACTTGATTCTTATCAGAATGATGGAGTTACTGAAAAAATTAAACTCGAAAAATAATTTTTTTTGTTATTTAACTGGTTTTGGCTTATTGATTAGTTTATATAAAAATGCCCAATTGGCACGCATCAGTACTTTGGCCTACTGTAATCTTTGAATTGCTCGGTCTCTAAAATTAAGTTATAACTTATTGATATTTAAAAAAGAAAATTGATTTTTTTAGAACTTTGTCGATGCGCTAAGGAGCCCCTCATGTCTGAACAAAAAGATTATCATAACCAAGCTGGATTGATTGCATTATTGGGATCAGTGGTTTTTGTTTTTGCTTTCTTCTTTTATATTGTTGCCGTTAACAAAGGTGTAGATTTAGCGGAAAAAGTTACCGATCCACAAAAAGAAGAGGCTGTGAAATTTGATCTATCATCTGTTAAAGATCCTTGGGTGTCTACGGAACAAATTGTTGCAGCTGGCGCCAAATTATATAAGCAGAACTGTGCTGCATGCCATGGCGCAAATGGTGATCTTGTTGGTGGTATTCCGAATGCGCGAAATTTGATTGAAGGTCAGTGGAAAGCTGGCGGTGGACACATTGGAAACTTCAAAGTTCTTCAGAATGGTTTGATGGTTGATGGTAAACCGTCGCAAATGATGGGTTTTAAAGCTTCATTAAAGACTTATGAAAGATGGGCTATTGTTAACTTCATAGAATCGATCACAAAAAACAAATCTAAAGATAAGCCTGAAGACGTTGCGACTTTTGCTCAAACGGCTGACTAGTATCAATTAAGGAAAAGATGTTTAAAGCTTTGGTATCAACTTTATTTTTAGCGTCGAGTGTTTGGGCTCAAGTTGGCCCGCAAGGTATGCCTGCGTACACTGGAAAACAAGTTGAAGCAAAAGCAGATGCGATGCCTGAAGAGCTAAAAGGCGTTGGTATCAACGAACAGCTTAATCAAACTGTAGATTTGAATTTACAGGTTCGAGATGAAAATGGAGAGATCAGAACTTTAGGCTCATATTTTACTTCTCATAAGCCTGTGATGTTAAGTCCGATTTATTTTAATTGTCCTGGTTTATGTAATTTTCATTTTAATGGTGTTATCGAATCGCTTCAAAAAATTGACTGGAATCCTGGAGATAAATTTCAAGTCATTGCATTTAGCTTTGATTCAAAAGAGGGTTCAGAGTTAGCTCTTAAGAAAAAAGCTAATTACATGAAAATGTATAACCGTCCGGGAACTGATTCTGGTTTTCATTTTTTATCAGCTGATGAAGCCACAATTAAAAAACTCACAGAATCAATAGGCTTTCAATTTAGATGGAATGCTGCTGCTGGTGAGTGGTCACACGCATCGGCAGCTGTTGTTTTAACGCCAGAGGGAAAAATTTCACGTTATTTGCATGGTATAGAGTTTGATCCAAAAGATATGCGTTTAGCGTTAAATGAAGCGGCTAATGGCAAAGTTGGAAATTTTATCGATTCAGTTGTTTTATTTTGTTTTAAGTACGATGAACACAAGTCAAAATATGGATTGCAAGTTTTCCGAGTTGTTCAACTTGGTGGAGCTTTAACGGTCCTTTTACTCGCAATTTGGTTGATACCTGTGTTGGTGAAAGCAGGAAGGGAGAAAGTGTAGCCATGATGTGGTTATTAGGTCTAATAAACGCGGCAAATGCCCAGTCATTCATGCCAAGCAAAGCAACGGAGATTGCTCATAGAGTAGATAATCTTTACGGATTTTTACTCGCGGCGAGTTTTATCTCGTGCGCAATATTAATTGGTGGAATGATTTATTTTGCTTTGAAATATAAGCGTAAATCGAACAATGATAAAACAGCGTATATCACGCATGACACACGATTAGAGATATTATGGTCAGTTATACCATTGATTATATTTTTAGTTGTTTTTGCGTGGGGCTGGATCATTTATCACGACATGCGAACAATGCCAAAAAATGCTTTAGAAATTCAAGTGACTGGTAAACAGTGGGCGTGGATTACTGAATATAAAAATGGCGTTAAGTCACCTGATATCGTAGTACCAGTTGGTCGCGATGTTAAAATTATTATGACTGCAGAAGATGTTATACACTCACTATATATTCCTAGCTTTCGCATCAAACAAGATGCAGTTCCGGGACGTTATACGGCATTGTGGTTCAGAGCTGAAAAAATGGGTGAATTTCATGTGTTTTGTACTGAGTTTTGCGGGACTTCACACTCGGGAATGATCACAACTTTGAAAGTCGTGTCGCAAGAAGACTTTGATAAATGGTTAATTCAGGAATCAGAAGTATCAACATTGCCTGTTGCTCAGCGTGGAGCTAAAATTTTCCAAACTCGTGCTTGTGCTTCTTGTCACAATGTCGACAATTTAAACGCCAAAGTAGGACCGACTTTGTATAAAGCGTTCGGTGTAGAAAATCATGAAATGGAAGATGGATCAAAAGTAACAATTGACGAAAATTATTTAAGAGAATCTATCTTGAATTCTCAAGCTAAAGTCGTCAAAGGTTTTGGGCCAAGAACATCAATGCCTTCTTTTCAGGGCCAACTTTCGGATGCTGAAGTTACAGCATTAATCGAATATATTAAATCACTTAAATAGAGTGGGGTAAGAAATGGGACACGGACACGTAGATCATAACGCTAGTTATATTAAAGCAGAAAAGGGCCTGCTTTCATGGTTTACTTCATTAGACCATAAAAGAATCGGGATTCTTTATTTTGTTTCAGTTTTATTTTTCTTTTTAGTTGGGGGCATTGCTGCATTACTGCTAAGAGCAGAATTGTTTGCGCACAATACAACTGCAAACGTCGGTCAAGTATTAGCTAATGGGGATGTTTATAACCAAGTTTTAACGTATCATGGGGCGATCATGGTTTTCATGGTTATTGTACCTGGTATTCCTTCTATACTTGGCAACTTTCTGTTGCCGTTGCAGATTGGAGCTAAAGACGTTGCGTTTCCAAAGTTAAATCTGGCTAGTTGGTACGTATTTATGGCTGGTGCAGTTTTGGCTGTTGCAACGATGTTTACATCAAAAGTTGATACGGGTTGGACGTTCTATACGCCTTATTCAATTAGAACTGGCACTGCCGTATCAATGATGGTTACAGCGGCATTTATTATGGGTATGGCTTCGGTATTGACTGGGTTAAATTTCATTGTAACTGTTCATAAGCTCAGAGCTCCGGGTATGACATTTCATAGAATGCCACTATTTGTTTGGGCACTTTATTCCACTTCAATACTTCAAGTGCTAGCGACTCCAGTTTTGGGTATTACATTATTGTTACTCGTTATGGAGCGTGCATTTGGGGTCGGTATTTTTGATCCTAAATTAGGTGGAGATCCAGTATTGTTTCAACATTTTTTCTGGTTTTACTCACATCCGGCTGTTTACATTATGATTCTACCAGCGATGGGTATCATTTCAGAAATTCTGACAACATTTTCTAAGAAAACTATTTTTGGTTACACGGCAATTGCGTATTCATCTTTAGGTATTGCTGGAGTTTCATTTTTCGTTTGGGGTCACCATATGTATGTTTCTGGTCAATCGGAACTTGCTGGTGTGATTTTTTCATTTTTAACAATGTTAGTTGGTGTTCCGACGGCAATTAAAATGTTTAACTGGCTTGCAACTCTATACAAAGGTTCGATTGAGTTTAGATCACCAATGCTGTATGCATTAGGATTTTTATTCTTATTTGTGATTGGTGGAGTTACTGGAATTATGTTGGCAACTTTACCAATAGACGTTCACTTTCATGACACGTACTTTGTTGTTGCCCATTTCCACTATGTTATGGTGGGTGGTGTGTTGATGGCTTTAGTTGGTGGAATCTTCTTTTGGTTCCCTAAACTATTTGGTCGCATGTTTGACGAGGCTTTGGCACGTTGGTCTTTTGTATTTATATTTATTGGATTTAACGTAACATTCTTCCCTCAGTTTGTTTTAGGTGCGATGGGTATGCCACGACGTTATTTTGATTATATTCCGGCATATGAAGGTCTCAATAAAATTTCAACAATAGGTTCTTGGTTAATTGGTGTTGGTTTCTTAATTGCTCTATTTGCGATTATTAAAGCATTTATTGATGGTGAAAAAGCTCCAGCGAACCCATGGGGTTCTAAAACTCTAGAGTGGACATCAGCTGAATCTCCGCCAATTATGCATAACTTTAAAAATGATCCAGTCGTGACAGAGGGGCCATATGAGTACAAGTAAGATGATTAATGGTGTTCCGGTACAAGAACACTATAAGAATGCATTTCACCAATTTGATTCCGCAAAAATGGGTATTTGGTTGTTCATGGTCACCGAAATTTTAATGTTTGGTGGCTTGTTTGTGGGCTATATTTTAATGCACATGAAATATCCTGAAATGTTTGCCGAGGGGGCACGCTTTCTTGATTGGAGATTGGGATTCGTTAATACACTGGTCTTGATATTTTCATCTTTCACAATGGCGCTTGGTATTTATTTCTGTCAAGTCAACCAAGTTAAAAAAGCTGTCATGTCTTTGGCAATTACAATTTTGTGTGGTGCGATCTTCATGGTCATTAAGTATTTTGAATACACTCATAAGTTTCATATGGGAATTTTTCCTGGAACTATGCTTAATTTAGATGTTCTAAATGAGCACTTATTGAAACTTGGTGAGCCAACAATCAAAAGCTCGAATCTAGGGTTATACTTTGGATTTTATTTTTGTATGTCTGGTTTGCATGGTATTCACGTATTATTAGGAATGGGTTTAATTACTTGGACATTGATAAGAGCAATGCGTGGTGATTTTAATGCAAATTATTATACTGCGGTCGAAGGTGTTGGTATTTTCTGGCATATCGTTGACTTAATTTGGATTTTCTTATTTCCGTTACTATATTTAGTGGGGTAAATCATGGGACAAAAAGATCACTCAGCAACTCATAACGATCAACATCATCACATAACGCCTTTTTCAACTTATTTAAAAGTTGCATTAGCACTGTTTGCTTTAACTTTTCTAACCATAGGTGCCCATGCTATTCGAGATACGCTTGGTGTTTTGGCGCCGTTTGTTGCATTCGGAATCGCTGCAGTAAAAGCTTATTTAGTTATGGCTTGGTTCATGCATTTGAAATATGAAAATATGGAAAATAAAATCGTTTTTGCAACAGGATTTTTCTTTTTAGGGTTGTTGTTTTTGATTTCTTTCATCGATATAGTTTCTCGAATGAACTTTAATTCAATACTCTAATTTGTGTTTCAAGTTTATTCGCAACTAACAAAATTCGGAATTGTGATTTTTGTATTACTAGCCGGTCTAGCAGGATATGCGACCGGCTTTTTTGTTGAAACACAGTTTTCGTTTAAACATTTGATGACTTTTGTTGGTGGACTGTATTTTTTAAGTTCTGGCAGTTTAGCTTTAAATCAGTTTCAAGAATATAAGCTTGATCGGTTAATGCCAAGAACACAGAAAAGGCCGCTTGCAACGGGTCGGCTTAAGCCTATGGCTGGACTGATTATAGCCTTAACTTTGCTTATTTTAGGTTTAGCGATGCTGTTTGATTTATCAGTTGCAGCAGGTTGGATAGGCATATTATCAGTCGCTTTATATAATGGTATTTATACTTATATTTGGAAGCCTAAGTGGATATTTGGGGCTGTTCCAGGTGCAATTCCTGGGGCATTGCCGATAACGATTGGTTATGCCGTCAATGATCCAAATATATTCAACCTTGATTCAGTTTATTTGTTTTTAATAATGTTCCTGTGGCAAATGCCTCATTTTTGGTTATTAGCAATGAAGTATAAAGATGATTATAAGCTTGGTGGCATACCTACATTGCCTGTTGCTCTAGGTGTTGATCGGACCATATTTCACATTGGACTTTACACTTTTGCTTATGTTGGTGTTGCAATTGCAGCTCCATTTTTTTTAAATGTAAGTTGGATGTACTTGTTTTTAGTTTTCCCATTTGTTTTCTTTCTATTGAAAGAATTTTTTATTTTTTACAAAACGCACGGCCAACAACGATGGTTTGCTTTTTTTATGTGGATTAATTTTTCAATGCTAGTCTTTGTGTTTGTACCTGTAATTGATAAATGGAGTTTTTTATTTATCGGTCGACATTAAAGCTTTTTTTGTAATTTTGTATTGAAATATATACAATTCAGACTTTTACAAAATGTATTCTAGACAATCTTAATTTAACTTAATACACATTCTGTATCTATAAGCTTTATTGGGATTTATGAACAAAAAAAGTTTTCTATCATTCGTATTACTTTTCATTTTTGGCCTTGTTTCTTGTGATATGCAAAGCTCAAATAAAACCCCCATCCCAAAATCTGATAACGAATTTTGTATCAGTGATTATGTGAATTCTATTGTTAAAGGTCGAGAGGTGCAAAGTTTCGAAAGCGAAAAAATTAACGCCGTGATGTTGATTATTTTAGGCCGCGATGAAAAAGTTAGTTTTTGTACGTCGACGGCGATTTCTGACCGAGTGCTTTTAACGGCTGCACACTGTATTAAAGACGCCTTGTTAATTAAAGTTGCTTATAAAACAAGTGCTTATTGTTCAAGTGGATTTGATATTCGAACTGATACTGTTAGTGCAGAAGATTTCGCGAGTCATCCAGAGTATGTTTCTGATACGTATACAAGTGTTAATGCTGATGTTGGTTTAATATTACTGAAGCAACCTATACCACATCCATATACTGTTTTCAAAATTCATCAAAATCCTGAAGGTCGTAAGTCAGCACTTTATCTTTATGGTTATGGAATAACTCAAACAGATGAAAGTGATTCTGGTGTGCTCAGAACTACGCAAGTAAAATATGGTGATTACTATTATTATAATAATGCGGTTGTGATCAGTAGAAATTATCAAGGAGGAATTTGTTCTGGTGACTCTGGTGGGCCTGGAATGATTTTCGATGGACAACAATTTCAAATTGCAGGCATTTCATCGTATGGGGAAGGACCAAAATCTGATGTATGTGCCGGCACTGGTCATTTGGCGCTCGCATACAAATATTTGCCTTGGATACGAACGCAAATGTCTTTGTGGGATTTGTATTTAGGTTATTGACGTTTTTCTATGTCAATCTTAATTCATCCGGCGTGTCAATTTGTCTAAATGGGTGGGCTTTTTTAAAAGCATCAATTTCCATACAGTTGTTAAAGATTTTCATTATTGTTGGCAAACTGTGTAATGGTACTTTAAATCTCTGTGCTGTGACAATTTGAGGAATCAAAACCAGATCTGCTGCTGTGATTTCTTCCCCGAAACAAAATAACAAATGACTTGAGTTTTTATTATGTAGAGTTAAAAAATCTTCACAAGCTTGTAGGCCTATTAGTATCCAGTGATGAATCCAGTTATTTTTTTGTTCTTCGGTTACGTTAAAATTTTTTTCTAAATATTGTAGCGTACGAAGATTTCCATAAGAATGTGTGTCGGCATTTATAATTTCGCAAAATTGCCGAATGAGTGCTTTTTGATAAGGATCTTGTGGATAAAGAGGATGATTGTCGCGAAAAACCTCATCAAGATATTCTATAATGGCGAGAGACTGCGCAATTATTTTACGGTCTCCATTTTGGGTTATATGGACAAGTGTTGGTACGCCGCCCATTGGGTTTAAACTTTTGTACTCCGAGGAATGCTGTTCTCCGCCGTTATTCAGTAAATGAATTGGTTTGTATTCATAGATTAGTTTTTTGAGCTCAAGCGCTATGCGAACGCGAAAAGATGTCGAACTTCGAAAATAATTATATAAAACTAATCTATTCATTTGGATAGTCTGATCGGGATGAGTTGTATCTCCAACATATGGCGCAGAACGGCACAAAGCAATTGCGTCTTTTGGTGCAGGTTTCGTTTCTAAGCAGTACACTATTGAAAGTTAATTAAGGAGAGTTCTTTATGTTTAGCTTTAAAATTAGATTTTTGACGGTTTTAAGTTCTTTACTATTATTTGGAATGGCTACGCAAGCGGAAGTTTCATATTCGATGCCTTCGCTTGAAATTGGCGCTCGTTTGAATACGGCAGACCAGACTGGAGCTACTTCAAATAAGCAAAGTCAGGCATTTCAATTTGGAGGATCAATTGTTTTTAATTTTGGATCTGACGATGTCAAAAATTTTGGTTTAAAAACTGGATTAAGTTATATCGAAAGATCTTTTAAAAATGAAACGGGATCTCAAAAAATAGAAGGAAAAATCACGTATGCAGATGTTCCGTTGCATTTTATGTTTAAGTTTGAAGATTACGCAGGTATTTTTATTGGTCCTTCGCTTGCCATGAAGATGTCGGATGAGTGCACAGGATGTTCTTCGGGTGCAGCTGGTGTTAAGTCATCAATAATGCCAATTACTTTTGGTGGACAATTTAAGTTTTCTCCGAATCTTGGATTAACATTATTTTTCGAAAAGGCAGGCGATTTAGCGACAGATATCAAAGATTCAAGAGCAATCGGTTTAAGCTTGTTACTCGTTTTTGACTAATTGAAATTGAATATTGAGATGCCGAATTAAAGGAATTATATCGTGAAATTAGGAACTTTACTTAGCCCACATTCTAAAGATGGCGAACTTGTTATAGTGAGTCAGGACAACCAGTTTTATACATCAGCTCATGACATTAGTCCAAATCTATTGAGTGCTTTAGAAAATTGGTCAAGAGTTGAACCTGAATTACAAAAAAGAAGTGTTGCTTTAAACTCTGGACAAAGTCTGTTAAAAAAACCTACAGACGGATTTAAAAATTTTGCATCTGCATTACCAAGAACATGGTTGTTTGCAGATGGATCTGCTTTTATTCATCATATTAAACTTGTTCGTAAGGCGCGTAATGCTGCTTTGCCAGAAACAATATACACAGTACCTTTAATGTATCAGGCAGAAAGTGGACGCTTTTTAAATCCAACTGAGAATATTCCTCAAATTGATTTTAGTCATGGAACCGATTTCGAAGCCGAAGTCGGAGTAATCGTCGATCATGTCCCAATGGGAATACAGCCTGAAGCGGCCTTAAAACATATTAAATTAATAGTCCTTATAAATGATGTGTCTTTGCGAGGGCTAATACCAGAAGAATTAGCTCAAGGATTTGGTTTTTTTCAAAGTAAACCAAACAAAGCTTTATCGCCAATGGCCATTACCCTAGATGAACTCGAAAATGCATGGAAAGACGGACGCATTCACTTGCCATTAAATGTGACCTTGAACAATCAATTTTTTGGACGAGCAAATGCTAAAGAAATGCATTTTCATTTTGGTCAATTGATCGCACATGCTGCAAAAACACGAGATTTGGCAGCGGGAACCTTAATAGGCAGCGGAACAGTTGCGAATGAGGATGCTACTGTTGGATCAAGTTGTTTAGCTGAAAAACGGACCTTAGAACAAATTAATGAAGGTAAAGTTACGACGCCTTTTATGAAGGTTGGTGATCGTATTCAAATCGAAATGTTTAATCAACGTGGTGAAAGCTTATTTGGTCAGATCAATCAAGTTGTATCGCAAGCTGAGTTACCTCGTTAGGTCAAACAAATGAAGCATTTTCAAATTTATCCGCAGTTTTTTCCACAAGCACAACAGTTAAGAGCCGAGTTTGATCGGCAGTTCGCTGATCCAAGAGCTACAGATTCGAAAAGATTTGTTTGGGATTATTGGTATTTCGAAAACCAATATCATCTTATTCGTACTCCAGCATTTTATTATTTTACAAAAAAGATCTATCAAAATTTTCATTCGCACTTAGTTCAATGGGGTCGTGAAAATTTAGGCTGTCATGATATTTCTCCTCCGTGGATGAGTTATTATGTTGATGGCTGTTATCAAAACTTACATTCGGATGTTCCACATGGGCCCTGGGCTTGGGTTTATTCACTGACTGTTAATCCAAAAGAATTTCTGGGTGGAGAGACTTTAATTTTAAAACCTGAAATCTTAAATTACTGGACTTCATTTCAAGATCAACATGATCGTGAGTACAATAGTTTTGTTGATCGTCTGCCATCGAAATTTGATCAACTCATAGTATTTGATCCACGTTTTCCTCACGGGGTCACTGAGGTTAAAGGAACGCGTGACCCGCAGAAAGCAAGATTAGTGATCCATGGCTGGTTTGTTGAGCCAAGACCATATGTTGTTGGTGGTTTAAAAACTAATCAAGTGCAGAAGCCTATAGGTGAAACACTTATGCAATTTTCAGATAGCATAAAAGATTTTAGCCCACTTAATGGAACAGTATCTTTACGAATTGATGTTCACCCATCAGGTTACGTTTTAAATTATAAAGAAGTAACGAATACAATTGTTTCTACGATTGGCCAAAAAAAAGATGTAGATTTGGTTAAAAAAATTTTAAAGAAGATGTTTTTAGAAATGAAGTTTGTGAAGGCAAAATCTGGATCTAAAATAACTATACCAATACTTTTTAAATAAAGGTTTTTATGACTCTTACGCAGTTATCGTACATTGTAGCAGTTGATAAATTAAAAAATTTCGGTCTGGCCGCAGAAAGCTGTTCGGTCACGCAGCCAACTTTAAGTATGCAAATTCAAAAACTGGAAGATGAGTTAGGTGTGCAAATATTTGATCGCAGTCATCAACCGATTAAAGCTACAAAAATTGGATCAGCGTTGATTGCACAAGCTCGAGTGATTTTGACTGAGAGCCAGCATTTTCACGAAATTATTCAAGATAGTAATGGTGAAGTTAAAGGTCAAGTCTCGCTAGGAATTATACCGACACTAGCGCCATACTTATTGCCACTGTTTTTAAAAAAATTTAGCTCAAAGCATCCTGCTCTTGAAATTAATGTCGAAGAACTGCAAACAGAACAAATTTTAGAAAGATTGAAAAACAATTCTCTTGATGTAGCTTTGTTGGTCACTCCGATTGAAGAACCATCGCTCGAATCAACGCCCTTATTTTATGAGCCATTTTTAGTTTATACTTCAGAAAATAGCTCTTTGTATTCTAAAACTAAAATCAATCAGTCTGATTTAAATTCGAATGATATTTGGCTGCTTTCTGAAGGACATTGTTTCAGAGACCAATCTTTGGCTGTTTGTAAAAATAGAAAAAAATATTCTGATGTCAAAAGATCAATTCGATTTGAATCCGGTAGTTTAGAAACTTTGAAAAGAATGGTCGATCAAGAAAATGGTTTCACTTTGTTACCTTTTTTGGCGGCACAAGATGTTCTAAATAAAAAGCAAGTTAAGGAATTCACAAATCCAATTCCGACTCGTGAAGTTAGTCTTATCCATAATTTGCACTTTAAACGTAATGCTTTTAAAGAATCAATAATTGAGACCATTCAAAAATCATTGCCGCGAGACATTTCGATTTCGCTCAGTAAAAACTCGCAAATCGTTGATTTACCAATTGGAAAAAGTTAAATAAAAATTATTTCTATTGGAATTGAAATATCAGGGTGTATAGATTTTTTAACAGGACAATTGTTGGCTATTTCAGGAATTTGTTTTTTGAAGTGTTCAGGTATAGATGAAGGAAAACAAAGTATCGTTTTTAGGGAAGCAATCATTCGTGGTGGTGGGGTCATTACTTTTTCAGTTTTTGCTGTTGCACCCACAATTAAAATATCTTCCTTCTCTGCGAAAATAGCTACGGTTGTTAAAATACAAGTTCCAAGGGCTGTAGCTAAAAGATCAGTTGGCGAAAACGTTTCACCTAAGCCGAAATTATCTTTAGGCGCATCTGTTTGTAAAATAGCTTGTGATGGTTGGTGTTTAGCTTCGCAGTGTTTGCGGCCTGTGTAGATTGAGTTTATTTCGACCATAAATACAGAATCCTTATATGTGTGAATTATATTAGCACGCTATTGCTCTCGTTAATCTTTTCATGTAGCTTCACCCACATGAAATTCTTAAGACTGATATTAACACCATTTTTATTTCTTGGCATGGCATTCTTGTTTTTTAGCTGCACTCGTTCAAAGGAATTAGGTAGCAAAGAAAATCCAATTAAATTTTTGCTAGTTCCTGCGCAGGATACGCTAACGCTTTTAGACAAATCAAAAGGTTTAGAAAAATTTTTAGAGCAAGAAACCCAATTAGAATTCAGTGTAGAATTGCCAATTAATTACGTCGCAGTCGTTGAAGCTTTTGGTACCAAAAGAGCGGACTTAGCCATAATTAATACTTTTGGATATATTATGGCTAATCAAAAATATGGAGTACAAGCTCGACTAAAACTGATTAACCGTGGCCGTGATGAATATTATGGTCAAATTATCGCGCGGGTAGATGGTCCAAAAACAATCAAGGACTTGCAAGGAAAATCTTTTGCCTATGTTGATCCGGCATCAACATCAGGTTACTTGTTACCATTGCGTTTGTTAAAACAAGAAGACATTAAGGTTAAAGAATTTATGTTTGCTGGTAAACATGATGGTGTCGTGCAAGCAGTTTACCAAAAGAAGGTTGATGCTGGAGCTACTTTTTACACTCCTCCGGATGAAGATGGCACGCCAAAAGATGCCCGTTGGTTGCTTCGAACGCAATATCCAGATATTTACGAAAAAGTTAAAATACTAAAATTGACAGGCCCCATACCAAATGACCCTATTGCTTTTCGTAAAGATATCCCTGAGGAGATGAAACAAAAAATAACGGATGCTTTGTTCAAATATGTTAAAACTGAAGAGGGTAAAAAAGTTTTATTGGATATGTATCACATTACTGACTTTAAAGTAGCATCTGATAAAGACTACGATCTTGTACGAAGCTACTTGAAAGATGTCGGACAAGATGTAACTCAGTTTGTAAAATAAAAAATAAACAATTAAAAAAATTAGTTGTATTTACGTAAAAGCGCTTTAACAAGACCTTTGATTTCCACTTTTTGTGGATGATACCACATGGAAGTTAATCGTGGATTAGCAGGACGTAATTCGATTGCTTTTGCCGAATTCGAAATGTCAGGATTGTTTTTCATAAAAAATCTTTTAACTGTTGATTCGTTATCAACACTAGCTACGACTAAATCTCCGTCTCTTGCGCTTTTTTGCGAAAGAACAACTAGAAAATCACCATCAAAAATACCTTCATCAATCATTGAGTCGCCTTCAACTTTTAATGCAAAATAATCACCTGGGGATTTTATAAAATAGGCCGGCACATCTAAGTATTCGTTATCTTGCATTCGTTCGATTGGCGAGCCGGCAGCAACGCGTCCTAAAAATGGAATAGGAAGAACCTTCGAGCTTTCTTCGTGATCGTGGGAAGACTGACCAGGGAAGGGGCTGCTCGAAGGCTCTTTTGAAGATTGAAGTCGATTGTTCAATTGGTTTTTGAAATCATTAACTGAGTGTAAAATGTGAATGGCTCGCTTTTGATTTTGAGGAATATGAACGTAGCCTTTATTTGATAATTGCTTTAAATAATTCTGGACAGAATTAAACGAAGCAAATCCAAAATGATCACAAATTTCTTGATAAGATGGAGACACGCCTTTGGTGGTAAGTTCTTTCTCGATAAATAGAAGAACTGAACGCTCCTTGCTAGTTAAAGGTGGAAGCGGCAAAGTCGGGAGGGACGATGTTTTTTCATTTTTTTTATCGAGCGATGATTTCTTCATACACATAAATTACAGTGTAATTTATGTGTAAGTCAAATAGTTATTTGCAGTTTTAAAGACCTAGACCTTCAGTGGCTAGTGGGTTTCGCTAGCTGGTGATTTGTATGGTGGCGCTATCTTCGTTTCAGCAGTTTTTGGGTGCGGCGCCTTTGAACAGTTTTGATAAAACAATAGTACAAAAGGATTTGCTATAAATAAAACTGCCAGTAAAAAGCTACTCTTTTTTGCCATTAAATTCCTCCCCATGGCCTTTGGTCTAGGTTATGTCTTTAACCTATCGGTGAGTTCCTAAAAAACATGAGGACTTTTATTTGTATTTATGATGTATTTTGGGGATGAAATTATCGAGTCTCATTTTGATGTTTATTGTGTTTTATTTTAATTCTGTTGATGCGCAGCAAGTGACTCAAAGTGTAGAAAATCAATTAGCCGATTGGTGCGTCAAATCTTTAAACGGCTACAAAGGATACAAAAAAAACTCGGACTTGAAAAAATCCTGTGAAAAAGTATTACAAATGAAAGGCTGCCAGTCCGTTGATGGCAAACCGATTTATCATATAGATAAGCTCGGAAAAAATTTAAAAGCTAAAAATATACTTGTTCTTAGTCTTATACATGGCGATGAAATCGGTGCTGGTTCATTGGGACGATATTGGTTTGAGCGTATTCAAGATATTGATCCACGCAATACCTGGAGAATAATTCCAATGTTGAATCCAGATGGTGCAATTCGTAAAACAAGAACGAATGCATCAGGGGTCGATTTAAATCGTAATTTTCCGACAAAAGATTGGGAAGCTTTAGCAGTTGAATACTGGAAGAAAGAAACAAAAAGCAGCCTACGAAAATTTCCTGGAGAAAAAGCTGCATCTGAACCAGAAGTTAACTGTGTACTTAATCACATTACTGATTTTAAGCCGCATTTTGTTATATCAATTCACACACCTCTAAATGTTTTGGATTATGATGGCCCGCATGTAAGACCACCGGCATATACTTATTTGCCGTGGCGACGATTAGGTAATTTTCCCGGCAGTTTAGGGCGTTATTTATGGGTCGAAAATCATATACCTGTTCTTACAACAGAGTTAAAAGACAGTCTTCCTAAAGACAGTGGTGTATTTGAACAGTTACAAGATGTGATTGGGCATCTTGTCCAAACTGAATTGAAGTAGTTTGGTTGAAATGACCTCTGACATTTTTTGGCCCATGTCTATTGTATCAACAACAAAAAGCATTTAATTTGATTTATTTCTATTTAACTATATAAATTTTCGGAACAAGTTTCGCATATCCTCATTTGAACACTATTTGAAATGGAGATACTATGAAATTTACTTCCTTATTTTTAGCCACACTATTAGCAAGTGCATCTGTATTTGCATCTAGTCAGACAAGAACATTTATTTGTACTCAAGATATGATGACTAAAGATTCCTTTCAGGCGCGCTTTACAATGAAAAACACACCTGCGGGCATTAAATACGAAATAAGAAATTTAACAGCAAAAGGAAAAGTTCAAACAGACGATCAAGGTGTTAAAATTGATCATAAATATGAAATGAAGAAAATCAGAGGCCAAAATAAATACGTCTCTGTGGACTATAACCCTAAAAAATGGGTTAACAATCAACCAGCCAAAGCGATTATCGAATTTTTACGCGAAACTAGAGATGGCGAGCACGATGTATATATTCACATGCACGGATTTACGATTGCATTAAATGGCGGACAGTGTGTAGAGCAAAAATAATTCATAAGTTAATGGACCTGTGAATTATCCATAGCCTGCTGGATTGCATTTAGTCGATCTTGTGGGCTTTCAACTTCATCTTGAATTTCAGATAATCTTTGTAGTAAAGCCTCTTTTGCAAATCGGACAGCATCATAAATGTCGTAACCAAAGCCTTCTGCCTCGATAGAGCCTTCATCTTCTTTTAGAACAATAGCAATTCTGTAGGTAAATCGCTCATGAAGAGGGTCTGTGGCATCTTCTGCGAGTAAGTGATCTTCATTTTGATAAGCTTCCTGGGGATCTCGTGCCATAACGAGGATTGTTGTATTTTCGGTTGCAAATGGTGTGAGTTCATTGATCTGTTGGTAAACAAATGATTTAACCTCTGGATTTGTTTCAATCAGCTCTAAAGTGTCAACTAAAGGGTTCGCATTATCTGAGTTTTCGGATACAGGTGTATCTATACGTGACATATGTTTAGCCATAGAAACCTCCTTTAATTTGCCGTTACCTTATTTTAACATTGTGTCTGTTTTTCAAAAAGTCCAAGTGTTGAAAAAAATATTTTTTTTGTTAGCTGCAGTAAATTAACTCTCGTGTCTCGACGTAAGTCATTGTATCAATAAGATATTATGTCTGATATAAAATTATCTAATACGTGGCTAAAGTATCTTAAATCTGAATTTGAGAGTGATTATATGCAATCACTTAAGATATTTTTAAAAAATGAATATCAAAAGAAAAAAGTGATTTATCCTGAGGCTAAAAATTTTTTTCGAGCATTAGATTTAGTTGAGGTCAATGATGTTAAAGTTGTGATTCTGGGCCAAGATCCCTATCATGGACCGGGACAGGCACACGGTCTTAGTTTTTCGGTTCAAGAAGGTGTTCGCTTTCCACCATCATTAAAAAACATTTTTAAAGAGTTAGAATCTGATTTAAAAATTAAAGCTCCAAATCATGGTGATTTAACCAAATGGGCAAAGCAAGGCGTCTTGCTGCTAAATAGTGTACTATCAGTGGAAGCAGGTCAGGCAGCATCTCATCAAGGTAAGGGTTGGGAAAAATTCACAGATAAAATTATCGAAGTTGTAAATCGTGAATGTTCACATGTTGTATTTATTCTTTGGGGATCTTACGCGCAAAAAAAAGCGGCCTTTGTAGACCGCTCTAAACATTTAGTTTTAGAAAGTGTGCACCCATCGCCACTTTCTTCGCATCGAGGGTTTTTTGGTTCAAAACCATTTTCTCAAGCAAACAAGTGGCTCAAAGAAAAGGGGCGCGGTGAAATTCAGTGGTGATTACTTATCAAGTGATTTAACTTCGTCTGTTTCTTTAATAAAGAATACACCGATGACAAAACAGACAATAGCCACTGCAATAGGATAGTACAACCCTGAGTAAATATCTTTTGTTGAAGCGACCACAGCTGTACCAATAAATGGGACAAGTCCGCCGAAAACACCGTTACCAATGTGGTATGGCAATGACATCGAAGTATAACGGATTTTAGTTGGAAAAAGCTCAACTAGGAAAGCTGCTATCGGCCCGTAGACCATTGTTACATAAATGACTTGAATAAAAATAAGCAATGTTAGCATAAATGTATTCGGATTTTGAGCAGCAGCTTCGGGATGAGCGGGGTCCCATCCGGAAAAAAGCACAATGGCTTTGTATATCGGAATATAAGTTATTGCGGCGACGATCATTCCCGTCATCATAATTTTTTTACGTCCGATTTTGTCACTTAAAGCGCCGAACACAACAAAAAACGGAGTTGCAAGGAGTAATGCAATTGCAACAACAGTATTCGCTACGACAAAATCAACTTTTAGAATGGTTTGTAAGTAGTACAAGGCATAGAATTGACCTGTGTACCATACTACACCTTGGCCGGCAGTCGCACCTAGTAAAGCCAATATCACCATACGACGATTTTCTGGATTCATAAAACTGTCACGTAAAGGCGATTTTGAGACCTGACCATTTTTTTTGGCAGCTTCAAAGACTGGTGATTCGTGCATTTTTTTGCGAATAAAATATGAGAAAATTACAAGTGCGAAAGATAAAATAAAAGGAATTCTCCAGCCCCAAGCTTTAAATGTTTCTTCTCCCAGTCCTAAGCGAGTTGATAAAATAACTCCTAAAGAAACAAATAACCCCAGCGTGGCTGTTGTCTGGATGAAACTCGTATAGTATCCACGTTTTCCATCCGGAGCATGTTCAGCCACGTAAGTTGCGGCCCCTCCGTATTCACCGCCTAATGCTAAACCTTGTAATAAACGTAATAATAATAGAATTAATGGAGCAGCTAATCCGATAGTTTCATAACTTGGTAAAAAACCGATTGCCGTTGTTGATACACCCATCAGCAACAAGGTAACCATAAATGTATATTTGCGACCTATCAGATCTCCCATGCGACCAAAAAATAAGGCTCCAAATGGTCGCACAACAAACCCAGTTGCAAAAGTTGCAAGTGTGGAAAGTAATGCAATCGTTTCATTTCCTTTAGGAAAAAACTGAGCAGAAATAATTGTAGCTAAGCTACCAAATATATAAAAATCGTACCATTCAATGAGTGTGCCTGCACTCGATGCACCAATAACCTGCCAAATATTGTTGGTGTTTTGATTTGTTTGTGTGTTGGTGCTGGGCATAAAGGCTCCTTTCCTAGAGCTGTTTTAACTAGATCAGGGTAATAGAGTTGTTATTCAATTTACAATTTTTTGTTAATGAAGTGATCAATATCAAACAAAAATTATTTTTAATGTTTTAATATAAAACATTTTTTGTCTGATACTGAGATAAAAATTAAGTTGAAATTATTTTATCAATCGAGAGAGTTCATTTTTTAATTGCTCAATTTTTTCCATATGCTCAAGCAGAACATTTTCTAATTTTTCAGTTTCTGCATGTACAGCAGTAGCTTCTTTAGCTAAAGATTGAGCCTGTAATCCTTGCGCTGACATTAAAGAATGATTAATTTCATTAATTTTTTCTGTTTGTGCAAATAGTAATTGTTCTGTTTTTAAAATTTTTCTCTCGAACTCTTTTATTTCAGACTGCAATCTCTTTGTTTCATCTTTGTAGTTAAATTTTTTGTCATTTAAGGGAGTTGTTGTTACTAACTTTTGATTATTGGATATTTCTTCGGAATTATCACGTTGACTTAAAATACCTTTTTCTAAACTCCATAGATATTCATCATATGATCCAGGGTATTTTTCAATGAGACCATTTCGAACTTCAACAATTTGAGTTGTCACTTGTTTTAAAAAATTACGATCGTGACTGACAACAATAACGGTACCTTTAAACTCTGAAAGTGCATTCGCAAGAGCTGAAACTGTATCAAAATCTAAGTGATTTGTCGGTTCATCAAGTAAAAGTAAAGGGCGTCTTTGGAGTAAAACTTGACCTAAAGCAACACGGGTTTTTTCTCCGCCAGACAAAACTTTTATTTTTTTATGAATGCTCTCTCCTGAAAATAAGAGAGAACCTGCTAAATTTAAGATATCTTGTGCGGTATTGTCTTTATGAGCTTTCCTTTGGAGTGCATCTAAAACAGAATCTTCGGGTAGTAATTCATCCGCTAGGTGTTGTGCAAAATAAGAAAAATCAACTTGATGTCCCCACTTTAATTGACCAGTAATTAGCGGAATTTTTTCACCAATTGATTTTAGTAAAGTCGATTTACCGGCTCCGTTGAAACCAACTATTCCAACCTTATGCCCTTTTTCTATAGTCAAATTCACATTGTGCAAAATGATCTTATCTTTTGAATATCCAAGTTGGGCTTGAATGAGTTGAAAAATTTCTTTTCCTGTATGGGTAGCTTCAGGCAAATTTATAATCGCTTTTGTTGGTAATTTTTTTATTTCAATTTGCTCTAATTTATTTAGACTTTTCAGTCGACTTTGTGCTTGTTTTGCCTTAGTGGCCTTGGCGCGAAAACGATCTACGAAATCCTGAATTTGCTTACGTTTATTTTCAATTTGCTCTGCTTTAGCTTGAAGTAATCTTTGCAGTTCTGCTTTTTGCTCGAAATAGTCGTCAATATGCCCAGGAAATTTTGTAATATCGCCTGCTTCGACTTCAAGAGTGTACTCCGTTGTGCGACGCAAAAATTCACGATCATGCGAAATAAGTAAAAATGCTTGTTTGTGATCTTGTAAAAATTTTTCAAGGGTCAGAATACTCTCTAAATCTAAAAAATTGGTAGGCTCATCAAGAAGCATAATGTCTGGTTCAAGTCCGATTAAATATAATAGCTTCATGCGCATGCGATAGCCGCCTGAAAGCTTTGTAAGTTCTGATTGAAAGTGATTTTCCGTTAGTCCAAGTCCTAAGCCGATTTGTTTAAGTTCCCAAATAGGCTTAGAACAATTTTCAGTCAGATAATCTTCTGACTTGATATTAATAGTCCAATCTGATTCTTGTTCGAGGTAGCCAATGCGGAGTCCATTGGCCTTTGTGATTTCGCCAGTGTCGAGGTGTTCTTGGCCAACAATGATTTTAAACAAAGTGGACTTGCCTGCGCCATTAGGGCCTATCACGCCGATGTGTTCTGCCTGATTGACTGAAAACCCGGCCTGATCAAAAAGTATTTTTGCACCGAATTGTTTCGATGCATTGTATAGTTGAAGCAATGTCATTCCTGTGACATGCTACTTGAGATTATCTCAAGTTTGAAGGGGAAATTCATGAAAAAATATGTCAAGTCTTGGTCTTTAAAATCAGTTGCTGTTGGCGCAGTCATAAGTTTAGCCATAAATACGCAAGCGGCCGATCAAAATTTCATTTTCTGTATGGAGGGTAGCCCGGCATCGTTTAACCCACAATTGGTCACTGATGGCGTAAGCATGAATTCTAGTGCACAGACTGTTTTTAATCGTCTTGTTGAGTTTAAAAAAGGCACAACTGAAATTGTTCCTGCTTTGGCAGAATCTTGGACAATTTCAAAAGACAAAAAAACATACACTTTCAAACTTCGCCAAAACGTATCGTTTCATTCAAATGTACTTTTTAAACCAACTCGAAATTTTAATGCTGACGATGTAGTTTATACTTTTAAAACGCAGTTAGACCCTAAGCACGCTTTATCTATTCCAGGGGCAAACTATGAATATTTTAAGGCTATGGAGTTAGATACGTTAATCAGTGATATCAAAAAAACAGATGATTATACGGTCGTTTTTAATCTCAAGAGACCTGAGGCTCCGTTTTTGGCTAATTTAGCAATGGACTTTGCAAGTATATTGTCTGAAGAATATGCTCAGACACTTGTTAAGTCAGGTAAAGGCCTTAAACTTTTAGAAACGCAACCTATAGGAACTGGTCCATTTGTCTTTAAGTCATACCAAAAAGATTCGACAGTTAAATTTACAGCCAACGAAAATTACTTTAAAGGTAAGCCGCAAATTACAAACTTAATATTTGTGATCGTTACTGATTCAACTGTTAGAGCGCAAAAAATGAAAACTGGTGAGTGTCATGTCATGAGTGAACCGCAGCCTCAAGATATTGAAGCTCTTAAAAAAACAAATTCACTTGTCATCAGTACTGAAGGTTTAAATGTTAGTTATATAGCGTTTAACACAACTAAAAAACCATTTGATAATCAAAAAGTACGTGAGGCATTAATTTTAGCCATGAATCAAAAGGCTTATATTGATGTGATTTATAAATCACAAGGAGCTGCGGCTAAAAACCCAATTCCACCTACGATGTGGTCTTACAACACAAAATCAAAAGAACAAGAATTTAATATCGAAAAAGCCAAATCTCTCTTAAAAGAAGCTGGATTGGAAAAAGGATTTGAAACAGAGTTATGGACTTTGCCAGTTTCGAGACCGTATTTACCAAACGGTAAAAAACTGGGAGAAATGGTTCAAGCTGATTTGGCGAAAATTGGTGTTAAAGTTAAACTTGTAACATTTGATTGGCCAACATATTTGGAAAAATCCAAAAAAGGCGAGCACCAAATGATCCAATTTGGATGGACTGGTGATAACGGTGATCCTGATAATTTTTTAAATGTTTTACTAGGTTGTTCAGCAGTCAAAGCGGGTAGTAATTATGCTCGTTGGTGCGATAAGAGTTTTGATGATTTGCTACAGCAAGCTAAAGAAGAGTCTGATATTAAAAAACGCACGGCTTATTATGTAAAAGCACAAGAATTATTTCAAAAAAATCGGCCATGGTTTTTAATCGCCCATGCAAAGCAGAACAAAGTTATTTCGTCGAAAGTTCAAGGTTATAAAATTGATCCTTTCGGTCACGAACAATTTGAAAGTGTATCATTGAAATAATGAATGTTTTTAAAACTATTCTAAAAATTATTTCATACTTTTTATTTATAAGTCTGATGAGTTTTATCATCATAAGACTTATTCCAGGTGATCCTGTTCAACATATTGTCGGTGAACGAGGTGCTTCAGAAGAACGAATTCAAGAAATAAAAAAAAATCTCGGTTTAGATAAACCTGTTATCATGCAGTATTTAACATTTACTAAGAATGCTCTTGTTGGTGATTTTGGTGAATCAATTGTGTCTAAACAGACCGTATTTAGTGAGTTTAAAGTTTTATGGCCCGCTACTGTTGAATTGGCTTTTGTAGCGTTGTTTTGGTCAACAATTGTAGGTGTTCTGTTAGGGGTTCTTGCTTCTGTTAAACGAAATTCACTTTTTGATTATGGTGCAGTTAGTTTATCTACTGTTGGTTTTGCTATGCCAATATTCTGGTGGGGTCTGATTGTTATTTTTTTTCTAGCCGTGACAATGGGATGGTTTCCAGTTTCCGGCCGAATTAATGTCATGTTTGACGTTCCTTATGTGACCGGTTTTTATTTTATTGATACTCTTTTATCTGGTCAAATCGATGCTTTTTGGTCCTCGCTTAAACATATTGCTTTACCAGCATTTGTTCTGGGAACAGTCCCATTAGCTTTAATTGTGCGAGTAACTCGTGCCTCAATGATTGATGTCGCTGATGAAGACTATATTAGAACAGCTCGTGCTAAAGGATTACCGCATCAGCAAGTTTTATTTAAGCATATTTTTAAAAATGCATTGCCGCAGATTTTAACTTCAATTGGCTTAGCATTAGGTCAATTATTAACTGGTGCTATTATGACCGAAACATTATTTTCATGGCCTGGCATGGGACGCTGGATTATTAAAAGTATCGAAGCTCGTGATTATCCGGTTGTTCAAGCAGGAGTCTTTTATTCGATGTTAATTGTAATTGTTATTAACTGGTTAACTGATGAAAGTGTTAAATTAGTTAGCCCTAAAATGCGTGATGCTCAAAAATCTAGGTCTTAACTATGCGCAAGATACTTAAAAATAAAAATGTTTTAATCGGTTTGTTTTTATTTTCAATATTTTTTTCTTTTTTTGTTGTTTCCATTTTTTGGACTCCATTTCAATTTAATGAAATTTTTGAAGGAATGACTTTGCAGCCAATGGGGCCTCAGTTTTGGTTAGGTACAGATGATTTAGGTCGCGATTTATTTTCAAGGTTACTTAAAGGATCACAATTTTCTTTAGGAATTGGTCTCGTTGTTGGTGGACTAGCTGTTGTTATTGGTGCGGGTTTAGGATTGGTCTCAGCTTACTTCGGTGATAAGATTGATAATTTTATCAATCAGTTAATGAATGCTTTGCAAGCAATGCCTAGCTTATTATTAGCATTATTTGTCGTGGCCATTTTAGGGCCAAGTGTTTTTAATACAATTTTATCTGTGACTTTAGTTTCAATTCCTACAATGTATAGACTTGTGCGTTCTGCGGGATTAGTTGAAATGTCTAAAGATTATATTCAATCTGCTCGCGCGCTAGGAGCAGGACACAATCGAATTATATTCAAACATTTGTTGCCTAATTGTGTAACTCCGATCCTTGTACAAACAGCAGTTTGCTGTAGTGAAGCCATTTTAAACACAGCAGCTTTGGGTTTTTTGGGTTTAGGTATTCCTGCGCCATACCCAGAGTGGGGGACTATGCTGAGCGATTCAAGAAATTTAATGGAATCAGCACCACAGTTGATGATGATTCCAGGAATGTGTTTGTTATTGTTGATTTTATCGACTCAGTTGATCAGCGATGGTTTGCGTGATCATTTAAGTTAGTTGTGAGTCAAAAATTTTATTTAGAAATTTTCTCTGTTGATTTCATTTCGACAAATACCATTGGCATTCCGATATTTAAAATGGTTTTGAATTAAGCTAGATTTGCCAACTCCACATGCCCAGAAAATAAAAAACTTTGTAATTTTAATAACTTAGATAATCTGTGGATCGTACTGCATAAGTGTATTTAGTGGGTATTTAAATACTATTGGCTGTCTAATTTTGTATTGTTTGTGGTTGAATTGTATGTAAAAATAACCACATGTATAACAGATTGCTAGCTGAGTCCTTACGAAAATCATCAAAAAGTATTTTATTGCTAGGTCCTAGGCAGGTCGGCAAATCAACAATTTTGCTTTCGTTGAAGCCAGATCTTATAATTAATCTAGCTAAAGAAGATGAGTTTTTTGATTTTCAAGGAAATCATCTTGAATTAGCTTCTCGTATGGCTGCAGCAAAAGCTAAAACAATTTACATTGATGAGATACAACGAATTCCAAGACTGTTGAACTCAATCCAAGCGGTCATAGATGAAAATCCAAAATTAAAATTTTATTTATCTGGATCGAGCGCTCGTAAACTTAAAAAAGGTAAAGCTAATTTATTGCCTGGTCGACTGTTTACCTATTACATGAATCCTTTATGTCTAAAAGAAATTGGTGCTGACTGGACTGAACAAAAAGCGATGCAGTATGGAACTTTGCCGGGAGTATATTCTCTTAAACTAGAGTCTGAACGAAAAAAATTGTTACAATCATATGCCAATACTTATCTTAAAGAGGAAATTCAAGCAGAGTCTTTAGTTAGAAGCCTGGATGGATTTGTCCGATTTATTCGAGAAGCTGCTATTCTATCTGGCGGTTACTTAGACTATTCAAAATTAGCTAAAAAATCTAAAATCCCAAGACAATCTGTCGTCAGACACTTTGAAATTCTTGAGGATACGCTTATAGCTAGAAAAGTCGAAAATGATCCTGATTTGGATTCTGATCAGTGTGATCTGGTAAAACATCCAAGATATTTCTTTTTTGATATTGGTGTGGTTAATGCACTGCGTGGTGGATTTGAATTATCACATGATCGTATAGGTTCTATGTGGGAGTACCTTGTTTATAACCAAATCGTGAATACAAGTCATGCCTTAGACTTGGAAACACAGATGTATAACTTTAGAACTCGTGGTGGGTTAGAAGCTGATTTTATATTTGCTAACAACGGAAAAAAATTTGCCATAGAGTGTAAGTCTGGTACGTCTATAACAGAATCTGATTATTCAAATTTAATAGCGATTGAACGTTATTATCCAAAAATACAAAAAATAGTTATTTATCGAGGTACAAAAGAAAAAAAGCAAGAGGGTGTGTGGATAGTTCCTCTTGCCAAGGCTTTAGATATAATGGGGTTGGGTTAGGGTTGAATTTAGTCAACTATTGCACAGTTAATTGTACTCATTTTTCGTTTGTACTGTTGAACCTATAATTGCGAGCAATACGGCAGCTGCATTAGTGCATCTTCTAGGCTCTTATTTGAAGTAACTTCTTTTAAAATGATATTTCGATTAGATTCTTTAATCTTGAGTGTAGCTTTATATGTACTTCCTAGGCTCGCATCCCAAGAATATTTCCAATTTAAGTATAATCCACCTACTGTGACTTGATCCAGGCTGTCCGCCTTGTAGGGAAAGTATCCTAAATTAGTTAATATAGACGGACTTTCGTTGCTGGCTTTAATATTTATTAATGTCACATTTGTTGTAGCAGTCGCAACTTCGCATTCACTAGGGTGACCATTAGCTAAGTTGATGTAGGCTAAAGATATTAAAAATAAGAATACTGATTTCCAATATAATTTTATCATAAAAATTCTCCTTGTTTAGGGTTTGTTGTTTTTGTTTGTGAATTGAAAATAATCGCTATGAATCAAAAAATATACGAACAAATAAGAACATTTCTATGTCAAAAAGTTATACACCTCATTTTTTAATAAATCAGGCTAACTCTTTGCTTTAGAACTTTCCATATATTGAGGTTTTTTATGAGCGCAGCTTTGATAACATACAAAATTTTATGTCTAATGGTCCAAGACCAAATCCGAGTGATTGGGCATGTATTCAAGGAGAAGAAAGTTGTCTTGGCGATAAATCTCAACCAGAAAATCCTTAATTAAACCGCATCAACTTCGATACCAGAGTAATCATGCGTTTCGATAATTTTTTGTAACCAGCGAGCTACAAGTAATGGAGCTTGTTGCAAAATAAGATGTTCACCGTTCGAAACTTGCACCCAAGCTTGCTTTGTTGTGGCCGGTAACTTATCCCATAATTCTCTGTAAAGAGTATTCGGTACGAGTGTATCGCGTGAAGAAGTTATTAAATAAGTCACTTTAGATGGTAACAAATGCAAATAATCAAACACATTAAGTTTCATGATTTCATTTGAAAGTTCAATGGCTGCAGTTCTGAGATGTTCTTCGGGTACATGATTCGAATAACGATAATGCATATAATGATGAATAAAATTATCATATACACGATCAAACATCTGAGCTTGACGGCCTAAAAATCCAGTTGATTGCTTTAGGTTTTCTAATTGATTCCACCAAAAACGAGCCGCCGGAAATGCTCTATCCAATCGAATAATGTAAGGTAAAAGTAAAATAAGTTTAGCAATCATGTGCGGATTCTCTGCTGCCCATTTGATCGCTATACCGCCGCCATATGAAAATCCTGTTAATATAATTGGCTTGGTAATATTTAATTTTGTTAAAGTATCACTTAAAACTTGGCATTGTTGTTCGACAGTAAAATTATAATGCTTAATTTCATTTTTAAGCTGATGATCTAAAGTGTATCCTTGGCCTAACAAATCAATACATAAATAAGAATTTTGCATTGGTAAATTTTGAATAATTTCATTCCAGGCATCCAGACTATCTGTTAAACCGTTTAAGAAAACGATGACAGGTTCATCAGTTTGATTGTTAATAAAACGATAGTAGATCTGATATTCATTCCATTGAAAATGATCAATTGTTGTCATTCTGACTTCCTATCCATTGATTAATTTTAGGCCACAAATCCATTTGTGTTTTTTTATGAACAAGGCAGCTCACATGCCCACCAGAGTATTGGTAACGTGTCACTTGAGCATGGCGTAAATAATTTGAGTTAAGAAAAGCCGACTCCAGTGGAACAATGTGGTCCGAATCAGATGCAATTAATAAAGTAGGTGTTTTGATATTATTTAAATCGGCAAACTCATAATTTGATAATTGAAATGTGCCTCGAGAAAATGAGTTTTTCATGTAGAGATCGTAGATTAGATTCATATAACAACCACCACGAAAAGCTACGCTATCATGAGACCATAGTTCCAATGACCAATAGTTTCTTTTTTGCTCATCTGTCATTTTTGTTTGAAAATATTTTTTTAAACGAGAATATTGAGATAAGGGCTTTAGCATTAAAAATGAACTGTGTAAAACTGGCCAAGGGATATTACCAAAAGAATCAATGAGCATTTTGTAATTAACAGTTCCTGTATTAATCCATTCTGATAACTTACTATTGATTGAAAAATCAAGCGGGGCTGTTAATAAGAAAAGAGATTTAATTTCTTTTTTATTTAAACTTGCGTACATTGCTGCAATTGTTCCACCAAGGCAATGCCCCATTAAATTAAGATCTTCTTGCTTTGAATGTTTTAACACTTGTTCGATAAAGTATGGAATTCGATTTAATAACAAACTATTAAAGTCCATAAATTGATCATCTGTTGTTGGTAGGCCCCAATTTAACACATAAACATCGTGACCATTTTGATTCAAATAGTTGATTAAGCTTTTATCTTCTTGAAGATCCAAAATATAATAATGGCTGATCATTGAAGGTATAATAAAAATTGGTCGGCTATATTTTTTTGCACTGCTTTTGTAATATAATAATTCGTGAGATCCTTGTCGATCAAGTATACTAAATTTTTGATGCTTCAAAAAATCTGGCCAAAATTGGTGTAAGCGATTGCCTTGTTTTAGAAAATCAAAATCAAACATATATATTAATTAAGTGAATCAAGCTGAATGCGATCTCTTAATGATTCTTTTTTTTTTAATGGTTGAGGTTGATCGTCTTTTTTAGAATTTATGTCATGTACTTTTGAAGTATTTATTGACTCGACTTTACGATCAGATTTTTTTTCATTATTAATGCTTTTAATTTCTGACTCTAGTCTTTGAATATGAAACTGCATTTCTTGTAATAGAAAAAGCATTTTATCTTGATCTTTTTTCAGAGGTAACTCTGCTTTTTGAATCAGAAATTGCATGGCTTTTTGTGATAGAAGCATTCTTTTGCTATTAAGATTAATAGCTTCCGAAACAGTTTTTAAAAAAAGTGGATGTGTTGTTATTTTTTCTAAACTTGTTTCAAGTTTTTTTTCAAACCGTTGTTCAAACAATTGAATTATGCTGTTTTTCATATGAGTACCTCGATCTCGTCCATGATCACTAAGCCCGATATAAGAACATTTTAGTTTACTTTAGTTAATTAAAGCATAAAAAATAATTTATTCAAAATATGTTTTAATTTTTTTAAATACTAGCCTATCATAGACTAAGAACCTGTTAAGGAGCCATTTTGGAATCAATTCAAATTAAAAAATATGAGAACAGACGTTTATATTCGAGTTCAGAAAAACGCTATGTGACATTAGCTGAAATATCAAAATGGATAATTGATGGAAGGCAAGTACAAGTTATTGATGTTACTAATGATAAAGATATTACATCGGAAATTTTGACGCAGATATTGCTCGAGCAAGGTCGTGCTCAGCATTTACCAGTGGATATGCTAATGACAATGATTAGATTGAATGAAAGTGCAGTTAAAAACATTTGGAACCCTATGTTAGAACACTCAGTTGAACTTATGACGAAGTGGAATCCCTTTATGAACTGGCTTCAAAAATCTGTTAAAGAAAAATAAATTTTTTTTGATATGGTCTAGTTTTTTTGCTGCGACTGCAGCAATTTTTGACTCCTTCCGAAATGAAATTCAGAATTAAATTGCTGCAATTGCAGCATCAACCTTGGAGGATTCAATGGCACAAAAACCACAACAACCAGAATTTTTTAATACTGAGTACACAACACAAATGACTGAAGCTATGAAAGCATTTGCTGCTTTTCAATGGAAAACAAGTCAAACTATTATGGATCAAGCTATGCGATTTACGCAATCATGGATGGATTTAGGACATGAGTGCTATAAATCTTCAATGAACGCTGGTGAAGGTGCTCGTAAAGAGTTTTGCTCAATGACAGAAAAATATTTTAATCCATCTATCTAATTTTTGCTTTAAGATTCTGGATAATATATCAAGGCGTGAGGTCATCACGCCTTTTTTATTTAAATTACAACTTGGTTTGAATCTAAAATGGCAGTAAATTATGACATGCTTATTATAAAAAATTTCATTTACATTATCGCTATACTTGCCTTGGTCAGTTGTGCAAGTGATAAAATAAAAGAAAACCAGAGTGTACCGACGCAACTGCCTACGTCATACGAGGAAGTTATTGATTTTGTTGGATTACAAAATGCATTAAAGCTCTCTGGTACAAAGATCGGCTTTTTTGAAAAAAGTTATAACACTTGTAATATTGGTCACGGTTATTTACAAAATGAAAACTGTCGTAATTTATTTATGACCGTTATAAGGTTTCAAATAGTTTGTAGACCTGAAATTAAAGATCCGAACAAAATTATTTCTCAGCGTGATTTAACACCAGTCGCCAACAAAAAACTAAAATGGAAGCTTGGTCCAAGTATCACAGGTACTTCTGAAACTAACAATGGCGGATATGGCCAGCTTATTGCCATTTCCTCGCAGTCACAAAAAAATCAGCGCTTAAAAATTAACTCTGGTCATGATTTTTTATTGATTAAATCACATGAAATCGATCAAGTTGTAACTCCACCTGATTGGTGCTTATAATTATTTAAATGGGTGTGATAGCTTGTTCATTGATTGGTTCATTATATGCTGGGACTTCACTCATATTATTATAAATTTGAAACAAAGCTTTTGAATTATTTTTGAGATCAGTAACTTCAATATTTTTAGAATCGATCATTTTAATCCTAAGTCTTTCTGGAAAATAATAATAACCTTTTACGGTATTTTCACTTTTACATTTCAGTAAAGTTTTAAATCCTTTGCAAAAGTATTCATTATTAGAATTTTTACGACACTCTATCCAAGTTGCGTTGCAGTCTTGAGAAGGCATTTTTATTTCGAGTTGTTCTAAATGGTCATTTTTAACATAGGAAACGGGATAGGCATATTCTCGAAATTGAATGGGCGACTGCCGATCATCGATATACTTTTTAAAGAATAACACTTTTTGATCTAGTCTTTGTTCCAACGATAAATGAGTTTCATTTTTAATCAAAAAACATGATTGTAAAAATAATAAAGGAAAAATTAAATTTGTTAATTTCCATAGTTTATGCATTTCTTAATTCCTATCGTCTTGGTTTAAGGCAAAATTAAGATATAATTGCAAATGTTGAAGTATGGCCCGGCATCTGCACAAATAAAAAAAGCCATACGTGGCTAGCTCCATGTATAGCTTTTAAGTGTCGACATCCTCCGCTTTTCGGAATTGGAGGTGCCAATGAACAAACAAACCTATTTGTTTATTCGGCGTATTTTGAAAATAAATTTAGACTTATTAAAAAATATATATTGGTTATTGCTGATATTGATTTTAATCCAGTCTATGTAAATTCTTAAAGTAATGTTTGTAGAACGTAAGCAGTCTTAAATAGATTTGAAGTCTAGACTATGGACGAGGGGCTTTAAATCCTGGTGAATGTTGTACGCATGGACAAAGCTATATGTGGGGTGAGTTTAAAATATAAAAAAAGCCCCAAAGTTTTCGCTTTGAGGCTTTGTATTCAGGACAATACTGTCACAATCAACTACATCGACATTGCTTTTTTCAAATTAGCATCGATTAAATCTAAGAATGGTTCTGTATTTAAATATTGATCAGCAGAAACTTTATCACCGTAAATACATACAGCTAAGTCTTTTGTCATTTTTCCTGATTCAACAGTCTCAACACAAACTTTTTCAAGTGTTTTTGCGAATTTATCTAAAGCTGCATTGTTATCCAATTTAGCTCTGTGCTCAAGACCACGAGTCCACGCAAAGATAGATGCGATTGGATTCGTTGATGTTGGTTTACCTTGTTGGTGCTGGCGGTAGTGACGAGTCACTGTTCCGTGAGCTGCTTCTGATTCCATTGTTTTACCATCTGGAGTAATTAAAACAGATGTCATCAAGCCTAGAGAACCAAAACCTTGAGCAACAGTATCTGATTGCACATCGCCATCGTAGTTTTTACAAGCCCATACGAAGTTACCATTCCATTTAAGTGCAGATGCAACCATGTCATCGATTAAACGATGTTCGTAAGTAATGCCAGCAGCTTCGTATTGTGCTTTAAATTCTTTTTCATAAATAGCTTGGAAAATATCTTTAAAACGACCATCGTATTTTTTTAATATCGTATTTTTAGTTGATAAATACAAAGGCCATTTTTTCATTAAAGCGGTGTTAAAGCATGAACGTGCAAACCCTGAAATAGATTCATCTGTGTTGTACATAGCCATTGCTACGCCATCACCTTTGAAGTTATAAACTTCGTGTGAGATCTTTTCGCCATTTTCACCTTCGAAAGTAATTGTTAATTTACCTTTGCCTTTAGTGACGAAATCAGTTGCACGGTACTGGTCACCAAATGCGTGACGACCAATACAAATTGGAGCTGTCCAATTAGGAACCAAGCGTGGAACATTTTTACAAATGATGGGTTCACGGAAAACTGTACCGTCTAGAATGTTTCTGATTGTTCCGTTTGGTGATTTCCACATTTGTTTAAGATTAAACTCTTTAACACGCGCTTCATCAGGTGTGATTGTCGCACATTTGATACCAACGTTGTATTTTTTGATAGCTTCGGCAGCATCAACGGTAACTTGGTCATTTGTTTTATCGCGATATTCCATACCTAAATCGAAATACTTAATGTCGATATCAAGATAAGGTAAAATCAATTTGTCTTTGATAAATTTCCAGATGATTCTTGTCATCTCGTCGCCATCAAGCTCCACAACGGGATTGGCTACTTTAATTTTTTGCATCGTATTCCCCTTTTTTAAAAATGAAACATAAAGTGAAGTTCGCAATATAGAGCAAACTTACTATTTTGACACGGCCTAATGCTTTATATCATGTTGAAAAGACTAGGTTTAAGGTCTACATTGACTATTGTGAATAAGACACAAAATATCTCAACAAAATTAATCATCAAAACCGAATTACCGACTTTTAAACAGCTTCAAAACACAGATTCTTCGGTAAATTCACAATATGTCATCATTTTTGATCGCATTTTGCTAAAAAATTCAACTTTCTCAAAGTGGATTAAGCAATTTGAATTAAGCTTAGCCGTTAAAGCCGGAGAGTCTCTTAAAGCAATGGATCAGTTTACTGCTATATTAAATAAGATCCAGAGATGGGAGTCTTCGTGCAAACTTAACCACAAACCAACTTTTGTTGCTGTTGGTGGCGGATCAGTTGGTGATTTTGTCGGATTTTTAGCTTCAGTTTATAAGAGAGGGTCTAAGCTTATACATATCCCATCGACTTGGCTTGCAGCTCTTGATTCAGCTCATGGCGGAAAAAACGGTTTGAACTTAAACACTATTAAAAATCAAATTGGAACTATTTATCCTGCAGCCGCTGTATGGTTGTCTTCTCAATTATTAACGTCACAACCATCGGAAAGATTGCATGATGCTTATGGTGAAGTTATTAAAACGGTCTTGTTGACTAAACCACAAATGCTGACAAGTCTGAAGATTCATGAAAAATATGTTCTTAAGCATCTTAAATTTTTAATTGATTGCAAAATTAAAATTGTGAATCAAGACCTGTATGAAACTAAAGGCATTCGACATGTTCTTAATTTAGGTCACACGGTTGGGCACGTTTTAGAAAGCCAGCTTAAACTAAGTCATGGATATTCAGTAGCTCTAGGGCT
Organism: Pseudobdellovibrio sp.; assembly: GCA_046293015.1. GTDB lineage: Bacteria > Bdellovibrionota > Bdellovibrionia > Bdellovibrionales > Bdellovibrionaceae > Pseudobdellovibrio. The sequence goes on from JBKBPU010000003.1 coordinate 157,603, forward strand.
TATTTTTACTGCTCGTTGGAGTTATCATTTAGGTTACATCACTGATCAATATTTTTTTGAAGTTATTCGAAAAATATTAGAAGTGCCAGGTATGGATGATTTACTTAAAAAAATGTACAGTGTGAAAAATCAAGAATTAGCAAAAATGTTGCTTGCAGATAAGAAAAAATCAAATAAGTCTGCAAACATACGCTTTGTCTTTTTATCTTCAAAGCACAAAACTATTATTCAAGAAAAATCGATAAAAGAAATCGTATCAGAATACAGTCGTCAAAGGTTTTCAGTGCTATGAGTTTTAATTATGTTGGTGATCTTGAAATTTCAAAATCGTGGATGAACCGAGCATTAATTTTGCAAGCTCAGCAAAACGATATTGAAATTGTTGGTGAGTCAACGGCGGCTGATGTGGTTTTACTTAAGCAAGCTTTAAAAGATTTTAAATCTGGAAAAACTGAATTTTTTGTGGGTTTAGGTGGAACAACGTTTCGGTTTTTAAGCTTATTTATATCGAGATTTGCAGGGCAATATAAAATAAAAGCCAAAAAAAAATTATTCGATCGTCCACAAAAAGAGCTCATTGATTTGCTTAATCAGTTGGGTGTTGAAGCGCAATTAAATCGTCAACAAGATTTATTCGAAATTAAATCACAAGGTTGGATTCAACCCAAAATCATTAAAATTCAAGCTCAAGACTCAAGTCAATTCGCAAGTGGACTCGTGTTATCATCGCTTAAATTGCCGCACGATCAACGTATCGAAATTGCGCCAAATATGATATCACAAGATTATTTTAAATATACTATATCAGTTATGCAACAAGCTGGATGTGCCATTCGTTATGATGAGCAAACTGCAGTTGTTGATATTCCAGGGCAAATGACAATAACTCGCAAAAAACTTGTGGGTGAAGTTGATGTGAGTTCTTTTTTTGCATTGGCGGTGGCTGCAGTATTAGCAGGAGAAGTGAATCTTACAAATTGGAACAAAAACTCATTACAACCTGATATGAAATTTGTAAGTCTCTTTAAAGATGCGGGATTAATTTTTGAATCTGAAAATAATTTTGCCGTTGCCAAGCAACCTTTGCAAAAAAATATAATTGCAAACTTAAGCAATTGCCCGGATTTATTTCCTGTATTAGCTGTGTTGGCGGCCTTTACTCCGGGTGTGTCAAAATTATTTGGAGCTAAACAACTTGTACATAAAGAATCTAATCGTATTGAGAAAACTTATGAGCTTTTAACTAGATGCGGTTTTCAATGTCATAAACTCAGTGATGGCTTAGAGATCAAAGGAAATCCGCAGGCCACTTATCGTGCTCGTGACATTATTGTTTTTGATCCAGATCACGATCATCGTATGGCATTTGCGGCTGCGATTTTAATTCTTAAAGGGTTTCCAATTCAAATGACTGAACCTCAGGTTATTTTAAAAAGCTACCAAGATTTTTATAAACACATTGGATTAAATGCATTAGATGAAATGGTAACCAAAACATATTTATGAAAAAACTCATTATTGGCCACAGAGGCGCTGGTAAATCAACATTTCTTAAAAGACATCAAAGTTATTTTCCACAAATTTACCATGTTGATTTGGATTTATTTATTCAAGAATCCGAAAAAAAGCCAATATCTCAAATATTTTCTGATCAAGGTGAATCAGAATTTCGTAAACTCGAAATTAAATACTTTAAAGAATTAGCACAACGAGATGAAATTGTTATTTCTTTGGGTGCTGGATTTTTACTAAATACGATTGATCATCAAATATTAGAAAAATTTGAAATTATATATTTAAGTCGTCGCACTGACAAAGATGGTCGAGTTTTTTTAAATCGCCCAAGGTTGAATAAAAACTTATCAGCTATTGAAGAGTATTTAATCAGATATTCAGAGCGAGAACCTTTATTTAGACAGTATAATCAGTGGGTGTACCACGTACCAGAAGGGCTCAACCGATCAAGTTTTATAGAGGAAATTATTTTTAAAAAAACGCAGCCACTCGTTATTGGTTATTATACTTTGTCTGGTGAGCCAGAGTTTCAAGTTCAAAAATATTTAAATCGTTTTGAATTGCGCTCAGATATTCTTTCGATGGATGAAATGAAAACTATTTTATCACGAGGCTCAGGTTGTGAGTTTATCGTATCTGTCAGACGAAAAAAAGATAAATACACAGACTACCAAAATCTAAGAACTAAAAAGATTAGACTTGATTGGCCTCTTGAATTAGGTGATGTTCCACGAGATTTTCGGCCAGATATCATATCGGTTCATGGTAATAATTTTGACGAATCATTCAAGCTTATTGAAAAATACACAAATCAAAAATATTCACTTAAATTTTGTCCAGTTGTGGACAACTTAAAGCAGTTACAACAGGGATTTGAGTGGCAGCAACAAGATCCTGAAAATAGAAATTTTTTACCGAGGACGCCAAATAAGTTCGATAAATCCTTATGGCGTTGGTTTCGTATTATTATGCTGAATAAGCAAAATATTAATTTTATTCAATCTAAAGCTGATTTTGATGATCAACCGAGTTTGTATCAATATTTTTACAATCGCCTTGCGACTGAATCAACATACGGTGCTGTTGTTGGATATCCGGTGCATCATTCACGAACACCTGAGTTTCAAGGTCATCTCTGTCATTACAAAAAAACATTTATAGATGTTCCAGTTAAATCAAATGATTTGAGAGAGTACTTAGATATTTTTAAACTTTTAAAAATAGATACTGTAGCTGTAACAGCGCCACTTAAAATTGAAGCTCAAAAATTAGTATCAGTACAAAATACTGTTCAGGGAATTAATACACTTAAATTCGTTAACAATCAGTGGATAGGAACGACAACAGATCATTTTGGTTTTCGCGATTTACTTGAAAGTGCACAGGTTGATTTATTAACAAAGCCTAAAATATATGTTTGGGGTGGAGCAGGTGTTTTAAGCGCTCTGCAAAAAATATATCCTGAGATTAAGTGCTTTTCATCACGAACAGGAGAGCTAAAAACGGGTCTAACATCAGAAGATACAATAATCTCACCAGATGTTGTTATCTGGGCTGCACCACGATCTGTTGAAACACAGTTTCCGCCAGAATTTTGGTCTCCGCATAAAATTATTGATCTTAATTATGTCGAAAATTCGATGGGTTTAGAGTATGCGCAAAAGATATCTGGTGTAGAGTATTATTCAGGTGTTAAAATGTTTGAGAGCCAAGCCATCAAACAGCATGAGTTTTGGAACAATAAGGATCAATCATGAGTGCAAATATTTTTGGTGAACGTTTAAAAATGATTTCATTTGGTGAAAGCCATGGACCTAGTTACGGTGTTGTGATTGATGGTTTTCCTGCCAATGTGAATTTAGATATAAATTTGCTTTTAAAAAACTTGGCCAGACGCAAACCAGGACAAAATCAATTTGTTACGGCCAGAAACGAAGATGATCAGCCTGAGATCCTAAGTGGTTTTTATGAAGATAAATCTTTAGGTACTCCGATTGCAGTCATCGTCAGAAATAAAAATCAAAAATCTCAAGACTATAACCAAATTAAAAATCAACCTCGCATAGGGCACGCAGACGATACATGGCAAAACAAATTTGGTCATGCGGATCATCGTGGTGGTGGCAGATCTTCTGGTCGTGAGACTCTTAATCGTGTCATTGCGGGTAGTTTTGCAGAAATGTTTTTAAAACAAAAGTTTTCAAAGCAAACACCAACGATAGGTGCTTACCCTGTCCAAATTGCTGATTATATTTTTGCTGAAAACGAAAAAAAACAATCTGATTTGCCATTGCCAGTTCAAGCACTTTTAGTGGAAGCTAAGCAAAATGGCGAAAGTTACGGTGGCATTGTAGAATGCCGCATACAAAATATGCCCAAGGGTTTAGGCCAGCCGATCTTTCATAAATTTAAATCAGATTTAGCACAAGCTATGATGTCAATCGGGGCAGTGAATGGATTTGAGCTTGGTGCTGGTTTTACGTCAAACGATTATAAGGGCACCGAGTTTCATTCAAAACTTGATTCTGAAAATTATGGTGGTATCCGTGGCGGTATCACAACAGGTGAAGATGTTGTTTTTAGATTGGTTTTCAAGCCGACATCATCAATTAAAGATGTCGCTAAAAAAGGTCGCCATGATCCGTGCATTATTCCGAGAGCCATACCAGTCGTTGAGAGCATGGCGTGGTTTGTTTTGGCTGATCATGTCCTTTGGGCTATGACTGATCGAGTTTAGATTTGTTTGATATATCTTATTTATGTTGAGTATTAGAGTGAGTAAAATTTATTTCACGACGCCAATATAAATGTAAGCTATGCCGAAGCTGACAGGTTCGAAAGCCATGTCAGAAAAACATCCAGATTCTTTCATGAGATCTAGAAATTTGTTTTTACATGGAAAAGCAGCCGATGATTTTTGCAAATACTCGTAAGCATCTCCTTGGCCTGTTACTAACCCACCAATTTTAGGTAGTACTTTTTCTGAATAAAAATTATAGAGATCCGATATTACTGGAACATCCATTTGGCCAAATTCTAAAACCATAACACGTCCTCCAGATTTTGTCACACGCGCCATCTCTTGTAATGCTTTCACAGGGTTACTCACATTGCGAATACCGAATGAGATGGAAGTTACATCAAATTTTTTATCCGGAAATTGTAATTGTGTAACGTCAGCCAGTTCAAAATGGATATCTAAATTTAAATTAAGTGCTTTTTGCGGTGCGGGTTCGAGCATTTCTTTACAAAAATCTGTACCGATGACAGAGCCAGTAACCCCGACATTTTTTTTAAATTCGATAGCAAGATCGCCCGTACCTGTTGCGCAATCAAGAACACTCATGCCAGGTTTAACAGCAGAAAGCTTAACCAGTTTTTTTCTCCAAAGGTGATGAATGCCGACAGACAACACTGAGTTTGCTTGATCGTATTTAGCAGCAACTTTCGAAAACATAGAGCGTATTTTTTCTGGATCAGGAGATGTTCTAGATTGTGTTGAGTGTTGTGTACGTTGTGACATATATTTGTCCTTTTATACTTAAATATTCTAGTTAGCTTTTTGCAGCTTACGATCAAATGCTGCCAAAATCTTTTCAAGTTGGCGCATCGTTTTGTCGAAATTTTCCAGAGTCAGAGCTTGTGCTCCGTCAGATAGTGCTTCAGCTGGATTTGGGTGGGTTTCGATAATTAAACCATCTGCGCCGGCAGCTGCTGCAGCAAAGCACGCTTGTGGAACTAGGTCTGATATCCCAACGGCATGCGACGGATCAACAATCACAGGTAAATCAGTGTGCTTTTTAGCATATATGACAGCATTAATATCAAGAGTGTTACGAGTTGCAGTTTCGAATGTGCGAATTCCACGTTCACATAGTATAACGTTTTGATTTCCGCCATTTGTTATATATTCTGCAGCTTTTATCCATTCATCAATGTAAGCAGAAAAATTACGTTTTAGCAGAACAGCTTTAGGTTGACGGCCGAGTTCTTTCAAAAGTGAATAGTTATGCATGTTACGGGCGCCAATTTGATATGCATCAACAATGTGTGCAATTTCTTCGATTTGACGGATATCTGTGATTTCAGAAATAAGTGTCAATCCAAGTTCATTCTTAACTTTTAAAATAAAGTCAAAAGCTGATGACCCTAAGCCTTGAAAAGATTTAGAGGAAGTGCGCATTTTCCAGATACCACCACGAAGCATACAGGCGCCCGAATTTTTGACAGCTTTTGCAGTTGTTCGGAATTGGTCTTCGGATTCAATTGAGCACGGGCCTGCTATGACTGTGAACTCAGGACCTCCGATTTTGATTTGACCTATTTGTACAACCATAAAATTTTACCTTACAAGTTTTAATTTCTATATTAAGCTACTGTAAAAAACTAGTTTAATTATCTATTAACTTTAAGAATTAGTTAATAGACGATATAATTCATCTATAGACTTATTTTATCATACTAGTTGCTTAGGTAGTGATCTCAATAAAGGAAATTGTGGAAAAGCAATTTAACATAAACGAATTATTAAGTTCAAATCATTTAACAACTCTTTTAAAAGAGGGTTCTGTTATTCAAGATGGCTTTAATTCGTTTATATTGCTTTTGGGGCAAAAAAAGCCATTTAAAGCTGACTTGAATGCCATTGGTGAGAATCAAATACTAGTTTACCAAACTCTGTATTGGAGTTATTTAAACCCTGTCTCCGCTAATCAATGCGACAGAGAAGCTGAAAATTTATACTATTATCCACAGAGTTTTCGTTTAAGCCGCGAAGACTTGTGCCTTTTAACAAGACACATTTTAGGACATCAAAATTCTCAAGATGGGCATAAACTCAAGCTGGTGAGCGATCATTTTATAGAGTTTAAGAATCAGTTTGATTGGTCGCAATCCCAATTTCAATCTGGTCGCCTAAGCAAAACAGTACCTTTTACATTTTTTGACTACCAAGTTGATCAGTTTAATTTTTGGTTAGCTCTAGATTTTGCTATTCACAATAAAGATGTTTCGGGATTTGTTTACTGTTTTTGGTCTGGAAAAAATGGCTATTTAGGTAAAACGCCAGAAGTGCTCGCTTCATACGAAAATAAAACATTAACCACCATGGCTTTAGCTGGAACCTGGTCAAATCATATTAACTATTCTGTTGTAGAAGATGTAGATCTTAAAACACGTGAAGAACATTCTATTGTTGTTCAAGATATTGTATCACGGCTTGGGGAACGTGCTCAGACGAGTAAAACATATATTTATAATGTGAAATATTTAAATCACTTGCGAACTGATATTACGATTAAGGTTGAGAGCGAAAGACATTTTATTAATTTGGTTGAGCAACTACATCCAACAGCTGCCTTGGGTATATATCCACGCAATTTACAATTAGCAGAATCTTTTTCAAAATTAGAACTACAAAAGGAACGTGCTTATTTTGGTTCACCTGTTGGGTTTGTCACTAAAAACTGTGCTCGTATATATGTTGGAATTCGCTCTTTGTGTTGGAACCTGGAAGATTCACGTTTATCTGTGATGTGTGGTTGTGGCGTGACTGCTCAAAGTGAATTGCAAAAAGAATGGGTCGAAATTATGACTAAAAAAAATGCCATCTTTAAAATGTTTAACTTGAAAGAAGAGGCTGGATAATGCCGTTAAAAAATTATCAACTTGTTAATGTGACGTATCAAATTTTATCTGCACTAGGTGTCGAGGAAGTTGTTGTCTGTGCGGGTGCTCGAAATGCTCCGTTAGTTGTTGCATTAGAGCGTTTTGCGTTTAATGTTAAATCTTATTTTGAAGAAAGATCGGCTGCTTTTTACTCTATTGGTCGTATTCAAATCACTAAAAAACCGATCGCGATATTAACAACATCCGGGACGGCTGTAGCTGAATTACTACCTGCTGTAATTGAGGCCTATTACCAAAACTTACCTTTGATTGTAATTACAGCTGATCGTCCCAAGCACTATCGTAACACAGGGGCACCTCAAAGCATTTTACAAAATAATATATTTGGGCCCTATGTCCAAAATTGTTTTGATTGGGATATTAACCAAATTGATTTTAATATTTTATTTGATTTACATAAACCCATGCATTTCAATCTATGTTTTGACGAGCCACTCATTGATTTTGATTGGAAAAATGATTTTACAACTTCGCTCGAAATAAATTTTTCAGTTACTGAAAAAAATAATTTAGAAATGAAAAATAGCATTTCAGATGTCTATGATCAGCGATTACAGAAATTTAAAAAGCCATTAATTATTTTAAGTCAATTATCTGATGATGAAAGAAAAGCTGTTTACCCTCTTTTGGTGAAATATCAAATTCCGCATTATGCAGAAGTTTTATCTGGTTTAAAAAATGACATTGAATTAAATACTATTCAGCTTAATGTTCTAGAGCCGCTTTTATCTGATTACTTGAATCAAAATCACTTTGATTCAGTCATTCGCATAGGCGGCATACCAACTCTTCGTACTTGGAGGGATCTGGAGTCAAGATTGAAACACATACCCGTACTGAATGTTACTTCACGAGAATTTGGTGGGCTGTCGCGCGAATCATATTTTGCTGATTCTACTATTTTACAAGAATTGCTGAATTCAGTTCAAAGTTGTGCACTTAACATTGTTGAATATAAAAATATAATTTTTGAAAAATTAACTGAAATAATGAGTCGTTACCAAAATTCGGAGCCGTATTTTATTCATTGGCTGAGTCGTTGTATTTTTAATCAACCAATTTATATCGGTAACTCGTTACCAATTCGTGAATGGGATATGTTTAGCGTGGGTGTAAATCAACAAGTTTATGCTAATCGCGGCGCTAATGGTATAGATGGGCAATTATCGACTTATTTTGGATGGTCTAAAAAAATGGATTCATCATGGGCTATTGTTGGTGATTTAACTGCTCTTTATGATATGGCAGCCTTTGGTCTTAATCAAGATCATGATCCTTACGCTCTAAAAAGAGTTGTTATAATCAATAATCGTGGTGGTCAGATTTTTAAAAAAGTTTTTAAGCATGAAATGTTTCTAAACCAGCATAATATTGAATTTTCTGGATTGGCTAAAATGTGGAATTGGTCTTATTTGTGCGTAAATCATCATAGTCAGTTAAATGCAGTACAAGAAATTGCCAAAAACAAGACTCAGGATCATTTTCTAATCGAAATTCAAACCGACCAAACGCAGTCAGATTCTGTATGGTCTGAATTGGCTCAAATATGCACAAGATTCAAATAGTTGCTGTCCATGGTTTTCTGGGATCTGCAGATGACTGGGTTAATATTGAAAAAGATTTGCAAACAAAGTTGAGTAAATTTTTACAACAATCCATAGAGATTCAATGGCTTAAAATAAATTTATTTAATCAAAGTGATGATCAAATAGTTGCTGATGATTTATTTTCATTTCATTATCTTGCAGATAAAATTCGTAATTTGTCGGATCCAAATAAAGTAAAAATTTTCATTGGGTATTCACTTGGTGGACGAATAGGGTTGCATTTATTAGAAAAATATTCTTTCGATTTTGCTCATTTTATATTTTTAAGTACACATCCTGGGTTAACTGCACATGATGAAAAACGTCATCGATTCAGTCATGACCAACAGTGGTTGCGGCTGTTACAACAATCAACGTTTGCTGAGTTTATAAAAGAATGGTCACAGCAACCTGTATTTAAAAATGATACTGCGATGGTTCAAAACTCCTCAAATTTAAATCTCGTGAAACTTGAGTACGGTCTGCGTGAGCTTTCGCTAGCTAATCAAGACAATATGGAAATGCATATTCAAAAAAATCACGCAAGAGTATCATGGTTGGTTGGTGAAAAGGATTTTAAATTTTTGCAAATTGCGGAAAATTTAAAGCAAAAAAAAATCCTTTCACATTATGAAAGGATTTCGGATTCTGGTCATAGAATTTTATTTGATCAACCAAGTCAGATTGCTAGTTTGTTGTTAAGTATTATTTTGCAGCTACAGCAGTCGCCGCAGAACTAACAGGTTTCAATAATTTTTCAGATTCTATTTTAATCCAATCGAGCTCGCCAACGACTGATGTATAGATAACACCCACATTACAATTTCCTAATTTTTCAGTACCACGGCTAGTTACGCCAACAAGTAAGCGAGATCCATCAGCTTGACTTAAAAATGCTGGGCCACCAGAATCACCGTGACAAGCACCTTTACCTTTAGATTGATCGAGCGAAATTTCTTTCAAATCAGCACTGACTGATGTAACAACTATATTTTCAACTTTGCGTAATGTACCTGATCCTTTAGATGGTAATGAGAGTATTCGTGTTCGTCCGCTAGCGTCTGTAATGGCCTTGTTTACAATAGCATTTGTTATTCCAAAACCAGCGAAAGATAAAACAGCCCCCTTTTTGAGTTCTGGTACTGATTTTGTCTTTGGAAGTGTTGCCAATTTAAAGTCAGATGGAGCATTTTGTGCTAGTTTAAGTATGGCGATATCGTGTTGTGAAGTTTTTTCAGCGCTTGGATCATATTCTTGGTTAACGGTCCCGTTTGTTGCATATACAACTTGCTCTTTTGTTAGCCCTTTATCAGAAAGTGCAAAAAGTATGGCAATGCTTTGTAATTCCGGATCAACAACACAGTGTGCAGCTGTTAAAACCAAATTAGGTGCGATAAGTGATCCTGTACAAGTTGAAACACCGCTTGCGCTGATAATTTTTAGTTGTACGATGCCATTTTCTTTTTGATAATTTGTATCGGCTAAAGATCCGCCGATAATATTTGAGTTTGATGAATGAGTTGCAATTGGCTGTTCATCAGCAGAGTTTTGATAGTTAGATTCAGGCGAACAAGAAGAAAGTACAACCGTTAATAGGATTACCGTCAGTATTAAATTTTTATTCATCATCCCTGTATTCATAAGTCCCCCACTTTTTTAATCTTTTTGATTAAATGACAAAGCACAATTCTCTGAGCCCCTCTCAGATCTTGTTTTCATGTCGTGGGGTTAAAATAAACTTAAGACTTGATCATACTCAACGCATATAAAAATATAGACACTATAAGATTTGCTTATGGAATTTATTTCACGATAGCGTCACAAGCTGCAATGAGCGCGGCTTTAATGCCTGGCTCATTCATGGAATGACCAGCATCAGGTATTATTTTCAAGTGTGCTTCTGGCCAAACAGTATGCAGGTCCCACGCACTTTTTGCTGGGCAAACAACATCATATCGGCCTTGGATAATATCGCATGGTATATGGCGAATTTTTGAGATATTTTCTAAAATCCAATTATTAGTTTTAAAAAATGCATTGTTGATAAAATAGTGGCATTCAATTCTTGCAAATTGTAAAGCATAAGTCGGGTCTTCAAATTCATCAACTGCTGAAGGATCAATAAAAAGCCTAGAGGTGGCGGCTTCCCATTTGCTCCAGACTTTAGCGGCCTGCAAACGAATCTCTTGGTTTTCATGAGTTAATCTTTTGTAGTAGGCTTTAACAAAATCGTGTCGTTCTTCAACGGGAATGTGGTTGCAGTAATTTTCCCATATATCTGGAAATATTTCCGAAGCTCCATGTTGATAAAACCAATGGATCTCAGATGGTCTACATAGAAAAATACCGCGCACGACTAAATGAGTGACTCGATCAGGATGTGATATAGCGTATGTTAAAGCAAGCGTTGATCCCCAGCTACCACCAAAGACAACCCATTTGTCGATCCCCGTATGTTCACGAATTTTTTCAATATCGGCAACAAGATCCCAAGTTGTATTTTCGCGTAATTCTGCAGCCGGAGTGGACAAACCGGAACCCCGTTGGTCAAATAAAACAATACGATATTTTTTCGGATTAAAAAAACGTCTATAGTCAGGGCTTATGCCTCCGCCCGGGCCTCCATGCAAAAATACAACAGGAACGCCATCGGGATTTCCAGCTTGTTCAACGTAAAGAGTGTGAAGTTCAGAAACTTTAAGATATTCTTTCTTATAGGCTTCAAATTCTGGATAGAAACTCATATTAATTCCTTTGTAGAGTAATAGCTTTAACAATAACGATTCTTTGAGAGTGCGTCAAAACGCGAAAGGTTAATCTTAATTTAGACTATACAAAATCAAGTTGTCTTGCATTTTGGCTTAGACTTCATTACAAATGGTCTTAAGTATAAGATACTGAAGAGGATTTATATGCTTCATTTGTTGTTAGGTGTTTTGGGGTTTGTTTTTTTTGTGGTGAACACAATCTTCTGGTGTAGCTTATTTTATCCATTTGTGGTTTTTAAAACAGTATTTCCAGCACAAAAAATAACTCAGTTCATTCGCAAGACATTAGTCTTTTTAGCTGAATCTTGGATTGCATGTAATTCAATTTTTTTGAAAATAATGAATCCTGTGAAAATACATTTTAAGCTGCCTAGTGATTTAAAAAAGCGCGCAACATATTTAGTTATTTCGAACCACAGATCATGGGTTGATATTATAGCATTACAGTATGTCTTTAACAAAAGAGTTCCATTTTTTCGTTTTTTTATTAAAGACAGTTTGAAATGGGTTCCATTCATTGGTGTAGCTTGGAAGTTCTTGGATTTTCCGTTTATGAAAAGAACTAGAGGTTCAAAAGATTTAGAAACTGCAAAACAAGCATGCCGCAAATTCAAAAATATTCCAGCATCGATTTTAATATTTCTAGAAGGTACACGTTTTTCTTCAGAAAAAAGATTAGCTTTAAAAAGCAAATTTAAATCATTATTACCGCCTAAGGTTGGTGGGGCGACAAGTGTCATTGATACTTTAGGTGAACAGATAGAATACATCATTGATGTAACAATAGTGTACCCTCAAAATTCGGGAACCAGTTTTTGGAGCTTATTGAGTGGGCGTTTGAAAGATGTTTGGATTGATGTCCGTGAAATTCAAATTCCAGAAAAATTTAGACGTGGTCATCTATTGCAAAACCCAGAATTAAAAAAAGAATTCGATGCATGGATTAATCAAATCTGGGCCCAAAAAGATCAAATCATTGAAACAATACGTCGTAATCAAGTCATAGAAGCTGCTTACTTGTAAGTGCTAGTATTGATTTTTCTTTAAATAAGCTGGTGGTGTTTGATAATACGAGCCATCCGTTTTTAGGCTATCTGGAACATTGCTTTTAAAGTTTTCAAATCCACCAACTCTAATTTTTGTTTGTGTTTTTTCAGTATTTGGATGTTCATAATTAATAAATTTTCCCTCATCGACAAGAAATACGCCTTTGAAATGACTTTCTTCTGTACCTGTTGGATCATCGATTGAATATCGATCTCCTGATAATCCGGAAGAAGCTGATTTTATATAATTAATTCCGATTGCAGTTGGATATTGTTTAATTTCAGCCGTACCTTTTTCGATTAGATTTTGTCCTTCGATAACAGGTATTTGTAATGACTCAATTGTTGCGGCGTCAGCTGTCAGGCCATTTGTTTTTTGAGCATCATCAGTTAACATGATATAATTCCATTTTAGCGGTGTGGCTTGATTTTTATATGACTCAAAAATATTTTCTTTTTTGCATTTGCCAAAAAATCCAGTTTTTGCGCAAGGATTTTCACGTGTAGCCTCGTGTGCATAAACCCTAAATATGTCTGTACCAGCGGGTAATATGTGTCTGAGGTATGAGACCTGATCATTTGAAAGACGTGTGCAACCTGATGATCCAGGATCAGAGACAAGATTGAGCAACCATGTCCTTGTCAGTTGAATGGGTGCATTTTTGTCTGATGCCCAACCAATCGTGCCATGAATCCATTGATAATTTACGCCAGTTTCTCTGTTCGAAGGTGTGAGTAAGGCCGCATACCAGCCGAATGCACCATAAATAGTATCATTTTTCATCCATTTTTTACCCCAACCCATAGTAGGCTCGGGTTGACCAGAACTATTTCGAGGAGCTTTTTCTGGTATAGTTTCTAGAGATTGTCCCTCTTGGTACCAGTGCGGATAGTGACCATTTTTATCTTGATAGAATTTAACCCAAGATTTAATTCGTGAATGACCGAGTTGTGTAACAAAAGCGTAAGGATCGTCTTTCGTGCCTGATTCTGATCGACCAACAACCATGTCAGATTCAAATATGAGCTTGTGCGGACAGCCTGGTGTGTCGTCACAACGTTCATAGACGCGTGTTTTTTCTGTGGCAACGTTTTGAATGACAAATAATTTGCTAATTTCTGATTTTGTAATTTGTTGAATTGTTTGAGTATTAATAGCTTGAGCATTAATAGCTTGAGCATTAATATTCTGTGAAAATGGCAAAACCATTGATAACATTAATACTAGTTTTTTCATATATCACCCTCTCGATTCTAATCTGAGATTTTCTCGATATGATAAACTGCAAAACCAATACAGTTATGAGAACAGCTATATTATTTTTAAAAGGTATTTCATGTCTATTTTTTTGACGAGTGTCGAATTTTGGATCTTAATTGGTTTTGTATCTATTGTGATCTAACATAAAGGCATGCTTTCGCCACTGAAAGCTTTCAATTTTTTATCTATAGAAATAAAACTATGTTCGAAAGCATTAAGTGTACAGCGATTAAAGTGCTCAGTAGTGAAGTCTTGAAATTGCTGAGCGATTTGGAATTCGTCCGATAATAATGAAGCAAACATGCCTGGATCATCCGAATTTAAAGTGACTTTAACACCAAGATCGTAAAGTTTTTTAAGTGGATGATTGCTTAAAGTTGTAAAAGCTTGTGTCAAATAATTACTGTAAGGACAGATTTCAAGCGGAATATTTTTATTGATTAATAATTGAATAATTTCAGGGTGATTGATCGATTGAACTCCGTGGCCGATACGTTCTGCGCCTAAGATTTCAATGCTGTCTTTGATCCATTGACCCGCATCTTTATGGGGTGTTTCGCCTGAGTGAACCGTTATATGTAAACCCGCATTTTTAGCCTTGTTAAATAGTGGAGCGAATTTTTTTGGTTCAAAACCATCCTCATTGTCAGCTAAATCTAAAGCAATAAAAGTATCTTTGTTTTCAATTGCAAAATCCGTAATTAAACTAGTTTTTTCAAATGGCAAAATTCTTTGTAAAATACAAATTAAACCTGTTGCAATATTCATTTGCTTTTCAGCTTTCTTTAATCCGCGCAAGAAGGCCTGGTGTATTTTTTCATAATTTAAGTTTGAATGTCCGTCGGCAATAAATGATGGTGCGTATCTCATTTCTAGAATTCTTACTCCATCATTAAAAGCATCTTCGCAAGCTTCAAAGGCTAAGCGTTCAAGAATTTCTTCCGAAGCTAAAACTTTTTGGGCAACCAAAAACTTATTCAAGACGGCATTGAGATCTTTCATAGGCTCAGTGACTAAAAAATGAGATCTTTGATCAGCCACTAGAGTCGGGTAATCAATTTTCAGTGTTTTGGCCACTTCAAGTAAAGTGCTCCAGCGCATTGAGCAATCTAAATGGCGATGCAAGTCAATTTTAGGAAGTGATCTGATTTCTTGAATAGTTAGTTGTGTTGACATAAAAATGATGTATGACACAAATTAATCCACTACAAGTTAAAAATCATTTAGCCACTCACAACAACCAACCAGAGCTTTTTGTTGAAGCTTCACTTGGGACTCAAAAATTAAAATGTGCTGATCCACAAGCAACGCGTGCCTTGGTCGCATTGATGGATATGAACGCAGTGCTTGGTGGAGCGGCTTCGCACTATGGTGGTCCTGCAGCATTAGCAGAACTATGGTCAGCATTGCATGCTTATGCTTTTTATCAAGCTAACACTCAGAATAAAAAGTGGTTTGACTTGTTTCATATCATTAACGATGCCGGGCACTGTGAAAACGGGCTATATGCTCTTAAAGCTAATTATAAAATGGCGGGTCTTAATTTTGATTCTCTTAAAAAATTTCGTTCGATTGAATCAAACTTAACTGGTCACGGTGAGGCTCATCTATTTCCAAGCGGAGTCTACATGAGTAATGGACCATTAGGATCTGCTTTTCCTCAATCACAAGGCTTAGCTTTGGCTGAAAAATTAGCTGGTACAAATCGCACAACTATTTGTACATTGTCTGATGGCGCGGCTATGGAGGGCGAAGCTAAAGAAGCCATGGCTGCAATTCCAGGTTTGGCAGCCAAGGGCAAACTAGCTCCGTATGTGTTGTTGATTACAGACAATAATACGAAGTTATCTGGTCGTATTGATCAAGACTCATTTTCGATGGCGCCAACTTTTGAATCATTAAAAACTTTAGGTTGGAAAATTATCAAAGTTGAGGACGGAAATAACTTACAATCATGTTTATCAGCTATCGAACATGCATGTGCAGAATCGCAAAAAAATCCACATCAGCCTGTAGCAATTTGGGCTAAAACAGTTAAAGGTATCGGGACTAAAAAAACGGCTGAATCGGCATCAGGTGGCCATGGGTTCCCGTGCAAATCTCCGACAGAGTTACCAGCCTTTATTCAAGAAATTTACAACGGACAATCAATTCCATCTTTTATGAATGAGTGGATAAACGAGCTTATTCAACAAGAAAAAGACATTAAAGCAAAAGCAACACCTGATACTGGTGAAAAAATTCAGAAAGGTATTGCTAAAGCCATGGTGAATGCATTTAAAAAAGGTTTACCAGTTGTGTCCGTCACATCAGATTTGCCAGGCTCAACTGGTGTAGCTGATTTTAGAAAAGAGTTTCCGCAAGCTTCATTTGATGTTGGTGTGGCTGAAAGCAATATGATTTCAACTGCTGCAGGATTATCAAAACAAGGTTTTATCCCTGTTGTTGATACATTTGCTCAGTTTGGCGTAACTAAAGGTGCTTTGCCTATTACGATGGCCAATCTTTCTGAAGCGCCAGTTCTTGGAGTATTTTCTCATACAGGTTTTCAAGATGCTGCTGATGGAGCGTCTCACCAAGCTCTAAGTTATATGTCGATGCTTGCGACTATTCCTGGGGTTGAATTATTCTCGCTATCAACAAGTGAAGAGGCTGAAATGATCATGACTGAAGTTATTGAAAAATTTGCTTCAGATATAAAATCTGGTGTTACCCCTAAATCATCATTTTTCTTTTTGGGTCGTGAGAATTTTCCTAAATCTTATTCGACTGAAAAAAATAAACTGGCTTATAAAGCTTACGAACCGCAAGTTGTGCACTCGCATACAATTGGGGCTAAAAATGTTATGCTTCTCACAACTGGTTCACTTGTTGGTGAAGCAATTAAAGCTTCAAAAGAACTTGAGTTAAAAAGTATTGGTTCAATTGTTGTAAACGTTAATTGTTTAAATAAAATTAATCTACAGTTACTAAAACCATTGGTTAAAAAATGTGAAGGTCGTATTGTGACAATAGAAGATCATCAAGTTTTATTGGGGCTTGGTTCTTTTGTTTGTCATCAGTTGGTACAGTCTGGTGAGTTTATTACGATGAAATCTCTTGGTGTACATGGTGAATTTGGTCAAAGTGCGTACAATGCGATTGATTTATACCGCAAGCATCGTATGGATGCGGGCCATATTGTTGAATCAGCGATTGGGTTGTTGGGCTAAACCATTTGGAGGAGAGAGTTTATGAGCTCTCTTTATTTTTGGTTCAGTTCTTTTTGAGTTTTTGTATAACGGCAACGAATCGCTTGATTATCATTAAACCACATTGTTAATGAGAAAAATTCTCTATTATCACTTTGACTAAAGTTTTGCACCATAGAATTGGCTAATATATGGGGTTCATTTAAAACTGCAGACTCTAGGTCTCCTGTAATAGCATTGGATCTGACGATTTGTAGTAATAATTTATTGTTTTCTTCAATAAAATAAATTTGCTCACCACAGTTTAAACTACTCATCGAAGCTTTTCCTGTGAAGTAAGCGACATTTTCAAGAATATCAGTGACTGCATATTGCTTGCTGTTGATGTCGAAATATTTTACACCTGTAGAAAATTCGACGCGTTTTGCAACGAGTTCAGACGCATAGATTGACTGAGTAAATATTAGAGTGGCAATAAGGGCAAATATTTTCATAAATTGAGTCCTTTGAAATATAAATCAATTAGATGCAAAATATTTGCCTTGTCTCACAATGAGACTACCAGAACTGAAAAATGCATAGAGCAAGTATATTGGCTTATTCAAAGTTTGACGTAGAATTTGTTAAATTTTATTAAAAACTTTTATATTATACATTGCGCGAACTTCATCGATAGGCTTTGCCCAAAGTTGATTCCAATCAGCGCCAAATAGAAGTCGAGCTTGTGAGCCAATAAGCCACCCATGAGCAATGTGATACAAGTGACGATTGAGACTTTGAATGTTTCTAAATGAATCGATAAAAATACTCGCACCGATAATCACAGACCCAATTGGTATTTGAAGTTGACCAACTGTGAATGCAAGCACGCCAAGTTCGCTTGGGACATCAATGCCAAATCCACAGAGTGTATGGTAAATATCATGTGATTCTCGCACTCTCATGGTGATGTAACTGACATCATCATTGATCTCGAGTTTCTCATAAAAATCAGGCTTTAAGTTGTTAGACATCATATGATTCGAAAAAACTTTGCCAAGGGTACCTTCTGGTAATTGGCTCAGATGATTGAGATCAATGTTTTTCATTAAGCGATAATTTTTTAAATAGTCAGAAGCTTGAGAATCTTGTTGTATGATTTTAATTGAGTATTGAAATAAACCCATTTTTCGCAAAGCATCAGAGAGTCTAAAAACAGAAAGAGTGTCTTCAGGATTTTTAGAAAGTTTATACAAATTGAAAATACATTTTAAAAACAAATATACTTTATAAGGGCTCTTGATCGTCATCCTCATTTATGTGAGAGTTATTTCGTGAAGCTTCAATTTGCAAAGACCAAAAAGTATAATCGTAATTTGATAATTCACCAGAGAGTAAACCTAATTTCAGTGCAAGTGCAAAATGCGGATTTGCTAAAACAGCACGGCGTCTGCGATCACCTTTTTTAAGAAATTGATCATGACGAGACAGTGTATGAATAAATTGAATTGCCATAATGATTGAAATAACTTCGGCTTTAAAAATTCCCAATTCGTCACGACAAAAAATTTGAAACCGTAGATTTTCAGAGATTTCATTTATATTAAAAGCATAACCATACTGAGCTATGAGAAATGCATAAACTATAGCAGCAAACAATTCGACGGGATCATGAAAGTTAATACCAGCAAGAGTAAATCTTTGAATAAGAACTATAAATTCATGAGATTTGGTTGAATCATTTAAAAGTTCATTAAACGCAGGTAAAACCGATTTTAAAATACCAAGATCAAGCATTTCCCATAAAGCTAATTCTGGTTTTTCAAGTCTAAAAAATTTAAGCCATTCTTCACGACGACGCGGTAACACAGATTTTTGTAAATCTTCAGACTGGGTCAAAATAGCGTGTCTCAAAGTTGGTTCAATTGAGAAATTTAATTTTTGTGATAAACGAATTGCTCGCAAAATACGAATTGGGTCTTCTTTAAGGCGTTCTGTTGGGTCACCAATAATTCTTAAAGTCTGTGATTCAATATCATTTAAACCACCGCAGTGATCAACAAGGTCTTCTGATAATGGATCATAAAACAAAGCATTAACAGTGAAATCGCGCCTAAAAGAATCTTCTTTGAGTGTGCCAAAAAAATTTTCTTCGACAAAATTCATTTCTGAGATATCAGCTGATTCAAGTTCTTCTTGAGTGGCTTCACGTCTGTACGTTGCGACTTCGAAAATTTTTTCACCACGTTTAGCGTGTACAAGTTTAAATCTGCGACCGATGATAAACGAATTTGGAACTTTTCTTTTCACTTCGTTTGGTAAAGCATTAGTTGCAATATCAAAATCTTTAGGTTTGAGACCGACTAATAAATCACGGACTCCGCCGCCAACGAGATAGCCATCAAAACCAGAGTCTTTAAGTCTTTTGATCACGCCAACAGCCCCGGGGTCGATATCATGGTAAGCTGATTTAAGAATGGATTTGAACTTTTGCATTGGCATATTATTATTTTTTAATTGAGGAACGGCTTTGAGTCGAGTACTTAGTTGATATATGAGTTTTTTATCGCAATTTCATTACTCTGTTTTGGGTACAAATACACAAGAGCGAGTTGTTTTCATACACGGACTTATGGCTTTTGCAGCCAACTGGCGAAAAATTGCGAATCGTCTTGAGTCTGATTTTCAATGCTTGATTTATGATCAGCGTGGTCATGGACGTTCGTTTAAGCCTGAATCAGGCTATTCACCAGAAATTTTTGCTCAAGATTTAGATACAATTACGACAGAACTGGGCTGGGATAAATTTCATCTCGTTGGTCATTCAATGGGCGGGCGTAATGCAATGGTTTTTGCGCATCTTTATCCACATAAAGTTCGAACATTAACCATTGAAGATATGGGACCAGATCGTGATCCTGCGATGGAAGCTTATTATCATAATATGTTAGGTGGAATTCCAACTCCATTTGCTAACAAAGAAGCTGTTCGCTCATTTTTTGAAAGTGATTTTCGTCATATATTTCCGTCTAAAGAACCTCCTGCGGTTCTATCGACGTTTTTGCAAGCCAATATGGAAGAAAAACCGAATGGTCAATATGACTGGAGATTTTCTAAAAACGCTGTTTATGAGATCGTCCGCGAAGGCCATATGAAAGATCGTTGGCTTGAAGTCAGTTCATTCAAAATGCCAGTGTTGTTAGTCCGCGGAGAAACTTCGCATATTTTAAGTCGTGAGGCTTATGAGAAAATGCTCGCAATTAATCCGAATATTGAAGGCGTTGAATTCGCAGGCACTGGTCATTGGATTCACTATGAAAAATTCGAAGAATTTGTTCAGTGTTTCCGCAAGTTTGTAGCCTCTCACAACGCGTAACATTATATGGGGCTTTTTTGCTCTCAAAATCACAAAGAATATTTGGATTAATGGCATTTCAATAATATAAAGCATTCATGAAGTACGTTGATTTAAATTTAGACAGTCGTTTGTTAGAATGTATTCAAAAACTCGGTTACCAAGACGCGACACCCATTCAAGAAAAAGCATTTGATCCAATCGTTAAGGGCCAGGACGTAGCAGGTCTTGCGCAAACAGGAACAGGCAAAACAGCAGCCTTTTTGATTCCATTGATTGAGAGAATTTTAAAAGCAGAGACTCATCCTGAACACGAAAGAGCGTTTAAAGACTGGAAAGCTTTTAATTCTATTTTGATTTTAGTGCCAACGCGTGAGTTAGCTGATCAAATTCATGAAAACATTCAAAAACTAACAGCCGGCACAGGATTAAAATCTTTTCCACTTTATGGTGGGACTGGATACGAAAAACAAAAAGAAGCTTTGTCTCAGAATTTACAATTTATTGTTTCAACTCCGGGCCGTTTGATTGATCTTTACAAAGAACATTTTGTTGATTTTAAAAAAGTTAAAGCCATTGTGTTTGATGAAGCTGATCGTATGTTTGATATGGGTTTTAAAGATGATATGAAATACATCTTAAGCCGTATTGAGCGTAATCGTCAGTTTTTAGTGTTCAGTGCGACTTTAAATTTTGATGTTTTAAATACGGCTTATCAATTTGGTTCAGAGCCAGTTGAAATTAACATTTCTAAAGATGTCGCTAAAGCAGACAATGTTAAAGATGTATTGATTCATTTAGGTGAATCTGAAAAACCTCAACATGTGGTTTCGATTATTAAAAAAGAAAATCCTCGTCAGACTATTATTTTCACAAACTACAAAAACAGTGTGGATCGTTTAGCGCAATACTTAACTGATAACCAAATTCCAGCAATGGGATTATCGAGCTTAATTTCGCAAAATCAACGCAACCGGGTGATTTCTCAATTTAAAGAAGAAAACAATCAAAACGTTTTAGTGGCAACTGATGTGGCTGCTCGTGGTTTAGATATTTCAAATGTTGATTTAGTTATTAATTTTGAATTACCTCAAGACAGCGAATCCTATGTTCATCGTATTGGTCGTACAGGTCGTGCAGGTGAAACGGGTAAAGCTTACTCTTTAGTTTGCGAAAAAGACGTTGAATCATTACAGCGCATTGAAGAGTACACTAAAAAGAAAATCGAAACTGTTTATTTAGAAGACAGCGAATTAATCAAAGATTTAAAACCGATGGCAGCTTCAGATGGACGATTTAATCGCGCACCGTTTGATAACCGCAAGTCAAAAACATCTGGTAAGTTTGATCGAAACGCTGATCGTAAGCCAAGACATGGTGATCGCAGACCTGAACATAAAAAAGCTCATCAAGCGCAGAGCCAAGCTCCAGGTCAACAAGGTCATGGTCAAGAGGGTGGAAAACCACGTCATGATCAAAACCGTACGTCGGGACGTGTTCATGTCAACCAAAAAGGTCATCAATCAAATCAGCAAAATGGTCAAGGTTCACACAGAAATTTTGATAAAAATAAAAAACATCAAAATCAAAATAATCAGAATCGTCATCATAAAGGACCAAGGCAAATGCCAGCTCACTTAGCTGCACAAAAAAATTCCCGCAATGGTCAACAACCAGCGGGAATCATTGGATCTGTTAAGTCTTTCTTTAAAAAGATTTTTGGATAAATTGCTTTGATAAAAAGCTTTTAAATCAGTTTTTTGTATTTTATTTAATTATTGATACGGAGTACTTTTGAAGCTACACAACCATCTGCTGTTAGTTTCACTAGATAGTATCCATCGTGACCAGAGACTTGATACGACAATATATAAATACTGTTTATGCCATCACCAAAAGATGCACCTTCAACAAAGGATACTGTTTGGTTTGAATTAACTTTAGCCGAAGCAGCAACTGCAGTAGCTCCTGCATCTAAACAAGCTAAATTTGAACGGTCTGCGACTGCAGCAAAAACATTGGTGCTAAATAACATTAACATTAAAATAATTTTTTTCATTTTATTCTCCGTTGATACTGTTTCAAATTTTGTGGGATTAATTTCCCATGTTTTCAAAACGACAGCTTTAATTTTGAGGCATAGTACACAATATCAATATGAGTCGAAAGATGTTAGTTTTCTAACACTGGTCATTGTTTAGACACTTTACAAAAAACCTTAATATATTAATAATTTGGGAACGGTTTCTATTTGTATACTTTCTACAAAAAAACAATTTTTTGGCTCAGTCTTTGCTGATCTTTATTTGCAGTTAAATTGTTAATTTGAAAAAGGTGTCTTATTTTGAAACACAAAGTGTTACAGTTTATTTTAATCATATTTTTTTTAACCCTATTTACAGGGCTTGTGTATGCAAATTCTAACTGCAGTCAAGTTTTTATAAATTTAGAAAAACAAGAGTATATTCCAATTCATGATTTAGTTAAACGCAACGACTTTGAAACGGGAAGAAAGCTTGTCGACTATTACGGAATTTTGCACCAAGATTTTAAAGCGAGTTTGCAGAGATTATATTACGATCAAGCTTGGCTTGATTTGGGCGCAGGACGTGCTCGTGCACAGCTTGATTATCTAAACTCATTTGATGATTTAGCAAAAGCTGCTCAGTTGACAGCTGTGACATATAAATCAAGTCGATGGTTTTGGAGATCAACAAATCAAAGAAAATTAAAGATTATTGAAGGTGCATTTGAAAATTTTGACGTACAATCTTCAACCAAATATAAACTTATCACTGATGTTTTTGGTGTCGTTTCATACACATTAAATCTTCATCGTACATTGCAAAATGTATTTGATTTGTTAGAGGTTAATGGCGAGTTTTATGTACATATTCCAAATTATTTGCTTACTATTCAGACCCGCAGTGGAAATATTGATTTAAAAACACTGTTAAGTCGTGTTGAAGGTCTTCTTGTGGAGGGGCAATGGGGTACATTAAAAATTACTAAATTGAAAAAAGATATTCGTGTGCCAGAACTTGAGTTGAGTTTTCACTCGAACGTCGTACCCGTGAATCGGATTTTTCGTTTAGTTGAATAATAAGGCCATTTAAATTCGAAATCGACTAAAACGAATCATTTAAATATATGTTCAGAGGTTATACAAAGATGAATCTTTTGCAAAGAGAATTCAAACTTGTCGATATCCTAACATAAATGTTTATAAATTATGTTATCTCATTAAAAACTTAAGGAGATTTCATACATGAATTTAAAACAATTGTTTATTTTTGTTTTTTTGGTTGCTGGTAAGACTTATTCGCAACATGCTATTGATCAAAAATTCGAAGTATCTGCAGTATTTGATTTAACCAGAGAATACAACTTCATCAGGGCTATTGAAAATGTTCATGAATTTGAAGTTGAAAAAGCGAAACAGCATGGTGGTCAATATTCATATCAAGTAAAAGGTCAGTCCCAATTGTGTCACTTTAATTCGCCTTATTTAAGTCAGAAAGAATTTGATCAGCTATTTGTTCAATCTCCTTTGAATAGCAAAAAAGCTAATTTAAAATCTGGTGTTGTTTTAGATGTTACAGATGCTGATTCGTTCGCAAGACATTTTGGTGCAGAGTGCTTGTCGGGCCAATATGTAGAAGATGTGCATTCTGATGTACCAGGTGATCGGCAATTTGTTTGTAATAAATTAAGCGAACCAACAAGTACAATAGTTTATCTTACAGTCAAATTTAAGGTTCATCCCAAAATAACTTCAGTGTTAAGCCAAGGTTTTTTGAATTGTTATAAACAGGTGCCTTTTGGTCAATCAGTGGATATTAGCATTTTCGAATTAGAAGCAGATCTTCCAAAAATGGGTTTGAAATTACTTAATTAATTCTAGAACTAAATAGTGACAAAGCCTATGACTGTGATCGTGATGGTCATAGGCTTTTTTTATTCAGATTGAATAGATTGAATTTTGTTATTTAGAAAAGTTTTTTCAGCTTGAGTAAGCGGTTTTGGGTAAAGTTTTGATACCCAATAAGGTGCATAGATACGATAGAAATTACCTAAAGAGTAATCTTCACCACGGGCAGCGCGATCTCCTGACGAGCCCATCCACCAACGTGTGTGATAGGGTAAGTCTTCACGAGGTATGGTCATCAATTGACCAGAGTACATTCCTGAAACTTTTGTTTGTAAAGTATCCGAGATTGATTTTATTGTTGTGTTCACGACGGTTACATCATTTAGGTTGTTTAGCTTTATCACGATTGATCCTTGCGGTAACATCAATTGATTAATCGCGATTGAGGCCACGGGCCCCAAAGCAACAAAAATCTTTGGTGATGACCTTTCGAGAACAGCATTTAAAATACGCTGATATGTTTGAATCATTTCAGGCTTTATAACAGCTTTAACCAGATCGGTTGTAGGTAATCCTAAGGTGTCGACAGGCAAAGTTCTTTGAATAAAATAATTTAAACCAACACCACTCAAATTTAAAACTGCTTGTAAGCGTTGTCCCTCTGTGCCAGTTAGGGCACGAGTTGAAAACATATCGTCATGCGATGTTTGATCAGCCAAAATATAAACTTGAGCATGATCAGCACGGCCACGATATGTACCAAAATATCCAAAAGATTCATGGCTAATAGAATTAATACCTACAGATTTTAAATCAGGCCAAGAATTTAATGCTTTTGATAGTTCACAACCTGTATCAGTGTCTTTAATATAGCCACAGGGTCCGTAGTCAAAATTTGGTTTTTCGGGGTTCCATTTAGTCGCTAAGTACCGAGGTGATTCATAGGGTAATTCGCTCGAGTGCATTCCAATGAGTGCTGTTTTTTTTGCATTAAGGCCCGAATCTAAATCATAAGGAGTTTTGAATTTTGAATTTTTATCGTTGTATTCACCAGCATCAGAATAGATTTGAATCGATGAAGAGCCCCATCGGTTTGAAGTCGTACCTTCTGATCCCATTCGCCAGTTAGTGTTAAATGCAAAATCACGAAATGGAATGGGTGCATATCCTTTATAAACATAGGGTTCATTCAGACGTGCAATGAGTTCTTCATTCGTTGCTTTTTCATCTTGATCAGATATTAACCAATTTTGATGAGTAGTTTTAAATGCTGCGACTCTTTGAGCTGCTTGTGTAAAACCAGCTTTAATATTTTCAAGCTGAGCATCACCACCTAGGTTTGGATTGGCTCCACCCGGATGAGGTACTCCGATTGCTAAAATTTTATTTTTGATTGTAACATTGTAGTTGTTTTTAAACCATTCTGCCATTCCTGTTGTATCACAATTTTTCATATCGTAAGCAACTGAGCATTTACCGCCGCGGGCATTAATCCAGGTTGCAAGACTTGCTTTACCACCTGAACCCACACCCATAAATAAAGAAACAGTTTCTGTGTTGGTCGCAAGCATGTTATCAAAAAGTTTATGGCGATAAATGACAATTGGTGAATCAAGCCCTTGCTCAAGCCAATCAAATTTAGGATTTTTAACTTGTTTACCATCAACAGTTTCTGTCAGTTGTCCGTTGATTGTATAAACGAAAGTATTTAAAAACAAATAACTGCGATAAATTCCAAGGTGATTTAAAAATTTTTGTACACGCGTACCTGTCGATCCCGTAAATGCACGATTTGAAATATTTTCGTCTTGTGCTCCTTCTTGCCCTACAATGAAAGCTTTTACGCTGTTAGATGTTAATCTCCCACGATACCACATTGGACCAAATTCCCATCTAAATTTTTCGTTCTTTATTGCTGAACCATTCAGAGTTGTAATTCCAATGGATCGATAATTGGGTGTTGAGCCAAAAAGTTCAATCCATTTCGAATCAGCAGGTGCTCCTGGATCATATTCAGCAGGTGATCCACGGCGAAGATCATATTTAATGTTCACTTTAACTGAAGCTGGTTCTCGAGTTTCGACAACCTTATTTTTATGAAAACATCCAGTACATATGCCTATGATAACTAGGCAACTTAAAGTTAAAAATAAATACGATTTTTTTATCCTTGCATTTAT
Organism: Pseudobdellovibrio sp.; assembly: GCA_046293015.1. Classification (GTDB taxonomy): domain Bacteria; phylum Bdellovibrionota; class Bdellovibrionia; order Bdellovibrionales; family Bdellovibrionaceae; genus Pseudobdellovibrio. The sequence continues at coordinate 184,043 of JBKBPU010000003.1, forward strand.
AAGGTACATGTTAATCCTTTGAATGTATTTCAATTCTTATTTTAAATAATAATTGGGTTTACAAAAGACATAATTTTGTTAGGTCTCGATGAAAGTCTGAAAAATAATGATATTCACAAATTCTAATTAGTCGTTAGTCCTGTGATTTGGAGATAATAGTGATTGCAGTTGTTTATTGAGTGGATAGAATTTTTGTGACTCTTGATCATCATTCTGTTGAGAGAGTTGTCCATTTTTTATGAGTAGTGAAATTTGTTGGGTTGATTGAGTATAATAATCATCATTACACGAAGTTGGAGTGTCAAGCACAGGAAATACAGTCTTTAAGTTTTCAACTAAATCAGAATAGCTCAGTAAACCATGAGCGATTTTTGTAGTTTTATAGACCGAACATTTTGAATATTTATTGAGATCATCTTTAGATAGTAATGGATCAAAATTTGATGAGCTGTGAGTCAATCGTTCTTTGGCAACAACCATTTGACCGCCAACCATCACAAATTGAATATCGCTTGGATGAGATTCAATAATTTGTGTAAATGGGTTCGATCTGAAACTTTTCAATTTAAAAGCAACGATGTCTCCCAAATAGTTTTCATCTAATCGTCCAAGTTTGTGATCAAGTTTAAGCGCCTTGGCCGGATTTATTGTCATCATTTCATAAATTTTGCGATCACTGATATGTTCATTTTTCAAAGATAGATATTTTTTAGCAATTTTAGCTTCATCGAGCAAGTTTTTAGAACCCGATGGACTCCAATCGGATCCAAGAGATACATTAAGTCCATAATGTATGGCTTTTTTAACATCAAATGTTTCGCCATACAAAAGTAAATTAGAAAAAGGTGACCACACGAAATTGATTTCATTTTGCGAAGCATGAATAAAGTCTTGTTCGTCTAAGCCAACGCCATGGATTATAATGAGTCCTTTTTGTGTTAAACCAGCAACACGAGCAGCTTTGTATTCTAATTTATTATAAAAATCTTGTCTTCGACCTTCTGACAAGTGGGCAATAAAACCTCGAATATCGCCTATAGGAACAATACGAGAAAAATATTTTAAATAATGAGTTCTTAATTCCATAAATGATTTAAATGCAGAAGGAACCGTAGTGGATGTTTCAGAAGCTATAGCTAATTTTTCGGTAAAAACTGCATCAATTGACTGATTGTTGCGAATAACTTCTGGTAAAATAGAGTTTTGCAAATAATTAGAAGAGTTTGGATTAATCATTTCAGAGCTGACACGAATATCAGTTGATTCGTTATAGTCTGATTGAATTTCAACATTGCGTGCAAACAATCCTGCTGTACAAGTTGAATCCTGCCCGATACCTTGAACACTTGTTACCCCACCGACAAGAGCCTTGATTTCGGCGTAATGATACGTTTGACAGTAAAGCGATTGCGGGTCAGAACTGCTGCCAAGAGCATCATTGTTTAAGTAAGAAGTTACATTTTGCTTGTAACTCGTTTTTGCTCGCCAGTCGAAACGATTTCCAAATTGCCCCTGAGCTTCTTTCCAAAGGGGTATAACATGATATTTTAGATGACCGTGTAAATCAATAAAACCAGAAGAGAGTAGCATCGGTCCATATTGTTTTTCTGTAATTTTGCGTACATTATCTTGGACAACAAACTTTGAGTGGGACTTTTTCTTAATAAGACCATTTTCAATTAATAAATAGACCTTACGAACTCCGGTTTCTGGGGCTTGCGGGTTAGGGATATACCCTTCAATATAAACTGATTTTTTCTTCTGATTGATATCAGATGATTTCGCAACTGCTGCGAAGTTTATAGCGTGAATTAAAATGAGAATTAGACTACAAACGTGCCGCATGAATATCATCCTTTATTTTAAAACTGTACTATGAAGTTTGGTCTGTAGATCTTTTTCGACATAGTTAATGAACCAACCGTAATAATTAACTTGTGGGAGTTTAATTTCTTTACCAGATGAAATATTTTTAGAATTGATTCGTTGTAATTCAATGGCTCTTCGTCTCTCATATCCTAAATTATATAAAGTTGCTGTTAAGCCAATATTATTTGAAATATCGAAATTAGCTTCTTTTTTATAAATTTGAATTGAGTTGTAGATTGCCGCTGCAATATAATGAATTGTAGTTTTAGGATTTAATATTGATTCATAAACTTGGTTTTGATCTCGAATAGAAAGTTTAGGCAAACCACTATAACGATTCACTAGATCTGTTAAACTTAACATTTTAATTGGTCCGAGTTGACCTAGTCCGTATGTTTTGCCAGCGACAGTTGGGTCGAAATAGGCCATCATGAGACTTTTGTTTTGAAACGAATTTTGATTACAAGCTATTTTTCCTCTGAGTTTATAAGTCCAAACTGAATCATAACATTCCCACTTCATATATTCAGTTGTTTGATTTTCACAGGTTTTCATTTCTGGGCATTCGATGACATCGGCAAAAGGATGTTTTCCAGAAAAAAAATTAACCCACATGGCTGCTCTCAAAGTGTACTCTTGTGCGCGGTCTTTTAAATCAACATTAAAGACGTGTTCACCAATGATCGCACCTAGTATGTGTTCAGGCTTAATTCCGTACAACTGGGCAGTTTTTTTAATCTCAGATAAAATATTAAAGTCGTTTGATATGTAATTTTGCAATAATTTATTTATGGTTAATTTATATCGCTCTGTGAAATAAGAGAGTAATGTCGAATTTTTGAATTTTTCGCTTTGAAGCTGCTTTTCGTGTCTGTTCAGTGATATTTCTGGGATTTCAGGTATCACCGAATTAGGTGTATTTCCTTGTTCGATGACGACAGGACTTGAGTTTTTAAAGGAGATAAGAAGCTCAGATTGATTCAACCGAGTGATTTGTGCATTTGAAACCATACATGTGTTCAATACTAATAAAAATAGTCCACGTTTCACGAAATACCTCATAACTCGTAAAGCATCAGTGCGATGTTTGAGCCAGTATTATGACTAAGTGTATTTAATTAGAAGACATTTTGGGCTTATCAGGTGTCAAAAAATTTGACGAAGTGCTGGCATTTGTCACTTGAACGGCCAAATAAAGTTTTCGTTTAATTCCAAGTTAGATTATTTAATAGTTGATTGCACATCGAAGAGGTCATTTGGAAAAAATCAGACTTATCAATACATGTTGCTGTCAGGATCTTATCTTTGTGATTAAAAAATATTTGGCGTGATTGTGTTGATTTATTTTTTTGCATCAGATCAACAACGACGACATTCGAATTATTAAGAGTCATCGTTTTGGAAGAAAGCAGTTCAAAACCATATTGATTGTAATCTCTTAAAAATTTTTTAACATAGGACTCAACCGAAATTTTTGCTTTGAAAGTTTCAGTTTTTAAATGAAGTCTTGCAGTATTGGATAATGTTCTAAGACCTAAACTAATTTCATGATTTAAAGCTATTTTACTATTTGAGTTATTCAAAAAAATCCAGTCATTTGAAACATTTTTAAGAGTAAAACCCATTTGGAGAAATGCCGTGTTCCATTGTGGCGAGTTTACAATCGATGATCCTGTTGTTGGAATTGGTGCAGCTATAATGATGTGACTATAAAATAGTAGATTGAAGGTAATTAAAACTAAAATTTTCATAATTATAGTTTAGCTGATTTTTCCATATGAGCGACTATCTTTTTCATAAGACTTGTTGGATTGAGTCGAATAAGTTCATTTTTCTTAGCCCAAAGTCCTGTTTTTAATTTCTTGTGGGGGGCTTTTTTGATATTCACACTGACATAAATTTCATATTTGGTTACACCATGTTTGAAATCAAAATTTTGCGGCTTGCGCTTTAAAAGCGTCGCGTTTGAAATAGGCAGCCAGTTTTCTTTTAAAAATGGAGTTGCTAGATTCTTTTCAAGATAAATGTGGTCTTTGTGTATTAAGACGTCAAAACTCCATTGCCAAATTTGAAATTTTTCTTTTGGTTTTTTTAGAGGTATTTCTTCGATGGTGTCTTTTTGATAACTCACACAATCTTTGTTCCAGGGACACAATAAGCACATCACTTTTTTAGGTGAACAGATTGTTGCACCAAGCTCCATCATGCCTTGATTCAGGTCAGAGTTTAGATCTGTTTGCGCTAATAGATCTGCAATTTTTTGTAATTTGTTTTTTTCTATTGGTTCCCACCATTTAATTTTCAAACCATATTTACGACAAAGAATTCGAATCACATTTCCGTCGAGGACTCCAACTTTTTCATTAAAGGCTAAGCTTGATACAGCTCTTGAAGTGTAAGGCCCTAACCCGGGAAATTTAATTAATTCTTCAGCTTTTTCAGGAAAGCCTTGGTGTGCGAAATGTTGGGCTGCTTTATGTAAATTACGTGCTCGTGAGTAGTAGCCTAGTCCAGACCAATATTCATAAACATCTTCAATGGAAGCTTGAGCTAAAGTTTGAACTGTTGGAAATCTTTTCATGAAATTTTCATAAAAAGGCAAAACTGCTGTTACTGTCGTTTGCTGCAACATGACTTCTGAGATCCAAATTTTGTATGGATCGCGAGAAGCTCTCCATGGCAAAGTTCGTTTATTTTTTTGATACCACTGAATTAATTTTTCACGATCTTGTTTGATTTGCTTTGGCAGAATTTGCATAGACACAATGTATAGAAAGTTATGAACTTCTATCAATATTTATTTTTCATGATAGAATGATCCATATGAAAAAACACATAAGTTCAGAATTTAAGCCATTAAGTGGTCGTGAGTTTCCAAGATTTTCAGCAATTAAAACTTTTTTTAGACTGCCGTTTCGTCCTATTGATGATGAATTTGATGTCGCTTTATTTGGTACACCATATGATGGAGGCGTTAGCTATCGCCCAGGCGCAAGGTTTGCTCCTACTTTGGTGCGTGAGTGCTCAAGTTTAGGTCGCGGTTTTCATATGACGCGAGCCATGAATTTATTTGAAAAAATACGATTTGCTGACGTTGGTGATTGCCCGGTCGTACCCATAGATCAACAACAAACTTATGAAAAGATCAGTCAATTTGCAGCTCATATACTTGAAACTGGCAAAAAATTTATTTCAATCGGTGGAGATCATTCGACAACTTTACCTTTGTTAAGAGCGTTGTCGCATAAATACGGTAAGTTAAATTTTATTCATTTTGATGCGCACCTAGATACTTATCCTGCCGCATGGGGGTGCGAGTATCATCACGGAGCTTTTGCACGACATGCTGTTGAAGAGGGTTTAGTCGATCCTAAAAAAATGATTCAGATTGGTATTCGAGGACCTCTTGCATCAGGAGATGATTTAGATTTTGTTAAAAGTCATAAAATTAAGGTGATTACAATTGATGAAATTCGAAAACAACCACTGGCTCAGTTTTTAAAAAAATTGCCTATAATGACAGGACCAACTTTTATTAGTTTTGATATTGATTGCTTAGATCCTGCATATGCTCCAGGAACAGGAACACCAGTTCCAGGTGGCTTAACAACATACGAAACTCAACAGATATTACGAGCTTTGAAAATCAAACAACTAGTTGGTGCAGATATTGTTGAGGTTTGTCCTGCATATGATTCATCGCAAATAACAGGTCTAGCTGCAGTTGATACAATGTTTGAGTTAATGTGCTTAATGGGTTTGTCAAAAAAGTAAGAGGAATAAATCATGTCAGATATACAAAAAGCATATATAGCAGCTGGCTGCTTTTGGGGAGTCGAAGAGCTTATTCGTGAAATTAAAGGTGTTATAAGTACTGAGGTTGGGTACTGTGGTGGTCAAATTGATAATCCTGTTTATACTTTAGTGAAGACGGGTCAAACTGGACATGCTGAAGCAGTTGAAATTACTTTTAATGCAAACATTATTTCATATAGAGAAATTATAGAATTATTTTTTAAACTGCATGACCCTACAACTTTAAATCAGCAAGGAAATGATATTGGGACACAATATAGGTCTGCTATTTTTTTTACAAATGATCATCAAAAGCAAACAGCAATAGACGTTAAGGAAAGCATTTCAAAATCTGGAAAATGGAGCAAACCGATTGTGACTGAAATCAGTCCTTTGGTTAAGTTTTATAGTGCAGAAGACGACCACCAAGATTATTTAAAGAAAAATCCGAACGGATATATGTGCCACTATTGGAGAAATTAGCTTTTTACGTCTAAATTATTTGAAATTAATGTATCGAGCGCTAATTGCGCCATCACTGTCATCGTTTTCATACTTTCTAGTTGATTAACATCAATTTCGTATTGATTTGCAAATGAGACTGATGATTTTTCTAGGTTTGTTTGTGAATCAATAATTTCGTTCATAAGTTTAGATTCACGAGCTTTAAGGACATTAATAATCACTGTTTGGACATCTTTATTGGGAAGTAATAGTATTTTTCGTCGATCACCCTCTGTTGAAGTCTTGATGACATCATATTGAAGTAAATCCTTGATTGCTAATGAGACGAGCGCTTTTGATACATTTAAACGCTTAACTAAAGTTGTGGCATCGATTGGTGATTTTGCTAGCCAAATATGCGTCCAAATTTCCCCATGAATTTTTTTAAAACCCCAGTATTGGATGAATTGACCTACAAGATCAGCTAAATTTTGTAGTTCAAGAGGAACTTCGTTATTAGAATTAGACATATTCAAATCTTAACAAAAAAAAATCAGAACGTCAGTATGTCAAAATACACATTAGTTCTTTTTTAAATAATTAAAAAAAGCAATGATGCAAAGAACTCCTGATAATACGTAACCGATAAAACTGATCCCAGGCATGCCGGCAACGGACCAAAGTTGATCGATATTTTTAGAGTTTGCATAAATCAAACTACTTGCCATCAGAAGGGATGCGATGATGATCCCTAGAAACAGCAAGTTAAACGAATTATTTATTGTTTTTTTAATTTCTAGTAACTCTTGAACTTGAATTTTTGTGTGATAATCCGGAGAGCTAACTTTACGCAAAAGGTGATTCAGTTGTCTTGGCAGTGCATTAATGAAGTTTTTAGATTCACGAAAAAGTAATTGAGCTTCGTTTGCTACACGTACAGGTTGAAAGAAATTTTGAGCAATTTCTCCGACTTGCGACAAAGTGTAAGCGAGAAAATCAAAGTCGTGCGTTATTTTTTGCCCTAGACCTTCAATTGAAACAATAGATTTGAAGAAAAGCATAAGTTCAGTTGGTATGCTAAGGCCATGGTCAGCTGCTATTCCGGAAGAAGACATCAGTATTCGTCCAACATTAACATTTTTAAGTGTCAATCCGTAATAAGGAGCAATCAATGTTTGCAGATCTTTTGCAAATAAATCAACATTTACATTTTCAGAAAATGGCGCGATATCAACATACTCATATGCTAAACGAGAATAATCTTCTTTAGATAAAGCGATAAGCATATTAACAATTGCAGTTTGTGTTTTTTGGTTTAATCTACCGACCACACCAAAATCGATTAAACCTATTTTATGATCTGGCATGATAAAGAAATTACCAGCGTGTAAGTCACCATGAAAAAAACCGTCAACAAAAACCATTTTAATATAAGTTTTAAGCCCTTTTTTAATAATATCATCCGGATTAATGCCCATAGAACTCAGTGAATCAATTTTACTGAGTGGTTTTCCTTTAAGTTCTTCAAGTACTAAAATTCTTTCTGTGGTCAATTCAAAGTGTACTTCTGGAATGATAACGCTTTCATCATTTTTAAAATTAGCTTTTGTACGACGGATATTATTGGCTTCGATAACAAAATTTGTTTCAAGTTCGAGAGTTTTAAAATATTCATCCACCATACCAACAGGGTTGTAAGGTTGAGTCTCTGGTATATATTTTTCAATTAATTCAGCAATGAAATAAAGAACATTTAGATCATCATTAATTTTTTGAACTATTCCGGGTTTTTGTATTTTAAGAACAACCTCTTGATTATTTTTAAGCTTTGCGCGATGCACTTGTGCTATGCTGGCTGAACCGATCGGTTTTTCCTCAATTGATTGAAAATAGTTATTCCAGTCTGATCCATATTCGTCATTAAGAACTTCAGAAATTTTTTTAAACTCAACCTCTTGAACCTGGTCATGAAGTAACGACATTTCATTAACAAAATCTTGTGGTATTAGATCAGGTCGTGTTGCCAATAGTTGTCCAAATTTAATAAAGGTGGGACCAAGCTCTTCGAAACTGAGACGTAAACGCTGCGGGACCGTCAAATTTTCCTTTTCAAGATTACTTGTAGAGTTTGCTGATCCTGATAAGAAACTACCGAGATTTATTTTTTCGACTAAATTTCTGAGACCGTGTTTTGCGAACACTGTCAGAATTGTTCTCAGTCGATTGACGTTTTTCAGAGTTTTTCCGATCTGCAGAGAGCTTGCTACCAGACTTTTCTTTGCCTTCATGTTTTGATTTCGATGATTTGTTGCCATCGCTAGACTGTCCTTGTTTTTTCTTTTTGGCCATTTGATCTAAATAATCTGATAATGACGCATACTTGGGTTTAATTTCTTGAGTTTTTGGTGCAACTTCAGGAATAAATTTTGATCCTGATTTCATTTTATTTTTTTCTTTAGTCGAATTGTTTTCAATTTTTACTTTTTCTTGAGTTCGCTCAAAGCGAGGCTTGGCTTTGGCAGAAGAGTATTTTGCATTTTCAGACTTTATTTTAACTTTATCTTCTTTTGAATGACGTGCAGTTTTTTCTACGCCTTCTAAAGCGAAGTTAATTTGTCCGAGTTCAATATCGATTGAGTTCACTGTCACTTTGACTTTGTCGCCTAGATTGTAAGACATACCAGAACGTTTTGCGACGAGCTTTAGATTTTCTTCGTCAAAAAACCAACTATCTTGTCCTAAATCGTCAATTCGAACTAACCCATCAACATTGTATTCTCGCAGTAAAACAAAAATACCAAATTTTGTGACAGAGCTGACCATGCCATCAAATGATTGGCCAATCATTTTTTTCATAAAGCGAGCTTTTTTGATGGCTTGAATTTGTCTTTCGGCTTTGGCAGATCGTTGTTCGCAAGCAGAAAGCCAAGTCCCAGCCGATTGAATATCGTCTTCAGGCATTAAACGGTAGCCTGGTAGACCAATAGCATTTTTAATGAGTCGGTGAACGATTAGATCGGGGTAGCGTCGAATCGGCGAAGTAAAATGTGTATAGTGATCGAAACCTAATCCAAAGTGCCCGATGTTCTCGAGCGTGTATTTTGCCTGGCTCATTGATCTTAAAGTTAGTATATGAACGATTTGAGCTTGCGCTTCATTAGAAAATTCATGAAGTGCTTTGGTTAACTTCTTTTGTAGACGATCACCTGATAGATGCGCTTTTGATCCAAATGTTTGTAAGTATTTTTCAAGCATACGAATTTTAAGTGGATCCGGTGGTTCGTGCGTTCTGTAGATGGCTGCAATTTCTTTTTCAGATAAAAATTTCGCAACTGCAACGTTTGCTGCTAACATCATTTCTTCAATCAATCTATGCGCGAATAATCGTTCTGATTTAATTACATCAACAGGTTCGCCAGCGCCATCAATTAATAATTCAGTTTCTGGAACCTCTAGATCAAGAGATCCCTCTTTAAATCTTTTGGCCATCAACACTTTAGCTAAATCAGCACAGCGTAATATATTGCCTTGGACATGCTTAAATTTCATGTGTGTTTCAGATTTTCCTTCAGGATTGTCGATAATTTCTTGAGCTTGTCCATAAGTCACACGAGCTTTACTTTCTATAACGGCTTCGTAAAAGCTGGACTTTGTCATTTCTCCGGTAAAATCAAAATGCATATCCGCAACCAATGCTAATCGCGGAACGTGTGGGTTAAGTGAACAAAGCCCGTTTGAAAGAGCTTCTGGTAGCATTGGGATCACAAAATTTGGAAAGTAAACCGATGTTCCTCGGTCGTATGCATCCTTATCCATCGACGTGCCAGTTTTGACATAATGACTAACATCTGCAATCGCAACGATTAAATGAAATCCGTGGCTACCCATTTCGACGTAAACAGCATCATCGAAATCTTTTGCTGTTGCGCCGTCTATTGTGATGATGTCAATGTGGCGCAAGTCTTTTCGATTTTTAAAATCTTTTTCATCTGGGTTTTGAGCAAAAGACTCAGCTTCGCGTAAAGTATCTTTTGCAAAATCTTCTGGGATATTCTGTGCGATAACCACACGTTTAATATCATTTAGAGCATCTTCTATATCACCAACAATTTCGATGATTTCTCCCAAAAAATCACCTTCATCTGGGTATTCTGTAATTCGTGCAACGACCAGTTCTCCTTTTTTTGCGCTGAGAGATTTTTCGAGTGGGATTTTAAGGTCTTTACCCCAACCTTTGCCTTCGTCTTTGATCAAACCAAAGCGTTCATTTAATGGCGTAAATGCGCCGGCTATTTTTTTTTGCGATCGCTCGTTGATGCGAACAATTTCACCTTTGAATCGGCCATCACGCTCTTTTTCGGCGATGACAGTAACATGGTCGTTCGTCATAGCATATTTCATAGCGCTAGCAGGTATAAATACATCTGGATGTTCAGGATCTTGCGGGATAAAAAAACCAAATCCGTCTGGGTGTCTTTTAATAGTTCCTTGTAGAAATTTATTTTTGTTAGAATTCATTTTCGTTTGTGACTCCTGTCATCTATGTTCCAACATAACAGAAGTTTAACGTTTCACCCAAATAAAAAAGGCAGGATTTGAGCCCTGCCTTTAAATTTGCACTTAATTAAGTGAAAAATTACTTCAAGAAGTCAGCTTGTAACTTGAGACCAGCAATAATGTGCGATTCTGTTTTAGTGTCGCCAGTTTCCGGTTTAACATCTTTATTTGTGTAAGCAACATGATATCTGAAATCAGCATCTTTGATTGGTTTGATTTCGTAAGCGATACCATAGCCCAAAGTTGTTTCTTTAGATTCAGTATTTGTTGATGCATCTTTGTAAGTAGATGATTCAATCTTAGCTTTAACTGCAGACATTTCATTTAAATCATAAGAACCGTTTAGGACTATTGATTCAGTTTTATCTTTGTTACCTGCTGTATCGGCTAAAGTGTTTAGGGTATAATCCAAACTGAAAGCCATACCAGTCAATTTATACTGAGCGCCTAAAGTGACGTATGAATCATTATGATTTTTGATTTCAGAATTTTCAGTGTATGGCGTAGCAAGCATATGGTATGAAGCAATTAGATTAAGCGCTTTATCCATTAATGCACCCTTATAAACTAACGCATACATGTTACGTGTTTGTCCCGAAGTCGTATCCGATTTGTTATTTAAAACCATGGCGTTAACTGTGTTGTCACCAAATGTATAAGCTAAATTTGCACCAGTCGCATAGCGAGTTAATGAGCCGTACGCTAGCGATGTGAAGTACATATCTGACCCAGCAGTTGCGCCCTCAAAACCAGCTGTCATGATATCAAATTTACCTGCAGTTAAAGCGTAATCGCCCATTTTGTGAGTGATGCTAGCATAGTCAACACTATCATTTAAACTGTCGCGAGTGTTTACAGCTGATTGAGTTTTATTAAAACGTAATCTCAATCTAAATGATAAATCATCTGTTGCTTTACCTTTGTAATCAACGCGTCCTGTTTGGAGGTAAAATTTAGAATTATTTTTACCGCCATTCGCAGTGTTGTAAGTTGCAGAGTCAGAATCTACACGAGTATCGAGAGAGATACTGCCGGCAAATGCTGTAGAGCTTGCGATCGTTGCTAATAATAATAACTTTTTCATTTGTATTTCCTTTCAATGAATTAAGTTTTTTGTTTTTAAATTATTGCATCTATGGTTCATCCAAACTCGACGTTCGTCAATCTGTTGAACTGTTAAGATTTGGCTAAGAAATTTATATCGAAGTAAAGAATAACGAGGACAAAAAATAAAAATTTTCGATCGTTTTGAGTGCTATTGTTCTTGAAATCAGTGCGTTAAGTATTTGATTGACGCTGTTTGACTAGCCTATGGTCGAGTAAATAACACGATGCAATTAAAATGAATTGAAAATGAAAATGCGAAACATAATTCTTTAAAATTATTGTGAGAAAAATGTGTAAGTTACAGCAAAGTATATCTCAATATATTTTGTTGTAAGTTTTTAAAAATGAGTCTTAAAATACAATTTTTTTCTAAAGTTAAAACTCTACTTTTAGACTGAAATTTTTGAAAAAAAACACATTCGGTTTTTTTTTCTTCTTTGATGTATTTAGTCCACAAGTTATTTTTAAGTGATTAAAAAAATGGCTGTTTGTAATTTCCTAAAACTTTTGCAGTTGCGCTGGACTAATGACCTTATTACCATTGTCTTAACAGATTATTAAAAAAACGTTTTTGAAAAGAAACGATAACGAAAGGATAACAACAATGAAAAAGTTATTGATGATTGCTATCGCTTTAACATCGGTTAATGCGTTCGCAACAAGAGCAAGAATGACCGCGCTCGGAAACTCTGTACACGTTATGGACACTCAACGTGCTTACAATAATCCGTCTGACATTTTCTCTTTTGGTGATTATGTCAATCTAGAATCTGGTGCTACAGCAGCTTCAGGAACTGCTAAAGGTGCTGATACTGAAGGTATGGTTGTCAGAACTATGGGTGATGCGAAATTTGGTTTTTCGATTGGCCACAGATCTGAAAATGCCTCAGGTTATACTGATGGCTTAAGATCAATTATTAGACAAACAGTTATTGCTCCAACTGCAAATGCAGTTCATCAGCAAAATCCAATCGAAATCACTTACGGTCAAAAAGCCGCTGATATGGTTTGGGCAGGTACGCTTGTTTATTCAAACTACAACGATAAAGCTAACAAAGAAAAAGAATCTTCTGCTGGTTTTCGTTTAGGTGGCCGCACAGGTGCTTGGGATTTTTACTGGAAGCAAGGTCTTTTAAATACAGCATCTAAAGATGGATCATATGATTACAAAGGAAAGGCAGGCACAAGCTTTTTCGGCGGATACAATATGGGTAACCTGTATGCATGGGGTTATGCTGAGATGGTTGAAGCTTCTGTAGATAAAAAAGGAACTTTGGTACTATCTGTTTCTGATTTATCTGTTAAAGCAACAACATTTAAAGTCGGTGCTACAGCTTCAATGAAAAAAGATGGTGGCGAAGTTTTCTACGGGGCTTCTTTAGAAAATGTTGATAAAAAAGTTTCTTTTGGTGGCGCAAACGTTGAAACAAAAACAACATCTTTAAACATGCCAGTTATTTTAGGTATGGAAGTTGATGCAAACTCTTGGATGACATTGCGTGGATCGATTAAGCAAAACGTATTAATTGCTGACGCAAAAGTTGAAACAACTCCAGCGAATTCTCAGCTTTCAGGTGGTAATGATGTTGATTTCTCTCCAGGTAAAAACAGCACAGTTGTTGCAGTTGGTGCTGGTTTGAAATTTAATAAAGTTACAGTAGATGGTACACTTTCTGGATTAACAGGTGCGACTGCTGGCCAAAATTTAGATGGCAACAGCTTGTTATCACAAGTTGGTCTTACTTACATGTTTTAATAATTTGTTAAATTAAAAAGAAGGAATATAAAAATGAAATCATTATTAACAATTGCTATCATTATCGCATCTTCAACAGCTTTTGCTACAAGATCTAGATTAAATGCATTAGGAAATGCTGCACATTTAGTTGAACAAGCAACAGTTTACGGAAGCCCATCTAATATCGTTGGTTTGAGCGAGTCATTGACTTTAGAAACTGGCGCAACTTCAACTTCTGGTACAGCAACTTCTGCTGAAGGTATGTTGATTAAATCTTTTGGCGAAGCAAAAGTGGGTATTGCTTTAGGTCACAAAGATGTAAACGTAAATGATTTAAGAACAACATTAGTTCCAACGACTGTAACTGTAACTCAGCAAAATCCAATTGAGTTAACTTATGGAACTAAAATGGGTGATATGTCTGTTGCGGGTACTTTAGTTTATTCAAACTACAACAATAAAAAAGCTGATGAAAAAGAAAACACAATGTCAGTACGTGCTGGTGCGCAAACTGCTTTGTGGACGGCATCTGTTGATTTGGGTTTAGCAAACAAATGGACATCTGGAACAACTGAAGTTAAAGGTAAAACAAACTTAGTTGTTGGTGGTGGTTACAATGTATCTCCAGAGCTTTATGTTTACGGTTCTTACTCAATGTTAGGTGCTAAAAAATCATCTGGTAGTACACAAGATAACGATTTAGATAAAAATGTTATCCAAGCAGGTGCGGTAACATCTCTTAAAAAAGATGGTAACGAATTTTTCTACGGTGCAAGCTTAGTTAATACAGTTGTTAAAGATGCTAAAACATCACTTTCAACAGATGATACGAAAACAACAGCTTTAACTTTACCAGTTATCATTGGTTTTGAAGCTGATGCAGCATCTTGGTTAACTTTACGTGGATCAGTTACACAAACTGTGTTGATCAACGACACTAAAGAAGAGACTGGTTCAACAACATCTTCTGAATTTTCTCCAGGTGCTAACAACACAACTTTTGCTGCAGGTGCAGGTTTAAAATTCAACAAAGTAACAGTTGATGGTTCTATCTTAGCTGGTGGAAAACAAAATATTGATTTAGGTTCTAATAACTTATTAGGCCAAGTTGGTTTAACTTACGCTTTCTAATTATTGGTTTAATATAAAATCAACTTAGAAAATAAAAAGCCGCATTCTGACTTAGAATGCGGCTTTTTTTATGGGTAAATAATTAGATCAACGATCTTCAGCAGATCTCTTTATTTTTTCTTAGAATCTTCAGCCTTAATATCGTAGTAATCTGGTAATATAAAATCGACTGTTAGGGGATATCTAAAACTTTTGTAGGCATCCAAATTTGGCTTGCCTATTTTGGTGTAGATGTCGTCCCATAAATGAGCAAGAAGTAAAGCTGATCTTGCCATTTGTTCGATTTGCATTTTTTCAAAAGCTTTAAATCCAATTTCGGCTGACTTGCGTTTAGCTGGTACCTTTAGACTCATACCGCGTTCTAATTTGATCGTTGATTGCGATATTAGCGGATCAGCTTTTAGAACATCTTTAATTTCTTTTGTTGATATTTCTGCGAGAGCTTTCATTTTGTCGACTGTATTTGTTGGCTTGATAAATGACGTATTTTTTAGTTTCAGTGCTTTTTTATAGATACGATCCTGTAGATCAGGGCCAAAAAAACTTACTGTGGCTTCTTCGTAATAAGAGTGAATTCCGCCATGATTGGCTGCATAACCATCATAATCGGAAGTGGTATGGAAAGGTTGACTATTATCGCCAACAAAATGTCCCATGATACCCATACTTGTAAGCATTTCGTAGAAAGCCTTATTGTATGCTAAATTTTGATCTTGCTCTTCTTTACTGTTTTGTGGGGCGGGGAGCTTTTGTAATTCTGATCCTTTTTCAATTGCTATGCGAAACATTTGATCGGCTCTCCACCAGTTGCTTCCGAATTCTAAAGGTACGGATAAAATTTTAGCATTAGTTTTATCTTTATTTTCGCTATTCGTATATTTTTCTACGATAGCTTTATAGTCAGTCGGGATATCCTTAACAGCTAACCCGATAACTTCGGGATCTACATAATGACCAGAATCTCCGTGTCGGCGTAGTTCCATTGGTAGTGATTTCCAATAAATGTCTGGAATGTTGCAAAGATGGCCCATTAAGTGAGGTTTGCTCATTAAGAAATCTTTTAAATTCTTGTTTTGAACTAAATAAACCGCGCTTTCACAGATAGAGTCATGACCACGACCTCCCCATGCTTGTAGTCGAGGTGAGTAAACGGCGGTTACGCAGGCCAGTGCAGTTGCTATAATTAATGGCGCCTTAATGTTTAAAGCTGTTTTATTCAATTTGAGCTCCTTTTTGTGTGTGCTGACACGTTTTCATTCAATTTAATGATCTTGATATAGAACATGTCGATCGACATTAAATTTTTAGTGGAAATTTGCTTAAAATCAATTAATATATAATTAGTTTAAAAAAACTTAAACTAATTAAGGAAGGTCAATATGTCTCAGTTTGGGCAACAACCGGTTAGATTAATGGCAGGTCACAACAGTTTATCGGATACACACACGAGTTATTCGTCAAGCTCCTCTGTGGCGACACTAATTTCACAATCACTTAATACTTTCGAAATTCCTTACACGATCATTAATTTTGATGATGGTGATATATTATTTAATGAGGGTGAAGAGCCAAAAGGGCTTTATTTATTAAAAACAGGATGTATTAAGGTCTTTGTTAATCGTGAGCACGCAAGAGGGCGAACAACATCTCCTGAGTATGTTACAAAACTTGTTTCACCAGGAGAAGTCTTCGGTTACAAAGCTCTTGTTCGTAATCTTAAAACCAACTCTTATGCTAAGGCCGTGAAGCCCTCTGTTGTATGGCTGTATTCAAAAGATGCTATTTTTAGTGTCTTGTCACAAGTTCATCCACTTGTTCGAAATGTACTAGAGCAAGCTATTCATGATATCGAAAATTATGAAAAAACGAGCCAAATTCATTATCTAGCATCGGTTCAAGAAAGAATTGCTCATCAATTGTTGAATTTGGCAGATCGTTTTGGAAACCAAACGCCAAATGGAATATCGATCAATTTAAAATTAACTCGCAATGAATTCGCTCAATTGGCTAGCACAATCAACGAATCTTTATCACGTCATTTAACAGAGTTTAAAAATGAAGGTTTGATCGATCTTAATGGTAAAGAGATCATTATTAAAAATAAAGCGGGTCTTGTTGCTAAATCTGGAAATTTTTAAGCTTAAACTTAATATGGATTGGTAACTACTAGTTGCCAATCAAAGTAAGTCTCAAATATAAAAGTTGTGTGACTTTAAATAACACAACTTTTAATTTGTCTGCGATCGGATTTATCAAAACCTGCTTTCCTGATAAATTCGGTGTTCCGAGGCAATCCGGTTTAGTCAAACAGACTGTTTCTGAACTTGAAATCTTGCCCCAATGGCAGCCAGAATTTGCTTTAGAGGGGTTAGATGGCTATTCTCATGTTTGGTTAATGTTTATATTTCATTTAAATTCAAACAATCGCTACCATCCTAAAGTTCATCCACCAAGACTTGGTGGTCAATCGACAGGTGTGTTTGCTACGCGATCACCTCATCGACCAAACCCTATTGGCTTATCATTGTGTGAAATGATTAAAATAGAAAAAAATAAAATTTATTTATCTGGTGTAGATTTAGTTGATGGCACTCCGATTATTGATATTAAGCCTTACTTACCACAATTTGAAAGTCACCCAGAAGCTCGTGGTGGATGGGCTGTTGATAGCGCACATAACGTAAGAGCTATTCAAGTTGAATTTAGTGAAGAGGCTCAATTGACGCTGCAACAGTGGATGAGACGTACTGGACGTCCTGAATTAGAAAAAGTCATTATTGAAGTCATTCAACAAGATCCACGTCCTGTAGTTTATCGTGGTTTTGAAAACACTATCTCTCCATATCGCACAAAACATGCTTTTCGCCTTTATGATGCTGATATTCACTTCGAATTTTTGAATGAGAACACGGCTTTGGTTACGATGATCTTGTTTTAACTGAATGGTACTTATAAATTAAAATATTTAACCGTCTAAAAAATTGACGATCATGAATTTAGTCGTTTGCGAGACTCTCGAGTCTTTGAAAAATTCATTAAACTTTATGAAGTTTCTAGTGTTTTTTGCGCATATATGCTTAATTTGTTAACTGATATACGTAAATTAACGTTGAAACATTGGGGGAGTCCAGAATGCAAACTCAAGACAATCAATCTAAAACATCAAATACACTTAGAAAAGTGCCGACTTTAAGTTTAGGTAGTTACACGCAGGGATCGCAAGCTGATAAAGTTAAATTTATCGAGCAACTTTTTACGGGTATTAAAGACTATGGTTTTATTATCTTAAAAGATCATGATGTTTCCCAAGATTTACTTAAATCATCTTATCACGTTTTAGAGAGATTTTTCTCACTTTCTGAAAAGCAAAAACTCTCTTATGTGTCTGAAAATGGTGGCGGTCAGCGTGGTTATACGCCTTTTGGAAAAGAGCATGCCAAAGGCGCAGAAGTAATGGATTTAAAAGAGTTTTGGCATGTTGGTCGTGAGGTTCCTGCTGGACACCAATTCAGTAAGTATTATCCTAAAAATATCTGGCCTGATGATACAATTCCTGAGTTTAGACCGACATTTGAGACGTTGTTTTCTAAATTAGAACAAGCAGGAATCCAAATGATGGAAGCTTTGACTTATCCATTAGAAGTCGAGAAAGATTATTTCAAGAATATGGTTCAAGAGGGTAATTCTATTTTAAGATTATTGCATTATCCACCTATTCCAGAAGGTGTTGATCCTAGATGTGTAAGGGCAGCCGCACATGAAGATATTAATTTTATAACAATTTTGCCAGCAGCAACACAATCAGGTTTGCAACTTAAAGATCGTGATGGCGAGTGGTTGGATATACAATCTGATTTTGGAACGTTAATCGTTGATGCTGGCGATATGTTATCGCGATTAACAAATGAAGTTATTCCATCAACAACTCATCGAGTGATTAATCCACAAGATGGTACGAATTCATCTCGATATTCAATGCCGTTCTTTATGCATCCGCATCCAGAAAGTTTATTAAGCTGTTTACCATCTTGTAAAGGTGCAGGCGCAAAATATCCTGATATAACGGCTCATGATTTTTTGATGCAAAGATTAAGAGAAATTGGTTTAATTAAATAAAGCGAGTACAGCAAGTTTGAAAGTTTCAAAAATCAAAGGATTGGTTGTGAATCGAAATACACTTTTACTTATCGGAGCCGTTGTGATTTCAATGGCTCTTTTTTATTGGAATGATCATAAAGGTGAACGACGAATTCCTCATGATAACGTGTTGAGCGAATCCAAGGTTTACATTAAAACACAACCAACAAGTCATACAACTTTTAGCGATTTGGCTCAGGCTGCAAGCTCGTCGACCTTACCCTTCAAACAACCACAGCTGATAACAGCAGAAGACAAACTTATTATTGATAAGAATTTTGCTGAAAGACTCAAAGACATAGCTAATTGTTTAAAAATTGGTACTGCGATAGATAGTCCACAAATTGAACCAACATATGATAATATGCTTGTGAGTTTGCGACCAGCGTTAGGTGATTTGGTTGTTCAAATGGACGATTGGACTCAAATGGATCTGCAAAGTGCTGATGGTTCTAAAAAAAGAATTAGAACAGAAGTGAACTATGAATCACCAAGTAATCCGACAAAATATGTTCAATTGTTTAATATTAACGATCAAGGCCTGCCTGAAATGCAAAATATTGATCAGGAGAAGGCTATCAATCCAACAGATGACTATATTAATTATTTAAAAGGTGGAGCTTCGATCGTTTTAGACGAAAGAGGAAGCCGTGCTTATTTTCCAGACGGTGAAGAGCTTGTTCTTGTTGAACGTTCAGGTAAAATTGAGTCGGTGTCTTTAACAAAAGGGTCGAAAACAGTTAGCTGTACAGGTCTAGATTCTATGCAGTCTAACTGTCAGTGCTTAGAATAAATCAACTATACAATTACAATGTGAGTTACAATTAAAGCGGCTAGAACGAACATTAATGAAATATTAAGTGTATTCATTTTGGTACTCCTTGTTGGCTATGTATTTACTTTGTTTTTGCTGAGAAAACGAGTGGCAATTTTTGTACAGGCATATTCTTCATGGGGTGACAAATTTGGTATTCGGTTTTAGCTTAGAACTATTGATGCTTTAGCAAATTTTAAACAGCTAACAAGGACAAATTAAAAGTGAGCTTTCCAAAAAAAATTAAATCAATGAGCGATTTGTATCACCATTTTTTAAAAATGGACTGGGTCAGTTTTATTTTATTTAATGGAACAGCTTATGTCGTTGTAAACTTGTTTTTTGGGTTTCTTTATTATTCTTTAGGCCGTGAGGGCTTTGATGGAATAAAAGGTCCTAGTGATTTAGATTTTTTTAAAGAATGTTTTTTCTTTAGTATTCAAACATTTTCGACAATTGGTTACGGCTACATCTCCCCAATAGGTTTTTTACAAAATGTTGTTGTGGCTATCGAGGCATTTAGTGGACTTATTAGTATCGGAATGATTTCTGGATTATTTTTTGCGAGATTTACACGACCCGATTCCAAAGTCGCATTTTCAAATGTAGCACTGCTGACGCCTTACTTAGGGAAGCCGAGTTTATTGTTTCGATTAGCAAATGAGCGCGGTAATCAAATTATTGATGCCAAAATTCAAGTGAGCTTTATGCAAGATGTATTGAATCCAGAAGGTAATCACATTTACAAGTTAACAGACTTACCGGTTATACGAGCGCGGACCCCTGTATTTTATTTATCTTGGACTGTTTGTCATCATATAGATCAATCAAGTCCACTCTTTAATTTATCTCTTGAAGAGATGAAAAAATCGCGAGCACAAATTTTAGTTTTAGTTATTGGCTACGATGATACATTTAATCAAACTGTACATGCGAGATATTCATATCATGCACATGATTTGATTAAAGATCGCCAATTTGTAGACATCATAGTTCGAACAGATCACGGCAGCCATGTCGATGTCGATAAAATTTCTAAGCTAAAACCAATCTAAATTAAAACCCTTGTTCGTTATTGAAAACGAACGAGGGCTTCTTTAAGAGATACAATTTGAATTTTTGATTGTGCTAATAATAGTCTGTCTGCCGCAACAACATCTTCATCTGCATTTTGAACAAATTTTTCGTTAGATAATTTGTTTGATAGTAAATTGATGTCTTTATCAAGCTTTTCAATTGTTTTTTGAATACGCTTTATTTCTTCGTCGAAATCAACTAAGCCATCAAGTGGAATGATCACTTTAACTTGAGAATCTTGAACAGAAACAGGTGTTACCGCACATTTCATTAGATTGCCTTCTGCGCCTATTTCTAATGTTTCAAGTCGGCCTAAAGTTGTTAGGGCTGTACGATTAGCACTTAAAGTTTTTTGCAGATCATCTGTATTAACCGCTAAGCGTACATTTAATTTAATTGCCGGACTGATTCTATTTTCACCGCGAATGTTACGAATTGCTGTGACAACTTCTTTGACGATATCAATATCAAATTCGGCTTGTTTGCTGCCAAGAGATAAAAATTCTTTGTCATTTTGTATCGTTGGATATTGATCAATAATACAAGCCTGACCTTTTAGCGGTAGTTTAGAATAAATTTCTTCAGTTATAAAAGGGCAAAATGGGTGTAATAATCTCACAATACGATTTAAAACGTGAGCAATCACAAGTTGTGTTGCATGTTTTTCATCTGAATTTATAGATTGGCCATTTTGTGGGTTTAAAATTGGTTTTGAAAATTCAATATACCAATCACAGAACTGATTCCAAATGAACTGATATAGCTCGATAGCCGCATCAGAAAATCTTTCATTTTCTAAGTGATTTTGAACGTTTTTCTCAACATCAGCTAACTTTGAAATGATCCACTGATCAAAAACACTAATATCGTTTTTATGCGGAATAGCCTTTAAGCCGTCAGTTGGCACTTTAAAGTCATGCAAGTTTGATAAAGCAAAACGTGCAGCATTCCAAACTTTATTCATGAAATTACGATAGCCCTCTAAACGCTGTTCACTGAATTTAAAATCTTTGCCACTATATAAATGAGCTAAAAAACTAAAACGTAAAGCATCAGCTCCGTATTTTTCGATCATGTCAATCGGGTCTACAGAGTTGCCTAATGATTTCGACATTTTGCGACCTTGGCTATCACGAACTAATCCGTGAATATACACTGTTCTAAACGGAACATCTTTTTTATATTCCATACCCATCAAAATCATTCTCGCAACCCAGAAAAAGATAATATCATGACCTGTAACCAAGTAATTTGTAGGGTAAAAAGTTTTTTGCGTTTCGACTGAGTGTTCAGTTTCAGCGGGCCAACCCATTGTCGAAAATGGCCATAATGCTGAGCTAAACCAAGTATCTAACACATCTTCTTCTTGTGAAATTTTTGAACTGCCACAGTGAGAACATTTTGTAGGATCAGTTTCGGCAACAGTGTGTTTTTCACAATCAGCACAGTGCCATGCCGGTATGCGATGTCCCCACCAAAGCTGACGTGAAATGCACCAGTCTTCGATAATGTTCATCCAATGCAAATAAACTTTTGTCCATGATTCTGGTTCAAAACGAATAGTTCCAGATTCAACAACACGCTTAGCTGGTATAGCCAACTCATCCATTTTCATAAACCATTGTTCAGATAAAAAAGGCTCTACAACTGCACCAGATCGAGAGCAGTGCCCGACAGAGTGAACATGCGGTTCTTCTTTAACAAGTAAGGCTAAGTTTTTTAAATCTTCTAAAACTTTTTTGCGAGCATCAGCAACTTTAAGGCCTTTGTATGGACCTGCGTTTTCATTTAACTCACATTTTTTATTTAAAATATTTATGAACTCAAGTTTGTGTGCTTTACCGATTTTGTAGTCATTAAAATCATGTGCTGGTGTAATTTTAACGACACCAGATCCAAATGTTTTATCCACATAAGTATCAGCAATAATTTTAATTTTACGATTGATCAACGGCACAGTGACTGTTTTGCCAATGAGATGTTTATAGCGATCATCTTCTGGATGAACGCAGACCGCTGTATCACCTAAAAGTGTTTCAGGTCGGGTTGTTGCGATAGTGAGGAATTCATTTGTTCCATCAACTGGATAATTGATATGGTAAAGCGCACCTTTAACTTGTTTATGTTCGACTTCTAAATCTGAAATTGCCGTTTCTAAAGGACCACTCCAATTAATGAGTTTTTGTCCTTTGTAAATTGAACCTTTTTCATAAAGTGTTACAAAAACTTTGCGAACGGCTTTTGAAACGCCTTCATCAAGCGTAAACGATGCACGGTCCCAATCGCAAGAATCACCTAGTCTGCGCATTTGGCGATAAATACGATCACCATATTCGTGTTTCCATTCCCAAACTTTTTCAACAAATTTTTCGCGACCTAATTGGTGGCGAGTAACACCACCATTTTTTTTCAATTCTTTTTCAACAACAGTTTGCGTAGCAATTCCAGCATGATCTGTACCAGGTAACCACATCGCATTAAAGCCACTCATTCTTTTCCAGCGAATAAGTAAATCTTGAATTGTGTGATCAAGTGCGTGGCCTAAATGTAAAAACCCTGTCACATTTGGTGGCGGTAAAATAATTGAAAATGGCGGTTTTGTGGATTTATCTTGAGCCTTGAAATGGCCAGATTCTTCCCACCATTTATAGATAGTAGATTCAACATCTTGTGGATTGTAGCGATCGGCGAGTGTCGTGTTTTGATTTGGTGTAGTCATATCAAAAGACTATAGCTGATTTAACCTCGGTCGGTCACCATTTGCTGATAACCGCCATCAATCAAGTAGACGTTTGTATAACCTTTAATTTCAAGCTGGCGAGCTAAGCTTTCAGATAGCTTTCCGTCTGGACAAACTAATAAAATGGCAAATTCTTTGGGGATTTGTCTGGTTTTAAGCTCATTCATGACGTCTTCTGTTGTTTTCAATAAAACTTGGTATGTTTCAACATGCATTTTGTAAATAGACTGATACCACGGAGTAATATCTTCGCTGAGATTTAGAAATAAAAAAGGAACTCTATTTTGAATGAGATTATCAAGCTGGTAAAATCCGATTTTATTAAACATCGTATTGCTCATCTTTACAACACCTTTTTGCCTGAAACTGGTAATTTGTGATAGTGGTTAATGATGAGTAATAATGCGACAAAAGTTAGTGAGCCAGCCATAAAAAATGGAGACTCGACTGTTAAGTGACCGAATAAATATCCACCAATAGCGGGACCAACAACCCGGCCAAGAGCTGATAAGCTTTGGGTTGTTCCCATCGCTAAACCTTGTTCGTCGGGCGGTACGAGTAATGAAATGCTACCTAAAAACGCAGGATTAGAAAGACCGCTTCCAATAGAAAGAAGGGTCATGACCAGACCCATGGTTGCAATATTTGAAGCAAACCCAATTCCAGTTAGACCTAAACCTAAAGAAAATAATCCTAAACGTAGAACGAATCGTTCACCAAAAAGTGGAATAAGTTTTCGCACTAAAAAACCTTGTGTGAAGACAATAATTATACCGATATACGCAAAACCAAAGCTGACTTCTTTTATGTTCCAGTTGTATTTTTGCTTCATAAAAAGAACCAAAGTTGATTCCATCATGGCCATAGACAAAGTAGCTAAACCAAATCCAGACA
Source organism: Pseudobdellovibrio sp. (assembly GCA_046293015.1). Taxonomy (GTDB): domain Bacteria; phylum Bdellovibrionota; class Bdellovibrionia; order Bdellovibrionales; family Bdellovibrionaceae; genus Pseudobdellovibrio. The sequence continues at coordinate 208,346 of JBKBPU010000003.1, forward strand.
TTAATTGGCCAACCAGTGGGATTTGAAAATATTTAAGTAAGTGATCAATACGATTTTTTTTATCGAGAGTATTTTTTTCTCGATTTTCAGCACTGATGGATTCTTTCAAATTATAATACGCAAAAATAAAAGTAACTAAACAAAGTAAGGCTACGCCATATGAAGAGAAGCTTGCAATAAACCCGGTATCATTCGAAATCTTTTCAGCCCAGACTGTCAACCCACCGCCAATCGCGGGACCAAACAAAAAGCCTAATCCAAATGCCGCGCCGATAAGAGCCATACCCTTTGATCTTTCTTGCGGAGTTGTTACATCAGAAACATAAGCAGATGCTGTAGAAATCGATGCGCCGAAAAACCCCGTTAGTAAGCGCGCAATGAAAAGCATCTCTAGAGATCTTGATGCAGCTAAAACTAAATAAGATATAGCTTCACCAAGTAAGCAGTACATTAAAATTGGACGTCGACCATATTTATCGCTGAGCTTTCCCCAAAACGGTGAAAATAGAAACTGCATTAACGAATAACAGGACATCAAAAGACCAGCTTGAAGAGGGGTGGCACCGTAATGTGTACTTAATAATGGCAAGACTGGAATAATCATTCCAAATCCAAGAAGATAAATAAATACAGTTAGAAATATGACAATGAGTGGTTTTTTCATAAAAGAGATCCCGACTTTCGTCCTCTGCCTTCTGTTTATAAACTGGTATAGACTGATCTGGCTATGAAAAAACTGAATTATCGAGCTAAAAAATGCATTAATGCATTTATTTTTTATTTCGCAGGTTTGATTTTGATAAGTGATTACGCAAATGCTTACTCAAATCCGGATCAGGCTTATAAAAGTGGTCAATTCGACATCGCAATATGGTCTGATTACTATCGATCAGAACAGAACTTTGATGCTAACGGAACTAAGCAAAATTTACTCAACTCGAATTATTATCAATTAATAAATGTTAACCCGCAAATTAGATGGGGAGTTTTTGATAGCTTAGGTACACGTATTGGATTTAATATAGCTTCAGCAGAATCTTCTGATGTTTATGCGACTCGAAAAAATTCTACGTTTAACAGAATTGATTTCGGTATTGATTATCTACTCATGAACCTCGATGGCTTTCAAGGTATAGTCGATGTTGAATATTCTTACTCGCCGGATAAAATACAAACAAATACCGACGCAGTTATTAATGGTGTTGGAGCATCTGAATTTAAACCAACATTCATTCTAAGAATGTCAGTCGATCAGCTTTATCCCTACAGTTTAATTGGAATAAATTACCGAAGTGATGGGCTATCAACACTTTTGACTTACGGTATCGGTGCTGAATACCGATTTTCTGAAATGGGTTTGGGCCTTGCTATAAATGGTTTTTCGACGATAAAGAATGATGATAAGAGTAATAATGCAATTGTACGAGATGCAATTATAAATCGAGTCAATGCGGGAAGTAAAAAGTTTTATTCGATAAATCCTAATTTACTAAGCATAGAAACTTATTTAAAATTTTTAGTTACAGATAATACAGTTGTTAAAGCATTTGCTAACTACGATATTCATGGATCTAATATTGCTCAAGGATTTACGGTAGGTGCTGTGCTGACTTTTAGTTTTGATTCTGGTTTAAGTTTTCAGAGTGATACAAACAAACAAATTGAAAATAAAAATAATGCTGTGAAAAAAAATAACAACTATCAGTCTAGGCCTAAAACATATGGTCCAAAAAAATCTCAAGACCGACAATCGCCAAAATTAACCGAAGATGCTGATTTTTTTAAAGAAGATACAGATGATGGTGTCAATCAAGACTACTTTAAACCGGTACGACCCCAGCAAGAAGAATACATACAGCCCATTGATTCAAATAATTCTCAGAATGAAACTCAACAGAATCAATTTGAGACGACAATATCGAATAAACAAGACAGCGTGAATAATGATTCAGGTCCATCAGGATATACGATAAAATTAAAAAAGAAGAAGAAAAAGGGGCAGTAGGTATATACATGCGTAATATACGGGGAATGTCGTTAATTGAGGTCATAATATCGGCAGGAGTCATTTCGATTGTTGCCTTGGCGTCAGTTTCTTTGATTGAACAACAGCAAAAAAGTATACGTACATTGTCAGATAAGCTCACAACGATTGAAGTTGAAAAAACTTTAAAAAATGCTTTTATTAATGATGGTTTTTGCAAATGTTATTTCAAGAATAAAACTCTTAATGTATCAAGTCTCAATTATCGATTGAATGCAACAGATTTGTCTGTACCTGTAGGGTATACCGATACAGTGGCTTGTACGCCTAATTCTTTAAAAATAGTGCCAAACATTAACGAAGTGCTGCCGAATAGTAAAATTAAAATTAAGAATATCGTGGTTTCACCTATTCAGAACCAGACAGGGAATTTATATACAGGTCAACTGACTGTAGAATTTGATACTGGTTCGAAATCTATTGCTCTGAATAAAGTTACAACTCAAGTCTCAATGACAATTGATCCTTCACTTAATACTCCAAGTGACCGTCCAATCGTTGGATGTGCAACTGACGGCTCTGCGATTAATATTGTTAATTATGGGCCAATACATGCTGAGACGTGGACTCGAACTACTAATATGGGTAATACACATAAATTTTGTGGATTACGCGAAGTCCATAATCGTGTTTGTACAGAGTGTAACGGACGTCATGAAACTAACTGCTATGTATATAAAGATGGAGCCGGTAATTGGATTCTTGCGGCTTGGAGAAGTGACGGATCAGATCGTATGCGCGTTTGGTGCTCAGCATACTGCTTTTAATGTTCAAATCTAAATCACTACTTTTAGGGGAGGGGCGTGATTTTAGTTATTACTCTAAATCGAGATGCGACATTCGCATTCTCGGCATAAACTCATCGGCTTGTTCAAGTAATTCTAAGTGAGCTTTAGCCATGGCTTTTAAGTTGGCTTCAAATTGCATTTTTGATTTTTTAAGATCAGAAATTTCCTGATAAATCTTTCTTAAAGATTCTTTTGCATCTCGTGTGATCATTTCAGCTTTTTGTTGAGCATCTTGAATGATGAGTTTACATTCGCGTTCTGCTTCTGACTTCATTTTATCTGATACCTGAGTTGTTTGTGTAATCGCGCTTTTAAGTAAAGCATCTCGCTCTCTGAATTGAATGAGTTCAAGCTCTTTATTCTTTAATTCTTCTTGTAGATTTTTACGATCCTGAATTAAAGATTCCATTTGGTTTGCGACCATGTGAAGAAAATGAATGACTTGATCAGCATCAAAGCCCATCATTTTGCGATCAAAAGTTTTATTTGCAATTTCAGCAGGATAGTATTTCATTATGTTCCTCCGTGAACAAAAATGATTTGCAATCTTTTGGCTGCAAAAAGCACTTGCATGCTCTATTTAAGTATAGGCAATACATTCCTAGATTAAAAGACTGCGGCAATACTTTTATAAAAGATCTGTACCTTGGATTTACGACGAAAGTCTAGGATTGATCTGAAATGTTCAGATCTTGTCGCCTAGGTGTGGATCTCAAATTATATGTTTTACTGAGCTTGGCGAGCAATTTCTTGTGAACGTAGAGCTGCTTTTTCAAAGCTGATACGTAGGGCTCTTTCGATTTCAAGTTCACGCATGGAGTTGAGTCCGGCGGCTGTAACTCCTTTTTTTGAAGTCACGCGCTGTTGAAGCTCTTCGATATCTACTCCTGCGGATTGAGCAGCCAAAAGCGATGCGCCAACAAATGTTTCGATAGTCATGATTTTGGATTGCTCAGTTGAAAAACCATGTTCAGTAATCCAATCTTGCCAGTACATCATCATTTCAAAAACAAATCCAGTGCCGCTTGAACAAGAAATCATAAGGGCATCAAATTGATCTTCAGTTTCAACATCTAAAACCACACCCAAGCTCGAAAATAAATCGCGCATCATTTCAGTTACAGATGAATCTTTTTGATTGCTGAGCAGGCCTAAAACACCGCGGCCTATAAGTGATGGGGTATTTGGCATTAAACGAACAAGTCGTCCTTCGGGGATCATTTTTGAGAGTGTCTTTAAGTTGATTCCTGCTGCAAGTGAAATGACAATTTGATTTTCACTGAATGCGGAGTGCATATTTTCAACAGCGTTTGGTAAATCCTGTGGCTTCATGGCGAGTACTACGATTTCACACTCTTCTACAATTTGTTCGTTGTGTTCTCGGGTTTGAACTCCAAATTGTTCTTTAAGTTTAAGAAGTTTGCCTGGAGTACGATTTGAAACCATAACCTGATCTGGCCGCATCGCTTTACTTTCGATAATACCTTTAATAAGAGCTTGAGCCATGTTACCAGCCCCAATGAATCCAATTTTAAAAGTCTTGAGTAAAGGATGAGTCATGCAAGGCTCCGATCGTTAGGTCATCAGCTATACTGTTAGTCTACTTTATTTTTTCACGTTCTCCAAATAAAACCGTTCCTAATCTGATCCATGTCGCACCTTCTTCCAACGCAACTTTATAATCGTGACTAGTGCCCATAGATAATTCGGATAAACCAAGTTGACGAGAAAGCTCAAATAGCTCTTTAAAAAAAGGACGATTTTCTTCAGCATTGTTCTGTAAAGGTGGCATTGTCATTAAACCAATAATTTTTATTCCTTTAAGTTTTATTAAACTGTCCCATTCACTTTTAATACTTGACAGATTGAAACCAGATTTTGATGTTTCTTGCGACAAATTGATTTGTAAAAAAATTTTTTGCTGATAATTGATTTGTAGTGCTTTCTCTGAAATTAAATAAGCCAATTCATAAGAATCAACTGAGTGAATATAGGCAAAATTATTTTTAAGATATTTAACCTTATTTTTTTGAATAGGACCAATGAGATGCCATTGTATATCAAGTGGTTTGAGCAATTCTATCTTTTTAAGCGCTTCTTGAATGTAGTTTTCGCCGAAGTGCTTTTGGCCCAGTCTATAAAGAGCTTCAATTTTGGGCGTAGGTTGCAACTTGCTCACAGCCAATAAATGCTGTTGAGATGTGAGCTGCATTTTTAATTGCATGTAATAAGAATCATCGACTTTAATTTGATCTAAAATCCAACGATGTTCGGTAAATATTTTTTGTAGGCAATTAAGCGGCAATCCAACTATGTTTTGATAATCACCTTCAAAATGATCTACGAGTTTAGAGCCAATTCCTTGAATAGCATAAGCTCCAGCCTTATCCATGGGTTCGCCAGTCTGAATATATTCAGTAATTTCATGATCCGAAAAGTGTCTGAATGTGACGGTTGATGTTTCAATGTGAGATACGGCAGATTTTGTTTCAAGATCGAACACGTAGAGGGCTGTTTTGACTTGATGAGTTTGACCAGAAAGTTTTTTTAGAATATCGAATGCATTTTGTACATTATCTGGCTTGCCAATAGCTTCGTTTTGAAAACAAACCATAGTGTCTGAGGCCACAATGATATCATTATTAAGATCTAGGTCTGGGTTTTTTTGCTGATGAGTAAATAGTTTATCATAACTAGCCTGACCTTTACGTCTAGCTATATCAATAATTTGATCATCTAAGCTTAGGTTTTTATTCGGAATTTCCGATATAGAGACTGGAAATGAGACAAATTTGTAGCCAGCATTCTTTAAAATTTCTGCACGACGTGGAGATTGCGATGCTAAGATTATTTTTTTTAGTTTTAAAGTGCTGCTCATTTTTTTACTCAGTTATAAATCTAACCTAAAAGAGGACTTATGGGTAGTGCTGAACTGATGTTATTTACAGGATTGATGCTAGCAGGTGTAGCTGTTTATTTATTTGTATCGTCGTTGCTTGCTGGTAAACCTGGAGAAGCTCAATTACAATGGGCGAGTGGAACTGAGCCTGTAAAATCAAAAAATGCGATAATAAACATGTGTCGCCCGCTTGTTCATCAGTTTACATTACAACATGCAGTTAAAATCAAATCACAAAATTACCGTAAGAAAATTTCACATTTGATTAAAGTTGGTGGCTTAAGTTCTGAGCTTAATGTTGATGAGTTCATTGGGCTTCAATTGTTTTTGGGTTTTGCATTTCCACTGTTTCTTATTTTGATGAATTTTTCTTTAGATCTTGGATTTTCTCCAATGATGTTAACCGGTTTGGGTATTGTTGGATTTTTTATGCCTGAAATGCATTGTAAGGCAGCTAAAAAAAATCGTGAGCTTTCAGTAAGAGCTGATATGCCCTTTTTTATCGATTTATTGGCTTTATCTGTTGAAGCTGGATTAGATTTTTTTGGAGCTATTCAAAAAATAGTAGATAAAGCAGATGATCAAAACTCTGTTTTGGCCGAAGAATTTAAGACTGTTTTAAAAGATATTAAAGTCGGTTCATCAAAAACAGAAGCTCTTAAAGAAATGGCTGCTCGACTCGATATGAATGAAATTACAAGTTTTGTTGCTGTGTTAATAGATGCTGAAGCGACGGGTGCCAGTATTGCACAAGTTTTAAAAGATCAATCGATTCAAATGCGTCTTGAAAGATTTGTTCGCGCAGAAAAGGCAGGCGCTCGAGCTTCGCAATTAATTTTGCTACCACTCATGGTATTTATTTTACCTGCAGTTTTTATAATGGTGTTTGGCCCGATGTTAGTTGGATTTATGTATGGAAAAAATTAATGTGTTGAAACTGTATAAAATTAATCCTAATGGTCATGCTGATCTTTTGGCAGATCATGTATTGAAAGCTGAAAGTTTTTTTGCACGCGCCAAAGGATTACTGGGACACAAGTTTTTAAATCAAACCGAAGCTATGTGGATTAGTCCATGTAATAATATTCATACTTTTTTTATGAGTTTTACTATTGATTGTATTTTTGTAGATAAAAATTTGAATGTAAAAAAAGTTATTTCACAAGTTAGGCCGTTCAAAATAATCGGACCATTTTGGAAAGCACACTCTGTTTTTGAAATGTCAGCTGGATGTGCTGAAAAGTTTCAAATCAAAGAAGGGGATCAGCTGTATGTGGTCAATTAGAGTTTTAACTGGTTCTCAGGCAGGACAAATTTTTGATTTAAAATTAGGAAAAAATATTTTTGGTCGTGGTGGACAAAGTGAATTTAAAATTTTATCAGTAGGTATTTCAAAAGAGCATTGTGAAATACATGTGTACAAAGACAAAGTCATTCTAGTTGATTTAAAATCAAGTAACGGGACATTTGTTAATGGTATTAAAGTTCAAAATTCAATTATTAAACTAGGTGATAAGGTTAGTTTATTTGATGTTATAATGGATGTCATACCAACACCAGATATACGTCCAAATTTGCAAAAACCAACGGCCCGAAAAAACTCGAACCCCTCTGATCAGCCAATAAGCAATGTGTCATTAAATGGCACAAGTCAATTTTCTGCCGGTGCAAATGCACAAATACCATCTCAAATGCAATATCCCGTCTATGGTAATCAAGCTCTACAAATTCAAAATTATCACCAAGCATTTGATCCAAGCATGCAAACGACATCACAGCCCCACGGAGATTCATTTGTTAGTGGGCAAAGCAGTTCGCATTCTGCAGCCAGTGCACCAGCTTTGCAAAAAACAATGAGTGAAAAAATTGATGATTTTATTGAATTAAAGGTTATGCCAGCTATATATCAAATATCATTTCTTTTGCCTTTTAAACAAGTTTTATTGGGTTTCGTTTTGATTTTTGTTGTCTCTGTTACTTTGTTCTCAATGTTTCCATTAACAACAATCATTAAAGAATCGAATTTTATTGAAGCGTCTAAACGTGCAAAGTCAGTCGCCCGTACAATGGCTAAAGCTAATGAAACTTTCTTATTAAGCGGCCAACTTGGAAACTTAACAGTGCAAGAAGCTTTAAAAGAAGATGGCATAAAAGAGGCTATTATCATACAACAAGCAGATGGAGCCATTGTTGCGCCTATCGAAAAAGCTGGTCGAGAAAGTAACAAGCCATTTTTAGCTCAAGTTAGAAAAGAAAGTAGATCATTGGTTTCACAAGTTGATTCAAAAACTATTGTAGCTTCTCATCCCATTGGAGTTTATGATCCTATTTCAAGTGAAACCTCAATTAAATATCATTCTATAGTGTACTATGACATTAGTTCTCTCAATGTAGATGAGGGGCGAGTCATTAGTTTATTCATGCAAACGTTAGTTATTGCTAGCATTTTTGGAATTGTGCTCTATTTTTTATTTTCAAGGTTGATATCATTTCCTTTGAAATCATTAAACGCTCAGATAGATACAGCACTTCGTGAAAAATCAGATCGAACAGAGGTTAAATTTGATGACCCAGAAGTTCAAAAAATTGTTGCTAATGTTAATTTGCTTCTTAATCGAATGTGGAATGGCGTTAACGATGACAGTGCTGCAATGAAGCCGCAACAAAATCGTGACGTTGAGTTTTCGAATATAGTTAATATGCTCACTCAACCAGGACTAGTATTAAATCGAAACCTTACAATTGTGTCGATGAATTCACAATTTGAAACGATATCACAAGTCCAGAAAGATCAAGTTTTACAGCAAGAATTTACAGCGCTCAATGATCCTGCGCTTGTTCAGAACATTAGTGGATTAATCGAGAAGTCGAAGCAAAGTGTTTACGAAAAGCATATTGATCGTATTCCATTTTCTCAATTTGAGTGTGAAATTGCCATCCAAGCAATGATTGATACATCCGGGGAACCAGAATATTATTTTATAACACTAACAAAGGTAGAACCAAACTAGTTTATGTCGGCAGCACCTAAGATAAACTCGCAGATTGAAATTAAGCTGACGGTTCTAAAAGGACCGCACGCTGGGCAATCGTTTGTTTTAAACAAACAGAGTTTTTCAATTGGTCGCGGTCCTGAAAATGAAATTATTTTATTGAATGATGCTAAAATCAGTCGGCAACATGCACAAATTCAAGTTGTTGGCCAAGATATTGAAATTTTAAATTTAAGCCCTAAAAATCAAGTTTTTGTTGGATCTGAATCTATTCAAAAATGGAAACTAACCAATGAATCAGTATTTAAATTAGGAGATTCAGAAATTATAATTAACTATGATATTGGACATGTAGTGATGACCGCTCATCAAGTCCCAAAATCGATAGTCTCAAATCAATCTATACCAGTTGAAGTCAGCACCGATACATCAAGCGATAAAACGCATATATCAGCTAAGTCGTTACCTTTGACGCCGCAGCAGATTCCACAAAAAATAAGTTCAAACTTACCGAAAGCAGGTTCTGTTAATGCTGTCAGTGCACAAATGCATATCACAGCTCAAACAAATCAAGGATTTTATGCCCCACCCCCACCTGCCATGCAAAATACTCATCGACAAATGGGTGCACCACAGGGCGGAAATTTTACGGGATTTCCACCAATAGGAAATATAAAAAATAAAAATCATTTTTCAGGTGGAATTTTAAGTCATCCAAAGGCTCGATTTTACCTTGTCGTAGGTCTAGTTTTGACAGCATTAATTTATTGGCTAAACGACACTCCGCCAGCTAAAAAAAATAAAGAAGTTAAATCAACTCTAAAATATGAAGATGAGTTTTTTATTAAACAGAACTCGCAAGCGGAAAAAGATTTAGAATTAAAAAGAAAAAAGCAACTTGATCAAGTTAACTCTCCAACATATCAACGTATTCAAGAGAATTACCAAAAAGGAATGCGAGACTTTTATCTAGCTAACTATTCTCGCGCTATGGATTATTTTCAGGTTGTATTGAATCTAGACCCAAATCACGTGCAAGCAAGACGTCAACTTTTCTTAGCCAAAGCTCGCTTTGATGAAGTCTTAAAAGCAAAATTAATACTTGGAGAAAGCTATTATCAGAAGCATAATTTTAAGATGTGTGAGGCTATGTATCAGCAAGTTATTGTTATGCTACAAGGTAAGAGTAATGATCGTAGTTATCAAATTGCTCAGAGCATGAAAGAGAAATGCAGATTGGCCTCTGAAGGAATTCGTTAATGGCAAGATTGAAGGTCATTTTAAGAGGTGCGCAAATTAGCGACTTATCTTTGAACCCCGACAAAGAGTATGTTGGTGGACGTAAAGAAAGTTGTGATATTCGATTGCAAGCTGAAAAGGGAATTTCTCGAGAGCATTTCAAACTTAAATTTGAAGATGATGGAAAGTGGCACTTAACATCTTTATCGCGTTTTGGTGAAATATACTCTCTTGGGCAACGAGTTGAAAATCTAACCTTAGAGCATGGTCAAACATTTCAAATTCCACCATACGAATTTGTATTCAATGAAGTAGCGGAAGCTACTGATATGCAAATTCGTCGAGAAACTCAAATCGATGAGAACGAACGCACAGTCGTTGGCGTTGTGCAACAAGTTCCATATTTTAAAATGCTGGATTCGCAAGGCCAAGTTCGTGAAATGTTACGACTTGAAGTTGGCGATTTGTGGGTAGCAGGACGAGACCCTTCATGTCAAATTGTTATCCCGGATCAAAGAGTCAGTCGAAGGCAATTTGAAATTCGAAAAATCAACGGACTTTATAGCATTATTGATTTGGCGAGTGTCAATGGAACTTTCTTAAACGGATCACCTGTTTCAGGTACTGAGCCTGAGCCGCTTAAGAGTGGTGATGCCATTACAGTCTTAGATAATACGATGTATTTTGAGTTACACGATCCTAACTTTCAATACAGAATGGATCGCATTGATGTTCCACCAATTGTGCCTCGCATGAATATCGAAGGTCAAACGCATGTGGAAGATATCGAAGATCCGTTAGTTGGATCTGGTTATGATCAATCACCTACTTCTCAAGAGCCTGTCTACATGGGTGCACCATCTGTGCAGCCGGGTATGGAATACAATTCAGGTTTTCAACAAACTTATGCACAGCAAAGTAGTGGTGGGCCATTTACTGGAATGCCTCCGTACGGTCAGGCGCAGTCACAATTTTATAATTTTCAACAACAACAAGCTGTTGTAGAGCCAACACCGTGGCAGAAATTTACGCAAAACAAACCGCTTTTTGCAACAGTGATTATTTTAATTTTAGCCGGGAGTTATTACATTTCAGAAATGTTTAATCAACCAGTGGTGCAAAATAGTCAGCAAATTGCAAACATCGATGATCCATTCCTTAAGCTTAATAAAGAAGATCAAGATAGAATTAAAATGTGGTATTCTACTGCTGAAAAAGCATTGAAACAACAGCAATTTTCAACAGCTAAAGAAAATCTTGATCGTGTACATTCGATTTTACCATTGGGATATAAAGATTCAAAAGCACACGAAGCTGAAGCTCAAAACGGTGAGTTAACGATTATAACGCAACAAGAGACTGAGCGACGTGAAAAAGAAGAGGCTAAGAATAGAGAAATTATCGCAGAAACGATAGCGAAATGCGAAAAGATCATTAATCCAGATGTTACAGAAAAAGAAATGCAGTTTTGCTTGTCGCCAGCCACTATTATTCAACCTGATAATCCAGATATATCACGGCTTGTTAATCAAGTTGCTAAAATAGTCGAAGATCGGCGTATTGAAGAGCAGAAAAAACAAACTGCAGCTCAGCAAGCTTTGGCTTTAAAAGAGTTATTTTTAAAAGCTGAGGATTTGAATCAAAAAGGATTTCCAAGAAAAACAATTAAAGCATATAAGGAAGTTATCAATTCATCACTTAATGATCCTGAATACTTGAAAGAATTGTCTAAAAAAAGAATCAAACTTATTGAGAATAAGATAAGGGAAAAAAATCAGACTAATTTAGCTAATGCCGAAGTCTTTATAAAAGAAGGCAAATTAAGAGATGGAATATTGTCGTTAAGAGCGGCATTAGATTTTGATCCAGATAATCAGACTTTAAAAGACAAGATTGAAAAATACTCGAATGATTTACGAAATCAAGTTAAAATTATGTACCAAGAGTCAATCATTGATGAAAATTTTGGTTTTGTTGATGGTACTGAAAATCGTCCGGGAGCAAAAGACAAATGGAAAAAAATTCTTGAGTTAGATCTTGAGGAAGGGGACTACTATCGAAAAGCCTTTATTAAGCTTAAAAGATATGGAGTCATATAATGAAGTACAACGAACATTCATTTAATAGTGGTGAGTTTAAATTACCGCAAACTCAAGTAACGACATACTTAAATGATCAACTTATTTTAGTAATACGTTCGTGGACTGGTTCAGATCACATTCAAACCGTTATTGATGAAATAACACGCTTTTTATCTGCTGCTGATGCAGAACTTGAAGTGACAACACCATTTGACTATTTAGAGAGTTTATCAACTATAGCTAATAAAGTTCGTATTGCATTGCTGTTAGCAAACGATGCTATATATACACATAATAAAGATAAATATTTGTTCGGATTTGAAGTTGCTGTTTGCTTTAAAAGTCAAAGAGAAATTGTAGTTGCTTCAATGGGTAGGTTTTCAATCCAGTACGAAAAAAACCATAAAATATTTAATCTCTATCAACGTGGTGGTTTAATCGATGAATCAGTTCTATTGCCACCCAATTTGTTGGGTATTGATAAAACTCCGCAAGTTGATTGCTATTCGTTGTCAGTTCAAGAATTGGATGAAATCGATATGAGCTCATATTATAGCGAAAAAACATTTTGGAAAATAAAAATTGATCAGTTTAGTTGAAAAAACTTGGATCATACTTCATCAGTGCATGAAAATAGTTTTTATTTGCGTTATATAATCCCCAAATATTTTCAAGTTGAAAGTTAAGCTTTTGTATTTTCAAGTTTTCAAAATAATTTTTTTTAGCAACTTCGTATGCTAATTTAGCCTTATCTTCGTTAACGCCAAAAAAATTGTGGTGTTTATATTTTAAAAACTCTAAAAAAAGTGGATCTCGGCACTTTTTAAATTTTTCGATGTTAATTTTTTTGTCATCAATTAATTTAATACAAGCTTGAAACTTATCATTAATTTTTTTTGACTCTAAATTTGTGAGCTTATAATTTCGCAGATCTTCTTTGTCTAGTACTTGATTTACAATTTGGGGCCGATTTAAATTAAAGTTTAAGTTTTTATTTTGTTTAATCGTCATAATTGTTTTTTGAATATCTTCAAATTCAAAAAGTTCATTTTTATTAAGGGGTAGGGTTTCAAAAGTATCTGTTAAAGTATTAAAAAAAACAATTTCATTGGATTGTGTTATAGCCAAAGTTTTAGAATTGGTTAAAGCTAAACGAATATATTGTGTTTGTCCGAACCACAAATCAGGTGCTTCAATTAATATGGAGCGATTGTCATTATTTCTTCTGTAACCTTGTTTTAAATATTCAAATAAATTTACATTTTGAAAAGGCTCTAATTGGTTTTGTTCTTCATGATTAAAAATTCTTTTAAGTGAATATCCAAGATCGGCTAAATTAACAACATCATCAGTTTTCCAAGAAATTCCTTCATCTCCTTTCATGCGAGGAGGTTTAATAAACAGTGAAATTTTGGTGTTTTCTGAATGTAAATTTGTATATGAAGTTTCTTCGACACGATTATAAGAATCTTGCCCCTTTAAACCAACAACAATAATATAACTTTTTTGCCATATATTATCGGCTTTAAGTTGTTGGATAAATTGAAAAAGCTTTTCGTCAAGTTTTTCAAAGTTTGATATTCGTGTATCTTTTTCATTAAAAGCACCTATTTCAGCGTTCGTTATAATGGTTAAAAAAGCACCACTTGAATCTTCGTTCAACCAGTTTAGAAAATCTTGTGTGCTTGTTTTAAAATCTTTAATGATTTGTTGTGAATACTGAGCACCAACTGAGTCATCAAAGGTTTCAAAAAATTTTGCTAAGCCTGTTCTTTTAAGAACGTTTGGGCTACCGCTAAAAAAAGCAGTTCGATAACCATTACTGAGTGCCACTTGTGCTAAGCTTTTTTGATTAGACGATATTCGATCAAAACTACGATGTAATTCATGCGTAAGTGGGTATTGGCCAGTTAATATGGATCCAATGGCTGCTGCTGGTTGCAGTGATGTCGTATAGGCCTTACTAAAGCGCGTAGATTCTCTACATACGATTGCAAATCCAGAATTTTCATAACTTCGTTCTTCAGAGCAGTTAAGTTGATCCGGAGAAAGCTGCTCAAAAGCCAAAATGAGGATAGATTTTTTAGACTCCTGCTGGCATGAAGTCTGTATTAATGCGAATAACATAAGTATGGTGTAAAAAAAGAAGTGCTTTTTCAAGACTTTAGTGTGAAGAGTTATCATCAGTTTTTTGACCATAGTATTTAATAACATCATAATGAAATAGTCTAAAATGTAAAGGAGCATCCATGTTTGCTGAGAAAATTTTTGCTATTGCCCATTATGCCGATCAAGTTGTTTTAATTGTGCTTTTAATTATGAGCATTGTTTCGATAGCTATGATTTTTGAAAGATTCATGACGTTAAAAAAAGTTTCTTCAGAAAGTGAGAGAGTTCGTGCTCGAATTCGTGTTGCATTACAAAGTGGTGCTGTCGGTGATTTTGAAGATATAGCGAAAGATCCAATTTCTATCGAAGGTCGTGCGGCGGCTCAAGCTGTAAAGCATTTAAAAGTTAATGGTGAAGCTGGGTTTGAAGAAGTTTTTAACTCGTTTGTTTTAACTGAAAAACCCGATTTAGAAAAATTTCTTCCTGTGTTGGCGACAATAGCATCCAATGCACCATTTATAGGGTTACTTGGTACAGTTTTGGGGATAATGAAGGCGTTTAACGATTTGGCCATGGCTCAAGATGCTGGACAACAAACAGTGATGGCTGGAATTTCTGTGGCACTTGTTGCAACAGCTGCTGGATTATTTGTGGCTATTCCAGCTGGTATCTTTTTCAATTATTATACCCGCAAAGTAAAAGGTATTCTGGCTAGCGTAGAATCAGTTAAAGAACTAGGAATTGCCTACTCGAAAAAGAAAGGCTAGTGCTTTATGGCAGGAAAATTTGATCAAAATGACGACGTGATGTCCGAGATTAACGTCGTTCCTCTGGTTGATATTATTTTGGTAGTGCTCATTATTTTTATGGTGACGGCGCCCATGATTATGAAACCATCGATTAATGTTAATTTGCCGAAGGCAGCTTCGGGTGATGCAACCAAACCAAGTAAGTTAAACATTGCTTTATCTGCCGATGGTAAAGTCAATTTAGATGGTAAGATTGTTGATGATTCTGAAGTTCAGAAGGTCGCTCAAGAAGAAGTGCAAAAAAACCCTGAAATTCAAGCGATTATTGCGGCTGACAAAGATGTTCCTCACGGACGCGTTGTTTCGATTTTGGACATAGTTAAAGCTTCAGGTGTAAAGAAATTTGCAATAAGTATTGATAAAAAATAGTTAAGAAATCAACAATTTAAGTTGAGTTTGTTTTAATCCGACAAACTAAATTATGCTTGTTAACTAGAGGTCATATAGCAGGCAAGTTTAAAGGAGAAACAAATGAAAAAAACCACTTTTATTATAGCACTAGTTTCATTGGTCGCATTCAATGCTCAGGCAGGAAAATGCGTCATGAAAATTAATCGTAAGGCCTGTCCGGGGAAAGAAACGGAGGCCTATAAGCCATACAATGGAAAAGTTGAAACTGAAGAAACTAAAGAAGCGAAAGATAAAGCTGACTGCGAAAAGCAAGCTGAGAAATCTTCTAAAATTGTACGCAAAGGAACTTTATCGCTTAAAACAGTGAACGCTACATTTGATGGTGCGGCATTAGCTAAGCCTTACGAAGGAAAATCTGATTGCAAGTAAAGACTCTTCTTCAGTCGAGATTTTGATGTAAAAATCTCGATTTGAGACTCAATATTAGCGATTGCTAAACCGATATGGTTTGGTGATCGTTAACCAGGGAAAACTTAAAATTATCGTTCCAATTTTTATTTTAATTACGACAATTAATTTTTATTATTCTATATATAAACCTAAACAGCAAAAAATAGCACAAACTGACAATCAACACTTATCAGTATTTGAAATAAGTCAAAATAAATTCGTTAAGAGGGGTGTGGCCTCAGTGCCTGATGCTAAGGGCATAGGGTTTGTTTCGCTAGAAAAAGAACAACGTGATGAATTGCAATTTCAAACTGAGTTGCGCCTAAGCTGTAAGGACTTGCTGAAAGAAAACTCGCCGTCAGCGAGCGTGTCATCAAACCATGTTATACTCTCTTTGAGTAAGTGTTCTTCACGTGATTTGACTCAGGCTTTTGCAAAAAAGCAAGTACATGGTTTAACTTCAACAAGTAAAATTTCTTTAAAAGAAGTCGATTTAACGAATCTAACAAATGGCTACAAAGCACAAATTTTTCGACAAGCTGATGATTCGTTAAACAGTGATTTTATTCAACTAGACAAGGGATATAACACGCTTCAGTTTCATATTCGCTTAAACGATGGGCAAATGAAGAGTCAAACTTTTAAAATTCATCGTGTCCAATAGTTTTTCTGGTGACAGCATGCTTGCGTTTACATAACTTGTTTCGGTTGTGAAAAATGATGTACCTAATAACAATACAACTTTTGATGGTGATTTTAAAAAAAGATCTGATGTTCATTTAGCGCGCAAAGTGTGGCACATGACTGGTGTATTCTTGCTTTTTGTAGGCTGGTCAATTTTTCCTAACTATGTCAGTTTGATTTTATTATCTGTAGCGTGGGTTATTTTTGTACCCGCCGATTTAATCAGATTATATAATCCTCAACTTAATCGAACAATTACGCGATGGTTTAAACCTATCATGAGAAAAAATGAAATCGATAGACCTGCCGGCACGACGTATTTATTAACGGGTGTTATTTTTATTGGAGTCCTTTTCAACCCTTCTGTCGTAGCGTTAAGTTTACTCTTTTTGGCGTTTGCTGATCCGATAGCAAGTTATGTCGGTATTCGATATGGTAAAGATAAAATTTTTGGCCATAAATCAGTGCAGGGATTCGTAGCGGCATTTGTTGTTTGCTTCGTATTAACGTTTGCTTTCCTTTACTTTAAAAATATAAGTGAATACATTTGGCTAGTAAGCTTAATTGCGGGTGTCATAGGGGCACTAGCTGAACTTATTCCAATAGCTAAGATAGATGATAACTTTACTATGCCGGTTCTCAGTAGCTTTGGCATTACAATAGTTTTTACTTTTTTTAGTATTTTTGAACATTTAAGGTAGTTTGGATATAATCATGGTTGATCAATTTGATGAGTTAGAAGAGAAAACAAAATCTGGCAAAAAATTAGGAATGTATGTTTATATACTTCCGAATTTGGTAACAATCGCAAATTTATTTAGTGGTTTTTATTCGATTATTGCATCTTTTCAGCATGAGTATAAAGTTGCGGCAATAGCTATTGTGGTTGCTTCAATTTTCGATCAGCTTGATGGACGTTTGGCGAGACTGACCCGTGCAACAAGTAAGTTCGGAGCTGAACTTGATTCGCTTTGTGATGTTGTTAGCTTTGGTGTGGCTCCAGGAATTTTAATGTACTTATGGTCATTATCAGATTTTGGACGTTTAGGTCTCATGGCGAGCTTTTTGTTTGCAGCTTGTGGAGCGTTAAGATTAGCTCGATTTAATGTTCAAGTTGGAGTCGTTGAAAAAAATTATTTTCAGGGTCTTCCAATTCCGATGGCAGCTGGAATTATTGCATCGGCCTTCCTAGCTTTTGAGGATATGGGTTGGAATGCTAAAGGAAACTACGGATTACTTTTGATTACGATCTTGCTCGCTTTTGTGATGGTTTCAAACTTTAGATATCGTTCATTCAAAGATATAGATCTTAAGCAAAGATTGCCGTTTAGATATTTGATTTTAGGGGTTATTGTTTTATTTATTGTCGCAATAAAGCCTGAAGTGATGTTGTTTGTGCTATTTTTTGGTTATGCAGCTTTAGGAGCCATCTTTGGGATTTTCCGCTGGGGTAAAAATCGTAAAACATTGCCTGCAAGCGTGTATGCTCCGGCACAAGTAAATGAAAATGATCTACAAGAGGAAGAAGACTAAATTATGAAACCATGGAAAAAGCCTTTAAAAGTTGGTTTAGTTGGTGCAACAGGTGTTGTTGGTGAAACGTTTATAAACTTACTCGATGAACATGCTTTTCCTATAGCGGAGTTAAGACCTTTTGCTTCTCAAAATTCTTTAGGTCTTAAGTTAGAATTGGCTGGCAAAGAATGGCCTGTTCAGGTTTTAAAGCCGGGATGTTTTGATGGTTTAGACATGGTTTTCTTTTCATCTGGCGATGATATTTCAAAAGAGTGGGCTCCTCAGGCTGTCAAGTCTGGTGCTTTTGCAATTGATAATTCAAATGCCTTTAGAATGGACCAAGGGATCAACTTAGTTGTTCCTGAAGTTAACGGACACTTATTGAACCCATCAAGCGAGCCGCAAATCATTGCCAATCCAAATTGTTCGACAATTCAATTGGTCGTAGCTTTAAAACCTCTCTATGATAAATTCGGTATATCAGATGTAACTGTTTCAACTTATCAAGCTGTTAGCGGTGCTGGTTTGCCCGGTTATGACGAGTTATTAAATCAGACAAAAAATTTTCAACAAGTTGATCAAGAAGTAAAAGCATTTCCGAAGCAAATATTATTTAATTGTATTCCACAAATTGGTTCATTTGGTTCTGACGGTTTTAGTAGCGAAGAAACAAAGATCATGAATGAAACAGTTAAGATCATGGGCGCTCCTGAGATCAAAGTCTCTGCTTTCACAGTTCGCATCCCTGCTCTTAATTCACATTCCGAGTCAGTTTGGGTGACACTTAATAAAACTGTAACCAAAACTGATGTTGTTAACGCATTGGGTAATTTTGAGGGATTGGCTGTTGTTGAAGATGGTGATTATCCCACTGCTCTTGAGGTCTCTGGTGAAGAGCCTGTATTTGTTGGGCGAATACACCAAGATCGCCATAATCCGAATCGTTGGTTAATGTGGGTTGTGTCTGATAATTTAAAAAAAGGCGCTGCGCTAAACGGTTTGCAAATTTCAGAGTTACTATTTAGTTAAAGCCATAAAATAAAAAAATGATTTTTTAATTCGATTTTGATTCACAGTGTTTTCTGAATATGATGCAATGACACTGTGAACTATCTTTTATTTTTTATAGCAACACTCATTTATAGTTATTCGGCCAATGCGGGCATTACTATCACCGAAGTGTCGGGCGGTAGTTATGTTGAAAAAAAGACTGATAATTCTGGTTTTGTTATCTACGGTGGTTTAGCTGGTCAGTGTAACAGCGGCACTCTTGGGACATGCGATACTTGTACTTCCAATAGTGTTGTGGCTTGTAATAAAAAAAATATCTCTCCGACCACGACTATATCTGTGACGTTCACTGTTTCTGGAACCTTCAATAATGGCCTAACGGCGTATTTATATGCGGGGGCAGATATTAGTTCGGCAATAGGAGACAATAATCAACTAGATAGTGTGACTTTGCAAAATGGAACAGCTCAATTCACTTTAACAACAACTTGGGGGCAAGTGTGTTTTTATGGTGGTAATTTTGATTCGTCTTGTAATCCGACAGGATCAGCATCTAGCACGACAACAGGTACCGTAAATTTTCCACAAGCCACTAAATTATTTGTGTATGCCGATTTCACTAACAATGACAGCACGGATGCAAGTCAGTATTCTTCTGTTCCAATTTATGTGAATTATGTTGATCGTACAGTTACTGCTATGAATCAGCAAACTTTCAGTACATCTTGCTCTTATGGTATGTGTAGTTTTGGATTAGATACGCCAGGAGACGAAAAACTCTATCTGACTAATTTCGTTCGTTCGTCGTCGACTCCGAACAAAGTGAATTCGGGTGATCCTGATTGGTATGGTGTTGCCTTTTTTTACAAGCAAACAACAACGGTTTCAGGCTCAATTACCAATTCTGATGCTGTTAAAATTTCTCAGTATAATTCATCTTATGAAAGCACCGATAATGTTATAACAGGGTTGCAAAATTACCAGCAGTATTGTGTTTTGATGGCTAACGTAAATAAAGCTCAAAATATATATTTATTTGATGTTGGTGGTTCTAATTTAGTGAGTTGTGGAACACCGTCAGAAGTTCTGGGTTTATTAGACGATAAGCATTGCTTTATCTCAACTGTTGCCTTTGGATCAGAAATGGCTAAAGAAGTTCAGACTTTTAGAAAATTTCGTGATTCTTTTTTATTGAAAAACTTTTGGGGCGCAAACTTTGTAAAATGGTATTACACTTATGGGCCTATTGGGGCGCAGCTGATTTCAAAATCAGAAGTTCTCAAGTCTGCTGTTAAAATTATGTTATACCCGTTATATTGGTTTGCGATGATGTCATTAAAGTTTGGATTATTGTGGTCATTGTTGTTTACAATTTTATTCTTTGTTTCATTAATCAGGTTAAAAAAAATATTTTCTATTTTTTTTGAATTGCGCCGTACGAAGCGGCCAAGTCATTTACACATTTGGATATTGTTGATTCTAGGTTTATCATTTGTAGCTAACAAAACATATGGTCTGGATGGTTTTACTCGAACACGTAAAGAGCAAAAGCCTGGCGCAACAGCAGATGGCTTAATCCGCATAGATAAAAATGGAAATTATATTTACAAACAGGCACCGCAACGTGTTTCTCAGTCAAGTCATATGAAGGTTGGGTATGTATCAAATCCCGACATATCTGCTGATATTTGTCAGTATAATAATCTTAATAATTGTCAGACAGTTAGTTATGATGACATTTACCAAGATGCGACTGGGGTGGGTCTCGAATATTTATATGAGTACTTTTTTGTTAAAACAAAAGGTAAACTAGGTGGTCAGATTGGACTTTCTGTTCAATATGCTTCTGGTCATGGTCGGCTCGCGTCTAATCCTTCAGTTCAATCGGTCGAAAAGTTTTCATTTATGACTGTTCCATTATATGGTGGTTTAGTTTATCGTTTTGAGTACAAAGATCGTCAGATGTTTGTGCCTTATGTAAGTGGTGGCGGAACGTATCTCGTTCTTGCAGAAAAGCGTGAAGATAAATCAGATGTAAACGCAATCGGGGCACCTGGATTTTATGGTGCAGGTGGTATCATGTTAAATCTATCAGCGGTTGATCGTGATATGGGTGCTGATTTTGAAACAGAATATAACATTCAAAATCTTTGGCTTACTGGTGAATTTAAGTTTGTTAGTGTAAGTTCTGAAGCTTTTTTATTAGAAAATGGTTTTGCGCAAGTTGGATTGGGATTCGATTTTTAAAATATGACAAAGATTAAATTTACAGTCAGCTATGATGGTACTGATTATTGTGGTTGGCAACGCCAAAACCAAGATCATAAGCCCAGTATTTCCCAAACGCTGACAACAGCTCTAGAAGAAATTTTCAAACATCCGATTACTCTTTATGCTTCTGGTCGAACGGATGCTGGTGTTCATGCGATTAATCAGGTCTGTCATTTTTCAACAACTCGTGATGAGAAACATTTTTACAATTGGGATTTGGGTTGGGCTGTACGTAATAAATTACCACCATCAATTGTTGTTAAACGTTCTTGGATAGCGCCGGACGATTTTCATGCAACAATCTCTGCTGAGCGTAAAACTTACCGCTATCTTGTTTTAAATGCACAAAGACCAAGTGCTATTAATGCTCGTTATGTTGGTTGGGTTCGTAAGCCTATGGATCTCAATTACTTTAATCAATGCAGTCAGTTCGTTATTGGTGAGCACGATTTTAAAAGTTTCCAATCAGTGGGGACTGATGTGCCTCATACGATCAGAACGGTTCATCAAGCGCACTGGAAATGGTTAAAACCCAACATTGCCCAATTTACAATCACTGGGTCTGGTTTTTTAAAACAAATGGTGCGAAACATCGTCGGAACCCAATTATTAGCTCACCGGAAGGGCTGGCGCCCAGAAAAAATGCAGGAAATCCTTATGGCGCAGGACCGAAAGGTAGCTGGCCCCCCTGCGGAGCCCCAAGGATTGTACTTAATGCAAGTTTATTATCCTCAAAACCTTGACAATAAGTGCCGCGAACTTTAAAACACTCATTCTATCTTTGGAGAAACTATGAAAACTTGGAACGCAAAAACTGAAGAAACAGACAGACAGTGGTTCGTCGTAGACGCTGCTGGTTTAAGACTAGGTCGCGTAGCGACTCACGTAGCAAATATATTACGTGGAAAAAACTTACCGACTTTCACACCTAACGCAGATGCGGGTGGTTTTGTTGTTGTGATCAACTCTGACAAAATTGAAATGACAGGTAATAAATGGAACACAAAAAAGTACTACAGACACTCTCGCTTTTTTGGTTCATTAAAAGAGAAAACTGCTACTCAAATGAAAGAGCATGATTCTGCCTTCATTATTCAAGATGCAGTAAAAGGTATGTTACCTGTTAACAAACTTTCTAAAACTTTAATTAACAAACTTAAAGTGTATACAGGTGCTGAGCATCCACATGCAGCTCAAAAACCTCAAGCTTACACAATCAAAACTAAATCTAAATAATAGAGTAGAGAAGGTAATAAAATGGCTGCTGAAAAATTATTTTACGCAACTGGAAGAAGAAAAACGAGCTCTGCTCGTGTTTACTTAAAACCAGGTAAAGGCAAAGTTACTATAAACGGTAAAACTTCTGATGATTATTTAACTCGTTTGCAATCTCGTATGGTTATTATGCAACCAATCGACGCTATTGGTCAGATGGGTAAATTTGATCTAAAAGTTATGGTAACTGGCGGTGGTGAATCTGGGCAAGCAGGAGCAATCAGACACGGTGTTACTCGTGCATTGATCGCTTTTAATCCAGAATTCAAAGATGTGTTGAAAAAAGCTGGCTTTGTTACTCGCGATCCACGTATGGTTGAAAGAAAAAAATACGGTGTTCGTGGTGCTCGTCGCAGAGGTCAATACTCAAAACGTTAATCGTTTTGTTTATCGATTCGAATATCAATCCAAAGATATTTCCAAAACCCACTCGAAAGAGTGGGTTTTTTTTGTATCAATAAGTTTTAAACGGCTTGAATAAATTATGCGTGCTTTTCAAAAGCTCTCTGAAGTTATTTATTCTCTAGGTCATGAGTTAAGTTAATCAACATAGGCTTGATTGAAATCGTCTACAAGTTACACAGAAAAAATCACTTATCGTGTAAATGTTTCATATTGAGACATTTATTCTTCAAAATAAAGTTTAATATCTATTTGATTTATTTAAATAATTTTAGTTTATATTTTTTTTGGCCTATATTTGACAGGAATTTAACATTTTAGCTTTATTAAATAGCGATTTGTTGTTAAGATAATGTCAATAGATAACAATAATTTAAATACAACTAATTGGTTTATGAGGTATGTATGTCGGATAAAAATCAAATAGAGCTATTAGCAAAGTTTTTGAAAGAAAAGCGGGTTATGTCTGGTCTTTCACAAAAAGATGTAGCTGAAAAATTGGGTTACTCAACTTCTCAATTTATTTCTAACTGGGAGAGAGGAATATCTCATCCACCTTTAAATACACTAAGAAATCTGTCTGAGCTTTACAAAATCAATCCAGAAGAAATGTTCGACGTTTTGTTGAAAGCAACAGTTGCTCAGGTTGAGGTAGATCTTAAGAAGAAATTCTACTCAGCTGACGCTTAGCTTCATATC
This sequence comes from Pseudobdellovibrio sp., assembly GCA_046293015.1. Lineage (GTDB taxonomy): Bacteria > Bdellovibrionota > Bdellovibrionia > Bdellovibrionales > Bdellovibrionaceae > Pseudobdellovibrio. The sequence goes on from JBKBPU010000003.1 coordinate 231,966, forward strand.
TGGATTGATGACTAAAGTCTAATTATAGATTAAAAAATCTACTTTTTGACATTAAAGACCCTGAAAAGGGTCTTTTTTTGTTGCTATCGTAATTACTCATATCATAATAAAATTATGAAAATATTACTCGTGCTTGCAGTTATTTTCAGCGGCGTTTGTTTGAGAGCTGCTGATTTTTCAAAAGTTGTCGAAGGTGATGTCATCTTTCAAAAAAGTCAAAGTTCTCAATCTGCCGCCATCCAAGAGGCTTCAGGATCGCCGTGGTCTCATGTTGGCTTAGTTGTTAAAAATAATGGAAAAACATATGTAGCTGAAGCAGTGCAACCGGTTAGATTAACTCCAATCGATCAGTTTATTGCTCGTGGACGTGGAAAAGAATTTATAATTAAACGCTTCGCTTTTTTTGATTCTGAAAAAATGACCCCTAGTCTCTATTCAGTTATCAGAAAATACATTGGGAAGAATTACGATATTTATTTTGAGTTTTCAGATGATCGAATTTATTGCAGCGAATTGATTTATAAAGTCTTTCAAGAAGTCACTGGTCAAGAGGTTGGTGTTGTTCAAAAATTTAAAGACATGCGACTTGATGGCCCTTATATTCAAAGACTCATTCAAGAAAGATTAACAAGTATTGGTAAGGAATTAAATCTTGAAGAGCCAATCATTACTCCGATTAGCCAATTAAAAGCGAATAACATGATGACTGTTTTAAGCTCTCCCGGCGCTAGTGTTGAATAGACAAAAGAGGGCTCATTCGTTGTCTCACTATGAAACAAAATATTTTTACTGTACTAAGTCGTGAGTGTTTTTCTTAGAATATTCATAAATGCAAATTTAATCGAACTAAAATAATTTAATTAAGCGATTACCATAGCTATAGTCATTACATGCGTTTGACGATAAGTGTATGGTGCGAGGTTAATATTAAATGAGTAAATTGCAGTCGACAATTGTCTTTATCGGATTACTTTTATTTGGATTTCAAAACTGTTCTGTCAGTCAAGAACCCAAGTGGGAGCAAAATGCGAATACGGTCTCGGGAACGACGACAACTTTCGGAGCATCAGGAAATTCTTCAACAACACAGACGCAGTTTGGTCAACAATCAAATATCCAAAAAGTTATTTTTTATGATATTGAAACTGCAAATATGGCAAATACTAAAATTACAGTTGCAGAAAATAAATATGTTATTGATTTTGCATCAGGGCAAGTTCAGCTACTTGATGCAGATGAAAAATTTTTACAGCACTACTGTCTAACTGAAAAGCTGAAAGCAGATTTAACTCATATTTTATACGGATCAAAAGTTTGCAAAAGTAATCCTCAGTTACCAGAGGGAACTGTCTGCGCCGAAATTTTTAAAATGCCATACGCAGAAGTTGAGACAAATAGTGATGTTGTACCACTAGGTAGTGCTTCTAACTCTTGTGGGTCCAACTCTATCGACTTATGTGGTGATCAAGCTGCCATTTTAAAAAATTGGTTCAATGACCTAAAGCTACAAAGAGAACAATTAAATTGTTATTAATTTTGCTTTAGATCAAATTGAAAATCGTTAATGAATACCTAATTTAGTCAAAACTAACTTGTGAGCTTCGCTTAGTTTTGTACGATCAGGAACGGCTCCTTGAGCAAAATCTGGACGCCCGCCACCTTTGCCACCAAGAACTTGTGCGAAATCTTTCAGTAAAGCTCCGGCTGCGAATTCAGTGGAGATGTCTTTTGTGACAGAAACAGAAACTGGATGACTTATTTCTCCCGAACCTACAACTATCACTATACCTTTTTGGATTTTGTTTTTTAACTGATCCGAAATTTGGGATAAAACATCGCGATCATCTAAATTAATATCAGCGAAAACATATTTAGCTTCACCTGATTTAGAATTAAATTTGTGAGCACTTTGGGCTAAAGCATCAACGTTGATCTGACCACTTTGAACTTTTTTAATTTGTTTTTGTAAGTCTTTAATTTCATCTTTTTTAGCTTCGATCCAGTCGGTTAAAGATTTATCTGCTGCAACGCCTGAAGCTACACGAGCGGTTTTAAGTTCGTCAGTGTTTTTTAAGAAATACTGAATAACAGCATCACCAGTAATCGCTTCAATACGGCGAACACCAGAGCTGACGCCTGATTCAGAAATGATTTTAAAAGCTCTGATTTGAGCCGTGTTGCTGACATGCGTGCCGCCACAAAGCTCACATGAAAATGGCTTTTCTACACCATGTTGCGGTCCCATTGTTAAAACACGAACCTCATCACCGTACTTTTCACCAAATAAAGCCATAGCGCCTTTATCAAGCGCCGCTTTGTGTGGCATGACTTCAGCGCGAACAGGATGAGCTGCAGAAATTTCAGCATTAACGAGATCTTCAATTTTTTTGATTTCTTCAGATGAGAGTGGTTTATTATGGGTGAAATCGAAACGGGTTTTGCTGCTGTCAACCAAAGATCCAGCTTGAGTCACGTGTGTTCCGAGAACAGTTCTTAACGCTGAATGCATTAAATGAGTTGCTGAATGGTTGCTAGCTGTTTGGCGACGCTCTTGGGTTTCAACTTTGAGTTGAACTTTTTGGTTCACATCAATTTGCCCTTTAACGACTTCGATATGATGTAAAAAACTTTGTCCTTGTTTTGTGACATCTACAACTTTAGCTAAACCATTTACAAATTCAATCAAACCTTGATCGCCAACTTGCCCGCCACCTTCCGCGTAAAATGGTGTTTGATCAAAAATCACAAGACCTTGTTCATCTTGCTTAAGTGATGTCACTTCAGATGATCCATTCGACAATGCAACAACTTGACCTGATTCAGAGAGTTTATCATAGCCAACAAAGTGAGTTGGTTTGCTCGAATATTTTTGGCCAAACTCAATTAAGTGCTTAGCATCGGCCTGCAAAGATTTTGCTTTCCATGATGACTTGGCTTTTTCTTTTGCTGATTGCATGATTTTTTCAAAACCAGTTTCATCGACATTTAAACCTTGTTCGGCAGCCATTAAAGCTGTCAAATCAACCGGAAATCCATAAGTGTCATAGAGTTTAAAAACTGTTTCACCGCTCACTGTTTTAGAGTTGGCTGATTTAATTTTTTTGATTTCATCATGAAAAATGGATGTTCCGTTATCCAATGTCTGTAAAAAACGACTTTCTTCGTCTTTGATTGTTGATAAAATATGTGATTCACGAGCTTTTAATTCAGGATAGAAATCGCACATATTTTTAATCAATGCTTCACTCATTGGTAATAGTAATGATTTATCCATTGATAATTTGCGACCATATCGAATCGCACGTCTCATTATGCGACGTAAAACATAACCACGACCATCATTCGATGGTAAAGCGCCATCGGCAATTAAAAACGAAGTCGAACGACAGTGATCTGCTAACACGCGCATCGCAGCTACGCGGTCACGAACAACAGCATCGGTTCGTAAAACTTCAGGATCGGTGACGTAACTTTGTTTTGCAATTTCAGATGCGATATTGATCATGGGTGAAAATAAATCTGTATCGTAGTTTGAAAACTGACCTTGTAAAGCTGCAACAACACGCTCTAAACCAGAACCTGTATCAACGGAAGGTTTTGGTAATGGATGCAATTTGCCAGGGGCCGTTTCTTCATATTGCATGAAAACTAAATTCCAGATTTCAACAAAACGATCCTCGCCTGACACAATTCCTTTATAAGGATCTGACTCTTTGCCAGCTTTGGGACCATGATCGTAAAAAATTTCAGTACATGGACCACATGGTCCAACATCACCCATGCGCCAAAAATTATCTTTTTCACCTAAGCGAAAAATACGATCTTTTGGTATGCCTTCTTGTTTGTGCCAGATATCAGCGGCTTCATCATCGTTCTCAAATACTGTGATGTATAATTTCTCTTTTGGAATTTGCAGATCTTGAGTTAAAAGCTCCCAAGCATAGTGAATGGCATCTTTTTTAAAGTAATCACCAAAGCTAAAATTTCCGAGCATTTCAAAAAAAGTGTGATGACGTGCTGTAAAACCAACATTATCTAAATCATTGTGTTTACCACCAGCGCGAACGCACTTTTGAACAGATACGGCTTTGTTGTAATCGCGTTTTTCTAAACCTAAAAATAAATTTTTAAATTGATTCATACCCGCATTTGTAAACAATAATGTGGGGTCATTTTCAGGAATAAGACTAGAGCTTCCTATGTGAGCATGGCCATTTTTTTTAAAATAATTTACGAATGCATTTCTAATTTCAGAGTTAGTCATCATATTAGTCTTCACAATTGTTGTCCTCAGTCATTTCATCTTCAGTGTTTTGAATCGAAGATGAGTTATTTTTAAAATATAAATTATAAGCTTTTTGTGCAGTTGACAGATCAAAACCACGACTTGCTAAAAAGCGAATAACTTTAGCCTTGGCCTTTTGCGTTTCTTTAAAAGGCAGACCTTTGAACTCGTTTTTATCCCATTTATTTTGTACGCAGTCGAGAGCCTTTTCAAGCTCGATTTCAGGATTTAGACGTACTGATTTAAGTCCCATATCGCTCAATTTTTTATTGATATAATTTTGCCCTTTTTTTCGACGTCCGAGTGCATGAATCACTTGTTCTTGGATTTTTTCTTCTTTTGGCAGCCATGGTTGCTCTTGCAGCCAATCTAAAAGCAGTTTGAGCGTTTCGACTTCACAACGGGGAGATAGTTTTTTTTTAACCTCTTTGACGCTATGGTCCCGGGTCGCCATAAGTTCCATAACTTTGTATTTAGCTTGTGGCAGAGTGTATTTGGGCAAAGCTGCTCTTTGGCCTGGTGTTAAAAATCGACGTTTACGATAACCGCTTTTTTGGCGGTTATTTCTGTTATTCGAGTTTGAGTCATTATTTGAGCTGTCGGTCATTGAGCCTTATACTAGGTTAAACATTAGACAGCTTGCAATAAGTTATGCACAAGCTCAGGTTTTAACGGCGTTGTTAATCTCGTATATGAGTTTACAGTGAGTGCTAAATTTGCATTTGCCCAATACGATGAAAAATATTTTGTTAAGTCTCATTTTAATACAGTTCGTGTGTGGTTTTGCTTGGGCAAAAGCAGAGGTTGATCCATTAACTGAAGATTTACACCATGGTCCTGAGTGGACTTTTACTTTACATAGAACGGATCCTGTTCATGATGATTTGTATAGCGAGGAGTTATATCATCGTAAAAGAGCTCTTTGGGATTTTTATGTGAAGTATTGTGCTAAAACTCGTTTGTGTGCCATCGATAAGTCCGATAGTCCAATTATTTATGGTAATTTTAAAGTGAAATTTAACAATGGACTTGAAATAGAGATTACGAATGATCCCGGCGTAATTGAAATTAAAGCCACAAAATTTACCAAAAAATTTATTCAAGATAATGTTCAATTTATCGAAGAAAACGTTTTTCAAGTGATGAAACAGCATGGTTTAGTTCCGCATGAAATTTCGGGTTCCGGTCACAATAATATCGATTTAAATTATTTTAAAAACAAGCCACTCTTGTTGTACAATTTCATAGTTGATTTTTATAACAATCCAGCAGTGGGCATTGTGCTAAACTCGTTAGCGAATAATCGAGAATATGCAAGAGATCTCAATCAAATGAAAGAAATGATTTTTGCATTAACTGGCGAACAACATGTTAATTTTGTACAGGATTTGAACTCGATTTATGATAGAACCCATAAATTAGCAAAGAAGTTCAAATCACATCCTGAATCAATTAAAACGGTCGATGTTGTAAATCATTTTTGGACGGTTTTGAATTTGAAATATGCTGCATTGGGTATACGTGGCGATTTTCGCAAGTCTCGCTCTTTGTTGGCTGAATCTTCTCGTTTAGAATGGAGAACATTGCGACCTCAGGAATCTGTAAATCAATATTTCCTCGTACTTGAGTTCATTGAAGAAAGGTTAGCTTATCTTGAAAAAATTAAATCACCATTGTTGCTCATAAAAGTACCTGATTATCAAGATGGTTGGAATATTCTGGGCGATTATGCTGCTTACTTGGAACAAGCGAACATGTCCTACAAAAAGTATAAACCACTCATGCCCGAAGTGTGGAGAAATCTTGACACAAAACAATTTGTAAAAAGTCATCGTTTCAGTCAGCATAAGTCTATGAAAATGGCTTGTGAAGGGTTGTTTAAATGAAGTTAGTACATGCACTGATTGTTACAATAATGATGAGCTTAAACGCTGTGGCGAGCCAACAATGTCAAGACTTGTTTAAACAAAAGCCGCATGAAATGTTTAAGCAATTGCTTGAGTCAAAAAGCCCATCACAATTGTTAAGGAGCAATGCTGAACAATACTGGGCGTGGGCCAAATTGAATGCAGAGAATTATTTTAAGAATTCAGTGGACATTTTAACGTATGAAGGTCGTGTTGTTGGTGATCCACATAATAAAAACTTTGGGCTAATTCCTTACATGAAAAAATTAATTTGGACAGTAGTCGACGCGGATGATGCTGGCACGGCGCCCTTTATTCTTGATTTTGCTCGTTACGTAGCCGCAATTAAAGCAGTGTCCGATGTTAAAACGAAGGTACTATGGAATTCATACGTGGCCGGTTTGTCTGGTCAAGAGATAGTTGCACCGCCTATCGTTGAGAAATACTTAAATTTAACCTTTGAGCAGTATCGAGAACTTGAAGTAAAAAAAGCGAATAAATTTACTGATGGAACAGGACTTAAATTGCTCAACAATGGTGTAGAATCAAGCGTGATTCAAAATGATAATCGCCGACACCAAATTAAAGCTGTATTTGAAAAAGCATTTTCTCAATCAAACTGGCAAGTTCTTGATGTTGGTGGACGAGAAAAAGATCGCGGTGGTTCTAAAGAGGCTTTGCGATTTGTTGCTTTGGTACGTGAAGATGATGGCCGCATTACTATATTTGAATTGAAAGAAGATTTAGGAACTTCGGTTGATCAATTTAAACAGCAGGTTCAGGATAATCTGTTGCGCACATTAGATGATTACATTTATTCTCGTTCTGAATCTCACTTAGGTGGTTATGATCCTTCTTACCAAGTCGTCAGATTTAAATTTGATGGTAATGAAAGAGAGTTTTTATTGAGACGTAAGCAGTTATATTTTTTTGATGCGGCTAATAGCGTTGATACTAAAAAAGAAGAGGATGAGTTTTATCAACTATCAATTTACAATGCTTGGTTTATGGGGCGACTCCATAGTGGCCAGAAAGCAAGCCGCACCTATGTGTCAGCTATTCGTCATGATCAAAACGGAATAATTGTTGAAGGTGTTAAGCAATTGGTCAAAAGCTATTTAGATTTATTGGTTTTTGAGCTCAAAGATGCTAAAAAAAGAAAAGGTAAAATGAGTTCTGAGGGGTAAAAATGTATCAACGTAAATATGGACCATTTACTCCCCAAGAATTAAATTCAATACTCATTTGGTTAGAAGCTAAAAATATAACATTTGAAATTATCAAAGATGATCAAGCTGAAAAGCAAATAACTGATAACAGTCCAAGCAATATGCTGTCTCTGGCTGAGTTTCGAACAGATGCGTATTTAGCACAAATTTTTTATATTGAGATCGCATTTCCAGACATGGCGTTAATTAACCTTTTTCAACAAAACTTCATTCCATCGCATGAGTCCATACCTGACTGGGTCAATCATATTAAAGATGTTGCGACCAAACCACTCGTTCTTAATCAAAGTAACCGAAAAGCTTTTTGGGCTAGGGCAATCGTTTTGTATTTAGTGCTGTCGTCAATTATTGCTTATTTTTTAAATCGCAAAAGCTAGCCCTAGGTTCGGTGCTTCATTTACAGTTTCAACTCAACAAAAGGCTTTGAGATATGCTAGTCTTAGCCTTGGTCTAATCAGATCAAGGGAGTAATTTATGTTCTTCGATTTTGGGATATTTGGTTTTGTTGGATTGTTGATTGTTATCGGTTTTTTTGGTGGAATGTTTGTTGCGATTAATCAAGGGTCAGTTGGCGTTGTTACGATGTTCGGTAAGTATCGTCGTGTGATGTATCCTGGACTGAATGTTAAGATCCCATTTTTGGAAGTCGTTTTTAGACGTGTATCTGTACAAAATCAATCTATAGAGTTGCAGTTTCAAGCTATTACAGTAGATCAGGCAAATGTGAATTTTAAAGCTATGTTGCTTTATTCAGTTATTGATCAAACCGAAGAAACAATTAAAAATGTTGCATTTAAATTTATTGATTTTGGGTCATTGATGCAGACTTTAAACCGCACGGTTGAAGGCAGCGTTCGTGGATTTGTAGCAACAAAAAGACAAAACGAAATTTTAGGTCTACGTCGTGAAATCGTTGAAGCTGTTAAAGGTCAACTTGATGAAGATTTAAAATCTTGGGGTTACCACCTAATTGATATGCAGTTAAATGATATCACATTTGATGAAACGATTATGCAGTCAATGGCGCAAGTTGTGGCATCGAGTAATTTGCGTGCAGCCGCAGAAAACGAAGCGCAAGCCATGTTAATTAAAAAAACAAAAGCTGCTGAAGCAGATGGTATGGCTATTAAATTTTCAGCGGAAGCTGAAAAAGAAGCATCTAAATTGCGCGGTGAAGGTATTGCGTTATTTCGTGAAGAAGTTGCTAAGGGTATGGCTAAGGCTGCAGATGAAATGAAGCAAGCTGGTTTAGATAGTTCGTTCATTTTGTTCTCAATGTGGACAGATGCTGTTAAGCATTTTGCAGAAACAGGTAAGGGTAATACGATTTTCTTGGATGGCTCCACTGAAGGTTTGGAAAAGACAATGAAACAAATGTTAGCTCTCAGTCAGCAAAATACTGGAATTAAAAAGTAAAAAATCGATATTAACAATTAAAAAGAGATTTTAAAAAAATGAGTAAAGCACCTAATAATAATGATCCTAAAAATAAAAATTCGACTCTGGCTGATGGTCCTAATTTTTTAAAGCAGATAATTGAAAAAGATCTGAAAGAAGGAAAGCATAATACAGTCGTTACGCGGTTTCCGCCAGAACCAAATGGTTATTTACATTTGGGACATGCTAAATCTATTTGTTTAAATTTTGGTTTAGCAACAGATTATAATGGTCGTTGCCATTTGCGATTTGATGATACAAATCCAGAAACCGAAGAAGTTGAATACGTTGAATCCATCAAGCAAGATGTTAAATGGTTAGGTGTTGACTGGGGTGAGAATTTATTTTTTGCGTCAGATTATTTTGATCAGTTATATAATTGGGCTGAAGATCTCATTCGTGATGGTAAAGCCTACGTCTGTTCATTAAGTGAAGAAGACCTTAGAAAATATCGCGGTGATTTTAATACACCGGGGAAAGATTCTCCTTATCGTAACCGATCGATTGAAGAGAATTTAGATTTGTTTCGGCGAATGAAGGCGGGTGAGTTTTCAGAAGGTCAGCATGTTTTGCGTGCTAAAATCGATATGAAGTCACCTAATATGAATATGCGTGATCCATTGTTGTACCGTATTCGTAAAGCTCATCATCATCGATCAGGAGATAAATGGTGTATTTATCCGATGTACGATTATGCCCATCCTTTATCGGACGCTATCGAACATATTACGCATTCGATTTGTACTCTTGAATTTCAAGATCATAGACCATTTTATGATTGGTGCATTGATAATGTCAAAGTGCCTGCTCAGCCAAGACAGTATGAGTTTGCGCGCATGAATATGACTTATCTTGTGATGAGTAAGCGTAAGCTTTTGCAACTCGTTAAAGAGAAATATGTCAGCGGCTGGGATGACCCGCGTATGCCCACAATTTCTGGTATACGTCGCCGAGGTTATACGCCTGAGTCGATGCATCGATTTGCGAAAAGAATTGGTGTAGCTAAAGCAGAAAGTTTGATCGATATTGAAATTTTAGAAAGCTGTGTGCGTGATCATTTAGATGAAATTGCACATCGCGCAATGGCAGTATTAAATCCGATTAAAGTTGTTATTGATAATTTGCCTGTTGATCATAAAGAAGAGATTTTAACTTCTATTCATCCTAAGAATCATGAATTAGGAAAGCGAACGATCTATTTTACTAAAGAAGTTTATATTGATGCATCTGATTTTATGGAAAATCCGACAGATGATTTTTTCAGATTAGCGCCAGGTAAAGAAGTTCGTTTGCGAAATGCTTATGTCATTAAGTGTAAAGAAGTTGTCAAGGATGCATCTGGAAAGATTGTTGAATTACGCTGTGATTATGACTCTGTGACTTTGGGTGGAAAGCCTACAGTGGATGGTCGCAAAGTTAAGGGTATCGTACATTGGGTATCTGCAACTGAATGTGTTAATGCAGAGATTAGATTGTATGATCGATTGTTTAAAGTTGCTGATCCTGAGAACGTACCAGAGGGACAAGATTTTAAATCTAACCTTAATCCAAATTCTTTAAAGATCATTAAAAATGCTAAATTAGAAAAAAGCTTAGCTCATGCTAAACCAGAGATACGATATCAATTTGAGCGTGTTGGCTATTTTTGTCTTGATAGCAAAGATTCTAAATCTGAACAGTTGGTTTTTAATATGACTGTTGATTTAGCTAATAGTCATTAAACATATCTATGCAAATTCGTGCTGATGTTGAAAAGTTGATTTTATTAGAACTTCAGCGCGAGTATTTTGATGTATGGAAAACATTTCGGCTTAAATTTACTCAGGCGCAAATAGTCCTGTTCGATTCTAAATCTAAGTGGGGCGAATATGATTCGTTTGCAAATACGATTTCGATCTCTAGAAAATTGGTTTTTGAGCAAAACTGGTTAGACGTGATTGGTGTGCTTAAACACGAAATAGCTCATCAGATTGTGTTTAACAAGTATGGATCTGATCATGCAGCTGTTTGCAATCACGGATCGGAATTTAGAGAAGCTTGTTATCAGATCAGACTCGATCGCAGATATCAATCAGCACAGTTGGAAATTATAAATGAAAATTCAGACTTTTTGAAATTAGATGAGACTTTCGAATCAACTCCATTAGTTGAAAAGATTAAAAAACTATTGTCTTTGGCTCAATCTGATAACGAACATGAATCTAAGATGGCAGCGGCAAAAGTGCGACAACTGTATTTAAAGTATAATATTGAAGAAATAGGAATAGAAAAAAATTTTGAAACTAAGATTCGCCGGCATGTTGTTCCTTTAAATAAGAAAAATTTATCAACATTTGATAAAAAATTAATAGGAACGATTAACGAATTTTATTTTGTTAAATCAATATTAATTCAAACGTTTAATGTAAAGACTGCTCGTCATGAAACAGCGATTGAGTTTTTTGGTTTGATTGAAAATATATTAATGGCAGAGTATGTTTTAAATTTTTTAAATCAGTCCTCGGAAAGTTGCTGGTTTAAAAATCAGCAGATCATTCATTCGAAAATTGACAAAGAATCTTTTAAAATAGGTTTTATTGATGGTTTTTACGAAAGTTTATCTGTTGAAAATACAAATTCTTCGCCAATAGTTGACGTGTCGTCACAGCGGCAGCTAGCTTTGGCAACACATAAAGTTCAAACTTATTTAGAGGATTGTTATCCTCGTATAAAAAGCTTGAGATCCCGTGGTCGAAAAATTTCAAAAGAACATTATCAATCTGGTAAAATTCTAGGGCAGCAAACGAAAGTCTCTAAGCCTGTAGAAAGTTCAAGTTCAAATAAAATTAGATTTTTAGGTTTTAAAAAATAATTTTCATTGTTGATTTATCGACCAGGGTCGAAGAAAATAATAATTCCAAAAGGAAATTAAATGTCTGAAAAAATAGCAGCTAAAATTACAGGTATTGGTGGTTATATTCCGCCAAGATTGATCAAGAATACAGATTTAGAAGCAATGCTTGAAACATCTGATGAGTGGATTCAGCAGCGAACCGGTATTGAGCAAAGATATTGGGTTAATGACGATCAGTCCACTTCAGATTTAGCTTATCAAGCTGCACTTAAAGCTATTGAAAATGCTAAAATTGATGTGAAGCAAATTGATATGATTGTCGTCGCGACATCAAGCCCCGATACGGATATCCCAGGTTGTGCTGCTTTTGTACAAGCTAAATTAGGATTAACAGGAATTCCTTATTTTGATATTCGTCAGGCGTGTTCTGGATTTATTTATGGGTTGTCTATTGCACAAAATTTTATTTCACAAGGATCAAATGAGTGCGTACTCGTTATTGGCGCCGAGGTTCAATCTAAAGGATTAGACAAAACTCCACGTGGTAAAGGAGTTACAATTTTATTTGCTGACGGCGCAGGTGCTGTGATTGTTCAAAAAACAAAAGTGACGCAAAAAAATGATTCACAAATATTAGTGACTAAATTACATGCTGAAGGTTCGGCAGCGAAAGAATTATGGATGCCCGCACCGGGCAGCGCATTTGGTCCAGAACGGGTCACCCATGCAATGATCGATGAGGGTTTAATTTATCCTCAAATGAATGGTCGATTAGTCTTCATGAACGCTGTGACGAAGATGCCTGAAGTCCTTAACGAATCGCTCCAGGCTACAAAGACGCAACTTGGGGATGTCGATTTACATTTTTTTCATCAAGCGAACATGCGAATTAATCAAAAAGTGTGTGAAGATATGCAAATTCCAATCGACAAAGCTCACACGACCATTCATAAGTTCGGTAATACGACAGCTGCAACTATTCCACTCGGTATGTACGATGCTATGCAAGCAGGAAAACTTAAACCCGGTATGCTCATATCGATGGTGACTTTTGGTGCTGGATTTACATGGGCATCGGCATTAGTTCGATTGTAAATTTTTATTAATTTTTGATTTTAATGATAAGACAATCGTGAATTGAAAGAGTTGGTTATGTTGAACAAACCCAAAATTCCTAAAAAATACCAACCTTTAGGTTATGAGATTCTGCATGAAGATCTTGATGTTATTGTTGGTCACAAAACAGCAGGTTTTTTAACGGTCGCAGCTTTGTGGAACAAAGAAAAAACGATTCACAGTGCTCTTGAAAAGTATATTCGTAAGGGAAATCCACGATCTAACAAAGAAGTTTTTGTTGTGCACAGATTAGATCAGGCCACTTCAGGAGTTCTTATTTTTGCTAAATCAGAAAAAGCTCAACAGTTTTTAAAAAATAATTGGAAATCGACCGAAAAATTCTACTACACAATAGTACGTGGCGCCTTAAAAAAAAATCGGGTCTTATAACAAGTTATTTGCAAGAGGATGAAGATTATTTTGTACATTCTTCGAAAGAAGATACAGCTGGTAAACTAGCTCAAACAGAATACGAAGTAGTAAAAGAAGTTGGCGCATACAGTTTACTTAAAATTAGATTATTAACTGGTAAAAAAAATCAAATTCGAGTTCATCTGGCGGGCGAAGGCCATCCTATCGTTGGTGATATTAAGTACGGTAAAGAAAAATCAGGCGGTAACAAGAATTTGATGCTTCATTCATTTTCAATTGAATTTACGCATCCTCATAGTAAAGCAAGGATATTAGTGAAAGCTGATGTTCCTGATTATTTCAAGAAATTAGTAAACTTTGATTACCTATGATTTGAATTGCTATGGTGAGTGTTCTCAGTAAGAAAACAACCAGAATATCGATCTTAGACTAGCTTTTTGAACTTTGTCTTAGCCAAATACATTATGAATTGGCACATTCAAGTTATTGATGCGCATTTCTGAAGATTTAATTTAGGTCATGCGAGGCAAGGATGTTGAATGGATAACTCTGAAAATAAAAATATTGATAATCGATTAAATAGTTTGGAAAGTAAAATTGACGAACTTTCAAAAAAGTATCTTCATCTTATTGATTTTGTCGTTAATCAAAATAAAACAACTGGATCCTCTTCATCGGTTGTAAATAGCGATTTCTCTGTAGAATCTCGAGCAGATAAAAACTTCGACAGGCACGTGAATCAAACTGAAAATACAAATGACAAACCTGTAAATCCAGGTCTAGAAAAACCATCATCTAACAGCGAGCAGGCTAGTTCAAATAACTTGAAATCCAGTGGGGTTTCAGATTCTACATTTTCATTTCTACCAATAATTTCTATGGTCTGTTTTGTTTTTGCAGGAATATTCTTAGTCAAAATGACGATAGATTCGGGTTGGCTCAATCTTCATCGTCAGTGGGGATTAGCTAGCTTGTTTGGTGTGGTTCTGCTCGCATTAGGTCGGTTTTTAGATGTTATAGATCGCAACTATCGTAGCTATTTGTCGGCTTCTGGTGTTGTTGTGTTATATGTTGCAAGTATCACCTCTCATACGTACTTTCATGTTTTTCCACAATCAGTAGCCATGATTTTAGCAGCAATATCGGCAATGATTTGCATTTATCTTGCAGATCATCACAAGAGCGAGATTTTTTTACTGCTAACAGCAGCAGGAGTTAATTTTATACCATTGTTAGTTGGTTATGATTGGGATGTCGTATTTTATTCTACGTATTACATGATGTCGGCTGTATTGTTTTCTGGATTAGCATTCTCATTTAAAAGCAGGGTGTTGAGTTTAGTTGCGAGTTATTTAAGTGTTGGTGTCTATGCCTTACTTAATAAAAACCTTAATAATGAAGCGGAGCTATTTATTATTATTGTGAGTTTGTGTGCGCAGTTTGTGATTATTAGCAGCAGTGTCACTGTATATTCTATTCGACATAAGTCTCCTCTTAATGAACAACAGTCTTATGCATATTTGCCACTAGCTATTTTCTTTTATGCAGTCATTTATAGATATCTGAATTTGTACACTCCTGATTACGTCAATTTTATTGCTCTTGCATTTAGTGGGGTATTGTTGGCTCTTCATCAGTTTGCAAAAAAATATTTAACCGATTTGCAAAGCCACATTATTGTGTATCCGTTCGCAGCGGTTGTTATACTTCATGCGGGCTACTTCAATTTGCTTCCGATTCAGTTTAAAACGTGGTTACTGCCTTTGTTTTTATTTATGGCGTATGTCTACAATGAAAAAACTTCTACTCAAAAAAAACGCTACAGTATTCTCTATTATGTTAGCTTAATTTTTGCGATTTACGAATTTTTAAGAGCGAATTTTAATCTTATGACTGACCCAAATTCTTATGATTATGTACCTCTTATGGTTTGTGTTTTTATGCTATTGTTTTATTATTATAAAAATAAATTGCAAAATAAAACTTCTGGATTAATGCCAGTACTCATTTTTGCTCATATTCAATCAATTATCGCTCTTTACCGTGCAGTTGATAAATTTAACACATTGGCTGTAACTTCTGTTTGGTCAGTCTATGCTATCGTCGTTTTAGCGTGGGGCTATATTGTCAAAGATAGAGATTTGGCTAAATCTTCGATGATTATATTTGCTATCACCGCAGCAAAAGCTTTGTTATTTGATTTGGCGAGCTCTGCCACGGGTGTGCGCGTAGTGAGCCTTATGGTCACAGGTTTTGTTTTATATTTAGCAGGCTATGTTTTCAAAAAAGTTGATAGCTGGAAATAATTTAATAGATCTTAATATTAGCAATGAATGTATGGGCCGCCTTTACTGCTTGCTTGTATCTCAAGCGAGCTTAGAATCTTGCAACATCTATTGTCTCGGTGTAGCGTTGTCGCATGCGAAATAAAATTATAAAACTTCTAGCAACGTTTTTTTATGCAGGA
Organism: Pseudobdellovibrio sp.; assembly: GCA_046293015.1. Lineage (GTDB taxonomy): Bacteria > Bdellovibrionota > Bdellovibrionia > Bdellovibrionales > Bdellovibrionaceae > Pseudobdellovibrio. The sequence goes on from JBKBPU010000003.1 coordinate 247,612, forward strand.
TGCTTTCCTAAAGCGCCGGGAACAATGGGCACACTGGCAACTATTCCTTTATGGTATTTATTAGCGCAATTATCGATAATTCCGTATATGATGACTGTTATTTTGCTATCTATTGGCGGTATACTTGTCGCGCAGGCCTACGAGGGTATAGTTCAAAAACACGACTCAAAAGAGATAGTCATCGATGAAGTTGTAGGTTTTCTTATAACAATGACTTGGTTGCCGTTAACCTGGCAAAGCGCAGTCTTTGGATTTGTTCTTTTTCGATTTTTTGATATTGTGAAGCCTCCACCTATCCGCCAACTCGACAAAAAAATTGGCGGAGGCGTGGGTGTCATGGTGGATGATATTGCTGCAGGCGTGATTTGCAACATGCTGTTGCAAGTTGTTTATGCACAAACAAATTGGCTAGGGGCGCAAACCCAGACTTTTTAAAATTCTTTTTGCATATGTGAAAATAATATGTAATTTTATATGTAAATTATATGAAAGTATCTGAAAGTATGATAATTCCAGAGATAAAGCGTACAGAATTAGCCTTTGACCAAGATATTGATGAAGTGATGAGCACATTACTTAAACAGGTCGAAGCGACTGTGTTAAGAACCATTAAGGTTCTTGATGACAACTGTTATACTCTGGGGTTTGCTGAAAGCTGTACTGGTGGACTTTTATCGAGTTTGTTAACACGTCACTCTGGTGTCTCAAGTTTATTTTGGGGTTCTGTCGTGAGTTACGCAAACGAAAGTAAAAGTTTGTTTTTAGATGTTGATCAATCAGTTTTTAAAGATCACGGAGCTGTTAGCGCGCAATGTGCACTGGCTATGTCCCAAGGTCTTTATAATAAGATGCAATCAACTTATGAAAAGGCTTCGCAAAAGAAAGTTATTGCGGTGTCAATCACAGGTATTGCAGGTCCAAATGGCGGATCACAACAAAAGCCAGTTGGAACTGTGTTTATATCTGTTACTGGTACAGATAAAGCAGATAGCATTAAAACATCATCTCAGATTTTTCATCATGAATTCGTTGTTTCGAAGTTCGAAAAAGATTCCAAGAAGTCTTTAAGTTCATCGATAACAACACAACGGCAAGTTATTCAATATATGGCAGCGCTTAATGCAATGTTGTCTGTTGAGCAACTCGTCAATAATTAAATTAAATTTATTTAATATAATTTAACAAAATATATAAAAAGTTATAAGGAGTATCCGATGGCAACACAAAACAACGCTCAACAAGATCCAAAAGCTCAAGCAGAAAAACTAAAAGCCTTAGAGCTTGCAGTGTCTACAATTGAAAAGCAATTTGGTAAGGGTTCAATTATGCGCCTTGGTACCGGCGATTCATTAGTCAAGGACGTTGAAATTGTGCCATCGGGATCTCTGTCGTTGGATGTAGCTTTAGGAATTGGTGGTTTTCCCAAAGGACGTATTATCGAAATTTTTGGTCCAGAATCATCTGGTAAAACAACAATCGCCCTATCTGCTATCGCTCAAGCGCAAAAAAAAGGCGGAGTAGTTGCTTTCGTTGATGCTGAGCACGCGTTAGATACAAACTATGCTCGTAAGTTAGGTGTTAATGTTGAAGATCTATTGATTTCTCAACCAGACACAGGTGAGCAAGCGTTAGAAATTACTGAAACACTTGTTCGCTCTGGAGCGGTGGATGTTCTAGTTGTCGATTCAGTAGCAGCTTTAGTTCCACGTGCCGAAATTGAAGGTGAGATGGGTGATTCTCATATGGGGTTACAAGCTCGTTTGATGTCGCAAGCTTTACGAAAATTAACAGCTGCAATTAACCGTTCTAAAACATTAGTCATTTTCATCAATCAAATTCGTATGAAAATCGGTGTCATGTTTGGTAATCCTGAAACAACAACAGGTGGTAATGCTCTAAAATTCTATTCGACGATTCGTTTAGATGTTCGCCGTGTTGGGGCGATTAAAAACGGCGAAGACGTTGTTGGCAACAGAACAGCAGTTAAAGTTGTTAAAAACAAAATGGCGCCTCCATTCACTAAAGTGGAATTCGATCTCATGTATGGTGAGGGTATTTCTGAAGAAGGCGACATCTTAGATTTATCTGTTACTGCTAACATGGTTGAAAAATCTGGTGCTTGGTACTCTTACAAAGGCGAAAGACTTGGACAAGGTCGCGATCAAGCTAAAGAGTTCTTAAAAGCTAACTTAGCAATCAAAGAAGAATTAAGAAAAGCTATTTTAGCTAAAAATGGTATTGGTCAGTTGTTGTTGACTGCTGATATGGCTGATGCTGTTTCTGATGAAGCATCAGTAGAATTAGATACTCCAAAGAAATCTAAAAAGTCTAAAGACGCATCTAAAGATAAAATGAACTAGTGTAAAACGAGTTCATTTTTAAAGAATGTTGTATCAAATTAAAAGCTCTTGTTGTTATTCAGCAAGGGCTTTTTTTATATCCTCGACGATTTCTGTTGGTTCGGTGTTTGGGGCATAGCGATTAATGACTTCACCGTTTTTATTAATTAAAAATTTAGTAAAATTCCACTTGATCATTTTTGTGCCTAAAATTCCAGGAGCCTCATTTTTTAAGTGTTGAAAAACGGGATCAGCATTGTCTCCGTTGACATCGACTTTGCCTAAAACTGGAAATGTAACACCATAGTTAAGTTCACAAAAACTTTGTATTTCCGAATTTGAACCGGGTTCTTGAGCTCCGAATTGGTTGCACGGAAATCCCAAAATGATAAAGTTCTCATTTTTGAATTGTTGGTACACGCCTTCTAGACCTTTATACTGAGGCGTAAAGCCGCACTTACTTGCAACGTTAACAACGAGTACGACTTTCCCCTTGTGTTGGGCTAAACTATAGTCTGCCGTTTGGCTATCTTTTACATTAAAATCAAAAAAGCTTTTCTTCATAAAAACCTCACATGGTTATGATCTAGATTATAGATTTGCTATATAACAGATTCAATAATTTAAATGCGATATGTTCTAGAACATATTTAAATAGTAACAATGACAGTTATTATAAGCTAATATAGATAGGTTATTTACTTTTCATGCGGAGTATTTTTATGGAATCACACACAGGTCAACCATCAACAAGTCAAAATGGTCATAGTCACCAAGTGCCACACGTCGTATCAACGACACGAAATCCTAATCTATCGGCTCCTAAAATTGATCGCAGTGGTCCTAACGAAGTATTAACAAAATTTAAAGACTCTTGGTGGACTGGTTTACATCCAGAAAAGTGTCCGGGGTTTTATAGAGATGCCAAAACTGAAGTTGCTTATGTGCAGGCGTTACCGTTGTTAAATTTAGATACATGCACAAGACAAGATGTTATGGATTATTTTGATAATACATGGACACTCACTGAAATTTTATTTTCGGGTATCAAGCACGAATCAACGTATATTAGGTCGCCATATCATCAGTTGCGTCATCCGAAAATATTTTATTATGGTCATACAGCTGTTTTGTTTTTAAATAAATTACGTTTAGCGGGGCTTGTTGAAAAACCTGTGGATTTATACTTAGAAAAAATTTTAGAAACAGGCGTTGATGAAATGAGCTGGGATGACATGTCCAAAAATGAAATGGAATGGCCATCTGTGGCGATCGTGAAAGATTATCGCCAGAAAATTTATAACATAATTAAAAATGTTATTATGACTCATCCTGATTTAGATTTAGAAACTCGTCGTAAAAATCCAGGTATTAAACTGAACCAACATCATCCTCTATGGTCCTTGTTTATGGGTTTTGAGCACGAAAAAATTCATTTTGAGACTTCAAGTGTGCTTATTCGTGAATTGCCAATTGATTTAGTTGAAACTCCGAAATATTGGTCGCCGTTATTTCCCAATTTTGTTAAAGAAAAATCGCAAGCTCCTGCGAATAAATGGGTACAGGTTAAGGGACAAGCTGTAACTTATGGTAAAAGCGATTCTGTACCAAGTTTTGGTTGGGACAATGAATTTGGTCAAAGATCTACACAAACAAAAGATTTTCAAGTGACTCAGCAACTTATTAGCAATGCAGAATATTATGAATTTGTATCAACTGGTGCGTATTGTGATGATCAATATTGGGAAGCTGAAGGTCTTATGTGGCGAAAGTTTCGCAATACAAAAAGACCAACATTTTGGGTCGCCTACGGCCCAGAGGGTTTACATGATTACAAATTGAGAACGATTTTTGAAATTATTGATATGCCCTGGGATTGGCCCGCTGAAGTTAATTATCATGAAGCTAAAGCCTATGCCCACTGGAAGCAAAAGCAAGATCGTGAAAAGTCGCCAAATACGAACTTAAAATACCGCCTTATCACGGAGGCTGAATTCGTCACGTTAAGAAAAAACATCGCGCAAGATCCAGTGTTGCAAAAAAACGTTTACAGTGTTGTGAATGGTCAAAGGTTGCAATATGAGTATAAATTTAATTTTAACTTTCTTTATACATCCGCTTCACCAGTCAATCACAGCGAAAAAATTTGCGATGTTTACGATGTCATGGGTAATGTTTGGCAATGGGCCGAAGATCAATTTAATCCGCTAGAGCAATTTAAAGTTCATCGTTTATACGATGATTTTTCGACGCCATGTTTTGATGGTAAACATCAGATGATTTTAGGTGGCAGTTTCATGAGTTGTGGTCATGAAGCGAGTGTTAATGCTCGATTTCACTTTAGACCGCATTTTTTTCAACATGCTGGATTTAGGATGGCCGCGACATTAGACGGATCAGATGACAATGCAGCAGTCAAAATCAAAAAAACTAAAGACTATGTTCATCAGACGAGAGAAAATGTTTTAGATCAAATGAAAAAAGACAGATGGTTTGAACAAATTCAACAGCCACTTGAAATGTCTTTGGCGAATATTCAATCAACTTATGAATCAACGTCACAGTTCGTGGTCAATTTTGAAAAAAACAGAACAAATATGCCAGCAAAAGGCACTGCTTTAGAAGCTCAATTAAATGATGTTAATCAAAATTTTAAATGGGCTTACCAAACGACAAAAAATTTTCCAGCGTTGCCTGAATCATATGATAAGTTACTCAACTTTATTCAGAATGAAGTAGCGCCTTTGGGGCAACAACCAGGTCATCCAGGATACATGGCTTACGTCGCAGGTGCAGCTAACCCATTAAGTGCTCCGGCTCAAGTTATAGCACTAACGTTAAATCAGTTTACGGGGCATTATAGTTTGTCTCCGGGGTTGGTGACTTTAGAGATGGAAGTGATTCGTTGGTTTTTAACAATGTGTAAAATAACTGATTCGAACGCCTCTGGTTTGCTGACCAGTGGTGGCAGCCAAGCTAATATGATGGCCTTGGTCGCAGCTCGTAATACTAAACTCAAAACAAGTGATTTAAATCAGGCCAGATTTTATGCTTCAACACAAGTGCATCACTGCATTGGTAAAGCATTGGCATTTTTAGGATTTCCTAAACAATGCTTGAATTTAATTTCGGTTGACGAAAATTTTAAAATGAAGACATCTGAGTTAGATGCGCAAATTCAAAAAGACCTTCAATCTGGTTTAACGCCAATCGCAGTTGTTGGTACTGCGGGTTCGACAAATACTGGTGCTGTAGATGCTTTAGATGAGCTAGCGTCAATTTGTAAGAAACATCAAATTTGGTTTCACGTTGATGGTGCTTACGGTGCTTTATTTATGATGACGAACAAAGGACAAGAAAAACTCAAAGGTATAGAACGAGCTGATTCAGTCGCACTTGATCCGCATAAAGCATTACAAATCCCATACGGAGTTGGATGCTTACTTGTTCGTAATAAAAAATATTTTGAAACACAATTTGCAGGTTCAAGTTCATATATGCCACCATCGCCAGGTTTAGAAAATCAAGCTCATGATTACGAAAAAGTCGATTTTGCAGATATGTCACCAGAGCTTTCGCGCGATCCTCGAGGTTTAAGAGTTTGGTTGCCGATTAAAGCTTTTGGAATTGGTCCATTTCAATTAAATCTTGAAGAGAAATTAGCTCTTTCTGAAGAGCTTCATAATATATTAAATCAGATAACAGGTATAAAAATAGTGGCTCAACCGCAACTCACTATTCAAGCGTTTAGTTATAAAAACTCAGAGATGACACGCAAATTGTTGGCCTATATTAATCAACAGGGACAGTTGTTTCTAAGTGGATGTGAAATCAACGGTGAGTTTTGTATACGCGTTTGCTTGCTTGGTTTTCGTTTGCATTACCAACAAGTTTTGCAGCTAATACAAACAATTAAATCTGGAATTGAAAAAATAAATTAGGTCTTAAATGGAATCTAAACTCAAATTTTTTCAATCACAGTTTTTTAAGTCAGACATTGTTCATTTAAATAATGCTGGTTTGCAGCCTATTTGTTTGCCAGCGAAAAATAAAATTAATTATTGGGCTGAAAGATTTTGGCAAGAAGGTTTTTTAACGGATCACGATTATATGGCTGATGTTAAAAACACAAGGATGCAATTGTCTAAACTTATTAAATGCTTGCCTGAAGAAATTGCTTTTTTCACATCAACAGCGGGCGCCATAAATCAAGTTGCTTTTGGAATAGATTTAAAGCCGGACGATGAAGTTTTGATGTGGGATCAAGAGTATTCAAGTCATTTATATCCATGGAAAGCCGCATGTGATGCTTGCGGTGCCAAGCTTATATTAGTTGAATCAGAAAGTGATTTATCAACACCAGTTGAAAATTATAAAGCGGCTATAACTGATAAAACAAAAGTGATTGCTTTTAGTTGGGTTCAGTTCATGAATGGTGCTCGTATGAGTCATTTAAAAGAATTAATTCAATATGCAAAATCTAAAGACATTTTTGTTTTTATCGATATTATGCAAGGCCTAGGTTTTCATGATTTTAATCTTTGGGATTCTGGTGTTGATGCTATTATGGGTGGAAGCCATAAATGGCTTTTAGCACCGGTCGGAGTTGGCTTTCTTGCGATTCGTAATTCGTTAACATTAAAATTAAAACCACGAGTTATCGGAGCCTATACTTATGGAACTTGTGATGATCCATCTGATTTTGCCTGTGAGCCAAAGCGTGATGCCAGCAAGTTTGAGCCTGGATCAAAACAAGTTTTAGAAATCACTGCTTTGGGTGCAGCCATTGAATTGATATTAAATGTCGGTACAAAAACAATTGAAAATGAAGCATTAAGATTAGCTCAAAAATTGCGTGAAGGATTATCTGAAAAACACTATCAAGTTGTTAGCCCTTTTTCACAACAAGAAATTCATTCGACAGCATTTGTGAATTTTACACCCACACATTCTGTTTCGATTGGTGAGCTTTCGCAAAAGTTAAACTCGCATAAAATTTTGCACGCTATTCGCGGCCCGGGCATTCGTTTGACCACTCAAGCGTTTAACACTGATGAGCAGATCGATTTTGTTTTATCTGTGCTTTGATATAGAGTTTATTCGATTTGTATCTTTTGAATTAAAGCTTTAAAAAAATCCTCTGACCAAAGATTAATTTGGCTTTTATCTTTTAAGAAAATATAAACATCATTTTTAGCTTGTGACCAATCAACTGTACTTATTTTATTTTCAAAAAGTTCGATGAGTTTATCTCGATCAATTAGCTGAATATGATGTTCTGATGATTTTATTTTCTCTTCTAAGTATGATAATTTAAGTTTTATATTTTGTGTTAGGTACCATTGAACATCATAAAAATCTCGTCCTTTAACTCGAGTTTTCCAGTTACGAAAGAGTGCTGCATGCATTTTCCCAGCAAATAATGAAGGTAATGTTAGAATTTTTATTGTGTATGGTGATGGTAAAAGTAGAGTCTTTATTTCGCTATCAAATGAAGTTGCAGGAGCAACATCTATTTCAAATTTTATTTTGAGCATTTGGTTTTTTTGAACAGTATGATTAAATTTATGATTTTTTGAAATCTTTAAAAAAAGCATTTGCGTATTAGTTTTTAAAAATGCAGATTCTATTTTTCGATCTTCTGTTTTGTCGATTCTTTGTAAAATGACTTCGAAACCAAATGCATTGAGTTCTCTTTCTATACCAGAAAAATATTCATCTAATCTGAAGTTCGGATCAGGCTTAAGAAGTGTAAAATCAAGATCCTCTGAAAAGCGATCCAAACCATGAACAATCCTAAGTGCTGTACCACCATAAAAAGCTGCTTTTTCAAAAAACCCGTTGCGATCTAAAGCCAGTAAAATAATTTCTTGAAGAATTTCTTTAAGAGCATTTTCATAGTCTTCATTTGAATTCAAACTGTATTTTTTAAGCATTTGTTCTATGGCTTCGTTCATTTTATTAATTTCCTTGTGAGCTCGTCTGCAAACCAGCGTGTATGTCGAAACGGATATAGTTCTGAGTATATCTGAAGTTTTTTAAGTGAAATTTTATTGTTTATAGCATCAAGATCCATTCGATATGAATCTACAATGTAGTTAAAATAATCTTTTTGATTTTTAAAATGACCTTTGGCTTCTTTAATGTGGGTAAAGTCTAGCAATGCTTTCTCAGGTGTTGCATACAAACAATAGACATCATTATAAATTTCCTTAAGTGTAAACCCAACTGAGTAAATAGAGCTTTTTATGTTATGATATTCAAATGAACCAACTGGTGTTAAAAAAGAGCGCCCTCGGTTAAAACTAACTGAGGTAGTTGTATTCACTCTTTCTGGTATAAATCCATAGTGCGACAACGCAGATTCTAAAGAAACATATGAAGGTCCATAAATTAAATTAGCTAAAATTTCTTTAGAGTAAGGCCTGAGTCCTATTTCTGGGTTAATTAAATAAATACCCTGCTTAACTGATTTTATTAAACATTTTTTATTTAAAATGCTAATTTTTTTTCTAACATCTTTGTATTCATTTAAAACACTCATGAGCATCGATGTTGTAACTTCTGGATTTTTAAGTTTTTTTAATGCAAATATGTCGTTATTCATATTCAATTCTATTATATTGCCAGATTGTACATTTATTGGCAATAAATATTAAATTTTTGATTCCAATATATTACCAATATATCTATATATTGGTAGTAAATATGTAGTGGTATAGCCTTTTGGCCCACTTATCGCTTGTCTTTTGTATTGATGATTGACTGATTGTTCAAGTGATTCTCGTTTTTAGCCGATAGGCCAGTGTGAGGTCGGAATGAGGTCATTATCATTATCATTTTTATCGTTATTTTTTGTTTTGGTATTTGCGCAAGTTTCCTTTTCATTGGATTGTAAGAGTAAATTAACAGGTGCAAATGGTTGCTATAGTGCAACGTATGCAAAACGAGATAAAATATGTAAAATAGGTTATCAATTCTGTACGAGAAGTAATTGTGGCAATAACGGTGGTGAATGGAATGGATCGTTATGTGTTGCTAAGGGTACCGGTAAACAAGATCAATCTGTAAGTACATCAGTAGATTGTGGGCCAGATGCCGAGCCTAATCTAGCAAATAGTAGTGGACCTTTACCAGAAGATCAATTCTGTAAGTGTAAAAAAACTGGTGATTTATTATCTGTAGCTAATGCTAATATTTTATGTGGAGCACTTGATGATAATAACTCTGATAACTCAAAACATAATCAATGTGATAGTAATTCTGGTGCTGAGTTTAGCTTAATAGCAGAAGAAAAATCTAACAAAAAAACACCTTGCCTCTGTCCTGATCGTAAAACAACTGTAGCATACAATACGCCATGCCCAGACGTTCAAGCTAAAAATAGCAATACAAATATAGAACAATGTTCAAAAATCAAAGACTTGGAGGCTAAGGTTCAAGCGTGTCAGACAACTTCTGAAGCAGCAGTTAATAGTTGTAACTCAGAAGATGCAAAAAGTTCTGAAGAAAGCAATAGTGCTATTTTAGCGGGTCAAAAAGTTTTATCCAGATTGGGCGGTTGGGCTGTTAGTAAAAAAGCAGGTTCTGGCGAAGTCGATACTTGTGTAATTTTAACATTAGGTACACAAACTATGTGGGGTGTTCTTGATAGTATGAAGGACGGGTGTTCTTCAGACTTTAGTTCATGCCAAAGCGCTTGCGAAGAAGCAAAGAATGAATTGGCTAATCAAGAATCCTTATTGGGTCAATGTTTACGCGAGCTGGGGATTTCAGATGCTTCTTTAATTTCAGATAGTTTTAATAGCGTAATTGAGGGTCAATACACAGCATTTAATGCAGCTAATAATCAATGTAATGAAAAAGCAAAAGGGCAAAAATCAACATTGGAAAATACAGCTGAACGATCGATGTCGTCGGCTCAACAGGCTGCTAAAGTTTGTAATTGTCAAAATGTACCAGGTGCTACAAATTGTAATAATTTACCAACACTGGCTCAATGTAAAATGAATCCAGGCTTAGTCGGTTGCGCAACTTACCAAAATAATTGTGTAGCTAATCCAAATTCTCCGGCGTGTGCATGTATTATGAATCCTAATGGAAATGCATGTAAATTATCATTGAACAATAATCCAAATCTTCAAGGTATGGTTGCAGCATTAGGCTCGATGCCATCACAAGCTAATAGCTCAGGATCTTTTGGATCAAAAATGTCAGCGTCTTCGTTAAATGATTTAAATGCATTGCTTGGTGAAGAAGCCACTAAAGTTGCAAGTGGAACACCAGAAACTGCAGGTCCTGGATCACCATTTGCTCAAGCGCAAAATAGTGGCGGCGGTGGCGGTGGCAGCGGTGGTGGTGGCGTACCAGCGACTGAAGGATCCGGTGAAGGTTATACTGAAGAAGAGAAAAAAGGATTTGGTAATGGCTTTATTACCGGAGCGAAGAATTTATTAAATGATTTATTAGGTGGTCGTAAAAATGGGTCAGCAGGTGGTGGTAGTAGTGGTTTAGGTTATAAAACTAAACCGAATCCTGAAGCCTGGAGGCCTAAACTAAGAATTCCTGGTAGCGCGGGTAATGAATATGCGCTAGGTTCGAAAAATAAAAATATTTTTGATATCATGACAAAAAGATATTCGGATCAAAATCACACTTTTATTCAAAATCCATAGGTTATATTTATAAATTATTTTGACTAGATTAAAGAATGAAGCACTTGTATGGCTTCATTCTTTTTTTCTATTGGTAAAAAATAATTTAAGCTCATGCTTGATTGAACAAAGTGTGTTGGAATAATATTTTTATTTTTTAGTGCAAGACTGGCTTGCTTTAGGACTTCGTTAAGAGATGAGCCAGTACAAGTTAGACTAACAGAGCAGTAGAGCTGAGAATCAATAGTAAATAATGAATCATTAATAATGGCAGATTTTAAAGCTGTTAAATTTTCAGTTGGTGCTGTTAAAAGTAATTGCGTGTTTGTACTTTCAGTTAAGCCACTCAAAATTTGGGGTGTTCCGACATTATTTTGTGTTAGCCACTTTTCAAAAAGAACTAAGGCCGTTGCAAGATCTGTATTTTTAAATTGAATTGCAATAACTTGAGCATGAGAGTTTACAGCGAGTGGTTTTGATGATTCAAACATAATATCCCCATGTATAATTGTGCCAATTGATTCAGTGCTATTTTTTAGACTGTGTGCTGGTCCAACATATAATTTAACTTTTTTAATTTTTGCAAGCTCAACAGAACGATAGTGAAGAACTTTTGCGCCCCAGTATGTCATTTCCAGCAGTTGATCATAATTAAGTTCATTTAATGGATTTGCCTGCGAAACTATTTTCGGGTCGGCAGTGAAAATACTTGGCACATCTTTTAAGATTTCACAACGATCAGCATTTAAAAATGCGGCCATTGCCACAGCGGAGGTATCTGATCCACCACGACCAAGAGTGGTTATTTCTTTAGTTTGTGGTGATACGCCTTGAAATCCAGCTAATATAACAATTTTATTCTGATTAAGAGCTTCTTCGACGCGAAAACCCTTAACATCTTTAATCATAGCGTTGAGATGCGCATCATCAGTTAGAATGCCCGCTTGGCTTCCAGTAAAACTAATAGCCTCGTGCCCAAGGTCGTTGAGTGCGATACTTACAAGTGACATCGAAATACGTTCGCCGACTGTTAAAAGCATATCAAGCTCTCGAAGGTGTGGTGTTGGCGAAACTTTATGTGCAAGTGCGATGAGTTCATTTGTTGTTGATCCCATTGCACTTACAACAGCAACGACTTTGATATTTTTATTTTTTAAATCCGCAATACGCTGAGCTGCTGCTTTTACTTTTTCAGGTGTTTCAAGTGTTGCGCCACCATATTTTTGTACTATTAACATAAAGTTATTCTAATGCTGATTTCTTAGTTTGATCACGAAAAAACTGTCGTGCCACACTGAGTGATCCAACAGGGATTCGAATCCAATGACTATTTTGCGATTTGGGAATATATCCCAGCACAAGTTCCGCATTAATGTCACGGATGGATTTCCTCGTCACACTTAAGTAGTCGGCAAGCATGTCTAAATCAGTACCAGAAGGTGCTTGTACGTATTCATAGTTAACAGGAAATTCAGGATCTAAATTACGAAAACCATATAAGTTTGGTGCTTTGGCAATCATTAAAGCAGCTAAAATTTTAGGGACATACTCTTGCGTTTCAGTAGGCAAAGCCTTTCTTCTGACAAGTTCCCAATAATCTTTAGTATTATGTTTTTTAATTTGTTTTCTTAAGCCATTCTCACCCATGTTGTAACTTGCGGCTACTAGATACCAAGAGCCAAATTCGTTATAGAGATCCTTGAGATACTTCACTGCAGCTCGTGTACTTTTTTGTAGGTCACGTCTTTCATCAAGCCAATAATTTTGGTTGAGTCCATAATTTTTACCTGTTGATTGAATAAATTGCCACGGTCCCACAGCTTGTGCAGTACTAACAGCCGTTGAAGAAAAACCGCTTTCAATCATGACCATATAACCAAGATCACCAGGCAATCCTTCTTTTTTGAGTTCGGCTTGGATATACGGCATATATTTGGATGCTTTTTCGAGCCAGTTTCTGAAAAAATTTTTTCCTTTTGTTTGAAAGTATGAAATCCAGTGGCTGACTTTGTGATTGTATGTTACAGGCAAATCAAAAATAAAATGATCTGTTTTGCCACTTTGTTTTTGCTCAAGTAATTTTAATTTTTCTTTCAAACTCATTGTTTTGAGTTTTTGATCTAAAACCAAATGGTTTTGAACAGCTGCTACAGAAAAAGAAGAGCTTAACGTTGTTATTACAATAATATAAGAAATCAGCTTTTTCATTTGATCAGTATCGCAAATCAGTAACTGAACGTCGAGATGGCATTTTTGACAGTCTGGTTTTTCTTGGTGCCAAAAAGCTGACATCATTTTCCTAGTCTTTACAAATGTCCAGGCAGTATTTAGATACTCAAATCAAAATGAATTAGACTATACGTTGAGACTTGCGTTTGCGTTAGGACTTAAATCGAGTTTGTATTTTTTTGGCATTGGCGTTGCTGTGACATCTTAATTGATAGTCTAAATAAAAAATATAATTCCAGGAGGGGATTTTATGAGCGTAAAAGGAGTCTATACAGCCTTAAGTGGAGCAATGGCTCAATCTCTAAAAATGGACACGATTGCTAATAACATTGCCAACGTGAATACGACTGGATTTAAAAAGGATCAGCAGACTTTCAAAGAATACTTAACTGCATTAGAAAAAGAACCTGATGTCATACAGGTTCCTCGCGTTCCAGCTTCGATTGAAAGTTTTTACCAAATGAATGGCGGTGACAAAGGCTTTGTTGATGCAAGTGGTACGCATACAAACATGGAGCAAGGAAGTCTTAAGCCAACAGGTGGTAAATTGGATGTCGCAATTGATGGTCCAGGATTTTTTGAAGTTTCAACCCCTCAAGGTCTGAGATTAACTCGTGCTGGAAACTTTACTATTGATGGGCAAGGACAATTAGTCACAAAAGAAGGGTATCAAGTTTTATTAGAGCCTATCGAGGGTTCAGATGGATTAGCATCAGATGATCCGACAGGTCGAATAGCTACATTTCGAGGTGATGCTGCTGTGACAATCTCAGACGCTGGTGAAGTTTTTGATGGTGATAATAAAATTGGAAAATTGTCTGTTGTAAATGTAGGGAATAATCAAGCATTACAAAAATTAGGTCAGAATTTTTTTTCATATAGAGATGATATTAATCCAGAACTTACAGCAAATAAAAATCCATCCTTAAAACAAGGGTTTCTTGAAATGAGTAATGTGAATATCATTAATGAAATGACAGATATGATAATGGCACAAAGAGTTTTCGAAGGAACTCAAAAAGCTATTTCAACTTATGATAGCATGTCAGATAAATTAATTAATCAAGTCGGAAATTCGAAAGCTTAATACCCTTAAGGAGTCATCATGTTTAAAAGTTTAAATACAGCAGCAACCGGAATGATAGCACAGCAAAGTAACATGGATGTTGTTGCTAATAATATAGCGAATGTGAATACAACTGGATTTAAAAAATCACGAGCTGAGTTTGAAGATCTTATGTATTCAAATCAAAAAGATCCTGGACAAGCAAGTGGTCTGAATTCAGTGACTCCGACGGGCGTACAAACAGGATTAGGGGTTCGAACAGCTGCTATTCAAAAAGACTTTACCACAGGACAATCTGCAGTCACAAACAACCCACTCGATATTCAAATTGAAGGCTCTGGCTTTTTTCAAATGCGAACTCCAGATGGTGAAATTGCATATACTCGTGATGGATCTTTTAAAAAAAATATTGAAGGTAAACTTGCTGATAAAAATGGTAATGTTTTAATCCCAGAAATAACAATTCCACCCACAGCAATAACTGTAGAGATTAGTCCATCTGGCGCAATTACTTGCATACATAATGCTGATATTGAGCCTCAATCTCTTGGACAACTCGAAATTGCTAATTTTATTAATCCAGCTGGACTTAAAAGTTTAGGAAAAAACTTATTTACACCAACTGCTGCAAGTGGACAGCCTACGAGTACTCGTCCGGGTACATTGGGCACAGGATATTTAGCGCAGGGCCAACTTGAAACAAGCAATGTTAATATCGTAGATGAAATGATTAATATGATCAGTGCGCAAAGAGCTTACGAAACAAATTCAAAAGTTGTTCAAACATCAGATCAAATGCTTCAAACTGCAGTGAATGTGAAATAATTTATGAAAATACTATCATTGTTCTTAATAACTCTTATTAGTTTAAAATCATTTGCACAAAAGGGTGAAGTGACAATTTCATCTGCAACAGAGATTTCTCCGCGAGCAGTCATTACGGCTTATGATATAATTGAAGGTCGAAATTTATCCGAAGATCTATTGATGAAAATGAAAGAAATTGAATTAGCTAAAGGCGATGTTAAGTATATTGCAAAGTTAGATTTAATGCGCAAACTCAGAAGCCTGAATTCACAATTTATCTTACCTAATGAGATAAAAATTTTACGTTCAAAGTCGAATGTATCAAGAATGGAACTAGAGCGAAAAATTAAAAATCATTTACTAACAAGATGCAATACGTGTGAATATTCAATTCAGATTAACTCTGTGCCGAATCATTTAACGAGTGATTGGGAACTTGATGTTAATACAGATTTGAATGGATCAATTGTCAATGTGCCACTTTATTCAAAGTCTAATCCTGAAATCAAAGGAAATATTATTGCCGAAATTAAAAAATATGCCAGTGTTCCTGTTTTAATTCGTGATACTAAAATGAATGAATCGATATCAGATGAAATGATCACGCTTGAGAAGCGACTTGTCATGCGCCATCAAGATATTGTTATGGATAAAAAAGCGATACTTGGTATGCAAGCCTCTCGTTTTTTAAATGCTGGACAGGTTATTTATTATCGTGATCTTAAACGTGAGCAAATTATACGTAAAGGTCAAATTGTTAAGGCTATTTTTGGGCAAGGTAATTTGGAATTATCTATTTCTGCAGTTACGGAAGAAAACGGTGCATACGGAGATGTTATACGTGTCAAAAACTTAGATACGCATAAATTGTTTGCTGCTAAAGTTATTGATCGTGGATTGGTTAAAATTGAATAAACTAGTGAGGCTACTTGTGAAAATGATACTAATTGTTTACATGATTTTTGTGTCGGGATGTGCAACGATGAGTGATTTTTTTGGTTTTGAAGTACCGCCACCAAAAGAAGAAGTTGTAGTTAAAGAAGAAGCGCCTAAAGAGCAATTTACGAAATACTCTGATATTTCAAACTATGCACCAACAACTGATAGGCAGTATAAGCGTATGACAAAAGAGCGTATGGAAGAAGAATCTGAATTACATGCTGGTGCAGGTTCTTTATGGGTCATGGAAGGTCAAACAAGTTATTTATTTGCTCAGAATAGACATCGCCGAGAAGGTGATATGACGAATGTCAAAGTTGAAGGAGCATCCTTAAAAATGCTACAAACAAAGGTTGCAACAATACAGGATTTGCTTAAAGAGTTAGAAATTCAAAAAAAAGAAGCTGAAGAAAAAAAACGATTGCAAGAAGCTGCTCAGCAAAAATTAGCTGATATTGAATCAGAAAAAAAATCTATTCTTGCGAAAAACGAAGCTGATAATGAAGATGCAGCTCAAAAGCTAGCTGAAAAAAGAATTGCTGAAAGAAAACCAGCGTCTGAGGCGCCAAAAATAGCCGTTAAAGATCAAGTTAAAGACGAAAAGATTGATCTCAAAGAGCTTGATAAATTCCCGATGAAAATAACCGAAGCTCTTCAGGGTGGACAATATAAAGTAATGGGACAGCAAACAATTAATATTAGAAATAAGCCATATAAGATTATTGCTACTGGCGTTGTGCGTTCTGATGACTTTAATGATCAGTCCATTAGTTCTGAAAAACTATACGATGCTCAGTTTGATGTATTACATGTGAAAAAGGCGGAGTAGATGAAATTGTTTTTTCTTTTTGCTTTGAGTTTATTATTAATCACAGAACAGTCTTTTGCTGCTCGTCTAAAGGACATCGCAAGTATTCGTGGGGTTCGTGAAAATCAGTTAATTGGATACGGTTTAGTTGTTGGTCTTAAAGGCACAGGTGATACTCAGGCTGAGTTTACGAGTAAATCATTTGCTCGTTTAATTGAAAAACTCGGTGTTAAATTAGATCAAGCACAATTAACGAGTAAAAATGTTGCTGCAGTTATTGTGACTGCGCAGTTGCCTGCATTTGCTAAAGCAGGTAATCCACTTGATATCACTGTCAGCGCAGTTGGCGACTCAGCATCTTTAGTGGGTGGAACACTTTTGCAAACACCCCTAAGAGCTGGCAATGATGAAATATTTGCTGTGGCCCAAGGTGCAATATCCATCACAGGCGATGGTAAAGAAATACATACGACAGTTGGTCGAATACCTAACGGGGCAATGATTGAAAGAGATATACAAGCTGATTTTTCAAATAGGAAAATGTATCGCTTAACATTGCATAATCCAGACTTTACAACAGCAGCACGCGCAATATTGACCATAAATAAAGAGCTTGGTGGGCAATATGCTTCCGCAAAAGATGCGGGCACGATTGATATTATTACTCCGGCTGATTATGAAAATAAAGGAGTAGAACTGATGGCTACAATTGAATCAATCGAAGTTAACCCTGATCAAAAAGCACGTGTCGTTATCAACGAAAAAACTGGAACTATCGTCATCGGTGAAAAGGTAAAGATTTCTAAAATCGGTTTAAGTCATGGTAATATTTCATTAAAGGTCATTGATGAAAAGTCAAAAAAGTTAACACCTGTTGATGACAAAATAGCATTACTTGATACAGGTGCTAATGTTGGTGATTTGGTGCAAGCTCTTAACAAGCTTGGTGTAGCACCAAAAGATTTGATTTCAATATTACAGTCAATAAAAGCAGCAGGGGCTCTTCAGGGTGAACTTGAAACTTTCTAGTGAGGTTTTTTGAATGCGAGATATAACAAAAATTAGCCCACAGTTTTTTTTAAAGCCGGATTCGCTCGATACTAAGAATACTCAAAACATTGAACAAATAGATTTGCAAAAAAAAGATGCTAAGATTCGTGAAGTAGCAGATCTTTATGAAAAATATTTTTTAAAAGAAATGATGAAACAAATGCGCTCTACTGTTAGTGAGGGCGGTTTCATGAAAGCCAATAACGCTGAAAAAATTTTTCAAGAACAGCTTGATGACCAGTATAGTTCTGAATGGAACAAACGTGGTGGTTTTGGTATCTCAGATATGATTTATCAAGAGTTAACACAAAAATTTGGATCACAACTGGGGCTTAAGAATACAGTTTCATCGCCAATGGGGCCATTGCCTTTAGACAAAAAAATACAAGTAAAACCATTAAACTCAGTAAATCCTAAAAATGTGACTTTACTTTTACAAAGCGAAGCTCTTAGTGGCGGTGACTCAAAAGTAGAATCAGATCAAAACGTACAAATTCAAAATCCATGGGCAGGGGTTTTGCAAAAAAAATCTTTAATGGATAGTGGGCAGACAGCATTTGAAATTAAACACGACAATGGCCTTGATAGTTTAATTATAACGCATGGAGCACCATCGCAAGAGACGCGACATTTGGCAGCTGGCGACAAAATTGAGTCTGGTCAAGCACTTGGTCTAGCTCCAGTAGGTAGTCCTTTGGTATGGACTGTGAAAAATTCTGTATCAGAATGATTTGGTCATAGTGTGTCGTTGTGATACACTGTAAGAGTGAATATTAAACGCGGAGGTTTGAGATGAAAATTACGCACAATAAGGTTGGACAGAATTTGAACTTAACGGATTCGTCTCGAGCTGACAAAGCTAGCAAAAATTCAGGTGTTCAAACTAAAACAACTGAGAGTTCAAATCTTAAAGCAAATTCAGTTATGCCATCAAATGTTGAATCTGTGCGAGTTGATTTATCTGAGAGATCGCAAGATATTCAACGAGCAAAGGAAATTGCAAAATCAGGGTCTGATGTTGACTTAGCTAAAATTGAAAAATTTCAGAAATTAATTGATGAAGGAAAATACAAAGTAGACTCTAAAGCGATAGCTGATCGCATGGTCGACGAACATCTGATGGCTGCAGGACGCACGAATAACGAATAATCAATTTAAATAAAGGTAAGACGAATGGATTCTGTCTCTCTAAAAAAAATAGCATACGATAAATTAGCTTCTAATTTAGAAGAAATTCTCAAATATTATAGATCTCTGTTGGACTGTGTTCGTAAAGAAAAAGATTTATTAATAGCAGCTCAAATTGAGCAGCTTAATGAAAGTAATGCACACAAAGAGCAGCTCACGATTAGAATTAAGGCTCTCGATCAATTAAGAATCACTTATGCAACTGAATTAGCACAAATTTTACAAGCAGATTCAGTCCAGCCACGCTTGCTTGAAATAGCGCAAAAAATTGGTGGTGCTGAAGGTGAAAAATTAAGAACTATGCATTCTGCTTTAGAAATGGTCATTAAACGATTAAGTGATTTAAATAGAGAAAACTCAGTCTATGCACAATCTGCGTTGAGGACTGTAAGTTCGGCCTTAGACAATTTTAAAGATCAATTGTCTGGTCAGAAAACTTATCAGAACAAGGGTAAGTATAAATCTGGAGTAGATACTTCGGGTCATTTTGTAGCTAAGAAGGCTTAATCGTTTTGAATTATATTTGTTCATGATGAACAGATTTGTTTTTGAATAACACGTAAAGGGGCATAGGATGGCCAAAATTCACGGTGTTTTAGATGTAGGTCGTAGGGGCATGTTGTTAAGTCAAACAGCAATGCAGACGACATCACATAACATCACGAATCGCACCACAGAAGGTTATTCTGTACAACGTGTTGAGCAAACAACAAATCCAACTATTGGTGAAGGCAATTTCCGTATGGGTACGGGAGCAAAGCTAGCATCAATTACTCGAATGAATAATCCATGGATTGAGAAGCAACTTGAAAAAGAAAATTCAACTTTTAATCAATTAGAACAAAAAGTTGCTGGTCTTACTCGTCTTGAATCAGTTGTAAACGAGCAAAGTGTAAAAGGCTTGAGTGATACAATTGGCAATTTTTTTAATGCATTTCGCGAAATCGCTAATAATCCAGAAAGTGCTGTATCCCGAACGCAAGTTCGTGAGGCTGCAGTTAACTTAGTAGCGGGTTTTCAAACTGCTCGTAAGCAAATTTCAGACGTTACAGCTGACATGAATAAAAGTATTGAATATAACATTGGCGAGGTAAATGCTTTAGCCAAAGAGTTGTCTGGTCTTAATCAAAAAATTCAAGACATTGAAATTGGTGGTCATAATATTGCTAACGATGAGCGTGATCAAAGAGATTTGTTGTTAAAAAAATTATCTGAAAAAATAGACATACATTATGCGGAAGATAAATCAACAGGGATGATTAACGTCACCGCCGGATCAAATGCAATTTTAGTTGCTGGCACCACTTTCAACCAACTTAAAACTGCTGAAACTTCTGATGGTAAAGTGAACATATATAATGAACTTAGTAAGGGTGGAACATTAGTTGATATCAGTGATCAAATTAAATCTGGTAAAGTAGGTGCTGCATTTGAAATTAGAGATGGCACTACCGCGCAGTTATTAAATAATTTAGAAGATTTAGCTTACAATATTGCAACTGAAGTCAACAAAGCACATATCGAGGGTTACGACCAGTATGGGTCTACTGGGTTTTCATTTTTTGATACAAAAGATAAAACGCAGCCGTTTTCAATAAATAATTTTCAACTTTCTGATCGTATTATTGAAAATGTTAGTCGTATTGCTGTGGCCTCAAAACCTAATGCACCTGGTGATAATACTGTTGCAAATGTTATTCATAATTTGCAAAGCCGTACATTTATGGAAGATGGTAAGTATACATTTGATGATTTTTACAATTCAAAAGTGAGTGAAATTGGTATTCTTACACAAAGAGCGAACAGTTCTTTTGATAGCCAAAGAAATACATTAGACCAGCTTAAAAATATTCGCGAAAGCCTGAGTGGAGTTAATATGGATGAAGAGGCTGCAAAGATGATTGAGTATCAAAAATCTTTTGAAGCGTCTGCGAGATTAATTAAAACTGCAGATGAAATGATGGATACAGTTTTAAACTTAAAGCGAATGTAATAATTAATAGGGTTTAGCAAAATGAGAGTATCAGATAAAATGCGACAATCTCAAATGTTAACGAATCTGAATAAAAACAGATCCGAATTAACTGATTTGCAAAATCAAGCTGCTTCTCAAAAAAAAGTGACTAAGCCTTCGGATGATCCAACTGGCGTTGCTAAAATTATGCATAATAAAACTGAACAAAAAAAACTTGATCAGTTTGAGCGAAATATTTTCTATGCACGTACTTTTTTAGAAAATACTGAATCGACTTTATCGCAGCTTGGTGAAGCACTTGTTCGCGCTAAAGAGTTAGCTGTGCAAGCGGCAAGTGATACAAATTCAGGTATGCCTCGAGAGATGATTGGATCTGAAGTTGAACAAATTTACAATTCAGTTGTAGAACTCAGTAATCGTAAAGTAGGTGATCGATATTTATTTGCTGGTTTTCAAACAACGCAGGCTCCATTTGATATACGTGGACAGTATACCGGTGATGACGGGCAAATTCAGGTTCAGAATATGTCAGGGACATACACGCCGATTAACTTAGTTGGTTCTCAAGTCTTTCTTGGTTATGATTTAGCTTTCGGTGGAGCTGTTAGTCGTGAGCAGTATGTTCCAAAAACTGTAGAAGATTTACAAAAGTATAAATTAAAAGAAATTGAGAATGATTTTCAAAAACAAGAATACATGCAGAATGCTTTAGAAATCCGTGGACCTGCTAGTTTAACAGAAAATCGCGATCAATCACCTGTAGACCCTGTTTCGAAAATGCGTGGCGTAAATATTTTTTCAGCAGTTAAGGGTTTAGAGACTTCACTTAAAACAAATGACAAAGTCGGTATTCAGCAGTCATTAGATGCATTAGATCAAGCTTTTAATCAAATTAATTTAGCACGTGCTGAAGTCGGTGGACGAGTTAATCAATTAAATGCGACCAGTGAAGGCATTCAGAGAGCAACGATTGATAATAAAACTTACAACTCACAATTAGAAGATGCAGATGTGTTTCAAGTGATGAGTGATTTATCAAGATCAAATCAGACTTTGCAGGCCACGCTTGAGACATCGGCGAAGTTCTCAAATCAAAGCTTGATGGACTTTTTAAGGTAATTGATCAAACTACTGTGCAAGACCTCTAAAATGGCTTCTGAATTAGACGCATCAAGCCTATGTCTCAATAAAATTAGTTTAAAAATACGTGTTTCTGGTAAATTAAATGTGCCGCTATAAAAAGCATAGAAAAAAATCTGAAACCTCTATCTGTAGTGGTTTTCCTAACAAAAGAACCACTCTATCTAGATATTAGACTATACTCAAAGTTTTTAAATTTAAGACCGTGACAGATTTTAAAGATTTATTGTTGGCATAAGTTTGTAACCTATGGACTTAGATCTATTTTTTGCAAACAATGGCCTCTTGACTTATGAAAGTAATCAAAATAATTAAACTTTCTTGAAAGAGATCCGATAAGTAATTCGATCTAATAGTTTCGGCTCAAGTTGAGTTAAGTTTTCAACTCAATTTAAATTCACTGAAATTATTAAGAGACAGGTTCTGAAGATAGATCCTGTGGGTAAAAGGCCCAGCACCGCCAAGGTGTTTTTTAATAGAAGGAGTCTTAAAAATGCTAGTACTTACAAGGAAGTTAGGTGAAAGCATCGCTATTGATGACCATATCAAAATCAGAGTGGTCCAAATCAAGGGTAAACAAGTCAGATTAGGTATTGAAGCTCCTAAAGACACGAAAATACACCGTGAAGAAGTTTATTTAGCTATTCAAGATCAAAATCAACAGTCGGTTCAAGTCAGTAAAGATAAAGTTAAAAACATTTCTAAATTGCTTAAACCTGAATAAAACTGCGTAGCCTGCAGCGTCATTGCAATAAACAAATTGAAGCTCCTGTGTTTTAAGGTGAATATTTGATTAACCGGTTAAGGATGATCGAGTGTCTTATAATTTAAGCATGGGGGGAGATGTCGTGGTTATTAATACGACTCGTTTCGGTCAGATTGATTTAAAAAATGAAGATATTATTACCTTTCCAGAAGGTTTATTGGGTTTTCAAGACCTTAGAAACTTCGTTCTTTTAGATGATCCGAATGACGATATTTTTGCGTGGTTACAAAGTTGTGAATTACCCTCAATTGCATTTCCTGTTTTAGAACCAGAAATCTTTGGTCAATATTACTCAGTTAATTTAACTAAAAATGAATTAGAACTTTTGAAAATTAAAGCCGATCAAAAACCTTCATTTATGAACATCATTACAATACCGGATGATCCAACACAAATGACTGCAAATGTGAAGGCTCCGATTGCAATTAACATGCAAGAGCGTTTAGCTCGCCAGTGCGTATTGCAAGATAATAATCTAGCTATACGCGAGCCTATATTTGTAAAATTGCAAAGTCGTGTGGTGCAAAACCCAAACGTATCAATTAAGGCACAAGCGCAAAACTTGGCTTGTGCTGTCAAATTAAATAACAAAACGGACGTTGACCAATCTTTATAAACACTGACAATCTAGTCAGATGTTGATTCAAAAAATTCTCTTTTCTCAGGCCTCTGGTTTAATAAAATTAGGGGCTAAAAAGATAATCCAGCCTGAAGATAAATTAAAAGTTCCAGACGATTTGAGTGTATACAGTTCGAATTGGAACGAGTCGCTACTTGATTGGAGTTCAGGACGAGCTTTATATTTTTCACTTTTTCGCGTTTACCGTAGAATACTAACTCGAGCTATTATTTTTCAAATTCTAGGAAGTGCATTTGCATTTTGTACGCCGCTATTAATTCATAACTTTGTGACTCGCTTACAACAAGGTAATTGGTCACAAGACAATATGATTGTGTTATTTACTCTTGCCGCTGGATTTGGTGTTTGTGGAGCGATGAATGGGATCACGATACAGCATTATTTTTATCAAACATTAAAATTTTTTCAGACTTCAACAAGTGTGATTAATAAAAAAATTTTTAATCATGCTTTACGCTTATCAAATCATGGAAAGCAAACGTATCAAATCGGCGATATTGTTAATTTTATGAGTTCGGATGCTGATGCAATGGGTGATGCTGCAATTACAACTATTGATTTAACGAACGCAGCTGTTTTGTTGGTGGGTTGTTCGACGCTTCTATTTTACTATATAGGATGGTCTGCGTTTATTGCACTTGTTGTTATGGCTGTGTTGATACCACTAACTCAAAAACTAGCCAAAAAATTTGTTCATCTTGAAGAAGAAATGATGTCGCAAAGAGATGCGCGCATGACTTTAATGACACAAATATTAAATTCGATACGTGTTGTTAAGTATTTTTCTTGGGAAAAAAGTGTGCACCAAGAAGTCGAAGCGATCAGAACTAAAGAAATACAATCTCGAAAAAAATTAGCCAAATCAGAGATTTTGTGGGGATTGATGTATTCATCAATTTCAACTGTCGTTTTGTTTGTAGCATTGCTAACTCATTACTATCGAGGGGAAAAAATCGATTTACCACTGGTCTTAACTTGTGTGTCAATTTTTTCATTAATGGAAGACCAATTCGGAGGCCTTTCGCGTTTTATATCACGCTTTATGAATATTTTTGTTAGTGGCAATCGAATTACGACTTTTTTGAAATCAGCCACCGTTCCTGATGTTGTTGTGATCGAAAATACAAAAAATTTATCAAGTGGTTTAAAAATAAGAAATTTGAATTTTAAATATAATAATCAAGAAAAGCTTTTGACCCATTTAAATTTAGTTGTAAAACCAAGTGAGTCGTTAGCAATTATAGGTCCTGTAGGATCGGGCAAATCAACACTTTTACAGTTGTGTTTATCAGAAATAGCAGATTATGAGGGTGAAATTGAATTATCACAACACCTTAAAAAAGCATATGTTCCACAGGAAGCTTTCATAGTTAATTCTTCACTTGAAGAAAATATAGTTTTTGGCGAGATTTATGATCACGAACGATTGCAAAAATCTGTACATTTAGCTTGTTTGGATTCTGATGTTAATTTGTTACCATCTGGCCTTCAAACTGAAATCGGTGAAAAAGGTGTCAATTTATCTGGTGGGCAAAAACAAAGAGTTAGTCTTGCGAGAGCAGTCTATTCAAGTCCTGACATTATATTTTTAGATGACCCTTTATCGGCAGTTGATCCAGCAACAGAAAATTGGCTTTGCGATAAGCTTATTTTCGGAGAGTGGAGTAACAAAACCCGAATAGTATCCACGCATCGTATTGCTCATTTAGATCGTTTTGATCAGATTCTATTTTTAACAGAATCTGGTTATCAAGTTGGGCGCTTTGAAGAACTTAAAAACAATTCAAAGGAATTTAAAGTCTTTCTTGAAATTGAAAACAAAAATAAAACTCATGAAATCGAAATTTTACAAAAAAATAATTTGAGCGATTCTGCTATTATACAGTCAGCACAAGAAACACGAGTAACAGTTGACGAAGATCGAGCGGTTGGATCAGTTGAGGCGAGTGTTTACTGGTCGTACATCCGCACATTAGGTGGAGATAGTCGTTACCGTAATTTATTTATTTTTGTTTTATTTACTGGAGCCATGTTACATGTTTGTACGCCAATGCTTCAACGTGGATGGCTAACGCAAAAAAGTGGACAAGTGTCGCCCGAGTGGCTTGTCATTGGTTATGGGTTGGTTGGTTTATTAACATTGATTATTAGCGCACTTAATACATTTTGGTGGACGCATCGCGGAGTTACGGCTGGAAAACTATTTCACGATCGAATGCTGAATTCAGTTTTGAAAAGTAAAATTAGATTTTTTGACAGTACGCCTATCGGACGAATACTACAGAGATTTTCACGAGATGTTGAGTCTGTTGATGTTCATCTGCAATGGAGTTTTGATAGTGCTATACATTCACTATTTAATGTCATTTCTTCATTTTTGTTGATCATCATTGCGTTACCTATTAGTTTAGTTGTGCTTATTCCTACGCTAGTTATTTATTACTTTATTCAGAATCGTTATCGTCGCGTTGCTCGTGAAGTTAAACGTTTAGATTCGCTAGCACGATCGCCACGTTATGCTCACTTTAAAGAAACATTACAGGGGCTAAATGTTATACGTGCTTTTAATAATGAGAAATGGTTCAATCAACAATTTTTAAAAAAACTAGAGCACTCTGTTGAAATGTATTACACGCATTATATGGTTAATAGATGGTTCTCATCACGGTTACCATTGATTGGAGCTTTGATCTCATTAACAACAGCGACCGGAGTTGTGATAGCGACCTCAAAAGGGTGGCTCACAACAGGTATGGCTGGCTTAGTTACACTTTATGCTCTTGAATGTTGGCGACATTTAAACTGGGGAGTACGAATTTTTTCTGATCTCGAGTCGCGGATGACATCTGTGGAACGACTTGAGTATTACACTCAACTGCCAGCTGAAGTTGATTATGTTCAAGATCATGAGTTTCGTAAAAAATATCCAACTTGGCCGCAGTCAGGTTCTTTAGAATTTAAGCATGTTTATTTAAGATATGCAGATCATTTGCCTGATGTCTTAAAAGATGTGTGTTTTAAAATTGAATCTGGTCATCGCGCTGGAATTGTTGGTCGTACAGGCTCGGGTAAATCGACTTTATTTCAAGCTGTATATCGTTTTGTTGATACACATTCTGGAGAAATATTAATTGACGGTGTGCCTGTGACAGAAATTCCACTTGAAAGATTAAGAAAAGAGTTAGCAGTTATCCCACAAGATCCATCTTTGTTTTTAGGATCACTGAGATCAAACTTAGATCGATATTCAGAAAAGTCTGACCAAGAGATTTGGGACATTTTAGATAAAGTTGGTCTTAAATTATTTGTGTCTGAATTACCGCAGCAATTGAATTATCATGTGACCGAAAACGGTGCAAATTTATCGCAAGGACAGCGACAGCTGATTTGCTTGGCTCGAGCATTATTGGTTAATGTTAAAATTATCTTTCTTGATGAAGCGACAGCCAGTGTGGATCTCGAAACAGATGATTTAATACAAACAGTTATTCGTTCATCATTAAGCGGAATTACATTAGTGACAATTGCACATCGCATTTCTACGCTTAAAGATTATGATCAAATTATAGAGCTACAAAATGGAACTATTTTGCGTAATTAGTGAAGTATATTCAATTTTTAAAATGTATTAATATTTGAGATCTAGTGTTGATCGAACTTCATTTGATAAATATAAACGGTTATTTCTATAAATTCTCAAATCCTCAACTAGTAAATTGAGTATATTTTCGTAGTATGCAGCAGCATCTGGTATTTGTGAATTTTCAGCTAGTTCACGTAAATAAAAAGCCATATTTACCAAATTCGCCCATTCTTGATTGTAAAGGTATAGTCGCGGGCTATTCTTTAAAATCACATTTTTTGAATCTGCCAGTTTTATTAATTGTGATGAAAATGATGAATCTAGGATTTGGTTTAATATATTAAAATCTTCTTCGTTAAGAATATCGTTTTTTGATTTTATCGTTTTTAATTGCAAGGAAATATTTTTAAAAAAATCTATAGATTGTAAATAGCTTTCGTAATATTTTTTATGGTTAACAATTATTTGCATCACAGACTGAAAACTCTTTTTAGAAAGAGGATTCTTTATGAGTTGAAAAATAATAAACGATGGAATATTGCTGTTTAATTCAGTAACGAATTTTTTGACTGATTTTTTGGTAAAAAAACTCACTTTAGAATTACTTGAGTTGAGGAAGTTTGATATTAAATTTACGGTATGATCAGTGTCTATTTCTGATAATAAATATAATCCATGTAATACCTGAGCAGCAGATTCGCTTTCTATGATATTAGAATTTTCATAATTTAATAATTGGTGTATTTTTTTAATTAATTCAGATTGAAGTTTTTGATTGTTTTTAATCTGAGAAACATGATTTTTATATTCTGAGGTTACTTTGTTTTTAATAATATCATCTATAATTTTAGAGTAGTTAACGAAAACTGACAAACTGGGTTTTGTTGCAAACAGATGACCACAGATGTTTTGAGCGCTGGCTATATGTGCTGAAAACAATAATGTTAGAAGTAAAACCACGAAAGATACAATAGTATTGAAGAAGAACTTAATGCGCATACGAATTCCTTAATTGATAAAGCCAACAAAAAAATGTTGTCCTATTTAGGAAATGCGAATTGAAGACCAGCTCTAGAGCATCTAAAACTTTGTACGAAAGATGAAGGTGTCAAATTGTTAATGATCTGTTCAATAATTAGCTAGTATGTCGTTTCAATCTAATACATATCCAAATTATTCATCTACACTTGATTTAATAATAGATTTGACTTGTTGTTGTTTTTGGCCTGCTCCGAGTATGTTTTTTAATCTTTCGTGAATTGAGCGGTCATTAATTAGTGCGCCTAATGTTCCCTGGCCGTTGTCAATCTTTTCAAGTATGCGATCCATTTTTTCAAGCGATCGGTCTAAGTGACCAGCTTGTAGAGATTGCTTAATTTTAAGAGACGATTCATTTAAATGCCCGGCTGCTGTATCTAATTTTGCAATGAGATTTGGTAATTTGTTATTGTCAGCTAAACCCTTTGTGATAATATTTAAATTTTGAATAGTGTCGAATAGCTTCTCTGATTCTGATCCGCGTTTACTAATAATAGAAAGTATATCGTTCCCGTAGTCTGATTTTAATTCCGAACCATCTTTAACTATTTCTTGTGACTGACCCGGAGTAATGTATAAAAACTTATCGCCGAGTGCACCTTGGGTTTTTATTTCAACAACAGAGTCGGATCTAATTTTTTTAGCATAATCAGCATCGATATCAAACATGACTTTAACCATATTTGTTTTTTCATCAAAATCTATTTGCTGAACATTACCAATTTTAAAACCTGCGATCGATACAATAGCTCCGTTGTTAAGTCCTTGCACAGAATCAAAATATGTTATCAGGGTATAGGATTTTTGAAAAAGAGATTTATTTGATCCCAGCATAAAAATAGATACAATTAAAGCCGTTAAACCAACGGTTAAAAAAAGACCAACTTTAACATTGTTGTTATTCATAGGATTTGTCCTTCCATAAACTGATGAATTAAGCTGTTTTTATTATGGCGAAGTTGTTCAATAGTACCTTGCTCTGCAATAATTTTATTTTTTAGAAAAGCAAATTTATCACAAACATTCATCGCAGTTGGCATATCATGTGTTACGAGAATTGCTGTTACACCTTTTGCCTTTAAACGAAGTATAAGTTCTTGAATTTTATTTGTGTTGTAAGGATCTAAACCAGCTGTGGGCTCATCATATAAAATAATTTCAGGTTCCATCATCATAGCGCGGGCTAATCCAATTCGTTTTTGCATGCCACCAGAGAGTTCGGCAGGATATAAGTTAATCGCATCAAGCAGGCCAAACTCTTCGAGCTGATTACGAATTTTGTCAGTTATTTTGTTTTCAGATAAATTTGTATGTGCTTTGATTGGATAGGCTAAGTTTTCGAACACTGTCATTGAGTCGAAAAGAGCACCGCCTTGAAAAACATAGGCTACTCTTTTGCGAATTTGGATAAGATCCTTTTCGCTAAATTTAGTAATATCGACACCATCAATCAGAATTTGTCCTGAATCTGGTTTTTCTAAACCAATTAAACTACGTAAAATAACTGATTTACCAGCACCGGAACCGCCGACAAGTCCCATACACTCACTTTTTTTAACATAAAATGTGACGCCTTCATGGACGGTTTTATGGCTAAAAGACTTTTTAAAATCAATTACTTCAATTAAAGCCATTTTTCAATTATCCAAAATATTTTTGAAAGAAAAAAGTCTCCTACTAATATTAGTAATGATGCTGTAACAACTGCTTTAGTCGTTGCAATGCCAACTTCTTTCGTTCCATTTTTAACGTTTAAACCGAAGTAACAAGAAGGAATAGAAATAAAAAGTGCAAAAAAGAACGTTTTACCAAATCCAGCAAGATAATCTTTAAGGTTGGATGTCTCAAGAACTCGACGTAAGTAGAATTGCGCATCTAAATTTAATTCAGCAGATCCAACGACCATGCCGCCGAAATTTCCAACCATGTTGGCAACTGATACAAGCAGTGGAAGTACAATCAAGCAGGCTAAAACTCTGGGGATAACAATTCTTTTAATAGGCGATGTCCCGAGTGCTCTGATTGCATCTATTTGTTGAGTTACAACCATAGAACCAATTTCGCTGGCCATACCAGCTCCAACACGAGCTGCCAGCATAAGACTGGTGAACACAGGACCCATTTCGCGCAAAATTGTCGATGCAACCAATCTTGGAACATAGGGCTTTCCACCAAACTTCTCTAATCCTAGGCCATATTGTAAAGACATAACCATACCTGTCGATAATGCAGTGATAAAAATAAGCGGAAACGATTTAACACCTATTTGATAAATTTGATCTATCAGTAAAGAGCCATAAAATGGCTTATTCAATAGTTCTGAAAAAGTTTGTTTAGTTAGTAAAGCTGATCCTCCGATAAATTCGAGTTGGCTTTTGACTTTATTGGGGATTTGCAAATCTGACATAAATTATTTTTTAAACTCAATTTTTTGAATAAAGTTTTTAAAATCAACTTGATTTTGAGATAATTTCTCAGGCTTACCAGCAAGTGATACAACAAAAAGACATTTTTTATCTGCTAAAGAATAAGATTGAATTTCTACAATTTTGTCTTCGATTTGACCATTTATTTTTTTGTAATAACTTTTGTGATTTGCAATTGAAATATTTTTTTCCTCCGCGATTTTGAAACTATCTAAAGAGTCACTCATAAGAGAATGAATTGATTTTAAAGTGAAATGTCCTGCATTGCAGTCTGAGATAACAGAAATTACATTTCCTGTATCTTTGTGTTTCCAAGCTGGATAGACGTTATCATCAAGTTTTTGATAATCAATAGGTAGAGCTGGCAGAAGTATGTCTGTTGAAAAGGTTGGTTTAGGTTCCTTAAACAAGTTTGAAATACATCCTGGTATAAACAATAATAATAGCAAAGAAGTAAATATTTTCTGCGAAATCTTCATTGTCAGAATTATAGATATATATGTAGGTTTCGTCTAGTCTAGTCTATACTTTCTAAGATAATAAAAACATATAAATAGCGTCAATCATTTGTCAGCATTCGCCAAAATTATGGATGAATTTACCTAGTCCTTCATTTAATTGCATTTGATGAGCAATTGCCATTGGCACTTGTTGTGCTTTTTCAATTTAATGATGAAAACAGTATCGATATTCAACATGGCTATTCTTATTAATTTTATGTTATTACCAACACTAAAGTCTTGGTCCGCAACGTTGAGTTCGCAAGTTAAACTTCAAGGTGAAACACTTAATTTTGAAATCTCAGGACAAAAAAATTGGGATTATGATTTAAAAAGAGTAAATGACAAGATTTTACTGACGATTAAAAATAGTGATAAAACAAATATCAGCAATTTAAAAAACTTAGACAATCCTTTCGTAAAAAGCATCAAAATTTTACCAAATCAATTAGATGGGTTTTCTACAATTGAATTTAGTTTGGCAAGCAAGCAAGTTGAAGCCTTCGATTATCTAACCGAACAACCTTCAAAACTCGTTGTTGATTTTTATTTAAACGAAGATTTTGTAGATAAAAATATAAAAAAAGAAAATGTCGATATAAAGGGTCGTCAAGGATCTAATCCACCTAAGTTAGTACAAACACAAATTGGATCGTTACAACGAAAACCTGCGCAAGTTGATTTTTTATCTGTAATTGATCCAATGACTCAAATTAATGTTGACGACAAAGAGTCAAATATAAGATCTGGGTTATTTGATGGTGGTGATGAGAAATTTGACCGCTTTAAACTTGGGATTATAGACACGCGAAAAAGTCAGCTGCAAAAAGAAATGGTCGACTACTATTTAAGGTATCCCCTTATAGAACGTGATTTTGATTTTTGGACTTTGATGAAGCAGAATAAGCCTGAGTATGAATTTAAGGCTAACGATACTGATGAGTACAAGCAAGCTAAGCTTATAAAAGTATTATTTGATAAAAAACGATATTTAGTTATGCGTAAGACTACTGATTGGTTTGAAAAGAAATTTAAAACATCAGATTATCTTGAGAATATTTATTTTATGAATGCTGATGCTATGTACGATATGTATTTAGAAAGCAACAACGCTAAATACTATGAAGACGCTCTCAGTTTTTATGCAAAAGCCTTACAGCGTTTTCCAAATAGCAAACTAAAAGAAAGAACATCTCTTTTAGTTGCAATGATAAAATTAGATAAAAAAGACTACTTATCTGCTGTGAGATTATTTGATGCACATATCAATGAACCAGAATACAAAAATAAACAATCCGCTGAGTATGCAAAATTAGGTATGGCATATTCTTTATCGAAATTGAATAAGCTTGATGAAGCGCTAAAAAATATCGAGGACTTGGAAAATAATGCTAAAAACGTTAATACAAAAGCTGAAGCCGCCTTGCGAAAAGGCGATTATTTTGCGCAAGTTGGTCAGTATGAAAAAGCAGCTGATGCTTACTCGAAATCGATCAGCAAATTCGAAAAACAGGCTGAAAACTTTCCTAGCACGTATTTTAATTTCAGTGAGGTTCTATTCAGAGATCGTAAGCCAGAGCAAGCTCATGCCGCAGCTTTAAATTTCGTTAAGAAGTTTCCGTCGCACGAATATGCACCATATGCACTTACTAGAGTAGGCGAATTACTTGAAGTTTTAGGAGCTGAGCAATCAAAAGCAGTTGGAGCCTATCTAGAAACTAATTTTCGCTATGGAGATAGTCCGAAAACGATCATTGCCAAATTACATCTATTAAGTACACGTATGAAAGTTATGAAAGATCAAGAAGTACAAGAAACGTTAAGTAAAATGGATGAACTAGCCTCAAAAAGTGATTTGCAAAATGTTGATCAATTTAAAGTCACAATGATTTCAGATGGCTTTTCGAAGAGAAATGAGTATCAAAAAGCCCTTGATCAATTAATAACTTTTTATCAAAAAGATCCTAATCGTCCTGATTCTAGTCAGATTTTTCTGCGTATATCGCAAAATATTAATTCATTGATTAAGAAAACTTTAGATAGTGGCGACTATAAAAGCGTATTATCAATTTATCAAAAGTACTCAGACACATGGATAAAAAAACAACCTCGGATTGATACTGATTTTTATGTTGCAAAAGCATATTTAGAAGCAGGAGCTTATTCTGTTGCGTTAAATAAATTTAACGAAGTATCTCAAAAAATATTAGACATTGGTAAAAATAAAGATGTGCATACGACACTCACTCAAAACTTGCCAACATCTGATGAGATTAATTTAATGAAGGCCTTATGTTTGTTTGAGGAAGGGCAATTTAAAGATAGTTTTGACAAAATGAAGCTGATTGATAATCCAGAAAAACTTTCGGATAAAGATCAGATCAATCGAATTTATTATACAGCACTTATGGCTGATAAACGTGGAGATTATAAAAATGCTATTCGATATTTAAAAGAGCTTAGTCGTGAGTGGTCAGACAAACCTAATCTATTAGGGCCAGCACTACTAAAACTTTCAGATTTTGAAATTAAAAATCACGATTATTCTAATGCGAAAAATAATTTAAATAAAATTATTCAAGAAGCCTCGCTTAAAGATCAGGAGAAAATGAGTGCTTATAGAAAAATGATCGAAATAGCCCACACTCTGAGTGACACTGAAATGAGTAAAGAATATTTAGCTCAATATATTGAAAAATATGGTCAAACAAAAGACTTATCAACAGAAAGATACCAGCTTGGTGAAATTTACTTCAATGCAGGACAAATTCAAAAAGCAGAGTCAATTTGGTCTGAATTAAAAAGTGAAACATCATCGACTTTAAGTAAGTTAGCAGCAAGCAAACTCAATGATATTAAGTGGAAAGATGAAAATAAAAAATATTTGAAAAGAATACCTGCAATGACTAAATCTGAGAAAAATTCGGAGGATTCAAAGTGAGCTATTTTGAGTTTGATATGATTGCTAGTGAATCAGAAGCTTTCATTAATTTAAAAAATGAAGTTGATGCATTTTTGAATTCAATAAAATGTAAAATTTCACATTCGATAATTGTATGCGGACATAAAAATACTGGCCGTCATTCATTAGCAGTATATTTGCAAAATAAAATCAAACAAAT
Organism: Pseudobdellovibrio sp.; assembly: GCA_046293015.1. GTDB lineage: Bacteria > Bdellovibrionota > Bdellovibrionia > Bdellovibrionales > Bdellovibrionaceae > Pseudobdellovibrio. The sequence goes on from JBKBPU010000003.1 coordinate 281,882, forward strand.
TACAGGTCAACATATTGATATTGTTAATTACACGAATTATGATCAGACAATTAATGCCATAGTAGTTGCTGATGTTGCTGATGATACATCAAAATTTGTAAATTCAGTTTTATTTCGAACATTGAGACTTCGTGAACGTAAGGAAGATATCGTGGCTTTATCTGAATTTGTTGTTCAAGTTTCATCATTGATGAATAATTCAGGACGTTTTATATTGTCAGAAAAGTCCAAAGAAAAATTAATCGCTTATTCTTGGCCTGGTGACATTGCCGAATTAGAAGAAGTTCTAGAAAAATCAATGCTACTCGCTCATAAAAATGTTATTGAACCAGAACATCTAGTTTTAAAAAATCCAACAGACCATCTTAATTTTACGATAGGCGAAAAATTAGAAAATGTAGAAAGACAATATATTCTACAAACACTATTTTTTGTTGAACAAAATCGAACCAAAGCTGCCGAAGTTTTGGGTATTTCGATTCGAACTTTAAGAAACAAATTAAATCAGTATCGTCAGGAGGGTTATTTATGAGTACTTTGTTTGATAAAACAACCGATGCTTTGGCCACTTCACTAAGGATGCGACAAATTCGTCACAATGTTACATCAGCCAATATCGCTAATGCGGAAACTCCTGGATATCATGCTAAGAAGGTTGAATTTGAAGATGCGTTAGCAAGGGCGCTGAATGTTGACGATCAAAACGCAATGAGTGCTACTCATGACAATCATTTTATTAATGGCGCAATACCAACGGTGTCGGCCGAAATTTTTGATAATCCTGATGTTGCTGTTAACAATGATGGCAATACCGTTGACATGGAAAAAGAAATGTCTGCTTTAACTGAAAACTCAATTATGTATAAATCAGCATTGCAATTAATTAATAAAAAAATGGCAGCGCTTAAATATGCGATTGGGGAAGGGCGATAATTATGTCAGATTTTTTATCAGGTTTTAGAATAGGCTCAAGCGGTATGTCCGCGCAAAGAGCAAGAATGAATACAATATCTTCAAATATTGCGAATATTAATACGACACAAACGCCTGAAGGCGGTCCCTATCGACGTAAGGATGTAGTTTTTGAAGCTGTGCAAGATGGTAAAACGTTTGGTGATATGATTGGGGTTACTGACCCACGAAAAGATTTTAATCAGGTCCAGATTTCAGATATTGTCTACGACAAAAAGGGTCCTTTAATGAAGTATGAGCCCGGACACCCAGATGCTAACCCGGATGGATATGTAGCTTATCCTAATATTAATCTAATGGAAGAGATGACCAATATGATACAAGCCAATCGCTCTTACGAGGCTAACGTACAGGCTATTCAAACTACAAAAGATATGGCTTTAAGTGCGTTAGAAATTGGTAGATAATATTAACTATATAACCTAATTGAGGAGTCCTAACCATGGATGGTTTAACGATCTCAAATGCAAATAAATTTATTGAAGCTGGCGGCATTCGATCAACACAAAATGAACATGTTGTTCCAAATGGCGACGTTGCTGGATCTGGCAAAACATTCGCAGATACGCTGAAGGATGCAATTGGTAATGTAAACGAATTGCAGAAAACTGCAGACATAAAAGCTCAAGAGCTAGCAACGGGCAAAACTGATGATATCGCAGGAGTCATGCTTGCAACAGAAAAGGCTGATATTGCTTTAAGAACAATGGTTCAAGTCAGAAACAAAATAATTGATGCTTATCAAGAAATCATGAGAATGCAGGTGTAATGTGGGGAAACTGTTTGGCGGTTTATTAGCACAATTTAACGAATTTTATAAATCTTTAGGCCCCACTAAAAAGATGGCCTTTGTCGCTTCAGGTTTGATAGTTGTTGTGGCTATGGGCTTGATTACATTTATGGCTTCAGGTAAAGATTACGCAGTTTTGTTAACAAATATCCCATCGGATCAAGTTCCGGTGATTATTGGTAAATTGAACGCAAAATCTGTTCCATATCAACTGCAAGCAGATGGAAAGACAATTACTGTTCCAAAAGAGTTTTTGCATGCTACACAAATGCAACTTATGTCAGAAGTTGGAACTGCTAATATGGGATCAATCGGTTTAGAACTTTTTGAAAAAGAGAGTTTTGGAATTAATTCATTTTCTCAGAAAATTAATTTTCAACGTGCTTTGCAAGGCGAATTAATGCGAGCAATCAATACGTTAACAGCCGTTAAGCAATCTAAAGTGATTTTGGCATTACCACAGAAGAAAACAATAATGGAAGAATCAACTCCACCAAGTGCATCTGTTGTGGTTTCTTTGAATGCGGGTAAACAACTAACAGCTGATCAAGTTAGAGGAATTCGCTTTTTAGTTGCCAATGCCGTTGAGGGTATGGATCCTGATCGTGTTACTGTACTTGATGAGCATGGTAAAATGTTGTCTAAAAAATCAGATGGAGCACTTGGGGCTTCTAGTGAAATTCTCGAACTAAAATCACAAGTTGAAAAAGAATACGAAGAAAGAATTGATGCAATTTTAACTAAAGTTGTTGGTACAGGAAGAATCGTTGCTAAGGTTGATGCTACATTGAATAATAAAGTTGTATCATCGGTTGAAGAAATTGTTGATCCGGAAAAATCAGCAACTCGAAGTATTACAACGAATGAGGAATCAATGGATGGTGCACGAACTAATCCTGCAGGTATTCCGGGTTCGCGTTCGAATGTGCCAGGGGCTGAAGACAACAACGGACAAGTTGGTTTTAAACAAGACGTTAAAAAAGAAATGAAAACAGTTAATTATGAAGTGCCAAAAACTGTTCGTAATATTAAAGAAGCTGCTGGTAATGTTGAAAAAATTAGTGTAGCGGTGTTAGTTGATGGATCAATGATAACCAAAAATGGTCCTGACGGTAAGCCGGTCAGTCAGTGGGAACCAAGGTCTGCAGAAGAAATTGCAAAGTATGAATCTCTTGTTAAAAACGCAATCGGTTTTAATCCGGCACGTGGTGATTCTGTTAAAATAGAATCAATTCAGTTTAAGCCCGAAGACTTTGCAGAAAGTGAAGCGCTTTTAACTTCATTAGAAAAGAAAAAATTAGTTCAATCTTTATTTAAATGGGGATTACTTGGCTTTGCATTGTTGCTTTTCTTCTTCTTAGTGATCAGACCATTTATGCAGTGGGTGACTGATTCATTTACGGATTCTGTTGAGGATATGTTACCTCGTACAATAGAAGAGCTAGAAGAGTTACAATCAGTTGACAATACATTGCCTGGATTAAGCGGTGTTCTTCCGACTATTCAAGATACTATCGATCCTGATAAGGCTGAAAGTGAATTATTGAAAGATCGTATTATGAGTCTTGTAAGTAAAGATGAAGAAAAAGCATCAAGTGCAATTAATCTGTGGGTATCAAGAAAGGACTAATCAATGAAATTAACCAGATATGAATCAATTGATTACGATTCTTTACGGGGTATAGATAAAGCAGCTATTTTAGTTAATTATTTGGGGCAAGATGCAATCAAAATTTTATTTCAAAAAATGGATGATGCTGACATTAGAAAATTAATTCATTTAATGACAAAGTTTAAAATTGTTCCAGTTAATATTACTAAAAAAGTTTTAGAAGAATTCTACGATACGATTAGTGAATCTGATGATTTCATTTTTTCAGAAAAAATATCAAGCAAAGAATCTATTGTCGAAGCACTTGGCGAAGATCGTGCACGTGGAATTTTAGGTGGACTTAATATTGCTTCAACGGGTGGACGAACACTTGAATCATTAGAGATGGTTGATGCTAAATCACTTTCAACGTTTTTAGTAAATGAACATCCACAAACGGTTGCTGTTATCTTAGCTCATCTTGAACCAGAGAAAAAAGGTGATGTTTTAAAAAGACTGCCGGAAAGCTTACAAGCAGAAGTTGTTTTAAGAATGGCTAATTTAGACAATGTTGATCCAGATTTGATTGGTGAAATCGATCGCGTTTTAAAAAATCAGTTAGCTGCGACTACAAATGTTGAACAAAACACTCTTGGTGGTGTTCAGCCAGTTGCTGAAATGCTTAACGTAATGGATAAAAATACTGAACAATCAATTATGTCACGTTTAGAAGAAAAAGATCCATTGTTAGCAGAAGAAATTCGTAAATTAATGTTTGTCTTTGATGATATTGCAAAAATTGATGATCGTGGTATTCAATTTCTTCTTAAAGAAGTGCCAAATGATAAACTATTATTGGCGCTTAAAACTGCAAATGAAGACATTCGTGCCAAAGTCTTCAAAAACTTATCAGCTCGTGCATCAGAGATGCTACGTGAAGATCTAAACAATATGGGTCCTGCTCGTTTATCTGATGTTGAAGGGGCCCAGCAAGAAATTGTTAATATTGCTCGTAAATTAGAAGCTGAAGGTAAGTTGATAATTGCACGTGGTGGAGGCGAAGATGCGATGGTCTAGTCCAATCAAAATACGACCAGATCAATCACAAGACACCGCAACTGTATTGGATTATCAACCAAGGCAATTTAATTTGGGTACTCCAGATGCTGCCATTGATTATCTAAAAAGAAAGCACAAAGGTGATGACTTTGTATTAAGTGATGCACTAAGAGAAACGACAGGTATTGCAGAACTAGAAAAAGAATCAGAAGAAAAAAAAATTGAAGAACGTGTTTTGCAAAAAGTTGTCGAAATACAAAAAGCTGCCTATGATGAAGGTTATAAATTAGGACATGAAGAAGGTCTAACGAAAGCACTCGAAAAAAAAACAAGCGAAATTAATCATGGCTTAGAAGATTTAGCAACAATGCTGCTTTCTATACAAAATTTAAAACCAGATTTAATTTCGGCAAACGAATCTCATATTATTCACTTAGTGTTTCAGATAGCAGAAAAAATCGCGTTTGATCATATTGAAAAAAAACCTGAGATTATTATAGAGGTCATTCGTAAAGCTATGAATTCGGCACAAGTTGATGAAGATGTAAATGTGTTAGTTGCACCATCGCAAATTGAATTTATCGAAAAATATAAAAATTCAAACGAAGATAAGTATAGTTTCTTAAAAGGTGTCAAACTTCAAGCTTCGGAAAATGTTCAGCCAGGTGGATGCATAATTGAGACAAACTATGGTGCAATTGATGCTCGTATTCATGAAAGAGTTCAAAAGCTTTGGGCTGAAGTTAATGCTGTTACACCAAAAATCAAAGATACTATTGAGTAAGATTAAATTTTTAAAGGATTTATGAATTTAAACTTTGATAAATATTTAGATGTGATTAATGCTGCTCATTTAACTGAGGATAGCGGAAAAATTACTGAAGTAACGGGTTTACTCATTAAAGGTTTTTTGCCCGGCGCTTCGGTAGGTAGTATTTGTGCTATTGAAACGCCATATACAACAAAGCCTTTACTTGCAGAAGTCGTTGGTTTTAAAGACAGACAAGTTTTGATGATGGCTTTAAATGAAATGCGTGGTGTATCATTAGGTTGTAAAATAACTTTATCGCGCTCAGTCGCTTCGGTGCGTGTAAGTGAAGACTTATTAGGACGAGTTGTTGATGGTATGGGTATGCCACTAGACGATCAAAGTCCGATTGATAACTTCAAAGAGTTCCCTTTGTATGCTGACGTCGTTAATCCACTGCATCGCGATCCAATTCGCCAACCACTTGATGTGGGTGTTCGAGCTATTAACTCAATGATTACAGCTGGGCGTGGTCAACGTGTCGCTATTATGGCAGGTTCTGGTGTTGGTAAGTCAGTTCTGATGGGTATGATGGCTAAACAAACTGAAGCCGATGTCAATGTCATAGCTCTCATTGGTGAGCGTGGTCGTGAGGTTCGAGAATTTATTGAGCACGAACTCGGTGAAGAAGGTATGCGTAAAACTGTGGTTGTATGTGTAACGAGTGATCAAAGTCCATTACTACGTATGCGTGGCGCTTATGTAGCAACTGCAATTGCTGAATATTTTGCTAAAAATAAAAAAAATGTTTTGTTGGTTATGGACTCTGTAACTCGTTTTGCAATGGCGATGCGTGAAATAGGACTTTCTATTGGTGAGCCTCCAACTTCACGAGGATATACTCCAAGTGTGTTTTCAACTTTACCAAAATTGCTTGAGCGTGCTGGTAATTTTGAAAATGGTGGATCAATTACGGGTTTTTATACAACGCTTGTTGAAGGTGATGATATGAATGATCCAATTGGGGATAGTGTACGTTCTATTGTTGATGGACACGTTGTATTATCTAGAACACTCGCGCAAAAAGGACATTATCCAGCAATTGACGTGTTACAAAGTGCAAGTCGTGTTATGAAGGCTGTTTCAACGCCAGAACATGTTAAAATGGCAAATAAAATGCGAGAGCTTATGGCAACATATAAAGAGGCTGAAGATCTTATTAATATTGGTGCATATAAAGCTGGTGCTAATCCGAAAATTGACCGTGCTATTAAATCAATAGACGCAATAAATGATTTTTTAAAACAACGAACAGATGATCATTCAAATCTAAGTCAGTGTCTAAGGATAATGCAGCAAATTACTGTAGGAGCATAATTTAATGAAATTTAAATTCCCTCTACAGAAAGTTTTAAATCATCGCCAAATTCAATTAGATTTGGCGCAAAAAGATTACTTGGAAGCGTTAAATTTTTATAATGAAGAACAAGTCATTTTGGAAAATTTGAGAGTTGAGCGCGAGCATGCAACTCTCCAAAGGGGTCTAGTTGTCAACCAGACATCTGACTGGCAGCAGAAAATAATTCAAATAAATGAATATTTAGTATTACAAGACGTACGTATCAAACAGCAAAACGAACGTCTAACAAAAATTGAAAAAGTAGTCGAGGCGCGCAGAGAAGTTTTGAAACAAGCCCTATCTGAGGTTAAAATAATGGAAAGGCTTAAAGAAAATAAAAAGCAGGATTTTATACAAGAAGTACAAAAAACTGAAAACAAAGAATTAGATGAAATTTCGACAATCAGATTTGTTAGGATGACAAAGAATGCTGAAGAATAGTTCGTATAATCAACATTTCAAAAAATTGAAACGCAATGTAGAGTTGTCTGATTCAGGCTATCCAAAAGCAAATCGTGAGAGCAATCAAAAACAGTCTCTTTCCATTGAACAACTACGTAAAAAAGTTGCACAGAAAAATATAAAGCCAAAAAGAAAGTTTCCTTTAGTGCAATTTATCGTTTTTATTGCTTGCTCTGTTGGATTATTTTTCGCTGTTGAAAGTTACGATAAATTAGAGACATATTTACACAAAATTGAAATTGGTATAGGTTTGGCACACGCGGAGTCTACGCAAGAAACAACAGTTCAACCTGCAACCAAAACTGAAGAAAAAAAGTTAACTAGTACTGAAACAGTAAATAATGAAAATAGCGAATCAGATGCTTTAGATAAACTGTATAAGCTAACTGAGAGAAAAAAAGAACTTGATCTTCGTGAAGAAGATATAAATAAAAAAGCAAAAGAAATTGATCAGCAAAAAACTTATGTCGAGCAAAAATTAAAAGAATTGGAAGAGTATAGAATTAAAATATCATCAATGTTACAAGACAGAGTTAAAGCTGATGCAGCTAAAATTGATAATTTAGTTCAAATTTATACAAATATGCGACCAGGTCAAGCTGCAAAAGTTTTTGAGACAATGGATGAAGATTTAGTCATCGAGATTCTTTCGAAAATGAAAAAGAAAACAGCAGCTGATGTTCTTAATTTAATGAAAGCTGAAAAAGCTCAGTTATTTGCAGAGAGATATGCAGGTTATAGATTACCTGCCGCTTTAACAAAGACTGATACAAAGACTGATGGTCTTAGCGCAGATAAAGATACAAAAAAAGAAGATGTAGCAGAAACGCAAAAACCGTAATGGTAGAAATGGAGGAAGGTGCTTGAAAATCTGATTCGTGTCAGCCCCCCGCAGGGCAGTCCATCTGAGAATCGACTAACGAGAACTCAGAAAGACAACGAGTCTAAATTGCGAGATGACTTCAAAGAGAAAATGAAGGAAGCGCAGGATAGGCACGATGATCATGAACAGGTACCCAAAAAACTGTCTGGGGGAAACAAAAAGAAGGCAGTTAAATCAGAAGAAAAATCTGAGAGTGGACCTGATGATCAAACGAGTGTAATTTTAGATCAATCAATGGTTTTAAATGGAGTGGTCTCGAAAGAGGATGAAGTTAAAACCGCAGATACAGATACCGATCTGCTTGAAGTTGAAGATTCAAAATTATCTCATAATCAAAATAATTTAGTATTACAGCAATCTGTAAAGGTTGATGATAGTTCTTTATCTAATAATAATGCTTTAGATAAAGATACGCTATTACATAATACCATTTCTATTAATTCAGATGAGTTTAAACACTTAAACTCAACAGAAACTGAAATAATGGCTGATATTAGCTTAAAATCTAATATTGATGGTGGAACTTTAAGTTATGGTCAAGCAACTGACTTGTTGAGCAATACACAAAATAAATCTCTGGGTACAAATGAGGCTATTCAAAGTTCATCAGCAGTAGAATTTAGTCAGTTAGCAGATGCATCTGTTAGCGATCTTAATTCAAAAGTTGAAGACGCTCAATACAGTGGCCAAATGGAAACGCAGAGTGAAACTAGTCAAAAAAGCTTGATGCAAGAAAAAATTAAAGCCGCACTAGAAAAAGATTTTAGCAATCAAAAAATAGATTATGGATTAAACAGTCAAATTGTTTCGCATGATCATCGAAATTTGAATTCTGATTCTGATTCTGGTCAAGGATCGTATGCTGATAGCTCTGAGCAGCATAGTCATGATTTAAGCGGAAATGGCCAAGGGAAGGAAGCTCCTGCAGCTATAAGATCATTTGATCATGATTTGTCATCTCAGATATCAGCTTTACACTTGCAGCAACAATCAGCTCAAAAGCAAGTTTATCAGTCTACGCATGTAGGCGCGAAAACAGAAGCTTCGGCTGATCATACCCATAATGGTGAAGAGAATATTCAATCAATCATCAATCAAGCTAAGTTCTTAGTTACGCAGGGTGGTGGTGAGATGACAGTAAAAATGACTCCGGAAGGTTTTGGTGAAATGCAACTTCGAGTTATTTTAGATCAAGGAAAAATTAATATTGAAATGAATTCACATGATAAAAATGTGAAAAAGTTAATAGAAGATAGTCTTTCTGATCTAAAGTCTAGTCTAGCATTGCACCAAATGAGCATAGATCATGTTAAGATTAATAACGTGGATGTTGTGAATGCCAGTCATCAAACTCAACTTCAGTCGAATTTGAATGGCTCGCACTCTGATCAACAGCAGAACCAAATGTTGAATCAGCAATTTCATTCGCAAATGGGATCGAATCAAGGGCAGCAAAATGCTAGATCTCAATTGGCAAATGAAAAAAATGATCAGCTACAGCAACAGAAGAATCGACGATTGAATGATGCCCAAGGAGTATCGCAACTTGTTAAGACAACTCCTCAAGCAACAAAAAATCTAAGATATGGCTTAAGTGCTTATATTGGTTCTAGTCTGAATAGAGTTGCTTAATAAGTAAAGGGAAGTGTAATTATGATTGATACAAAGATGAATACGAAAACTTGGCGAGAACCAACACAAGGTGAAGTTGATCTGAGATCTCAAGGACCTTCTCGTCAATTAACATCTCAAGAAAAAGATAAGCTTGGTGCAGATGATATAGGCGGTATGCTGAATAAATTAAGCGATCCAAATTATGTTGATCCGTCTAAAAAATCTCAAGGTGCTGGCAGCAACAAAATGGATAAAGATGCATTTTTTAAGTTGATGTTAGCTCAATTGAAGAATCAAGATCCGTCTAATCCACTTAAAAATCATGAGATGGCTGCTCAATTAGCGCAGTTTTCAACTCTAGAACAGATGACAAACATGAATACAACATTAAACGAAATTAAAGGAGCAGGAAAACCTGCAGAACAATTTCAAGCTTTGAATTTGATAGGCAAGCAAGTTGCGGGTGACAGTGCTAAAATAACTCGAACTGAAATTGACAAAGAGCATGAGTTTAAATTTACTTTGCCGCAAGATGTAGATTCTGCAGAAATTAGAGTTGTGAACAATAAAAATGAAGTTATTCGCACATTTAAATTTTCAGATTTAAAACAAGGTGAGAATAAAATTTCATGGAATGGGCAAAATGATCGCGGCTTGAATGAAAAAGCTGGTGACTACAGATTTGTTTTTGAAGGCAAAAACTCATCAGGACAGAGTGTAAATCCAAAAACAGAGTTTACAGGTGTTATTACTGGTATTGGTTTTTCAATGGATGGCCCAGTCATTCAGATAGGAAAACAGAATGTTCGTCTTAAGGACATACGTCAGTTTTCTGACCCAAGTCTTAAGAGCAACGACCAGAATTCAAAAGATATTACACAACTCGACTTGAAAAAAAATGACCCAATGAGACAAACTAATTTCAAGGAAGAAGCGAAAACCTCTCAGCAGTTAAAAGCGGAAGCTCAATCGGCTGATGATTTATTCAATCAAGTTGGCATGTCTAGCGAGTTGATGGATAAAGTTAGAAATGGGGGATAGCAATGGATAAGATGAAACTAGCGAATGGACTTTCGCGAATTGAAAATCTGATTCCTAAAGCTCCGCAAGAGTTAAAGTCTGACAAGAGTTTAAATCAGACTGACAAAAGCGATAAAGCTGGTTCTTTCAAGGAAACATTTGAAAAGATTTTAGCTGAGATTCCGAATAGTGAGTCAAAGCCACAAGGAGAAGCAAGCTTTGTTAAAGCTGGCTTAGCAAGTGATCATAAATCTTTACTTAAGTTTTCTAATCACGCGATTGAGCGTATGCAGTCACGAGGGATCACATATAATCCTGAGAGATTAGCAAAGCTTGATGAGGCTATTAAGAAAGCTGCAGCTAAAGGATCAAAAGATACTTTAGTTTTAATGGATGACTCAGCAGCCATCGTTAGCGTGAAGAATAATACTGTTGTAACAGTAATGGATAAAAACAATTTAAAAGAAAATGTTTTTACCAATATTGACAGTACAATTGTAATTTAATTTTTAGGGCTGGTCCTCGTAGAGGGGGCCCTTCATAAAACGGATTTACTCGACTAGTAAATCTGAAAACGAAATATCTATCGAATATAGATGTTTCATTAAAACAAATCTAAACACGAATGTTTAGATTAAAAACATGGAGGTTATCATGGGAGTTCTATCATCAATGTGGACTGGGATCACTGGTCTTCAAGCACAAGGCGAAGCTTTAGGCGTAGTTGCTGACAATATTGCAAATGCAAATACAATCGGTTTTAAATCATCTCGAGCAGAGTTTTCGGATGTTATGTCGCGCAGTCTTAAAGGTATTGATGGTGGTAATCAACTTGGTCGCGGTGTTAAAGTTAATGCTATTAACCCTATTATGACCCAAGGTGGTATTGATAATACTGAAAGAACAACTGATTTAGCTATCAGTGGTGATGGATTTTTCCAAGTTAAAGGCTCTGAAGGAACAGCATTTACTCGTGATGGTTCATTTCACTTTGATAAGAACGGATTTTTAGTTAACAATGCTGGACATAAAGTCCAAGGTTTTCAGGCCAATGAAAAAGGCCAGATCGAAAGTCGCATGGGTGATATTAAATTTCCAAGAGCTTTAGTTAATGCAACTGAAACTAAAGAAGTTAAATTAAATTTAAATTTAGATTCACGCAGTGTGGCTGATTCAAAAGTTTTTGACCCAAAAGATCCATATAAAACTTCACATTTTTCAACAGCAACTGAAATATATGATTCACAAGGTAATAAACATTTACTAAATTTATTTTTTACTAAAGGACAAGATAGAACTTGGACTTATCGCGGTTTGGTTGATGGTAAAGAAGTTGAGGGTGGTGCTCCTGAAGGCCAAGATTTAGCACAAGTTGTCGAAGGTAAATTGCAATTTACTGAAGATGGTAAGCTTCAATCTCAAGAAGTTAGTAACTCAGGCTTTAACTTCGCTGGTGGTGCAAAACAAGATCAACAAATAAAATTCAACTTTGGTGATGATATTGCATCTGGCGGTAAAGGTTTAGAAGGAACTAAACAGTTTGGTAAAGATTCAGATGTGATTTCTTGGTCGCAAGATGGATCCGCAGCAGGTACAGTGAATAGTTTATCATTTAATGATGAAGGTATTTTAACAGCTTCGTATTCAAACGGTAAAACACTTGATTTAGGTCAAATTGCTCTAGCAAAATTTGAAAACCCTGAGGCTTTGTTTAAAGTTGGTGGAAATCTTTTCAAAGAATCTAGACATTCTGGTACACCATCAGTTGGTGCACCTAGATCATCTGGTCGTGGAGCTGTTATGTCTAAATCCCTTGAAAGATCGACAGTTGATTTGGCTTCTGAATTTGTCAACATGATCACGAATCAACGTGCATTCCAAGCAAATTCAAAAACAATTACAACTTCTGATGAATTATTAAGTGAAGTTATTCAGCTCAAAAGATAATTAAATAGTTAGAACTTAAATCTCCACAAAGTAAGTAATGAGCAGTTAGTCGAGCTCGTTACTTACTTTTTTGCTTTTTGTAACTTACAAGTATTAATCCCAAGCATTGCATAAGGAGGACACCATCCGATAATACCTGTAGTTAAGGGTACCACACCAAGTAAGAACCAGTAGTTTGGCGTTTCGCTCATAAATGTGAGTCCAACTAGGAATAACCCGATTACAATTCGAACCATTCTTTCAATATCATGTATATTTTTTTTCATAAATTCTCCTTTATATGTAGCAGGTCCAATGTACATGAATGAGATCGAATTATTTATGATTCAAATCATGATTGCATTTCATTTTGAAATGATGTGTTAAAAATACATTAATCAATCTCATAATGAGATTCTAAATAAAAAATATTTTAATATTTGACTTAGAGTTAGTGCTCGAATTGCCGATAGATATAAAGTCGTTTATAAATTTCAGAGGATAGGAACGCCATGAGTTCGTCACTTTACACTAATAAAAGTATACTAGTTGTTGACGATTTAAAACTAAATTACCTCATTATCAAAAAAACTCTTGAAAAGTTTGCAATGCAAATTACTTTCATACAAGATCCGCGTTTAGCTATAGACGAAATCAAAAAGGCAAAACCTGATTTAATTTTACTGGATTATGAAATGCCTTACATTAATGGCCCAGAACTATGTCAGTTGATTAAATCTGATGATACGATCAAGTCAATTCCAGTCGTTTTTTTTACATCTTCGTCAGCTGCTGAAACAATCACTTCAGCCTTTAAAGCAGGAGCGGATGATTATCTCAATAAACCAGTTTGTGAACCCGAATTATTATCTCGACTAGGACGCATTTTCTTAAATCAAGATTTATCACGCAAGTTGCAAGAAAAATATGAAGATCAAGTTTCTTTATCAAGACTCTTATCACATGACTTAAATAATTATATTAGTGTTTTTAAAACCTCGTTATCTTTACTTAAAAAGAACGTACTATCTTCGGAAAAAAATGAACAAACTATCGAAAAAAATATTGATCGATTAAGTAACACAATCACTAAAATGGCAGATCTTGTGCTTAATGTTCGCAATATGCAAGCTATGGAAGATAAAAAAATTGAGCTTAAGTTAGCACCAACTAATGTTAATGATCTTATCAAAGAGACACTCTCGAATTTTCAAGAAAAAATTGATGCTAAAAAAATTAAAATTAATTTTAATAACCAGGTTTCTGATGATATTAATACAATGAGTAACTTAGTTTTGCTCGAACGTGTATCTGCACTTAATTCAGTATTTGGAAATATATTGTCTAATGCTGTTAAATTTTCACATGAAGGTGGTTCAATCGATATTAAATGCCAAAATTCAGATGGCAGAGTTAAAGTTGAAATTAGCGATCATGGTGTCGGTATACCAGATGATCTTGTGAAGAAAATTTTCTCGAAAACTGAAAAAACAACTAGAGCCGGTACACAAAATGAAACTGGAACAGGTTTTGGGATGCCATTGGTTAAATTATTTATGGAAAAATATGGTGGTTCGATTGAAATTCATTCAAAATCAGAAGACCAACACCCACAAGATCACGGGACGACGATAAGCTTAGAGTTCAAGAAACCAGCGTAGTATTTTAAAGTATAATCAGTACCTTAGAGAGTATATTTTTCATGCATATAACTCAAATCAGTGCACGTATATCTTAATTTCACATTTTTCAATTTTATGGCCTTGTCATTGGTCTTTTTTCTCTATAAAAACTTTAAAAAGTAACCATTATAAGTGATCATTCATAAAAATCTCTAGGAGGAATTATATGAAGCTATTTTTATCAACTTTGGCCTTGGCTTTTTCAATCAATGCGCAAACTAACGAATTAAATAATGTTGTTTTATTAGATGGATCTGTTGCTCGTTGTCAGTCTGTAGATGACGTGGGTAGCAGAGCCTATCGTTTAAGTGCAGTTCGGTTAGATGGAAATACTGTCGAATTAAATTTAAAATCATTTGTTTGCCAACAAACATCATCTGGCTTTGAGTTGTTTTTAGTTAACTTATGTCAATCTGAGCGTTATAACCGTCGTAATTCAGTCTTAGAAAATTTATATTCACAACCAGTGTTGCAAGTAACGAATAATGAAGGTACTCGTGAGCTCGCTCGTCTAGATTTAAATCCTAATGCTGATACACAAACAGTGCTTTTAAATTTAGAACAGTTAAAGTCGAAATCTAAAAACGGTTCAGTTGATTTAACTTTACAAATGATTCAAACAATAAACGTTAATGGAAAGTTTTTAGATCAAAGAATCATATCTGGCGGACATTACAGATTAAGCTTTTAATTTTATCAGTTTAAACTGATTATAGTTCTAACACAAGTAAGCTTCTTGCACACGTGGGTCTTTTAAGAGTGAAGATCCACTTCCACTCAATGTCATTGCTCCAGTTTCTAAAACGTAGGCGAAATCTGAAACTTCAAGTGCTAAATGCGCATTTTGTTCTACAATAAGTAAACCTAGTCCATTATTTTTTAAATAAACAAACTTATCAAAAATTTGTTCTATGATAACAGGCGCTAATCCTAATGATGGTTCATCTAAGAGTAAAAATTCTGGTTCACTCATAAGCGCGCGGGCAATAGCTAACATTTGCTGTTCGCCACCAGAAAGAGTTCCAGATAGTTGATTTTTTCGTTCATATAACTTTGGAAAAAAATCATATTGTTGTTGAATCAATTTTTCGATTTTGTTTTTATCTTTGTTTAGATAAGCACCCATCATTAAATTATCAAAGACTGTTAAGTTAGGAAAAACTCCACGTCCTTCTGGACACAACGCAATTTTATTCATTAATCTTTGGGTGGCTGTTAGTTCATGTAATCGCGTAATCGAAGTACTCTTATAAAGCTCAATCGTGCCTGTGGTAGGTAATAGGCCAGCAATACTTTTTAATGTAGATGTTTTACCGGCGCCATTCGAACCTATTAATGTAGTGATTTGTCCTTTTTGAAATTCGAAGCTTACATTTTTAACTGCTTTAATATTGCCATATGAAACACTTAAATTTTGAATTTTGATATATTCTTGAGTCATTTTTAAATCCCTTAATGGTGCGTACGTTTTCCTAGATAGGCTTCGATGACTGTTGTATTTGATTTTATTTCTGACGGCGCACCATCGGCTATTTTTGTACCACGATTTAAAACAACTAAGCGATCACAGATAGACATAACTAACTTCATATCATGTTCAATGAGTAATACGGTAAGATTAAACTTATCTTTAATAAAATAAATTAGTTTTTTTAGATCATCAGTTTCTTGATGATTCATGCCTGCAGCAGGCTCATCTAAGATGAGAATTTTCGGTTTGCTGGCTAGTGCACGAACGATTTCTAATTTTCGCTGTAAGCCATATGATAAATTGCACGCTTGCTCATAAGCCAAATGATCTAGGCTAAAAATTTTTAATAAATCAAGACAGTGTTTTTTAAGCTCAACTTCTTTTTTTAAGTATTTTTTTGTTCGAAATAAACTTTCAAACCAGCCTAATTGTTCTGTCTGTTGCATAGCAATCAAAACATTTTCAAGAACACTCAATTTACTAAATAATCTAATATTTTGAAATGTACGTGCAATACCAGATTTATTAACTTGATCAGGTGATTGATTTTGAATCTCACGACCATCTAGTTTGATTGTGCCAGAGTCAGGCTTGTAAAATCCAGAGACCATATTGAATACTGTAGTTTTGCCAGCCCCATTAGGTCCTATGAGACCCAATAATTCATGCTCATTAATGTGAAAACAAACATCATGAACAGCTTTGATTCCACCAAAGCTTAAATTTAGATTTGTTACTTCTAATATTTTAGCCACGCGAAGCCTCTTTGTCTTCAAACAATTCTTTTCTTCCGAGCAGCCCTTCAGGTCTTAAGATCATCATAATGATAAGCAAAATAGGAAAAATAATCATGCGTAGATCAAGACCACCTGTAGGTAAGCTTCTCAAAATTTCAGGAAGGGCGGTGAGAATCAATGCTGATAAAACTGAACCAGACATAGAACCAAGACCACCAAATACTGCATAAATTAAGATTTGCACTGACATTAAAAAGCTGAACGAACTTGGGCTAATATAACCTAAGTGATGACCATAAAGTGCTCCACCGAGCCCAGCAAAAAAGCTTGATATTAAAAAAGCAGTTCTTTTGTTTTTGGCAATTGATGTCCCCATAACTTCAGCGGCAATTTCGTCTTCGTTGATAGCCCAAAGATTGCGGCCGAACCATGAAATTTTCAAATGATAAAGAACGATAAATGTTAGAATTAAGTATATTCCGGTCATTGAATAGCTCAGTAAAAATTCAGGCCATTTAACAATTGCATTATAGCCACGAGGTCCGCCGACGTGATTCCAATTCAATAGTATAACACGAACAATTTCAGCAAAACCCATAGTAACAATTGCTAAATAATCACCCTTCAACTTAAAAGACGGCAAAGAAACTAAATATCCTGCAACAGCTGCAACAAGTGCTCCTAAAATTGCAGTTACAGGTATTGTGTACCAAGCATCACTTAAAAACTCTTTCGTAATCACTGCAGATGTGTAAGCTCCTAAGGCCATAAAGCCAGCTTGTCCAAGTGAAAATTGGTTCGCAACACCTGTAATAAAGTTTAAACTGAGAGCCATTATTGCGTTAATCATAAACGAAATGACAAGCGCTTGAATATATGAATTTAAAAAAAAGTGGCATACAATACCAATCGTGATAAATGAAATGAGGAAAATAATTTTTTTATTTTTCATGATTTGTCACTATCCGTTTATATTTTTTCTTTGGCTTTAGTTCCCATAAGGCCTGTTGGTTTGATTAGCAAAACTAAAATTAAAAGTGAGAACGACAAGGCTTCTTTGTATGTTGATGCCCCGTAACCTATCAAATAGTACTCACCAAGACCTAGAATATAACCACCAATAACTGCGCCAGGTAAACTACCAATGCCACCAAAAACCGCGGCTACAAACGAACTGGTGCCGATTTTAACACCCATCATAGGATCAATCTTCGGATATTTAATAGCGACTAACACAGAAGCTAAGCCTGCTAAAACTGATCCCACGACAAATGTTGTTGATATGATCTTGTTTGCGTTTATTCCCATAAGGGGAGCTATATCAGGTCGACTACTTACGGCACGCATAGCACGGCCTGTTTGTGTTTTGCCAATCAAGTAGCTAAGACCAATCAAAGCAATAAATGTGACGACAAAAATCATGATATCAACACTTTGAAATGAGATCCCTGAAAATTGAAAAACGACTTCATTTGAAAGTAACTGTGGAAATGATTTCGGATCTGCGCCAAAAATGATTTGTCCACCAAACTCGAATAGAATACTCACTCCAATTGCAGTAATTAAAACATTCATTTTGTCCGATTTGCGCAATGGTTTGTATGCAAATTTTTCAACACAATAACCAACAAATCCCGCAAAAATCATCGATGCCAATAATCCAATAGAAAAATGCAGGGGATTAGGATCGCCTAAATTAAAAAAACGGATAACATAATAAGCCCCAAAGGCGCCCATCATATATATATCTGAGTGTGCAAAATTAATCATTGCAAGAATTCCGTACACCATCGTGTAGCCAAGCGCGACTAATGCATAAACACTGCCAAAACTTAAGCCGTTAATTGTATGTTGTAGAAATTCCTGCATGATTAATTCCAAAAATTAAAGTGGATTAACACTTGTCACAAACTTGTAACTTGGTCCTTCAACCTTAACGACAACAGCTGATTTAATCGCGTCACGATTGTCATTCATCGTAATGTTGCCAGTGACCCCTTTAAAATCTTTAATTTTAGCTAAGCCATCGCGAATAGCATCTGGTGTAATTTCTTTCGCATTTTTAATAGCCTCGACCATCATGTATGTAGCATCGTAAGCAAGGGCGGCCATCACATCTGCATCTTCATTATATTTTGCTTTGAAATTTTTAACAAACTGAACTGTTTTTGGATCAGTCGACTCAGTTGTATAGTGATTTGAAAAATAATGGCCATTCATTGCATCTTTGGCAATTTCATATAGTTTAGGTGAAGACCAACCATCCCCACCCAATAAAATTTGTTTCATACCCATTTCTTTAAGTTGTTTTGCTAGCAAAGCAACTTCATTGTAGTAACCTGGAACAAAAATAACATCTGGATTTTTTGTTTTAATTGATGTTAATTGTGATTTGAAATCAATATCACCTTCTTGGTAAGCGATATCATCAACGATTTCGCCACCCATTTTTTTTAATTCTTCTTTGAAAACATCAGATAAGCCAACTGAATAATCATTTTTTACATCACGAAGGACTGCTGCTTTTTTTAACTTTAAATTTTCGATCATAAACTTCGCCATAACTTGACCCTGAAATGGATCAATAAAGCATGCTCGAAAGATATAATTTCCAACTTTTGTAACATCAGGATTTGTAGCAGAAGATGTCAACATAGGAATTTTATTTTGCTGCGCAATTTGAGCACCAATTTTAGATCGACCAGATGTTGCTTCGCCAATAATTGCAACAACTTTATCTTGGCTGACTAAACGATTAACAACAGCCAAAGTTTCATCGTTATCTGATTTGTTATCGTAATTAATATGTTTGATTTTCTTACCGTTAATACCGCCAGCAGCATTAATCTCCTCAACAGCCATTTCGATACCACGCATTTGAAATACACCGAATGTCGCTGTTGCCCCAGTATTTGAACTGTAACTACCAATTAAAATTTCGTTCTCATTTGTTTTTTTAGTACAACCTGAAAAAGCAATCGTTGTGAGTGCTAAAAGAGCTAAAAATTTTTTCATTTAAACCTTCCTTGTTTAAAAAAACTATCATTTGTATTTCACTAAACAGAAAGCAATCTGGCAAGTTGAATTAGTGTCGTTTCACCAGGTTTTGTGTTTTGTGTGACGATATCAAGCGACATCTCGATGAGTTTTCCACCATCGGTGCCAATCATGATATTAGCTTTGCCATTTAAGAGTGCGAGCACAGCTTCTGCACCCAAGCGTGATGCTTGAATGCGATCGTGTGCTGTAGGCGATCCACCGCGCTGTTGATGTCCTAGTATGCAAACTTTGGCATCTAATCCAGATTTTTTACGAATAGAGTCCGCTAAATCATATGAGCGACCAGCTTTTTGTCCTTCTGAAGTTACAATAATAGAGCTTGTTTTACCTTTTGCTCGCGAGTCTTTAAGCTTTTCAACAATTTTATCTACAGTGACAACAGATTCTGCAGTTAAAATTTCTTCAGCTCCGCCGCCAATACCAACTGCTGACGCAATAAAGCCTGAGTTGCGGCCCATAACTTCAACAATAAAGATTCGATCGTGACTATCGGCTGTATCTCGAATTTTATCAATTGCCGAAAGCGCAGTGTTGACTGCTGTATCAAAACCAATTGTATCATCTGTGCCAAATACATCGTTATCGATTGTTCCACAAATGCCAACTATTGGAATTTTATGTTCATTCCATAAAGCTTGTGCTCCTCTGAATGAACCATCACCGCCAATACAGACTAAACCATCAATGCCATGTGATTTAATATATTCTGCAGCTTTTGAACGGTATTCAGGCTTTAAAAACTCCGTAGAGCGGCCTGTTTTTAAGATAGTGCCTCCGCGCTGAACGATATTGGCCATATCGCGTGGATTAAGCGGTACAAATTTGTTGTCAAGCATTCCGACATATCCGTTTAAAATTCCAATGACTTCAATATTTTTAGCATGTGCTGTTCGAACAACCGCTCGAATCGCTGCATTCATTCCTGGGGCATCGCCACCACTCGTAAAAACGCCAATTTTTTTCATTGAGAATTTCCTTTCGGACAGAGTTTGTAGATTTATGGTAAAAAAAAAGCTTGGACGAACCAAGCTTTTTCTCTATCTATTTGTAAAACTATTAAGCTAAAAAATTAAATTATTTAACTAAAGCTTTAAATTCGCTACCAGCGCGGAATTTTGGAGTCCATGCAGCAGGAATTTTGATTGCTTTACCAGTTTGTGGATTGCGACCAGTGCGAGCTTTGCGTTTAGCTTTAGTAAATGTACCGAAACCTACTAATTTAACATCATCACCTTTTTTAACAGTTTTTTTAACGTTGTTGATGAAACAGTCAACGATGTTTTCACATTGAGCTTTTGATAATTTTGTTTCAGCAGCGATTTTTTCGATTAATTGCGCTTTATTCATTGTTTTCTCCTTCGTGAGAAAGGCATTGGGTTTTGCTTCATGTTAGCCTACTCATTTAAGCTTTGTAGCTAATCCAATACCAAAAGTTGTTGTGACATCCTGTTGTTAATCAATCTTCCGTGATTAAGACATCTCAAAACAAAAAATCTTTATCGTCAACAATTACGTTGTAGATAAATGATACTTAACGCTCGTCACAATAACATTCTTTTTGTAAATTAATGAAAGCTTAATCAGCCAAGCTGTTTGATTGTGAAGAAGTTGGTGATACCACTTAAACGTTACAAATTCTGGGAAGATCACTGTGATAAACTCTGTCGGATGCTCTTTACGAACGTCATCAATAAAATTCAAAATAGGCTCTGAAATAGATCTATATGGCGAATCTAGAACATAAAGTTTAGAGTCCGGAAATTTAGCATTCCATGCATCGAGCATACGCTGAGCCGATAAATCATCAGTTTTAACAAAGCAAACGCGAATATCGGTGCTAATGCTCTTGCCGTACCGAATTGCATTCATGACACCACGATGCAAACCCGATATCGGTATGACAACGACATGATCTGTAACCTTGTCGCATCTCTCAATATTATGGTGCGATTGCGAGAGTTCACGTGCAAACATAACATAATGAACGTGAATGCGATGAAACGAATACACAATAATCGGAATAACGATCACCACAAGCCATGCACCATGGGTAAATTTAAAGCTACCAATTACAATTAAAACACAAAACGTCACTATTGTACCAAGACCATTCATGAGCATTGATGGAATCCAGCCCTTTTCGCGTAATTTCCAATGATGAACAACCATTCCAGCTTGTGAAAGTGTAAATGATAAAAAGACACCGACAGCATACAGTGGAATAAGAGAATGCGTGTGGCCGCCAAAGAAAATAACCAAACCAATGGCTCCGAGAGATAAGCCAATAATGCCGTTCGAAAAAACAAGACGATCGCCAACGCTAGCTAATTGGCGTGGAGCATATCGATCGATAGCAAGTAGCGAAGATAATCTTGGAAAATCAGCGTAGGCTGTTGATGCAGCCATGAATAAAATCAAAAAAACTGAAATCTGCACTAAATAAAAAAGAATACTTTCTGCACCAAAGACGGCTTTTGATAAACTAGAAATTAAGGTTACACCTTTCATTGGTAATAAATCATATGAATTTACAAGATATGTTATACCGGCAAACATTGATCCCAAAATAAATATCATCATTAATAAAGTTGCATTAGCATTTTTAGATTGTGGATGCTTAAAGAGTGGAATTCCGTTTGATACAGCTTCAATACCTGTTAATGCTGTACAACCCGAAGAAAATGCTTTTAGAAGAAGGATCATACTAATTTCAGGCATATTATTTAACAGAACTTCATGGCTGTGAATTGCAGGATCGGTTGGTCCTCTCACAAGACCTGTTATGATCAGTAGAAAAATTGAAAATATAAATAAATATGTTGGTATCGCAAATATTGTCGCAGAATCTTTAATTCCGCGTAAACTTAGAACCATTAATAGCAATATGATCCAAACACATGTAAAAACTTGTACACTTGCCATCGCAGGAAAAGCAGAGACAAGATTTTCAACCCCTGCGGAAACAGATACGGCAACGGTGAGCGTATAATCGATCAATAAGGCTGCGCCAGCAACTAAGCCAGGCCATTTCCCCAAATTTTCTTTTGCAACAATGTATGCTCCGCCGCCATTGGGGTAGTTGTTAATTGTCTGTCTGTAAGAAAGTGTAATAATAAACATTAAACCTAAAATGGCGAGTGCAATTGGAAGAGACCAGGTGACTAATGTTACGCTGACGAGTGCCAATGGGATGATGATTTCTTCTGTTGCGTAAGCTATTGAAGATAAAGCATCAGCAGCTAGAAGAGCTAATGCTTTCCATTTAGGAATCAATTCATGAGATTGTTGTGAGTTGTGTAATGGATCACCAATAAGAATTCTTCGAATTTTAGAAACAAACATGGTCGTTAACCTCTTTACGAAGTTCTAAGACTACTCCTGTTGTTTGCGACCTGCAACAGTTTGGTAAGCTGCAACAGATAAGTCTTTTTCAGATTGTTCTAATTGGTTCATGAGTTCTTCAATTTCCAGTTCGTTATATTTTGGATTTTGCACGGGGATCGCATAGCCACCGCTGGCCCATTCGCCTAAATCGATCAATTTGCAGCGATCTGAGCAAAATGGTCGATAAGGGTTTTCGACAGAGTAAATGCAATAAAGCCCGCACTGCGGGCATTTAACTTGTTTCATTATAAGGAATATGCTCTAGGCTAGAGATTTTGTCACGGTTTCTGATTATAATCCGCAGTTGATTGTACGGCATCTCGACATTACACCTTGCGCAGTCGGTACATCTTGAACTTTGAATACAAAAGGTAACTGGTAATCTTGTGATTTACCTTGAGGAACTTCGATAGTCAGTTTTGTTCTGAATGATCCAGTATCGTACTTGCCATAGCCATTAGCAGAAAAACCTGCTGAATTATTAATTAATGAAGTTTGTAATTCAACTTGATAAATAGGGTAATAGCCGCCGTAGTATTGTTTTGGATCAGGTAAGTAAATTCCTGTAGCCCATCCCAATGCTAAGCCTAACCATCCACGAGCAGAAGGTAGTTGGGCTGAGTAATTGAAATAAGGATTATACTGAGGTTGTGCGATAAATGTTGCAAGTAGTGTATTTTGGCCTGTCGTTGGTAGTTGTATAATAATATCCATTTTGCCACTTAAGTATGATTGGCAACTCGCTTGACCATAGTTTGAACCACCTGCGCGATCGCATACACCCATACCATTTTTTAAAAATTCAAGCATTTTAGAACCATTTGTTACGCGTAAACTTGTAGTTCCAGAATAGTTATCAGCGTAAAAACCATTCGAATATGTGTAGCCGGCACCAGCAACAAAACCACCAGCACCATTGTAACAAGCGCCGTTATAGTATGTTGATCCAATCGGGCAAGCTAAGTTTGCTTGGCCACCATCGTCTTTGCTTCCGCAACTTGATAGTAGAGCCGTTATTATGAATAATCCAAATACGCCTATAATTTTTTTCATAAATAAATCCTCAATTTATAACAAATAAATGCACTTCAATTGCTAAGCCATATTTATATTCAATATAGACGTAGACAGCTGTATAACTTATTAACAGTGGCGCAATAATGTTAATACTTAAGTTAAAGATATCATGTGTGGTAATTGACTTGGCTTATCTACTCGATTGTACTTAAAATATGAAAAGTCTAATATTTTTGAGTGTTTGCATTGTTCTTTATGCACAGTTGGGTCTTGGTTGTGTTTTAGTTTCTAATGATGAAACTGATTTACCTAAATTAATATCTGAAAAAGCGCTCATAATCTGGGATTCTGAACAGAGAATCGAAAGTTTTATTCGAATACCACAAATTTATTCAAATAAAGATGAAGTCGGTTTTATTGTTCCCGTGCCGAATATGCCAGATGTGTCTGACATGTCTAAAAATATTTTTGATGAATTAGATGAGGTTATCGAAAATAAGCGACCTGTTAAATATATTTTGGGTAATATCGAAACACCTAAAAATAGTGAAGTGCCTAAGGCGATTGGGTCGATGTCGCTAGATGATTTAGGTGATACTGTAAGCATTGTTAAAAAATTTCATTTAGCACAGTATGATGTTTTAGTTATAAAGTCGACGAATTTGGATCAGTTGTCAAATTGGATGGAATTAAATGGTTTTAAAATGCGTGATGCAGTCAAAAAATGGATTCAGCTTTATGTAGAAAAGAATTTTTACTTTACTGTATTTAAATTTAAAGCTAATTCAAAACTAGATAAGAAAAATTTAACGACAAACCCTATACAAATTCGTTTTAAGAGTGAGCAGCCGTATTACCCGTATCAGGAACCTGAAGATAGTCCTGTAAATTCTAACCGAAATCTGAGTTTATATTTTTTGTCAGATGCTTATTATTCTCCAGCTCAAATTTCAGTAAACATGATTGGATATGGAAAACCTATATTTGCTTCGCCAATCAATAATTCTGACGTGCCAAGTTTTAAAATCAATTTATCTAAATTATATTTACTTAAGTGGAACGATTTAACAATCAAGCGTCCAGCATTTGATTTATTTTTTTATCGAGATAATAAAATAAATAAGCCAATTTTGTTGCCAGCTAGAATCGTTTCGTTAGTCGATTTGGTCCCAAAATATGGTACAACTGTGTTGTATACGCTCTTATTTTTTGTGTTGATTTATGTGTTTGTGCGTAATGAAAAAATTTATGAGCAGCTTTTTCGATATCGAAGTTTGATTGGTTTAAGCTTGTTAGTCCTGTCAGTCGTCTGGAGTTTTTCATTTGCTAAAGTTCGCGGTAGCATGAATACTACTCTATTGTTCTTAATTAATTGTAATTATGTGTTGATTATATCGTATGGTCTGGCGAGCTTATTTCGTAAAAACTATAAATCAGCCCTGTTTGATATTTTAGTTTTTCCGTTAATTGCTGGAATAATTACCTTTGTTATTTTTTTAAAACTATAAATTTTGATTCACGACTGATTCAAATAAGATTTTAAGACTTGTTCACCGATTATTAGATCAATTTTAATTTCAACAAGCTTTGTTTTGCCTGTATCACCGTGCAAAATAGTGACGTCTTTGTTTGAGACATTAAAGCATGACGCCAGAAACCGAACTATTTCTTTATTAGCTTTACCATCGACTGGAGGGGCTGTAATTTTGATTTTAAGTGCGTCACCATGCCAACCGCAAATCTGATTTTGAGATGAATTTGGAATAACATGTAGTTTTAGTTTCATTTGTATGATTGTATTTATACTAGGGTTTGTAAATTAATGATAGCATTGTTTTAAATTCGCTACTTTTGTAAGTAACATCAAGAGAATCTTGATTTAATTTTGTATGGCTGAAATTTAATTCTTTGGTTAAATATTTGTTTTCAAGGGCTAAATTTAGATTTTTTTGCAATTGACGCGTTAACTTTGCACTTACTGAATAAATACTTGATCTTTTGATAAAGAATGTCGAATTAGAGGACCATGGATTATAGTAATTTAATCCAATATTAATATTTGTAAAACTTGTTTTGATTTCGTAGTCTAACCCTATAAAAATTTCGTGAGTAAATAGCTTGGATTGTTCGTAACTATTTGTCTGGCCTTCAAAAATCAAATTTGTATCATACAAGAGACCAAAAATCACATTTATATCGTTATATAAATTGTCGATTTTTAGTGATGATGAAACTGTTTTTTTGATAAATGGAGACGAATTTGGTTGGTAATCTAAAACAAATTCACCATAATTAATGTTTAGACTATTTTGACCAATCATGAATTGACTGCCAATATCAAAACCAATTTGTGATGTTTTGTTAAGAGAAAAGTCAGAGTTTGAATTTTGATTAAAGCTCATCTGTGTTAATCCAAGTCCTAATGATAAGCTTGAAAATTGTATATTGTTTCCCAGGCGTGGATTTAATTTGTCAATAGCTAGGCAAGAAGAATTAAGATAGCCATTTTTATTTAAAATTTCGATTTGAGTACTGCTTTGATTTTTAGAAACAACATTGAATGTTCTTTTTAAGGCCGTCAAGCCCGCAGGTTTATTTAAAGACTCATCATTATACAATGAGCAATTTAAAAGAGTTGAGGAGTCATTTAAACAAGTTGTCTCAACCCAAAAGTAAGGATCTTTTAATTCAATTTCTACCCACTGTCGGTTGTATGAATTTATTTTAAATTTATCGAGGCTATCTTCGATTATTAAAATGAGGTTTCCAGGGTAAATATCTTGATCAAGTTGAAAATAGCATGATCGATTAAGTTTTAAGCGATTTTTATCTTGTGCATTAGCAGTTAAAAATACACTCAAATTAAATATTAAAATAAAACTAAACCAATTTAATCGATTCATCAAATCCGTGTCGGCATTAGTAAATAAATAGCAAACGGATTAAGGTCTCGAAGTATCGAAAATTGGTTATTAGAAAAGAACCTATCTACTTAGGTCTAGTATTGATTTTTCTATATAGAGACTTTCAAAATCAGTTATCAATGCCATACACAAGAACATATAATTTTGATGAATGCTAAAGTATTTCGAAAACAATATATCAATAATTCAATCGAGTCGTAAATTAACATTTTATGGGGCTGCTTTATCTCTTATATTTGTATTCCAATCAGCATATTGGTGGATTTACGGCTTCGCAGAAAAGTTAACAATTGATCAAGCATCAGTTTGCTGGCCTTTTTTTCGGTCTTGCAGTAGTATTAGGTTTTTCAATCCAATCGATTATAAAGTTTTTTTCATTGTTTTAGCTTTTTTAGGATTGATTACGTCAATTTTATTTATTCTTAAAAAGGTTAAGACTGCTTTTTTGCTACTATTAATAAGTGAAATCGCATCAGTCTTATTTATTTTAATTGATTACAGATTAAGACTTAATCAAAATATTATGATATTCTTTGTTGTTTCAGCGTATTTATTTTCTCTGAATAAGCTTCGGTATTTGAGATTAATTATTGTTCTGTTTTATTTTTTTGCAGGTTTATTGAAGCTCAATCTTGAGTGGTTAAGTGGAGAAGCAATTTACGGATCTTTGTGGTTGATTCCAGACAGTTTTAAGCCATTAGCAGCTAAGTATGTCGTTTTTTTAGAACTATTTTTGATTTGGTTTTTGTTGTTATCAAAACGGTTTAAAGCCATAATCTTGACACAACTATTTTTATTTCATCTTGTCTCTTTGGGTGTCGTCGGTTTTTACTATCCGACGTTGATGCTATTGATTCTAAGTCTTTTTGTTTTTGATATTTTCGAAAATACTGAAAAGACAAATAATTTTAAATTTGATTTTGCTGGTGTGTCAATTGTATCGATACTTATTCTGTTTAATGGAATGCCACATTTTTTAGGGCGTGATAACTCTATAACTGGTGAGTCTCGAATATTATCACTTCATATGTTTGACACAATTACAATATGTAATTCAAGTGCAACATTACATTATACAGGGAAATCACCAATCAAAATCGATCTCTATATGCCAAATGTTGTACGAATAAGATGTGATCCTGTAGTGTTTCTGAGTCGAGTCAGGCAATTATGTGCTATTCATGCAGAAGATCCAGACTTTGATGATATCGATTGGCAACTTGAAGTAAAAAAGAAACACGTAGTTCAAAGCTCATTTAAGCAAATTGTAAATATTAAAAAATTTTGTAGCCAAAATATAGAGTACAACTTATTACTTAAAAATAATTGGATTGAAATTGATTAATCGCAACCGCAGTCTTCAGAAGCTGATATTGATCCTGATGTTAAACCAGATGCGGAGATATTAAAATTCGATCCACCACAGCTATCAAAAAACTTAACATAAACTGTTACTTGATCAGCGAGAGCAGAGACATCGATTGAATTAACTTCCGTTAAACAAGTAGCATCTGAATAGATTTTTCCATTTCCGCTAGTTAACGAAAAATTAAGTGTTGTTGATGCTGTTTTAGAGAAATACGTTGGATTGTAATTTTGATCGTAAGCCTTGATAACTACGGGTCCGCAAACATTGGCTGCAACTGGTCCGCTAGAGTGATTCATTTGCGTGGCATCACCTGTTAACACGAGTGTCAGATGACCCGTTGCTGTTCCTGATGTTAATGGTTTTCCATCTAAAAATATGTATTTTGGAGATGAATAGCTTGTATTAGTTTTATAGTAAATATAGCGTTGACTAACTGAGGTTGGTATTGTTTTTGTTGTGATTACTTGGCTACAATTTGCATCACTATAAAATTGACCTTGGTTGCTTTGATCAACGAGTTGAATTTGTAAATCAGTTGGTGATAATTTAATAATTTCATTATAATAATAACCCAGAGTTATTTGTTTACATTGAAATGGATACAATATTGGACTATCAGAAGTAGCTGTTAATTTTATTTTTTCAACAGTTGATGTTAGTGGTGTAAATGTAGGTTCTATTCTAATGGTTGAGTCTTTCCAGCAAATTGCTTTAGTGTGGTCATTTTTTATAAGTGCACATGTTTCAAAATAGCCACTACTTATTGAATCAACTAAGAAATCGAATTCTTGTGTCGCTGTTGATTTGTTGACCAATGAACCAGTTTGCGTTGACCGTGGGCCATAACAGAAAAGTCTATGACTTGTATCAAACCCGCAAACTTGACCTAGGTCATTGACTGCAAATTGTTGTATATTTGCAAATCCGGGTAACGTAGCTGGTGCTGCAAAGGTATTAATTGTGTTACCCACAACGGATGCATAATTGACAGAAAACATTTGGACCGTTCCATCATTCAGAAGTACGTAAATTTCATTGTCACCTGCAATATTCTGCACATCTTTAACATTGTTAACACCATTAATAAGTTTTGGATTATAATTTGTTGACCCAGCTCCACCCCAAATAATGAGCTCGCCCGAACTTAAGACTGCAAAATTCTTATTACTAGAAGCGGCGTGAGTTGTAATTAGAATTTTATTAATGCTAACTCCAGGATTAAGTCCCAAATTAATAGGGGTAGGGTTTACTCGCGCTACTGTTGTGCCATCACCGAGTTGTCGATTGTTATTTTGACCCCAGCAATACAGCGTTTGAATTGTACCTGAGGTTGAAAGTGCACATTTGTGATCTATACCAACGGCGATGGAAGTTATAGTGCCTGGTATCGATAGCCATGTATTTCCATTATCGCAGGTAGCTGTACCATTCGCTAGTAAATGGCATCTTTGAGATGCTTCTGAAAATGCAGTTTGCGAAACGGCTGACGCATATGAATATCGATTAATAACTTCACCGCCACCAAAGCCAATTGTGAAGGAGCGACATCCGACGAATCCTAAATCATAAAGATTGCAAATATAACTACCGTTACCAGTATCTTTAACAAGCACTTGGTTAAAATTTGCGGGTTTAACATAAGACTGATACGACGTACTTGCATATTGCGATAAGGGATCCGTAAATATTACATTTAGTGATTCTTGCGCGAAGTTTCTATAATAAATAGTGCGACTGGTAGAGTTTGTTAATATCGTAGTGCTTGATACGGCTGTCGAGCAATTCGCATCCGAGTAAAAACTACCGACACCGGGATTGGAAATGTCAATGTTGATAGAAGTTGTAGCTGAAACTAGATTATTGCCACCATCTGCAATTGCTATTGTTGATGATATACATAAACCTGCATCAAAAAAAGCTGGTGCCGAGTAAACTAACTTTGTACCATTGCCAGCGCTAATTAAAAAATTACTACTTTCTGCAGTTATGCTCTTTGAGCCACCATAAGCAGACATATCAACTTTTGTAGCAGTTAATGATTTTAAGCCAGTTTGATCAATAGCAATATCTGTAAAAATAGCTTCACCAAGCACAGCGTATGTTGAGTGTGTACCAATGATATTTCCATTTCCGTTTGTAACGGCTAAATTAATTTGTGCCCAGGCATCCGGTCCTGAAATCAATTTTTTACCGCTAGAGTCGAGAATACTGATTTTAGGTTGTTGTGATAATACCGAAGCGGCAATTCCAGAAGAGGGTTGCTGACTGAACACAATAGTGCTTGCAATCATGCTGTTTGTAGTGTCAGAGACCAAAAGGTTTTTTTCCTGAACGCAGCTATTAAAAAATAAAATTAAAGTTAAAATTCCACTAAAATGAAAATGAGATTTATTGAATTTTAAGCATTTGAATATGCGAACTAAAGTATTCATTCTAATATGATAATACCATAAATATTGAATTCAAAATGAGAATTAAAGATTTATCAATTTTAATAACTACTAAAGTCTGTATTAAAATAAGACGCTATTTAATTTTAAAATAATGAAGCGCTATGAAAGCAGACTTTTGTATGATTAAATAATAGAATATATACTCTAAGCAATATTTATTTACAAAAATGGAGTTTTGTATGCAATCTCAAAAAAACGCGTATACACCGGACATGACTCAAGCCGAAATTGATCAGCATTGGTCAGATATTTCAAAAAGAATTCACTGGCGTAAGCCATGGTCAAAATTAAAAGAAATCTCTTTTAAAAAACCAGTCAGTATCAAATGGTATTTAGATGGTGAATTAAATGTTTCCGAAAATTGTATTGATCGTCATCTTAAGCATAATGCCGACAAAGTTGCCATTATTTGGGAACCAGATAATCCAAAAGAAGAAGCGCAAAAAATCACATACAAGCAGCTTTCATCTCGTGTTAGCGAGATGGCTAATATATTAAAAAAACACGGAGTTAAAAAGGGTGATTTTGTTACAATTTATTTACCGATGATTCCAGAGGCTGCTTATGCGATGCTAGCCTGTACACGAATTGGAGCTGTTCATTCGGTAGTCTTTGGTGGGTTTTCACCAGATTCTTTAGCTGATCGAATTCGTGATTGTGATTCATCATTTCTAATTACGGCTGATGAAGGTTTACGAGGTGGTAAACCAGTGGCACTTAAAAAAAATGTCGATGAAGCTTTAACAAAAGTAGATACGGTTAAAAAAGTTTTAGTAGTCAAACGAACTGGACAGAGTGTGAATATGATTTCAGGACGTGATCTATATTATCACGATGAATTAAAAACTGTGAATGATCAATGTGAAGCCGTATCGATGAACTCAGAAGATCCATTATTTATTTTATATACCTCTGGTTCTACTGGAAAACCCAAAGGTGTACTTCATACAACTGGTGGTTATCTAACGTATGCAAGTTATACTCATGAAAAAGTATTTAATTACAGACCTCATGATATTTACTGGTGTACAGCTGATGTTGGATGGGTCACAGGACATAGCTATATTGTTTATGGGCCATTGGCAAATGGTGCTACAACTTTAATGTTTGAGGGTATTCCAAATTATCCTACTCCATCACGCTTTTGGGAAGTCATCGATAAACATCAGGTCAATATTTTTTATACAGCCCCGACGGCAATTAGATCTTTGATGCGTGAAGGAGTTGAATATGTTCAAAAATCATCACGTCACTCACTCAGAGTGCTAGGCTCAGTTGGAGAGCCTATTAATCCAGAAGCTTGGCTCTGGTATTCAAAAAATGTTGGTGGTGATCGCTGTCCTGTTGTTGATACTTGGTGGCAAACAGAAACGGGCGGCATTTTAATTTCACCAATTGCGAATCAAACTGCATTAAAGCCAGGATCAGCTACAAAGCCATTGCCCGGAATTCAAACTATAATCCTTACACCCGAAGGTCAAATTCAAGAGGGTGCTTGTGAGGGTGTGCTTGTGATTAAAGATTCATGGCCGGGTCAAATGCGAACCGTTTATCGTGATCACAAACGTTTTGAAGAAACTTATTTCTCGAATTATGAAGGATATTATTTTACAGGGGATGGCTGTAAGAGAGATGAAGATGGTTATTACTGGATTACGGGTCGAGTGGATGATGTCATTAATGTGTCGGGGCATCGCATTGGCACGGCAGAAGTTGAGTCTGCACTTGTAGCTCATCATAAAGTCGCAGAGGCAGCTGTTGTGGGATTTCCACATGAAATCAAAGGACAGGGAATATACGCATATGTGTCGTTAAAAAATGGTGAAACACCATCTGAGGAGTTGCGTTCTGAACTCATTCAGTGGGTGCGAAAGCAAATTGGACCTATAGCATCACCAGATAAACTACAATGGGCTCCGCACTTACCGAAAACACGATCAGGTAAGATTATGCGTCGAATTTTGCGAAAAATTGCTGAAAATCAAATCGATAATATGGGAGATACATCAACATTACTTGATCCCTCTGTTGTTCAAGTCTTGATTACGAATCGGTTATAAGTTATCAGAGAGGGATGAAATTTGTTTTTATCCCTCTTTTCTTATTTGTGTTATCTGTTCGAGCATCGGATCAATTATCTGAAATTGTTTTAACAGTTGCAGATACAAATTTTAATTCTTCAACTTATCAAGTCATAAATGAACAAGATATTAAGGATTCTCAATCAACACAATTAGCTGAATTACTTTTTAAAAAAACCAATTTGAATATCAGTCAATCAACTTTTGAACCGACTTCTATTTTTATTCGTGGCGGTGATTCTAGTCATGTTTTATTTTTGTTAGATGGTGTGCCTTTATATGATCCATCGACAATACAACGAACAACAGACCTTAATTCAATCCAACTTTCATCTATAAAAAAAATTGAAATTATTAAGGGTTCGCAATCTGTTTTATATGGTGGGCAAGCTTTAGCAGCTGTTGTTAAAATTTTCACTAATTTTAATCCAGAACGAAAATTTAATTTCCGTGCTCAATCCAATGGTCTTAAGCAATATGTATCGGCACATCAAACAATGAATATAGATGAAAGACAAAAAGCTGTTTTTGGCGCTGCAACAATGGCCGGCTATAATCAATCGCCGATTCAAAATTCTATAGAAAAATACTCTGAAAAAAATTATCAATTCTCATTGGCTCATTTATTTAAAATTAATCAATTAGAACTCATTTCTAAAATTCAGATTGATAATCAAAAATCCAATATTCCTAACTTGAATGACTTAACATCGCGTCCAGTTGATACTGATCAGTATTACACCAATCAGAATAATCAAAAAGCGCAAATGATATTGCGCCAAGATGACCAATTGAGTATTTCATTAGCTTACTCTGAAAATCAGCGTGATTACAGCATTCAACAAAGTCAAAATATAAATGGATATGCTGTTCAAGATAAGTATTTTGGGTATTTAACTTCATTTCGACTGGATTATCTATTTTGGGAAAGTTCAAAAATTAAGGCAAAGTCTGGACTAGCTCTAGAAACTGAAAAGTTTAAGTATATAAACGCTCATGTCGAAAAAAATCATGAAATGACAAATACAGAAGGCCTCTATGTAAAATTGGATTCTTTTATAATCCCGAATTATACATTTGAGGCTGGAGCTCGGATTGATTTTGAAAAGTCGAAGTATTTAAATACAACATATCAATTTGGATTGAGTTATAACAAAAATGTAAAATATGAATTTTCTTCTGGTTTTAAAAATGCATCACTTTATCAGAAATCTTTATCAAATAATGAATTGAAATCAGAAATGGCTTTTACCAATTCTATACTTTGGGAAAATAAAATCGATGACCAAAGTGATTATTCTCTATCATTTTTTTTGACCCAATTTCGACAGCTTATTGATTATGATAGCCTATCTAAAAAATATGTTAATATTGATAGTGTAAGTTCAAAAGGTTTAGAATATCAGTACAATTTAAAAAATATTTTTCATATATCACTAACTTACCAAGAACCACGCAACGAAAAAACAAATCAATGGCTTTATAAGCGGTCGCTATTTACATCACTTATTGATTATAGTTATCAGTATAATCAGTTCACTTTTTTAACACTCAGCCATAAATACGTATCTTCATCAGATATTAAGTACTCATTAAATTATGTGAATAAAACTACTCGATTACCGGCGTATTCTGTTTTTCTATTAAGTGGTTTTATTAATTATAATGATAGAGCTAAGTTTTTTGTACTATTTGATAATATTTTTAATGAGCAGTTTCAAACAAATTACAGCTTTTATAGCCCGGGTTTAGTATCAACTATTGGGTTTACTTACGCACTTTAGAAAAGCTTTACTATTTAGCCTTATTATTTCTATAGTTTAGTTACAGGTGTAAACGGATTGATCCCATTAAGCTTTGAATACCCTGACGCTCCAAAAATTGCGAGTATCGTTGGATTTAGATTTTTAATGTGTGGAAATATTCCAGAAAGCGAAACTTGACCAGAGCTCTTATCTACTGGCAATGCATAGTATGGTTTAAATGCATTATACGATGAAGATCCAAATTTTGAACTGCTCGTGCCCCGCTTGAAATCACCAATAACCTTTCCTTTGTTCACTCCTTTGCCAGCGAGCCAGATTGACGTTGCTGGTCCCCAGTGATCAGCACCCGGAGTGAGCTTACTAGATTCATCTAAGTGAGATATAATAGGATGGCGTTCAAATTCACTATGCATAACAACAGTTGTGTATTCTAGGGCACTTGCCCCCGGAGTTAATTCAGTCTTTTTGAGACGACGTACAAGAATCGTGTAGGCTGCATATAAACCCAAATGAAATAAAGCATCTCGGTTAGCATTATTATGAAAGTCTGCTTCTCCTGGTACTAAAATATCAACTACAGTCGATAAATCTTTAACGACTAGAAATTCAGCTAAAGCAAATCTAAAAGAAAGCTGATCAACATAACCATTAGTGGCAACAATATCAGTGGCTCCAGAACTACTAAACCACGTTGTTTTAAAGATATGGTTATTGACGATGCTTCTAATTTCACTTTTATAGGCTTCGAATATTGATAAAAATTCTGTTGATGTAGCGAAATTTGATCCAGAAATGCTATTACCCCCAATAAATGAATTTAAAAAGCTTGAAAAGACATTTTGCGTAGATGCATTTGTGCTTGTATTTTCACTTACAACTTTACTTAGAGATTCAACAGCTTGATCAACAAGTTGTCTTCTTTTTGCATTAGTTAAGTAACTTGTTGATGATGATGTTATGTTTTGCCACGTGCCTAAATTGGGTAAATTAATTGGTTGTACGTGTTCAGAAAATTCACCTGTTTGAGTGCAAAGCTCGACAGAGTTTGCAGCAATTTGCACGTATTGTAACTTACGGTTTATACCTGCTTTACTTGCATAAGTAGCAACGCCAGCCGAAAAGCTTGGATAGTTTCCGCCAAGTGCGCCCATTTGTAATATTTGATTTCCAAGATCGTGGCCACCTTCAGATGTTATTCCGCGCCAAATACACATCTCTTGTAAATCCGATGTATTCATGAAATTCAGACCTGGACCAAGTGTAGTTTGGCCATCTGGATGATAGAAAATATTTGAATCAGGGAATCTTTGAGTCCATTGCCCTTTAAGAGCATTTTTGTATACATCGGCGTATGGAGCTAAAATATTTCCAGAATTATTGACAAAACTTTGTGAAGATACAAGTAAGCGGGAAGTCTCAACTATATCTTGAATTTCTGATAGTGGTACCGCATTGTGAAACCATAAAGAATCCCAGCCACCACGACGAACAATGTTAATTAAATGATGTCTAGGAATATTATTAGCAATGGCAATGTTCGAGTAAGCGGCAGTAGATAGCACCGCTGCGCCAGACAGGCCGTATTTTAAAAAATCTCTTCGTGTGGGTTTTAGAATTTTTTGACTCATAATTAATCCCTTACCTGATAGAGAGAGCTTGATACGAGAAGTTCAATCATTTTGTTGTAGTTAAATCCAGATTGTGACCATTTGCGAGTAATTGAATCAACAAGTTCTAGATCGCTTGTTGTTGATGGTGATCTTCCAAATACTGATGTAAAGGCTTGCTGAACGGCACATTTTTGAAACTGATTAGAGTTTGCTAGAACTTGACCAACTTCGCGAACACCAGAAACTTTTTGTCCAAACAAAGCTCCTTCTGATGGCATGTCAACGTTTCCACGAACGCCGTACTTAAATCCATCAAGTATATCCATAGTTTCGTATGGTGCTAATTCTCCGAATCCATATAACCATTCGCTTCCACTATTAATAGGAGCTCCAGTGAAAGGATTCTTTTTCATTAAAAAGCCTTTACTCAGTGCACTTGCTAGTGGATCCATATTGATGTGACAAATAAAGCATGTGCCTTTACGGTCAACATGCTCAGCGCCACTTTTTTCGCCAATCGGAATGTATTGAACTTGTAAATCTTGCGCGGCTTGGTTCGGTGCATATGATGAAACATCACCGCACGTAAATGTTTTAAAAATTTTGGCGCTAATAGATCTTATTTTTGGTCCTGCGCTGCCAAGATAAGCCGTTTGTGTTAGCAAACCAGAAACAGGTCTTGGTGCGAGTGCATTAGCATTTATATCATCAATTGGATACGAAGCAGAACCTGGATTGTCGCCTTTAAAAGCACTGCCATTAGCAGCACTTGTTTCGCCGCCGAAACTATTTACAAACATTGATCGTGGTAAACGTTGAAAACTCATAGGATAGATTTTCTTGAGATTCATGTATTGCGAATCTGTTGGAATAGATTTAAATCCTAATGGATAACTCGCTAAATAATGACCTTGAATTTGATAATAAAGTTCGAGTGGACCGCGTGTTACGGTCCAATTTGCAGTTAAAATATTTCGATAATCAAGATTTTCTTTAACTATTGATTCAATTAAGTTTAGAGGTTCGTTGGTCATATCCTCTGAAATGCTTCTGACAGCAGCTAACTCATTAGCGATAGCAGTATATTTTGTTGTAGCATTAGTTGGAAAAGCAAGAACATTATCTGTTGCAAAAGTCATTTCGCCATTAACAATAACTTCATTGTATGGTGGATTTTTAGAATAAGCCATATTAATGGCATCAACATCAAATGACAGACTGTTAGGTTTGCGAATAGCACTACCAATTGGGAGTTTTGATGAATCTATAGAGCAGAACATATCATTAATGATTTCTGGGTGCGCAACTGTATCGACTCCGATAAATTCGTTTCCTCCCATACCCATCACGAGTGTTCCAGAGGCTGCATTCCATTTAGAACTACCATTCATTGAAATTTTGTTTACTTTTGGACGATATGCACAAGTTCGAATAAATCTTTCTAAAGCATTGCAAACATAGACTGTTTCACCACTCCACCATAGTTTGACTTTGCTGTAGCCATTTTGTTCGTTAATCGATGTTTCTGATGGACCAATGTCGTCAGGTTTTGTAAAGCGACGGACTCGTCTGTCGCCTGGACCAAAAGTTCCAAGCCCCGCGAGCTTTCCGCTAGCGTAATTAAAAGTGGTTTTGTTAACAGTAGCTGGCGCGCGTATGATGTCATCAACTTTAGTTACTGTACTTGTATTAGCAATTGGTAAGTTGCCATCAAATTTGACCCAAGCTCCGTTTACAAACTTCCATCCACCAATGATATACCACTGTCCGGCAACTTTCTGTTCCCACTGTATTCTTTGTGTTGTCGGATCAAACTCTTGTGGGAAAGCAGAGCAATTTGATGTATCAGATAATTCGATTGAGTTTTGAATCACTTGACGAATAATTGGTATTTTAGGATCTAGTGTACCACTTGAATCCTGTGGTATAAATTGTTGACCGCCCATTAATGTTGGACCGCCCCAGCCCCACCAAAATTTAATTCCGCGGAGTGGGCCCATATCATCTTTAACACTTTTTGGTGTTAACCATCTTCTGTGCCAGCTTTTAACTGATTTTAAATATCCAGCTTCTTGCTGTATGTTGCGAACATATTGTGAAACAGTTAGCGTTCCTTTATTAAATTCATTAAACTCAGAAAATTTAGGAGCTCGCTGTCCTAACTCTAAAGCAATTCTTTTAATAACTTCAAACTTGCTTTTGTTACCGATCCAAAATTGTGGTGCTGTGAGTGTAGCAATGCAAATCGCTTTTTTCATTTCATCAGCTGTTCCGCCATCTGCTTTAATTTGTTTAGCTAAATTAACCAAAATAGTAACTTCACCAGATTTTAATGTGTATGGTATAAGCCAAACATTACGTGCAGCACTGAATGCAAAAAGTTCTTCAGGTGCTGAAGGTAATACTTCATTTTCCATGAGTATATTATTCGTCGCAAATACATTGGTCATTGTTGTAGCGTCTTTACACAGATCGCTTATAACATATTTTTTAAATGAAGCTTGTGCGTTTGGAGAGGTTGGTGTTGTTAGTAAATACTCGGTAACAAAATTAGCTGCTCCCAAAGATTGACCAAGTGAGTTTGACGGGTTTGTAATTTTCGTGACATCAGCTGATGGAAACAACAAAGATACTCGTTGTGCAATCACGTCACTCATAGAGCGAGTGAAGTTCGAGCCTGAAACTTTGTTTGATTCAGACGAAAAATCGAGTGATTCTGATGATTGAATTTTTTCAAGCACCATTAAACCTTCTTGTTGGCCACAGTTCTGAAAAGCAAACACCAACAGAATCGAAGGAATAAACAGCCAAAAGTATTTTCTGACTTTTGAAATGAAAAGCATCATAAAGCTCATCCCCTTACAGTGTACTTATCGTAAGAACAGGACTTTAATTGAGCCTTTAACTGTTTTTTATCAATAAAGAACGTAGCAAATTGAGAAACGTCTCAAGTTTAACTTTTTTCGAGTGATAGCCGATAGGTCAGATATGAAAATGTTAAACATTTTAGGAATCATTTCAGTTTCGACAGGCCTATCGGCGTGTTCACCGTTTGGCGATCAGAGTATGATCGAAGAAATATCGACAACGATTTCTAACATATTTGATGGAAAAACATCCCCGTCACTTGTTTCTGGATCAACAAGTTATGAA
The DNA here is from genome assembly GCA_046293015.1 of Pseudobdellovibrio sp. GTDB lineage: Bacteria > Bdellovibrionota > Bdellovibrionia > Bdellovibrionales > Bdellovibrionaceae > Pseudobdellovibrio. The sequence goes on from JBKBPU010000003.1 coordinate 321,053, forward strand.
GTATCAACAACACCAACTACAGGAGCTACATTGCCTGATGGTATTCCAGTATCTGGTTCGGCGACTTTTGTAGATGGTGCACGTCAAGGTTATAAAGTTACACAAACAGTTGGTGAACCTTATCAGTATAGTATGGAAAGTTCTGGTGGTGCTAGCGTAGCACCTGCAATGAAAACGGCTACAGATGCATATTCACACACAGATACTGGGTATAAAGTTTATTCAACTGTATCGACGACTAAATAAAGTTTCCTAAATTTAAAATAATACACGATTAGAGCTATAAGCATTATTGCAAAACTAATCCATTGTGAAATTGAAAAGTCAGCAATGACAGCACCGCGATCGTCATTTCTATAAAACTCGATAATAAATCGATTCAGTGCGTGGCCAAAAATCCAAAAAAGAAAAAATGAACCGTCAAATTTGAAAATTCGGCTATAAAATAAATTTTTATTAATCAAGGCCCAAGTTTTTATTCTTACAAGAATTAATATGAGAACTATCTCTGCAAGAAACATGTATATTTGCGTGGGGTGTAAGTTCTGTACAGCCCACGGAAGTTCACAGTATTTTCCATAACAGCAACCTTGTAAAAAACAACCTATACGCCCAAAGGCGTAGGCTAATCCAGCATAAGGTGCAAAAAAATCTGCCCACAACCAAAAATTTTGTTTTTGTTTGTAACAAAAATATAACGCAGCGATAAGAGCAGTTGTAAAACCGCCGTAATAAACAAAACCACCTTTCCAAAATTTGAATATTTCTAATGGAAAAGTATAATAAAAAGTGAATTCTTCGTAAAAAATGTGAAATGCTCGTGCTCCAGTAAACCCAGAGATCATTATTAAAATTAAAAGGTCAAAAATAAATTTGCGATCTGCTATTTTGTAATTTTCAGTTTGTTTGTGTACAATTAAAAGAATAATCGTGGCAGTAAATGAAATAACTAGATAAAAACTTGGAAGTTGTATTACGCCGAGATCAATTAGTGGTTTCATGTTGTGTGCTGATTTTCTTCTGATTTTCTTTCAAGAAAGATTAAATATATTAAAGCGAATACTCCACCAACAATAGCAACGTCTGCGATATTAAATGCTGGCCATGTTTGTTTGTTATAGTAGTGAAAATCAATAAAATCGACAACATATTTGTACTTAACTCGATCTAAATAATTACCAATAGCGCCGCCGAATACAAATGAAAGAGCTATTGTTTGAGATGATTGAGATTCTTTTAATCCCCAAATAATATAAAGTACGAGCAAGCATGCAAAAGGTGGCATGGCTAAAAAGAAAATCTCTCTGAAAGCTGGTGGTGTTTGCGCTAATATACCAAAAGCAGCACCGAAATTTCTAACATAAGTTATATTAAAATAATTTGGTATGACAGCAACGCTTTCGTGTAGCTGAAAGCGAGTATGAACAAGTAATTTAGTGATTTGATCGAGAGCGATCACCAAACTAGAGATTGAAATTAAGTACATTAATTTGCTTTTCATGAAATACTTGAACACTAGAGCTATTTTAGTTGAATGGCAATTTAAATATTAAACTTTTTAAATTGCTTCATTCCTAACGATACAAGTGCTCTGAGTGCTTCAGTGTCTGAACCTAAGTTTAAAGCTTCTTTTACTTCAAAGATGGCCGACATTGTTTTAGCATCAAGCAAATCATTTAATTGATGCTTTTCACGCTGCGCAGAGTTTCCAGATTGCGCTTGAGCAAGACTAACATTAGTTTGTTGCGCGATGACTGTTGCATTCGAATTACTATTTTGGTTTTGCATGGGGTTGCTTGCATGTGATTGTTGGGCATGTCCAATTGAATGCGAAGTGTTGCCAGTTGAAGTCGCCGTTGATACTTGATTTTGGTCAGGTTGAAAATCACCCATGATTGACGCTAAAGATTTTAATTCCTGTTTGAAATTTTGAATGCTTGGTGTATCAAGAGCCGCATCACCATTTCTTTGAGCCTTAAGATAAAGGCTAACTAAAATATTTTGATCTTGCGCAATTTCTTTTACTGATGAGTTCTGTGTTAAAAGCCAAGCGTAGGCTTTTTGAAGAGTCTCTTTAGTGTAAGCCTGTGGAGGCAGTGGATTCACGCGCATAGGGAAAATACGCTATTGAATCCGTTAAAATCAGTCAACTTGAGTTTCACTTTGCAAAGTGCAAAAAACTCAAGTTTAAGAATTAATCATTTCGATTTTCTGCGTAATCTTTGGCCACGATCCCATACTTTTCGATTTTACGAAGTAAGGTCTTTTTTGGTATGTTGGCGTGCAATGCCGTTTGGTTGATTTTACCTTTAAATGTTTTCAAGGCCTTGATAATAAACTGTTTTTCGAATTCTTCTTTTTGAGCATTAAAGTCTAGAGCTCCACCACTAGTCATAGCAGAAGAGATAATTTCGTCATCAAAGTCATCGGATTCGTCGTCAGAAGAGCCTGAGTCAACTGTTAAATCATCATCTTCATCAATTTCTTTTAAGCTCAAGCTGTTGGCAGATAATTTTATATTTTCTGTTTGACTCTGAATTTTGTCCATTGTGTCGATCAGACTAATGCCAGCGGCGATCAAAACGCTTTCTGGCAAGCTTCCCAAAGTAATCTGGTTTGATGATTCAAGAACAAAAGAATGCTCGATGACATTTTCTAGTTCACGAATATTTCCAGGCCAATTATAACGTTTTAATGCTTCAAGAGCATCTTTTGTGGTTCCTGAAATTTTCTTATTATGAATTTGATTAAATTTCTTAATGAAAATATTAATCAGTACATCTAAATCATCTTTACGATCATTTAGTTGTGGCAGAAATATTGGAACAACATTTAAACGATAAAATAAATCTTCGCGAAATTTGCCTTCTTTCATCATTTCTTCAAGCGGTCTATTTGTTGCCGCAATAATACGAACGTTAGTCGGAATTTCGCGATTTGATCCAACCGGAGTAAATAATTTTTCTTGTAATACGCGCAAGATTTTAACTTGCATTAGCTGCGGCATATCTCCCACTTCGTCTAAAAATAAAGTTCCACCTTCTGCGTATTGAAATTTACCTATTTTGCGTTGATCAGCGCCGGTGAAAGAGCCTTTTTCGTGACCAAATAATTCTGATTCAAATAAATTTTCAGGTATTGCTGAACAATTAATAGCTACGAATTTTTCATCTTTGCGAGCTGAATTAAAGTGGATTGCTTTCGCGACCAGCTCTTTACCAGTTCCCGAAGCTCCACGAATCAAAACAGGTGTCTCGACTTTAGCAAGTTTGTGAATGACATTAAAAACTTTTTGCATTTGCGATGTGTTGCCAATGATTTTGCGACCTTCGTCAACAAACACTGGTGACGAAGCAGCAATGTTTGAAATCATTCGATGTGCATTGATCGCTTTATCAATTAGCCCAACTAAATCATCACCTGAAATTGGTTTTGATAAAAAGTTATATGCACCATCTTTGACAGCTTGAACTGCAACTTCAACAGTCGCGTGAGCCGTCAGCATGAGGACAATAATACCAGGATCAAACTCTTTGATTTGTTTTAAAGCATTTAAGCCATTCATGCGAGGCATATCAACATCTAAAATAACGATGTCATAAATACGTTTAGATGCATCGTGAGCTTTAATTTTTTCTAAAGCATTCACGCCGTCAAAAGCCTCTTCGATATCAAACCTTTTAGTTGATTCAAGAGCATTACGAACGGATAATCTCAGGGCCTGATCGTCATCTACAACTAAAACTTTTAACATAAATAAAACCTCGTGACAGAATTTGTCGACTTTGTTGTAGCACAAATATACGGCAATTTAAAGAGGGCTTGTTGGTTAAGCAGTAAAGTTTACTTAAAAATTAAGTATTGATTGAAAGTTCGACAGTGAAAATTGAACCCTTATTAAGCTCGCTTTGTGCAGAAATTTGCCCTTTATGAAGCTCTATAAAGTACTTAGCTAAATATAGTCCTAATCCTGATCCTTTAATAGTTGATGTCTTTACTGTGTGGGTTCTAAAAAACTTCATAAAGATATTAGGTAGATCCATTTCGGGTATACCAATGCCTTGGTCAATAAAATCGACTAAAACTTTGTCACCATCTTCGCGAGATCTAACGGTGACAACTGAGTCCTCAGGACTATATTTTATAGCATTTTCTAGCAGGTTCGAAAAAACTTGTTTTAAGAGTTCCGGGTCAACCTGAACTGGAAACATAGGTTCTAACTCTTGTTGAATTTTGATTCGTTTAACTTTAGCTAGGAATTCATGTTTTTTAACAACGTCAATCAGTAATTGATTTATGTCTTTTGACTGCCGGTGAAGCTCGATACCTTGGCTTTCGATTCGACCGTATTGAAGTATAGCATTTATGAACTTTAATAAATCATCAGAACTACTTCGAATGGTGTCTATTGCATCTCTTTGCGAATTTGACAGCGGTTGCTGATCTTTATAGATGACTTCTGTCATTCCTTGAATTCGAGCAATTGGAGTTTTGAGGTCATGCGACATCATCGATATAAAATTTGTTTTAAGCTCTTCGACTTGAGTTAATAGTTGATGTTTCTGATAGTACTCCCAACTGCGTCTATTCTCTTTAATCAAACGATAAGGTATAAAAAAATAATAACATAGAAATAAAGCTAGCAGCGGATGAGCTAAATCAATCCACAAATTAAATATTATAAATAAAATCGTAGCTAAAATAACATAGCTAACCAAAGTGGCTCCCAAAATAACCAACCCTCGAGATGGTTTAAGTGCAAGAGTTACGTAAACTGTAAATAAACACATGATAACAGTTAGTAACTGATCTACAAATTTAGGAGCCCTCATCGGGGCATTGTTATCAATCATTGTTTGTAATTGATGAGCTTGCAATTCCGCAACAGGCATAGCTGTTGGTTCATGAAGCATAGGCGTCGCGACATAATCTTTTGTCGAACGACCTAAATCTGTACCGACAACAACAATTTTGTCTTTAAAAATATCAGTTGGTATTTTTTTATGTATAACATCTTCAAATGAAAATGTCGGAAAAGTATTTTTAGGGTAGTAATGAATATAAACCTGCTTTGAATCAAGTAGATCAAATTGCCCTTGAATGTTGTCTACTTTTAATAACTCGGGATTATAATACGACGCTAATATAGGGTGCATCATCGATTGGTCTTGATACTGAAACATCAATCTACGTGTTACGCCATCTTTAGCAAATAGTTTGCTGTCAGCGCTGATTGGAAATGAATACAACTTTAAAACATCCAGTGGTGGATTTAGTTTTAGATCGTCTTTTTCACCTTTCATTTTTAAGTCTTGAGTTGAAATATAAAAGTTTTTAATATTCTTGATTTCATCAGCGAAGCTTAGCTTTTCGTTGAATGTACCCTCAATATCAAAAAAATCCTTTTGAACTTGGCGAAATTCATAAACGATATACTTAGCATTAAGTTCATTGAGCGTTTGAATGAGTTTGGTGTGATCACCATAAGATGGGTTGCCTTGATAGGCTTCAATTGTTTTTGAATTGATCAGAACGACGGCTACTTTTGGATCAGTTTTTTTGTATAAATCGATGTGACTTCTGAGCGAAACTCTTTGGTCGTAAAAAAAACTTTCAATATAATCAAGTTTTAAAGATGAAATCAAAATAGCTGCTATGAAAGCAAATAAAAACTTTAAATAGAAATAGCGACTTTTAAATGATAATTGCGACGAATATTCCAAGCTTAATTGGTTCTAATAATTGTATGAACTAATCGCGCTCAGTCGGAGCGCACGAACCACCAGCTTGCGTACCTGGTCCAACCGATGCTGACGGTTTGATTTTTTTGATATGAATTTTTTGTGCTTTAGGTGCGTTCATATTGTCCTCCTGATTGAAAATCAATCAGCTCTTGCTAATTTATAATACAAAATGCCCACTAAAATCAAGCTCCGTGTGCGTTCGCAGAAGAGTTTGTCTTTTTTGTGCTTATCGCCTGTATGCTCGCGATTGATGTGCATACAGCCGCCGCCACAAAGATGTCTGGCCCAACAGGTCTGGCAATTATTAAGTTCTATAAGTGATTTTGAGTAGTTAGAGAGCTTGTCGTAGTCATACTGTTTATCATGGCCAACCGATTCTTGTTTCAGTCCAACATCCCATGGGCAGCTATAGAGACGATTTTTGGCATCAACCATCAAGTAAGTTTTTCCTGCACCACAAAAATTTTCTATTCTTTGCTGGTTGTCTAAAAGTCTAAAATACAGATCAAAAGTCTTTATCCGTCGTAGGTTTTGTTCGCCACCGTAAGCGTAAGCTTGACGAGCGATTTCGGTTAAGTCCTCTATGAAATGTCTATTCAGCTCTTCGGATTTTTCAGCATAGGCAAAAACAAAATCCATCCAATCGGGCTTTAGTGTTTCAAAAAAATGATAACTATCAAGCATATCCGGACATTGTTCTGAACAGATTGCAGATAGACCAATTTTTTGAATTTCTCCACGATTAGTTAATACTTCTTTTAAGGCAGCGACCGTTAAATCTGTTGAGCTCTGTCCATTTTTGGCCGGCCTAGCGATATCATTATATTTTTTTGATCCGTCTAAGCTAAATGTGAGATTGATTTTCATTGTGCGAATAATCTCAAGTGTACGACCACTGAGTAAAGTGCCATTGGTCACAATTTGCATTGAAGGTGTAATATTTAATTTTTGAGCTTCGCTAGTGATATAGACGTAGATAGCGTGAATAGCATCTGGATGTAAGAGGGGTTCTCCGCCAACAAAAGAAATTGCGAATTTTTGTCCTGGTTTTAACTGCTCAAGAAAAAATTTTAATTGAGGTAATGTTTTTTCAATTGAGATTTTGTTGGTGGGCTCGCCATAAGTTCCATCACCACCAGCAGCGCAATAGACGCATTTTAAATTACATATTTGATTAATGTTCAGAGTAATTGATCGAATGCCGAAATCGAGTTTTCCGCTTTTTGCATTAGGGTTAATCTCTGCATTCCAATTTATTAATGCATCCATGGCGTCTTGTTCGTCAATCGAGTTAGGTTTTATCTTTGCAGGTATAAGGCCATCATTGATTGATATTGGCGTCATCAATGCAAAAGACTCAGGACTGACTTCAGCCACTTCTAAATTGTAGGCATGATATCCGACGATATTATCGTCATCTAATTTAAATGCGACTATTTGTTCGTGTCTTCGTAAATCGAATGGTTTCATGGATGTGCCACCTAATTATTTATTGTAGCAGAAATAGATCGCGATATAAACAACAGTTTAGCCTAATGTCGAGAGACAAAATAGGACTGAATGATTGTCTAGTTTTATTGTTCTCGATTTGTCAGGTCTTAGATGCAGAATTAAACTAAATGTTATGAAAGTTAAATTTTGGGGAGTCAGGGGCTCGCTTCCAAGCAGTGCTACAGTAGCTGAAACAAAAGATCGTTTTGTATCTTTATTGACGGCATTTGTTAACTCTGGTTATAAGACGATTAGCGACATTGAAAAATTCGTTCACAAACTAAGTCCGATCGATATCAATGGATATGGTGTTGCTACGACTTGTGTCGAGGTTAGTGCGGGAATACAGCGTCTTATTATTGACGGCGGAAGTGGTATTAAATATTTAAGTGATGAGTTACTTAGACAAACAAATGATGAAAATGAATATCATATCTTGATGACACATTTTCATTTCGATCATATTTTAGGACTACCATTTTTTCATCCGCATTTTAAAGCTGGTGCAAAAATTAAATATTATGCCGTACAAAATGATTGTGAAGACGTTATCAAATCGTTATTTAATAAACCAGTTTTTCCTGTAGGATACGATCTATTAAAATCAGATATTGAGTTTATAACTCTTAAGCCACATCAAAAAGTTCAAATTAATGGGTTTGATGTGACTCCGTACTTGCTAGATCATCCAGATCCTTGTTATGGATTTCGCATTGAAAAAGATGGTAAATCCTATGGTCATGCCGTTGACACCGAAGCTGTTCGTGTTACAGAGTTTGCTTTGGGCGAAGATGCAGGTTTGTATAAAAATGTCGATTTGCTCTTTATTGATGCTCAGTATTTAGAAGAAATGATGACGACTAAAAAAGGATGGGGACATGGAACTTTTCAAAGAGCTTTTAATCTTTCTCATCGTCTTGGCGTCAAACAAGTATTTTTGGCTCACTATGATCCTAGCGACAGTTACGCGGATATTCAGGGGTACAAAATCAAAGCCCAAGAAGTCTTCGAGCGTGATTTTAAAAATGCCAAATTTTCTTGGAACTTGGCTTATGAATCGCAAGAAATAGAATTGTAAATTTATAAAATAATTTTATTTAAAGGCAAGTTAGACTTGTCCTACATCTGACTCCACCGGTTTCTTCATCTCCACTTGTTGAAATAGAACTCCATGAAGTGTATCCCATATTTGTATTAATGCAGCTGATAGCACCATCGTTCCAACTATAACCACCTTCTTCGTCATGATGTCCGCATTGAATACAAACTTGACACAAAGCGGATTGTTGACCCATTTTCATCCCAGTAGAGCAACTAAATATTCCTCTATTGTTGGATGGATCAGTCATATCTAGCGCAAATAACATCGGTATTTGAATATTGCGTATATTTTTTCTAGAGAGTGTTGATTGGTCGAAATTAATAGACAAGGTCGTTTTGAAAACACCTTTGCCAGTAACTGTTTCAATTAGATTTTGCGTTGATATACTTTCAATTTTAATGTTTGATTGTGGGCTAATATTTGCACCTGAAGAGATTAATGTCGAAAGTGGTGTACAGCTAGGTATATCGAATGTTTTAGGAATAACTGTTGGCAATGAAATCCATGAAGATGTGTCATAATTAAAATTATGTGACGAAAACAAACATTTGCAGTGATTTTCATTAGCGAGTACTTGATAAAGCTGTAAGGTCAACGTCTGTACTTCAATTTGATCATTTATATTTTTAATTTCTTTATTCTGATAGTTGATCAGTGAAATTGTAGCCGCGCTAATGATCGATGTGATACCAAGAGCAATTAGTAATTCAATTAGTGAATATCCGTTTTTAATTTTGAGATTCGAAAATAATTTTAAGAGCATAAAAAGTTGATTCTGCATCTAAAGCCCCCAGTTTCTTCATCGCCACCTACAGTATTCTCGCTCCAGTTGGATAAGCCGTTATTTTGTAAAGCACATTCTTCAGCTCCGTCTCGCCAAACATTTGCACCTTCTTCATCGTGGTGTCCGCATTGAAAACAAATTCTACAATTAAGATTTTTGAGAAGTGTTTGATCGCTTAAACCACAACTGAGAACTTGTTTGTTGGTGTCAGGGTCAGCAGGGTTAAAATTAAGTGTCATGGGGATTTTAATCGGATTAACTTTTTGTTGAAATTGAGATTGATCAAAATCAATAACAAACTGCGAAAAATAAGTGCCCGAGCTAACTGGTGCTTCTACTAACGTTGTTGATTCAAACTTTTCAATTACGAGTTCAGAGTTTTCCGGTATGCTTTCATCTAGTGATAATATTTTATCACTAGATGAACCTGCTAGGCCGTTGGGAAGGTCAATTGAATTACAGGTCGAGAAGTCATAAGACTCTTTAAGCTGGTTAGGAAAACTATTCCAAGAATTAGTAACTTTATTATAGGTATGACCGTTAAATACGCAACGGCAATAATATGGTAGTGACAAAGATGATCTGATTAAACTTTCATATTTAGCTATATCGACTTTATTATGCACTATGGATAATTTTTGATTTTGATTAATAATGAGAGATGCGACTGATCCTATCAATATAGACATGATCCCTAGTAAAATAAGAGCTTGAATAATACCAGAGCCGGTATTTTGCTTTCGATGGACTAAAGACATTTGTACTCCATTCTGCATCGAACTCCGCCCGTGGATTCATCAGCACCTGTATTGTTAAATGACCAGTTTGAAAAACCCGCATTGACGTCAATGCATTCAAGATTTCCATCGCGCCAGTCATAAGGGCCGTTTTCATCATGGTGTCCGCATTGAATACACAAAGAACATCCATTTGTGTTGATTGAAGCAATTTCTTTTGTCGAGCAAGAAGAAACCCGACGTGCGTTAGCCGGGTCACTAAGATTCAGTGCAAAATGTAGTGGCATTGTGATCTTTGTTCGCGTCTTGGCGTTATTGTTGAGTTGATTGAGCTGTGCGCTGACATAACTTTGATAAACACCGCTTCCGGAAACAAGTTCAGTTATGTTCGTGCTTGTAAAGCTACTCACTGAAAAAGTTTTGCTATCCGGAATGATAGAACCTACTTTGAGGATATCGATACCAGAACCCGCACATCCTGTCGGATTGTACCTTTCTTTGATTGTATTAGGAAAACTATTCCACGATTTTGTATTTTCGTTAAATGTCATACCCTGAAAAGCACATGTGCAAAAATCAGTGTTCGAAAGTAAATTGATCAGTTGATTGTTATATTTTAAAAACTCAAGTTTATTTTGAATGCTGCTGATACTTTTTTGCTGATGTTGAATCATTGATAGACCGGCAATTGAAATAATAGATATTAAACTGATAGAGACGAGTAGCTCGAAAAAACTTAATCCATCATTTTTTTTAAAGATAGTTTTCATTTGTTAATCGTATACAACTTCGGCCATATAAACAAGAAGTTGTCTTAACGCATTACTTTTCAAAAATCAGATTAACTTTTTTATTGTCGAGATTTGATTCAATTTCACGATATTCTGTTTTTTGTGACCAATTAAAATCAATCGGCAAATCCAAAGCCGTGGCTTCTTTCATGAATTGGAGCCATATAGGTACGGCACCTCCGGCACCTGTTAAAGATGTTGGTAAGTTTTGGTCAAAGCCAAGCCAGACTATTGTTGTTATGTTCGGTGTAAAACCTGCAAACCACACATCTTTTCCATTTGAAGTAGTTCCAGTCTTACCAGCTGCAGGTTTGGTAAATCCTGATGCGTGAATTGATTTCGCAGTTCCTGAAATTAATGTTTCCTTCATCATACCGACGAGAACTGACATTTTTTCTACAGAAGCTTGAACTTGAGCTTCTGCTGGCGAAAAAATTTTATAACTGTAGATTGTCTCTCCTGAATGATTTTTAACTTTATCGATAAATGATAGCGGGTGAAATAAACCTAAGCGTGCAATTGTTGTGTAGGCTTGCAGCATTTCAATAGGCGTGTGTTGACTGGCACCTAGAGAAGTTGACGGAACTTGTTCCATTTTAGATGTTAAACCAAATTTATAGGCGTTTTCGATAACATTCGCGATTTGAACAGATTCTGCTATTTGCGCAGTCGGAGAATTTAGACTCTCTTTAAGAGCGTAAAAGTAAGGAACATCGCCACGATATTTGCGGTCATAATTTTCTGGAGTCCATATTTTTTTATCATATTTCCAGTTAAAAGCTTCATCTTTTAAAATTGTCATTGGATTAACATTTTTATTTTCTCGATAACCAAATTCTAATCCAGTTAAATAGACAAAAGGTTTGATGAGTGAGCCAATTTGACGTTTACTGTAAAGAGCCCTATTGAATTGACTTTGTCTAAAACTCTGCCCACCAACAAATGTTGTGATAAGGCCGGTATGATTGTCAGCTGAAAGTATGACGCCTTGAAGTTCAAGACCCTTTTCTTTTTTATTGGCGAGTGATTTTTTTTTATCGGTAAGCTCTGAAATCCCTTGTTGTAAAGATTTCTGAGCCTTTTCTTGTAAATCAAGATCTAGGCTTGTATAGAAAGATACACCCTCTGTTGGAATATTGAGTTCTTGGGCTTGTTTTCGAACAGCTTCAAAAAAATAGGGAGCAGTTTCATTAGCTTTTTGCTTCTGGTGGGTCGGCATGGGGGCATTATCAGCCTGGATAAACTCTGTTTCACTAATGAGTTTTAATTCTTTCATTTTAGATAAAACAAGTTTGCGTCGTGTTTTAGCTTTGTCGGTTTTTTTCCAAGGATTATTTAAACCTGGGTTGTTAATAATTGCAGCGAGTAGTGCGCATTCCGACAAATTTAAATTTTGAATGGGTTTGTTGAAATAATATTCAGAGGCAGATCCAAATCCACGAACTTGAAAAGCTCCATTTTGCCCCATATATATTACATTTAAGTATGTTTGTAAAATTTCGTCTTTGCTCCAAAGTGTTTCAAGTTTTGTGGCCATAAATATTTCTTTGGCTTTTCGTGTAAATGTTTTTTCAGGAGTTAAGAAATAATTTTTAACTAATTGTTGAGTGATTGTGCTTCCGCCTTGGGCTTTGCGCATTGTGATTATGTTTTTTAAGACTGCACGCGCCAAACCAGTATAGCTAATTCCAGAATGATCTAAGAAATCATTGTCCTCTATAGCAATAACGGCATTTAAGCATTGGACTGGGTAATCAGCTAATTTAAGTTCTTTATGCATGATTGGTTCATTATTGCGAAATTGAGCTACAAGAATAGGATCTGTTTGGAAACTGTTAACTTTTGCCAGTGGGTCCAATTTATAAATTTGATTGATTTGTTGATACGCCAGATCGTTATCTTTTTGATGTTCTGCCGGCATTTGCGTAAGATGAATAACATAACTTTCATCATCCTTATTTTTAAGAAGTAAGCATTGGTCGGATTTTTCAAGGCTTATTTGTAGGAGATTGCTGCAGTCTTGAGCCTCAAGAAGGGTGAAATCTGATGCTAATAAAACTTGATCCGGCAATCTTTTGCGGTAGCCACTAGAGATCAAATTCGCAAAAACTTTCTCAGTGTTCCATTTATGTTGAGACTGAAAGCTATAACCTCTTGCAAAATAAAGTGTTGATTGTAAAAACGCCTGCGACGTTAGCTTGTCTTCGAACTCCTGTTTGATCTTATTTGGTGTTAAATCAAGCGCTTTTGCACTAAGCGCCATAGCGCTTGTGATTATCACAAAACTAGTCTTTAATAGACGTGAAGTGTTTTGAATACTAAATTTTAATAGAGGCATAGAATAATAAAATGACGAAGCTTACTCCAAGTCAAATACAAAGGTTAGCTGAAAAAATCTTAAACCAATGGAAATCTCAAAACCTAATAACATTAAAAGTCGATGAAAAAGTTGTTTTGCAGACAATGAAAGATGTGATTGTTGCAGATTTAAAACGCGAAGAGGAACTTGATAAAGAGGTCTATGCAGTTATGGACCAAATGGAAAAAACTGGCCAAGAATTTCAACGTGGCAAGATGTTTCATTTATTGAGACAGAAGATGGCCAAGGAAAAGAAGATTATTTTATGATTTTATCGGAAGAGAGACAAACACATTTAGCTCATATTATTACGGACAAAGTTTGGGGCGATGATATTGTAGATTTTAGTGATGATGATGAAGCTCTCAGGGCGGCAAAGAAAGCGATTATTGCTTTTGTTAAAGAAGACAATGAAATTGATCAAAAAGCTCGTGAAAAAGTAGCTTCTTTAAAGCGTAATGTTTTAGAGGGGACAACTGAGTGGGATATTTTATATAGAAAATACTATGAAGAGGAGAAAAATCGCCGTGGCTAAAGCGAAAAAATCTAAAGTTGTTAAGAAAAAGAATATATTAAAATCAACTGTCAAAAAAACAAATAAAAAAATAGTTAAACCTAAATCTATAAAAGCGACTAAAAAAAATACCGCTAAAATAGTCAAGAAAAGTAAAGCTATACAAAAGAAAAAACTTGTCAAAACCAAAGTTAAGTCGGTTTTAAAACTTAAAAGCAATTCCAAAACTGTGAATCAGAAAGTTGTTAGTAAAACTAAACCATCTATTGTAAAAGCTAAAAATATAATTGATTATACAAAAGTTATCACGCCATTGGGAGATCGCTTAGTGGTGCGTCCGATTGCTTCTGAAAAAGTGACGGCAGGTGGATTGATTTTACCTGATTCCGTCACATCGACTGTTGGGTATGTTAAGGGTGAAGTGTTGGCAGCTGGTCAAGGCGAATACAACAAAAAAGGACATATTAAGCAGCTTGATGTCCAAGTCGGTCAGAAAGTTTTATTTTCTGAATATGCAAGTACTCAAGTTAAGTTTAATGATGAAAATTTGTATATAGTTCATGAAAAAGATGTTTTAGGGATTGTCGATTAATTTAAGGGGAATTATGAAAAAAATAATTATACTATCAATATTTTTACTGACATCAGTGACTCAGGCCATTTCAATTGATTGGACTGGTGGATACAGAATTGAGTATGTCAGTGTAGATCGTCCAAGTTTATCAGACCCAAAATTAAGTAAAGCTTATGCATTAAATTACCTCTACTTGCAGCCGCGTATTATAGGGTCTGACGGTATTAATATATACAGTCGTTTTGATATTTTGCCGAGTCAAACATTGGCTTATAAAAATTCGCAAGTTGGTTCTTTGATTGGTTCTGGATTGAACGATGGTAATCAAGGTACTGGTTTGAATTCTAACTCTGAAAATCAGAATTCATCTGCGTTGCTTGTCAGTCAATTATATTTAAATGTTGTTCACGAAAATGGATCATTGTTGGTTGGAAGAGCGCCGATTGAGTTTGGTTTAGGAATTACCCACAATGCTGGTCGAAATCCTTTTGATCATTGGATTGATACAAAAGAAGTTTTAGCATATAGATTTTTAGTGGATAATATAGCATTTACCCCGATGTTAAGTCGCGTTGTTCAAAACGATTTTGGCGGTGGTGTTGCAAACGATCAAATCTTTTTATTTGAATACGACAATAAAGATATTGGTGCAAAAGCTGGAGTTTTGCATCAAACACGCATCGCGGGTGCAGGCAATAATGATGCATATATTTCAAATACGGTTAAATTGTATCCAAGTGGTAATTCAGTAATTGGTGGCTTTAAAGAGCAAACGATCAATATTTTCCTTGAAAGAAAGTGGTCTGCGTTTGAGTTTAAAGTCGAAGCAAGCTTTTTAACAGGCGACACTGGAATCGCAAATTCAGTTGGCGATGAAATTAAATTAAACTCATATGCTGTCGTTGCGGAAGCTTTAAAACCAGCACAAGAAAGTAAATGGGAGTACGGTGCTAAGTTTGGTGTTGTCAGTGGTGATAATCCAGATACACAGGCGTCTTATGAAGGCTACCAATTAGATCGTAATTACGATTTAGGAATGTTGTTGTTTAATCATAGAATGGGATATGCAGGAGATAATGTTATTGGAACTCGTTCGTTACATGTTAATGACAATTCAAACGGAAATAAATTATCAATTCAAAATTCAGTTGATGATGAGGCTGTTTCAAATGCAATGTTTGTAGCACCATCTTTTAAGTATTTATATGATGACAAATTGGAAATGAAATATACAGCCGTTTATGCACAAGCTATGACGAATGCAAATGGCTTTACAAATTTCAGTAAAGATTTAGGATTAGAGTTAGATGCAGAGCTTATTTATAAACCGCGAGAGCGAGTTATCTGGTCTAATTCAATTGGTTATTTTATGCCCGGATCTGCATGGTCAGCGGGATCAAATAATCGAGATACAAAAGCTAATTTTGGATTTACTACAAAGGCCGCCATCACCTTTTAGAAACAACGTGATGACAGCATGTACGACAGCTTAGGATGACTACTTAGACACAGAATGTGTATTTTACAGCTGGTGATGAAGGCTGAGCAGGGCCGCCGGGGGGAAACCTCCGGCGGATTTTTTTTGTCAGATTACTAAATTAGAAGTTATTTTCAATACCTTGAAAAACTGATCCTTGTCTATTAACAGGTGCTGCAGTTCCGCCATTTCGAGTTCCACGGTTTGATTGACCTGGTTGCATTGTTGGTTGTCCAACTGTGACTGTTCCAGCATTTAAATTGTTTGATGGTTGTTGTACTTGCCAAGCTTGGCCAGCGCCATTAATTGAAAACGTACCTTGATAGTTATCGTAACCAACTTTTCCAGAGATTTGGCCATTTGGTTGAACAACTTGACCGCCGCGATTTGCATTGCGAGTTGTTGTAGCCGGAGTGCTATTTGATTGATTAGAAGCCGTTGTTTCATTGATTGGTGCTGGGTTGTTTTGAATATCTTTTGCGATCGGGTTGTTAACAGCCAGGAACATTTTATGAATATCAGGTAAAAAGCCTGTGTTATAGTACTTGTATGCTGTGCTATCTTCTTGAAGATTAGATGACATCGCTCCTTGGATAATAGCTTCGGCTGTTGATCTAAATTCTTGTGCTTCACTAAATGCTTGGTTGCGTGCAGCTAGAGCTGCTTGAGGATTGTTCTTATCTTGATTGCGCGCTTGTGTGTATAAAGCAACAACTGAGTTCGCACGCTTTGCCATATATGATTTAAAAGAGTTTAAAGTTAATGTTTTTAAACCATATGACTCTGGTAGTGTGTCCATTAAGCTTGAGACCATGTCTTTAATTTTTTCTAATGATTCGTGATCATTCGGATCAATTTTATCTAAAGTTTTAGCCAGTTTTGATCCAATTAAGTCGCGCAATTGTGATTTAGCAAAAGAATCTGAAAGTAATTCCTTACGTCCCTTGCCAAAGTATTTTGCTTTTTTGAGTTCTTTTGTGTACCCCTCGGTTAAACATTGAATTTCATCTTCACTGCGTCCTTCGCAACGATCTTTTAGATTATCCATAGCTTCCGCAAAAACAGTTTCTAATTCGTCACTTTTTATTCGAAGCTCGCATTCTTCACGTTCTTTGCGTTCTGCTCGAGTTTCTTTTTTACCATCTTTAGCAAAATGACATTCGTTCGCAGCTTCGCTTCTGTCTTCGGAAGTTGTTGGGCTTGCAGTTGCTTTTGTAGGAGAGGATTTTATTGCTTCATCAACAATAGCTTTAAGCACTGAAGCTTGCATGACGATTTTTGAGTCTCCTGCAATATTGGCGCAAGTCCCATTTGGGCAAGCTGATTCAGATGCAATCATGACGGCAGTTATCGCTTGAGCATCATTTTTTGAGGAATCATTTGGACTTTCGTTTTCTGAGTCTTTAGTTTTTTTGGCTTTAACTTTAGGTTGAATTGAAGCGTCTTTTTTAGCATCAGCTGCAGTTGATGACATTTCAATTAGACGAGTGTGATTTAATTCAACTGAGTTTTGTTGGAATGTATAATTAGCTCCGAGTACGGCCAATAATGCAGTCGTGAGTAACATCTTATTTGAATTCAATTGATTTTTCATATACATCCTCCAAGTTCTCCAAATAGAGAGACTTTGCTTATGATATTTCTATAAGCGAACCAGAGACCATGTGTTAAGTTGAGATGGGCCAGTTAAGTATGCAATATGACTTTGAATTTAGGATTCAACTAGAGCGTTTCGCACTGAGACCGCTGTTGAAGTTTTAGAGTTTCAACTTGAGAATAACGCGTGTCAAAATGAAAAAGATAAGATATTTTAATAAGTTAACCCTCGTTCTTGATGTGATGTTAACGCAACTTGCTCAAATTCGATGAACAAAGACTGTCACTTAAGAATTGTATCGTAATCGATCAACTCATTGATAAAGTAGGTTACATATGGCAATTAGATACTGTGAAATTTAAATTTCCTTCTATTAACGAAATATCTGAACTGCCTTCGCAACATTCCAGAGAAAATTGGAATGATTGGACTTGGCAACTTCGTCAATCGTTAAAAACTGAGCAAGATTTTGCGAAATATTTTGTATTAAGTGAAAGTGAAAAAACTGCTTTCGGTATAGATCAAAAAAAATCTGTTTTTAATATTCGATCAACACCCTATTATACAGCTCTCGCGCATTCTCAAAAAATTGATGATCCTATCCGTCGAATATTAATGCCAAATTCGGCCGAACTGTCTACTGAGTTTCAGGCCGAGTTAGATCCATTAGGCGAACGTAAATCAGAAAACAATCCTGTGGCTCGTGTAGTTCATCGTTATTCTGATCGGGCACTGTTTTTGATTACTGATATTTGCTCAGTATATTGTCGTTATTGCACCCGTAAGCATTTTACAGGTGCGGATCAAGCCTTTATAAAAAATACTGAATATGAAGTAGCGCTTGATTACTTTCGCAGTCGTAAAGGACTTCGTGAGATCATTCTATCTGGAGGTGATCCTTTAACAGTTTCAGATTCTCAGCTAGAAAAAGTTTTATCTGATTTAAGAAAAATCGAACATATTGAAATAATTCGTATTGGTACGCGAATGCCAGTTGTTGCACCAATGCGAGTGACTGAAAAATTAGTTAAAACAATTCGACAATACAAGCCAGTCTATTTGATGACTCACTTTAATCACCCGCGTGAATTAACCGCTGAATCAGCGCAATCTGTCGAAATGTTTGTAGATCATGGTATTCCTGTTATGAATCAAATGGTTTTATTAAATGGGATTAATAATCATCCAGCGATTGTACAAGCTTTGTCTCGTCGCTTATTATTTTTAAGAGCAAAACCATATTACATGTTTCAGTGCGATCCCTCAATTGGAACAGATCATTTACGTACCTCAATCGATGATTCTCTCAGTATTCAAAAAGAACTATGGGGGCATTTATCGGGTTTAGCAATGCCGCAGTTTTCGGTCGATATTCCAAATGGGGGCGGAAAAGCTTACTATGTTCCACAGTTTGAGATAAAAAATGAAAATCATATTCGTTATTACGAAGGTTGGGATGGAGTAAATGCTCGATATGTTAGTCCATCGCCGGAGCACATTATTAAGCCTTTAGATTTTGAACTGTATCAAAATGAATGGAATGAAATTAAAAATAATAAACTAGATACTTAATAAATTGTTTTAAAATGGATCATCTTTAAATTCGACGATTAGAGTATATCGTTCTCTTCTTTAGAATTTCCTTATAAATGTCGATAAGTTAAACGTGAAGACCACATATTTTATGCGTTTACAAAATGCATTTAAAATTATTTTTTGGTTATTATTTGTTGTTATTTTAACAGCAAATTCGGTCGCTTTTGCATCCCCTCAATACACAACCTATTCAGCAAAAATATTTAAATCTGATGGCTCACCACTTGAAAATAATCGTGTTGATTTCAAATTTACCGTCATGGATCCAACAGCGACTTGTA
>JBKBPU010000004.1:0-299496 GCA_046293015.1 Pseudobdellovibrio sp.
CAAGTCTTGTAAAAAACAGAGCTTTTGGTTATAAGAATGAAAAAAACTATCGCTTGAGATTTCTAAATGCTTGTGTTTTTTGATGTTTTTGGCGTTACCCACCATGAAAAGAGAAGAACCATAAATGGTGATTCCGGCACGATTCGAACGTGCGACCTACTGCTTAGAAGGCAGTTGCTCTATCCAACTGAGCTACGGAACCATTAAGATGAGTTCACTAGAATTAGCAAGCATTACTCGTTATGTCAACATAGGCCTTTTGCTGAAAAAAGAAACAACCTATGGGTTTTCACAACCAAATGTAAAGCTTCTAATTTGCCGAATATCCTCAGACGCTAAATCATCGATTGAGCCTTGTATTAATAGCTTAAACGAACTGAACATTATAAGAATTCCTGCCATTGGCAAAAACTGCTGCCAATCTTAGACCATAATTATATACAAAATACGAGCTTTGTGGGGCTATGTTTTAGACAAGTGACAAATTTACGTTCACAAAAAATGCTTTAAAAACTTAGCTTTGGTGAGTACTTTCAAAAATTTTATCAGCACTTTTTTCGACAAAACCCTGATAAAGTGATCCTGTTTGTAATGGATATCTTTTCGCGAACTCATAGTAACACCCAGGAATACTATAGATTCCCTCGCCAAATCGAACTGATATTTCTGAAGCCATTGTGGAACTTTGCTCAAGACAATCTTCAACCGATCCTTTTATTTCGCCACCGGACTGATTTAACTTAAAATTGTTATCTTTAAGAAACGAATTCAATCTTTGGATGTCATTTAATTTTTTTAATTTATTAATGTACACAGTAAAATGATTTGGCTTAAAACCATGAGCATAAAACCAAGCTGCGTACTCACTTTCTTCGTACAAGTTTAAGTAGACCGCGTAAAATGCTGTCCAATGACGTCCACTGTACAAAAACGATTCATAATCACAATTTTTTAAATTTGAAGTTTGAATCACTTTAGTTAATTCAGATTTTACAAAATTAGAACACCAATCTAACTCTAATTGCGATATAAAAACTTTAGGCATATGAACATCAAAATGTTCGTAATGATTAGCAGTTAATTTCTTATTTTGAAAAACATAATCACCTTTTTTAACATAGCCATAATCCGTAAAAAATTTACCTAATACATCTTTATTAACTTCAGATAAACTCACCGTTCGTAAAGCAATGTGATCATTTTCAACTGTTTCACCTAATGAAATTAAACAATCATAAACACGTTGAGCCTCGGGATTCATACGACAATAATGTTCCCACATTTTCTTAAATAATTGTTTTAATTGAGATTGTTCTTTCATTCGCGATTACCTCTCTCATTATTTTCATTCGTCACAGACAATAGCATTGCATACTGTGGTAAACTTGGCGTACGTTTAAGAATGACGTTAAAAATACCACGCCCAGAGTGAACTTCGTTCAATTGTTCGCCTGTGCGCGATGTAATAGACACAACTTCATCTAATATTGTTTCATTTTGCGGTGTAATGATTTCAACTTTTTGCCCTATGCAAACTTTATTTTTGATATCAACCCCGTCATATTTGTAAACACCCAATAACTGAACTGATTTATTATACTTAGTACTGCTTTCATAATTTTGCCCTTGAGCTCCTGGATCATTCAACATAAAGGCCGTATGGTATCCACGATGTGTGAGCTTGTTCAGTTCAGATAACCATTTAGAATTAAAAGTTCGACCAGCTAGAACATCACTCAGTGCGTGTTTATACGATCTTGCGACCATAGCTGCGTAAAATTCAGACTTTGTACGTCCTTCAACTTTAAAGGATATCACACCGGCCTGAACAAGCTTATCGAGGTGTTCAATCATACAAAGATCTTTTGCATTTAAAACATATGTTCCATGTTCGTCTTCATCAATCTGATAAAGTTGTCGATCATCTTCATCTAACCCCTGAATATAATAATCTTTTTCAAATACTTTATATTTCTCACGGCATGAATTATCACAGACACCTTGATTTGCATCTCGTTTATCCATATAAGACGACAATAAACAACGACCTGAATAAGCAATACAAATTGATCCGTGAACAAATGCTTCTAACTCTACATCTGGCACACGTTGTTTAATTTCTGATATTTCTTGAATAGATAATTCACGACTCAATATAACTCTTTCGACGCCGAGCGACTGTTGCCAAAATTTAACAGATTGCCAATTCATACAATTAGCCTGTACTGACAAATGAATAGGTATCGACGGCGCGTACTCTTTAGCGATCATCACCAAACCAGGGTCACTCATTATAAATGCGTCTGGTTTCATTTTCGCATATTCAATAATATCTGCTGTTAATGGTTTCAACTTACGATTACGAGCAAAAATATTTAAAGTCATATAAGCTTTTTTATTTTTACTATGAACATATTCAATAGATTTTTTGAGTTCTTCTTGATTAAAATGATTTTCGCGAGCTCGTAAACTGTAAAGCGGTGGTCCTAAGTACACTGCATCCGCACCATATTCAAGTGTCATTTCTAGTTTTGTTACCGAACCCGCCGGCATTAATAATTCTAAAGCTTGCATTTTGAGCCTTCACTTTCAGCAAAAAAATATTCTCATACTAAGCATGAAAGATTAATTTCCTGAAATTTTTATTAAATAAATATGTTCCAGATCATATTTGTTCAATTTATCTAAGCAGATCATGCTTAAAAAAGAAGATCTTTATAATAGTTCTAGTAAAAATGATTTAAATTGATTTCCCTAGGCGCATAAAATACATGAGATCATTTTTGTTATTATTATAGAGACTAGGTAAATCGGGAACATCTTGGCGGTTGCCTTTCTGAGACATCACGCCTGCTTCTATATATCCGCCTTGCCGGCTTCGAACACCAGCCGCAATTGTATTTTCTAGGACTTGACTAGATTTTCGTACTTTAATTTCACTTTGAGCTTTTAAATAAGCAAAATAATTATCTGTCATTTGATAATTAAATTGTGTTCCTAAGTTTGCATTAATCATTGAACTCTGAGCTCGTGTTGCTATTCGCACCCCTGCATCTGCATTTAAATGTATTGAACAATTTTGACCAAGTTTTCGATTTTCTTGTAGGCCAATTGCTAAGGTGACGAACCCTGCCCAGTGATCTAAAGTGCCCTCGATATTCGTATATTCATAGGCTGATCCTTTGTTTACTCGGTTCATAACATCGTGATACCATTGCTGCTGACCATCGGCTTGCAGCAACCCCCATTTTCTTTTTTGCGAAAGGTTAATAAAACCAACCCCTCGTTTCCAGTAAGTTGCTCGACCTTGATTAATATTATCTTGAACCAATGAAAAAATATTTTCGGCAGTAAATTTTTGCTTGAGCCCTAAATGACCGTTTTTTTGCCACTGTCTTGAGTTAAAATCAGGTTCAGTGTATAAGTCGGTGCTATAACTAAAAGCTGATGACTGGCCATCAACTGATAAACAACTCACCCCAACTTCTGACCCATGAGTATATCCACGATCGTCACCGATAGGATCTTGGTTTGTATCCCTTTTTTGACCAGGAAGTTGCAAATTATTATTGATCATTTTAAAACGAAAAACGCACGAGATTTTTTGGCCTTCATTTTCTTTAATAAATTTGTCTGATAAACTCGATTTCAGCTCAGGTGGCAGTGACTGTGTCGAATCATAATCGATTTTAACAATAGGATATTTATAATCTTCATCCTTTATAGAACACTCAGCAACAACTTCACCTGATGGGCTGCTGACGTTGTTACAAGATTTAAATGGCTGACTGACAATAGGATTAATTTTATTAAGATTGCTTGTAACTGCTTGAGCAAGCTGACTAGCTTGATACAAATCAAATGTAGTCTTTGCATCTGTCGAAACAGAGCAAACTAATGTTACAAAAATATAAATAAAAACCTTAAACATTAAGATTCTATCGGCTTACTCATTTTAGAAATTAACTTATCTCATAATGAGACGTTAAGCACGAATAACGGCTTCACCCGAAATACGCAATGACTTGTCCTCGCCGAAAGCTTCAGTTTTAACAGTATAAATAGGCTTACCCTCTTTTTGAGCAACAACTTCTAACTGGAAAGTGATTATTTCATTTATATAAATTGGAGCATGAAATTTAAAAGTCTGACCTAAATAAATTGCACCAGGTCCTGGAAAGCTTGTTGCAAAAATTTTTGAGAACAGCGAAGCAGAAACCATCCCATGCGCAATGCGACCTTTAAATCCACTCGCAATAGCTTTGTCATCATCAAAGTGAACAGGATTGTAATCTCCACTAAAGTCAGCAAATTTTTTTACATGATCTGCCGTAATCTGAATTTTTTCTTGATAATTATCTCCGATTTTCACGAGAACTCCATTTTTATTTTTTATGATTGATTTCCCACCAAGTTTTATCAATGACTTCACGGTCATCCGGGTGCGCTATTGATATTAATGCTTTAGCCCGCTCACCGATAGTCTTACCAAATAACTCAACAATACCATACTCAGTAACAACATAATTCGCATGTGCACGCGTAGTTACAACCCCAGCACCTGCGTGGAGCGAAGCAACCAAACGCGATTGACCTTTTTTAGTGCGAGAAGTGATTGCAATAATCGCTTTTCCACCTTTAGACAAAGTTGCTCCGCGAATAAAATCAATTTGTCCACCTACTCCAGAAATAATTTTAGATCCAATAGAGTCAGCACAAACCTGTCCAGACAAATCAATTTCAACAGCTGAATTCACTGATACCACTTTACGGTTTCGTGCAATAAGTGTTGGATTATTAACATAATCGGCAGCTAAAACAAAAACTGACGGGTTATCATGTACAAAGTCATATAATTTCTGCGAACCCATCATAAATGTGCACACGCTCTTGCCTTGATGAAAACTTTTTTCTGAATTATCAACCGCACCACTCTGTAAAAGTTCAAGTAATCCATCGCTCCACATTTCAGTATGAATACCTAAGTTCTTGTGATTTTTCAGCGAACGCATAACAGCATCAGGAACAGAGCCTATACCAGCTTGCAAACACGAACCATTATCAATAAGACTAGCAACGAATTCACCAATTTTTAGATCAGTTTCACTTAAACTCGGCACTTTAGATTGATATAAATCGTGCTGAGTTTCGACTGCGTGATGAATTTGTGACAAAGACAGTAATCCATCACCAAACGTTCTAGGCATTTTTGAATTGACTTCCGCGATAATGCATTTTGCATTAAGCACGGCTGCTTTTGCAGTGTCGACACTAGTGCCAAGCGACACAAATCCATTTTTATCAGGCGTAGAAGTTTGAATAAGCGCGAAATCCAATTTTATTTTTTTTTCGTGAAATAACTTAGGCATTTCAGAAAGAAAGCATGGTATGTAGTCAACACGATCATAATCTATAAATGGACGAATATTAGACCCAACAAATAAGTTCTTCACATTAAAAATTCCACGATACTTGGGATCTGCGTATTCTGCTGGACCTTCGGTGTGCATGTGATAAATAGTTACATTTTGGAGTTCCGACGCCCGTTGAACAAGAGCTTGTATTAAAACTTGGGGAGTTGCTGCGGCCCCATGAATAAAAACATGACTGTTCGATTTAATTTCTGCTACAGCCTGTAAAGCACTCTTACACCACTTCATATTATTTTTTGGATCTAAAGTCATTTGACCACCTTCAGTATCTCTCTATATGTAACAATCATTGTTACCTTGACGTACTCAAAAAAGAACTCACCTTTTATATAACAAGGGAGAGTTTCATATGCTGATTCCTACAGGAACGATACCAATCTTACCACTGAAAAACACAGTTGTTTATCCTGGCGTGACACAAACACTGCGCGTCGGCCGCGAAAAAAGCATGAAAGCTATAGACGAGGCTACGGGAAAAAATAATTGGATCTTAACGCTCACGCAAAAGCATCCTGATCAATCCCTAGAAAATGTCGATGATCTCTATGATTACGGCACATTGTGCAAGATTGAGTCGATTAAAGGTCACAATGATCATGGTTACTTCATTGTGGTACGCGGTGTAACTCGTATGAAAGTGCGTCATTTTAAACCCGAATCAGATTTATTTGAAGCTTATGCCGAACAAGTCGATGATTTGTTTGATATAGATCAAAACACTGAACATGCGCTACTCATGAGTATGAAGCAAATGTGCAATGAAGTCCTCAAACTCTACCCAGGCAATACGGAGCAAGCGCAAGAACTCGTTAACGGCATCGAAGATGTTAAGCTTTTGTCATATTTAGCAGCGACACATACAGAAATACCACTTAAGGAAAAACAAGTTATTCTAGAAACACTTTCATTGAAAAATCGCATCATGCATTTGCTCACGACTTTGCAACAGCACAAAGAAAGCTTGCAAATTCAACACGATATTCGATCTAAGTTGAGTTCTAAGCTGGGTCAAAATCAACGTGAACATATTCTTCGTGAACAACTCAAAACTATTAAAGAAGAACTTGGTGAAACAGAAGAAACAAATACGACTGACGGCTATAAAACAAAAATTGAACAGGCACGCATGCCAAAAGAAGCTCACGATCTAGCCCAGCAACAACTCAAAAAATTAGAAAGTATCAATCCACAATCACCTGAATATCAGATGATTCGTAATCATCTTGATTTAATGGTCGCACTACCATGGTCAAACTCTTCGTCTAAGAAAGATTTTTCATTGGAACATGTTGAGCAGGTTTTAAATCAAGATCATTATGGTCTTAAAAAAATTAAAGAAAGAATATTACAACATCTCGCCGTTATGAAAATGAAAAAAGATAAGCGAGGATCAATATTGTTGTTTTTAGGTCCGCCAGGAGTTGGAAAAACTTCACTTGGAGCAAGCATCGCTAAAGCGCTATCAAAAAAGTATCAACGTATTAGTTTAGGTGGCGTACGAGATGAATCTGAAATTAGAGGTCATCGACGAACATACATAGGAGCCCTTCCCGGAAGACTCATTGCTGCAATGAAAAAGGCCGGGCAGAATGATCCCGTCATTGTTCTTGACGAAATCGATAAAATGTCTCGAGGTTTCGCTGGAGACCCAGCAGCCGCAATGCTCGAAGTACTTGATCCAGAACAAAATTCAACATTTTCAGATCATTACTTAGATACGCCATTTGACTTATCTAATGTGCTATTTATTGCTACTGCAAACAATTTAGAGGGCATTCCATTGCCTTTACTTGATCGCTTAGAAGTGATTGATTTATCAGGATACACGACACCTGAAAAATTACATATAGCAAAAAACCACTTACTTCCGAAGCAAATTCAAGAACACGGACTAACAACTGATCAGTTAAAAATTGATGATGAATCTATTTTAAAATTAATTACAAGTTATACTCGCGAAGCAGGTGTTCGTGATTTACAAAGAAAGTTTGCACAAATCGCGCGATATACGAGCGAACAAATCTTACGAGGACAAACTAAAATTGAAATTTCATTAATGAATTTGTCAACAATTCTTGGTCCCGAACGCTACCAAAGCGAAATTGCTGAGTTATCATCAACACCAGGCTTAGTCACTGGCTTAGCGTGGACTCCCGTTGGCGGAGATATTTTATTTATTGAAACTGCGTTAATGCCAGGACAAGGACAACTGATTATCACAGGACAACTTGGCGATGTTATGAAAGAATCAGCACAGATTGCCAAATCGCTTATTAAAGCTAGACTTAATACTTTAGCTCCAATGTTTAATTTTAATAAATTTGATATCCATTTGCACGTTCCATCAGGAGCGATTCCCAAAGACGGCCCATCAGCTGGCGTCACACTACTAACTTCGATGGCATCGCTTGTTTCACGCAGAGCGGTTAATCCAAAATTAGCAATGACTGGAGAAATCAGCTTGCGTGGCAAAGTATTACCCGTTGGCGGCATTAAAGAAAAAGTTATGGCAGCACATAGAGCTGGAATTACTGAAATTCTTATGTGTGATAAAAACAAAAAAGATTTAGTTGACGTACCAGAAGAAATTAAAGAGGAAATGAAGTTTCATTTCGTTCAACATATTAACGAAGTTTTGACAATCGCTCTTGGATTAGACTTAACTCAATGGAGTGAGGATGAAATTATCACATTAGGACACAGTGATACAAACAACGTAGATGAAATAAAAAAAGCTCTCGTTAATTAGACGAGAGCTTTTTTTATGCTAATTGAACAAAAATTAACCGCAGAAGCCGATTTCTTTTTTCAAGTTTAAAAATAATTGTTGAGCATTTTGTGCAGGAGCAACAACAGATTTGTAATTGCCTTGAATTTTATTTGAAATAGCTTGAACTTGCTCAGAAGAACATCCAAAAGATTGGATCATACCAGCTACATACTCACCTTGACCTTCAGCTAATTCAGCTTTCAAAGTTTGGAAGTTTGTTGACACAAATGTTGCAGCTTTTTCATCATTTTTAGCAAATTGTATTTTTTCGCAACCTAATGTTCCTGAAGTCATACCAAAAGTTGCAGGTACAGTCATGTTCGTAGTTCCACGAGTAGTTGTACCGATAAATGTTCTTGAATCAGTCACTTGCCATCCTAAACCACAACCGTCAATAACATCTGCTTTTGCAACTTTACCAGTTAAATACTCCATAGGCTCTTTCGCTTGTGAAACAGCAGCCGCAGCAACGATCATTGAGCACAATAATAATTTTTTCATAAAGATTCCCTTCTTTTATTGATTGTTAGATGACATTTTAAAAGTCATCAAATTTTAGTCAACGTAAATTTATTTGAAATAAAATACTGGACCTGTGGATACAACATAACTATCTGGTGAAGTCTTTTTACGTCCATATTCGTCAATAACAACTCTTTCAAATTTAAAATTTTGTCGCCATTCCAAATTTCTTTTTACAGAATAAGTGAGCTCTTGCTCGAATTGATTATACACATTCAAATACAAACTGTTCGTGTAGTTAACACTCTTTAAGTGTTTGATATTGAATGAAATTTTAAATAACTCACTTAGGGTATGAATAGATCCCAGGCTTATTAATGAATATAGCTTATGGTCATTAAAGCGAGCATTTAAAAACTCATTACGAATTCCGATAAAACCATAAATAATGTTATGTTCCGAAATAACATTTGATGACAATCCAGCAGCAGCATCTGACAAAATAGCATAATCGCTTGTCATAATATTTAAAACAGATTTTCCATATTGAAAATTGAGCATCCATGAAATTTGAGGATCAAAATTTTCATACGGCACCAATGACTTAATATCAACTAGATTCACTTTGGTGATATCGTGCTTCTGACTTTCAAATAAGTAACGACCCTCAATAGCAGGAAACAAAATCTGGGAAAACTGATCAAAGCCTTGATCAATATTGTTTAAATCATGATATGGAGAACGAAGATTATAAATCAAAAAAGCACCAGATTCAGAACGAGTAAAGCTATTCTCATCATTAGTAAAAATGGCTTGACCAAGACTTAATCCAAAACCAAAAGCATCATGTCCTAGATCAGGCCGATTCGACATAAAGTTTTGATCCATATTCATTTTAGGCCCTAAACCCAGTTCAGATCGATAAGCTTGAACAGTTTCCCATTTCAATTTTTCGATCGTCGTTAAATGACCTTTTTTCTTTTGTCGAACATAGTCTAAATATACATTTAATGCATTTAGTACATAAATTTGACGATCTTTTGATTCAATTAATTGAATATTTTTTAAATCTATCTGATCTTGTGAATTGTATTGATTGAAAACATTTTTTTCGGAAGTTGATAAAACATTGAGTCTTGAATTCAATTTTTTTCTTAATGATAACTTATGATTAACTTTATTAACATGATTATTGATTTCAAAATTTTTGACAATTTCGCCAGGAATGGCATTTATAGTATACCGAGCTAAAGATTTCTTCTGTGTGCGCCATTCAGGCTTAATGGCTTCAATGATCCGCGCAATTCGGTAGGCGCAATTATCATCAAAAAAATAATAGTAATTAACTCCAGTCGTTTCCAACTCCCATAAATGCTCAATGAAAAAATACACTTCTTCTTTAGACAAATTTAATTCGTACTCCCACAAGTCACGACTTTCAGATTTGACATACTCATTTAATTTTTCATAGTAAGGCTGCACACTCCAATGTCCTTCATAACCGCCAAATATGCCAAATACTAAAAAAGCCAACCCATTTTCATCCTGCGGCACTTGAGCTGCATAGTTAATTCCAGTGTCGAGTAAATCTGTATTTAACTTTGAACTTACTTTTAAAAATAAGTGTCCAAACATTGACGCCGGACTATTAGGATATGCACTTGAAAAAATTAAACTTAATTTCTGCGGATCATTAAAACCTTTTATAAACTGTTCCCATTTATCACAAACTATATGTGGAATTTCAACACCTAGTTCTTTTTGTAGTAAGTGATATCTAGCTCTGAATGCGCATAGTGGTCTTTGCTGACCTAATCCTATTTTTTTTTCAGAATGAATTGCTTCTAATGTCGCCTTTAATTCAGCTAGAGAATCTATCTTGCCTCTTTTCGACAAAAAGAAATCTCCACCAGCAACCTCACTTTCATAATCATGTTGCTCATTTCGATCAGCATAAAAATTTTTATCATGCAGTAATGACAACCACTTGGCACTTTGTGCAAATTGGATAAGTTTCTCTTCAGATATATTCTCAGCAGAATAAGCACATTGCGTAGCAAAAAGAACAAACAATTGTAAGAACCAAAAATACTTCTTAAGATTTTATACGATAACAAATCCATTGGAGAAATCAATTGAAGTCATTTGTGCACAACTCTATTTTAATATTAAGTCTCCTTTGGCTTACAAGTTGCTCAAGTTTACTCTACTACCCAACACCTGATTACTACTATCCACCGCATCGTTTTGGCTTAAAACCTCAAGAGTTTTGGATCACTCTCAATAATCAAAAAAAAATATTCAGCTGGTATTTTAAAACAACTAACCCAATCGTCGACAAAAAGACTAAATCAGAAAAATCTAAAGGTCTGATCGTATTTTTACATGGAAATGGGGAGAATATTTCTTCGCACTACTTACAACTCAGTTGGATTCTAGACGATGGCTACGATCTTTTTATTTTTGACTACCCAGGCTACGGACTATCTGAGGGCGAAGCTAACACAGACACCGTCGTCTCTGCATCTAGCGAAGCTTTAACATGGGCTTATCAATTCAATGAAAACAAACCTATTATTATCTATGGACAAAGCATGGGCGGAATCACCGCGTTAAAAGCTCTTGAGAACTGCCAGGATCAAATTAAAATTGCTGCGCTTATTTTAGACGGCACTTTTTACTCTTACCAAAAAATAGCGCGCGAGAAGCTATCTGAGCACTGGCTTACATGGATCCTACAACCTTTTGCCTACATTTTATTATCAGACGATTATGCCCCACAAAACTATGAACATTTAAATGGTATTCCAAAACTTGTCATCGTTGGACTTCGTGACACCCTAGTTCCACCGCATTGGGGACAAGAATTATATAACAAATTACCAGATCCAAAAACAATTTGGGAACAACCTTACGCTAAACATACAGAAACTTTTTGGACCGAAGATAAAATGTATAGAATTAAATTTTTGAATTACTTAGATCAAGTCCTTATTAAAAACTAAGGTTTATACCAACAGCGAGGCCTATTACAAAAAATAGACTCGCCTGCTGCGCATCTTGAACCATGAACATAAGTGTCTAATCGACATTGTGTTGTTGGATACACTGATACTAATGTTGAATTGGGCACCTCTTGTGCTTTTAGGAATAAACTCGGTTTTTGTTGATCACGATCAAAATAATGATGTGCAAATTTGGCAAATTCTAAACCCGCACTAATCGACCATAAACACTGTTGACGAATGTCTAAACTAGAAACTGCACAAACACTTTTACTCTGTTCTTGGTTTAAAGAAACTTTTAAATAGCTTTTTTTATTTTTAAAAAATTGATACACTTTAGGTAAACACTCTCGAACTGCAAAAAAATCGGCTTGTCCCTCACTTGAAGACCAATCCTTAACGCCATTAAATATTTGCTTAGGTTCGCCTCCAAGATAATGACCCAACTCGTGACAAAGAGTAATAGCTACGAGCTCAAAACTTGATCCCTCAGCTCTAACATATCCACCATAAAGCATAATTGTGAACTTGTTATGATTTAAAGATGATCCTGCACCTAAATAATTTTGTGACCAATTAAAGTCCCATTGCAATTCATTCTGAAAACCAGTGAGAACACGATCGGATCGCACTGCTTTTTCGTAAGTTTGAGCTAAAAAAGAAATTAGCTCAGTTGTTTGAATAAGTTGATCTGCATACTGCCCGTTATCAACAAACTGAAATACAGGCTTTTGCAATTCGTTGTATTCAAACGAATAACCTATAGATCCTACTAAAAAAATGTAGCCATAAATGTGCAAGATTATCTTTAAAAAATTCACTTTATCGTTATATCACAAACAAGGATTCTAACTGAAAAAAGTGAACTTTTAAGTAATTCATACATGTGTGTAAACAAATTAAACACTTAACCAAGACGCTTCTTTATTTTTATTTTACAACCGAACTTGTCAATTGAAAAAATAGAACCACATTTTAGTTTTTATAACCGAGGTTAAATTCATGAAAATTCTAAAAACGTTTGGCCAAAACCCTTCCCCCCACCAAATTCTGTCTGATAATTTTAAGGATTTAACTTTTCAAAATCAGCCTGCGTCACCCAGAAAAATTTATTTAGATGGTCACAAACAAAAAAATCACTGGAAAATAGCATTTGATTTTTTTGTGAAAAAAAAGCCCGATAAAGTAAGACCACATAAATCTCTACCTTCTTTAAAAACCAATTTAAAAGCGATTCAAGCAAACCAATCACCATGCGTTATCTGGATGGGGCACTCGTCATATTTTATTAAATATAAAAAAACCACGTTTTTAGTCGATCCCGTGATGAGTGGATATGCGGCTCCGTTTCCATTTGCAATCCAAGCTTTTGCCGGCACAGATATCTACTCGTACGACGATATTCCTGATATTGATTATTTGATCATTACGCATGATCATTACGATCATTTAGACTTTAAAACTGTGTTGGCCTTAAAAAACAAAACTAAAAAGATCATAACTCATCTCGGTGTTGGTGAGCACTTTAAATCCTGGGGATTTAATCCTGAAATGATTACTGAACTTGATTGGTGGCAAGAGGACAAACAACCTCAAGATTTAACTATAACATCTACACCTGCACAGCATTTTTCGGGTCGTACATTTGATCGTAATCGCACACTTTGGGGATCTTTTGTCTTAGAGCTCGAGCAATTTCGTATTTATATCGGTGGTGATTCAGGTTATGGTATTCATTTCGAGCAAATCGGTCAAAAATTTAAATCCTTTGATTTAGCGTTACTGGAATGCGGGCAGTATAATCCCAATTGGCCTGATGTTCATATGTTCCCTGAAGAAACCGCTCAAGCCGGGCTTGAAATAGGTGCCAAAGTGATAATGCCTGTTCACTGGGGTAAGTTTGCTTTATCCACCCATGAATGGACTGATCCTATTGATAGAGTTCTCAAAAAAGCCAGCGAGCTTGATTTACTAGTTACAACACCTTACATTGGCGAGCCTGTGTACATTGGTGAAAAACTACCTCAAACTCAGTGGTGGAAATAAGCCCCCCCTCAATCAAGTGAGTTGTGGTCTATTTTAAATCGCAATTGATATGAATATTAATTGGATAATACATTGAAACATTTAGCTTTTGACCAGATTGTGGTTCGGATAGATCTCCAGAGTATAAGACTCTATTAACTTGATCCACAATACTCAGAACTACCCGCTTATCTTTTGTGTTATGAAATACACTTAATTTGTATCCCGCAAGATCAACTTGCCCTTGCTCTAAATATGGCTCTTCTTGACTAACTAATTTTATTTGCTTAGTAGCATAAAAATGATTCTCAATATCTGTGAGTTGACCTATGCAAGTTAAAGAATTTGCAAAAACTGATTGAGCCGCAAAAACAATAAAAACAAATAGTTTAGTCATGAAAACTCCTTTTGAGGTAGGTCAACTTACAACATTCAACTCACGATTAAAATAAATTAGAATTTTGGTGTACGAAATACACTTATGTACAAGATATTGACACAATTTTATCAACTTGATTTTAAATCGCACATAAGCACAAAGTTTAAATTATACTGAAGGGATTTAACATTTGCCAAAAAAACACTCAATTGCTGCTTTTTTACACTATAAAAAGTCTTCTATTACCTCATTTTTGCTAACGATTTCTTGATAAACAAAGTCTAAAAGCTTAAAAGAAAAGCTCTTATTTTTAAGGAGTTTAGCATGCTGACAAACGCTCAGGTGAAGAATCAAGCTTTATTGAATTGGATTAACGAAATTGCACAATTAACTCAACCAAAAAATATTCATTTCTGTGATGGTTCTGAATCTGAAAATCAACAATTAATTGATTTGATGGTCGCACAAGGAACTCTTAAAAAATTAAACCCTGAAAAAAGACCTAATTCTTATTTAGCATTATCAAGCCCTTCAGATGTTGCTCGCGTTGAAGATCGCACTTTTATCTGTTCAGAAAACCAAGAAGACGCTGGCCCAACAAACAATTGGAAAGCCCCACAAGAAATGCGTGAAACTCTTGGCAAGTTATTTAAAGGATGCATGAATGGTCGTACAATGTATGTGATTCCTTTTTGCATGGGACCTTTAGGATCACCAATTTCTAAAATCGGTTTTGAAATTACTGATTCGCCTTACGTTGTTGTTAACATGAAAGTGATGACTCGTATGGGACAAAAAGTTGTCGACATGCTTGGCGATAGCAACGACTTTGTTCGTTGTGTACACTCTGTAGGACACCCTCTAGCAGAGGGACAAGCAGATGTTGTTTGGCCTTGTAATGCTGATAACAAGTACATTGTTCACTACCCTGAAGAAAACTCGATTTGGTCATTCGGTAGCGGTTACGGTGGTAATGCTTTACTTGGCAAAAAATGTTTTGCATTAAGAATAGCATCAAACCAAGGCCGTCAAGAAGGCTGGTTAGCAGAACATATGTTAATTCTTGGTGTTGAATCTCCTGAAAATGAAAAAAAATATGTAGCAGCTGCATTTCCAAGTGCGTGTGGTAAAACAAATTTTGCCATGCTTATTCCACCTGAAAATTTAAAAAATTGGAAAATCACAACTGTTGGCGACGATATCGCTTGGATTAAGCCTGATCAAAACGGACAATTACGTGCAATAAATCCAGAAGCAGGTTTTTTTGGCGTAGCCCCTGGTACGAGTTTTAAAACAAATCCTAATGCGATGTTAACGATTGCTAAAAACACAATATTCACAAACGTTGCATTAACAGATGATGGCGATGTTTGGTGGGAAGGCATGACTGATGAAGCTCCTGCACATTTAACTGACTGGCAAGGCCAATCATGGACACCGGGATGTGGTCGTCTAGCAGCACATCCAAACGCACGCTTTACTGTACCAGCAGCTCAGTGCCCTTCAGTTGATGAAAATATTGAAAATCCAGCTGGCGTACCAATTAATGCATTTATCTTTGGTGGACGTCGTGCTGATACTATACCGCTTGTTACTCAAGCTAAAAACTGGAATGAAGGTGTTTACTTTGCAGCAACAATCGGCTCAGAAACAACAGCTGCAGCCACTGGTCAAGTTGGTGTTGTGCGCAGAGATCCAATGGCTATGTTGCCATTCTGTGGATACAATATTGGAAACTACTTTAAACACTGGTTACGCGTACCAAATCGCGTAGCACAATTACCTGAAATCTTTATCGTCAACTGGTTTAGAAAAAATGAACAAGGTAAGTTTATGTGGCCAGGTTATGGCGACAATATGCGTGTTTTAAAATGGATGTTTGGTCGTTTAAATAAAACAGCACAGGCTATTGAAAATCAATTAGGCTTAGCTCCTGAATATAAAGATTTAGACTGGGCTGGATTAAACTTCAACGAAGAACAATTTAAAGCCGTTATGAATTTAGATCAAACTCAATGGTTAAAAGAAGTCTCATCTCATAAAGATTTTTTCTTAACTTTAGATAAATCATTACCAACTGAGTTTATAAATATTCAAGAAAACACTTTTGCCAAATTTCAAAAAAAAACTTCTTCAGTCGATTCAAAACAGCAATTAAACTAAAACTGCTGAGTTGATAACATCACTAATGTACAGGCATGGATAACATCTATGCCTGTTTTTTTTAAATCGTTTTCGATACTTGAATTTTCTGTACCAGGATTAAAGATAACTCTCTTAGGTTTTAGTTTGATCATTTCCTGAACGAGTGATGTTGAAATATCTGGATTCACATAAACAGTTATGGTGTCTATTGGAGTTTTCAAATCTAAACTGGCTGCCTCTAAATTCGGGTAAACTTTTTGATTATTAATGACGGAAACACTTGGGCTAACAAGCACTGTTTGATGGCCATGCTCGTGCAAACGATTCATAGCCATATTTGAATAACGATCAGGTTTAGCTGAAGCCCCTAAAATTAAAACATTTTCTTTTTTCATATTTTAATTCTGTACTTAATAATGAAACTTGCAAAGTCCTGTTTAATAAAATAACACACCAAAACCAAAAATTATAAACAATCCACATGCAATATAACGAATCATTTTCATCGAAACTTTTTCTGTCAGCTTTTTACCAAAAAAGACAGCTAATCCATCTGCGACAAGCATGCCTAATGTTGTTCCAATAGTTACAGCAATCGCCGCTTGAAACTTTGCACCTAGAGCCACAGTGGCAAGTTGTGTTTTATCTCCCATTTCGGCTAAGAAAAAAACAACAGCTGTCGTCCAAAATGCTCCGTAGCGGCTTGTTTCTTTTAGTTCTTCATCTTTATCCGGTATTAAAATCCATAAGCCAAAAGCAATGAAAACAAAAGACAAACCCCATCTCAAGTATTCAGGATTAACCACTGACGAAATCCATGTCCCAAAATACGAAGCTAAACCATGATTTAATAAAGTTGCGACAAGTATTCCTGCCATAATCGTCATAGGTTTTTTAAAGCGTGATGCTAGAACCAAAGCTAGCAATTGTGTTTTATCGCCAAACTCACTGGCCACCACCATTAAAAATGATTGAAATATAATTTTGAGTTGTAATAACAATTCCACCATGCCGATCCCCTTTACGTTTTTAGCGTATTTAAAATGTTTATCGACATTAGAATTTTTAAGATTTTTCTTTTAAAACTTAAAGACTATTTGGCTTTTTTTATTTACAGTTTAAAACTTTTATCTGTGTTTAGACTGTCTAACAAAAAAACCAAAGCCATTATAGTTTATAAGATCTATGTTTTTCAAACATAGAAACTTAAAAATTAAAATGTCTTTGGTTAGTCTTGCTGACAGAGAATTTATTTATTCGATATTCATTAATATGAACTCATAAACACTTTGCTGAAAAACCGGGGTTTCCCCAGTATGTCGATTTTTCAACTTGCGAGAAGTTAGCTACTCCCCAACCGAATTGATTTAAGATTAAATTTAGAATTCATATTTGTCAATTAACTTTCAGCAAGCTCTTGTGTCACTCTTTGCGCTTCCGCAAACACACATTCAAAAGCCGGATTAAGCCAGTTATCTTGATTTACGAAGTAAATTTTATTGTCAATTGAAGAACGAATCTTATCTGTAAGACCTGATGCTATAGCTCCGGTTTGAGCAAGTGGTACTGAATGTCCCCAGCGTGTTAAGCGGCATCCTAAAACACCGCGAGCTTCGAGATTTAAATCGCTCATAAATTGAGACAACTCTGATTGAGTTTTTTTCAAATGCTTATCATGAGCCATAGGGCTAAATAAAAACTGTCTAGCACCATCAAAAGGCAACGGACGATACATCGTCCAAACAGAATTTTTAACTTGGTCATATTGGGCCCAAGATCCAAAGCAAATATCCGTTAAATAATTTTGAGGTGGTTTCATCGCAGTTGGTCTGTCAGTAGTTTTATCGCTCAACTGAAATACATCAAAACCGGGCGATAGAATAGGGCGATCAAAGATTACATTTGAAACACAATATCCTCGATAAGCTATTTTTTGTATGGCTTGTAGCTGGTGTTCAGGTAATTGCTTTACAACTCTTTCAGCTATTAATTTTGGAAAAGCACAAATAACTTTTTCACACTCTATTGTCATCAACTCAAAATTTTTATTTTCATAAACAACCCACACTTTACCATTTGGTTGAATTTCAATTTTTATAACAATCGCGCCCGATTGAATTTGTTCAGATTTAAATTTGTCTAGCAATTGAGTATAAATTCGTTCCGCTATTTTTGAATTTCCACCGGGTAAAGCTAGTACACCATCAACCTCTGAAGCCACAAAATTTAAAACTTGAGCTGCCGATAATTCATCAATTGATCCACCAAAAGAAGACCAACAATACTTTTGAAAATATTCTAAAATATGAGGATGAACATCGCCAAATTTATTGAACAACCAATCTTGAAAACTCAGAGAATCCAAACGACAAAGTTCTTCATAGGTTATATCTGAATCTGTCGTCCAAGGAATATCAGGATAAGCCTCGTTATTAACTCTTCTGAGCTCCTCGGCGACTTTGATGAAGTCAGTTGCTCGGTTAGGATCAGTGACACCTTTCCAAAAATCTATAACAAGTTCATTTTTAAACTTTACTCGTGTGTCTACGTCTGATTCATGTCGAAATAACTTCGAAACGCCGATATTTTTGTAAAACAAATCGAGCTCCGAGTTTTCTACTGGCACGGTTACATAGGCTGCACCAATAGAGTACTCCGCATTAGCTATTTTTTCGCCCTTTGAGTTACCACCAAACCGATCAGCTTGTTCTAGTAAATAAACTGATTCTGACTTCAGCAAATAGGCAGACAAAAGACCAGACATTCCTCCGCCAGCGATGACGTACTGACTAAATAAAGTCGGCTTTGGAATTCCACCTTTGTTTTGCAAATATCCATCTATATTCCAAAGTATTTCATGAGTACGATGGATGTCATCACCATTAAAGTCTAAACTTTGAACTTCAGAATTTTGTATCGTTCTAATTGGATTTTCTATGTGAGTATTTTTTTTCGCAACATTTGCTAATACTTTTGACTGGGCTACCGCCGACTGAGAATAGGCACAAACACCTATACCTGCAAGACCTGTTGTTTTTAAAAAACCTCTACGATACATGAAAGTCCCCCAATCTGAGCCAGATGTATTCGCTTTTATATCAGATCGCAATAAAAAGATCGAAAATATCAATTAGTTTTCATAATGTGGCCACTTCGATCTAAGAACACATCAAATCAAAGTCTGTATTCGACAAAACCGTTTTGACAATAAACTAATTCAATTTACCGTATTAACAGGAGAAATTTATGAGTCAGAAAAAAATAATCGATCAGTTAAATAAAATTCTAGAGGCCGAACTCGCAGGCGTTGTACGCTATACACACTATTCACTCATGGTTTTCGGTCATCATAGAATACCTATTGTTAAATGGCTCAGAGATCAAGCTACAGAGTCTTTACAACATGCTAGTGAGGCCGGAGAACACGTAACAACTCTTGGGGGGCATCCAAGTCTTAAAATTGGTGAACTGATAGAAACTCACAAACACAGCGTCAACGATATTTTAACTGAAAGTCTTGAACACGAAATGGCTCAACTTGAAAATTTGAAAGCCCTTCTTAAACTCGTTGAAGGTAAAATGATTTATCTTGAAGAGTATGCACGTGGCATGATTGTCGAAGAAGAAGCCCATGTTGCGGAAGTTCGAAAAATGCTACGCACACAGGCTAAGTAATAAATTATTTTGAAGTCGTAAAAGTCACTACGTCAATAGCGTCGATTAATTCAGGGTAATCGATATAAGGATTACGATTACCTTGCATATCCTCAATCATATCATTACGACGTCTCTCAATGTCATCAACAGGATCAGCTTTATTCCACTCTTTTAAAGCAGCTTGCTCTAACGGAGAAATTTTCATTTCATAGCGAGTTGCAAAATAAAAAATGGCACGCGCAACATTTCCACGATGATTTACTGGAGGTTCAAAAACAACCGAACCATCACCTTCTTGCGGCCCTAAACGATTTTGATTACACTTTAAATTTTCTAAATCTTTTTTAACATGACCAAACCGAAATGAACTGCGACGTGAATTCATTTCTGAATCTGTTGGAAACAAATGATGTAAATCAGATTTTTGCATTTCTTTATTATATCGACCAGTAAAGCGGCTTTGCGGCCACGTGTGTTCTGTATTAACAATGTTACCACTTGAGGGTAATAATCCTGGTCCAATTTGCTTATCATTACCAAAATCTTTATCGCTAAAAAATCTTTCACAGTAAACATCTCTGACGACGTATGTCCCATCAGCAAATTTCTGCAAATCAATAGTGCCAAACATTAATCGTCTTGCAGAATCATATCCCAGTGCTTCGTGCTTTATGCAAGCTCTCTTTTTACCTTCCGTATTAGCTTGATTACAATCTTTAACAATAACATCAGGCTGCCCATCCTGTTTGATGTGAGCACTTTGAAGAATTTGGTTGAGGGCTAAAAGAAGGTCTTGGTTCTTAAGATGACCAGCTTGAAATTGAGATAAAAACTCTGATCCGTAGTAAGTGCGTTTGTCAGATATATAAGCAAAAGCACTTTGTAAACACGCAGAAAATACAACGATGAACAACCCTACAAGACGCATACAAATCCCCCCTCGAGATTATGTTTTTACTTCTTTTAGTAAAACTAACTGTCCGAAAAAAACTAGCAAAGCCTATTGATGTTTTCACTAAATTTATTGTCAATTTTCTATTTTGAAGCTTTGCAATATTTTAACTTTGGTTGAATTTAGCTTAAAACTAAAGCTAAATTGACTTAAAGGGAGGATTTTGGTGTATTTCGTGCTCCTCGCAAAGCTATTTTGGATCTTTATAAATACTCTGATCTACATATTACGCTCTCTGCTTTACCCCCAACAAACAGATAAACTTAAAAAAAAATGGGCACAAAGCACATTAGCGAAAATGGGCTATACTGTGCATGCTCAAAACATCAATCAAGATCTCGATTGGAATAGACCACTCATTCTTGTTGGCAATCATATTAGTTTTTTAGATATACTTGTTCTATTAGCAGCGCATCCCCAAGCGGTATTTTTATCTAAAATTGAAGTTAAAAACTGGCCTATTATTGGCTGGGGAGCGCGCCGCGCAGGCACACTATTTGTTGATAGATCCTCTATGAAAGGGCGCAAATCATTACGTGAGCAAATCTTAAATCAGTTACTTAAATCACAATCTCATCTTGTTATTTTTCCGTCAGGCACGACAACTTTAGACGAAAATATTTCATGGAAAAAGGGTGCATTTGAAATTGCAGCTTCATGCCAAATCCCTGTACAAACATTCAAAATTAATTATTTACCCTTGCGTGAATCCGCTTACATTGACAATGATCAATTGCTTAAACAAATGCTTATCCAATTAAGAATTCCGAACAAAAAAGCTTATTTGGATTGGGGCAATCGATTTAAAATATCTGATATAAAAACTGATATCACTGTAATCAAAGAACATGTCCTAGCAATCAAATAGTCTTTCACTCCATTTATTTATATTCGTAATAAATATCCGCATCAAAAGGCTTGTAATCACCATTTTTATTTTGAATTCGGACAGGGGTTCGTCCCCGATAGTTTACAAGACGACCCGTATCAGGATGAATATCAAAAATCAGCGGATCAACAAAAAAAGCAAATAACATATTATCAATTTTCATTTTCAAAGAAATCAATGTATTTTGATCCGTAAAAAATGACGACTTAGTCTTTTGTACAGAAAAATCAATTAATTTTTGCAATTCAAATACACCAAATGCCATGATTTCTTTTTGTCCTGATTTTAATTTTTCACGATTTAAATATAAAAAATCAACCATAGATGGGCCTGTATAAAATGCTAATTTTGTTTTGATTTTATTTTCAGAAACTAATTTTGGCTGCTCTTTGTCTTTGATATCATATGTTTTAAACGTATATGTCTCTTTATCAGGCTCTTGTTGTAATTCATAGCGCTCATTAATTTGTAACTGAGTCATAACTTGCTTAACAATTTGTCCATTCACCACTTGTGCTGTTTCTGTCATGACAACTTGACCGTTGGCATCTTTAATATCAGATGCCGTATTTTTTTCACCTGGTTTAAACGTAACTTGAGTTGTCTGAATAAAAAGTGGCTTGTCTGATTTTTCGCCTATTTTAAAAAAACGCCCCGTACTTTCATAATTCGTTTGTGCAAATAAACTTTGGAAAAATAAAGTTAAACTTAAGAAAGTAAATTTTATCATACATTCATCCTTTTATTATTTTTTAGGAAACCATGGCACAAACACAGACGTACGAGCCTGATATTGGCGATATAAATCCCCTCTTGATTTTAACGATTGTTCTTCCGAAGGTGGCACGCCCGTTACTTTCAAGAGTAAATATAAAATAACAAGTGGCGCATAAATACCCCAGTACAAATCAGTACCCATCCAAAAAATGAAATAACCAAACCAAATCAGGCTCTCAAAAAAATAATTTGGATGTCGAGAATAATTCCAAAGTCCAATATTACAAACCTTTCCTTTATTTAAGGGATCACTTTTAAAACGATTCATTTGAGCATCGGCTATTGATTCTCCCGCAAGAGAAGTAAGCCATAATAAAGCCCCCGCAATTTCAAAATAATTTAAATCTGTACGCGAGTTTTTAAAGGCAAATGCAAATGGTAATGTTAATATCGATACACTAATGGCTTGATATATAAAAAATATTAAAAATCTTATTTTTACATTGCGGCCGTAATCATGTCTGAGTTTCTGGTAGCGGGTATCTTCAATTGGATGATGTTGACTCAAACGTCGAGTCAGAAAAAAACCAAGTCTTAAACTCCACAAAACTAACATACTAAACAATACTACGTGCCTTAAACCTGCAGGCTTTGCAAATGATAAAAATACAGCTGCATGAAGCGCAAATGCATAAGACCAAACAGCATCAATAATGCTGTAATTATTAATTTTAATTGACCAAATCCAAGTTAAAAAAATAATAAAAACAGTGAATAAAAAAGCATAAATTATTTGTTGATCCATGACGACTCCTATTTGTTTAACGAGACCTTAGATACAAGAGGCAAAAGTGACTTAATTAGGATAAAGTATAAAATTAAACTCATCACAGACCACAATAAAATAGCTACAAGACCAATCCAAATAAAATTTTCCAAAAAAGCTATAGGCGCTACTAAAAATTCTTCTATAAGTAAATCTGGACGAATTGAAATAGGTTTATCTGTCTGTACAAATAATGATCCAAATTTGATATAAAAAGGAATTAAAATAATTTGTACAGGATACATCAAATAGTTGGTTGTCTGAATGACGACTTGATTAAGTTTTAAGTAAAAACCGAATAGCGCTGCCAGCAGTGTTGTAAAACCCAGTAACGGAAAACAACCCACTAAAATACCAATGACAACACTTTGCGTAAGTTTCTGGACCGTCACACCCTGCTTAAGCTGTTCAACGATAACTGTTTTTAACTTATTGAACATTTTTTGTTAAAAGCCTTTCTATACTAAAATCGTTTCTAATTTTATAAATCTCCATCAAGACATAAATAGACATTGCGATGTTACCTAAAAGCATGACAAGCACAAACCAAACGAGTCGCGATATCCAACCGTTTTCTTTGTACACAACCCAAAAATAAAATGTCAGAAATCCAAAGTAAGTATCAAAGAGTGTCGCTATACCCCAAGGTTCTTGAATTATTTTAGCTCCGCCAGCAATGACATTTTCGTGCAGACTAGCCCATGTCGTGACGATCAACATACTTATTAAAATCAATACAAATGCTGAGATTAATGATTTTTTCATAATTTTCCTTTTTATTGGTGTGGTTTTAGCAAATAATGCGTCACGGCCCATGTTTGCCCTTGTTGATAGCCAAACAGTTCAGAACAAGCCATATAAAAAACTCGCCATCTATTAAACCATTTTTTTGCATCATTAGCGCCATAGCATTTTACAAATAACTGCATGACCTGATCTGCATTTTGATCCATCAATTGTAACCAACTTTCTAGTGTTTTTTGATAGTGAATGCCGTTCCAATCCCACTTTTGCACAACAGTTAAATCAGTACTGAACTCATCAAAAAGATTTCGACTGGGCATCTGCCCACCAGAGAAAAAGTAACGGCCCATCCAATTGTCATCACCATCGGTTTCAAAGAAATAGGGATGACTTTTGTGTGTGAAAATATGAACAAAAAATTGTCCATCTGGTTTTAATAAAGTACGTATTTTTTTAAAGAAGATTTCATAATTACGTAAATGCTCCATCATTTCAATACTCATTATACGATCAAAAGGACCTGGTATTGATTGATACTGATCTTCATCACCTAGGTTTAAAGTCAGCACTTGTAGGTTGTTTAAGCCTCTATCGCGAGCTTTACTTTCAATATATTGCTTTTGAGTTCGAGAGTTTGATACGACCACAATATCACTTTTAGGAAATCGCCGAGCTAATTCCAAAGATAAAGACCCCCACCCGCATCCAAGTTCAAGAACACGCATGCCATCTTGTATATCTGCACGTTCAATTGAGACATCAAGTGCTTTTTGTTCTGCTTGATTTAAACTTGTCGTCGAATCATCCCAAAAACATGAAGAATATTTTTTATGAACACCTAAGCAAAGATCATAATATTCTGTTGGGACTTCATAATGTTGTTCATTAGCTTTGTCCGTTAAAACAGCAAGTGGTGAATGTTTTAGTTTTTTCACATGATCTGATACGTAGCTTTTGAGGTCGTGACTATAAAGTTCTTCTAGTCTTATTTTTAATAGATGTCGTATTCCCAATCGAATCATCGAATCAGGCAGATAACCAGCTTCCATAAGTGAAATAAATAATTGAGTTATCATTTTAAACTCTTTCTAAAAGGTATTGTCCAACATTAATTCGTCCAGCTCTGAATGCACCCTCACAATATGATAAATACAAATTCCAAAGACGCATAAAGCGATCATCAAATCCCATCTGTTGCACGTGTCCAGAAACATCATTAAATTTTTGTCGCCAAATTTTAAGTGTTTCAGCATACGATAAACCAAATTCAAACTGATCAGACAATTTTAAATTATTTTCTTGCCCTTTACGATCAAAAACACTATTTGCCAACAACATGCCACCAGGAAAAATATAGTTTTGTATAAAGTCTGTTTTTTTTCTGTAACTATAAAATAAGTCATCACGAATAGTAATACCTTGAATAATAGCAGAACCTTTTCCTTTTATTGATGCAGACACTTTTTTAAAATAATCATCCCAATATTGTTCACCAACGGCCTCAATCATTTCAATTGAAACAACTTTATCGTACTGGCCTTGAATATCGCGATAATCAATTTCTTGTAAGTTAATATGAGAATTCATTTTTTTCTTATGAATCATTTCTCGATTATACTGAG
Organism: Pseudobdellovibrio sp.; assembly: GCA_046293015.1. GTDB lineage: Bacteria > Bdellovibrionota > Bdellovibrionia > Bdellovibrionales > Bdellovibrionaceae > Pseudobdellovibrio. Next base: position 25,626 of record JBKBPU010000004.1, read on the forward strand.
CTTGTTTAGGTGAGTTCATTACAGCGGTCACTTTACAACCGGTTCGCTCAACCGCACGACTAAAAAAACCACCCCATCCACAACCAATTTCTAAAATATGATCACCAGATTTAATATTTAACATATCAATCATGCGATCATATTTATTTAATTGTGCTTGTTCTAAAGTTTCATTCTCTTGCTTGAATAAAGCTGATGAATAGGACATAGTTTGATCTAACCATAGCTGATAAAAATCATTTCCTAGATCATAATGAGCCTGAATATTTTTTTTCGCACCCGTCTTGGTATTTCGAGTTAATAGTCGCTTCAATTGATAGAGAATTGTCCCGAGTATTGTTCCATGTAGTGCTCGACTTAGTGACTGGTCATTCAAACAGGCCCATTCAACCAAAGCCGCTATATTATCCACTTCAATTTGGCCATCAATAATTTCTTCAGCCAAACCCAAATCACCTTTATTGACTAAACTTTCAAATGCGGCCCACTGGTTGACTTTCACATTAGCCACATGGGGACCATGACCAAAGTTTTGTGATTGACCATCAGGAAATATGACCTGAACAGAACCGTGTTGCGCATTTTTAAGAATTTTAATAAAAAATTGACTAGCGAGTGTAGGTCGACTCATATGATATATCCTTTAATGGTGGTTGTGGTTTTTTGAAAAATGTAACTTTTTTTAAAAATAACTTTAGGGCTTGGTAATGAATCTTAAATACAACCATTGGCGTAAACCAACCATATTTAAAGATCAACTTAGAAATACTGAGCTGTTGAATTGAAATTTTATTCCCGCGTATCCATGTAATTAATTTTATTTGATCATTATCATCCAAGTGTTGAATATCAACATGAACAATACTGTTATCTAAATTAAAACGAAATTTATAGTATCCCTGAATTGGAAAAAATGGAGACACATGAAAAACTTTTTTAGCAACAATCCAATTATGATTTAAATTTTTTCCTTCTTGATAAAGCCAATAATAATGTTTTTCTCCAAAAGTATTTGAAACTTCACATAAAACAGCTGATAAAATATCTCCATTAAAACAATACCAAAAGTTTACTGGATTAAAAACGTATCCGAACATTGATGGCATCGTTTGCAAAACTATTCTATCAAATTTAAGACCAAAGTTTCTATTAATGAAAGAATCAATTTCGTTTTTTAAATTTTGATTGCGATTGAGATAGGCCTTTTCTTTAATACTCAGAATATTAAAGAAATCATCTTTTAATTTTTTATTAAAAGTATCGATCTTAGCCAAATCAAGAAAAACATTCAATACCGGGTACTTAAAAGCATTTCCAGCTTCCACATGACGAGAGTGAAAAACTTGTGCCTCCAAAAGACACCCGGTTGAATCTAAATTATTGTCCATGGTGGATGAACTCCTAATTTTTCGCCGACCTTAACCGCACTTAAAATCCCATCTTCATGAAAACCATATCTTGTCCACGCTCCGGCAAAATACACGTTGTTCACCCCTTGAACACCATCAATAAGTTTCTGGGAATCGATCGCGGCTTGATCAAATTTAGGATGGTGATACTCGTTAGTCAGAATAGCATGATCGACGGATTTTGCTGGGTTCAAAGTAAGCAATACGTGTTTCTGGGTAGGCAACGGCTGCAATCGATTTAAATAATAGGTTAATGATACTTTATCATCATACTTTGAATTTAAATTTGATATAACATTCCACGAAGCCCAACAAGAACGATTTTTTGGCATTAATTTTTCATAATTATGCAACACGGCTTGATTCGGTATTGTTTCAAAAACTTTTAACATATTAAATTGCTCTGTAGACGGATTTTTATATATTTTTCGAGTTATCGGCGCATGCGTAGCAAATATAACTTTATCAAACATATATTTACCTTTAATACTTTGTAATTGAACTTGTAATGATTTATCGTCATACAGAACTTCAGTAATCGGTTCTGACAAGTGAATATGCTTTAATTTCGCAGCTATTTTATTAACATAATTTATTGAGCCATTTTTGACTGTCCGCCAAACCGGACGATCATTCACTTGTAGTAATTTGTGATTCAAAAAGAAGGTCAAAAATGTCTCGGCCGGAAAATCCATCATTCCTTTTTCAGGGGTCGACCAAATAGCCGCGACCATAGGTAAAATATACCACTCAAGCAATTCGCGTGAATATGATTTATGAGAAATCAGTTCACCAATTGTCCACTTCTGGCGAATTGACTCTAAACGCAAGGCTTCCGCCTCTTTATGAAACTTTAAAATATCAAAAAGCATTTTATAAAATTTAGGGTTGAAAAGATTTTTTCTTTGAGCAAAGACAGTATTAAGACTGTCTCCTGCCCACTCGATTTTTTGATCAACAATATTGAGCGATAGAGACATATCAGAAGCAACTGTTTCAACATCAAGATATTTAAATAGTGATTTAAGATGGGGGTAAGTTAAATCATTGTAAACTAAAAAACCTGTATCAACACCGAACTCTCGATCTTCAATCGTAATTTGATTAGTATGAGCATGCCCACCCAGTCTTTCGTCTGATTCAAAGAGATGAACTTCGTGCTTTTCATTCAAAATTAAAGCTGATGCTAATCCCGATATTCCTGATCCAATAACAGCTATCTTCATATGTAATCCTTAATGATGTTACCGAATGTCAGAATACAGAATATAAATGGTTTAATCTATATTGAACTATTTACGCTGTCTTTTGACAAAAAAATGATCCCTAACATTTCCCAACCAGATCACATTGATACAAATGTCCAGTATCGTTAAGCTCTATTTGAATGGTTATGTGATGAATTCGAAAGTCTTTACTTATTAATTCGCGAATTTCATCATAAATTTTATTTCCTGGAAAATTATTATGCTCAGTTAATAAATGAACACTCATAGCTGTTTCAGATGAACTTAAAGACCAAACATGTAGATCATGAACAGACTTTACATCCGGATGTTTTAATAAGATCTGTTTCAATGATTCAACATTAATTTCTGGAGGAACTCCACCCATAGTCAAAATAAAAGATTCTTTAAAAAGTTGCCACGAGCTTTTAGCAATAACAAAAACTATCAGAATTGCCATTAACGGATCTAGAAACATCCAACCAGTCAACTTCATGAGAACTGCCGATACAACCACGGCTACGGAAATAATAGCATCAATAATTAAATGCAAATAAGCACTTTTAATATTAACATCATGCTTATCTTTTTTAAACAGTAACGCCGATGAAAAGTTAATAACTACACCTATTGCAGCAACAATAGCTACTTGTATTGCAGGGATTGACTGAGGCTTGATTAATCTTTCAATCGCTTCATAGACTATGAATCCAAGACTAAGTAGTAAAGTCACAGCATTAAACAATGCGATCAATAAAGAGGCTTTTTTAAGTCCAAATGTGAACCCAGGAGATGATTTAGTTTGATTTAAACGAAAACCCAACCAAGATAGAAATAATGCTATGACGTCAGAAAAATTATGTACGGCATCTGCTATTAATGAAACTGATCCTGTTATAACACCTATAACAATTTCAATAACAACAAAAATCAAATTTAAAATACCACCTAAAATAAATGATTTTGAGACATCTGACTCACTTCGTATTTCGAAATGATGATGGGTATGCTTATGTTGATGACCATTTGCATTGCGATGATGGCATGGCCCAGCGCCATGCCCATAATCATCATGCTTGTGCATCTTCATTTTTTTTAGAAACATGTACCTTCTCTGATAACCACTCTTTGCGTATCAGATTGTTGCCCATTAAAGTGCGCAAAACCTTGCGCATCTGCATCATCAACTAAACTGAACTGAATAACTCGCGTAGTTGTTTGATCATAATAATCAGTTCTTTTTTGCCCCCAACGAGTTCCAGTTGTTGGAAAGCATCCCTGAGGTGTACATACAACATCATTGTACGGTATTGAACACGGCTCTGTCGTCGTTTTTGTGGCTGAACGCTTAACTGTTGTTTGATTTACGCCTTTTATATCAAACAGCTGATTCGATTCAGCACGGCTAATTAAAAACTCACCATTTGCCGGAATATTAGGTTTTGAGTTAAACTTAATTTCGAACTTAATATCTCCACCTTGACCATTAACAGAGACGATGGCTTTATTTTTTTTCAAATTAAGCGATGATTTATATGAACCAGGATTAACTGTTGTATCGCCCTTAGAAGTTTTTAAGATAAAGTTTTTTTGAACATCAATAACACCTTTAAGCTCATTGCAACCAAAAAACCCAAACATTGCTCCCAATAGAATAATTTTTTTCATACTATCTTCTCCTTTTTAAAGTACTAAATTCAACACAACTACTTTGTAATTAGTTTTTTTAAAGCTGCATTATCTTGATCTTGCAAAGATGGAGCTGTCCCATTTATATAGGCAAGTGCTCTTTCTTCGCGGTCACTTAATAAAGAATACTTTGTATTACCTTTTAACTCATTTAAACTGCTTACGACAACATTTTTATCGCTGCAATTAAGTAATCCTTCGATAGCTTGCGCGCGTAGAGCTATTTCAAAGTCAATTCGATCTTTAAAAGAAAAGTTTTCATGCGCTATAAAGTTTTTTAATCGCAAATGAGCTTCGACGCTCGTATTTAAAGACATAAGCTCAACAGCCAATGATCGATCATCGCCATTAATTTCAGAATTCATCATGACATTAAATAGATAATCCATTTGTTCAATATTTAACTGCTTCGCTAACGCCTGCAGGCGCTCTTCGACCCGATCAGGCTCACTTTGCAAACGACCGACCTCTAAGACTTCACGTGAAAATTCTTTCTTAAAACTTTCTATCGATAAAGCCTCTACCCGTACAGCACGAGCCTGTTCATCATTTTCTGAGTTCAAATTGCTCTCACCGCTCATGGCTATACTATTTGTATTATTGTACACACCCTTAACAACTAAAACTTTTTTGTGAATACTGTAATCTATTAATAAAAAAGTGAATATTCCGATTAACGCTATAAAAAAATATATTCTTCCTCTGAACATAACTTGCTTTCTCTCTCAATTTAAAAATAATTACTGCAAATCAGTCACATTAACATCAAAACCATTATACAATGGTACCGCAACTATATCTGAAAAAATAAAATCCATAGCTTTATCCCACAGCAAAAGCTGGTTAGAATTTTCAACATATAATTTTCCATCAGTCTTTAAGTAGATCCGTTGTCCATCGACATTATAAAATTTAACAACAGATGAATCCCAGGTGACGTTTTGCAATTCCGCTACACGAGCCTCCCGAGGCTGAAAGATGGCCACTTTACCGTCAGGTTTAATAATATAAAAACCCGTATCTTTTAATTGTGGCACCTGAGTTACAATTTGGCTTACTGAAAATGGCAAGGGATATGATCGACCCCATTCTCCACGAGAAAATTCAAAACTCGAAATTTGATTACTTTCATCAATTTTGACAATGAATCGCTGCGTACCTAAATCAAATTCTTCAAAATGCTTAATTTTTTCATTTTTATCTAAAAGTATTTTAAAATAGGAGTATGTATCCAGTACAAGATCAGAAAACCCAGAATTTTGATACATTTCAATAGCATAAGCTTTCACAGAATCAAACATGACTGCTCCAAAACTCGATCTTTTAAGCTGACTATTGTCTTGAACAGGAATTTCACGCTGAATCCATTTGTTGTTTTCAAGTAAATATCCTTGTCGTCTATCATTTGAAAGCGCAAATAGAGTTTCCCTTTTTTGCAATACAGGAGTATTAAATAAAAAATTTGCACGTGCAATTGCCATTAATCGGGCCATCTTTTGATACACTGGATGAAAATTTACACCTTGAGTACTCACTTTTGCATAGTACTCCATCTCAACAGCATGGGATCCTCCCTGGCTATAACTAGAATCACAACCTGCCATAGAAGATCCTTGATAAGAGCCTTGCTGACATGGGTAATGCCGATATCCCGCTGTATGTCGTGCCTCATGAATAAACGTACCGACACGACCTAAAGTTGACGATCTCGCCCACCCATCTTGCATAGTGAAATAACCGCCAGAATTATATGCCGTAGCAGTTGGTATATCCTGACCTCGTTCAACACCACGAGTTTGCGATTTTGCCCAAGTATAATAATCTTGTCCTTGAAGAAAGTCTCTAATAAATAAATTATTTTGACCAAGAACTTTTTGAAATCGTCCGTTTTCAATGATGACAAAATCATTCATCAGCTTTTTAAAATCGACCGCCGAATTGCAAAGTTCAAATCCACCAAATGATTGCGTATCAATTCTAAAATCTTTAACATACTTCTGTGCTTGAGTTTGAGAAATACATGCAAAGTCGCCATCCATGTAAGGCATGCTTTGATCATTATGAACTGACGCTGATACTGGCTCAGCCGTATTCAGTACAACAAAAAACACAAACATCGATAACTTTAAAAATGACTTCAAAACCACGTCTAATCCCCTCAAATCAGCGCTGTGTAAGGTTTCTACTTAAACCTTTGACTAATTTAAGGAAATGCTACCCCGAATAGCGTTGGACTCAACAAAATTCTAGATTTTATCTTGATTTTCTTTGATCTTAGCAAGCTCGTTATAGATTTCTGCATAGTTTCGCATAACTTGATGATAATAGGGGTGCTTTTTTTGAGAATCGGCAGGCATTCGCTGCAAATTGTTAATACCTGTGTTATAAGCGTTAATATATTTTTTGCTTTGCTGCTTTAACGACTTGCGCAAATAAGTAAAGTAATAAGCACCAATTTGCAGATTATAGGCTGGATCCTTGAGCGCTTCTCGACCCTTCCACACTAAACCAAACTTCTTACAAACCCACTCAGCCGTTGAAGGTTTAATTTGCATCAATCCAATTTCACCATGAGCACCTACGGCCTGAGTATTAAATCGACTTTCTGTTTTCATAATGGCTATTAAAAAAACAGGATCAAAATTTTTTGAATGACTTAATTTCATTAAATCTGGAACTAAACGAAGTGGCTCTATTTGCGGACTCACTTTTTCAAGATACGCTTTTAAATAATCTTCAAAGTTATAATCAAATTCAAAATTGGACAAATTCAGCTCATTATAGCGAGTTTGAAGTACATTTTTAGCATGCGACACTCTAACGGCTTGATAAATATTATGATTTTCGACCCACCGTTCAGTCTGACAACCAAGTAAATTAAAGGCTAAATATGAACAAACAACTAAAACAATTTTATTTTTTATATTTCTAAATTTAAAACGCTCTAATTGATTTTGTGTTTTCATACCTGACTAATATACAAATCAAAGACCAGCTTTAGTGACGTATGTAAATATCTAGAATAACTAAGTTCTCTCTATGAGAATTATAAATTGAACATCAAATCAAATATAAAAAAATATTGACTACATTTTAATAGACAGTGCCAATAAGTTCGACGTTTTCATATGAGTTATTGTTACAAAGATTGGCTCATTAATTTAATTCTCAAAATGAGCAATTTATAGTTTGAAATTAAATAAGAATTTTATGTCTCAATCTGACGATATTCATTTGAATTTAATATCAGTTATAACAACAGTTTCATCCCCAGAAGGCTTAACAATTCGAACTTCATCATCGATTTGTTTGCCAAGCAGGGCTCGCGCAACTGGTGATTTCCAAGATATTCTATTGAGCTTAATATCAAATTCATCTTCACCCACAATTTGATATGTCATAATTTCGCCAGATTCGTATTCTATTGACACTGTGGCTCCAAAGACAACTTTAGATGAATTCAATAGTTTAGGATCTACGACTTCTGATGACTCTATTCGCTTTTGCAGAAAATGAAGCCGTCGATCAATTTCACGCAATCTTCTCTTTCCGTATTGATAATCAGCATTTTCAGATCGGTCGCCATTACTCGCAGCCCACGCAACGACTTCAACTACTTTGGGGCGTTCAACATTGAGAAGTTCACTGTATTCAGCTTTTAACTTCGCAAATCCGTCAGGCGTAATATAATTTTTTTTTTGATCCATACCAATTCTTCCACTTCAAATAGAGCCGGCTAAAGTTTCACTGATAAACCATCTTTAAGCGATCTACTTCTAAAAACCAAAATAGGACCAATCGAAAAAATCAAACCAAATAGAACAGTCCCAATCAAAATCATTAGATCTGTCGCAGAAAACAGGGGCGAGCTTAAAAAGAGTCCCCATTTTTTTTGTAGCCATGGTCCAAGAGCAATTTCGCTAACCACTTTAACAAGCACACTTAATAATAAGCTTGTTAGTAACAATACGACTATTTCAAATAGTATAATTTTCGAAACTGTAGTTTGAGTTGCACCTACTGATCTTAGTATGGCTATTTCTCTACGCCGCTCATTCATACTCGATATTAAAGAAATCATCATTCCAATCAAACCTACTGTTAAAACCAATGCAGAGATTAACTTTAACACAAATTCAATCTGCGAGAGACTTTGCCACAACTCACTTAAAACAACACCTGGGATAACGGCTAACAAGGCTTCTGTATCATCCTCTGTAATATCTCGCTGCAATTTTAGAATTTGAGTTTTTCTTTGAGCTTTCAGAAAAAATGAGGTGATAGCTTTCGGGACAAGCATATCTGGTTTAATTTGATCAACTTTAATTTCTTTCCCTACGGCGGGAGCAGCACCTGATTGCCAATCAATATGAATTGCTTCCATGCCTTCTAAAGATATGTAAAGAGATCGATCAATCGCCGTTCCAGTCGGTTTCATAATACCGGACACCACAAATGGCTTATCATCATGTGACTGAAATGAATCACCTGTCGTGCTACCGTGAACAAGCACAATTTTATCGCCTACATTATAATTGAGAACTTGAGCAACTTCCGCACCTAAAACAACATCAAAGTAACTATTAAAAATGTTTCCATCAGCAAGTTCAATTTTTTGCTGACTTCTAAATTGATAATATTTAAAGAAATCATTATTCGTCGCAACAACACGATAACCCTTATGCCCATCTCCTAAACTATAGGGGATTGTCCATTCAACCTCAGGGCGATTTTTTATTTTATTATAATTATCATAGCTAATATTATTTGTTGCCTGACCTATGTTGAATACAGAATACAACACTAACTGCAAAGAACCCGTTCGTGCTCCCACAATTAAGTCAACACCTGAAACAGTTTGAGTGAAATTCTCTTGAACTGAACGACGGATACGTTCAATTGACAATAACAACACTAGACTTAATACAATCGAAAAAATTGTGGCTAAAGTTGCAAACATTCTGTGTTTGAGCGATTTCCAGGCTAATTGAATCATATTCATAAATACAACTCCTGCACCATCGAAACTTTGTTAAAATGAGACAATTCAATTTGACGATTAAATAAGTGCATAATTGATCGATCATGGCTTACAAAAATAAGTGTCGCTTGAATCTGACGAACCAAATCAAAAATAAGATTTAAAAATTTCTCACGATGGTCATAATCTAAAGCCGATGTGGGCTCATCAGCTAAAATCACTTGTGGCTTAATAATCATAGCTCTAGCGGCCGCAACACGTTGCTGTTGACCTACCGATAAATTTTGCGCTAATTGATTTTCAATTTTTTTAAGACCAAGTTCTTCTAGAAGTGTTAAATAAAAAGTCTCATCAATCTTTTTTTTGTTAAACAAAAAAGGTAATTGAATATTTTCCTTAACAGTTAAATAAGGAATTAAATTAAATTGTTGAAAAATATATCCAATATTTTCTGATCTGAATTGATCTCTTTGAATTTGATTCAGTAAATGAAAATCATTTTTTAAGTATTGTATTGTACCAGAGTTTTCTTTTAAGACGCCTGCCAATATCTCAAGTAAAGTCGTCTTTCCAGACCCACTTGAACCAAATAAAAAAACTGATTCACCCTGAGCAAAATCTAACTGTGGTATATTTAACACGAGTTGTGTTTTGTCGTTGGTCTCGTAACTAAACTTAAGATCTCGTATTGCAATAACGTTCATTCTACCACCTCTACTTATAAGGCTCAATATAATCACCTAAAAGCTCAAAAGAAGCTTCCCCGTATTGCGAATGCTTCACTGTAATTTCAAAATCGCCATAAACCCAAATTGGTCCTTGCGCAGCAGGTACACCTTTTCTCATTTTCACATAAACCATTTGATTAGGTGGTGGTGGCGGCACATGAATGCAAGCCTGTGGACTTGGCACAAGTAAAAACTCTGTCACAAGTTGCTGGTTATCTTCAAGCGGAACCATAAAACCAGGAATTTTAGCCTTAGTTTTATTAACTTTATCTAACCCCTCTGAAGACTTTTGATTGATGTAATCCATTTCATTTAAAAGACGCCAGTCGATTTCCTGAGCATCTGACGAGCTTTTTGAACCCGCAAAATATAGAGCGCCACCGACCGCAATTGAAAACGCAAAAATTCCTGTTAAAATCCATTTCATCATAATGACAAATAAGATATGATGTTCCTTATTATGAGTAAATACCAAAGCGTGCGCGGCACAAGAGATTTATTACCATCACTTAAAAGTATTTTTCGTTCAATCGAAGAAAAAGCTTACAAAACAGCTCAAAATTATGGCTATAAAGAAATTGAAACACCAATTTTTGAATTTTCAGAGGTTTTTCATAGATCACTGGGTGAAACCTCTGACGCTGTCAGCAAAGAAACATATACTTTTAATGACCGCGGTGGAGATTCAATCACTTTACGCCCTGAAGGTACAGCCGGTGTTGTTCGCGCCTATGTCAGTGAAGGACTTGCTCAACATAACCCGAACAAGCTTTATTATTTTGGCCCGATGTTTCGTTACGAGCGCCCGCAGAAAGGACGCTTTCGTCAATTCTATCAAATCGGAGTTGAAGTCCTCGGTTTAGAAAACCCTCAAGCTGACGTTGAATGTTTAGACCTAGCTTGGAGTATTTTAAAAAATATTGGTTTAGCCAATAAAGTGACATTAGAAATTAACACTCTTGGCGATGCTGAAAGCCGCAAACTTTACCGCGAAGCTTTAGTTCAATATTTAACTCCGCATAGAGATCAACTTTCAGAAGATTCAAAAATCCGTCTCGAAAAAAATCCTTTACGTATTTTAGATTCAAAAGACGAAGGTGATCGCAAAATAATTGCGAATGCCCCGAAAATTGAAAACTACATGACTGAATCGGCACAAAAGTTTTTTGCCGATGTTCTTGCAGGTTTAAAAGCTTTAAATATTCCATTCGAAGTGAACCCAAAACTTGTACGCGGTCTTGATTATTACTGTCACACTGTTTTTGAATTTGTCACAACAGAACTCGGAGCCCAGGGCACTGTATTAGCCGGTGGCAGATACGATGGATTAGCTGAAACACTTGGTGGACAAAAAACACCCGGAGTGGGCTGGGCCAGCGGTGTTGATCGTTTAGCTGAATTGTGTATGAATTTACCCGAAGTTGCACCGCTTAAGAAAAACCCAGTAGCTATTATAAGCCTTGGTGATAAAGCCTTAACCGAAGGTTTAAAAATCGCAAGCATGCTTCGTCAAAAAAATCATTACTGCGAAGTTTTCATGACTGGTAATTTTAAGAAAAAACTAGAAAAAGCCAATAAACTAAAAACGCAAAAAGCAGTTTTATTATTTGAACAAGAAAACGGATCAATCGAATATAAAATTAAAAATTTTGTGACTGGGGAAGAAGTTCCGGTGGCTAGTGCTCAGGATGCTATAAGCGGGGTATAAGCTTGGGAGCTTATCCTTTTAGTCGACTAGATGATTTGTTTTACGGACTGGCTGCCACCATATCGACTCGTCTTTAATCTAAAATCACACTTTTTTACTGTTAGCCAAAAATAAAGTTTGACTTTATATTTGGCTAATATATACATAAATATATGATATCACGAGATTTTTCAGAATTATTTAATTCATACTTAGCTCAATTTCCGGCCGTTTTGATCATGGGCGCAAGACAGGTGGGTAAAACAACTTTTCTCAAAAATCACTTAAAAAAAACACACAACTATGTTCTTTTAGAGAATCCTGATACTCGTGAACTTGCCATTAATGACCCAAAAACCTTTTTTAAAAATAATCCTGCCCCTCTTATTATTGATGAGTTTCAATACGCGCCTCAACTTGTTAATTACTTGCAAGAACTCATCGATAATAACAGAAAACTCAAAGGACAATATATTTTAACAGGGTCTCAAAATTTTCAGATGATGTCACAAGTGACTCAGTCGCTTGCTGGCAGAGTTGGAATACTCACCATTTATGGGCTCAGTTCTTCTGAGTTAAAACTACAAAATGTAAGTAGTAAAAATAAAATTGGTGAATTAATGCTAAAAGGTTTTTATCCAGAAATTTGGAGTGAACCAAATATTAGTTCTTACCTTTGGTATTCAAGTTACGTGCAAACATTTCTTGAAAGAGATTTATATCGTTTGTCAGAGGTTGGAGACTTACAAGCTTTTAATAAATTTTTAAAACTTGCAGCACTACGTACCGGACAAGTGCTAAATTATGCGGATTTAGCGGCTGATTGTTCTATATCACCACCGACTGCGCAAAAATGGATTTCAATCTTAGAAAGAGCCTATGTCATTAAATTAGTTTCTCCCTATATTAACAATGCAACTTCAAGAGTCAAAAAAGCAAAAAAATTATATTTTTTAGATCCCGGCTTAGCTTGTTATCTGATGGGTTATAGATCTGTTGACGCAATACTAGAAGGTCCACATTCGGGTGCACTGTTTGAAACCTTAGTTTACTCTGACTTTATCAAAAGATATTCAATTGAAAATGATGTTGAGGATATTTTCTATTTACAAACAAAATCGAAAGTCGGAGTAGATTTTGTTATATTAAAAAATCAAAAAAGACATTTTTGTGAAGTTAAATTTAGCTCAACATACTCTAACAACTTGACCGAACAATTAACTCGAACCCATAAAGAATTTAAAAATAAAGATTTTCTATATCTAGTTATGCTAACAGAAAAAAACTTTGATACTAAAATTGGGATCGATCATATTCAAGTCAAAAACTGGGATTTTAATATTAAATAAACTCTAAAATCCAATCCGAAAAAAACATAACTACGCACTGTTATCTCTGGAAAACAAATCAACTTTTTTAGTGATTCATATCGGCTGCTGGGTCGGAGGCGGCTCCTATGGGTAAATCTGACTCACACAAACCTCTTTAGAACGAAAATTCATTGTCTAGTTTTGATTTAAATTGCAAAAATTGTTATCATAGTGGAGAATATGCTGCATATTCTCCACTATAGGTACAGAAAATGATCAGCTCATTCAGCGTGTTTTAGAGCTTCCTCAAAAAATTTTTTTGCTATTTAGTCCTCGTGGTGTTGGCAAAAGCACTTTAATAAAAATGAAGCTTAAGTTTTCATTAGAAATCAATCTGTTAAAGTCGACTGAATTTATGATTGGATAATTTTTATTCGGCTGGCAACCAGTGTAACGAACAGATAAAGTCGTTACCATTTTCAGAACAAATCTTTGTGCCTTTTACAACGAACTCTGTGCCTACATTCAAATTTATATCAAACTCTTGAGGATCGAAATCGCTAGTAATAGCATTGGAATCGATGAGTTCTTTACAAAAGCTATATCGTAGTAACCATGTGCCCAGTGTTCTTCTCTGAACTTTAAAGCCAACTTGTATTTTGTTTTTAGATGATCTATTGACGTCCGTTACCTTTGCTTTGAAAAAACAATTATCACTTGACGATGCAATCGCATTTTCATATGCAAGCAAGGTTAAGAGTATAAAGATTAATCCTAAAGTTTTCATCAGAATTTTTTGCATATATAAATTCAACCACGCAGACAAGATCTAGTCCAGAAAACCCAATCCTTTCATTGCACCCCAGCGAGCAAAAAGGTTCAACTAAGTTGATCACCAATCCAAAATCCATCCTCACAGTCCCATATTTATACGTTTTACAATTTGGACTTGCAATGTCCATATTTACATGCAAAATGGACATATGGTGTCCAGATTGCTTGCCAAGCTCTTGGTTGATAGCCCCAAAAGTGTTTTACTTTTAGGCCCCAGACAAACTGGTAAATCGACATTGCTTGAAAATTTAAAACCTGACCTAATCATTAATTTAAATGATGACCAGACCTATTTAGACTTTAAAAGCAACCCCTCTGAGATTTATGAGCGTTTATCTGCAACTAAAGCCAAAACAATTTTGATAGATGAAATTCAGAGACACCCAACATTACTGAACACCATTCAAGTTCTTTTAGATGCAGATAAATCAAAAAAGAATCTTAAATTTTATATATCTGGCTCTTCAGCACGTAAACTTAAACGAGGCCAGGCCAATCTATTACCTGGACGATTATTTTCGTATGAAATATCGGGCCTTTGCGCAGCCGAACTTAACTATGATTTTGATGCTAACAAAGCTCTTCAATATGGAACACTGCCAGAACCTTACTTAAGTAAAAATGACAAATTCAATCAAAAATTACTTCAATCTTATTCAGCTATTTACTTACGTGAAGAAATCATGGCTGAAGCCATCACTCGTAATCTTGAAGGCTTTAGTCGATTTATTATGGTCGCAGCTGAAAACTCGGGATTAGCCGTTGATTTCACTAAAATCGCTAAGCAAGCCAAGATAGATCGCAAACAATGTTCAAGATTTTATGAAATTCTTGAAGACACTTTAATTGCCAATCAAATACAAGTCTATGCTGAAACTGATGCTGACATTGTCAAAAGACCTAAATATTATTTCTTCGACACTGGTGTTTTAAACGGATTGCTACAAAACTTTTCTGCTTCGAATGATCGTAAAGGATATTTATTTGAACATCTTGTAGTGAATCAAATACTTGCGTCAGCAAAAGCACACGATCAACAGATTAAATTAAGTTATTTCAGAACACGTGCCGGCTACGAAGTCGATCTCATTCTTGAACTCAATCAAAAAATCTACGCTATCGAGGTCAAATCAGGACGAATTACCGCTGACGAAGTTAAAAAGCTTGAAGAATTTAAAAAGTATAACCCAAAAGTTTCACAGTATTTCATTGTCAATCTTGATTCAACTCAACGAAAAATAAGCCAGACACTGATTTGCAATTTGTCCACATTTCTTAAAAAAGTGGGTTTGTAGATTCGGCAAGAGTCAGTTAAATTTGATTCAAAAAAACCTAGTCTACAGTCTAGTGTGATAATATTAAGATAGGCCGATAACTTGTACATGCGTTTTGTTCTAATTTTTACTTTTCTATTTCAATCGTTAAGCTCGGCAGAGCTCTGCAATCAGCAAATACCGGCAGGTTTTTCGCCGTTTTCCAAACTTGCAGAAATGACAACAGATCTTTGCAATCAACATTTAAAAATATTTTCCAACTTAAATGATCTGAAGTTTGACGATGAACAACTCAGCGAATCAGTAGCTCAATCTGATCTGATTATTCTCGCAGAAGAGCATTTAAATCCATATCAACGTCACTACGACAGACTATTTAAGAAACTTAAAATGGATAACCCAAAAATTGATTGTGTGTTTTTAGAATTTAACAAGAATGACCCTAACGCAAAAAAAATGATAGAAGGCGATAGTTCTCTTGAACTAAATTATCGACAACACAATAAACTCATTGAAAGTGCAAAAAGATCACAAACTAAAATATTTTTTGTTGATGAACGTGATCCTAATATCAAAGTAAGTGATGGAGTCGATAAATACGTTAAACAATCAAACGAAGCCATCTACAAAAATATAAAAGCTCTATATGATTCAAAAGACTGTGAAGCTGGCATTTTGGTAGTTGGCAAGGCACACGTCGAAACCCCTCAATTACCCATTAATCCAATTAATTCACTAAAGACGATGTTTGAAAATAGTCAGTTTTCATCTACAGCTATTAATTTAGTTTATACCAGTAAAAATGTTTTAAAAGATCCTCGAGATGCATATGACTATGAGATGAAATGGAAAATCTGTGAACAGCAATCTCAAGAGTTTACCCCAATCAGTAAATCTGGTGCAGTTTCAAAGAAAAATCTAAATAGCACACCTGGCATGTCACTGGTTCCTGTTGATAAAATAGATTACTATTTATTTATGCCAAAAGTTGAAGATAAAGAAGTTTTTGAACAGTAACATCTAAACTTAGCAAAAAACACAACCTCTACTTACGCGATCTCAGCTTAACATCTTCACCACGCATCCAACCATGAACTGTCTGCGTTTGCGTGCGTGTCCAGTAAAACAACATGACAACACCGAATGTAAACATTCCTAAGCTCAGCCATTGACCACGTGTCAAACCAAGCGCTTGAAATCCGATTTGAATATCGGGTTCACGAAACATCTCGTTGATAATTCTCATGATGGCGTAGCAAATAATAAAACTACCTGCGATAAATCCAGGCTTACGAGATTTACGTGCTAAGAAAAATAAAATCAAAAATGTAAAAACACCTTCAGTTAAACCAGCAAAAAGTTGCGATGGGTATCGATAATCAAGCAAGGGCCCTAATGTGTCTCTTAAAGCCGTATCACCATTTTGAATTTTATGAATAATTGCGTATAATGCCGAATAAATTTCATCACGTGATTGAACATTAGATTTAAACGACCCCATTAATTCTAGCCACTTTGAAGACTGAACACCGACTTTTTCAACAACTGTTGAAAGAGTCGTTAAACGATCTGGTTCATAGGTTGGCCAATTTAAAATATCTGAAGGGAACCTAACGCCGTAGGGAAAATTTTCAGGAGCAATACGACCAACAAGTTCACCGTTGATAAAGTTTGCAATACGTCCAAAAATAACACCGATTGGTCCAGCAATCGCCACAAGATCAAGTAAATAAATTGGATTAAGTCTATATTTACGTGCAAATAAAAAACAACCAACGACTATACCGATGATTCCACCATGAGAAGCCATACCGCCTTCGTTAACAGCAAGTACCCCCCAAAATGGAACAGACGATCTAAAACTCCAAAAAAGTGACTGATCATAAAACAAACAATATCCCAGTCGACCACCTATCAAGGTTCCAAATGCTGCATACGTAATAAAATCAGAAACAAGCTCAGAATTAAACTCAGAACTTTGACGACGAACTAACCATTTAATCATAAGGTAGGCACACAAAAAACCTAACAAATAAGAAAAACCGTACCAACGCGGACCAAAGTTTTCTGTAATTTTAAAAATAAATGGATTTAAATCATGTACCATTATGCACTCCTGCTGAAGCTCTATCATCCATTAGACAGCATTCGCGGTCAATGGTACAATCAGTTTCAACATGTTCAATGCAATTCATAAAGGATAACTATGAGCACAAAAAAAGTATCTGATATATTTGATCCGTCCGTATGGGATGAAGTTAAAGGTTTTGATTTTACTGACATCACTTACCACAAAGCAAAAAAACAGGGAACTGTCCGCATTGCTTTTAACAGACCCGAAGTTCGCAATGCCTTCAGACCCAAAACAGTTGATGAGCTATCTATAGCTCTTGAACATGCGCGCATATCTGCAGATGTCGGCGTTGTTTTGATAACTGGCAATGGGCCATCGCCAAAAGATGGCGGATGGGCTTTTTGCTCTGGCGGCGATCAGCGCATACGCGGCAAAGATGGTTATAAATACGAAGGTGCTGATAGCAATGGCACTGGTGAAATGAACAAAGTTGATCAAGCTAAACTTGGAAGATTACATATTTTAGAAGTGCAAAGACAAATTCGCTTTATGCCTAAAGTAGTCGTTGCCGTTGTGCCTGGATGGGCCGTTGGTGGCGGACACTCTTTACACGTTGTTTGTGATATGACTTTAGCATCTAAAGAGCATGCTATTTTTAAACAAACTGATCCGGATGTTGCTAGTTTTGATTCAGGATACGGATCAGCTTATTTAGCTAGACAAGTTGGGCAAAAGAAAGCTCGCGAGATTTTTTTCTTAGGCCGTAATTATAACGCTGAAACGGCTTATCAAATGGGTATGGTTAATGAAGTTATTCCTCATCAAGATTTAGAAAAAGTGGCTCTTGAATGGGCTGCCGAGATGAATACCAAATCGCCAACAGCTATGCGCATGCTTAAATACGGATTTAATTTAATTGATGATGGTTTAGTCGGACAACAAATGTTTGCAGGCGAAGCAACACGCTTAGCATATGGCACCGAAGAAGCACAAGAAGGTCGTGATTCATTTGTACAAAAACGACCACGCAATTTCAAAAAATTTCCTTGGCATTATTGATTTAAAAGCTGTCATTATTTTTGCATGAATCCAAAAAACTAATGGAGGACTCATGCAAAAAAAAATTTTACTTATACTTTCTGTATTCAATATATTTAGCACAGGATGTGTTGAATTTAGGCCCAAAAAGACCAACAAAGATCAGCATCAACAAACAGTTAAGACTCAAAACTACACTGTCGATGAACTTAAATTAAATGAATTCATCAGTAATAAATCTGAAGCTAACCACATTGCCCTATCGAATGATTTTAAATATAACGATGAAATCACTTTAGATTTTAATCATTATGTGATTGAGGTTGATAGTTTTGAACTGATGAGTGAAATCACAAATGTTTACGAAATTCATCCAATAAATGGTGGCCCCATTCAACTTTTTGATTTTAGACGTTCATATTTTGGAAAACAATTTTCTAGCATTGCTGATGTTGATCGTAAAGCTCTCGAATATATTTTAGATGGAATTCTAATCGAGTTTTCAAATATATCGATGAAAAACTCCTTGCTGTGCAATTTAAACCAACTCAATGCCAAAATTGAAAATCAACTTATCGTGTTTTCAATAACAAATCATCTTAACTGTGAAATTGATCAGCTGATTTCAAAAAAAGATTCAAACTTAAAAATAAAAATTGTGAACAATATCTTAATTGATTCAAAAATTAAAACCATTAATAATGGTCAACCATTTTCAGAAATCCGAAAATTCAACTCAGCTCAATCACAACCCTTAGTATCACAAGAGCTGCTATATTCAGATTTGGTTGTTTCAGAAGTAAACCCAGAGTTTAAAGTGCAGTTTAAAATACAAGTCAGTACAAAAAACTAATTGTTTATTTTTTTTCTAAAACGGCCGCATAAAATCCATCAAATTGATCTTTATGTGGCCACAATCTTAACTCTTTTTTGAAAGTCCAATTTTGACCTTCTTCAGA
Source organism: Pseudobdellovibrio sp. (assembly GCA_046293015.1). GTDB lineage: Bacteria > Bdellovibrionota > Bdellovibrionia > Bdellovibrionales > Bdellovibrionaceae > Pseudobdellovibrio. The sequence continues at coordinate 44,835 of JBKBPU010000004.1, forward strand.
TTGTAAAAACCATTTCACCTGCTCTTCATTTTCTTTATACAAAATACTGCAAGTCGCATAAACCATAAGACCTTTTGATTTACACATTTTAGAATAGTCTGTTAAAATTTCTCGTTGTAATTCAACTAACCGATCAATTTCACCAGATGATAACTTCCATTTTGTATCTGGATTGCGACGTATAACACCTAAACCTGAGCATGGAACATCAAGTAACACGCGATCAAATGATGACTCTAGTCTTTTAACAACTTTAGTTGAATCGATGATTTTAGTTTCAATAATATCAACGCGATTACGAGCCGCACGTTTTTTAAGTTCACCAAGCTTCCACTCATGAATGTCCATTGCAATGATTTTACCTTTATTTTTCATAAGTGCTGCCACATGCAACGATTTACCACCTGCTCCAGCGCAAGCATCAACAACTCTTAAGCCTGGTGCAACCTCTAACATTGGCGCAATAAATTGCGAAGCAGCATCTTGAACTTCGAACATTCCATTTTTAAATGCATTGGTTACAAAAACATTTTTTCGTTCAGCCAAACGAACAGCATCTGGTAAGTTAAATACTTTTTCAGCAATGATTTCTTCTTTTTCTAATTCACGTATTAGTGTTGCAACATCTGTTTTGAGAGTGTTTGCTCTTAAGTACACATCGGCAGGTTTATTTAGCGCACGCATAATAGCAGGCCACTCTTGATCAAATTGCTGTTCACCGAGTTCATTTAACCAGTCAGGAAATGACTCTTGTATAGGAGTCGGATATTTCTTCTTAAGATTTGTGCGAATTAAATCTATATCTAAAGGATATTCATCAGCTAAAAAGTTTATATCTATTTGATTCTTAAACAAATGAACAGCGATCAAATTATATGGCTCATGAGACTCTGCGACTTCTGAATAAAACCTAAAATGACGAACAACTTCATAAATTGTTTCAGCCATAAATTTACGATCTCGCGAACCTAATTTTTTATTAGATTTGAAAGTCTTCTCAATAACTTTATCAGCATACTTACCGTTTTCAAAAATTTCAGTTAATGCTTCAGCAATTTTTTTAATAATGTGAAAATGTAGCTTCATGAATCTTTCGTTAACCCTGCGGCGATGACCACAGACCTAGCAGAGTCGAATATATTTAAGTTTTTTATTTAAAAAGTAAAAACAGCACCTGCAGAAACAAATGTTCCATTCAGTTGACCATCACTTGTTATATGTAGGTGATTTCTTAACCCACCTTCGATAAAAAAGCCAGCAGACTCATATAAATTAAAAAGACGTAATCCTAAAATCATTTGATAATCGAGAGCAAGTGATGATTCGCCATCAAGTTGTTTGAAAAATATACCCGGACCTGCAAGTAATCCAAAATAGAGTGGAAATTGCGAACCCGCATCTGGAAAAGTTATACCATACATGAAACTCATCTTTGATGCTTTATCCCCAAGCGGCTCATAAGTGTTGTAACTTACGCGAACAACCTCGTCGAATAATCGAGACTCCGGAGTAAGCCTGTAAGTCATATCAAAACCAATCTTTGCTATATCGATTTGCTTACCAGCATTACCCCACTTATAAACGTCTGAACTTGTAAATGAGCCTACTCCTAAGGCCAAATAATGTTCTTGCGGACCAAGTGAATCAATTGAACTGGGATAGCGAGGCTGAATTGGCTCAACATCGTAATTTGCACTGGCAGACCCATTTTTTTGAAAATATTTAGCTGCCGCATTTCGCCCAACTTTTGGTGCTGATTGCGCATGCAATGCAGTTGTTATGAGTACTAATAATAGACATAAAGTTATGTTAAGCTTTATCATATGTTCAGAATAAGAACTTGATCATCTTTTGACTATTGCTAAAGCGATAATGCAATGCAAAAGTTTAGTCTAGATTATCGAGTTGATTGACCCAGGTCTTGGCCTAACCTAGTTTACATTCATCTATGAAATGCCCTTTCTGCGCACATTCAGAAGACAAAGTTTTAGATACTCGAGTCCAAAAGGATGGAGGCATTCGCCGTCGTCGTGAATGTTTATCGTGTAAATCACGATATTCAACACTTGAAACGGTTGTTTTAAGCTATCCGTTTGTTATCAAAAAGGACGGTCGCCGAGAGCCCTACAGTAAAGAAAAATTACTAAAAGGCTTACAAGCCGCTTGCCAAAAAAGACCAGTCAGCGCTTCTCAACTCGAAGCAGTCGTTGAAAGAATTTCATCTTGGGTGATCACCAGAGGTGAGAGTGAAATATCGGCAAAATTAATTGGCCGTAGAATAATGGCCGAACTCAAACAACTCGATGATGTCGCTTATGTAAGATTTGCTAGCGTTTATAAAGCATTTAAAGACGTCCAGGATTTTGTTGAAAAACTTGAAGGCGACGAACTGATCGATATGATAGATACAGCGGGACCTCAATTAACTTTAACACCAAAGTTTAATTTAGACCCATCTAAGCCAACTAACAATTAATTGCAGCTGATCAACACGGAGCTATGGCATTATGAGAAGACAATCGCGAGAACTTGCTTTACAAATTTTATTTCAAACTGAATTCGCACCGCAAATGAGCTTATCTGATATTGCTTCTGTTTTTGATAAGACTTTTGAAGAGCAAGTTCTTAACTACACTTATAAAGTTGTTAAAGCTGTTCAAGCCAACAAAGATAAAATTGATTTAAAAATACAAGAGGCCAGTCGACACTGGAAAATTGACCGAATGGCTTCAGTTGACCGCAATATTTTACGTATTGCTATATGTGAAATGTTTTATCTTGATGAATTACTTGAACCAAAAATTGCTATAAATGAAGCTATTGAAATTGCAAAAACTTATGGCACACAAGAATCTTCATCATTTGTGAATGGGATACTTGACCAATCTATTCGTAACGAAAGAGCCTAATGGAATTAACAAAAGTTACTCAAACTAACTGCGAAGTTTGGGTTCTTGTGGACGACCCAAATAGTTTTTGGTGGAAAGAAATTGATTTTCACTCAGGCTATTTATTATCTGAAATTCACAACCACAAAAAATCTATGCGGCCTACAGAGTTGCAAAAAATTATTGAAATCACAAAGTGGCCAGCTAAAGAACATTCTGTGAAAAATAATTGGACTCTCGTTTCATGCAAAAATCACTTTGCTGCCAAGTGGATTTTCTTAATTCACGACTTATGGAATTTTAAACAAAATACTCTGTTACAATTTATTGAAGAAAATAACATCAAATCATTAAGATGTTTCGCTCCATTCGAACCTGACACTAGTCTAAAATCTAGATTAGATCACTGCGATTTAGTTTCTGCTCAATAATAGCTCTCAAAATCATTTATCATAAATGAATGAATGCAAAAATACTCACAAAATTTGAATCGCTTTTTGAAAACGATGATCCCTTTTCAAACTTAAAAATAGTTAACGAATACCAAAAAAAATTCGCAGTAGAAACTAACAATCAGCTACTCGAGTCAGTCTATTTTGAGCCCTCTCAAGACCAGTGGACTATTTTATTTTCCAGACTAAATCTTTTTTTTGAACTTGGATTTCATGTAATCAATAACAATATCGTAAGTTATTTCTATCTAGGTGAATGCTTCAATAAGCAAAATCAAAAAATGAAATTTAAAATTCCTCAATCAAGTTTTTTCAATGTTCTTAAAACTGATGGAATATCATTACTCAGAAAAATGAACTTGCAAGATATACACAAAGCTAAAAAAATGTCGGCTTTATTAATCAGATTAGATCAGAATAATACATTTATATTATTCACTGATTTAGCAGAGCCTTGGTTAAAACTTAGATGCGAAAGTTTACACCGCTGTTTGCTTAATCACGATTATTTTACAAACGACAATCATGGATAAAGTAAATCAAAATATACACACAATTTTTATATTATCTGATGGAACTGGTGAAACTGCAGCCACCATGATTCGTGCAGCACTTGTTCAATATGCTGAACAGGAAATCAATATTATCAGATGCAAAAACTTAAGAACTGAAGAGCAAGTTTTAAAAGTCATTGATGATTGTTTCGACAAAAGAGGAATGATCGTCTACACTTTTGCATCCCCAATCCTTAGAAAAAAAATTGCAGAAGTCTGTCTAGAAAAAGCTATACCATCAAATGACTTGCTTGGTCCCTTAATTCGATGTCTGGATGATTTTTTCGGCGTTCAATCATCTAGCCAAAGTGGATTACTACGCCAGACCGATGACCATTACTATAAGCGAATAGAAGCTATCGAGTATACAGTCAGACATGATGACGGCAAAACTACGAATGAACTTGATAAAGCTGATATTATACTTGTCGGCATAAGTCGAACGAGTAAAACACCTTTAAGTATTTTCTTAAGCCACAAAGGCTGGAAAGTAGCTAATATCCCTCTTGTGTTGAATACGCCCTTACCAGAAGAGCTCTTTAAAGTAGATCAAAGAAAGATCATAGGTCTCATCATTGATATAGATTCGCTTAGACGTATTCGTAAAAATCGATTAGAAAAATTTGGACAAGATACTGGAGGTGACTATGCTTCACTTCAACAAATTATGAAAGAAATCGAATACGCTGAAGGTCTATTTAAGCAGAATAAACGTTGGCCAGTCTTCAATGTCACTGAACGCGCTCTAGAAGAAACAGCTAGTGAAATTGTGCGTCTCATCGCTGCTCGCATGGGCTTACCTGACTCTGTTTTGTTCTAATTCAAAATTTTGAACTGATTTAAAATTAATTTCGCTCTTGATCGCCAGTCAAAGCCTGAAAGAAAATTTCTGAAGTTTGTGCCAGCGGTCCTTTTTCTTTACGATAATAGACAAAATCTGTTTTGTACTCAAAATCAGTGACTTGTATTTTATTTAAGCGACCACCGCGAATTTGTTTTTTTACGGAATGTGCCGGTAAAAAACCAATACCTAATCCACTTTCGATAACTCTTTTTAATGTACCAACATTAGAGGATTCAAAAACTGCAGGCAAAGTCCCAACTTTTTCGTGCAAAACTTTATCAAAGTGAGGAAACTCTTGACTAAAATGAATGTAAGGAATTTTTTCAATCTCACTAGCTGTAATTGTTGGTGGATAAAATTCATCTTTACCAGACCCTACCAACCACATTTCTTCTCGTAGTAACACATGCGACGTTGAGTCTTTCAAAGTTTTGCCATAACTTTTTTCAACCTCAGGCAAAACAACAACATCTAACTCATTATTTTCGTAAGCCTTGATCAACTCTAAGCCTTTAGCATAATCGACTTTAATTTTGAAATCTGGATTAAATTTTAACAAACGACTCACGACTGGGCTCATCAAATGTAAGCCAATTGAGTTTAGTGTTCCTATTCGAAGTTGCCCACGCAACTGTGCCCCGACCGATTTGATTGAAATTTCCGCCTGCTGTGATAAATTGAGAATTTTTTTAGCGTGTTCATAGAGAACTTCACCTTGAGCCGTTGTTTTAATCTGCTTTGAACCACGTACAATAAGTTCAACACCAAGTTCATCCTCGAGATTTTTCATCTGTTGGCTGACTGCTGGCTGAGTTAAAAACAATTTGTCAGCAGCTGCAGTCATGCTGCCTTCGGATACGACCATGACAAAAGTCTGGAGTTGCGATAGATTGAGCATAAATAACCTCTTTGAGAGTCTTAAAAAATATGTCTATAATAAGAGTACATTACAATTCTTAATTGAATGCAACATGAGAGGCAGCATGCGTTTATTAAACAAGTTATTTATTCTTTTGGTATCAGCGTTTATCTTTACAACAGCAGAAGCTCGCACTTTTAAAAATGCCTATATTTCTTTTGAAATCAATGAATCTTGGAAATGTACACTCGAACAAACTGAGTGGGTTTGCCGATCTGAGGACAAACAAGAATCAAAAGAAGCCGTCATCATCCTAACAGCTAAAGAAAAAGGGGTAACGGATACCTTTCCAATATACACCGAACACTTAAGCAAACCAATTCCACTTAATCTGAAAAATGGCACTTCAATTGTTTCAACAATCACAATGCCGCCACGTACCGAAACAATCAATGATCAACCTTGGATAGATTCACTCCACACAAACTCGGAAGTTCAAAATTACTATACTCGCTACTTAGCAACAATTAAAGATCAAATTGCAATACTCGTTACATTCAGCGTTCACAATAAATACTATGCTAAGTACCAGCCCCAATTTATGGAAACCGTAAAATCATTGAGAGTTATTGCAACCAAAGATTTACTTTCGCGACCAGATCTTGGACCAATCGGTGGTGCGAACGAAATTCTTGGACAGAATGTTCAAAATGCGATGCCTTCAGATTTATTAGCTGCCGAAGATGATGCACTCTCAAGTAAAGGTAAAGGTTTGCTCGATAACAATATGGTGCTTGGAGCTTTATTTCTTTTATTAGTTGTAGCAGGATATATCGGTTTTAAAATTTATCAGAAAAAGAAAAGTTCCTAAATAGAAAAAACACAAAAAGGCCGAAATGGCCTTTTTTATTTTTAATTATCTGTTTCCATAGATAATTTAATTGACAACAAAATCCGTAAAGTAAACATCTTTAACTAGCCCTACAGTTAAAACTTTGTTCACTTGCTCGACGATTTGATCTTTTAAAAAAAGTTTACCTTGTATTGTTTCTATATCAGAAAAATTTTTATCATTCAGTATACGAATAATTCGGTCTCGGGCCTGGGCTGTCTTATCAGGACTCATCACTTCAGCAAATGATTGTGCACTTAACATATCTAAGTTGACCTGTACCTTAATTGTTTTTTTAGGCTGACCATTTAAATTCACCACAAATTTTTCCAGTGTATAAATATTTGATCCCGTTTCAATTGACGCTGGCATACTCGCAGGTTTACGTAACTCTTGTTCAACGATATAAGGCGATTCATAACCTATAGTTGCAGAATATACCCAGAACGCACCAAGACCTAAGCCAGATAAGTTTAAAACTACGAGTAAACTATTCATAATCAGTTGAATTTTCTGCGCCATAAATTTCTCCAGATTTTATTCTTCATTTATTCTTCGGTCACTAGACCAAAGGCCTTAAGACTAAAGACTAAAATAATTTATAAATTTCATTGGTTTTATAACAAAAAAGCTAGATCAAACATTGAATTGCCTTTGAGATTAAGACAAAATGAATACTAAATTATGAAAACGTATCATTTTAAAACAATTGCTAAAACCGCATCGACATTAATGTTTTTACAGTTTTTATCTTTCAACAGCTCAGCAGCCGATACTTTATCCCCAAATAGTAGTTCAATGTATCCCGCAGAAATTTTACAAATTTCCGACGATCCAAATATTAAAGCTTCAGTCATGACTGCAGACAAAGCAAAACGAGTACTCAAATTCTATACGCCTGATAAGCCATTAACAGAATCTGAAGTGTTTGAAATAGATATCGGCAAAAATGCCGGTAACAAAACAAAACGTGATGATCAAAAAACACCTGAAGGAATTTACGTCTTACAAAAAAAATTAACACAACCTGAAATACCATTCGATTTATACGGATCAATGGCATTTACAACAAACTACCCCAATGTTTTTGATAAATTTGAAAATAAAACTGGTTCTGGTATTTGGTTGCATTCTGTTCCAGACACTATCCCTTTAAGCAGAGGTTCAAGGGGGTGTGTTGTTTTAAGAAATAATATTATTCAAAAAATTGCATCTTCTATTGACCTCAATAAAAGCTTTCTAATAATCAACGACACAACAAATCAACTGAGTGAACTGGAACACAAAAAAAAGAAAGATAAAGTTGTTAACTGGATAGAGCTGTGGAGATCAACTTGGGAAACTCAACAACTTGATAAATATATTAATTTGTATGATGACGATTTTTCTGCGCCTGGCTTCAATAAAAACTCTTGGCTTAAGCACAAGGAAAAACTAAAAGGAATATATCAAAATATAAAGATTGATCTTAGTAAGGCCAGTATTTTTCATATTAAGAACCAATATCTGGTTAAAGTCTTACAGAAATACTCTTCGAGTGGACATCAGGATATGGGTATTAAAGTTCTCTATCTCATAGAAGAAAAAAATGGTTTCAAAATAATTCGTGAGGAGTGGGAAGCCGTTAACCCGACATAAAAAAAGAGCTGGTAAGTATGACCAGCTCTTCCTTATAAATTCATGATCTATTTATATTAGTTGTTATCTGAATCGTCTGCTTTATCAAGTTCAAGCTTTTCAACGTTGTGTTGCAAGTCTTCTAAAGATTGAACATGCTTTTGAACTTCTTCTTGAGTAATGCGACCCAAACGTAAATTTAACTCAGTTAATCTTTTATCAAATTTAAGATCTTCTAATGCTTTATTTAAAGACATGTGGGCTCCTTTTTATTCTAACCAGAATGTATTTTTACACGAAAAATGCGCAAAAATCTAGAATTAATTCCAATACTTCGGCTTATCATCATTCTTATTCTTTTCGTTATCCACAACCAGTCTAAGATTACTTGTTTTTCGCTTTAGCTTAGTTTTAACATTTTGATTTTTAAGCCACACATGCAATCTTAAAATGATGAAACCGGAAGCTAATCCTCCTAAATGGGCTAAATAAGCCACTTCTCCACCTGCCGCACTAGAGCTAATTAATGAGGCAAGGTCTAAAGCTCCCGCCAAAATAACGAAATGTTTAGCCTTAAGAGGAAAAAATCCCATAAAGTAAATCACTCGTTCAGAAAAAATTATACCATAAGCAAGCAGTAAACCGAATAAAGAACCCGAAGCACCTAGAACAGGTATCAACATAACCATTTTATTTCCAGAAATAGCAGCATAAATAGCCATTCCTAAGCAATAGATCAACGCAGCACCAGCACCACTCATGAGATAGTAAAAAGTAAAAAATTTAGAACCCCATCTATTTTCGAGTTCAGAACCAACAAACCAAATCATGAGCATATTAAACATTATATGCAGCGGCGAGATATCATGGAAAAATTGGTAAGTAAACAACTGCCATATATAAAAATTTTCAATCACCTGGTAGGGATGTAAAATCAAAATTTTCCACTGATTCAAATTCATGAATCGTCCCAAGATAATTTGTAGCACAACCCATGCTGCTACAGTAACAATCATTATTCTTTTTACAGCCGGAGTAACTGGTGGCACTACAATCGAGCTCATACAATCTCCTGAAATTCTTTTTTAATTTTATGATAACTTTGTCTGAGATCCTCAATAACAAGCTTTGTTTCTGCAATGAGTGGAAAAAAATTAAGATCACCGTTCCATCGAGGGACAATGTGATAATGAATATGATCAGGAATTCCCGCACCGCCCGAAGCACCATGATTTAAACCCAAATTAAATCCTTGAGGGTTGTATACTTTCTTTATAACTTGAACACTTAATCGAATAGTTTTTTGCAAATCGATATACTCTTCATCACTGAGAGCCAGCAAATCACCAGTATGGCGTAGCGGTAATACTAGAAGATGTCCATTATTGTAAGGAAATTTGTTTAACAAAACTTGTGAAAAATTAGTTTTATAAACACACAAAGTTGCCACACTTATTTTATGCTTGGCAGAATGACAAAAAACACAACCACTTGGCCTAATCAGTTTGCGCACATATTTCATTCGACCAGGTCGAAAAAAAATATCGCGCTCTATAGGCCATATCTCTCGATCAAGAGCTAACGTCGAAACTTCGTTCTCTCGAGTTGATGCCAGAGAATGTTTTTTTTTCTGTCTTGGCTTTTTCGCCGTTTTAACCTTAATCTGTCTTGTCACTCTATTGCCTTTATTTACTTATTCCCAATGACCAGGCATTAGAAACAATGGCTGATTCAAATATTGAGTTTTAAAAACGTGTTTAATAATCATATCAATGGGTTGCTTTTTCATAGCTAATTTCAAATCAGCTAATCCCTCTAAAGAATTCAAATCATCTTCATCATCATTATCCATCAGCAAATCAAAAAACGTATTTTTTTCTTTTTTAGGCTTAAATAAATGATAATCATCTCCTAGCTTTGCTTTTTGTGCGGCCATGCGTACAGCATCTTCAAAAGTTCCTTCTACGTCAGCAAAACCAAGCTTGACCGCAGTTGAACCAGTCATCACACGTCCATCAGCATACTGGCTAACAATATCAACTTTTAGTTTTCGAGCAGCCGCCACTGTGTCGCGAAACTGTTCATAAACTTCGTTAATCATATCCTGAAAAAGCTGTTTTTCGTCATCACGCATAGCTCTGTATTCTGATCCTGAATCCTTGAACTTACCCGACGTAATTGTGAACCTTTTAATTTTAGCCCAAGAGTATAAATCTTCTAAATTCGCAAACTCCATAATCACACCAATTGAACCGATCATCGCCCCTGGTGCTACCAAAATTTGATCGCACCCTAAAGCTGAGTAATAACCACCGCTGGCCATCAAACCTGTGGACACACATATAATTGGCTTCTTTGTTTCTTTTTTTGCACGTATAAGTTCGTAATAAATTTCTTGAGATGGACCAACAGCACCACCCGGAGAATTAATTTCAACAACGATAGCTTTTACAGATTCCTCTTTAGAATACTTTTTTAAGTTATGAAGAAATTTTTTTCCATTCATGATAATTCCATTTATTTCTAAATGCAGAATTTCATTTTTAGAAATTGATCTTGAGTCCTCGTTGTGGCCTCTCTTATAGAAATTATAAATAATTAAGCCTGCCAAAATTATAAATACTGACAATAGAATTGTTTTTTTATTCCAGAAACCGTTCATACATACTCCAACCGTAGAATATTCATCACTGTACTTTTCATTATACAAATGAAAAAAGGGAGCATTTCTGCTCCCTTTTAATCATATTCAAAGTGTTTGAAGTTGGCCATTAGTTTTCAATATTCATTTTAACTAATGGCCAGTACTTATAAAGCTCGTCAAAAGACTAGTCTTTTTTAAGACCTTTTAATTGGTCTGCAAAAAGATCACCGAAACTTGTTTTAGAAGTTGCAGTTGCTTTTTTAACATAATCATCTACATCAGCTTTTTGCTCACGTAGTTTAACTAATTTAGAAGATAAACCTACTTTACGAGCGTCTTTGTCAATTGTGATAACTTCAGCTTTAAGTTTTGCACCTGGTTTAATAAAATCCTCAACTGAATTAATCTTATCAGTTGTTAACTCAGAAATATGGATCAAACCTTCGATATCAGATTCAAGTTCAACGAAAGCACCAAAGTCTACAACTTTAGTCACTTTAACTTCATGTTGAGTTCCAATACCATATTTAGATTCGATTTGTGACCAAGGATCACCTTCAAGTTGTTTAATACCTAATGAGAATCTTTCGTTCTCAGTATCAACGCCTAAAACAACCGCTCTAACTTTTTGACCTTTAGCAAACATCTCAGATGGGTGATTTACACGTTTAGTCCAAGAGAAATCAGAAATATGAACTAGACCGTCAATACCATCTTCGATACCGATGAAAACACCAAAGTCAGTGATAGATTTTACTTCACCTTCAATGATTGTTCCTGGAGGGTAAGATTCTTTCATTTCCAACCATGGGTTAGTTTGAAGCTGTTTCATACCCAAGCTGATACGTCTATTTTCAGTATCGATAGCAAGTACTTGTACTTCAACTTGTTGATCAACTTGAACAACTTGGTTAGCGTGCTTAACGCGCTTAGTCCAAGACATTTCAGATACGTGAATTAAACCTTCAACACCATCAGCCAACTCAACGAAAGCACCATATTCAGTTACAGACACGACTTTACCTTTAACTTTTGCACCAATTGGGTATTGAGAATGAACTGTCGCCCATGGATCATCAGTTAATTGTTTCATACCTAAACTTACGCGCTCTTTTTCAGTGTCGTATTTAAGGATTTTAACTTTGATTTCATCACCAACATTGATCATTTCAGATGGGTGTTTAATACGTCCCCAACTCATGTCTGTGATATGTAATAAACCATCTAAGCCACCTAAATCGATGAAAGCACCGTAATCAGTAATGTTTTTAACAAGACCCATTACAACTGCGCCCTCTTTCATTTGATCAGCAGTTTGAGCTTTTAAAGTATCTCTCTCTTCTTCAAGAATTGCTCTGCGAGATAAAACGATGTTTCCACGTTTTTTATTAAATTTGATAACTTTGAATTTATATTTTTTACCTAAGTAAACATCCATATTGCGAACTGGACGTAAATCAATTTGAGAACCAGGTAAGAATGCTTTAACGCCGATATCAACGCTTAAACCACCTTTAACTTTAGCAACAACAAGACCTTCAATAATCTCTTCGTTTTCTGCTGCTTTAGAAATATCAGTCCAAGCACGTAACATGTCAGCTTTGTCTTTAGATAAAGCGATCATGCCATTTTCGTTTTCAATACGATCGATAAGAACTTCAACTTTGTCGCCAGCTTTAACTTGGCGAACGCCGTCAACTATACGAAATTCATTAATTGGAATTAAGCCTTCAGATTTGTAGTTGATATCAACTAATACATAATCTGATTGTACTTCAACAACTGTTCCAGTGACAACATCACCGACTTTGAAATCTTGCTCTTTAGTTGAAGCTTCGAAAAGTTTTTCGAATTCACCAGCTTTTGCAGGACCCGCGTGAATACCTGGGTTTGCTGGAATTTTTGAATCTTCAGCATCTAATAATGCTAAGACCGATTGTTTTTCTTTTTGGCTTTTGCTTAATGTTTTGTTCATGACTTGTTTTTTGTTTCCTCCCACGCAAAGAGTCCTCTTGGAACTCTAAGGTTGAAGAGTCGTTCTACGGGGTTTTATTTAGATGGTCAACAGGTAATAACTAGCTAAAGTTGTATTTTAGACCTGACGTGCTTTTCAACTAATTCAACAACTCCATCTAAATCAAGATGTGTTGTATCAACAACAAGAGCATCAATCGGAATTTGCAAAGGCGCAACCTTGCGCGTAGAATCCTGCTTATCGCGAATTTCTTGTTGCTGAACGAGGGTTTTCTCATCCATGCCTAACTCTTGAGCTCTTCTATGAGCTCGATTTTCAGAATCAGCAGTCAGATAAACTTTAACTTCAGCCAATGGAAATACCACTGTACCGCAATCTCGGCCCTCAGCTATCAAACCTTTATTTGAAAGCGCAAAGGACCTCTGGTGATCTAAAAGCGACTGACGCACCTCTGGATAGTGACTGATGCGACTAGCAACATTACCCACTGATTCTTGCGCAATTTTGTCAGTCACATTTTCATTTTTAAAAAAGACATGAGTACGTTCATACGATAACACAACCGACCAAATATCCGACGAACAAAGTTCCGACAAACCAGCCGCATCATTCAAATCTAAATTGAGTTGCATGGCCGCATAAGCTAAACCGCGATAAAATGCACCAGTAGAAACCCAAGGACATCCTACTTTTTTAGATAATTCACGACTTAATGATGATTTTCCAGAGGCCGCAGGCCCATCGATTGTGATAACATAACCCATGGGACGCAACCATAACCCAATTCATCGAAACTGGTCAGCAATTTTTAATTATTTTTTCTAAATGTTTTATTTTGCTCAATCTATAAACATATCAACAGTTCGTCATTTAATCATTGGTTGCATTTCAAAAAAAAATGTTGCTAGAGTAACCACTCGATAGAGGGGTATACTTATGTCAAACACTCATGGTTCTTTTAAAAGTGCTTTTTTCAACTTAACTGTACTAGTTGCGGGACTAGGATATTTTGTCGACATGTTCGACCTAACACTGTTCGGAGTCGTTCGCAGCGCTTCGCTAAAAGCTATGGGAATCACTTCTCCTGAAGAAACTCTCAGAGTGGGTATCAGTTTATACAACGCTCAAATGATTGGAATGATGATTGGCGGAGTTGTTTGGGGAATTTTAACAGACAAAAAAGGTCGTCTTTCTGTGATGTTTGCATCAATCCTGTTGTACTCACTTGGCAACATAGTTAATGCTTTTGTAACCACCCCTGAAGCTTACTGGTGGTGCAGATTGATTACCGGTTTCGGATTAGCTGGAGAACTCGGCGCTGCTATTACTTTAGTTGCAGAAAACCTTCCAACTGAATCTCGCGGCTGGGGTACAACAATTGTCGCAACGCTAGGTCTATTAGGTGCCGCGACTGCCGCCCTTGTCGGCCAACAGCTTCACTGGCAACACGCTTATCTACTTGGTGGCGGCATGGGACTTGCTCTTTTAGTTTCACGATTTAAATTAAGCGACTCCGCAATCTTTAACAAAGCCAAAGAGAAGAAAGAAATTCAATGGGGACAATGGCAATTGCTATTCAAACCTCAACGACTCAAACTTTACATCAGCTGTATTCTTGTCGGCGCACCAATTTACATGATGACTGGTATTCTTTTTACTTTCGCCCCGGAAATCACAGCCAACATGGGTCTTGATAAACCTTTGACTGCTGGTGATGCTTTGCTTGCGGGAACACTGGGTTTAACTTTAGGCGATTTATTAAGCGGCGCTTTATCGCAGTTCATGCGTAGCCGTAAAAAAGTTTTACTATTGTTCATATGCGTGACTTTCTTACTTTGCCTTCTCTATATGAGTGGCCTTATCACAACAAATGCTGTGCTTTTAGGTTTATGTTTTTTAATTGGTATCGGTGCTGGTTACTGGGCCGTGCTTATTACAACATCTTCAGAACAATTTGGAACGAATATTCGTGGCACAGTTGCTTCAACAGTGCCTAATTTTGTTCGTGGATTTGCCGTTATCATCACTTTATCTTTTTCTTATTTAAAATCACACATGACAACGCAGCATGCAGTATTAACACTTATCGTATGCGTCTTTGGTCTAGCCTTAATCGGACTTAGAAATTTAAAAGAAACACATGGTGTCTCTTTAGACTTTTTCGAAAAAGACTAGTTCGTTCATATATCTTCATTTAGATAGAAACCAGACGATTGTCTCTATTGTGCTCAAAGAAGCACAATGAGACAATTTTATTGAATTCACAAATGGAGAAAAAACCAAATGAAATTTTTAGTTTTATTTGTAATAACATCGATTATTCTATCATGCCAATCAATAGGCATTCCAAAACGTGATTTATCAAATATCAATCAAAAACCAAAACATATTATTATCACAATACACGGACTAAGCGGCAACGCATCTACGTTCGGTTACTTTAAAGAGGTCACAGAAAAATATCTTAATGAAGCCAATACAAACTACAAAGCTGAAGTCGTTAACTTTGTTTACCCCACAGGGGAAAACGAATCACAGGGCACATATGATTTTGCCCTCGGGCCAAAAGGATTAGACCATTTTATAAATAAACTTTATTTAGAAAAAAACTTAACTCCTAATGATAAAATTTCTTTTGTTTGCCACTCGCAAGGCGGCATCATAGCTTATATGTGGTACTTCACAACACTCACGAGTGGCACTGAGAATTCAAAAATCCTTTATAATATTGAAAATATAATTACGCTAGGAACACCATTTTGGGGATCTAAGATTGCTTCAGTTTTAACGGATGACAGAAATCCTGATATAATCCCCCTCATGAAGCTTTTCGCTCCAGAAGACTTTCAAATTACTCGACGTGAAATCTCGGATTTAGCCTTTGGAAGTGACATCGTTCATAATCTTAGATCAATGGCCATAAAGTTAGACCAAGACCCAACATTTAAAGCTAAGCTTGAAAAAATGCCCGTCCGGATGATGAACATAATTGGTCTGTTACCTTATAATAAAGACGAATTGTACATCGGAAAGGTTCAAGGCGAGAAGGCAACATCAGCGGCAGCTCGATACGTCGTAAATATTATTTATCACTTATATAAACAATCCTATATGGGTTATAAAAATAAACGCATTGAAAATGACATTGCAGTACCTGTTACAAGCAGTCGCTGGAATTTTATATATTCAGCTCCGCAGCTTATACGCAAAAACCAAATAATTGAATCAAACAGTTTTGTCGATTTTTCACAGCTAGTGAATAAATCAAAATTTATATTTACAGAAAGCTCACACCTGCCGTTTGAAACTGAAAAAACTCTGAGCATGGCCTATATTAACCAATCCTGTATCGATGTAAATCGCTGTGATCATCCGACCTACAGATATGTACTAGAAGCGCTTGCCAACTGTAAAGAATTTGGAATTTGTAAAAATCAAAACTATGTCGACATAATTAATAAGTTTAAATATTCAGATTACGAAGAGTATGAAAAATTTAAACTGATTAAAAAGAATATTCAATCATTTGCACTACAATTCAATCTTAAGTTTAAAAAAGGAACTATAGACAGTTGGCCCGTGAGATTTTTTAAGAAAAAAATTGTCTATCCACATGGCGAAGATATCAATGAAATGTGGACTTTAAAAAACTATGGCCTTGTCCCCAAAATAATCGACTTAGGAACGGACGAGGATGGACTTACAAATAGCAGTAAAAACACACCTTATCGCATTTATTTAGCAGATCCGCTTGAAACAAAATCAATTGATGTTATGTCTCGAACGAGTAATGAAAAAAGAAATTATGATGATATTCGAATTAATTTAACTGGTCGAGTTGAAACAATTTCTCAACAAAAAAAATCACACTACATCGTTCCTTTAAAAATTAAGATTCCCAACGGACCTGAAGTGCTGGTCAAAGCTAAAGTCAGACCAGGATATTCAACATACTTTGAACTCGACTATACTCAATAAAAACTAATCGTGAACAAGCCTACAATCAATATCGACAATCTCATCTCGGCTCCAAATCGATAACTTGAGTTCATCGTTTACTTTTTCCAAATTACCTTCGGAATATATGCGAGCTTCCTTGTTAACGATGAATGCTTCTAATATAAAATGAGAATGTTCTTTTTGAGTTATATAAGCAGTAAAACTCTCTTCGCGACCTATTAAAATCTTAGTATTTAGTTCAGGCTTAATATGATTTGTAAAAATAAATTCAGAATTTAATCGAGCAGTGCAATTTAAACTCTGAGCATGAACAAATAAAGCAGTCATAATAGTCGTGATAAAAAGATAGAAATTTAATTTCATATTCAAAATCCTTTCCTTATTTTGTATGCGGCAAATCTGAAAGCATTGCTTTTATAGCAGCAATAGCTTTTTGATTTTCTTGCTCTTGACCAACAGTCATTCTTAAGTAAGTCGGAAAACCATAATTACCTACGGGTCTCAAGATAATTCCTTTTTTAAGTAAATACTGAAAACACTTTTCAGCATCGCGCAAAGTATCAAATAAAATAAAATTAGCTTGCGACTTAAAATAAGGTAATCCCAAAACATCTAACTCACGATAAAAATAATCAAGCCCAGTCCAAACTACTTTTTGTGATTTTTGTATGTAATCAAGATCGTCTAATGCCGCAACACCGGCAACTTGAGCCAACTCATTGACGTTAAACGGGTTTCTTACACGATTATAGTATTCAAGTACATACTCAGGAGCCAGCATTGCCCCTAAACGTAAACCAGCCAAACCATAGACTTTCGAAAAGGTTTTCAAAACAATGATATTTGAAAATTTATTATAAAATTTCGCAGCCTCTTTAAACTTAGGATCTCTGACATACTCAGTATAAGCCTCATCGAAGATTAACAAAACATCATCTCGATTACCTAGACGGATTAAAAACTCATCAAGTTCTTCCCCTCCCACACATGTTCCTGTAGGGTTATTTGGATTTGGTATAAATATAAGTTGTGTTTTGGCTGTAGGATTTCGAAAATAATCATCTGCGATTGCTTTCAAATCAATTGTTAGATCGGGTTTCAAGGGGACAGTTCTAACTTTAACACGCGCGGCTTGTGCACAAACCTTATATGCCACAAATGCTGCTTCCGAAGTTAAAATAGAGTCACCAGGTTCGCAAAAAATTCTAATAAGCAAATCAATCAACTCGTTTGAACCATTTCCAATGCCGATTTGAGTTACAGGTACCGACCATTTTTCTGCAATTTTATGAACTAAACTGTAACACGAAGGATCTGGGTAGCGATGTTGCATCTCTAAAGCCTCTTGAATTGCTTTAATAGCCTTCGGACTAGGTCCTAACGGATTTTCGTTACTCGCAAGTTTATAAACCTCTTTTAGACCAAATTCTCTCTGCGTTTCAGCAATTGGTTTGCCTGGTTTATATGGAACTAAATTTAATATTTCAGCCGATACTTTCATCGTTGACCCTCGGGATATCAATAAAATAATATAGATCAACTTATTATGTCTAATACCACACTTGCAATATATTTAGGTGAATCATACGCAGAATTAGAACTTCGCGCTATCAACAATACAAACACTGCAAACAAAACTAACAGTTCGCTTTTTAAAAAGTCATTTTTTTTACCGCAGACCTCGATTAAAGCTATGTTATCTCAAGTCAAACAATCGTTGCCTGTGGATAGCAGTATTCAAAATGTCTATGTCGTAACAAAATATTTAGATCGCCTAAAATCATTTAGATTGGGTGGCAGTGTCGTTCAGATTTTAAATGAAAATCACGAAAATAATTATGTTTTTCAAAATTCATCGTGTTTATCACTTGCCGCAAGTGCATTAATTATTCCGTTAAATACTCATTTTAACTTAGATCTACTTAAACTTGAATTTGATCGTATTCGTAAAGTTAATGCTGAAGCAAAAAAAGTCGTAATTAGCCTAAATGGTTTTAGCGATGAACAGATTCAAACTGTCGCAAATTTTTTCAAAACGCATGACTTTAATGTCTTTATAAATAAATATCCAAACTCAACTGATAAGTTACGTCGTTGTCTAATTAATGCAGGATCAGAGGGCACCAAAGAAGAAATTTTATCTGAAATAAAAGATCTAGCACCTGATGCTCAAATCAATGTTTGGGTTAATCAGCAGTTTACAAACCAATTTGAAAATGTCGACTTATTTTTCAGTGCCGATAATTTTTTAAATCATGCTTTAACATTGAATAAAAAAGACATCTTAATCCATACGGATTTAGAACGATGGATAATTATGAAGAATGAATACCAACAAGTGTGGCATTCGCCATGGGGTGATATTGAATACCCTCACATCGTTACACACCCCATCGGCCTGCATCCATTTTCCGAAGTACTCATAAATGGATCGGGACATTTAAGCTTTTCAACAACACCGGTTGCAATCGAGCCTGGCCCGATGCTAGCTGGTCGATCAGTCAAACCACTGATTGTGGACGCCTTCTATGAAGTCATCGGCAAAGATAAAACCATGACACAAATGTTTACTCAACTTCTGAATGGCAACATCGGATCCAAAATTGCTTCACAATTTAAAGTTTTAGAGAAAGGCCAAGCTCACTATGATGAGCCGCTGACTTTAGATATCATACAGGATTTTATCATCAACAAGCTTGGTTACGATATTCTACTGTTTAAACTAAAAGAAGATAAGCTTGAATGGACAGGCCATTTGAATATTTTATTTGAAAAACTCAGTGGTAAATCTGAAAGTTTCTCTTGGACAGAAGAAATCTTTAAAAGGCTTAAATATGTTTAACAATAAAAGTTTACAATTAGCATCATTTGGTCACTTAGATTTTTACTATTTTCAAAGTTTTTTGCAAAACTTTGAAAATGCATCGCTCGTTAATTTAAATGGCGATTTACTTTATTCTAAAGACACATCATTTGAACCTACAACTACGAGCCGTCTTGTTGTCTATCAAATTGTAAAAAGATATTTACAGCTTAATCCGGGTGATATATTCATAACTAATGATCCTGAAAATGGCGGTTTTAATTTTCAAAAAGTTTTTTTCATCTCATGTTTGACGCCAAATTTATTTCTGATTTGGTGTCATAACTTTGGTGAAGTTGATTTTAAAATTCCGTTATCACCATTACTCGAATCACATCAAAAAAATAAAATGCTCTGGTCAGCGTTGATCGATACACAACCAGAACGTGTTAAATTTAACGACTTTTTTGAAATGCAAATAGCTATTTATAATAGCTGCTTTCGAGCAACACCATTTTTAACATTCTTAAGTGAACCAGATTTTCAAAATATATGGTTTACCACTTGCAAAGCTGAGTATGACCGCCAATTTGATTTAAAAGCTTCTGGTCATAGTGAAATGAGTCTCAAATTTTTTGAAAAATTGATCAAAACTCAGCTAATCATTGAAGAAAAGCAAAATCAAAAATCTATTTTACTCGACTTTTCGAATACGCAGTTAGCTACTCATGAAAGCGTGGCATCTCATATTGTTGAAAGTGTTCTCATTCAAGAAATTGTATATTTTTATAATTTAGGTTTATTTTTATCACAACCAATACTAAATCAAATTAAGTTGATTCTACCACCTAAATCAATCATATCTAAGGCTCACCCGACAGGGTTATATAATTTTGAATTTCAAGCTTTATTTAAGCAATCCATTCACCATTTATTTAATGTTTTAAATAACTCTAAAAAAAGTGATCCAAAATTTAATTTAAAAAATGAAGCTATTTTGTATTTTAGTGAATTTAAAAAAATTGGGTTCTACTTAGATAAAAGCATTATGATTCAAGATCTTTCTGAACATTTCATCATTACTAAGCAAAGACAATTCGAGAACACATATTATGGTGAATACAAACTAATAGACAACAAAGCGACAGCTATTTTACGTATGTTGAATCAACCAACCAGCAATAGACACTTCCATCTAAATGGTCAAAAGCTTGAGTCTGGCGAACATCAGTTAAAAAAAGATGATGTCATTGAGTTCGAATGGCAAATATAGCAAATGATTTTATATCGTGACTAGCGCCCCAGATAATTTTAACGCATTTATAATTTTTTGTATGTGTTCATGTGACATCGTTTCAATAACAAAATCAATACGAGTCTCTTTTAGACTTAATCCATGTCGTAAACGATCGTGGTGAACTTCAAGAATATTAGCCCTATGTTCAGCTAAAATTTGCGTCAAACGACTTAGACTACCTGGTACATCAGCAACAACAACTGATAGTTCACACAAGCGCCCACGTTGAATTTGACCACGCGTAATAATAGCCGAAATAATATTTAAATCAATATTTCCGCCACAAACCAATAACACATTTTTGCGACCTAATTTAATTTTTCGTGAAAGAGCTGCGGCTAAAGCCACCGCCCCTGACCCTTCAGCTACTGTTTTAACTCTTTCGAGTAAAAAAACTATAGCTTCAGCAATTTCACCTTCAGAAACAGTTGTCACTTCATCAACATACTTTGAAATAAATGAATCAAACATATCTAAGCTAGGTGTTTTAACAGCGATCCCATCTGCTAGTGTTGAAACTGCTTGTGTAAGAGGTTCAAATTTTTTATTTTGAAACATTTGGACCATTGTACTTACCAGCTCAGTCTGAACACCAATGATACGAATTTTTGGATTTAAGCTTTTTAAAGCCACTGATATACCGCTGATTAAACCACCACCACCAATTGGTATGACAACTGTATCTAAATCTTTAACTTGCTCTAATAACTCTAACCCTATAGTTCCCTGACCAGCTATAACTTGTTCATCTTCATACGGATGAACAAAAACATACCCTTTATCCTGAGCTAATTTATAAGCATACTCTTTAGCTTCATCAAACATTGATCCATACAATACAACTTCTGCACCGTAAGATTTAGTTGCTTGTATTTTAGCGATGGGGGCATTCTCTGGCATAATGATAACTGATTTGACTCCATTCATAGTCGAACTCAACGCGACACCTTGAGCATGATTACCAGCTGAACAGGCAATTACTCCTCGACGTTTTTCTTCTTCAGTTAAATTAATAATTTTATTCGTGGCTCCACGTATTTTGAAACTGCCTGTACGCTGGGTATTTTCAAGCTTGAAATAAACTTCAGCACCAAGCAAGTCTGTGGCCGATTTAGAGTAATCACAAATAGTGGTATTGATAAATTTTTGAATTTGAATACGTGCATTTTGAATATCTTGTAAAGTAACTTGCATGCTACCAATATACAGTAAGACCCCAAATTGGTGGATAATTACTTTCACTAGCTAGCCTTGTTATTTTGTAAGAACTTGCTTTTTTTGCAGGATGATCAGGACCTTCGTCAGAAATGTCATTCGATACGCCAAGAGCTTTTCGCTCATCAAAAAACACGAAGGGTGCAAATGCTTTTTGGCAATGGCCGCATCTTTCAACCAAATGATAGGATTTTTCGTTCAGTTCGCCGCAAATATGACAACGCCTAAAATGAATATGTTCTGTGGCATCGACAAGCTCAGACTTTGCATTCGTATTTGATTCACTCTTATCTTTTGGTTGTTTTGAATTCGACATATGACCTCTAGTTTAATTCATCATTTTCTAAGAGCAAAAGCTTGGCCAATGATTTTCTTCTTATAGGATAATCTAAATGAGAAACAAACGGTCTTGTGTTCAAAACACATGAACATTGACTTGACGCAAAATCGCAAATTGCTAACCATCTCAGTTTGAGATAGATATTACAAGTGAGTTTATTAGAAAAAAATCTTTTATTAGAACTAAAAAATGCTACAAGTGCGAGAGATCAATCAAAATATTTTGAAGACTTCTATAACCAAACCTCACATCTTGTGTTTAATTACTGTCGAAAGAAAAGTATTAGTTCAACTGACGCAGATGATATAACACAGATAATATACACCCAAATTTATAAAAAAAAGCATTTATACAATGAACAGCACTCACCACTTGCATGGCTATATGTCGTGACTCGATCTGAGACAAAAGACTATTTAAAGAATCAAGCCAGCTACAAAGAATACGTTCATGATTTTAAATTATTTCTTGAATTGTCACAAACTCAGACCGAGCTTCCTAGTAATGGGAAGGGATATCATGCTGATGAGTTTAGTTCTTATTTTGGCAAATTAACTGAAACCGAAAAAGAGGTCATTCAAAAGCGTTATCTCGAAGAAATGAGCTTTGAAGCCATAAGCAAAGATTTAAGTTTAACGACAATAAATCTACGAAAAATAGTTTCAAGAGCTTTAAAGAAACTAAAGAAAACGGGTGCTGTATGAATCAATTTCCTCATAAGCAAAAAGTATTAAAACTGCTCAAGTATGAACTTTTTCCGGAAGTATCACCTTTGCATTTATCAATTAAAGTTTTGCTACTACATCTGATATCGAGTTTTTTCGTACTCTTAATTTGTCCTCAATTCGGGTTTGGTATTTTAAAAAATGGACATTATGGTTTAACAAATTTGTTTATGAGCGTATCTCACGAGTTTTGCATGTTTGCGTGCGGTGCTTTACTTACTCTATCTAGCTCTATCACTATTTGGTCACAACTAAAAATAACCGAGAAGGAATATTTACTTGATAACAAATGGGCGCTAAACGCTTTACTTTTGGTTATAACATCAAGCTTTTTTTGGATGTTTGCACCAGAAATTATAATTATTGATTATGCAATCTGGATTGCAGGTACACTTTGCGTATCTCTTGGCGCTAGCGAAATTTTATCACCAGAAAATAATCACTAAATCCCACAGATTTGCGCAAAACTAGCCAAATCAAGCGAAGCTCCACCTATTAAAAAGCCATCTACATACTCAAGCTTCAATAGCTCTTTAGAGTTATCAGGTTTTACACTGCCACCATATAATAATTGAAAGTTAATAAAACCAAGTTGTTTCATTTTACGGTGTAATTTTTGATGAATATCAGCAACTTGATCAACAGTCGCAACCTGACCTGTTCCAATGGCCCAGACAGGCTCATAAGCTAATACAAAACGACTTTCACGATTAACCTGATCTAAAACAGTCTCTAGTTGTTCATAACATATTTTTTCAGTTAACCCCGATTGTCTTTGTTCAAGCGATTCGCCGATGCAATAAACTGGAACTAAACCCAATTTTTGCGTAATAAGTATTTTTTTGTTTAAGTCTGAAGCCGTTTCATGAAAATACTGTCGTCGCTCACTATGGCCGAGCAGAGTTAATTGGCAACCAAACTGAAACGCCAATTCCACAGAATTTTCACCAGTAAAAGCACCTTTAACTTCAGTATGAATGTTTTGTGGACCGACTAAAACACCAGACCCCTTCAGAGTTTGCGAAACTAATCCTACAGAAAAATTTTGAGGAAAAATGAAAATTTCCGCACTTTCAAAAAATGACGAATTCAATTTTTGAACAAGTTGTTCACAAAATTGCTTAGATTCTAGTGGTGTTTTATGAAGTTTCCAGTTAGCAGCAAATATTTTTTTCATTCGATAAAAATATCACAATGGAATAATAATGACTATTTAAAATTATTTACAAATATTATCAGGATAAGAATCGAAAACTTTCACCGAAACTATACCTGGATTGTTGCCCGAAAAATCTTCTGTGTATATCTGTAAGAATTCAGTCGATTTTGAATGTTTTTGAAAGCGTTTAATAATTTTGAAATTAGTTAAAGCCTCAATTTCAATTTCACCATCATCATTTTGTCTGGCTTCAGTATAGGTTTCAACTTCAGACCATTTTTTAAAAATACATTTTTTATTAATAAAATCGACAATAGCTTCTTTAGCCTCGCTAGAAAGCCTAGAATCTTTTTGAAAGCGCACATACGCGATAGCATGGACTAACTGAGATAATAGACAAAAGCATATCAACAATAAAAGTGCTCTCATGTTTAACAACCCCACCCGCTATTCAGGTGGAGTTATATTCAAAAAAAAACGAAAAGGTAAGTTAAATTTCGGTTAGCCTTTGATTAAACACACGATTAACAAAATTTTACATGACCTCTGACTGTTTACGAGCTCTTAAGACTTCTAAACCAGGTAACTTTTCACCCTGTAAGTACTCTAAACTCGCACCACCACCAGTAGAAATATGGCTCATTTTTTCAGCAAAACCAGAGGCTTCAGCAGCAGCAGCTGAATCACCACCACCGACGATTTTTAAACCAGGGTTATTGGCTAAAGCTTCAGCAACTGCAAAAGTTCCTTTAGCAAATGCTGGGGTTTCAAAAACACCCATTGGTCCATTCCAAAAAATAGTCGACGCTTTTTCTAAACAAGCACGGTAATTTTTAATTGTTTGCGGACCAATATCCAAAGCTAACATATCGTCATCAATAGCTGAGCCTAATGTAATCTTAATGTTTTCAGTGTCACCAAAAGCTTTAGTCGTGACGTGATCAACTGGTAATAATAAAGTTTTACTACGAGCTTCCATACGCTGAATCATTTCTTTGGCGTATTTAACTTTTTCTTCCTCGACTAATGATTTACCGACTGATACGCCTTGTGCTTTTAAAAATGTGTACGCCATTGCCCCACCAATGACAAAGCCATCGACGATATCGATTAACTTTTCGATCACTGGAATTTTATCAGAAACTTTAGCACCGCCCAAAACAGCAATGTATGGTTTTTTTGGTTTTTCAAAAAGACCATCTAGCATTTTAATTTCTTTTTCAATCAAGAAACCAATACCTTTTTTTTGCATTAATTCAGGAAAAGCATGAATACTTGCGTGTGCTCTATGTGAAGCGCCAAAGGCATCGTTAATATAAATATCCGTATATGATGCCCATTGTTGAGCGAGCTCAACTTTATTTTCCGTTTCACCTTCATCAAATCTCAAATTTTCTAAACACACGATTTGATTTTTCATGGCTCCAGATAAAAAATGCTTTACACCTTCAGAGCTCGGCTCATCCATCAAGACAACTTCAAGATTTAATATCTCACCTAAACGTTTCGCAACAGGCTCCATTGAGTACTGCTTATCTTTAGCAGATTTAGGTCGACCTAAATGCGAAGCAATAACAAGCTTAGCACCTTTTTCTAATGCATAACGAATCGTTGGTAGCGTTGCTGTGATTCTTGTTTCGTCAGTAATTTTACCGTTTTCCAACGGAACATTTAAATCAAGACGTAAAAAAACAGATTTACCCGCCAATTCAAAATCACGAATTGTTTTAATACCTTTAAGACCTTGCGAGCTCATTAGCGACCTGCTCCCATGTAAATAGCCATATCAACCATACGATTTGAAAAACCAGTTTCATTATCATACCAAGAAAGAACTTTAGCCGTACGACCTGCAACAACCATTGTTGTTTTAGCATCAACGATTGAGGAGTGCGGATTACCATTGAAATCAACGCTCACTAATTCATGCTCTTCGACAGCTAAAACGCCTTTGAGATCGGTGTTGGCTGCTTTTTTCAAAGCGTCGTTAATCTCTTTAACAGTTAAATCTTTTTTAGAATTAAATGTAAAATCAACTAAGCTGACATTGGGAGTTGGAACACGCACAGACAAACCATCAATCTTACCTTTTAACTCTGGTAAAACTAGACCAACTGCTTTAGCAGCACCCGTTGTTGTTGGAATCATTGATACAGCTGCAGATCTTGCGCGACGCAAGTCTTTATGTGATGAATCTAAAATACGTTGATCATTCGTGTATGAGTGAACTGTCATCATTGTTCCTGATTCGATACCAAATGAATCGTTTAATACTTTTGCTAATGGAGCTAAGCAATTTGTCGTGCATGAAGCATTAGATAAAAAATTATGTTGATTCGCATCGTATTGTTTGTGGTTAATGCCATAAACAACTGTTAAATCTACACCGTCAGCAGGAGCAGAAATCATAACTTTTTTAGCACCAGCAGTTAAATGCTTTTGATAATCTTCTTTACCTTTAAGAGCACCTGTACATTCCATAACAAGTTCAACGCCCCATTGTTTCCACGGAATTTGAGCTGGATCTTTTGTTTTTGAAACAGGAATTTTTTGACCATTAACAATAATGTTTTCGCCATCGTGAGAAACATCAGCATCAAAAATCCCATGTGCTGAATCGTATTTTAGTAAATGAACTAGTCCATCTAAATTATCTAAAGAATTAATTCCTGCAATTTCTAATTTATCAAAAGCAGCTCTAAAAAAAACTCTTCCAATACGACCAAAACCGTTAATACCAACTTTCATCTTTGCCATTTTGATTCTCCTTATTAATTAATAATTTTTTTAAACAATTTAAAAGCATTTGCATTTGTTTGCTCTGCTAATTTTTCAATACTCACCATTTTTAGATCAGCCACAACTTTAGCAGTGTGAATGACATAAGCCGAAGTGTTCGATTTACCCCTCATTGGCACAGGCGCTAAAAAAGGCGCATCAGTTTCGACATGAATACGATCGATTGGAATAATATTTTTAACGATATTTCGCAAACTGTCTGCGTTTTTAAAAGTGACCACGCCAGAAATTGAAATATTAAAACCTAAGTCTAAACTTTGTCGAGCTAGCCACTCAGTTCCAGTAAAACAATGAATCAATCCAGTCACTTGACCTTTGAACTCTTTGAGAATTTCGACAGTGTCCTCTTCTGCATCACGAGTATGTATTTCAACAGGCAAGTTCAACTCTTTAGCTATTTGTAATTGCTCACGAAATGCTTGTTTTTGTTCGTCACGTGGAGATTGATCGTAATAGTAATCTAGACCAATTTCACCAATAGCAACGACTTCTTTGCGAGTCGCATTTTGGCGTATAAAAGAACCCACTTCAGAAGTGTATTTGACACCTTCGTGAGGATGAACCCCCAATGTGCAGTACACTTTTGGATAAAATTTTTCAGAAAGATCTAAAACTGTTTGCAAATCTTCGGGCTCAGTTCCGATTGTAATAATGCGTTTAACATTTTGATCCAGCGCTTTTTGTAAAGCAAATTCAGATCCGCCCTCTAGACGATCTAAGTGACAATGAACATCAATCCACTCACAATTTGGATAAAGAGGTTGATTAGTCTCGAGCATATTGCACCCACAATGATTCAAAAAATAATGTTAAATCCAATTTATCTGTTTCTTTTTCAGATCGTAAAAGTTGAGTCACGAATTTTTGCAAACGCTCAGACGTAATAAAATCAAACTTTTTGTAATCAGGTTTAAAATCTGAATTAATAACATAATCAACTTGTCCAGCTTTCACATAGAGTAAATCTCGAGTGAACTGCAACCAATCTTGTACAATCTTTAAAGCATTCGCACGATCTTTTACAAATTCCTTGATCATTCCTGATAATAAAAAGTTATGATCTGTCCAGAAGGATTCAAAAAAACGTAAATGTTCTTGGCGATTAACAACCAAATCATCTTGAGAGAGTTCTTTTAAACGACTCACTGATCCACGTGCAGCTTTGTATACCCAATGAGGACAACCTGGCTCTATCGTTTTAAGTTGATCAGTCGACATCAAATGAAATGGAATGACTTGCGACCTTGAACGTATAGTTGGCATTAATAAACGAACATCTAAAGTTATTAAAATAAAAAACACACGATCAAAAGGCTCTTCAAGAGTTTTTAGTAATGAATTCGCTGCTTGCGGGTTTAAAGCTTGAGCTTGATCGATAATGATTACTCGATTTTGACCTTCATGCGAAAGAGACAAAAAATCAAGCACATCACGGATTTGATCAATTTTAATTTGTGATGATTGCATCGGAGATATTATTTTGATACTTTCAGATTGACCGTGACTCGCACGTAAACAAGAACCGCAATACCCACAGGCTTGTAACTGAGGGTTGAGTTTATTCTGTTCGCAGACCAAACTCTGAGCTAAAGCTTTAGCAAGTTGCGTTTTGCCTATACCCTCAGGGCCTGAAAAAATCATCGCATGAGGCAAACTTTTTTTCTGCAAAGCTAATGATAAAATGTCTTTTTGGTGATCATGTCCGACAACTCGATCAACTAAGACAGCCATTTTAAACCTCTGATGTGCGCGATGAGAACTTCAAACAATTGATCAGGAGTTTGAGCAGCATCTAGAACTAACCACTCTTTTGGATTTGAATGCGCTTGATTTAAAAAGCCTTGTCTGACTTTTTCATGAAAAGAGTCAGCTTCAGATTCAATGCGGTCCGAATTAGATCCAGTTGACTGTTCACGATGTGCTCTGCGTTTTTTTGACTCATCGACTGATAAATCAAGCAAAACTGTTAAATGAGGTTTTAATGAATCTGTCGCGAATTGATTCAACCAATTCACTTGCTCAACAGAAATGCCGCGACCACCACCCTGAAAGGCCACTGAACTCGCCGTAAAGCGATCGCAAAGAACCCATTTTTTTTGTTCAAGAGCTGGTTTAATGACAAGATCAACGTGTTGAGCGCGACTTGCTTGATATAGAAGCAACTCAGCTCGTGAAGTTGGTGGATTTTGTTGTTTTTTAAGAATAATCTCTCTGATCTCATCACCGACAGTTGTTCCGCCTGGTTCTCGTGTTGTGATATAAGATTGATTCTGTCGATTTAGATAATACTCGAGCTTTCGCATTAGCGAAGACTTTCCAGACCCATCTAAACCTTCAAAGACCACAAAAAACATGTCTAATGGTATGGCCCAAACAATTGAATTTGTCAGGATTTACTCAAGTTTGCGCATCGCAATATTTTATCACTTGCGTGACGAAAATACATTGTTTAGATAGTTTATGTGTTTCTAATTGTTATGAAGGAGCAATCATGATCACTTTTATCGCTACTATACACATTATTTCGTGCATTGTTTTAATCGGGTTAGTACTTGTTCAAGACTCTAAAGGTGGTGGAGTATTTACTTCTCAAACATCATCAAACTCCGTACTTGGCGCAACTGGAGCAAATTCATTAGCTGCAACTTTAACAAAAATCTTTTCTGTTATTGTCGGTGTCAGCTGTATCGTGTTAGCTATGATGTCTGCTAAAACTCAAAAGTCTGTCGTAGACTCAGGTGTTTTACCTACAACACCTGTTAATGCAGCCGCTGCTGTTAGCACAACAGCTACTACTGCAAGTGCAACAACTGAAGCCACTTCATCTTCAACTACAAATAAGTAATTTTAATAAAGCATGAAAAATAGAGTCGTCGTAGGACTCATCACTGCTGGTTTCATATTAATCTTGGCCTCTGTGTTTTTTCCAAATAGAGGCTTTGATTTTTTCAACTCTAATTCTATAGCCAAAATTACTGAGATCACTTCTGAATCGGCAAACGGTGTCTTAACCCACGGTTTGGATCAATACGATGAAATACCGGCCAAACAAGGCTTAAATCTACGCCATCTTGATATTGTTAAAACAAGTGCATTATCCGAAGCTGTCATTCTTTTTACAAAAAATGATGGCGAGATTCGCTTACAAGAAAATTCTGAAGTTCTAATCGAACAACTAGAAGATAAGAGTATTCTCGTAACTGTTAGGATGGGAGATATTCTAATTGAGAATTTCGGAAAAGGCTCAGCATTTTGGATACGCAAAGATGGTCGTCAAATGACAGCAATGGACTATGCACTTTCTAATGAAAAAAATTCTGAAATATTAAGACAAAAAGGCCAAAAAATAACTGTCGATAATAACGTATTACAACAAGCCAAAATTGAAGAAATTCTGAACTCTAAAAAATCTGATTTTTTTAGATGCTACGGCCAACTCATTCAAAAAACCGAACAAGCTCACGGACAAGTATTGATTTCATTTGAAATTAGTACTTTTGGCAAAGTTACAAAGGTCGAAATTAATCGTTCAGATATCGACGATCAATCGTTCAAATCGTGCTTATCCGAAGTCGTTTCTAGAACTCAGTTTCCAAAATTTTCAGGACAACCTATAACAACAGTTTTTCCATTAAAATTCGACTAAAAATTAAAACAAATCTCTCAAATAATCAGTCTCTTTTGGTACCCAAGGCTCAAAGAGTCCTTCTAATTGATACACATGTCCATTTTCTACAATTTTTTCTTTAAGTGGTTCTGATTTCGATGACCAAGACAACGAAATCATTTTGCGTTCTATCAAAAAGTTCTTAATCATTTCAAACGAAGACAACCCCAGGATACGACGGCGAATTAGATCTTCAAAACTTTTAATCATTTGAGCAGCTGAGTAATCATACTTTGAAGACAACGACTCAATCACAACCCCAAGATCTTCAAGCGACAATCTTTGATCCTGAACCAAATCAAGCGCGACTTGAAAAGTATCATAGGTTGCGAGCGTTCTGCGACCAAACTTATGATAGTATTCAGGATCAGTATCTGTTGCCAGATTAATATAAATTTTCTCAACAGGATCTTGAATTGGAACCAATGACTGGAGCTTAAGAATTTCTTCAACTTGAATTTTCGTGATACCTAGCTGATCAAGCAATTTTTCAAGTTGGTTAGGCGTATGTCGTCTAGCGCATACATCAGAAAAAAGGTTATAAATAATAGCATCCGATTCAGAATCATCCCCGAAGCAAATTATACGAACCTCTGGTCCCAAATGACATCTTAATTGCATAAGAGCCTGCAACTTATAACCGATTTGTTTCTTTAAAAATAAAAAGCGGGTTGGCGTCAGATTCTTCAAATTATCTTTGTAAAACATGCCCAATGGAGAAATACCGTCTAAAATAAATTTTTCATAAATTTTAGACTCCATCTGAGGAGGAGAAGCCGACACAAAAAATAATGGAAACTCAGGCTCCAAAAAATGCTTCTTTCGCGTTTCAGCGATACTTTTAAGCAATTCAGACGTTCCAGGAACATTCTTTTTAGTCAGCGATTTTTCAAATATTGTTCTAAATAATCCTTTTAATGAATCTATAGAAGTGTCTAGGTAAGTTTTATCAAGATCCCACACATAAACTTCAGAATACTGCGAAAAATCGTAGCCATCCTTGTAGTTAAAGTAAACGACGTCTAAATTGACTTCTGATGATTTTTTCCAGTCTTGCATGCATTTATTATCCTACCCAAAGAACGGCTTATTGCCAAAAGAAAGAAAATGATTTAGCACCAAGACATGAAACTTCTTTTTCGAATATGTATTTTGCTAATTATAACTTTACAGCAATTTAGCTGCGCAATGATTGTTCATAAGGAAACTAAGTTTCAAGAGAGCAGAAGGTCATCTGATTCAAATATTTTGAGATCTTTTGGATTTAAATATAAATCACAAAATTACAACTTTATAGCTCGACTTAATCCGTGCCCCCATTTCGATGGTTATGTTGATGATAACCTTACATATTCATTTAACAATGAAAACCTATTGCACCTAATCGATATTTTTAACAGCGAAAAATTCTCTGTCGAACAAAAAATTAATAATACTGTTGAGTTTCTTAATGCCACAAAAAGCTCAGCAGAGATCTGTAAACCAACACCCATATTGAAAAGCAAAACTACTTTACAAAAAATTGACCAAGGACTAGGTGATGTTTTGGGTTTCGCTATTTATGGAACAATGTTTGTTGCCATTGCGCCTATAGCTGTACCTATCATAGCAGCTGATTCATACGCAGAAAACAAGCTCAAACAAAAACTTGAGAAAATACAACTTGGTCAAACTTATACGGACATAAGTATGTTGCTGCAATCCAACTATGAAACATCATCGGATAAAGACTATATAATTCAAAAATATGATCTAGGATCAACAGCACTAGGCTCAGAAAAGCCTAGGCTCATATTTGTTTATCAAAAAAATCTCTTAATTGCGTATGTTTGGGGTTATAACAAATGAATCATCAATCAAAAGAAAACTCAAATCTAAACCAGCTTATCTTTCATTGTTCTGATTCAGCAATTAAAGAGCTAATTCATGCCTGGATTGAAGCTAAAAAAATTAAAGACACTGATCTTGTTTTTACCAAGTTGATACAAACTGACTTACAGTGGAAACTTTTTTTAAAAGCCTGCTTAATCATTATCGAATTTCGTTTTTCATATACAGAATCACTTAAATATCTTGAATTGATAACTGATCTTATTTTAATGGGGCATGATGAAGCTATTTTTGAATATAACTTTGATCAAAACAAATGGACAACCCACTTACAAAATCTTAGATTTCCACACACAACAGTGCGCGATGACAATTTGAAAAATAAACTTGAAAAATTACCTTGGCCGTATGGCTCTAAAACCAAATTTGAACGTCGTGGTGATCGCGCAGGCATTGAACTAAAAATGTTTATTACTTCAGAAGCTGACTTAATAAAAGCGATTTCAGCTCTTGAGCGAGTTAAGGAGCAAATCCGTGAATTTTAAGCCAAACACACTTCCGCATTTTAATAAGATTTATATCGCCGAATGTTCAATAAACTCAGAAGTTGCAAAAAGAGTTCGCCTACTCTATCCGTCTGAAATTATCAAAATTGTACCTAACGATTATATTGAGTCTCAACGTGGTGAAATGAATGCTGATGAGTTTAACGAATCTAAAAAAACGCTACTCCTGACTGAGTTTAAAGGACAGTTTTTTAAACGCTGTCCAGGTGCCACTCAGAAAAAAACTTTAACTTGTTGTAACTACCATGTTCTGAATTTAGGTAGTCAGTGCAACATGAATTGCAGTTATTGCTATTTGCAAAGTTACTTGAATACTAAAATGTCTTTAATTTACACCAATATCGACCAAGCACTTGGTGAACTTGAAAGTATGATTCAAGAATTTCCTAATCACCCATTTCGCGTTGGCACTGGCGAAGTCATTGATTCTTTATCTCTCGACGAAATCACTCTTTACTCACGAAAACTGATCCAATTTTTTCAAAAACATCCTAAATGGGTTCTTGAATTTAAAACAAAATCCAATAAAGTTGATCAATTTTTAGATTTACGCGGTAGCGACAATATTGTTGTTAGTTGGTCAATAAATCCAGCATTTGTGATTAATCAAGAAGAACATGGCACAGCCAGACTTCATGAACGTATTGAGGCTGCGAAAAAATGTCGAGACCATGGGTACAAATTAGCTTTTCATATCGATCCAATGATTTTTCACGCTGACTGGAAAAAAAATTATGGTGATCTTGTTGATTTGTTAGCGTCTGAGTTTACGCCAGAACAAGTGCAAATTATTTCAATAGGCACATTAAGATTTCAACATGAACAACGACATATGATGAAAGAACGTTTTGGCTTACAATCACTTGTCACTTCTGCAGAAATGTTTCCCAGTGAAGGCAATAAACTCAGATACGATGCTACTTTGCGCGGCGAGATGTTACAGTTTGTTTATAAGCGCTTTAAAAAACACAACGAAAAATGGAATGCCTTTTTCTGCATGGAAACCCCTGAAACTTGGATCAGTGCCCTTGAAAAAGTACCAATGCAAATTGGTGAACTTAAAGATTTTTTTAAACCACTACCTCAAATCTAAAACTCGTATCTATTTGTTACATTTGATAAAATAAATGTCTCAAATCACGACGTTTATTTTTTAAGTTCTTACTCTATTTTTAGAATTAAAATTACCCGATGTATAAATCAGGTGTGATTTAATGTGGCGTAATACAAAAAAGAAAATAAATATAAACTCAATCAATGTGGATAAAGCAAATAACTTAGCTGTTGATTTTGATTTTGAGAAAATAGCTAAAATTGGTGGCTGGTATCACGAATTTGAAACTGATTATTTTGAATGGACTGATGGTCACTATGAACTGTTTGAATTATCGAAAAATTTACCTCAAAATGAACTTTTCTCAGCCTATCAAGCCAAAATACATCCCGATGATATTTCACATCTAAAATATCTAGTAGATAAAGCTAAAATCAGTGGAGAAGGCTATGTCTATAATCATCGTGTTTTCTTTGATGATGGCAAAAGAATTAAATATGTAAAAGATATTGCTGTCGTCAACAAAGATGAAACAGGAAAGCCAATCAGTATAGTTGGAACTTGCCAAGATGTATCAGATACCGTCCCCTTGCAGGAACAAAGTCGTTTTGTGCTTCAGTCATTTGGAATTGGGTTGTGGCAATATGATTTTATCAAATGTGAATTAATCTGGGATGATTCGACTTTTAAATTGTATAACTTAAACCCACTAAATTATGAAAACGCTTTGCAAGCTTGGAAAAGCATTATTTCTGAAGAAACTTTTCAAATAGCAGAAAAAGAAGTCTATGAATCTATCAATTCTGGCCGCGAATACTATTCGACTTTTGTAACTAATGACAATGAAAATCCAAAGCATATTGGTATTCGAGGAACGACATTGAAGGACCAAAATGGCCATCCAATTAAAATGTATGGAATGAGCTGGGACAGGACTCAAGAAATAATTCTTGAAAAAAAATTAGAAGCCGAACGTGCAAAATCAATTCACAGTGCCAAATTAGCATCATTGGGAGAAATGTCTGCAAGTGTAGCTCATGAAATTAATAATCCGTTGGCTGTTATTTCTGCGACATTGCAACTCATTAAAAAGTTTAAAGATGATCCTATTAAATTTGAATCTAAAATCGAAACATTAAAAAAATCTGTTGAGCGGATTTCAAAAATTGTAAATGGACTACGAAAATTTTCAAAAACAGCTAATAAATCTCATTACAAAGACAGTTTAATACAAGATGTTATTAATGAAGCACTTGTATTCGTTGATTTTAAAGCTAAAAAAAATGAGATCGATTTAACTGTTGAGATATCTGATAATTTCAAACTTTATTGTGACCCTGTTGAAATAGAGCAAGTTATAATTAATTTGGTTAACAATGCAATTGATGCCATAAAAAATCAATCTTCACGATGGATTAAAATTAAGTGTTTTTCAAAATCGAATAACTCTAATCAAATTCTGAACATTATACAAGTTTTAGACTCTGGCAACGGGATTTCAAATGATTTAGAGGAAAAAATTTTTCAGCCATTTTATACAACAAAGCTGCTCGGAGAGGGTACAGGACTAGGATTATCTATTTCAAAAGGTATTATTGATCAGCATAAAGCAAAAATTTTCATTAACCATGAATACTTAAATACATGTTTTGAAATACAATTTTCAACATTGGAAGAGGATAATATAATTTTAAAACATGTAAGTTAAAACATTCATAGCAAATCTTTTAACTTCATATTTTCTTTGGGAAATTCGATCCAATCTTCCATTTTTGGAAAATTCTTAGGTTTATCTTGAGTTAAATTTTTAAACTTAAGAAATGCAGTAAAACCACACATGAAAGCTTCAAAAGCGTGATTATTGTCAATCATGCTTTTCATATCTTGATGATAAATGAATGCAATGTTGTTTTCATTTAGGGTTTGTAAAAACAAACTACGAGTTTCATCCCCTCCAAAAGCAGCTCTATGATCTTTTATTTGTGATTTCATAAGATTTAATGATTTACCCAATCTCCACATACTAACCTGCGGCGAAACTTCAATAGTATTAAATGGCAATCGTCGTTTAATAAATGCTGCCCGTGCTAAAAGTGGTGCACTATTAGCACCCATCGCATGATGAATATGAAAAACTTCTTCTAACTCTGTCAGTAAATACATCTCAACTGCGCGCTGCGTGTAAGGGGTAAATATTTTTTTTGGTCGTTTTTTCTTCATGCGATCTTCTTGGTGTCTCCACATCCATTCAATGTGTGGCTCATGACAACTTTCATAGCCAGGACATTTTAAATTACAACTTAAACAAGTTGGTAAATTCCAAGGAACATCAAATGCTAGATATTTTAATGTGTCTGCATTTTGTAAAATTAATTCATGTATTTTAAGGTCAGCAGAAATTTTATCGTCAGACTTTATTTTTTCAAACAATCGAGATAAAAATATTTTTTTATTTTGTGGATAATATTCTAGGACAGCAAGACAAGCTTTGTCTGACTTTCCCCCTGCAAGGGATAAACCTACAAACCGAATGACTTCAGATTGAGTGGGCTCACCGGTCTGGCGCTCAGACATTGGAATTTTTCGTTTTCGCATGCTTGAATCACTTTCTGGCGATTTTTGGGCTCGACCCAAACTAGTACGCAGCCTCCACCGCCTGCTCCACAAATTTTAACAGCCTCCGCACCATTTGATAAGCCGATTTGATGTAACCGTTCTATTTCAGGACTTGTAAAAGCCGTAGTCAATTGAATACGAGCATCATACTCTTGCCTAAACAAATGTGGTAATTCATTCCATTTTTTCAAATCAATAACTTTCTTCATTTCATCAGAAATTAATTTGATCTTTTTTAGCGCTGAAATAACTTTTGGATCCTGAACTATGGCAGACTTTAAAACTTCGAAATTATTTAAACCACTATGATGACTTCGTCCTGTATAAACAAGTAAAAAGTTTTCATACAATGGCGAACCTTTTGGATCTAGAACATCTTGCTCAATACCATATGTGTCATATTGTAAATAACTTAATCCACCAGTGATTGCAGGATAATAATCTTGAGTACCTGTTGGTGTATTTAAAATTTCTGCTTCTATATTATGAGCCCAATGAACCATATCGTGAATTGAATTAAATTGATGCTGAGTCATTTGTGCAAAAGCCTTCATAAGCGAAATGACTAAACTACTGCTTCCACCTAAACCTCCGCCTATAGGACTTTCTGATTGTGTTGTTAGTGAAAAACCTGACTCAATAATGTTTTTGTACTTTTGATGAAATTTAGAAATAACACTTTGATAAAGTTGCAACTTAGGATCTATTGCTAAATAAAATGTTTCATAATTTTCAAATGTCCATGATTGCTTTAAATCGTGTGATTGAATTTCGAAAACACCAGAATTGTTTGGATTAAGCGTTACTTTAGTCCATACATCAATAGCAAGATTAATTGTAAGAGCACCACCTATAAAATTATAGAGAGGCCACAGATCTAAAGTACCGCCTGCTAAATCAACACGTGTTGGTGATTGAACTACTATCATAAATACCTTTTCTACTTCTTTTGTGTCAGAATTTGTTCGAGTGGCAAATCATCAATAAATTTTTTATCAAAACCAAAAATAGCATCACTCGCCTGAGTTCTAGCTAAATAATATTCCGATTCAACACCATTTACTTTTTTCTTAACCAAAGGGCCCCAGTTAAATTGATAAAGTAACTGATCTGATGAGGTTTTCAAAATTATCATATCTTGGCCTTGAAAATCTTGCGCTTCTTTATCATTTAAAAAATGTGACATCTCAAAATTGTGAATTTTATCTAAAATTTTGGATACGTAATTTGGATTAAAATCATACAAATTTAAATCTAAATGAGCTGCAGATTGTAGTTTCCAACTTTGTTTATCCTTGATGAACTCATACTGTTTACCATCTATTTTGATATAAACTGATTCGACAGCATTGATATCAAATGTCATTATTGTTTTTCGATCACGCAAAGAGTCTAAATTTAAGTTACCAAAAAATTCCCACTTAGATAAATCAAGTCGTACTAAGTAGGTTGGTTTTTCAGTCAGTGCATATAGAATTTTATCTTTGTCACTTAAGCTAACAACCACCGACCACTTTTCATTAGCTGTTTCAAATTCAACTAAAGTAAAATCCTTAAAAAAACCTTTTTCTTTTTTCTCAGTTTCAGAAGGTTCTCCTTCAAAGATGTAATCTTGTATTGTTGATAAGGCTACGCCACTAATTATTTGATTTACTTTTGATTGATCAAGTGCCATGCCTTCATGCCCAACAGCCTGCCATCCTTTATCCGATTTAATCAGAGTAAACTTGTCACTAAGTGATTTAATGTTGATTTTTACAATATTCTTAGTTAATCCGCGATAGAGTTGTTTTTCCCTAAAAAAAACAAGCTTTTCATTAAGTAGATTATACCACAGACTATTAACAATTAGTATTTTATGATCATTATCAACACGCGCATAATGGTGGCCTTCAAAATTTTTAGTAGAACTAATTAAAATTTTTTGCGATTCACCTATGTTATTTTTTAAAATAATTTGCAGCTGACTTTTATCTAATCCAAACTCTTCCCAATTAATATCTGAACCTTCTTTAGCTATAGAGACCATTTTATCTTCAGTGAATTGGGTAAGAACCTCTTGAACACGATTATTATCTGCCAAATCAGAAATAGGCTCTTGAATTTTCCAACTGCTTACGTCTTTTTGAAAAACAAACCGTTGATCATTTTTTTGAATTTCAAAATAATTAATTTGTTCTTTTGTTAAATACACTATTTTTCTTTTATTTTCAGATTCTTCTATCTGTCTTCGTTCTTTCACGACTGTCACATAGTAAACAGCTCCTGAAAAGGTTAAAGCTAATATAAACAAAATAAAAGTCTTAATAAATTTCATATGACCTCTGCCAACTAAGCATGCCTTTGTTTAAGCCATAAACCAACACTAATTGCTAATAACAATAGTGGAACTGGAAATAGGACTCCAAGAACAATGAATTTAAAAGTTTGGCTAAACTCTGGTGGAGATAGCTTTGACTCAGTTATGTTAACCTCTTTGGGTGATATTGCTATCAGATCTGAATCTCCTGTTAAAAAAGATATAGAGTTCAAAGCTAAATCGCGATTAACATTTTGAAATATAACTGAATTACTTAAAAAATCTGTATCAGCAAAGAGAACCGCTTTAAATGGCTTTGCATCTTGATTTAATTGACCTGTTACTTCGACACCTAAATTATAGGACTGCGGCTGACCAATATATTTGTCACTATCTACATGAGATAACGCAACAGAGGCTTTTGGTGTCTTAACTAAAACTTCAGCTTTAATAAGTTCCGGAGTGGATACGAGTTCGAAGGAATTCGGTCTAATAAAAACTGAATTTTGATTTGTCGAAAAAACTTTGGTAATTGAGCTTAATACTGAATAATCAACTGCAACTGTTGGTTGACCAGAGTTTACAACTTGTCCGACTTGTGAATTTAAAATATTAAAAACATAGTGAGACTGTAATCGTACTCCCAAGCGAGAAATTAAATCACCTAAATTTGCATTATTTTTATTATCAAAAGATAAAAACAATGAACCACCTTGAGATAAATACTTTATAAGTAATTCAATTTCAAACTTTTGAAATCCCCCTTGTGGTCCTAAAATAACGAGCGCTGAAGCATCCTCAGGTATACGCGAGTTTTGAATCAAGTTTAGCTTGTGCACATTGAGTGAATTTTTTTGCAACATTTGCACAAAAGCATATGTACCGTATTCATTTTTTTCATTCTCGTACTCACGTTCTTGGTGACCTTCAATTATATAAATATTTTTTCTCTTATTTCTTGTTACTTTTATAATTGCGTTAGTTAATTCCTGTTCATTAAATTTTTGTCCTTGTTGACCTAAAAATTGAGATTCAATTCTATTTCTCTGATTATTGTATTCAACAAAAGCTTCACCGATACCTTTAGTAGCTCCGAACAGTTCTGTTTTTTTAGGTTCAGAGTTCATTTCTACAAATATAACTTTAACCTTAGGTGATGCCTCTTGATACATTCTAGCAATTAAGTTGAATGCTTTTTTGGAGTTCTCAGCACCTTCAGCACCATCTTTGTAAAAGTAATAAAGACGTATTTCAGCATCCAAAGAATTTAAAATTTTAGTGGTCTGTTGAGAGAGCGTGTATTGTGACGCAATAGAAAAATCGAATACTTTATTCTTTTTCACAGATAAATAGTTAATTGCACTAATAAATATTAAAACAATCAAAACTAACACACCTAAATTTAATCCATGTTTTGTTGTTCTCATAGCCAAGAGTTGAGCATAAAATTTTCGATCGATATAAACTGCACTTAATAAACTTATGAGTGCAGGTCCAAGAATAAACCACATAAATGGCATCCAATACTGGATTGCAAAAAATAAACCACCTAAAGATAAAAACAATACGATTGAGGCTCCAATTAATAGTCGACTTTTTGGATTCATTAAGCTCTCCATCTCACTGATTCAATAACTCTTTCAGTTAAAAAACAAAAAACAAAGATTATGCTGAGAAAAAAAACAATCCCATTAAGTTTAACAACACCTTCGATCAATGGCTGTAAATGAACATTCAATGATATTTGATCTAATAATGCTTTCAAAATTGGTTGATCAACTAACTCAGTCATACCACCAAGCAACCAGATACAAATATTAAATACAATCCCTACAAAAAAGGCGACTAAGGCGCTATCCGTCAAACTCGATGCAAATAAATTCATAGCTGCATAAGTGCAACCACATAGAAATATTCCTGTTAGCGCCAACACACTCGGAGTTAGATCAAATTTAAACATTTTTGCAGATATGAAAATGTAACCTAAACAAACTAATGCTAAACCCAAATTAACCAAAAAAAGAGCTAAATACTTACTTATAACAATTTGCGCTGAATTAATAGGTGATGTCAGCAACAAGTCGAATGTTCGATTTTTTCTCTCCTCTGAAATTAATTTCATCGCTAGAGCTGGGACAACAAAAATATAGATTAAGTTTAATAATGACAAATGCGGCACAAAAACGACATAATGAATATTTTGCTGTTGTGGTGACCCACCAAGCATAGTCAGCATTGCATTGGCTAATGTTTGCGAAAAGTTCCAAACAGAAACTGCGTAAGTTATGCCCATTAAAATAGTTGCTAAAAAGGTAATAAAGTAAAATAACGGACTCAAGAATAATGAACGCAACTCTTTTTTTAAAACTATATATATAGGTTTAACGGAATTCATGTTTGCACATCCTTTTGATCGCCATAGGTCAATTTTAAAAAGACGTCTTCTAAGTTTTCATTTTGGGGTGAAATCTCAACGAGTCCAGCTCCAGATTCTAAAATAATGTGTGCAAGGTCATCTAACGCCAGATCTCTTGATGAAAATTTCAAGCGATAATATGTTCCTGTGACTTTTTCAATATCTACAATCGAATTAACTTTCTTGAATTGATTTTCAAGAGATTTATCAAGTTTTGTTCTAACTGAAATAGTCATTGAACCTTGATTTAATTTTTCAATTTTATCTATATCATCTTGAGCAACGATTCTTCCCTCGTGAATAATAATGACTTTGTTACACGTGGCTTGCACCTCAGATAAAATATGAGTTGATAAAATAATGGTATGCTGACCACGCAATTCTTTTATAAGCTCACGAACTTCAGCGACCTGCTTGGGATCCAAACCGACAGTCGGCTCATCTAAAATCAGAACTTCAGGATCTGATACTAGAGCTTGAGCAATGCCAACTCTTTGCTTGTAACCTTTTGATAAGTTTTTAATATATCTCTTTTGAACATCAATAAGTTGTGTTTTCTGCAAACTTTTAGCAACAAAATCATTCTTATATTTTGGATCAACTTGTTTTAGATCAAATACAAAATTTAAATAATCTCGAATTGTCATATCTAAATAAACAGGTGGTATTTCGGGTAAATATCCGATTCTTTTTTTGACCTCGATTGGGTTTTCAAAAACATCAAAACCACATATTCGAGCTACACCTGAGGTTGGAGCCATAAAGCCTGTTAATATTTTCATGGTCGTGGACTTACCTGCACCATTAGGCCCTAACAAACCCACGACATCACCAGTCGATATCTTAAAATTCAAATTTTGTATAGCTTTGCGATCACCATAGTTTTTACATAAATCGATGACTTCAATCATTTGACAGCACTCCGTTGTCGTCAGCAGATATTAAATCAAACATTTATACAGATATCAATAGCTCTCGCGGATTATGATAAGTTACTCTTCCTAACCTATCACCTTTGATAGGTCGCACAAAACGACATTCAGCCACAACTACAGCAAACTTTAATCCCGTAATATCTTTTTTATTTTTAAAAGTTTCGCGAATGAGCCATTGACTTGCAGATATTAATTGAGAGTCAGAGACAGATTTATCTCTATTTTTTTGCATTATAGCATAAGCACTTGGATAATCTTTCAAGTGTAACCATAAATCCCACGCCTTCGACTGTCGCAATAACTTAACATTTTCACTGGCTGATTTTCCCATCAACACATTTATTTGTCCGTCGGTGCCAATAGATAACCTGCGAAATTGCACATCCTTGACTTTGCGCTCAAGCTGATGATCATTTCGAGATATGCTTAATTGAGCTAAGTACTGTTGAAATGCCTGCTCACTCGTATCTTGAATTTTATCAATTTCTGAATAAATTTGTCTCAACCGTAATTCGCTACCCGCAATTTT
This sequence comes from Pseudobdellovibrio sp., assembly GCA_046293015.1. Taxonomy (GTDB): domain Bacteria; phylum Bdellovibrionota; class Bdellovibrionia; order Bdellovibrionales; family Bdellovibrionaceae; genus Pseudobdellovibrio. Next base: position 87,770 of record JBKBPU010000004.1, read on the forward strand.
GTTTTGCGTAGTCTTGGCTTTTTCAAAACAACGCTGAATATTATCCGAAACTCTATTTTCAAATATAACATAGGATGACCACTCTAATGGCAAGTCCTTATAACCATAAGTTTTAAGATGATCTCCAATTTCAGCCCACGGAATTGATAACAATTCCACATTTTGAGAGGATATTTGATCGATAGCCTTTTGTTTTTTTTGTAAGTCTTTTTTTCTTTGTATAACCCATTTTTCATAAGGACTTTTTTGAGCTGAGCTTGTTTCTGCAAAAGTTGAGTGCGATACTAACTTCGAGCGTCGCTGCAGCCACTGTTGAAACATATAAGGAATTGACCGGTTATCACTTTCTAAAGTGACTGAACTATCTTTCGACAATTCTTGCAAATCTTTTTCTTTATCCCAACTAATTTTTTTTCCAAGAGCATAGGCAATCAAATTCGGCTGTTTAGGTATTAACCGCAATTCAAGTTCAAGTTTGAGTGCTGGCGTACCAAAATCGAAAAGAGCAACACGACCAAAATTTTCAACTAGACTCATCTTTTTTAAATAATTATTCTTAAAATGTGAATTTAAAAATAATGCTAAGGGTTTCGTTTTTTTCGTTTTAACCCATGGATTAACGTCATACATTCCAACAAATGGAAAGAGCGAATCCAAATCAAAGACTAGCCAAACTGTCTTGGGATGATGCGTAAATCGATAGAAGCCAAGAACTATACCATCTTCTGTCGAATAGACCTCTTGCAGTTGGGATCCAACTAACTCTTCGTCTAAAAATTGTATGATTGCTTGAAATTCAGAAAAACTAGGCGATTTCACAGTTTAGTTTTACAACAATATTCCGAAAAAATCGATATGAAAACTGCACTCATTCATATTATTGAAGAAGAAATTAAAGCCACTCACAATTTATTTGAAACCGCTGATCAATTTATTGAACGAATCAGTAAATTATTTCTCGATGAAGTTAAACATATGAAAATGTATGCTCCGTTAGGATTTGGTATTGATTTAGCCGAAGAAGTTCAACAAGAAGTTCTCGAAATTTACAGAATTAAAACTTATGGCTATATGAGTTTGCACCAATATCGTTTAAGTCTTATCAATAAGAACTCCGCTGAAGCAGCTTAATTAACTTTTGAAATAACACTGAAGTACATCGGTCCCATACCCGAAATTTGATTAAATTCAGTATCGGGCAAAATACTATATCCGAATTCTGTTTTTTCAATAAAGGTCATTTGTTCAATCCAATCAGGCCTTAGTACCTCAACATCTTTTTTCTTCACTAGTTTTGCAACCACCTGATCATTCTCAAGTGGCGAAATCGAGCAAGTTGAGTAAACTATTCGACCATTTTTTTTACACGCTAAATATGCAGATGAAAGTAAAGAGTATTGCCTTATGGCTAAGTTTTCACTACGTCTTTTCGTCCACTCAGAAAATTCTTGATTGTTTTCTAAAAGATGTCTCTCTCCAGAGCATGGAACATCCGCTAAAATGCGATCGAATTTTTCTTTATAATAAAGCCCAAATGCATTCCCGTCTTTACCCTGTACAAACACGTTTTGTCGCTGATCTAATGGTACATACTCTTTAAAAACACGCATTAAACGCTCTCTTCGAGCATTCGAATACTCGTTGGATATAAGCTGCCCTGTACCCGCAAGAGCTTCAGCAAGAATCAAACTTTTACCACCTGGCGCTGCACACAAATCTAAAACAGTATCCTCAAGTTGCACATCCAGAGCTTGCGCAACAATATAACTGGCTGGATCCATTTTATAAAAAATACGAATTAATTTATCATCACTTAAATGATGAGTACTTAAATCCTCTCGAGCTACAAAACACTGTTCTTGCGAATCAAGCCGTGGATGACCAAAAATTATTCTCTCAAGCTTATCGATTGGTTTAAAATCCGCAAATTTATTTAGTCTCAAGATTTGAAAATTCTGACTTAACAAAGCCTGATGAATTTGAGCCCAACGTGATCCATATATTAGACTAAAAAACTGATTAAACTTTTCATTCTGGAAACTGACAGACAAACTTACACCCCTGATTTGGTTGAGATTCTATTCTGACAGAACCACCATGTATGAGCACGTGATGTTTCACTAAAGCTAATCCAAGACCAGTCCCACCCTGTTTACGATCACGACCTTTGTCTATACGGTAAAATCTTTCAAAAATACGACTTTGGTGTTCTTGAGATATACCTGGACCATAGTCTTGCACAATCAACTCAATAACACTACAGCCGTCTGCATTTTTATTTTTAGACCATTTTACTTGTATAACTTCAGATCCAGGTAAGTCTTGTCCTGAATATCGAATCGCATTCACGATCAAATTTCTCAAGACTTGCATCACACTTGAATGATCAGCAAGTATAAATTCAGCCTCATAAGTACAATTTATTTTCTTATTATTCATCATTATGACAGCATCTAAATCTCTTAACACATCTTCAGTAAGCTCTTTTATATGATGCTGTTTTTTTTCAATGCGATCCTGATGATCTAATTTTGACAAGTTGAGCAAATCATCAAGAAGCATCGTCATGTGATGAGCACTTTCAACAATTGGCTTTATTAAATCAACCCATGTCGGATTATCTTTTATTATTTTACCATGTAGCAACTCGGAATAACCACGAATAACCGTTAACGGAGTTCTTAATTCATGAGAAGCATTGGCCACAAAATCTACACGAATTTTCTCAGCTTTTTGAATTTCCGACATATCATAAAACACACCCAAAACCCATTGCGGATAATCCTCAACCTGGGGTAAGACCGTTAAAAATAACTGATAAGAACCAAAATCAAATTTCATTTTCCTTTGATTGGTAAATGTTTCTTTAAAGACCTTCAGAACTTCTGGATCGCGAACGACATCTTGCAATATCGAGACATTATGAACTGACAGTGGGGCCCATTTGAACATTTGCATAAAAGCTGAATTAAATGAAATAATATGCAAATCAGGATCGACAGTCACCACGGCTTCTTTCAATCCCGAAAACATAGTCTCATGTACCGCTCGCTCATCTTGGGTATTTTTTTTTAGGCGTAAATATTTACGTCTGAGATTATACGAAGCTCTCTCTAGATCAGCAAAAAATTTTCCGTCCTCGTCCTCAAATAGTTGTTCTGGATTATCGAGCTTCAACTCATCTGCTCGCATCAACTGAACCATTTTTTTTGTTTGTTGACGAATTTTGCGACTAAAATACCAATAGGAAAAAATCCAAGAAACACTGAAACCCAGAATTAAAAATAGCAGTTGCAACCAATTCATTTAGAATAGTTGACACGATACCCAACTCCACGAATAGTTTCAATATGATCCGACCAGTCAGAAAGTTTTTTACGAAGTGCAAAAATATGCGTATCAATTGTGCGACCAGTAACACTAACATCTTCACCTTGAATCAAATCAATTAATTGATCGCGCGACAGCACACGACCTTGAGATTTGAGTAAATAACCTAGAAGCTTAAACTCCGAAGGTGTTAAATGAACATGAGTGTCTTTATAGGTAACTTCTACACGGCCATAATCAACGATCAACCCAGAAAACTCGATAACTTCGTTTACACCTAATAACGGCTGCGCTTGCTGTAGTCGATTTAATTTTTTCAATTGCTCTGAACGTTTTAATAAATTTTTTAGTCTCGCATTCAGAACCGCTGGTTCAAACGGTTTGGAGACATAGTCATCAACACCAGACTCTAGAGCTTTCACAATAGAATCAGGATCTGATTTTGCAGTGACCATTAAAATCATTTGATCTGGCTGACCATTTTTAATTTGCTTAACAAAATCAATCCCTTGAATTCCGGGCAACATCCAATCAACAACAATAACGTCATACTGCTGAGCCTGTAAAAAAGATAAAGCTTTTTCAACAGAGAGCGCTTTATCAACACTAACATTCAACTCAAAACTTTGCAGCGTCAGTGCAATCAAATCTGCTATCGTTGGCTCATCTTCAATTATGAGAACTTTTTTGTGTAAATTATCCTGCGTTTCGCTAGTTTGCACCATGTCGTATATCTTTCCCTGTAAAGGCAAAGATCACATCTTCAGCAATGTTTGTAGAGTGATCGCCTAATCGTTCTAAATTACGCGCCACTTGAATGATGTCCAGACAAGATTCTGTCAAGGAACTATCTTGTTTCATTTTGCCAACATATTGAGCTATAACTTGATTCCTTAAATCGTCAACATCATCATCCATCTTTAATATTTTTTCAGCCTCGGCAGAATTCATTTTAACAAAACTATCTAATGAACCTTTAACCATAACTCTAACAATTGAAGCCATTCTTTCAATATCAGGAATAGCAATACTTTGTGGAGGTCGTTTACAAATATCCTTCCCCAAATAAGCGATATTGACACATTGATCACCCATACGCTCAAGATCTGTATTAATTTTTATTATAGATAAAATTAGCCGCAAATCTTTTGCAACTGGCCCCTGCTTAGCTAGAATATTTAAACACAAATTATCAATTTTAATTTGCATATCATTAACGTTTTTTTCAATGTCATGCACAGTACTTAACAATGTCAGATCTTTTTTTAAAAATCCTTCGATAGCGGTGATCAGCGCTTTTTCAACAAAACCACCCATTTCTAAAATTGTTTTCTTAAGTTCTTCGAGCTGACTATCGATTGTTCTTTCCATGCCAATATTCCATTTTTTCTGTCTGATTAACCCAAGACCAGGCTGATCATTTAATTATTTATGATAACTAGTCTTTATTAGAACCTGTTTCTTGCGATCTTGCAAAAAAAAGATCATAATTTTTTCATGAGAATTAGTTCAATTGATGTGGGTTCAAATGCCATTCGTCTAGTTATTGTAGAAATTCACAAAAATGGACGTTGGGAACAAATTAAAAAATTCAGAGCACCTTTACGTCTAGGGACAGATGTCTTTCAATACAAACGTCTACAGACAGAAACAATGCTCGAATTAGCTCAGGTATTTAAAAAAATTGCCAAATTAAACAAAAAATATCGTGTCGAAAAAGTCCTAGCTATCGCTACAAGTGCTATGCGCGATGCTCAAAATAAAAAACAAGCACTTACTCTGATTAAAAAAGAAAGTAAAATTAAATTACGAATTATTTCCGGACAAGAAGAGGCTCGCATAATCCGTAATGCCATTATCAAATCAAACTCGAATCATTTTGCAAATTCACTCTTGATTGATATTGGCGGGGGCAGCGCAGAAATTACAGGCCTCAATGGTCAAAAAATTGTTTTTTCTAAAAGTTATCCGCTTGGCGTTGTTCGATTACTTAATCTTGAGCAAAAGCAAATCTCAATTCATGACCATTGTTACAAATACATCAACAAGATCAAACTCACACAGGCTAAAATAAAATACGACGTGGGCATTGGCACAGGTGGAAACTTTGATGCTCTAGCCAGACTGAAATTAGCTATACTTAAAAAAGCTCCTCAAACACATATGACCAAAGAAGAGCTTCTTAAAATACAAAAAATTTGGCATAAAATGAGCTATGATAGCAAAATCAATCTTGGCTTGCGTCCTGATCGAATTGACGTTTTAGCATTAGCAATCAATTTAATCTTGATGATCATGGATCAGTTCAAATTAAATCATCTGAAAATACCAATGACTGGACTAAAAGAGGGTGCCATTCACGAACTTCTTGATAGTTAGAATACTAAATTTTTGAATTTATCTCAGCCAACGTAACAGATTCTAAATATTTTAGAGTTGCCTCTTCGGCTTTTTCGATTATCTCTGTCATCAATGCTTTCATTTTACACGAAATCATACACTTTTTATTTTCTTTATTTTTATTACTTGAAATTAAACTGGTCGACTGAACTGATTCGTAGATATGGCGTAATGTTATTTGATTTGGATTTTTTTTAAGCCTGACTCCACCCTTTTTACCCATTTGTGTTTCAATAAGACCAGCCTTTGAAAGTTTTGAAAGCAATCGACGAACAACAACAGGATTTGTATTTATACTTGACGCCAACAAATCTGATGTCATCGACATTTGTTCATACGAGTATTCTTCATTACACTGATGTGCGAGTAAAGATAAAGCATGGACAGCAAATGCAAACTGTTGATTAACCATTAAGATCCTCTCACCATCTGAAAAGATCTTAACATAAAAAATACAGTGGACAAGACCCTTTCAAGGCGCGCCCTAAATCACAATTAAAATTATATTCCGTTCGTAGGATAAGCATACATAATCACATTGGAAACAGTGCCGTTTTGAAAATTACATGTACCATTAGCTTTGTAGTCACCGTCCCCCTGATACGCACCAAAATTCGGAGAATATATACAAGCCTCAGATGATTCGCATAATCCATTTTCATTACCTATACCATCACTAATAATTTCTTGCGCATTAATTAAAAATGTACGTGCATCGTCTGACTGGTCAACAATTGCCTTGTTACCGTGAACAGCAGAAGGACATGTTGCGTTGGCAACAAATGCCGAATTCTGATTTTGACCATCACCGCTTGTATTTCGAAAAATAATATCGGTAGATTTAAATCGTATATCAAATACAGCGCAATTTTTAGTCCCATCACATGGACCTAAACCTCCTGGTGCAGCATCCACCCAACCTCTGAATCGGTTGCTAAAGTTCACAAAATCTGAAATTGCAGAGGCTGACACGACTCCCGAAGGTTGACTCGAAGGATTTACGGCATCAGCTCCGTTTATTGCACCAAAAACTGGCGCTAAAGTCGTACCAACTGGGTAAGTAATTTTGAGAGCATCGGATAACCCTGCATTAGCACATGTACCATTAACAAGTCCCTGATTGACCCCGCCACTAACTTCACAGTTGTGACTATGTGCCGAATCAGACATAATCAACGCATTAGTAAATTTAGAGTCGGAATTATTCGTCTTTGCTATTCCGAGTGATGTAAATGAGTCTGTAAATATGGATAATTGAGAAACTAGTGTATCGGCAGTGCTATTTAAGAAAACAGAGTATAAACTAAATCCTGAAAATACTTGATTGATCGTATTCATCGTTGGAGCAGGTCCGCCTTGAGGATCAATTTGCATCCCCACGGATGACATTGCATAAGAGCTGATATGTGAAATAGTATTTTTATTTCCTGTAATAGTAAATCGATCTCCTGCGATATTTACGATATCAGTTATTATATTATTATTACCAAATACATTAACATTAGCTCGCGTATGCTGAGCAAACGTTGCTTTAGTAATTATATTTCGATGCGAATCACTATTAAATTCAATAATTGAAGAGTATGTTTGACTTAATACTTTTGAAACCGCCAAATCATGTAAATAGTTATAGCTCGAATTTACATAATAAAACAACGACCACGTTCCAACAAATTTCTGAATCTTTAAAGACGTGTACCGATTATAATCCGAGTTAACTGCATAAATTAAATTACCATTTGGACCATTATTGACAGTAAGTTTATGAAAAGTTGAAAACTTGATCGCATATAGCGAAAATAAAGGATCTGAAGCGTTACTTGGATCGTTAAATTCACCTTCAAACCAAATATATTTCTGCGTTCCTAAACAAAATAAAGCTAATGCGTTTGCACCCGTGTTAGTTTCGCCATCTACGTAATTACAATTTTGCGCCGATCCAGTGAGATTTATAGAATTGCCGGGCATAATTACAATCGCTACAGAATCCTGATCAATGCCGTAGCCTCTTGAATTCATATTCGCACTAGCAATCAAAATTGTACCCGGTGAGTAACCCGTGATGACTTGAGCTGTCGCTGATGAATCTGGTAGATCAACAATTGGATTTGTTGATGTAGACCACCACTTTTGCGAAACACTTTGTCCTTTTAAAACACTATTTTGGTAAAGCGAAACTGACATCGACTTCCAATCTTTTGCCGTAAAATCAATTAAGTCGCCCAATCCTTTGCCACTTTTAAACCCTGTCGAATAAAATACAGCCTGACCTGAATTAACAAAACATGACCAAACAAAAACCGACTCAGAATCTGTCATCTCTAGACCACTGCAACTGGAGTACTGACTGATTGTAATTTTCAGTTTATCGCCACCATGAAAGCAGGCGTTGATATCACCAGTTTCAGACCCTGCACAAGCGGTATCAACTCGGTCAAATTGCGTCGATCCTGATGTGCCTGCAGAAATATACTTGAGCCAACTAGAACCATTGACTGGATAAAGCTTTTCAACTGTTAAAGTGATCGAGCTTCCACCACCAATAGGCGGCGGTGTAGAATCAAAGTTCCCCCCACCCGATCCTGGTGTTCGACTGCTAATTTCAGAAGATTTAAAAGGATTACATCCAACGATTAACATCATCAAAAAGACTGGACCTAAATGTTTGAATAACCAGCTCAATAATTTCATTCATTATTCTTATCGGAAGATATTTTAAAAACTAGACCCTTACTTGCAAAAAAGTTTTGCAAAAAAATAAACTCTATTGTCGTTTCTGTTAATAATACGTCTCTATTTGATAAAGCACGACCGAAGTCTTAATTAATCTTTGGTCCAGTCCGATAAGTTAATGTCTATATTAAGGGGATCACATGAGCATCATATATTCTAGAAAATCACGACGCCAATTTTTAGTCGGTTCGGGTCAAGTGACATTAACATTGCCGTTACTAAGCTCTCTGTTACCTAAAGAAGCTTTTGCTGCCGCGACCAAACCTGATCCGCGTATGGTTTTCTTCACTTTCCAACACTGCCAACCAAAAGATAAGTGGATTAATCCCAACTTAGCGCAAACGCCAGTTGGAACAGATGGCGCTAAGCAAGCTTTATTAAATACACTTGGACAACAAATAAGTCCTTGTATGACAAATAGCGTTTACTCAAGTTTATTATCTAAAGGTGTTATTTCTTTAGTTCGTGGCTTTGATAATATAATTTGGACTGTCGGACATGGTTCGCAAGCTTTAAGTGGATCATCCGAGAGAGTTGACCAGTGGAATCCTCTACCGTTTCCAAGTATCGATACAGTTTTTGAGGCATCTCAAACTCTTTATCCAACATCAACAACACCTAGCATGGTGCGAAAAGTTGTTCGATGTGATAATGGAGAGCAAACTTTTTCCTATAAATTTTCAGGCAAAGAAATTGTGGCTGTTCCAGGATATGGCGATCCCGTAGCGATGTTTGACGATTTATTTTCATCACTCGTTTCCTCAGGACAACAGCAACCAGTTGATAGTTCAGGGGTAACTAAACGTAATATTTTAAACAATGTTTTTGCCTCTTTTCAAAATGTAAAAAACTCGCGTCGAATATCCTCTTCTGATAAAATTCGACTTGATGAACATATGGCACTGATTACTGATTTACAAAGAAAATTTGCCTCTTCGACTGTGACACTACCAATTTCTAATGCCTGCGCTAAGCCAAATCGACCTGTAGTCAAAAATTACTACGGTGATTATTTAACTCAAAATAAACTTTATTTAAGTCTTCTTGCCATGGCTATTAAATGCGGTATTACAAAAGCAGGAATAGTTAATTTTGCAGGCCACTCAGAATATGGAATACCAGGAATGCCTGCAGGAGTTGGAATGCACAATTCAATTTTCCACAATTTCGAAGGCAAATACACAGACGCTCAAATCAACAATTATTATGTAGCTTGGATGAAGTGGCACATGGATGCAATTGCCACAGAATACTTGGCTCAATTAGATGTTGAAGAATCTGGAACAGGTCGGACTTATCTAGATAACATGCTTTCAGTTGTACTCGCTGAAGGTGGTGTTGACGATGCACCTGGTACACATGGTAATACTGATATTCAACATCTACATTTTGGAACAATGGGTGGATTTTTTAAAGGAAATCGATTAACTTATTTTCCACCTAAGATAACAGACTGGTACGGTAACGATCAACTTTATAGAATGCCAGTCAACGCTTTGCTATTAACATACTTAGATGCAATGAAAATACCTCCATCTGAATATGTTAATATTGGTAAAATTGGTAAAGGTTTTGGAATTTATAAAGCAGGTCCTGCTGGTGTCGACTCTACTGGTGATTATGAAAAATATTGGTCTCATCGTTTTTATAGCAGTGTTTCTGAAATTATAGCCTAAGGATAAAATATGAAAAAAATAATGCAAATTGTTTTCTTCCATTTTTCAGTAGTATTTTTTGTTTCAAGTTGTAACTTAGCAACCAATTCTGAACAGGTGTTAAGTTTATCGAGTAAATCTGCAAATAATAGTGCTTCTTCTGATTCGGAAAAATTACCATCTTGGGATCAGCCCATAATGCCGACAAAAATTACGTGTACATCATCAACACCCGATCCTTTATCCTTAATTCAACGATTGACAAAAAGACAGCTGACAAATTCGATTAATTTGTTTTTGAGTGAAATTGATGCAACTCTGGTAAGTGATAGTAAATTAGTTTCACTAATAGCTTCAATACCAAGTGATATAATTGCTTACAAAGAAAACTCGATGCTTATATCGCAGCAACTTGTCAATAATCATTTTGATATATTTTACCGAGTTGGTGAGCTTGTTGCGAATTCAGCGACAGCACAAAATAGTTTAGTTGGCAACAACGGTTGCATGGCCGCTTCCACAATCACTTCAACTTGTCAGAATACTTTTGTAAAAAATATTGGACGCTTACTGTATAGACGAAATTTAGAAACCGCAGAAGTAAACACATTAATTTCTTTCTTTTCAAATGCCGAACTTTTATCAAATGCTGACAAAGTAACAGCCATAGTTGCTAGTGCTCTAGGCTCTGTAGATCACAATTATCAAATATATGACAAAGGAAACACTATTGCTGGCAAAACGAATTCGATCTCAATTTCTGCTATTGATTACTCAAACAAACTAGCGTTCTTCTTAACAGGAGCACCACCCGATTCGTCATTACGAGCAGTCGCAAACGATGGATCTCTTTTACAAAAAACAGTATTAGCAAACCAAGTTGATCGCTTGATTAAAACAGTAAAAGGCAAAGAGAATATTTTAAAGTTTTATAAAGAATGGCTACACTATGATCACTACGAAGGTCTAAATTACCCAACTGATTTTTTAAGTGGTCAATCAACTGTAAATTTACAAAATGCGATGACTCGCGAAGTAGATGAATTCTTATTAAGTTTAACCATTAATAGTAAAACATCTAGTTATAAAGATTTAATGACTTCGACAAATTCGTTTATTTACGATGATTCACTTGCACAGCTTTATGGAATTTCTAATCCACGAGGCGCTACAGTGCTCAATTCAAGAGAACGAAGCGGTTTAATGACTCGAGCTGCTTTTTTAGCTAAAAGAGCCGGTGTATTAACGTCTCCTATCAAGCGTGGTATTACAATCAAGGAATATCTACTTTGCGAAGGTGTTGGAAGCCCTCCCCCAAACGCACCAACTAAAATTGAACCTTTACCAGATGGAGTTATTCTTTCAACTCGAGAAAGAACATCAGCCATGACTGAAAAAACAGGAACATCATGCACTATGTGCCATTCGATCATCAATCCGTTGGGTTACCCATTCGAAATGTATGATTCGATTGGACGTTACCGTTCACAAGAACGTATATTTAACACAAGTGGAACTGCTACAGGACAATATGCTTCAATCAATACTCAATCTAGCCCGATTATCGACGCCGGAAAGTCTGTAACAGTATCTGATGCAGTGACTTTATCCGCTGAATTAGCAAATAGTCAAAAAGCTTATGCTTGCATGGCTATTCGTTGGAATGAGTTTTTACTACGAAGAGTGGCTAAAAATTTTGACTCTTGTGCTATTGATCAGTCATACAAACATCTAGTTGGAACACAAGGTAAACCTGGAAGTTTGTATGATTTAATATTAAATACTGTATCTTCAGATAGTTTTAAAACTTGGAATTACTAAAAATAGTTTTCTTATTTTTAAAGTTGAGACATACTCTTAATTGACAAGAGGAGTCACATTCTATATGAAAATTTTATTATTCGTAGTTTCATGTTTCTTAGGATTTAATGCATTCTCTCAGGTCGAGGTGCGAGCATCCGTTACGCTTAATCCTGCAGGTGATTTTGTCGCCACTATTAAATCAAATAGTGGACAAGTTATATTTGAAAATCAAAAACTTACAATACCAAATTTAACACTCGATTTGAACACTCTAGTTACAGGCCTATCTTTACGCGATGATCATGCCAAAAACAAATATTTAGAAGTAAAAAAATACCCTACAGCTGTTTTAAGTGACATCAAAGCTGAAAATGGCAAGGGTGTTGGCCTACTTCAAATTCGTGATAAAAAAGCTAAAGTTTCGGGAACTTACAAACTTTCTACAGATCAAAAACAAATCGTTGCTGAGTTTAAAATTAAGCTATCTGATTTTGGAATTGAAGACATCAATTACAAAGGCATTGGGGTTGAAGACGAAGTGGCCATTGAAGCCAGAATCAACGTTACAAAGGAAAATTCGCATCAACAAAGGCCAGCAGCAAATAGGAAAAAGTAGCCATGATGTCTAAGATAGCCTATAAAGCTTTATTGCTAATTTGTATTTTTTCTTTTTTTTCATGTGGTAAAGTTAACAATAGTTCATCACTCGATCGCATATATTACTCAGCTTCACGTCCAACAGGATCTACTCTTTTTCTGTCTGTAAATAATATTGTGGGCACCAAATGCGCCGGTTGCCATCCAGCATGGATTTCTTTTAGCGAAACAGATTTTGTAGCTGGCGGGCTCGTTGTAGCTGGATCCCCAGAAAGTTCTAAACTGTACTATCGCAATCAAAGTGCTACATCTGGACCAGGCCCACGCAACATGCCCAGCAGTGGCTTTCCCGCTCTAACAACAGATGAGACGCAAACTCTTGTTGATTGGATCAACTCTCTTTAAAAGACTCGTGACAATCCCACTGAATAAGAAATTTGATTACTATTACCAAAAGTACCGATATTTTGATTTAACATAACATCATCGAACAACTCATACTCTGTTAAAAAAATAAGTCCAGCTGATAGTACTTTACCTAAACCATCTCCAGATCGATAATTGAATGTCGACGATAGCCCAATATTGAAAGTTTTAGTCACACGGTAAATGATAGGATTATTGAACCAAATCGCCGAAAATTTTTTTCTCGGAGAAATCAAAGTCTCATCGATTTTATGTACATCAGCATCACCGAAATGATATTCAATCGAAGGCGAATATATGTATCTTTTGGTAATATAAAAATCATATCCTGCACCAAAAGACCATGAACTGAAAGTTGTAAGTTGGTAGTTTTTAGTATCATTATAGGAAACAGCTACATTTTCTTGCCACAAATTACGATTCATAGACAAAGAAATCTGAGCGTTAACAAAACAAGAATAAAATAAAATAAAAGATAGAGTAATTTTTTTTACCATGAGATATGCACCTGCCCCATAATATTCCATTGATCTGGCCGTGTTTGCTCGGTTGCAGTTGTTCTTAAATTACTCAACTCTAACCTCAACTCAGTTTTAGGATAAATAAACGCTAGCAGTCCCAAACCTAATCTATTTTGTTCAGTGCCTGCAGGATCTCTTAAGTTTGCTTTTAAAAACTGATAATTCGTTAAAAAATTGTAACCTTCACTTAAGTTGATCATACCTTGCAAAAATGAATATATACCCGAAGTATTGCGATCAACTGTCGTTTTCGATTTGTTTTCAAAATACCCGCTTTCAACCAGAAAACTTTTACCTTTAGAAAATCCAATTCTTGAAAGAAGAGCATATCTGCTTTCTTTTTTGTAATCGCTTTCAGATTGAATTGTCGATGCACCAACACTTAAAGCCGGACCGATAAATCGCTCACCCGAAAGCGCCAAACCTTTTTGTCTTAAATCAGATTTTTGATTCAAATTACCAGCAAATATTTGTCCAAATAATTCGTATTTATCCTGACTATACTGTAAAATTAACCCATGCGATTGATCCGATTGACCAAGCCCCAACACCGATCGATTGTACGCAGTATGATCCGCATGCCTAATGCCATATGTTTTATCAAGTAAACCCGCATATAAAAACAGACCACGCGTTATTTGCCATCTTAAGTAATGAACTTTAGATAACCAATTACTTGGCTTTTCACCTTTTTCATATTTAGACTCACTCGGCGTTGGTATATAGCCGTAATTAAGAACAAAAATAAATTTTTGCTTTTTATCAAGATGAATAGCCAAGTCAGCATCTGCCTGCATCTGAATCCAACGTTCGACTGATTGTTGGCTACCGACATCTGATTTATACCACAAACCACGATATTTTAAAGATGGTCTGATCCACCACGGTAATTCCGTAGCGCCCAAAAAACCTGAACTGTCAGCCAATTGTTCATCAGTTTTTGTGGTAAAAGTTTTTGCTGTTAACTCTGAAGCATAAACAGCACGGCCATAATCATTTAATGGTCCTGAACCTGCACCATTATAGTGACAAGTGGCACAGGTCTTATAACCGTAAGATATAAAATCAGGATAAGCCTGAACTTTATGAGCAAAAAAAATTGTAGAAAAAATGTATAAAAAAATATTAAACTTCACTCTAAAAGTGAAACATATTTATAGAATATTAACAATACCCTATTCAAACAAACCCAGACCATAAAAAAGCCTTTGCGTTATCCGCAAAGGCTTTTTTTATTTTTAACATTTAAATAATGCTCGATATTGAAAATTACGGAGCTATATTATTCAAATACTGTTGAGAACGTGCTAAACCTTGATCGATTTCAGCCTTAACTGCCAACATTCTTTGACGTTGAGCCGCTTTTTGATCTTCGTTAGCCGCATAAGAACCAATTTTAAGATTTTTTTCAAAAGCTTTGTTGAGTTTATTCCAGTACTTATTAATTAATACTGTATCCACACCGTAACTTAATGCTTCATTGTACTCAGGATAGGCTTCAAATGAAGTAGTTGTTACTGTTAATGCATTCACATATGGAAGTCTTGCGATATACTCAGCATTTTTTAAATAAACGACAGCTTGCTCTAATTCACCAATGTCTTTTAAAACTGTGTCTTTATATTTATTCTCGAGCAAAACATTAGTAATGAAGTAATAGCGCATGGTTAACAATTCAACAACCGAACCCGAATACTCATTTCCATTTTCTAAAACAGCGACAAGCTGTTCTGTTTTATTCTGTGGTAACAAACCAGCCACTGCTGCTAAGGCGTTTGCATATCTAATTTTCATTCTTTCGTACTCGTATGCTTCAGGCGATAAATCACCATTTTCAAAAGCACCACCAAATGGAACATTGTCTCTAAATGACGATCCCTCAACTGTTTGTCGTCTCGTGTAAAACCATTTTATGATATCCATCGCAGGACCAAATTCACCAAATTTAGTTGCCGGAGCCAACAACTTATAAGGTACAGGCGATATAACAACATAATTCTCCACGTTATCTAAATCACGGCTCATTTCAAGTTCGCCAATTTTATCTTTCATGTCAGTCATGTTGTCGTTCATACCATTCATTTGATCTGGCATTTTATTCACGCTTTTAACTGCATCTAATAATTCACAAGAAAATGCTGAAAGAGATATAACTGCAATCAATAATAAATTTTTCATATATGTTTCCTTTAAAAAAAAGGGCTCTTAAAGCCCTTTTCGTTATTGAGTGTTTAATCAATGATTAATAAACTTTTTGTAATAAAGAAGCTTTACAAGCGCCTAAACCTTTATCAACTGGTGTACCTAACCAGATAGACATAACTTTGTTAATCAAAGCCGCTGAACCAACGAATGACTTAACTGAACCAGCAGTGTCTTCATAATAGATTGTTGTAGCATCTGTACCTTCTTTAACCATTAACATTGCTAGAGATTTACCATTTACACCGTCAGCAGAAGTTTCAACAAAATGTAATAATTGTTTCATTTCGCCATCCATTGGAATTTTATTAGCTTGCAATGCCTCTTCGAAAGAATTTGCTAACTCACCAGCTGACACTGTTCTTAACATTGAAATTTTTAATGCAACTTGAGTTGAGTTACTAGCTAACGACGAAAGAGCAGCAGATTCTGTTCTTACGAAAGCCGGTTCATTATTTGAAAATAGTTGAGCAACATAAACTTTAGCATTAACGATTAAAACTTTTTTAGATCTTAAACCGGCACCAACTAGAGATAATTTAACTTCAGTGCTAGCACCTTTTGAACTTTGAACTGTGCCTTGAGCTGACTGATTCAAGTTAACACCTTCAATGTTTTTCGAACCGTTGGCAAAGTTAAGTAAAGAAGCTTGCGCAGAAATTCCCATAGCAACAGTTAACATAATTAAAATATTTTTCATTTTTCCCCTTTTCATTTTTTTGAAGCGGGCGTAGAAAACACAACTTTTCACAAAATGTCTAGAGTCTTTATTCGAATTTTCAGGATTGTGTTATGATTTATCTAATTTTTACAGCTTAATGTAAATATTCGGTTAAAATTTCGCGAAAAAACAATGTAATGTTTAAAAAGCTGTGGATAAATAACAACTATTGAGTTGAATCAAACTTATCAAGCTTCATCGTCGTCACGTATGAGATCATCTTCGGTCAATGCAATTTGCCGGTAAGCTTTTTCCATCATATCAGCTTGAACACCTTTTTGATGCTTTGGATTAGTTATTTGTTTTTTCAAATACGTTCCATCAGGCTTCATGACCCAACTTTGAGCTTCATCCATCCAATACGTCTGCAAAATATCCCATAATTTTTCTTTAGCATGTCGATCATAAATGGGAGTAATCGCCTCAACTCGTGCATGTAGATTTCGATACATCCAATCAGCTGAACCAATAAAAAAATCACCATCAATAGGATTTGGCTGACCATTACGAAAATAAAAAATTCTTGAGTGTTCGAGAAATCGCCCAATAGTGGATTGAACTTCAACTAGCTCGCTGATTTTTTTTACTCGCGGCTTTAAACAACAAAAACCACGAACAATGAGTTGACACGAAACACCAGCTTGTGAAGCTTCATACAATGCCAATGAAATATCGTTTTCTTCCATATTATTAAACTTTGCCATGATATGCGCTGGCTTACCTTGTCTTGCATGTTCAGCTTCACGATAAACAAAATCCTTAAAACGAGAGAACATATTTATCGGCGCTATAAGTAAATGCTTGTAATCTTGTTTTAAAGATTTACCAGTCAAATAATTAAACAGCTCAATGGCTTCCGAAGTTATTCGTGAATCACAAGTCAAAAGCCCAACATCCGTATAAAATCGAGATGTTGAAACATTATAATTTCCAGTGCCAAGATGGACATATGTTTTCACAGACTTTTCTTCTTTGCGCACAACCAAACTCGTTTTCGCATGAGTTTTTAAACCCACAACTCCATAGACAACATGAACACCGGCGCTTTCTAACTCTTGCGCCCAAATAATGTTGCGATGTTCATCAAATCGAGCCTTTAATTCAATCAAACAAACAACTTGTTTACCTGTTTCTGCTGCTTGAATTAATGATTTAATGAATGGGCTATTGTCCCCTGTTCGATACAATGTCATTTTAATCGCTAACACATCGGGATCTTGAGCAGCCTCAGCAATGAACCGCTCTACTGAAGCTGAAAATGATTCAAAAGGATGATGAATAAGAATATCATGTTTTTTAATTTGTTCGAAAATAGATAAATTTTCTGATAGTTGCTGTGGAATAACAGGCGACCAGGCACTAAACTTTTCGTTAATCCAATTAAACTGACTGACCAATGTCCCTAAATCAATTAAATCAAATTCGGCTGGCATACTGTAAATATCATCATCTCTAATTTCCAACTCTTTCATTAAAAATGACTTCAACCACGGATCTGTGCAGTTTGAAAATTCAACCCGAACCACCTCAGCAAAACGTCTTTGTCTAAGTTCTTCCTCAATCATCGCTAATAAATCTTCTGTATCTTCGTCTTCACGATCAGAATCAGCATTACGTGTAACTTTAAAAACAACCGTACCCTTTACTATCATTTCAGGAAACATTTCCGAAACATGAGCTTGAATAATTTCAATCACATGAATAAATCGATTTGAATCTTCAATTTGAATCCATTGTTCGACTAATTTTGGAATTTTAATTCTCGCAAAAATTTTATCGTCCGCTGTTCCCGATGGGGTCAATAACGATACCCCCAAAGATAAAGATAAATTTGAGATAAATGGAAACGGATGCCCTGGATCAACAGATAAAGGCGTTAATATAGGAAATACTTGTTCATGAAAATATTTTTTTAAAAATTTTTTTTCATTAATTTTAGTTTGCTTAAAAGTAACAATTTCACAACCTTTACCGGCTAATTCAATCCGAAACTGATCCATCAGTAACGATTGCTGTGTCAACATTGGAACTAATGCCTTAGCAATCATTTGTAATTGTTTTTTAGGTGTTTGTCCGTCGGATGATTTCGGTGTTAAACCATAAGCAATCTGACGTTTTAGTCCACCAACACGTTTCATAAAAAATTCATCTAAGTTTGAGCTCGAAATCGATAAAAACTTAATTCTCTCTAGCAACGGATTCTTCTTATCTTGAGCTTCGTGAAGTACTCTTAAATTAAAATTCAGCCATCCGATTTCACGATTATTAAACATTTCAGTCGATGATTTGGAATGTTCAATGACATTAACTTTGCGTTTTTTTCGAACTTTTTTTGCTGATGCGTTCATGAAAACCTATTTCTCAATATAATGAATATTAATGTACCATTTTAAGACTGAATTTTACTTTACACAAGTCAAGATGGCGTTAGTCACAACCGATAAGATATTATGTCTGGATCATTAGCTCGCTATCATGCTCGAAGTCCGCGATACACACTGAATACACAAGACAATAGTCTTGTTCGATTTTCTGGCGCCGAGCGTTTCTCTTGGGAAGAAAAAACTGAGCTGATGAATATATCATTAACGGGTCTGTCTTTCACAGCACCGCAAGATTTATCTCCTCAGATTGGCGAAATCATCAAAATACAATTTGAAGTTCCGGGATCTGAAATGATGGCTTGTTATGCCATTGTAACGCGAATTGCAGAATACAGTTCATTTGAAAATGAAGTCGCTGTGCACTTTTATAAACTTGATCGCGTTCAACGAATTAATCTCGTTCAAGGTTTAGCACAAAAAATCGATATTTCACAAAAAAAGAAACAGCATTCAAACTCAAATCACAGCAACTCTTCTCAACAGATAAATCTTAAATACCAAGATCAAGCCTTATATATGACACTTATGATCGCCTCTATTTTAGGTTGGTTAACGCTCATAGCGCTGTATTGGCGCTAACGAAACTAAAATACACCATTCGAGTTGGTTCTCCAGTTTTTAACGGGGTAGAATAAGAATAATGAGTCAAAAATTGTCCATCCAAAGATCTTATGATCTGATTTTTTTACCACAAAAAAGTTAGAAACAAAGAGGTCAAGGATGGACATGGAAAAAGTTATCACCGAATTTTTAGGCATTCAAGATGTAACAATCGAAGACATAAAAAAATTCAAAAAAGATTTACGTTTAGAAGTTAAAATTAAGCAAAAAAAGGAAGAATGTTATTGTAGCCATTGTGGACTACAATTTAAAGCAGTTAAAGATTGGAATCTAAAAAGGATTAAAGCCCCACCATTAGGTATTTACCAGCGAGTTGAGCTTAAGTTTTTACAAATGCGAGGATATTGTGAAGACTGCAATTGTACTTCAGTTGCAAAAGTTGATTGGCTACACCCAAAATTTGAATCAATGACATGTAGTTTTGCGGAAACCGCAGGTAGGTTGATGGAAGAGATCACGTGTGAGGGAGTGAGTCGTATTATGCATAGTGATTCAAAAATGATGTGGGATTTGGATCAATACAGAATGGGAGTTATGCTTCAATATTTAAAATTACCTGAAGATTTAGATACTAGTTATTTAGCAGCAGATGAAGTGCATTTTAGAACGATTGATGTTCAGAATCGCAAAGGACTTTTTGCTAAAAGACGAGTACCAGAATTCATTACCAATCTTGTGGCTCCCAAAGCTGGAAAAGTTTTGTTTAATGCATTGGGAAGAAGTTCGGAGTCTCTTTCTAGTGCATTAAATGTGCTATCAACAGGACGCAAGTTAGCGGTTGAAAATTTTGCTGTTGATATGCATGAAGCATTTATATCAGTCATTAAAACTGAATGCCCAAACGCCAAAATATGTGTAGACCGATTTCACTTGGTGCAAAAAGTAAATGAAGCTTTTGATTTGGTTCGTAGGTCAGAATTTAAATTAGCACAAAAGAGCAAAAATACATTTTGTGAAGACATGTTAGAGCCACATCGAAGATTTATTTTAGTATCTCGCACAAAGGATTTATCAAATGCAGAAATAAAACTTCTTGAAAAGCTTCGTAATGTGAATCGCCCAATCCATACAGCTATGTTATTGGTAGAGTGTTTCCATAAAGCACTAGATTACAAGACAGTGACAGCCTTTAGAAAAGCATTAAAAACTTGGTATATTATCGTTCGCCAATCTAAACTAGAGCCATTTTTAAAACTTGCAAAAACGATTAGAAGATATCGAAAAAATATTGAAGCTTATATAGAATCAAGGTTAACAACAGCAGTGGCAGAAGGACTAAATAATAAGATTAAGGTGCTCAAAAGAATGGGTTATGGATACTCAAATGCAACATCAATTTGCCGCAAAATACTTCAGCGTTGTGGGTACTTAAATCATCGTTCTATTAATACCGATCATTTTTTTTACAAATGGCCCAACCCCGCTTAAAACCGGAGAGGCATTCGAGTTCGACTCAAATTGTTACACTGTCAAAAACCTAGTCAGATGATACACTGACAAACTGATAATCTTCTTATTAGCCGAGCATAAAAGTTGCTGATAGTACAATTGATGGATCATAAGCGCTTAATGAAAATTGCTCTCAATATGTTTTTTACTTTGATAATATCCAGCTGTGCTGAGCATGATTTTATGGATAAAACCGCAATTGATAGCAGCATAATAAAAGGCGAAAAAGTTAAAAAAGACGATATTATATTGGGACGGCCGGTCATGATCGCTCTCAATTATGAGTTTAATAAAAAGCAATCAGAAACTAAGGCTCGTCCTCAAATTTTTGGTGTTTGCAGCGGCATCATGTTAACGCAACAACATGTTTTGACAGCCGCTCACTGCGTTCAAAATATAAAATCATCGCGAGTCATTCTAACGACAAACATGTATAAAAAAATGACTGACGAAAAAGACGTTTATGAAATTGAAAAAGCAGTTATCAACAAAACTTATATTGAACTTAAAGAAGTTGAAGACTCTAAGAATATTTTCGGGCCAGAAGCTGAATCTAATCTGTATGATATTGCAGTTTTAAAATTAAAAAGTAAAATGACTGACGCGAAAACTGATTTTTCATATTTTATAACACGGGATAGTTACTCTTATTTTATTTCATTAAGTACAAAAAATAAAATTAAAAATAGTTTAATAAAAGCTGTAGCTACTGGTTACGGCAAGCAATCAAGCCTTCAAGAACCAGAAGATACCGAAGTGCAGTATAGCAAAAAAAATGGCAAAACAAAAAAAATTCGGCTACTCGGAGTTCTAAAAAAAGCAGAACTTACTTTCGATCTATTACAACTTAAAGATCGTATAATTCAATATAATCAGAAAGACCAAGCTGGCGTTTGCTCTGGCGATTCTGGCGGACCTGTTTTTCTTCAACGCGAAGGACGTCCTTATTTACAAGGATTAGCTATAGCGGTGTATAAAAAAACTAGTGATGATCCAAATAACATTCATAACGAATGTTATAGCCGAAGTATGTTTTTAAATCTTGATTATTATAAAGCCTGGATTTTAGAGTCAATTAATTCAATGAATTCTTCGCGCAATATATAACGCCCGCCGAACGATTCAGAAACATCTGTCACCATTTGTAGATCCATCCAAGACATTTGGTATTGATTTTTTAAATAATTCACTAACTTAACAAAAGCATATTTTGAAGCATTGCTTTTTTTAAAAAACATACTTTCACAACTAAAATAATTCTCGCTTAAAACACCGTATATTCCACTGATAAGTTCGTTATTCTGCCAGCATTCAACAGATATGACTCCACCCATTTGAAACAAGTCTGTATACGCGCGGATAATTTCGCCCGTGATCCAACTGCCTTTTTGCCCTGGTCGTTGTTGTTTTTGACATTCACTGATAACGGATTCAAAAGCTTGATTCACTGTAACATTTATTTTGTTTTCATTTTGTTTTATCCACTTCTTTAAGCTTTTTGAAATATGAAGTTCATCAAAAAACAAAACACCACGTTCATCAGGACAAAACCATAAAAGAGGATACCCTTCATGTGGCCACGGAAAAATACCCAATCGATATGATTCTTTCAAATTGAGGCCATCGATATCACCACCAACAGCAATCACATCATCGATAATATCAGCGGTGCGAGGGTTCGGAAAATCATTGATCGCAGACATCGCAAATTCCACACGGTTGTATATGCTCATGACCAAAATATCTATAAATCAGATTTAAACGACATTCATTTTCATTTTTAGTCCACTGAAGCATAGCTAATAATTTTTTTTGATGAGCTTTTTTAAGTAAATCTTGGTTTTCTTTGGTGTAAAGTGATTCATCTGGTTCTGTCACTGCTCTGTAACCAAAGAGAGAATCACACTCTTCTAAACAGCCCCAGCGCAGCAAAATACTCACTGCTGATTGCACTCTAAAATCTTTTTTATTTTTAAAAGTCATTTGTTCTCTTAAAAAATCAAATCCCTGCTGTGAAACTTGAGCATAATTATCAGAGATAAGATGATAGACCTTCTGAATAAATTGACGATCCGGATAGGCCCAATCTAAAAATTGCATTTGAATAGTGATATCATCCTCATCATAAAACAACAATCCTTGAGACAGTTTGCCATCACGTCCGGCACGCCCCACTTCTTGAAAATAAGACTCTATTGTTGATGGAATTTCTGTGTGCATAACAAATCTAACGTCAGGTTTATCAACACCTAATCCAAATGCAGGTGTTGCCAAAATCCAATTATTTTCAGTCTTATGATCTTTATTTTGAATAAAGTTTTTTAGATTTTGTCGCCGCTGTCCTGGCGTCATGTCACCATGATACTTTAAGTACTGGAGTTTTTGTTTTTGCAGAAAACGTCCAAAATTTTCAAGCGTTTGAATGAGAGAAAAATACACTATGCCACTTTGATTTTTATTATTTTCTATAATTTCATACATGGCCTGAAATTTTTCATCTTGTCCATATATTTCAACTACTTTTAAAGCCAGATTCGGTCTCTCTATTCCACTTGTCAGTACATGGTCTTGATTGAGATGAAGCGAATCACAAATTTCTTGTTGAACAGATTCCGTTGCTGTTGCTGTTAATGCCAAAACTACAGGTTTATTTAAATTTTTAATGACTTGTCCCAATGTTGCATAGTCAGGTCTAAAATCATGTCCCCATAAACTCACGCAGTGAGCTTCATCAACAACAAATAATGATATTTTAACTGTTTTAATCACATTCCAAAAATCTGCTTTGCGAAATCTTTCTGGCGTCACAAATAAAATATCAATTTGTCCATTAGACACGAGTTCTAAACGATGTTGTTTTTCCTGCTGAGAAATCGAAGAATTGATGAACGTTGCGCGCAAGCCCGATTCTTTAGCTTTTTGAGTTTGGTCCTGCATCAGCGCAATAAGCGGTGATACAACTAAAACTAAATCACCAAGAGATTTTTCTTTTTGTATGTGCGCTATAAGTTGAAAACACAAACTTTTTCCAGTCCCTGTGGGCATTAAAGCTAAAATCGATTTTTTATTGAGCAAGCTTTCTATAACTTCGAGCTGAACGCCACGAAATTGGGAAAATTTAAATTTCTCTAATAGAACATCTTGAATACTTCTCATAAACATGATTGTTCTGGATTCTTTCTATGAACACAATCAATAATGCAATTTTTAGAAATGACTCAAACCCATTTGAGTTAAGCTTGTATTTTTAAAGTAGGTCATCATGTCCACAAAGTAATGTTTGTACCAATCTTGATCCATTGCCACATCTAAACCTAGCTGTAACCGATTGTACTGCCCCAAAGATGGACCAAACTTTGATGCACTCGTGTAATAAAAACGTAATTTTCCATCAGGATTCGCTTGTTCGTAATACTGGACCCAATCTCTAGCCGATAAAGGGTAACCAATATTTGCATCTAATACGACCCAGTCTCTTTGATCAGTATAGACCATAGTTGCGACATGAAACTGCCAAAAGCCATCTCTTCGATCATTTTTGATATGACCAAGAACCCAAATCTTCTGAATGGATTCTTTTTGCAGCCCTAAGCGTAAAAAAAGAAGGTGCAGAAAGGTTGCACGACCAAAGCAATAACCAAGAGCAGTCCCCTGTCGCTCATAATCAGCTTGCTGAACTCCGAATAATGGATGATTTTGAGTAAAATCTAAAATTGAGTTTAAAACTGAACTTGGAGCCATAACAACACGTTTAGTATTATTGAATATCTCTATTTTTTGCTCTTGGATCCCTGCAATAGTTCGGTTATTTAAAACCCTGATTTGTTCTGAATTTAGATCGTTAACTTCAGAAAGATATATTTGCCATAAATCCGAACGAATCAGTTCAGGCTTGGCAAAACCCACAACTATTTGATTTATCTCGTTTTTTAAAAAACCAGCAGTATCTGAAAAAACCAGCACGCACCTTAAAAGCACGACCACTACTATACACAGTTGAATAATTAAATTTCGGCCTAGTCTCATAAATGAAGGTGAATTACTATACCCTAGAAAGGCTATGTGCAAGATGTTTAAACAGCCAACATCATGCTTTTAAATTAGGCTGGTAAAAGTGAGCATTTTTTAGCGTGTTACCGCAAATAAACATCATTATTTGCATCGTGCAAAAAAAGATGATAGACCCAATTGTTTGCTAAATAAAAAAACAAAACGAACGAGGTAAAACATGTCAAAAAAATGGGACATCAATAAGGTCCGTAATATCGGTATCTCGGCGCATATCGACTCAGGAAAAACTACTCTTTCTGAGCGTATTTTGTTTTATGGTGGTCGTATTCACGAAATCCATGAAGTAAAAGGTAAAGATGGCGTCGGCGCAACAATGGATTCGATGGATCTTGAGAGAGAAAAAGGGATCACAATCCAATCTGCAGCGACACAAGTACACTGGAAAGATTATACAATTAACTTAATCGATACACCGGGGCACGTTGACTTCACAGTTGAAGTTGAACGTTCACTTCGCGTATTAGACGGCGCTATCCTAGTTCTTTGCGGAGTTGCCGGAGTTCAATCTCAATCAATAACTGTTGACCGCCAAATGAAGCGTTATAACGTTCCTCGTTTAGCATTCGTCAACAAACTTGACCGTCAAGGAGCTAATCCTTTCCGCGTTAAAGATGCTTTAGTTGATAAATTAAGACTTAATGCAGTTATGGTTAATATTCCAATCGGATTAGAAGACCAACACAAAGGTATCGTTGACTTAGTCACATTGAAAGCTTACCAAAACGAAGGTGAAGACGGTGAAAATATCGTTGAAATCCCAGTTCCAGCTGATTTAGCAGAAGATGCTAAAAAATACCGTCATGAACTTATCGGCAAATTAGCTGACATCGATGATGGCATTGCTGAAAAATTCCTAATGGAAGAAGAGCCAACTGTTGACGAAATTAAAGCTGCTATCCGTAAAGGCGTTATCAGCTTAAAATTAGTTCCAGTATTCTGCGGATCTGCTTTCAAAAATAAAAACGTTCAACATTTATTAGATGGTGTAACTTATTACTTACCAAACCCA
This sequence comes from Pseudobdellovibrio sp., assembly GCA_046293015.1. Classification (GTDB taxonomy): domain Bacteria; phylum Bdellovibrionota; class Bdellovibrionia; order Bdellovibrionales; family Bdellovibrionaceae; genus Pseudobdellovibrio. Next base: position 113,692 of record JBKBPU010000004.1, read on the forward strand.
TCTGAGAAAATTGAGCAAGCTCTTGATTTGACTAAGAACGAAGAGAAATTCCCTCTTAAACCTAACAATGAAGATCCTTTAGTTGCTTTAGCGTTTAAACTTCAAGAAACTCCGTTTGGTCAATTAACTTACATGCGCGTTTACCAAGGTACTTTGAGAAAAGGTGATTTCATTATCAACCAATCAAACAAAAAATCTGTTAAAATTCCACGCGTTGTACGTATGCACTCTGACAAAATGGAAGACACTGATGTTGCTTACGCTGGTGATATCGTTGCTATGTTCGGTATTGATTGCGCTTCCGGCGATACATTCTGCGACGACAGAATCCAAGCTTCAATGCAATCTATGCACGTTCCGGATTCAGTTATCAGCTTAGCTGTGGCTCCTAAATCTAAAGATGGTGCTAACAACTTTACAAAAGCGTTACAAAAATTTCGTAAAGAAGATCCTACTTTCCGTGTACACCGTGATGAAGAGTCTAACGAGACAATCATCTCTGGTATGGGTGAGTTACATTTAGAGATCTACATTGAACGTATGAAACGTGAATTCAACTGTGAAGTAACAGTTGGTCAACCACAAGTTGCTTACCGTGAAACTATCGGTGGTGATGCTGCTTATGATTACACTCATAAAAAGCAAACAGGTGGTTCTGGTCAATTCGCGAAAATCGTTGGTGCTATTAGACCGCTTGAAGCCCAAGAAGACGGTTCAGTTTTCAAATTCAACAACAAAGTTGTGGGTGGTCGTATTCCTAAAGAATTCATCCCAGCTGTTGAAGAGGGTTTTAATGAGCAATGTAAAAAAGGTCCTTTGATAGGTTTCCCAATTGTTGGCGTTGAAGTTGATTTAACAGATGGCGCTTACCATGATGTCGATTCATCTTATATGGCGTTCAAAATTGCAGCTATGGCGGCAATGCGTGAAGTTTATCAAAAAGCTAAACCAACAGTACTTGAGCCGATCATGAAACTTGAAACAACAGTTCCAGAGGAATATCAAGGTCCAGCGACTGGTCAAATCAATCAGCGTCGTGGTGTTATCGTTGGCACAACAACTATTGAAGGTAACGTAACGATTGAAGCAGAAGTTCCATTAACAGAGATGTTTGGTTACTCAACTGATTTACGTTCTGCGACTAAAGGTAAAGGTGAATTCTCTATGGAATTCGCAAAATACCAACCAGCTCCGCGTAACGTACAAGACGATTTAGCTAAAAAATATGCGGCTAAACGTGCTGCTGAACAAAAATAATTTTTCTGAAATTATTTAGAATCAATAAAAAAGGCTTAGTGGAAACACTAAGCCTTTTTTATTTTTGTACGACTGGATAAATAATATTAAATCAACAATTTTTCATCTATTAACTAAGCATGATTAATTAACTTGTTCAAATCACTATCCGATCCGAATAATATAGCCACATGGTCCGGCGTCAATACTATGTTTTTTTCAGGATTAATAATCTCACGTGGTTTTTTTAAATTCCTCAATGCGATAATTTGTACATTAAATTTTTGTTGAAAATTAAGTTCAGTTAATTTTTGTCCATTAGCCCAAGTAGATGGTACCCATTCAATAATCTTCAAATTATAGCCAAGATCCATCGTATGCAGAATATTTGGTCTAGTTAGTGAATGTGCCAAAATTTTTCCCATTTCATCTTCAACGAAAAAAACTTCGTGAGCGCCGACATTCTTTAATATTTGAGCTTTTTGTTGAGTTGATGCTCGGACTGCTATGTGAGGTACTTTTAACTGCAATAAATTGGTAAGTGCTAGCACGCTACCCTCGAAATTAGTTCCCATACAAATTATTGCTGAATCAACTGATTCGGCACCAATCTCTTTCAACGTATTGATATCCATACAATCTCCGACTGCACATAGAGTTGATTCTGATTTTATAGCATCAATGTTGTTTTGATCCGTATCTAGCGCCAGAACTTCAGCACCTTCCATATATAAGTTTCTCACAAGAGAAGATCCTAACTGTCCAATACCAATAACTAAAAATCTCTGTTTCATACCAAGCACTCTTTTCTGAGATAAAATATATTAACCAATGTTAAAATTATCTTCTGGATATTTTAAAAAAGATTTTTTATCTTTTTCTAAACTATTCATTACAAGTGACAATATTCCAAAACGCCCAATTAACATCAATAACATAATCACAATTTTACCAAAAACAGATAATCGAGCAGTTACATTCAAAGACGATCCGACTGTAGAAAGCGCAGATACAGTTTCTGTTATGAGCTCAATTATAGTTAAATTTTCTGTTATAATTAAAATCATTAATGCTATACCAGCAAAACCCAAATATAAAAATATAATTGCTAGAGATTTACGAATAACATCTAACGGAACAGAGCGGCCATATATTACTGTTTGATCTCGACTCAATACTACACTTTTAACTGTGGCATAAAGTATACCAACAGTGGTTGTTTTAATACCACCACCTGTCGATGAAGGACTTGCGCCAATGACCATTAAAATTATAAATAAAAACTGAAATGCTTCGCTCATTTTATCCAATGGATATAAACTAAATCCGGCTGTACGACTTGAAACTGAGTAAAACGCAGAATTTAATAAACGCTCTCCAATTGACAGACTCGACGATGTATCAAGTGAATCAAAAACAAAAAACATTAAAGCCCCTGAAAACAATAAAAGTGTTGATGCTTTAACGGCTAAACGAGTTTGGGGAGAAAGTGCATTCATCGAAAATTTTCGATGATTAATCATTTTACCAATTTCAATTATAACGGGAAAACCAATTCCACCCATAATTATAAGAACACATAAAATAAAAATTCCACCATTCGTAAATGCAGAGTCATGAGCACTGCTGGCATATAAAGAAAAACCTGCATTACAAAATGCCGATACTGAGTGAAAAATAGAGCTGAAGACTCTATTTTGTAAATTCAACGGGAAACTAATGTACAATAGGAATGCGCCAATAAATTCAACAGCAAAAGTAATAGCAACAACTTGAACTAAAAACTTACGAACATCACCGATATTTTTAATTAAAAAGTTATCCTGTCCTAAAAAAATAGAATTCATTGATAATCTTTTACTAGTAGCAACTGATAAACCAATGGTTAACATAACAACACCAAGTCCGCCTAGTTGAATCAAAATAAGTAAAATAAACAAACCCCAACCTGTTAAAACAGTCGATATATCTACTGGTGAAAGCCCAGTTACAGACAGTGCTGAAACAGATAAAAAAAACGCATCAATTAATGATATGGTTTGATTGTGTTGAATTGAAAATGGCATCATAAGTAAAAATGCACCAACGAAAATAACAATGATAAAGTGAATAAGGGCTTGGCGACCACTTGTAAACTGAACTTTCTGCAATAGACGGCTTAGCCGCTTAGCATCCATTAAGTATGACAAAATCGTACATAATAAAAAAGCATTCAAATAAGCCAAATCATGCTGATGAGGAGTTCCCAAACCGATATCAGAATCAGCTCTATACCATCTTAAAAACCAGAGTATAGCAAACACAAAAGAAAATAATCTGAAAATATCAGATACAATAGCTAAATTAAATTGTAGCTTTTGACGTCGATAATCTTCTCGTTTGAGTAGTGACCACGCCGTTATTGCAATGGATATTTGATTATTTAAAAACAAAGACCCTAGCGATAACAAAACACAGACATCAATACTTACAAAGTAATATTGATGTTGATTTAACCAAAACCCTGCAATGTTTAATAGAAAAATTATCAAAAACCAAAACACTTAGTTACTATATCTTACTCAAAACAACTGTCAAATATACACAGTATTAAAGTTTTGTGGCTGCTCTAACTGCCAATCGTTTTTTCATAATTTTTCTCATCAAAGATCTTGGTAAAATTCGATTTAATTGAATGAGTATAGAATTAATAAGACCTGGAACAATGATTGGTTGTCCGTGTCGAACACCAACAAGACCGCTAGAAACAACACGATCTATTGATAGATGTAAAAAGCTTTTTTGTTCTACGTAAGATGCTGCTTTCTGAAAACCCGTTTCAACGGGGCCAGGGCATAAAGCTGTAACTGATACACCATATGGCTTAAGCTCTTCATGTAAAGCTTCAGATAAAGAAATCACGTATGCCTTCGTCGCATAGTAAACAGCCATATAAGGTCCAGCTTGAAAGCCAGCCATAGAAGCAACGTTAATAATTTGTCCGGCATTTTTACTTTTCATCACCTGAGCAACTGCCTGACACAATTGTGTGACAGAATACATATTTAAATTCATCATTTCTGAATTTTTAGATCGTGCAGAATTTGCAAACTCTTGCGCTAGGCCAATTCCTGCATTATTAACGAATAGATCAATATTTAATTTCTCAACTTCACGACAAAGTTCATCAACCTGATCTATCTGTGATAAATCACACACTCTTACTAAAACACGAACTTTGTACTGATTTTCGATTTTATTTTTCAGATCTTCTAATTTTTCTTTTGATCTAGATACTAAAAAAAGATCATATTTTTCTTCAGCTAATTTTAGCGAAAATCCTAAACCAATACCAGAGGTTGCCCCTGTTATCATCGCAATCGGCATACAACAATATTTCTCCTTAATATTAAAGGTAGCACAAAAAACCAGAAACAGAATACTTAACAACAGTCGATAAACAAAATGTAGACGTTAAATCTCCAAGTTCCGTTTTGTTCAAAGAACAGTGCGGAGTCTTATCGAAAACATCCGTTTTAAATAACATATAGTTATTTACCCCTCCTGGATGACTAACTGTATTAGCAATCAGATTAACACCTTGCATATGAACTGAGTTATATCCAATTCTTAAACCAGCCCACTTCGTGTCGATAATATTATTTTTCTCTATGTTAATATTTTGTGCTGTCAGAGCATCTGCAGCTGCTGGATAAGCATAATCCGTATTTGTGACCGCTGCATAGACTTCAATTGCACCGTGACCAGTTACTGGACCTGATGCAATTGCCGCAATCACAGACGAATAATAACTACCTTGCGGAATGAATGCAGGCACATCAGTTGCTATTTTAGATATATTATTTCCACGAACATTAATATTATTAACACCTGTTGTTTCATAAGAAACCTCTCGAGATAAATATATACCAGCAGCTCCAAATATTTTAGAAACATCATTATTTAAAATGGAAATGTTTTTACCACCTACAACTGAAATACCACGTCCCCAATATTGACCCGAAACAAAGTTATCATATATTAAAATATTCGATGAAATGACTGCTTCGTAATTATTTTTTAAAAAATTAGGATCTACATTTGTTTTTGATCTCCAACTTTTATCTAGATATGAAACTATAGCAATTCCATCATCACCTGTTTCAATAACATTATTAAATAATATTCTTCCGTTTTTAGAACGAGCCGTCGAATGAATACCATCCGAATAACTTCGAACAATCAGATTATTTGCTATTAAATAATTTTCAGCATTATAAATAAAAATCCCTGAACCATTTTGAAAATCATCACCAGCTCCGTCTAGCGGTACCAAGATATTATTGAGTATTTTAATATTATATAATCTCTGAGATCCTGAGTTTGAACTATAAATCGCTAGACCACTTTGCCAAGGTGTTGATGCTCTTCCTCTAGTTAATCCTGTAATAATTAAATTTCTAACAGTGACTTGGTTTGCTTGAATCATGATCGCTTTATCTAAAGCGTTAGTTCCTCGTATTTCAGCACCGTTGCCGTCAATAACAACATCTGCCCGAGTAATATTAATTCTTTTACTGTGTAAATAAACCCCTGGCACAAATAACAATCGATCTCCAGAACTTAAAGAATTTATAGCTGTTTGTATTTTATCTGATTGATCAAGGTCAGAGTTCGGCACGACACCGAACTCTGTAATCAACCGAGTATTCTTGAATGATACAAGATCTGACGAGCTCGAGCATGGTTCATTTGCTAATAGACTATTTTCTATTTGGTTTATTGTTCGGACAACTACTGTCTTTGAAACAGTTCCGTAAGCATTAGAAGCGTACAAAGTATATGTTGTGCTGGTCAGAGGGCGCACAGCCAATCTCTTCTTACCTATAACATCCACTTGTCCTGGATTTAATCTAACACTTTGCACAGAGCCAGAAACAGCGAACTCAATATTCAACTCCCGATCTGGATAGACAAATCCAGGAGCAATTAATTTTTCAATTGTAGGCTTAAATCCACAAATTGGGTTATCTTCGCTTGCTGACATAGGATCTAAAAGTGGACTTTGCCCTTCCGGACATTTCTGTGTAATTTGATCATTTTGAGTCTCTGTGTTTGATGGCGGTATGGGGTTGGGTTCATTGGATTCTACACTTGAAGAAGGTAGTTGTTTTTCAGATATCTGATCAAATTTACATGAGCAAAAGAAAAGTGGCGCTAGAAAAATAAAAAAATAACCAATGCCACGTTTAAGCACGAAATCCCCCAACTACCTATTACAGTTTAGACCATCGTCTTAATCAGAACTAATCTTGAGCCCCACAATCTCATTATTCGACAAGACTTTAACAATAATATGTAACAAAAAAGTATTATGTTAAGCAAAAGAGACTTTAGTTGTGGATGACATCTGATATGATTGTCTCATTATTAGCCAACTATCTTTTAATCTGCTAAAGTTACATCTTATGGGATTTATCTTAGTTTCTTTCATATTGGTTTTGTTCATATCTTTTTTATGTTCATTATGTGAAGCTGTCTTACTTTCTTTATCTCCGGCGTTTGTTGAAGTTGCTGTCGAACAAAAACCTAAAGCAGGTAAAGTTTTAAAGCATGTCATGGATAACATGGATAGATCGATATCAGCCATATTAACACTCAATACTATATCACACACTTTAGGCTCTGCCTGGATAGCCTACGAAGTCCACCAAGAGTTTGGTGACAAATATGTCACTATGTTCTCTGTATTTTTAACATTTATGATTCTTGTTTTTTCTGAAATTTTACCCAAAACAATTGGCAAAAATAATCCAAAATCACTATCATTTTTCAGCGCTTACTGTGTTCAAGCTATGACGATCGGCCTTTATCCATTTGTTAAACTTTCAGAAGCCATATCTAAAGGACTTGCAACAGAAGCTGAAGAACCTGATGTCACTCGAGATGAAATGATTAAATCAGCTGAAATTGGCGTAGAAGAGGGCACCCTTAAAGCCAAAGAATCAACTATCATTAAGAACTTGATGAAACTAGATAACGTATTTGTTTCTGACATAATGACGCCTAGATCAGTTTTTATGGCTCTCGAAGGGCATATGACTGTTCACGAGGTTTCTAAAAAATTTAAGCCCATTCGCTTTTCAAGAATTCCGGTTTATCAAGACTCTCTAGATAATATTATCGGAATTACACATCGCTACAAAATTCTTGAAGCTCTCTCACACGACCAACACCATAAAAAAATCTCTGAGTTAGTGACGCCTATCCCATCAGTTTCTGAACGTATGTCGGTTTCACAAGCCCTCGATTTTTTTATTAGACAAAAAGGCCATCTCGCTATTGTCAACGACGAGTACGGCGTGATTACGGGCCTAGTGACCCTTGAGGACGCTGTTGAAACACTCCTAGGCGTTGAGATCATGGATGAATTCGACAATATTGAAGATATGCGTAAATATGCTCTTGATCAGTGGCAACAGCGCAAAAAGCAATCACGAATGTAATCTACTTACGGTGATATTTTAGCCTCACTCGTGGCCGGCTTGATTTCTGTTTGATTTGAAAGGCTTGGCGTGAACTGAACAGCTTTGACTAATAAGACAAATATAACTGTCAGCACTGCTAAAACTGCGAAAAGACCTACAGTTTGTAAGTCTGACTTGCTTTCTGAAGCAAGATTTTGTTTAAAAAATAAGCGCAATTTTTCTCTCATACACAGCACCATGACAAATATCCAATTAGGGCCAAAGCTAAACTATACTGTTCAGCAAAACCTATACAGCATAATTCGCGCCAAAAATTGTTCGCCCAAGAGGTGACTAAAGGAGACCAAATGACTCATCAAGAACTCGCTCTTAAACTTTTCAATGTTTGTCATCTCACTGGAGAATTTAAATTACGCTCAGGAAAACTTTCACATGAATATTTCGATAAATATAAATTCGAATCACAGCCTGAACTTTTAAAAGAGATCGCAAAACAATTGGCACCAAAAATCCCTAAAGATACAGAAGTTTTAGCCGGTCTTGAAATGGGTGGAATTCCTGTAGCTGTGGCCTTGTCATTTGAAACAGGAATTCCTGTAAGTTTCATTCGCAAAACTGCAAAAGATTATGGGACATGTTTATTTGCTGAAGGAGCTTCAGTGAAAAACAAAAAAGTCTGCATCGTTGAAGACGTCATTACATCTGGCGGACAAGTTATATTGAGCGCAGAAGATTTACGTTCTATCAATGCTCAGCTTGGTCACGTCGTCTGTGTAATTAATCGTGGTGGAGCAGAAGCTTCGGCAAAGCTCGAAACTTCTGGATTGAAATTAGAAAGTTTATTTAAGCGTGAGGATTTTCCGGGCTAGTTTAAAGGTGAGTTTATATTTCAAAAAAATCTAAGTTAAAGCAAATCACTTCTTCAGATAATGATGGATCTGCGATTTGTTTATACTGCCCAATAGTTTCTAAAAATAAGAATTTTATTTTTTCGATATCTGTTTTACTGACTGCTTGTAAGACAGTGTAATGAATGCCGCGGCTATCTTTGTTTTGACTATCATTGATAGCACGCGCTCTCCAGCTTTGATGATTCACAGGAGTCATGGGTGAATTTTTACTTAAGTGTAAATTCTGATTTGAACGCACCCAGTGATTATTTTTTTGTGTGACAAGCCCCATTGATTCAAGTTTTTCTAAGTACTCTTTAACAATACGTTCATCAGTCAATAACCTATTTGACAACGCTTTAGCTGTTTGAAATCGAGTGATCTCGACTAAGCTATGAATAGCTCCGTATAACCAGTGTGAATAATAAAGCATTTCATTTTCTTTATTTTGTATTTCACTTTGCTTAAATCGCTTTGATAGATCAGCAACTTCAGCTTTTAAAGCTTCAATTTCTTTTTTTAGTTTATTTCGATAGTTGATATTTGAAGATCGATCATATTCAACTAGCTTCATGAAAAACTGTGATTCTTTATCTGACATTTTCATAAACTCAGTGAGTAAATAGGCTTGATCTAACGTTAAATGCACTTCTTCTTTTAATACACGCGATAGATGTGAATTCTGGCATTGTAGTGACTCTGCAATAAGACTTAAAAGCCCATGCTGTTGTTTTTGCGAACTGAGCCAATCATTAAAAAATAACCGATAATCATTATAAACGAATACAGACTTCATATTTGCTATTTTAGCAAATATGAGTAGCTTTTTTAACAAAATACAGCTGGAACAGGACCATAAAAAAGATTATTTATTAAGCACAACAAACAACAACTATGAAGGCTTAATATTTGCCTTCAAATATAAAGAACGGAGTTTATTTTATGAAAACGATTACACGCAATCTGATGACAGCGATTTGTCTAATGGCCACACTATCTGTCAAACAATTTGCCAACGCTGGCGGAAGCACTGGTTCTGGTAATGGCGGCGAAGGGTTTTCAATTCAATCGATTAGCGAAGAAAATCCTGGATTAAGTAAGTACGAAGTTTTACTTGAAGCGTTTAAGCGCAGCGAGGGTCGTGTGCCTGAGGCTTTTAAGAATGTAAATTTCGATGAAAAAGAAATTTGCTTATTGCCCAAAGATAAAAGTAAAGGAATCAATATTGATGCAAGTGAATTCATGTCACAAATTGAAAAATTTTGTATAATCTTCGATATTGACGGAGTAATTAATCCGGGACCAATATTTGGCGAAAAAGTTACCGAGGTCTATCCTAATACCATAGTACTAAATCCACTATTTTATAGTAATTTTTATAAAAATCTAAAATTAGTTATTTCAGATAAATCAGCTCAGATTTTTCTTTTAAGTTATGATTCAAAATATCAACTTATGTTTGAAATGAGACAACTTAACCTAAATCAAGTTATTTATGTTCAATATCCAACAAACTTTAATTCACCTACGGCATTGTGTGGTAATTATAAGCGACCTAGTAAATCAGGCATTTGCGAAGTTGGATACATCTGGAGTCATTAGTTGAAGAAAATATTTTTACTCATTATGACTTCATTTACTATAGCTGAGGCAAATAACCAAAGCCAAGAGAATATCTTGGCTTTAAATTTCGTTCAAAAAAAATTCGCGGTCCAAATCCCCCCAGCACAAATCGTTGAATCTCCAAATCTTAAATTTCATGCCTTTACTTCACCAAGCGAAAACATAATCTATGTACGCTCAGGCATGAGTGAAACAGAGCTTAAAATAAATCTTGTTCACGAATACACACACCGTGTTCGTTACAAATACAATCAAAACGATGCACCATGGTTTTCGGAAGGCCTTGCTCAATTAGTCGAAATGTCATATACGAGCTGGCCGTATCTTTATAGTGATAATTTATTTTACTTACCTGAAATCAAAATTTCAAAATCACAAACCGAGTACGAAAACAATAGTCGTGCCTATGCCGATTCATTTTACTTGATGTATTATATTTATTCGCACTTTGGACGTGATGATCTGTTGCAAAAAATGATGCGCTCGCCATTAACTGGATGGGATAATATTTTGACATCAATTGCAGAATTACAATCTGAAGAGAAAATATTTTTTAAAGATATTAAAATTAATCGTGAATATATTATTAAACATTTTGCGGTGGCTCTTGCTGTAAATGATCCCTATATTGCTCAATACAGTTTGTTTTATATTCACCCAGCTTATAATAAAATAATTGATAAAGAATTCATTTCAAATGATCGGTTGGAAAATAATAGTCAGAATGATTTTGAAATTGTCTATGCAAAAAAAAGATTATCTGAAAAATTTGAATCACAGTATCAATTGAAGTACAGTATTGATGGTCTGACTCCATTCACAATTAGGTCTATTATTGACAATAACCAAAAGTCATTGATTTATATTTATATACGACTTTAATACACCTTGTAAATTCCAACACTTAGACCGAAAATACAAGGTATTTTTTCAAACATACGACTTTAAAACTTCACCCACTAGATACAAAGACCCAGTCACAAGTACCATATCATCGGCCTCAGTACGAAGAGACTTGAGCAACTCAATGACGTTTTCATTTTGCGTTACTGAGTGCTCTTTAATTTGTTCTGTATAACCAGATAAAGAGCGGCCCTTAAATGGAGTCACAGTTAAATACAATTTATGTCGAGGCAACTTTAACAACTGCGCAAATATATTCTCTGCATCTTTATCTTGCCCTACACCTACAATCAAATGCAGTGTGTTCCAATTGTAAAACTGAAGCAGATCAATAAGACTATGCACACCTTGTGGATTGTGATCACCCGAAAGAAAAATCGGACAATTGATTTCTGGCAGAGTGATTTGTTGCATTCGTCCCTGCCACTGAATATTTTTAAGAGCCTGCAAATGTTTTGCGGGATTAAAGCCTAAAAGTTCAAAAGCGGTCAGAGCTGTTGCTATATTTTCACAAGCTCTTGCACCTGGTATATTGATCTCAGCTGTTCCATATTGAGTGTCAATAAACCAGATCGGCAGTAAATTTTCTTGATCAACTTTGAGTGTCCATTTACATGCTGCCACAGATCGTGAATCTGTTTTTTTTAGCGTTGTATGAAATAGCTCTTGGGTTTCTTCAGGCAATAGATGATGAACAACAACAGAGTTTTTCTTAATAATACCAAATTTATTTGCAGCTATTTCTTGAATTGTGTTTCCTAAAATATTTTGATGATCTAGTCCAAGCGCAGTAATAATTGATAACCCATTTGGAAATATATTTGTTGCATCATATGTTCCACCAAGTCCAACTTCAAAAATCACAAAATCTAATTCTTGCTGTGAAAAAAAATAATCAGCTGCCATCAAAGTTAGACTTTCAAAATGAGTTAGCTCATACGTTCGAATCAAATTTTCATTTTCTAGATACAACTTAATAAAATTTTCTTGTGAAATATTTTGACCATTTGATCGAATTCTCTCAGTAGTTGAAATCAAATGTGGTGATGTATAGAGTCCAACTTTCTGGCCTGCAGAAATTAATAGCGCCTCAAGTGCAGCACAAGTTGTTCCTTTGCCATTGGTACCGGCTACGGTAATGATTTTTTGAGGATCTAAATTCTGATACCAATTTTTATGAGTTAAAGCCTTTTTAAGCTTTTCTAACCCAGGCATAGTTTTAGGCATAATATTTAAAGACTCTAGCTTTTGAACGACTTGCTCGTATGTCATAACAATGCCTTTTTGTTGATTTTAATATTGTGAACTCTTAAATACTGGCAATATGCTTGATTAATTTTAGCTGTCACTTGTGCAGTTGCTTGATCTCTTTCTGAAGCTACTGCATCAGTTATGCTGGCCAAAAATGATTTGCGTGAATGTCCAATATAAATTTCATTTGAAATATCTGAAAAACGCTGCATATTTTCTAATATTTCAAATGACTGCGCCGCAGATTTGCCAAAGCCAATACCCACATCAAAAATAATTTTATCTTCAGGGATTTTCTTTCTCTGAAATTCTTCTAACTTACTTGACCACCATAAATTTAAAAAAGCAAAAACATCGCCTTCAATAATTTCACTTTTGAGAGGAGGGACTGAAAATGAATGCATGCAAATAATCTTGCCAGAAAAATCTTTTGCAATTTCAAGCATTGATGGATCTCGAAATCCTTCAACGTCATTCATATATTCAATATTACATTTTTGAATAATTTTTTGCATAACTTGTGCTTTTCTTGAATCAATAGAAATTTCAAAACTCTGAGAACTCTTGATCGATTGAATAACTTCTAAAGCTTGAGTTAAACGTTCAAGCTCGTGTGCTGAATCCACACTTACAGCTCCTGGACGAGTCGATTCAGCACCGATATCTATAACCTCTGCTCCGTCAGCCAACATCAATTTAATTTGAGCTTCAAGTTTTTTCTGATCTATTATAGCTTTATCGATTTGATAAAGCCCATCTTGAGAAAAAGAATCAGACGTAATATTTAATATACCAACGAGTTTAGGCCAGACAAACAGAGCAGACTTTTTCGTATTTAAGGGCCGCGAGGCTTCGTTAAGCCACAGTGCTTGTGTTGGTTTATATTGAGGATAAACTTCTAGTAAAGGCAACAATGCAAATGGTCTGTTTTCAAGTTCAGGGTGCGGAACTTGAAAATCTGGTAAATTAATTTTTACATTTTCTATAAAGAGAATATCAATATCAATCGTTCGTGGTGACCATTTATCTATTTTGTTTCTTTTTAATTTTTCTTCTATTGATTGAGTAACTTTAAGTAATTCATACGGATTATTATAGTTTATCTCAATTAACACAACTGCATTCAAATAAGGCTTGTTCCATTCTCGCGGGGCCTGACTTGTCAACAAAGCTTCAGACTCATATATTTTAGATATTTTCAATACTTTTAATGACGATTGCCTTCGCAACTCTTGTAGAGCTTTACGTAAGTTATTTAAAGGATCGATATTAGAACCAAGCCCTAGTACTGCAATTCGCTTTGACATGAAAAACTAACTCCGCCTTGCAAAGACCTAACCGGCGCACGAAGTTTAACAACTTCAGTCTGAAAATAACCATGAATTTTATTTTTTTTTAGAAAAGTTTCAATATGTTGATGAACCAAAAAACACAAATGCTCAACTAAATGAAATGATTTTTCAGTCGCAACTTTACAAATGATTTCAGTCAAAGCCACATAATCAACAGCATCTTGCAGATGGTCTGTAATTACACCCTTAACGCTTTGAGAAAAATGGATTTGAACATCAAACAATACTGGTTGAGGCAGCGATTGTTCTTCTTCTGAACAGCCAAGACTCACCCAAACCTCGTATTTATTTAATTTCATAACTTGATTCATATTATTTTTTGACTCCAATGATATAAGCAATCCAACTTAAGCAAGCTTCACCTTGAGTGACTTGTGTGAATTTACCATTACCCGCACCTTTACTGTTTGTTCCCTCCCAGTAAACTAGTACGTCATCAAAGCCTGCTGCACACAGCATTTCTTTAATCTCAGGGATTGTCCACATTCGCCAGTCGTAAGTGAAAACATCTTTATACATTTTATTTTTATATTTAAAATGTATTCCAAAAGAAGCTTCAGCTGTCACAGGATCAAAGCTTTTTTGATCCCAATAATATGTGAAGTTTTTAAATTGCGTTTTATCAGTAATAGCATCTGTACATTGAGTACCGCCAAATACATCAACGATAAATAAACCACGATGATTGAGCGAAGATTGAACATTTTTAAAGTATTGAGTTAGAATTTCACGATCTTTAAAAATAAAATACGAAAAATTAACTGCTGCTACAATATCGGCATGCGGTAATCCGTCCTCTAAAACATTTTTTTGAATGAGTAGAACTCGGCTTTTTTGATCTTTTGTCAGTTTTGAAATATAATTTTCACGCCCATAAGTCATTGGCTCTTCATCAAGATCTAACCCACATGACTTATAGCTTTTATTTAACTTAACCCATTCACAACTGATTGCACCAGCAGCACAAAAATCTTCTCTTAAAGTGAGTCCTGCTTTAGGCTCACCAAATAATTCTTTATATCGATCTTGATAGAAAAGAACATCAGTCTCTGCTGATTGAACGGCGGAGTTGTATAGTTTGTATTTGTCAAATGGTAGTTCTTTAAATTTACTTTTCACTTATTTATCTTCCTTGATATCAATTTAATTTATGGAACTTCAGCACAAATCTCTTTGATCGCTTCATAAATTTCATGTTTTTGTGGAACACTAGCATCTTCTAGGTTCGGATGCAGCCCAATGCCGGGAACATTTTTACCCGCAACAACTCTTGGTCTTGCCATGAGTTCATAAAATAGTTCTTGCGTTACACGATACGCTAAGTGTTCACCAAAATTCGTGACTTCAGTGTCTTCATTCACAAATAATACTCTACCGGTTTTTGCTACAGAATTCTTGATCATTTGCCAATCATAAGGATAAATCGATCTTAAATCGATAACCTCTACAGAGTAGCCCTCTTTTTTAAGTTGATCGGCAACTTCATTACACAACAACAAATGACGACCGTAACTGACAACTGTGATTTGCTCACCTTCACGTGTAATTTTCCCCTGACCAATTGGAACAAGGTGCTCTTGAATTTTAGGCCATTGCGCTTTCCATTGAGAGCGATCTCCAATCGGAGCATCGATCATATTTTTAAGTTCTTTTTCATCAGTCGGTTCACCTGGAATCAATTCGTCACCACGAACACGCATTAATGCTTTTGGCTTTAAAAACATCGTCGGATTAGGATCTAAAATACACGACAACAACAAACCATATGCATCCAATGGATTCGATGGCATAACGACTTTCCATCCTGCTAAACGAGACGCCCAAGCATCAAATGAATGCGAATGATAAACGCTACCGCGAATACCAGCACCAACTGGAGTCATCACAGTCATCGGTAAATTATATTGACCATTTGTACACCATAAAGTGTTGCCAGCAATTTTAAGCAAATCGATTGTATTAAAAATATAATCCGCAAACTGAATTTCAGCGACACAACGATCTCCAGCCATTGCTATACCCATGGCCATACCAACGATGCCACGCTCATCAAGTGTAGAATTCCATGCAGTTTTTAAACCTTGAGTTGCTGTGAAAACTCCTCCTAGCGGAGCACCAACATCCTGACCAAAAACATCTTTTAATTCATAATTTGTTTCAGCATAGTGTAAAGCCATTCTGATGGCTTGAGCCATATTTGCCATTAGAATTTTCTCCAATCTGCATTTTCATTATTTACAAATGTATGATCCCAAATACTTTCAGCCGATGGCACCGGCTCTGTACGAGCTTGTTCAGTTGCACGAACCCCTTCAGCTTCAAACGCAGTCCAGATTTGTTTGCAATCAGACTCTTTAAGCAATCCAGCTTTTAATAATTTTTGTTCAAAATCACGAACAGGATCCACTTCGTTTTGAATTGGATTAGCGCCACTCGCTGAAGAATGTCCATACAAACGAGAAACCATGGCTTCTATAAAAGCTGGCTTACCAGTTTTGCGGATATAGTCCATGTTATCCTTGAGTGCTAAATAAGTCTCAACAGGATCATTACCATTAATAACTTGTGATTTAATATTAAATGCTTTAGCTCGATCTGCGATATGTGTTTCACCATGCTGACCTTCATAGGATGTTGAAATTCCCCATTTATTATTTTGAACAGTAATTAACATCGGTAACTCTTGACCTTTGCGCGAAGCTAAAATCAAACTCGATGCGAAATCGCCCTCAGCTGTACCGGCATCACCACCAGTCACTATAGTGATCGATTTAGCTCCAGATCGTTTCTGAACATGAGCTGTACCACAAGCGATCGGATATTGAACCTCTAATGGTGATGTCACCGGAGCAATATTCCACTTTGGAAAACAAAAATGGTTTGAAAAATTACGACCACCAGTTGACGGATCCGTTGACCTATTCATCATCAAACGAATTGAATCAACCATTTCCATACCCATGGCGATTAGAGTCGGCGAACAGCGATAGTGTAAATGTAAAAAATCATAATTCGGGCCTTGTCCTTTTTGGGCCAGTAACCCCAACGGAACTCCCCAAGCTTCTTCACCAGGCCCACCAATCCAGAAAAAAGATTCTCCAGCTCTGTAGATCTTAATAAGTCTTTCTTCTAAAACACGCGACTTCACCATCAACGAGTGCATTTGCAGAAGAAGCTCTTTAGAAAGTCCTCTGAAGTTATTTTTAACAGCAGATGATGGCTTAGTATTTGTTTTTAGAGGAGGTGCTGCATTTTTGTTTTTTAATAAAACTGCAGCTGATGGCTTTATCTTTTTAGGTTGAGTCGATTGAGTTTTTTTCATGCTCGAAAAATATACCAAAACAGTCCGCTTTAGACCATTAAAATATTATGCTCAGTGGTTAGCCAAATCGCATATAAATCTTTATAGGAAATGGCATGACCTAATATGAGAAAATCAAACTGAATTTACTGTTTTTTGAAGAAATCTTGTACAATAAATAAAAGCTCAAATGCGGAACGTTAAAGGAGTTGCTTTATGTTAGTATCCAAGGATACCCAAATTCTTATTGTCGATGATTCGCAAGTTTGCTCTCTTTATGCAGCACAAGCTGTTCACACCATAGGCCAAACGAGATGTGTGCTCAATGCCACTGACGCATTAAAAGCTCTTAATGAAAATCATTGGGACATTGTTTTACTTGATATACATATCGGTGCCGAAAATGGATTTAAAATTTATGAAGAAATGCAAAAATCACCAAACTTAAGAACAATACCAGTTATTTTTGTATCAGGAGATAACGATATCTCGCAAAAGACAATGGCATTTCAATTAGGTGCTGATGACTACATTGTTAAACCTTACAATTTTCTCGAATTACAAATGAGAGTCATTAGAACATTAAAACGACATAATTTTCACCAAGATTTCATAGAGTTTGGACCATTCAAACTCTCGACGCATCAAATGCTTCTTGTTTTAGATGACGGCACAAAAAAATCTAATATCGACTTATCTCCAAAAGAATATCAGCTCATGAAATTTCTTATGGAAAATCCGCATCAAATTTTTTCTCGTCAACAGCTGTTAGATAAAGTCTGGGGACAGGATTTGTATATTACCGATAGAACTGTCGATACTCATATTTATTCTCTTCGTAAGAAACTTGGCTCACTAGGCAAATCACTCTTAAGCGTACGCTCTTGGGGCTATCAGCTTGTTAACCCAGTTTCGCAACAAAATAATAATCTACTTAAGCAGATTGCTTAAGTAGATTAAGTGATCGGCAGAATAAACGAATTTTTTTCAAATCACCCTCTTTTAAACCAATAAATGATCCGATATATCGAACGACTTTTTGTGTACTATCGTGTTTTGCTTCAAGAATTCTAATTGGGACTTGCTGAATATCTAACTTCTTCAAAGCTGCAAATTCAATATCATAGTTTTCGCCTTTATTAAGACCTATAGGACCGCTAAATTCCAACCCGACTTCACTTATACCTTTAAGTTCAAGACGCAGCGGCAGAGAGCCTGTCGTTTCTTGATCACTTGATAAAGGCATAATTTGCCAATTATCAATTCCAGTCAAAAACTTTTCGATTTTGTTTTGTACAATAAGTGGATCTATCGGTTTAATAATGTAATCAACAGCACCTTCATGTAAAGCCATCTTAACGTCCTTTAACTCATTACGTCCGCTCATCATAATAACTGGAATATCTCGATATTGCTCTGATTTCTTAAGACGTCTTAAAAAATCTATTCCTGACATTCTTGGCAATTGCCAATCAAGCAAGATCAAGTGAACAACAACTTTGTCTAATTGTTCAATAGCTTCATAAGGGTCTTTAAATGGAAATGGCACATATCCATTTTTATTCAATAAATACTTCATTATTGATAAATCAGATTCATTATCTTCTAGAATTAAGATGTTGCGCATACGTTCCTCCTTATCTTAAATTCTTGACTGAATTTCTTACGAAGCTTTCAAGTAAACCTCAAGTTCTGTCTGTGCCTTACGAATATAATCAATAATTTGCAACATATCAGATTGCCCCACAGCTTGACCTGACCTAGCTTTCTTTTCAATAGTCGCACAATGCTTTGACATAGAAATCAGTCCTAAACTTGCCGAACTAGATTTCATTTTGTGCGCAAACTCACCAATTTCTTTTTGATGTTTGCTAACATCAAAAGATTTTAAACGATCTATATGCCCTGGAGCTTCTTTTAAAAAAATATTCATCAGTTCAGTGACTAATTCTGGGCCTCCAACTTCAAGCAGTTGTTGAATATGTTCATTGTTTATTAAGCTCATGCAGCCTCCTTAATTTCTTTTTTAAACAAATCTAAATATTTTTTAAACGCACTTAACTGCTTATGTGGAGACACATGTTTTGATACATATCCATTTACAGGTACATGATAACCTTGCGGTAAGTTTAAATGCGACATTGGCAAACCAGAATATACGACAACATGACTAATTTTATGTCGACCCTCTTGCCGAATAAGTGTTTCAATGTTCTGTAGTGTTTCTCGACCACTCATTTTGGGCATATTCCAGTCAATGATAATGAGATCATAATGGGATTGCCGAACCAAACGTAAAGCTTCGTCCCCTCCCGACACAATATCACAATCACAATTAAGTTGAAATAAACAGTACTGAGCCATCGATCTTGAGTTCTCATCATCGTCAATTATTAATACTTTAACAGCCTTCAAAATGGCCTCCTCATTGAGAATAAATATACATTTTTTGTTTCATTAAGAAATAACGCTATTGTCATGTTCTGATGACCAAACCAAAATTGTTTTTTGTTGTGTAGGTGCTATATTGTCTTTAACCAATATTGGTTACGGAGGACTCATGAAAGCTTGCTTGGATCAAATTGGTACAACAACATCACTTAAAAGCAACATCGAAATTATCTTGAAAGATCAGCCACAAACGAAAACAATTTTGCTCTTAGCTGCTGAAAAATGTTCGATTAGCGATGCCCAGTATTGCGAAATTTTTCAATCAACTTCTGTAAAAATTTTAGGTGGAATTTTTCCTAAAATTCTATTTTCAAATTTAATTATGGATCAAGGTCACATAATCGTTGGCCTAGAGTACGAAATGAAACATTTTTTAATTGATGGTCTTAATGATCCAAATACGAATTTAGATTTTATTCTTCAAAATGCTGTCACTCAATTACACCCATCGCGTTCGTTGCTTCTACTGATGGATGGTTTCAGTCATCGAATTGGAGATTTGTTATCTGCGATTTACGACCACTTTGGTGCTGAATATACTTATGTTGGTGGAGGTGCAGGTCGAACACTCATGCGACAATCTCCATGTATATTTGCTGATAAAAAGGTCCACGAGGGTAAAGCATTACTCATCGGTTCATATCGCAATATAAATGTTACAGTTGAACACGGTTATCAGGTGTTTTCTGGCCCATACATTGCAACTAAAGCGAGTGACAACGTTATCAACAAAATTGACTACACAGAAGCCTATGAGTTTTATTCAAAAATTTTAAAAGATAAATGCAATTTTGAAATCAATTCAGCTGATCTCGGACAACACTCTAAACGATTTCCGATCGGTATTGAAAAGTTTGATGGCACATTAATTGTTCGAGATCCTATTTCATCGGACGGTAAGAATCTTTACTGTATCGGACAGATTCCAGAAGATTCTGTCATTCATATTCTAGAAGGTGTCGAACAAAATTTAATTAAAGCCGCAGAAGTTGGAACAAAAAAGATGAAAAATAAATCCAACGACTATGATGTATACCTGATCATTGATTGTTTCAATCGATTATCTTATCTAGGACATGAACATTATGCTAATTGTTTAAGTACAATCGTAAAAAATGCGCCTAATAGCACACTTCCAATCATTGGGGTATTCAGCCTTGGAGAAATTGCAAGTGATGGGACTAGAGCTCTTGAATTTTATAGCAAAACTATAGTTCAGTGTGGCTGGAAGCAGGTATCATGAAATACAAAAACATAAATGATAATATCAATCTGAGAATTTTAACATTTAAGTATGAAATGTCTTTAGCAATTGGACTTCACGTAGAACTTGATAAAATGCTGAAATTCTTTTTAACTCAACTTGCGCAGCGCTTGAATATTCTCAGCGTTCATGTTAGAATTAATGAAGTTACTCTGCACTTCAATGAAGATTCAATTGAATTACCAACAACGTATCACTACCCAACAGCAAGATCTCAATGGTTTTTTAAAAATGAGGATGAATTAAAAAATAAAAAAGAAAATCTAGAGAATCATTTGTTTTATTATTACAAAAAACAAGACCACTTTGAAATTTTCATCGTACGTAAATTAACTGGGGTTCCTGTTGAAATTGAGCAAGCTCTCGATCCACTACTTAACAGGCTCGATGTTGCAGTCGCTGCATGTGTCGAATACGAAAGATCACAAGTTGTCAAAAAACAACTGATCAAACGTGAAACGAAATTACAAGAAGCTATTTATGTTGCTGAGCAATCAAGCAAAGCTAAAAGCGAATTTTTAGCAAATATGAGTCATGAATTACGAACACCAATGAATGGCATTTTAGGAATGTCGCAACTATTATTGCAAACACAACTAACTGATGAACAAAAAAATCACACAACAACACTTAAAAAATCAGCTGAAATACTACTTCAAATTTTAAATGATATTCTTGATTTCTCAAAAATTGAAGCTGGGAAAATGAATCTTGAAAAAATACCATTTAATTTACAAGAAGAACTTAAAGATTTTTTTGCATTAGCCAAAAATGTCGCGCAACAAAACGATATCGATCTCATTTTAAAGTTTGATAATAACATTCCTAAGTACATAATTGGCGACCCTTTAAGAATTAAACAAATCATCATGAATTTAATTAATAACTCATTGAAGTTCACATCTGAAGGCCATGTCGAAGTTAACTTTGCTATTCAGTCGAAATCTGAAAAACACATTAGTCTAAATATCGAAGTCAAAGATACGGGTGTTGGTATTGCTAGTGAAAAACTAGACGAAATATTTTTAGCATTCCATCAAGCTGATAGTTCTACGACTCGAAAATATGGGGGCACAGGACTTGGTCTTGCCATTTGCAATAAGTTAGCAGAAATGATGGGTGGAAAGATTTTGGTAGAAAGTCAAATTGGCGTTGGTTCAAAATTTACTTTAAACTGTCCATTTGATATCGCAAATACAGAAGAAATAAAAATTTTATCAACAAGCTCAGTCATTTTTAATTCAGGAGATAAAATTCAAAGCAATCAATCGCTGAGCCTTAATATACTTTTAGCTGAGGATAATGAGATCAATCAGAAAATTGCAGCTTCATTTCTAAAAAAAATGGGACATACAGTCAGTGTCGCGTCAAATGGATTGCAAGCTTTAGACAAATTCAACTCGCAGAAATTCGACCTCATTCTCATGGATATTCAAATGCCTGAAATGAATGGCTATGATGCCACTCGAGCTATAAGAGATCTTGAAAAAATCCTCAAAACTCGTACACCGATTATCGCACTTACAGCTCACGCACTACGTGGAGATAAAGAAAAATGTATTCAAAATGGAATGGACGATTATATTTCTAAGCCATTATTTTATGACGATTTACAAACGATAATTACTAAATATAGCAGACACAATTTAATTCCGATTAACTTAAAAATTGCAAATTAATGTGCAAACTTGACTAAAATTGTTTTGATCTCATACTTAATTCGATGTTTTGAATTAAATTGGAGTCATACTTTATGAATTTTATTAAGAGATTTGGAATTTTAATTGTAGTCAATCTTCTTATCATGGTCACTATTAACATTGTTTTAAATATTTTAGGGGTCAGACCTTATTTAATCTCACATGGAATTAACTATGCCTCACTAGCTGTTTTTTGTTTGATTTGGGGCATGGGTGGCGCATTCATTTCTTTATTTTTATCAAAGTACATGGCCAAAATGATGATGGGTGTTGAAATTATTCAAGAAAACACCAGAGACTCGGATGCATTATGGCTCGTCCATACTGTACATAGATTAGCAAGATTCGCACAATTACCACAAATGCCTGAAGTTGGAATTTACGATAGTCCTGAAATAAATGCGTTCGCAACTGGTCCTAACCGTTCTAACTCTCTAGTAGCAGTTTCAACAGGTTTACTTAGACAAATGAATCGTGATGAAATTGAAGGTGTATTAGCACACGAAATAGCACATATAGCTAATGGCGATATGGTTACCATGACGCTCGTACAAGGTATGGTTAATGCTTTTGGAATGTTTTTATCACGAATAATCAGTCATATTTTATCTAGCCAAGTTGAAGAAAAAAATAGACATATAGTTCGGTGGATATCGACTATGATTTTAGATATCGCATTTAATATTCTTGGAATGTTTGTTATTGCCTACGTCTCTCGCTTAAGAGAATATCGTGCGGATGCAGGTGGTGCAAAAATTGGTGGTAAAGAAAAAATGATTAGAGCACTCGAAAAACTGAAAAAAGATATCAGTCCGACACCAGATGAACAAAGCCCCGTAGCAACCATGCAAATATCTAATCGAAAAAGTGGAATTATTGACCTTTTAAGAACACACCCTAATTTAGATGATCGCATTGCTAAGCTTCAAGCCAATTTATAGAAACAAAAAAGGGACTTTTTAAGTCCCTTTTTTTTGTTCTTAGTTCTTAGTTAATTCTTTAATTTTTCCCGTTTCAATTAAAATTAAATCACCAAGAACATTTGCAGCTTCTTGTATATCTGCACGTTTTAAATATTCTTTCTCTTTTTCTTTTTTATCGGCATATCTAGATTTTTTAACTTTCTTCTCTTTCTCACCTTTATCTTTTAAGATATCTGAAACTTTGATTGTTTTACCAAGTTTTTTTGTCTTTTCGAGTTCATCAATAATTTTTTTAAATTCCTCGTTTTTAGCTATACGCTCTTCAGACTTTTGTTTAAGAATTTTAAGCCACTCAGGCTTAATCATATCCCACTTGCCGTCACCCTCTTTTACAAAAGCGTCTTTAGAAATAAATGAATCCAATTTTTTGGGTGGTAGTGAGTAATCCATACTTTTTTCACCGATATCATCTACATGATATGGACTTGGAAAGACTATATCAGATTCAACACCCTTGTGTTGCGTTGAATAACCACCAGGAATATAAAACATTCCAATAGTTACTTTAAGTGCGCCTAAATCGCCCGGTATAGGCAAGACTGTTTGTATTGAGCCCTTGCCATAAGTATGATCTGCACCAACAATAACAGCACGGTTATAATCTTTTAGAGCTCCTGATAATATTTCAGAAGCAGAAGCTGATACTCGAGATGTTAAAATAACAACAGGACCGTCCCAATCGACTTTTTCGTCACTATCTGCTAAGGCTGACTCAGCACCCTTTCGTGATGATTGTTTAACAATGCTACCTGTTTTAATAAACATACCACCAATTTTGACAGCATCATCCAAAGATCCACCGCCATTAGTTGATAAATCGATAACTAAACCGTCAGCTTTTTTGGCTTTAGCATCCGCCAATACTTTTCTCATATCTGCAGATGACGTCTTCCCACCTTTATTAGAATCAGCATAAAATGAAGGAAAATTAATAATGCCTATCTTCTTTTTTAAACCATTAATTTCTTTATCTTGGTAATAAATCGTAATTGCATTGTCCTCAAGTGCAATCACTTCGCGTGTTAACTCAACATCAAATTTTTTATTTCCTGAACTTTCTTTTCTTAAAACAGACAATTTTACTTTTGTACCTTTTGGACCGCGGATCAGCTTAACTACGTCTTTCAAATCCATATCAACAACATTTTCCATTTTGTTGCCCTTGCTCACTGCAATTATCTTATCTTTAGGCTCTAATAATCCAGATTTCGCTGCAGCTCCGCCGGTCACCAAAGCTTCGATTGTTGTAAAACCGTCTTCTTGTGATAATGTCGCTCCGATGCCTTCCAGTTTTAATTTCATATCAATATTAAAATCTTCGTAATAATCTCGACTAAAAAACGAAGAGTGTGGATCTAATGACAAGGCAAATGAGTTTAAGTAACTTGCGATGAGATCTTCAAATTTAGTTTCCTTAATACGCTTTAAATTTCTTTCATAATTTTTGATGACACGGCTTTTTGCTTCATCCATTTTAATGTCAGTTGCTATATAGTTAGCTACCTGGAACTGAACATATTTCGCTAAATACTCTTCGGCATCTTTAGCTGCTTTTGGAAATTCTTTTTTATCTGGATCATAAATGAACTCAGTTTCTTTGTTGAATTTAAAGTCTTGACCTAAAAATTTTTTTACAAACTCAGTTCTCTCCTCTGATCTCTTAACAACTAAATCTTGAATTGTCGCAATAAACTTACAATCTTTTTTCTCAATATTGTCAAAAACAGATTTCATATTAGATTTAATTTGCTCAACATCATCTGCTAGTAAATAAATTTTAAGGGGATCTTGACGCTTAATATATTGATCAACAACTCGTTTTTGCAATTCAGCATCTTTATTTTTAAAAACCAAGTGATTTGCTAAATACGCTGATTGAATCGGATCTACCCAATTACAATCTAAAGTTGCCCGTGTACTAAATAATTGTGCTGTAGCAAATTGAGTTGAAATAAAGACAGTTGATGCCAACAAGACATTTTGAATTTTCATGTGATTTTTCCTTACTATATTCTATTCCACATAGACATGACTTAAATTATAACCTCAGTTTTTAACGATAGGAAAATTTAATTATTTTAATTTAAGTTCTGCGTCTTTAGTCGAGTACATTTTTAAAACATTATGTTTTATTTTTGATGCTTTGAAAGATGGTCAAACAAACTTAACTGCTGTAAACCATCATTTACTAATGGTGTCATTAAACCATGTTGCGAAATTTCATGCTTAATAAAATCCCCGCCATGAGTTTCAATCATAAAAAATGACATTTCAGGGTATTTTGATTTCAATCTTGTCATCTCTTCAACAATCAGTTGAATATTTTTAGGATCATCATCACTCATACCAAAACGATGATGCGGACTGTAACCATAGACCTCTATGGCTTTTTCGACTGATGCTCGAATAGCTTTTTGCTTTAGCTCTGCTGTAGACATTTTCAATTCAATGTCTCCAAAACTATGACGAACCTGTTTATTACTACACGCAAATAAACTTAAATAATTCGGCTCTAATGGCAAATAACCATTTTTAACAAATTCATAAATACCCGCGCGTAGTGTTTCAGACGAATGCCCTCTCGCTGTAATAACTGATATCGGTCGTTGATTAAAGACAGCGTGATAAAAGCAATCCCAAGATGGCCCCTTCCACTGAATATCAGGAAGCCCCAGAGCATGCATTATGTCATGCACAAAAGGTTGTTTTTGACCAGCTAATTTAGCCACCTCATCTAAATGAACGTCTCTAAAACTTCTAAAAGTTCCAGTCACATCATCCCAGTTAATTTCAAATTCCTCGTATGGGCCGGATTTACCAATTGTGTGATGATGTAGTGCCCATTCAGCACTTGAAAGATGTAATTCATCTTTTGTTTTTTTATGAAACAAAATCAATGGTGTTGTCAGAAATGCAATATTATCATCGAAATCAAAGAAATAAAAACTTCTTCCACCACGGTGAAAATTACGATCGGGCTCGCGATTACGAGTTTGACCTAATTCAAGTTGTCCTTTTTTGATCTGACTCATTTACCGTTTTTTAGTTATTTCTTTTTTTTGACAATAACTTTCTTAACTCCTAAAGCCACTGCTTTATCGGCAGATGTATTGGCAGATTTTAATGATTTAGGTGTTCCAGACTTTGGTGCAGCTTTTTTTGCGCCTGATTTTTTCTTCGTTGGTTTGCTCGCAGGGCTATCACCAAGCTTCTCATTAATTAAAGCGTAGGCTTTTTCAGCAGTTAAGTTGTCGATAGTAACACCCTCGGGGAGCCCGACGTTAGTCTTACCGGCTTTTAAATAAGGACCATACGGACCATTAAAAAGACTGACTTCAATATCATGCTGCGGATGTTTTCCAAACTCTTTGATTGCTGCTGCTTTGCCACGTCCTTTTTTAGGAACAGCAAACAGCGCTAAGGCTTTTTCTAAATTCATTGTAAACACAGACTCTGTTTTCGGAATCGATCTGTAATCACCATCGCAAACAACATAAGGACCAAATCGACCAACCCCGGCTTTTATATCTTTACCTGTGTTAGGATTTGCACCTAAAGATTTGGGCAATGACAAGATTTCTAAAGCCATATCATATGTCACACTCACGGGATCTAATCCTGGTGGTAACGACGACCTCTTGATGTCTTCATCATCATTTTCACCGAGTTGCACATAGGCACCGTAACGGCCATTTAAAACATATATTTTTTTACCAGTTTTCGGATCAGTACCTAGCGAATCTGCACCTTTTAACTTTTGCTCAATTAATTTATCAATTACATCGGATGTAACATCTGCGGGAGCTTCGGCATCTGGAATAGATGCACTTAAAGACTCTTCACCTTTATGCGTTTTAACATAAGCACCATAACGCCCAACATGAAACTCATAATTATCTAAACCCTCAAGTTTAATGGTGCGAGCCTCTGCTGGATCAATTTTATCCTCTTGCGAATCAACTAGGGCTTTTAAACCTTTTTGTCCTGAGTACACACTTTTTAAATATTGTTCCCAGTTAAGTTCACCTTCAGCAATATGATCTAAAGATTGCTCCATGTCTGATGTAAAACCTAAATCAACAAATTGTGTTAGATGATTAGCTAAAAGTTTTGAAACCACCATAGCCGTGAATGTTGGAATTAAAGCATTACCAGCTTTGCGTACATAACCACGATCAATGATTGTCCCAATAACACTCGCATAAGTTGATGGACGACCAATGCCTTCTTTTTCCATTGTTTGAACTAACGATGCTTCTGTGTAGCGAGCAGGTGGCTTAGTCTCATGCGCTGTTGGTTCAATTTTCTGAGCTTTGATTTGATCTTGCAATTTAAGCTGCGGAAGCCTCACTTCTCTTGATTCAAGATCAGCTTCAGGATCATCTGAACCTTCTACGTACGCTCGTAAAAAGCCGGGGAATTCAATCGTGGTTCCAGTTGCATTAAAAACGGTGTTATCTGCTGCGATTTTTGCTGAAACTTGTTTTTGTCTAGCATCTGTCATCTGTGATGCCATTGTTCTTTTCCAAATTAAGTCATATAATTTAAATTGCGGTCCAGATAAACCAGTCTCATCCGGATCTTGAAATGAAACTCCTGATGGACGAATACATTCATGGGCTTCTTGGGCACCCTTAACTTTTTTACTATCATAAATGCGCGGGCTAGATGGTAAATATTCTTTTCCATATTTCTGCAGGATTGAATCACGAGCCGCATTAATTGCTTCTGCGGATAAGAATGTGGAATCAGTACGCATGTATGTAATAAAACCTTGCTCATATAACTTTTGTGCGACTTGCATAGTTTCACGAGAGCTCATTCCTAATTTTCGGTTAGCCTCTTGTTGCAAAGTCGAAGTAATAAACGGAGCATATGGTCTACGAGTCACTGGCTTTTCTTCAACATCAGTCACAGTCCATTTAGCAGATTTTAATTTTTGCGACAATTCATCTGCTTTTTTCTGATCAAGCACAACAAGGTCTTTACCTTGATTCAGCTGTCCAGTAAGACCATCAAAATCTTTTCCTGTCGCAACTCGCTTTTGATCAATCGTTAATAGTTTTGCTTCAAATGGCTCATTGCTTTTATCTAAATGTGCCGTGATTCCAAAATAGTTCGACTTTTTAAAACGAATGCGTTCTTTTTCTTTTTCTACAATTAGTCTAACCGCGACCGATTGAACACGCCCCGCCGACAATCCATAAGCAACTTTTTTCCAAAGCAATGGCGATATTGTGTAACCAACTAAACGATCTAAAATACGGCGAGCCTCTTGTGCACGTACTAAATTATAATCTATTTCGCGTGTTTGACTTAATGATTTTTGGATGGCTTCTTTGGTGATCTCATGAAACACCATTCGCTTTGTTGGAACTTTAGGCTTTAAAACTTCTTGCAAGTGCCAACTGATGGATTCACCTTCACGATCTTCATCGGTTGCAAGAAACAACATATCAGCTTCTTCTAGTTTATCTTTTAAATTTTTTATGACTTTGGTTTTATCTTTAGGAATGCAATACAAAGGTTCAAAATTTTTGTCGACATTTACGCCAAGCTGCGCCCACTTTTCTTTTTTAACTTTTTCCGGAATATCTTTCGACGACTGTGGTAAATCACGCACGTGCCCCATACAAGATTCAACAATGTAATCCTTACCTAAAAACTTACGAATCGTTTTAGCTTTTGTCGGAGACTCAACAATGACGAGCTTTGTTCCACTTATCCCAGACCCGACGCTTGAATTTTCAGATGTTGCAGCTTTTTTTGCCATTGTATATCCTTTATGAAAGATGCGTTTGAAAACAGAATGTCTATATTATATGTAGCGACTGCAATAAAAACACAATGAATTTTTTAAAGAGGTCGCAATGAAACCGCTCAACCAGTTCAATTCTAAGATCCAGTTTGTTCTAACTGATATCGATGACACGATCACATCTGATGGCCACTTATCTTCTGAAAGTTTCCACGCGCTCTGGAAACTTAAACAAAATAATATAAAAATCATTCCAGTGACTGGACGTCCAGCTGGTTGGTGCGACATGATTGCCAGACTTTGGCCAGTTGACGGAGTTATAGGTGAAAATGGTGGTCTTTACTACCGATACACGAATAAAAAAATGCAGAGATGGAATTTCGCAGAACCCGCAACGCAAGCTCAAAATCGCCAAAAGCTCGATTTGATTGCTCAGGAGATTAACAGTAAAATACCTCTTGCTGCAATTTCTGCTGATCAGTTTTGCAGAGTTTATGATTTAGCTATCGATTTTTGTGAGGACATCCCAAGACTTTCTAACGAGGACATCAAAAGCATTGTTCAAATTTTTCACAACCATGGTGCTCATGCAAAAGTCAGTTCAATTCATGTAAATGGCTGGTTTGGTAATTTCAATAAGGTCACTACAGCTGAATTATTTCTAAAAAACGAATTTCATTTAACACCTGAACAAATTCTTGAACACTGTGCATATGTTGGAGACTCACCTAACGATGAGCCTCTATTTCAAAAATTTGAACATACTTTTGGTGTGGCTAATATAAAAGATTTTAAAGAGCAAATGACGTATCTACCTCAATATATAGCATCAAAAAAATCTGGCGATGGCTTTTGTGAAATTGTAGATCAAATCATCAAAAATCAATAAGCTAATTTAAACCCAATAGTACCTTTGTAATTATTAGACAATTTAAACTCAGTATCATTAGAACCTCGATAAGCTGAAAGTTGAGCATAAGCGACTAAATAATCACCCACTCCCTTGTCTACTTCGATTTGATCCACTGCTGAATGATCAGTTAACGAATTCAGTGTTCGTAAATACAAATTAAATTCTTTTAATGAAAGAAACTCATTTTTACGCGCAGATATGTACAAATAATGCTGTGTCAGTAACTCAAGACCACTGTTTTGAAATGCTTTTAAATTTTCTGTTAAAAAAATTGATGACTGCTTGATTGCTGTAATTACTTTTGCAAAGTCATCTTGGTCATACCCCAGAGAATTGTAAATATACTCTAGTCTTAAATCAAAATCACCTTCTGTACGCGCTCCCATCGTCAACAAAGTTGACCAATTTTGTTCACGTTGCAAATTCATTTTATAAAAACCACTCACATATTCAGGTCTATAGTAATCTATATTTTGGTTTTGAACACTATCAATATAGACCGTATAGCCATCATAAAATTCATATTGTGCATATTCACCAATAGATTCTCTGTCAGATTCAGAACGACTCCAAACTAAACCTAGCATATTTCGAGTATTATCAAATTGCTTTTCTATTTTCATAGCATGTTGTGGTTTAAAACCTTGATTGTAGACCCAACTGGTTTCTTGATTTGAAACAAATTCATACATCACAACGTAATTAAAACCTGAATTTAAATCTAAATTGATTCGTGCCATATTTATACCTTTAGACTTAAAACCAAAAGTACCTTGTTGGTTTTGAAAATGATAAAATGGATTCGATGGATTAATTAATTCTGCAGGTCCCCATTGATAAGTTTGCAATCCCACCGTAAGAGATAATTTAGGATTAATAATTTGTTCTAAGAATAAATCATAAAAATCTACTTTATTTTTTTCATTGATATAGTTTTGCTGAGTTAGAGTTGTCTTAATTTTCTGTCGATTATAATTCCAAAAAGGGCGTAACACAATTTTAGCATCATTGATATTAATTTTAAAATCTAATCTCTGCTCTGAAATAAGTTGAAAATCTGGAGTTTTTAAAATTTCGTTACCGACATTTATGCCTGTATCGGGATGTTGTTCTGATACAAATAAAAAATAGCCCTCATATCCAAGCCTATAATTAAAATCGAAAGCCCAGGTTGTTTGCGCTAAAAAGAATAATAGTAAAAAACTATACATAATTTAAATTATCAACAATTTTGCTTTTAACAACTTGCCTTGTTGCTAAAAATGTTGCAAGTGTGCCAACGACAATCAACAGTATTGTCGCAATTAAATATGAATACGAACTATACTGAATTTTAAAAGCAACAGACTCTGATAACATCCCTGCTTTATATAAAATTTTAGCACTATTAAGCATAAAAGTAAAAACTAAAGCAAAAATTAAACCTGCAAATGTTCCTAAAAAAGATAAAAACAAGCTTTCTAAAAAAAATATTTTTAAAATATCATGAGTAGTGAAACCTATACTTCTCATAGTACCTATTTCTTTTGTACGTTCTTTAACAAATTTAATCATAGTATTCATAACTGATAAAGTTGAAACGACAACAATTACAACGAGGATAAAATTCCTAAATATAGCTAAAAAATCCATTGTCTTACGAAACATTTCACCTAAACGATGATCTTGCCAAGATTGGGCTTGCAAATCAGGCGAAACATTTTCTAATTTTTTATTTATCGATACTATTTTGCTATTTGTCGATTCTGATTCATTGAAAGCAGCTGATATGTATGTCACTTTATCTGTATTCATCAAAGTTTGCGCCACTTCAAGTGAAGTTGAGATATAACGATCATCTATATCTTTATAGCCAGCATCCAGTAAAGAGACGGCTTGTACATCAACAGCATTAAGTTGACCATCAACAGTAGTTCCAGATATTTGCAAATCATAATTAGGGCATGTAAACGGATAATCAATTTGCTCGTATCCACCATAAAAAGTTAGGCGATTGGGATCTCTTTCCCAATCACAATCAAGCTTTTTTGCTAAACCTTGTCCTAAGGCTACAACAAAACGTGATTCAAAGCGATCTATGGGTTTTCCATAAGTTACATTCCATGACCAATGCTCACCACGCATTTTTTCACCGGAAACAACATCAAAACCACGCCCTAATAAAATTTGCGACTGTAATCCATTTGTGATCATACCCTGTATTTGTAAATTACGAACTTGCAAATCGGCTTTAATATCTGCTTCATTTAAAATTGCAGAGATTTGTTCTTGCTCTGATTTCGATATCCAATAATTCCATGGATTTGCTAATCCATCTTTTGAATATAAATTTTTGTTTTCGATAATCACGTCGCCTAACATTTGTCGGTATTTAAAATTATCGGCGTACATTTGCTTGATGTCATCAATATAACCATCAAATAATACTAAAGCTACAAATGAAGCTGATAGGCTTAGCAAAGCAGATAATGAATGCCTCCAGTTTTTAATTGTATTTCTAAATGCTATCTTAAACTTCATAATTAATCAGTGCTATCTTGTTAAATTATTAACATTAAATATTGATGGTGATAGCTGAGTTGATTTTGGATTAGAATAAGTAATAACACTTTTATTATTTTCGAACTTAGCATCAACAATCGTTAGTTCGCTGACAAACGGAAAAGTTTGACCATCTACTGTTAATTTATTTTGATATTTAAGATATCCAATCTTAAATGGCTTACCTTGCAAAGTTAAAAACTCTGCTTTAATCGCTAATTTTGATTTATCACTAATCCAATATCGAATTTTATCATAGGTTAAATTTTTTGATTTGGCTGTTAAAAGCAATACATGAGTCTTTTGGCCGTCTAAATTTTCTGTTTTTTCAATAACTGGGACATAATCCCGGGCGTAGTGAGTTGAAGCAATATCACCATTGGCAGCTTGACCCGTAAGTTTTTGTCTAGCCGAAATTGAAACTGGTTTTTTCAAACTTGACTTAAAAAACCACATATTACGATCATTTAATAAATATATTTCGCCTTTGTTTTTTGCTGGTGCGATAGCCTCAACATAAGCATTGTCACCATTCGCTTTAACATCAAATTCACGACTTGTTTCTTCGCCATTTTCAGAACTTTCAACTTTTGCGACCCACTGAATGCCATCTTTAACACCACCACGAGATCGATCAGAAGCCTTCAGCAATTGACTAGCCAAATCATCAGAAGCTAAAGATAAACTACAACAAAAAATAGCGGCCATGACACCTAAAATTATTTTTTTAATTTCCATTAATTTTCTCCTGAATCATTAATTAATGATATAAGTTTAACTTTCATTTTATTATTTATAACTAAATAAGAGGAAAGCCATGTGACAACCATAAGTAAAATAAATACTGATGTTGCGATACTCATATTCCAATTTAAAATAAATAGAATTTTTTGACTTGCGCCCGGTGGAAAAAATTTAATCTCCAATCTATTCACAATCTCACAAATAATAAATGACAAAACAATACCCACTATCATACTAAGACCCGCTAATAGTATGCTTTCTTTCGTAAAAAGCTCTACCACTTGTTTCACGTTAAAACCAACCGCACGCAAGGTTCCAATTTCGCGCGTTCTTTCAATAATACCCATTGTCAATGAATTTATAATTGTTAAACTAACTGCAGTACATATAAGAAAGACAAAAAATCCACCCATAACATACAAGAATCCCATAGTTCCCTGGTGCATGGAATTTATACTAACATCATCAAACCTAAATACGTCATAACTTAATTGCATTTTATCAAAACGCTGTCTAATGTGATGAATAATATCATCTGTTTCCGAAAAAGTTTTTAAGTAGATCGAATATGACTCCACTGAATCCGTCGACAACAACTCTTGCACTTTTTGAATTGGCAATAATACAACAGTGTCCTCTAAAAACTGTAAACCCGTTGTATGCTCAGCACCCAATAAAACATTAATTGCATTCAAATCTCCATCTAGATTTTTGCCAGCGAGTTGAAGATACTCATTGTTTTTAAAAGGATACTCCAACGCCATAACTTCACCAATTCTTTGCGTTATAGAAATTGTTTCAGGCTTCTTAATAAAAATGTCTAAATTCTCTAGCTGCGATGGCATAACCCAATCTTTTGCCCATAGAAGTAAATCTTTTTGTTGTAATGATTTCTTATAAGATTCAGGCTCAAAACCATAGACAACAACAGGATATGATTTTGTTCCATTAGATAAAAGCGCAGTCGCTGATAATTTAGAGCTCGTATAGTCAATTAAATTTTTATATGATTCTAGTACTTTTTGTATTTCATCTATATCAGTTTTAGTTAAAACGTATTTTCGTGGCTTGACTTGATACTGCTCCACCGCATTTTTTTTATAAATAGAAATATGGCCTCTTTGGGCGGAATAAACCGATGTAGCATCAAGTGCTTTTTTAGATCTGTAGATATATGCACCTAATAAATTTAATCCAACAAAACCCACACATATCGCTGTTGCTGTCGATATGGTGCGACGCTTATTACGAAATAAATTTTTAAATGCGAAATTCCAGAATTGATTCATATGCTTAAGCTGATTCTATCTGGCCATCTTTAATTTTTATAATTTTTTGCACACGACTCATCAGCTTTTCATCATGGGTGCAGAAAAAAAATGTCACACCTTTTTTCTGATTAAGATCAATCATAAGATCAATAATTTTATGAGCTGTTTTTGAATCTAAATTAGCAGTGGGTTCATCAGCCAGAATCAAATCTGGGTCGGTGACTAAGGCACGAGCGATAGCGACTCTTTGTCTTTGTCCACCAGATAGCTGGTCGGGTCTATGATGAATAAAATCAGCTAATCCAACATCACTGATAGCAGTCATAACTTTAGACTTTACAAAATCCTGGTTTAAATGCTTTCTAATTGTAAGAGGCAGTTCTACATTTTCAAAAACACTTAAGACAGGAATAAGATTAAAGGATTGAAAAATAAACCCTATTTTTGCGTTTCTAAGTTGACTCTTTTGATCTTCATTAAGATGTTTAATATTATTTTGGGCTATAATCACATCACCCTTATCAACATTATCTAAACACCCAATAAGATTTAATAAAGTGGTCTTACCCGATCCTGAAGCACCCACCAAAGCTGTAAATTCGCCCCTAGTTACGGTAAGGGATAAGTTCTTAATAGCTTCAACTTTGATTTCACCTAATAAATAACTTTTATAAATATTCTTAATTTCAACAACATAGCTCATATAAACATCTTAGCCCTGTCTATTTTTTTTACAATCATTTCTTTTTTGCTAAATGATTGAATAACTCACAATTCATCTGACTTATTTGTTATGAATAAGTTCTATAACGGGGTGCTTGAAATGATTGAATTTCGCAAAAGACTATTTATTTTTTACGTCGTCGCAATTTCCACAATGTATGCAATTAAACATATTGGCACACGCCAAAACACTCAATCGAAAAAAACGATGACTCCATCAAGCCTTGCCTTGCAAGTCAATCGCTAAACGATACACATTCAAGTGGATCAATCTACAACCGTTAGTTTAGAAGATTACATACGTAAAAGCTCTAACGCTATTGGTTCTTGGTTTTTAGCTTACAAAGAACTGGGTCAAAATACATTCATCAGCTTTAGAATTAAAAAAAAAGACAATCTTACGCATTCAATTTACAACTACGATCACAGTCAACATGATGGCATTTCTTGTCTAAATCATTTATCTCAAAATGAAAAATTTGAACTCTATCAAAGTAAAAATCATATAAAATTATATAAATTTAAATTTTTTGGCCAATCGCTTAGTTTGTACTTAAGTCAAACTTTTTTATTTCCATACTATGCACGTAAACGTAAATTTAATATTCGGAAAACAAAATATTCATATAATCTAAACAATAAAAGCGACGAAACAAATCCTAAAAGCAATTGTTTTAAAATTTCATCCAATGAACTCAATGAAATTATATCATTTTGTAAATCTAGCCAAATTAATTTAAATGCACACTTACTTTACTGTTTGAATTTAGCTGTCAGAAACTACTTCAAGATTATTCAAGAAACAAGTTGGTGGATACCTGTTAATTTTCGCTCTGAATTTCAATCTCTCGACCAGACTATACTAAATTCAGCATCTTTGAACTGCGTATCAAATTTTACTCTGACTATTCAAGAAAAAGACACAGCTAAAAATGTATTTCAAAATATGAAAAACTCATTCAAAAACAAATTGCACTGGGGAGTTTGGGCTTGGCAAAGAATACCAATTTTTTTACCTAAAAACATAATTTTAGCTTTAAGTAAATCACAATTAAAAAATAATTTTTATGCTGGCACCTTCACTAATTTAGGAAAATGGCAATCAAACACTCAATTTGATGAGTTTTATATCTTCGCGAATACCTTGCCCAGCCATCCAATTGGTGCAAGCGCTATACAGATAAACAACACAATCTATTTAGGCTTACAATTTCATTCTTGCTTACTTGTTAACGATTATGAAATCAAAATCATTACAGAAAACTGGAAAACTTTAATACTAAAAAAACAACTTATTAATATTGAGTAGATTTCTGATTTAAAGTTTTAAACCACTTATCCCATCCACGAAAATAAAGACCATAGTTTGATTTAGGATATTGATGGTGCAAATTATGATGTGTAGGAGTTGTTATCCATTTTATAATTGGATTTATAAAGCCGCCTTTTGGAAAAAAATCATAACCCAAGTGGCCGGCTAAGTTTCCAAAATCAGTCAATATAACCAAAAAAACGAAGAGCCCTAAGTTCGTTGGAAATATTAAAACATAAATATAGTAGTACAATAAATTTAATATTGCTTCAACTGGATGAAACGAATAACTTGCCCATGGAGTTGGATTATGCGACTTGTGGTGTATAATGTGTATGTGCTTGTACATCCATGTTCTGTGCAATAAGCGATGAATCCAATAAAATGATAAATCATATATAAAAAAATAACCCAAAATAGATATCATATACTCATAGTTTGACAATGATATCCAAATTATTTCTTTCTTTAAAATGAAAATTGAGTAAAACACTAAACTTTGAATCACTATGCTAGCAAGTGACCATTTAAACTCAAACGCAGGTATTACTGCAAATCGTTCTTGTTTTTGAATTTTATATTTTTGCACAAAAGAAATTTTTAAATAACAAAAAAACAAATAACTTATTCCAAATATAATAAATAATCGACCTAAGCAAAAAATAGTATTTCCCAGAAAGCAATCATGGTGATTTTCCATTAAATAATCGGTCATAAAGCATGTCTAACCATGGCAGAAAAAAACCAAAATGCTTATGAGGATTTTGATGATGTAAACTGTGTCTCTTCGAAAAACTATATAAACTGTTGATGCCTTTGTGAGGAAAAAAATCTAAATTCGAGTGTCCTAATGCATTTAAGACAATGCTCATTACTGGCAGTGTCATTATTGACCAAAACTCAAAATCATTAAATAGCATAGCTATTGGCATAACTGCACCTAAAAGTAAACCTTCAGACCAGTGAAAGCTATAAGCTGAAAATGGACTCGGCACGAATGAAAAATGATGATCAACATGATACTTATAAAATATTTTGAGATGAAATGTTTTATGAACAATAAAAAAATAAAACTCATTCCAAAGAAATAAAGCTAATACTTCAATAAGATATTCTTCAAACTTAAATGAATAATTAAATTTATATATGCCACTTTTTAGCCCATAGCACATCCATAAACTTAAAATTGAAAACATTAAAATCGAAACAAAAGATCTTTTAACCTCTGTCATTATTTGCCCAGAACGAAAAGACTTATTTTGAACTTTTTTAAATGTTTTTTGTCTGCTGATAAACAAATAACCAAAAGCTGAAAATGAAAAGTACAGAATACTAAACATGACAAATGTGATAATAAAAAACTCACTATAGCCTAACTGATCAACTATGCTTTTGATTAATTCTTCATTGAACATATTTATGAACGGCCTATATTAATATTTGTACTTTGATTTATCTTGAGTTGTTGTTCTTTTTTAAATTGCACTAATAGCCAATGTCCCATTTCTGAAGACAGCCCATGTAACACTAATCTAAAACTAGCACCTAAAGTAATCAGAGAAACAAGAGGATGCTTGTTGTTCACTAAAACTAAATGCTGATGAGAATTCAAAATTATTGCTGCATAAATTCCAATAGTTTCATCAAGTTGTAAAGAATTAGTTGCTCTCCAAAAATCATTGTCCGTCAAAAAAAACTGATACACAGGAGTTATAATTCTATTGCTGTTTCTAAATCTAAAAAATTAAAAAATCCAGCTTTAGGCATCTCAATATCAAAATCACTATCTGTGATCATGGAAAAACTTGGTTGTGCTAGATGTTTAACTTTTAAATTTTTTGCTTTAAGCTCTTTATTCAGGTTAATGACAAAATTATATAAGTTTAAATCATGCTGCGAAAACAAATTATCCTTTAAATCTTCGAGATTTCGTGGCCTTATAGGTCTCATTGGAATTTCAGCACCAGGAACATTTCCAGCAATGAAGGCTAATAGTTCTGAACCTACATGAAAATGACGTAAAATTAAATAATTAGCCTCTGGTAAAACAAAATATTTTAAACCCCAATAATTTAAACGATGTAAGAATTTAGAAAATCGCCAATCAATTGGCGACAATGCTTTTATAATTTGAAATACAACTATCAAAAACTTTGCAAAAAACCGTACAAACGGTAAAACAAACTGTCTCGAAACTGAACTC
Source organism: Pseudobdellovibrio sp. (assembly GCA_046293015.1). GTDB lineage: Bacteria > Bdellovibrionota > Bdellovibrionia > Bdellovibrionales > Bdellovibrionaceae > Pseudobdellovibrio. Next base: position 152,578 of record JBKBPU010000004.1, read on the forward strand.
GAATTTTTAAGCCACATTTCTTTTACAACAGGCCGAATTGGCGTACTTTGATCTAAATACAATGCTTGCCACGGATTTGGATCATCAGGATCGTGCTGCATGTTTTCAAAAATATAACTCGTCTTAATCATGGCAGTATTTGCTCCCATTGCTTTTGATAAAGCCTTGCAACTTCTTTAGCAGTATTTAAAATGTCTTCATAACAATTTGGCTCGATCATTAAAGCTAACTCAACGGCATTAGCCCATCTCTCTAAATGTTTTACATCATTCTCACCGTGATATTCTAGAAATTTAAAAACATTCATTTGTAGATTTAGACTACGCTTTAAAAATGGTAATAGTGTCGGAATAATTTTTTGCCCTGTACCTTCTATAATAAAAATACCACCAAGAAGTCCTAAGGCATTAGCCGATCTAGCACGCGAGTACATGTAATTGTTCAGTTCTTCCCCACCGCTATTTCGTTTAAGTTGGTCGATATCTTTAATTCCACCGGCATTTTGGTAATCCGCATAAAGCACTTTAAAATCAAATTGCTCTTCTCCAGCGTGCTCTTCGATTAATTCGCGAATGCCTTCAAATTGATTTGATAAATTTGAAATCGCTGTTCGCATCCAAATGCTACCTTCGCGTACTTGCGGAATCCAATTTTCCATCCATGTTAAATAATCATCGACTTGGACCTTATTATTAAAAATTCGATGAGCTAATTCAGACCTAAACACATTTGATCGGTAATTATGCCAAACACTTCCTAGCTCTAACAACAATTTTTCAACTGGCTTTTTTTCATTTTGATTAACTGGTTTTGACTTTAATACACCATCTTCGACAACTTCAAACAACATAAATGAAACAGTAAATCGGCCTGATTCGGGCACAAAACACAGTATTTTTTGGCCAGCTTTTAAATCTTTAGTTTTGAGAAACTCATCAAGGATAATAAAAATTGATGCAGCACCAGTATTACCTTTTGTTGTTAAATTGCTAAACCATTTTTCTTGCGGTATTGTAAGACCCGCTTTATCCATCAAAACTTTAACAACATCAGAAAATCTCTCAGATGAGTAATGACATAAAAAATAGTCGACTTCATTTGGATTAATATCATTTTGTAAAGTCAGATTGATAAATTCACTGATACCAACATCAAACAAGTTCGGCAACAATCTAATATCTTGTCTCAACAGAATAGAACCCTTTTGCTCGGCTTCTTGTAGTGAATTAAAATCTAAATAGCTTTTATCAGGCTGATTCCAAGGACTACCAATTTGCATACAAGTCGGATAATCACCACTAAATGATTTCAAATGAATCCAATTTAATTTTAATGATAAACCTTTTGCTTTTGGCTCATTTTGAAAAACAACTGCACCTGAACCATCTGACAACATCCAACGTAAAAAGTGTGAATCAAAATCAACATTCTCTTGAATTTGCTGAAATCGCGATGCCTTAAATAGTCTTGATGGAAATTCAGTTGCTACTGCTACAGAATTTTTAAACTCGCCTAGCTCCACAACCTGAGCAGCGGCTTTCATAGCTGCGACACCTGATGCACATATACCTTGAAAACTCATTGTTTGCATGGGTGCAGAACGCATTTGCCCTTGAATAAGGTTTGCAAATCCTGGTGCAGCTAAATCAGCACCAACCGTTCCAGAACTTAAAAACTCAATTTCATTTGTTTTCATTCCTATTGATGACAGAGCATTTTCAATAGACTTCTCAGCCATTTGTGTTGATGAAAATAAAGTTTTACCTTCTTTGTCTATGCCGTAGTGTCTAGATTTAATTCCATTCTCAGCCAAAATTCGACGCTTAACTCGTGATGACTGACTGTTGATTGATCCAATGTAAGAATCCATCTCATCGTTGTTAATAGCTGGTCCTGGCAAAAAAGATCCTGTAGCGTTCAAATAAACATTTTTAAAATAAGCTGGCATAAGTTCTCCAGCTTCGAGTCTAAGTTAAGTAAGATGTAAAACATTATTTTTTTATGGAAATCTAGAATAATATATCTAGGTCCTAAGACTTTGGTCGTGTGTTAGTTAATCTTACCAAAATACTTCAAAAACTCAGGATTCTTATCTTCCCAAGAATATTGATGTACGCTGCCATTTGAAAAAATAGCTAAATCCCAAGGGACGCCCTGTTTAAAAGCAAAAGTTAAAGCTCGCATCATCATACCATGACCGAATATGGCTATATTTTGTTGTGAATTATTTTGTGCGATTTCTAAAACAGCTTGTCTTACACGAATCATCATTTGGCGTTTTGATTCACCTTGTGGGTATTTAAAATCTAAATCTCGCTCTTCATATGAACGCCATCTTTCAATGCCGTTTTGACCAAACTTTTCGTTAATTTCATCAAAGGTCATACCTTCAGCTTCACCAATGTTGGTTTCACGAAGACGCTCGTCTTTAATGATTGGAATTTTTAAATCTTGAACTGCGATCACTGCAGTTTCATGAGCTCTTGATAAATTACTTGAATAAGCGAGCTCAATTTTAAGCTCTTGCATCAAATTGATAAGTCCTTGCGCCTGAGCGCGACCGACATCATTCAATGCAATATCAGTCTGACCTTGGAATCGCTTATCGCGATTCCAATCAGTTTCACCGTGTCGAATAAGATAAATATTTTTAGTTTTCAATGTATCTCTTCAACCCAAAATGACTATTTTTTTGTTTTAGCTTTAGTCATTCTTTTTTTCTTACTCAATCTTTTTGATTTATGACGAGCACTTTTATTTTTTGTTTTTTTCTTTCCACCGATTTTTAATGCCATTGTATTCTCCTTATGGTTTTTATTTTTTAGCTGTATTTAATAATGCTGCAAATGGATTGTTAAATGGACTGCCACCACGACCCGCGCCTTGCGATTGACTAGCACCCGCTCCACTACCACCGTGCTGTGGTCTTGGACCACCTTGGTGTTGAGGTCTAGGGCCGCGATCACCTGGTTTTCCACCAGTATGAGCGCCTTTAGGTCCGTTGAATTGTCCTTGCGAACGACCACCTTGTTGCTCTTTTTGATCTCTAAATGATTTATGTTCAGGAGCTGCTTCTAATTTCATAGTTAATGAAATTTGATTTCTGGCTACATCAACTTTCATCACTTTAACCATGACTTGATCGCCTGGGTTAACAACTTTTCTTGGATCATCAACAAACTTATGTGCTAATTCAGAAATATGAACTAATCCATCTTGATGAACACCAATATCGACGAAAGCTCCAAAATTAGTAACATTTGTCACAATACCTGGACAAATCATTGCCTCTTTCAAATCTTTAACTTCAAAAATATCTTCACGAAATTGAAATACTTTAAATGGATCGCGCGGGTCACGACCTGGTTTTTCTAATTCTTTGTAAATATCATCAAAAGTAAATTCACCAACAATCGCAGCCCATTTAGCTTTAACTGCTAAAAGTTTTTTTGCACCTTCACCAACGATTTCATTTAAATTAGCACCAATATCTTGAGCCATATCACGAACTGCACTGTAACGCTCTGGATGAATTCCCGTTGAATCTAAAAAGACTTTGCCATTTAAAACACGCAAGAATCCAGCTGCCTGCTCATATACTTTAGCTGTGAATCTTGGAACTTTCATTAATTCAGAGCGGTCTGTGAATAATCCGTTTTTCTTACGGTATTCTACGATAGCATTAGCTAATCCAGGACCAATACCCGAAACATGTGCTAAGAGTGAGCTTGATGCTGTATTCACGTCTACGCCAACGGCATTCACACAACTTTCAACAACGCCTTCTAAGCCTTTTTTCAAATGAGACTGATTCACATCATGCTGATATTGACCAACGCCAATTGATTTTGGATCAATTTTAACAAGCTCAGCCAACGGATCTTGCAATCGACGAGCAATAGAAATGGCACCTTTCACAGTCACATCCAAATCTGGAAATTCTTGTCTTGCAACATCACTCGCTGAATACACAGATGCGCCAGATTCATTCACCATTATAACTGGAATTTCTTTTTCTTTACCTAACTCTTTAACTATTTTTTTCAAGAATATTTCTGTTTCGCGTCCAGCAGTACCATTACCGACTGCAATCGCTTCAATTTTGATTTGCTTAGTAACTTCGCCGATCAAAGTTTTACCCATTTGCTCAGCATTATCACCAAGAGTGTGCATAACTGTGTGAGAAACATAGTTACCACCTTTATCAACGAGAGCGACTTTACATCCTGTACGTAAACCAGGATCAACACCTAAAACAACTTTAGGTCCATACGGAGACCCCAACAAAACTCGGCGAACATTTTCAGCAAAAACTTTGATCGCATGTTCATCTGATTTTTCTTTTAATTTGGCATGAACTTCATTTTTAACTGATGGCACGACATAAACATTTAGAGCTAATCGAGCGCACTCTTTTAAATATGTACCAATAGCATTCTCAGGAGTTGTTGTCGCAAATTTTTCAAATTGAACTAATAAAATATCATCTTCACCAACGATATCAACTGTTAACTCTTCTTCTTCCCATCCACGCTTCATGGCCATATATCTGTGCGAAGCTTTTTCTTCTAACAAGTTTTTCACGAGATCATTGTAATCATTTGAATACATCTCGTATTTTGAATTAGGTTTATAACCTTTTGCAGCTTTTGACGTAACTTTACCTTTTTCAAAATAATTATGAACAACTTTATCACGTAAAGAGGCATCGTTGGCAATTTTCTCAACTAATATGTCTTGAGCACCCTTAAGAGCATCCTCATAAGTTACAATTTTTAACTCTGGATTTAAAAACGATTTAGCCTTTACTTCCATAGTTGTTGAATCTTTTGTTAGACCATGTCCCATGTCCCATAACCAGTTAGCAAGTGGCTCTAAACCAGCATCACGAGCAATTGTAGCTTTGGTTTTTTTCTTTTTCTTAAATGGTTTGTATATCTCTTCTAACTCATTTAAATCCCACGAAAGCTCAATACGTTTTTGGATTTCAGGAGTTAAGTTTTTTTGTTCAGCGATTTCTTTAAGTAAAAATGTTTTACGCTTAACAACTTCTTGGTAAGTTTCGTTTGCTTCAATAACTGCACGAATTTGAACCTCATCTAAATTACCTGTTTTTTCTTTACGGTAACGAGCGATGAATGGAACAGTTGCTCCATCAGCGGCTAACTCTAAAACTGCTGCTGCAGATTTAAGTGGGACTTGAGAAACAAAACGAGCTAAATATGCACCTAACGCTTGATCCATGAAAACCTCTTGTTTTTAGAATAATAAGCCAGAGATCTGCATCTTCGCAGAATCTGATGTTGAATAAATCGAATTGATCATTCCGATCGACTCGATTTTGGTTATTGTATTTGTTTGTTTAAAGGAATTTTTCGCTGTCATAATTTTGGCTACGACAGATATTACTTGTGACGGTACATAATCAGACCATGAGTCGGATCATACGGAGAAACTCCAACGCTGACACGATCGCCGACAACTATTCTAATGTTAAATCTTCGCATTTTTCCGCAAAGTTTAGCGCTGACGACAACTTTGTTAGACTCAAGCTCGACCTTATATAGGCCCCCAGCAAGAGCATCGACTACTTTTCCATCTATTTGTACTAAATCATCTTTTGACATGCAGACCTATATTAAGAGGGCTTGTAGTTACTAATCAACATTTTTATTCCGTTTTCAAAAAGAACTTCTAAACGGTTATTTTCATTTGTTAAAACAAATCCCCAACCTAAAACCTTGTGCTGTATAGGTTTCATGGCTTCAAAAACATCAGTCATTTTATAGACTTGAGCTTTCTCTTTGCCATGTCTTTTATTGAGCTCTTGCCATTTTGCTTTTTCATCGGCTGAATTACCACGTTCAATTTTAATTGGCTTTACTTTGCTTGCTTTTTCCGCTTGCTTAGCATCAGCATTAATTTTGGCCATTTCTTCGCGAGCTTTTTCAATAAGTAGCTCACCTTGATCTTTTGGCTCTTGCGGTTCCGCTTTACCCTTTTTCGTCATCAAAGCTGGTTTCTCAGTCGTTTGCTCTTTTTTAGATAATTTTTCTTTTACAATAACTTCTTTGACTGTTGCTTTTGAGACTTTTTCTTTAGGACTGTTTTTAGAGACAACCTTAGAGACTTGCTTAACTATTTCCTTAGCTACCTTTGTCACTTTCGCTGCAACAGTTGCTTTAGCCGCAACTTTTGCTGGAGCTTTAGCTGTTACCGATTTAGACGCTGCTTTTGTCGCAGGCACCTTTGCAACTGCTGTTTTTTTAGACGCCGTCTGTTTTGCAGATGATTTAGAATTAGCCTTTTTAGTCGCTTTAGTTGTCGTTTTTGCCATGTTTTTCTCCAAAAATAATTGGGTCAAAAATAATAAACAATAACTATGTATATCTTGCAGCACGTCTCGGACAAGTAAAATGCTGCCTTTTCTGTTGCAAAGCATTAGTCTAGTGCCATGAAAAACCAACACCTCAACATAAAAATCTCTTCTCAGCAAATTTCTCAGGCCTGTAAAAGTCTTACTTTAGTCAAATCTGCTGATACTTTTTTTACTCATGTTTTGCCGCCCCATCTGGCCTCAACGAGCACTCTTGTTTTTGTTAACTCCGAATCCCTACTCACTTCCGCCATTAATCAAAAAGCTGCCGGCATCATAGTGACTGAAAAACTCACAACCTTAGCGATCGAGCAAACTTCCTCATCTATTCCAGTTTGGTCGACGTCAAATGTTCATCTTGCTATGACCGAAGTTCTTCCTTTATTTGATCAGCGCAAAACAATCAATAGCGGACACCACCCGACTGCTTCTGTTTCTCAATCAGCTCAAATTGGTGAAAATGTAACAATCGAACCCTATGCCGTTATTGGAGACAATGTCGTCATCGGCGATCATTCCACGATCGGAGCCCACTGCATCCTAGAAACAGGCGCAAGCATCGGCCACCACACTCGCCTCTCAGGACACGTCTTCGTTGGCTACAATTGTAGTATCGGCAACTACTGTCTCATCGGACCTCAAAATGTCATTGGCTCTGATGGCTTCGGTTTTTTTACAGACAAATCTGGAAACCACCACAAAATTCCACAAATTGGTACAGTCATTATCGAAGACAATTGTGAACTCGGAGCTCAATGTGCCATTGATCGAGCAGCCCTAACTGAAACACGCATTCGCAAAGGATCTAAATTTGATAATTTTATTCATATTGCTCACAATTGTGATATCGGAGAAAATGCTTTAATTACTGCAGGTTTTATTATCGCTGGCTCATCAAAAGTCGGTCGCAACTTAACAACTGCAGGAGGTACTCATGTTGTTGGACATGTGACTATCACAGACAATGTTATTCTTACTGGACGTACAGGCGTCGTCAGCAACATCGAAAAATCAGGGATCTACGGAGGCTTTCCACAAACTGATCACAAAGAAAGCTTAAGAATCATGACTTCTCTAGCCTCACTACCTAAAATCAGGAAACAGGTGGCTCAGATTTTAAAACATTTAGGTTTAGATAAAGAACAATAATTAACAAAAGGAGCAAAAAATGCCTTACGAAATTTATAAAATACTACACTTAGTCGGTATTTTCTTACTGGTCTCTGGATTAGTCGGCTTACTCGCGCTTGTGTGGTCAGGTCACGGTTTAACCGGAAGAGTCAAAACTTTTGCCTTCATCACGCATGGAGTTGGTTTACTTTTCATTTTGGTGAGTGGCTTTGGTTTACTTGCGCGTTTAGGAATCGTGCAACAGGGGTTACCACCTTGGATTCACGTTAAGCTATTCATTTGGATTATATTTGGCGGTCTTATAGCTTTACTCAAACGCAAAGGACAAATGGGATGGCCATTGTATTTCATTATGCTGGCAATTTTCACTGTAGCAGCATACTACGGTGTTTATAAACCCGTTTAATTTCAACACAAGTCTTAAGAAATTAAAAAGGCTCTTCTCAGAGCCTTTTTAAAAACTAATTTTTCAAAATCAGATCAGTCGTTGTGACCGAAGCAGCACTTGCTTTCTGAGCCAACAGTCCTGCATCAATCACAACTTCTTTTGGTAATCGCTTAGTGCCTTTGTACATTTCGTATTTTAACAATCTGCACTCGATGTTACCATTCATTAAAAATACTTTTTGCGTCGATTTTAATTTCATTTCAGACAACAACTCTTTATTACCAGATAAAATCCAAGCATCCCAACCGTCAAATCGTGTTTTTAAAGTAAAACCTAAATCACGATAGACGTCTTTTAAATTATCTTCATCACCAATTCGAGCTCCGTAAGGAGGATTAGTTAAAATCATCCCGGCAGGAACTTCAGGTGGAGGTGCCGCTACAGAAATCGGAGTATTCTTAAATTCAATAAACTTAGCAACACCTGCATTACGAGCATTGTCTTTAGCCATTTGCAATACTCTCTTGTCGTGATCATAACCAAAAAGTAGTGCTTCTATTGACTCAAGCTCTTGCGATTCAGCTTCATCAAGAACTTTAAGCCAAGCCTCTTGATTGAAATCAAGTAAGTTCATAAAACCAAATCCTTCACGATGAATTCCAGGAGCCATATTGGCAGCCATCATCGCAGCTTCAATCAAAATTGTTCCTGAACCACAAAACAAATCTAATAATGGTGATTTCTTATCCCAGCCAGCTAATGCAATTAAACCTGCACCTAAATTTTCTTTAAGTGGAGCTTCACCAGTTTTAGTACGATAACCGCGCATAAAAAGTGAATGTCCCGAAGTATCTAACTGCATATGAAACTGATTGCGAACGCCTTTAATGTGAATTCTTAAATCTGGATTATCATTACTAACATTAGGTCTTACACCATATTTATCACGAAATTGATCAACGATAGCGTCTTTAACTTTCATAGCTAAAAAGCGCTGATCAGCCATTTTACTTTCGCGAACAGTTGCATCAATAGCAATTGTTTGATCAGGTTTGATGTATTTTGTGAAATCGTGTTTACGGACATTGTTGTAAATTTCCTCTGGTGTATACGCCGGAAAATCTAAAAGCGGCTTTAATATACGGCTTGCAAAACGAGAATGTAAATTCGCTTTGTAACAACCTTCCCAGTTCGAATCAAAAACAACACCGCCCATTGTTTTTGTACCTGTTTTTAAACCTAACTCTTGTAATTCTTTTTCGACCAGGTCAGCTAAGCCTGTTGGACATGAAGCAAAAAATTTTGCCATAGTTCAGATCTCCTTTTATCTGTAAAAGCCCTAACTTCCCCTTTGTTAAGGCTTTAGTTTTTAAATTTTAGTTCCCACTTGAACAACTAAGTCTCAGTATATTTAGGACCGCCACCACCTTCGGGTACTGTCCATTCAATATTTTCGTGAGGACACTTTATATCACAAGTTTTACAGTGAATACAGTTGGTATAATTGATTTGTAAATCATACTGACCAGTCGCCAATTTTGACGGTAGCATCTCATATACGCTAGCTGGACAAAACTGTACACACGGAGACTTATATTTAGGCTCACAAACTGTACGACAAATATCACCATTTAACAGCCTTAAATGATTCGGAGAATCCTCATCATGCGTTGTCCCCGTCAAATAAACGCTGCCGAGTTTATCAAACATTAAACCGCCATCAGCCTTAGGTAGTTTATTAGCTGCCATATCTAAGCCAGCATCAGTTCCCCAAACCTCTTTAACAGGTAAAGTTGTTTTCGCATCTTGATGAACAGGCATGCCGTCAAACAAACCACGCCCACCCGTTAGCTCCTGCAAACCAATTAAAGGCAACGACGCAAGTAATCCTTTTGATAAGGTTTGATGAAAATTACGCACTCTGTACAAATCCTTTTTAACATACGATGCATGAATTTTTTCTTCATAATGAGTAAGTACTTTTTCAGAAGAATCTTGTTTTTGAATGGCTATAAATGCTGTTTCAGCAGCACTCATTCCCGATTTCATGGCCAAGTGTATTCCTTTTAATTTTTGTACATCGACCATACTTGCTGAATCACCACAAACCATCCAACCATCACCAAACAGCTTTGGCATTGAGTACCAACCACCAGCAGGCAACGTTTTACCACCATAAGCGACAACTTTACCGCCTTTGATCATGTTTGCAATAAAAGGATGTGTTTTTAATTTTTGCAATTCACGGTGCGGATCTAATAGAGGATCTTTAGAGTCTAAATACGCAACCAAACCTAAAACGATTTTATCACCGGGAATTGTATAAATAAAAGTTCCACCGATTGATTTATTGAGCGGAAAACCCATTGTGTGAATCACTTGTCCTGCCGTAACAGACCCAGTAGGCATTTGAATAATTTCCTTCACACCTTCTTCAAAAACTTCGGCATTTTTATCTTTGCGTAAGTTTAATTTTTTAGAAACTTGCTTAAATAAACTTCCACGCGTTCCTTCAGCAAAAATCGTTGCTTTAGCCTTTAGAATCAAACCTGGCTCAAAATTAGCTTTCGGATTTCCTTCTTTATCGCGCCCTTTATCGCCAGTGCGTACACCTACGATTTTATCGCCTTCATATAAAGCCTCAACTGCTGCAAATCCTGGAAATATATTTACCCCTTTAGACTCACATTGAGATGCTAACCAACGGTTAAATTTCGATAATGATACAATATAGTTGCCAACGTTGTGAAACGGCGGAGGAGTGATTGGTAACTTAAATGAAGATGTCTCACCTAAATAATAAACAGCATCTGTTTTTACTTCTGAATCAAGAGGACAACCCAGCTCTTGAAAATTTGGAATAAGCTCTTTTAGCGCAACTGGATTTAAAACAGCACCTGAAAAACTATGCGCACCAATCTCAGATCCTTTTTCAAGAACCACGATCATTTGCTCTGGAATAGGTTCAGCCTGGATTTTACCTTCAGCAACAGCTTGATTATGTTTTTCAATGTCAGTCGCAAGTTTGTATGCACACGACAAACCAGCAGCTCCACCACCAACAATAAGTACATCGACGTCCATTGTTTCTCGCGTAACCCCTTCAGGTAAAATTTCATCATAATTCTTAATATGCGCTTGAGACATTATCGCTCCTCTGACTTTCACGCTTTACACGCTTTTCAATTTACTCTATAGAAAAATATAAATTTATTTTATATCGTTTAAATTTGTATGCTCTTATTTTTACTCTTTAAACAAATTAGAACCCCTCATTGAACTCAGGAGGTCGCTTACGACCATATTCTGAATTCTGTATTACTGGCAATACTTTAAGTTCTTCCTCGTCGTTAGCTCCTTTATATTTTCTCTCACGGGCTAAATCAATTAAAGAATCTGAATTGCTTTCAAAAAGAGAGGCTTGAGCTGTTTTTGATAAACTTACGAGCAATGTAATACTCAACAAAACAAAACATACGAGCAAAGCCAATTGAGATCTCAAACGATTCCTTTGCTTTTTACTACGACTATGTACTGAATATTTGTTACTACCATCATTACGAACGCTTTTGTTTAAATTTAAAGTCTGCTGCTTGGTCATGTTAATAAGTTATTATTTATTTTGCCAAAAGAAAAGTCTTTAGGTTTTTACAAAAGGCGTCTATGGGTCGACATCGGAATTTGATTACGAACGAAATCTATTTGATCTTTGTCTATTACAACATCAAAACAGCCTACCCCTATTTTTTGGCAATGTAGCACTTCACCCCATGGATTTATGGCAATTGAATGCCCAAATGTTTGCCTAGAATACTGTCCATCTTTTGATTGGTGGTTTCCCACCTGTCCCGGCGACAATACATAAGCCTGAGACTCAATAGCACGTGCACGATTGAGGACTTCCCAGTGCGCTTGCCCTGTTTTGACTAAAAAAGCTGCTGGAATCAAAATAACATCCACTCGTTTTTTTGCATGGTGCAAATACAATTCTGCAAAACGAATATCATAACAAATAGATGAGCCAAATTTCACACCATCAATTTCAAAATCAGTTACTTCAGATCCATTACTAAAAAAATCTGATTCCCGTACGGGTTTTTGCCCCTCAAGTTTAATATCAAATAAATGAATTTTTCTATAAACAATTTTTGAAAAACCTGAAGGATCAATTAAAACAGATGCATTATATGTGACACCATCTTCGCTGATTGCTGTTGTTAAATGAATGAAAACATTATTTAAACTGGCGAATTTTTCTAGTTTTTTAAATGAAGTATCGTGAAGATTTAGGGCTTGAATTTGAGAGCCTTCAATAAGTCTGAAATACAAACTGTTCTCTGGAAAAACAAACATTCGCGTTTTATCTAACGACGAATCAAAACGCTTCAAGTGGATTTGCATAAGCTCGAGCATTTTGCTTAAATTAAACTGAACATCATCTATCGAGTTGAGCTGAACTAATGTAACTCGCATATTAAATCCTATGTCAATAATTTCTAATCAACCTCAACAACCATTCCCAATTTCTGTTCTCTACATTTAAAGCCACCATCTTCAATATTTTTTTTCACATTATTTAAAACAGCCTCACACGAAGAGAAGTAAGTCGCAGAACTAACAATTTGCGAAAATCCTTCTTTTGAGTACACTGATTTGCATTTACCATCAGTACCGGTAAAAATACGCAACCAACGAACTTCTTTATGTCGTTCACACACTAAGAATATATTATTGCTTTTTTCTGTGCTATTTGCAGAAGTAGCTAAAAATAGAGAAGCTAAGCACAAAGCCAAAACTAGATTTTTTTTAATTTTAATAACGCTTCTTAACATACATAACTCCGTACAAATGTAAGTACCGTTCTTTCTCTGAATTAAAAAAGAATGTAGTTTTAATTTTGTAGCATAGAAAAGTAACAGAGTAGTTGAAGATAAACGACTCGACTAAATTAAAATGAAAGTCAGATCTCGTCTAGTATAGGAAAAAATTACATAAAAAAACCCCTAGGACTGAGTCGTTTGACCTTGAAAGCATTAACGAGTTCCTAGAGGTTATAAATTGATCAGATTAAAACAGCTACTATTTAGCTTTAGCTGCTGTTTTCTTAGTTGTTTTTTTCTCAGTTGATTTAGCTTTTGCTTTTGCTTCAACTAATTGAACATTAGAATAATCAATAAAGCCTTCTTTTTTCAAAAGACCATCTTTTTTATCGTAATGAGTTTGAACTTTTACACCTTCTACTTTGATTTTCATAGCCGAAGGTTTAACTTCAAGGACAATACCTTTTTTACCTTTATCGCTTCCTGCTATTACTTGTACTTTATCACCTTTTTTAATTTTTAATTTCAACATAAATTCCTCTATATATTCAGAAATACTAAGCTTTTTTAGCTTTATTCATTTTTTTACGAATACGCGACTTGATTTCTACAGCACGCTTAGAAAGTACACCATCATTTTGATTCAAAATGTATTGATCAAACCCACCAGTGTGCTCCATATCACGAATAGTGCTAGTAGCCATATAAAGACGAACCATTTGGTTTAAAGTCTTGCTGAAAATGCGTTTTCTTTGAACATTTGGTTGAGCAACTGACTTAGTCTTAATGTTTGAGTGGCTCACTAAATTTTTTACTACAGGCCCTTTGCCAGATAATTCACAACGACTCATTTTTTTAACTCCTTACTACAAAAAATGCTTCCAAAAGCGAGATTTCTGGTATATTCAGTTATTCTTTACTTGGCAAGAGGTTTAACATGGAAAAAGAAAATAACCGCAAAACTGTTCGTAACAAATACCGTTCTGAGTACACAGGCGACCACGTTTTTGACTATAAAGATCCTGCATCTTTAAGCAGATTTATTGCTGACGCTGGCAAGATTACTCCAGCTCGTATATCTAAATTGAGTTTATCTCAACAAAAGAAAGTCACTGCAGCTATTAAAAAAGCTCGCACGCTAGGTTTATTACCTAATGGTACTGACGCTTACGATACTAGCTCTAGACCAGAACTAGTTTCTCCAGTTCCTTTTGAATACTAGTTTAAACTAGACTTAGATCTATACGACCTTAACAGTGATTATAAAATCTAATGAGGCTAGTTATAGATCTAGATTATGGAGAAAAGGGACAATTACTATACTGAGGTTTATTGTCTTACCCAGATACAATTGATAATTTAAAACAACTTGTTGTTGTTATCCCTGCGGCAGTTTTAAACTGCCGCTTTTTTGTTTATCATAAATGAAATCATCATTATCAAATATGCATAGTTTGACCACATATGTAATTGTCGGCCTGTCACAATTCCGAGTAGTTCTAAAGAATTAAAATCAATTCCCCAGTTAAACACTCTTAATCCTAAAACTGGTAAAGCTGCTGAAATTATAAAAATTACAATAGCCGTTACGCGTATGATGTTAACAGTTTTATATGACTCTCTTTTGAGTTGCCTTAGTATTTTGAGCATCAAATAAGTGGGGATTAAGCAAAAGCCTACTCCTGCTATTAAACCAGCTAATTGTTTGTCTGGTATCACTTTAAAAAGTAAAACCACGACTACAATCCAGACAGTTAAAATCATTATTTCCATTCGATTTTCTAAAAATTTAAAAAACAATTCTCTATTCATGGAAAAAATCTCCTTAAAACCAATATATTCCTTATAAGCGTGACAAGTCGAGCCCCAACTTTTGCAGCGCATCTAATTCATAAAACAAAGGGGAGGCAATCATGGCATCATCAAATATTTTATTTAACAATCAACTCTTAAAACTTTCTTTAGAACTATCAACATTTGGGTTAAGACCAATCGACTGGAGAATTATCAAACACTCAAAAAATTCTTTTAAAATTGCTCATATTCATGAAGATAACTTTTACTTTATTGGTCAAATTAAAAACGAGAACGATGTCTCATGGAAAACTATACAGCTCGCAGGTTTATAAGATTATTGATATAGATCGCAACGAATCGAAAACAGGCTCTTTTCAAAGACTTCTTTATCTGTAAGTTTACCATTTGGATTTACAGAGTTTTTCCAAGCACGTGGACGTGGCAATTCAGCTCTTTTTTCTAAACTAATTGTTTCGTCCCATTTTTCAGGAAATTCAATATACACTTGTGTGCGAAACTTCAAATACTCTTCATTTGACAAAATCGATGTCAAAAAATTTTTAAAACGACAAAACGTATAAACTTCAGATTCTGACAACCAACCCAATCTTTGAGTCACACCTTCTGGTGGCTTATCTCCCCAGGCTAATAAAGCTAATACCTTAACTGCATTAAGAGAGACTTGAATAATTGCAGGATTTTGTTCCTCTAAAGTTTTATAACACTGATCTGGAAATTTTCTTAAAGACTCTGCTAATTGCTTTAAGGCTACGAAATAATCTAGACATGCTCCAGAGCTATTCCCAATAGTACATTGTTGTTTCAAGTTCTCAATTTGCGAGAAATGCGTTCTATTTTTTTTATCTTTAAAAGCTGTGATAATTCCGCGATTAGCTCTCAGAAGATTCGATATTTCAACATCACAGCCGTCTGATAGTGGATTTTCCTGAATTATAAAAATCAATGCAAAAAGCAAAACAACAAAGACTAATACAGGACGTGGTATTTTGGCTATCACTTCATCTAAAGACGACATGAGAAAATGCTAAACTAATTCGCGCTCGGGATCAACTGCAGTCGCCCGCTTATTTGTGTGTTCATACTCTGATTCCATTGAACAGAATCGGCGTACTCTAGCTCGCTTGGCGCACTTTTTTGAATATGATAAAATTGTTTTAAATTATTAATATTCAAGTCACTCAACATCTCCGACTCAGAAATGAACCCTAAATTATGACCTGATTCATCAATCATATGACCGTTCTGGATTCTCAGAATCTGTTTTTTTTTATTTTTGATGTGCATGGCCTGGCAGTCGAAATCCATATTTTTAACTTGGAAAAATATTTCAGTATGTTCAATGTCTAACAACAAATTACAGTTATATGTTTGTTGGTTATTGAGCAATAAAACACCTTGGCCTTGCCATAAACCGTTAAGGCCATAACCTAAAATATTTTGCGTTATAATAAACATCACAACAAAAATCATTTTCCACATAAACACCTTATAATCTAATATATTGATCAAAAATGACACTATATGGATTAAAATAGAAAAGCCAGCCATAGTGACTATTTTAAGATTTTTTTCGCACTAAAAGGAACTAACTCGACACTCTAGCTAAATAGTTAGGCTTGTTTGTTACGAGAATGATAGTCTTGCCTTAAACCAACTTATAACTTGTTTGAGTGAAGATCTAGACCGTTTTTACTAGAATACACCTGATAAACTGTGAAGTGAGAGAAGCCAAATGAATAAATTAATTGGTCGGGGCGAAGTTTTTTAAGCTAACTCCTCGAAATTATTCACTTTAGGTTCCACAAGTAGTCTGAAGTAGTCAAAACTCACCCCTCATTTTTTTAGTCTTTTTTACCGCCGTCGATCCGCCAAACTAACTACATTTGCCGAATAACTAAGCTTAGGCATTTTATAGCCTAAGGCTTCAGTTGCTCCTTTCACATCTACACCCGCTTTTCTTAAATATCCGTTTGTTGTCTTAAGCTGACTATGACCTACAATAGCCATAACTCGAGCCAAAGGAACTCCACGTGATAAAAGATTGGTGATAAATGTAGCTCGCAAATCATGAAACTTAACTGGAGTAATCTTTAAAGACTGGCAAAACTCTCTGGTAATACGAGCCTGTTCTCCGTTAAGCCACTCTGGTAAATGCGGTAACACAAATTCGGCTTCTGGTAAGCTTTTGAGTTTTAACTCCTGAAGATAATTTTTTAAATCTTCAGATATTGGCACAATTCGATTTCTTTGCGTCTTCGTAGCTCCAAAACCAGTTTTATTATTCCACTGTTTTGAAACAGAAATGATGTCTGCATCAAAATCAATGTCCTTCCAAGTTAAAGCCAACAATTCACCTGAACGCATGCCAGTTGTCAGAGCCACATACCACATCGGAAAAAACCGATGTTGAGTGATATGAGCTTCGCGCAAAAAAATTTCAACTTCTGTATTGGTTAAGACTTTTTGTTCAACTTCAGCAACTTTCACCTGAATGCCTACACAAGGATTACGATCAATACACCCCTCTTCAACAGCCATCTGAAAAACTCTTCGTATCATTTTCAACAAAGTTTTTCGAGTATGAGCTGCCAAATCAGAATCGACTTCTTTGTATAAAATATCGTAGACTTGCATTTTCGTAATCGTGCGAATCTCAATTTGACTCCAATGTGGTGTCACCCATTTGTTGAGTGATTTTTCATAATTGAGTCCCGTTGAATAACTTAATGTCATTCTTATATGTTTTAAACAATGTTCAAGCCATTCGTGCCACCGATACGGAATCGCTTCTTCTTTTACTTTAGCCAGTTCACGCATGAGTTCAAACTCGATGTTCTCAGCTTTGCGTAAACTCGTAATGTTATTACGTCGGCGCTGCCATCGTTCACCACGTGCATTGCGACCGCCGACATAAACCTCGTAAAGTATTGCTCCATTTTTTTCATATTTTTTGATTGCCATTTTAAACTCCGATCTTTCGGATTAGAGGCATACAATCTTCAAACTGAAATCTTAGACGACGTCCAAATTTGTAATAAGGAATTTGACCACGATGAACCATAATTCTTAATGCATTTTCAGATATCGCTAAATACTGGGCCACTTCTTTACTGGTTAACCACTTGCTTTCAATTTTGTTTTCAAAGAACTTTTCATTTTTTACATCATTTAAATCATTTTTTCCAGTTGTTACATCAGCCGTTAAGTTGAATAAATCCCTTTCCAAAGACTTATCCATAACTCACCTTTCTTATCGCTCGTGCCGCCTACCGTACTCATTGACTACTATCACCCTAGACACTATGTCGGGTGGTAGTAGTCAATGAGGCTTCTGAGGTAGGTGGCACGAGCGAATTCACTGTTAAATGTTTATTTTTATTATTTTTTTTTAAAGTTGATCTATGAAATCAAATACAAAAACTTCCAGCTGTCCTAAGCGGTATGTTCATTAAAAGCGACTCTCCTTTCAAAGTTTGTAAATTGACGTAAAATACTGATCCA
Source organism: Pseudobdellovibrio sp. (assembly GCA_046293015.1). GTDB lineage: Bacteria > Bdellovibrionota > Bdellovibrionia > Bdellovibrionales > Bdellovibrionaceae > Pseudobdellovibrio. The sequence goes on from JBKBPU010000004.1 coordinate 170,612, forward strand.
TTCACTGAGTTTAAATATCCGACCCGAAACTGAAATCACAACGGGATCAAAATTTTGGTAGTCTTGATCTAGTGGCGCAAACACCATAAAATTTTGTCCGTAATAGTTAATGCGCATAGCTCGATCGAGTATTTTTGATAAATAAATATGTCTTAAACGATGTTGAATCGCATCTTTTGAGCAAGCATAAACTAATCCTGAAATATAAGTTTTAGTTGTATAGTTTTTTAATTTCTCAACTAATCTCTTTTCACTTTTTTGATGCTGCTCAATTTCAAAAGCAATACTTTTATCATGGCTTCGATCAACTTTTAGCTCCATAAAAATATCAGGTCGATGCTCAACTTGATCATGAGGATTCCATTTTGGAAAATGTTGATCATAGATATCGTTTTTGTAAAACTGTTGTTCTCTTAAAACTAAATCATCTGTGTAAAAATGTTTAAGTTTTTCTGTCCAAAGTGTACAATGCTGAGAATGAATGAGTTCTGCATGCCTAATGAATGGTGGGCTGATCAATTGGGGTTGAGTTTTAAGCTTCTGAGCTGTTAGTAAAATTGATTGAGTATTTTGATTCAAGTAATAAAACACACCACTATTACCAAACAATCGATCATACTGTTTACAAATCAGACCTTGCTCACAAAGTCTTTGTAAAACCTCATTCAATCGCCTGACGTTAATTTGTGGTTCAAGTAATATTTGTAATGTTTTTGCAGACAGCTGGCCATGTGTTGCTAATAAAGCCAAAATCTGCGGGGCTCTCTGATAGGGTTTGCCCTTGGTCTCCATATCTCCTCCGATATGATTTATAGCGGAAAAGCGGACTAAGTTGGCTGGGTTAAGTTAAAGATGTCGATTTATATAAATATGTGTACGAAATTTCCTGTTGTAAAGGTGGGTTTGGAAATAAATTTTTTGAGTATTGTGTTTTTTTAAAATTTAACATCATGATTATCAAAATCACGTCAATACTACTTAAAAAAAAGCCGCAATTTTGAATTTGCGGCTTCAAATATAATTTTTTAAAAAATGATTTATCGATATTTAATTACAAATAAGCTGATGGCTAAGATTTTTGTTAATTTTAAAAGCGATATCAACTGTGTCTTTAGGATTAACTAGCTGGCAAACCAATCCTACTACTGTATTGTTTGAGGCAAGGTTTGTTTTTAAATTATCGAAATAAAGCACATTCGTTCCTGATTTTAGATCGGCTATCATTCCAGTTTGTTGTAAATTTAACTCTATAGATCCCAAATCAAGTTCTTCATAAATCCATTTCGATTCTTTGGCATTATAATTTGATTTGCCGTTACTTGCGTTATAAGCAACTAAAAATGAGCAGTATTCATTATCAACAAGATTTTCACTAGTTACTGGAAATTCTCTCAAGCCAAACCCAATCTGAGAACCATTTGAAAATTGAGCATACATTCTGAAATTACCTGCGAAATTTTCAACTTCCATTTTTGGTAATTTTAAATCAGCTTTTGTCACACATTCCATTGCTGAAATATTTAAACAAACAGTCGATAGAAAAAAAATAATAACTAATTTATACATAAATACTCCTTATATTATTTTCTGTCAGTACCCCAAATGAATAAAACTGACAGTTGTTTTTTGAAAAGAATGTAATAATTACTAAAATTTATATTTTCAATGTTTCATTTTGCACGCACTACCCTTATAAACTCCCGATTTTTTCTAAATCGGGAGTAATTCCCTCTTAAAATAATCAAAAGCAAGTAGTCAACCAAGTAGTCAAAAGTAGATAACCAGCCAAATTTCGCGAAGTTTCACGAAATGTTCAGTTTTTCTTGTACGACTAAATCCAGTGTTTTCAAGTACTTATAATTTTTTGATTTTTTGGGATTTTGTGGAAATTTTGTGAAATTAATTGGTCGGGGAGATAGGATTCGAACCTACGACCCTCTGGTCCCAAACCAGATGCGCTACCAGACTGCGCTACTCCCCGAACTAAATATGTTGAGCTAAATTATTCTGATAGGGGGTTAAAAGTCAAACATTAACGAAATTGTTGCCTATTTTTAGTTAATAAATCTAAGAATTAGGCAATTTTCTTGATTTTATCTAATTTATCTTTCATCACCATGTTTTCTTTTTTTACACTTTGCAATTGAAGTGTCAATTCGACTATTTTTCTCCGTAAAGAGTCAAGTTCATTAGGTGATCCCGCTCCATTTGATACTGCAGCAAACGAAGAATCCAACTTTAATGAATCATCGATATCGTTCGCTAAATTTTGCTGCGCTAGAGATTCTACGGGTTTCGTTGTAGCACTTTTAACCGATGCTTTTTCCAGTATATTTTCATAGTCATCAGGAATAACTAAAGATGGATCTACTTTATCCATCTTTAGCGCGCCACTTGCGATTAATAATCTAGTTTCATTGATAACCTTCATCAAACAGGCTGAAATCTCGTTAGTAGAAGGGGTAATTTCCTTCATCTGCTGGTCAATTTTTCGCTTTTCATTTGTTCCTAATTTGTTTAGAAAAATATTTAAATCCTCATCAGATAATGATTTTAATGCCGTACTTAGAGCTAGCAAATTCACAGATGCCGTTATTTCCATCAATGCCTCTGACGGCCACGAGAGAATTTTTGAAAAACTTAGCATTTTTAAAGTAAGTGCATCAGCCCATTTTGGTGTTTCTTGTTGAATTATCGTCATCAATTGTTCGCGCTTTTTAGGACCGCAAGTTTCAATGACTTGAAGAAGTTGAATAAATCCACCAGCTTTTTTGTATCTATCTACCATTGCCATATACTGTATAAATCGGTCTTTTTATTTTTAAAGTTTAGCATTGATAACTTTAAATTTTAATTTAAGTATTTCTTAGGCCCTTAATCGAGGTAGAATTTATAGTACATACAAATCTGCTAAATGTGTCGCACAGATATCTTAATCAACTTATCTGTATCAAATTGAGAATATATATTTGCCGTGTTGAATTCAGATAGCATTTATTTTCCAAGCGAATAAATACTGATGTGATAGCAAATAGCGTCTCGAATGATTCAGATTAAAAACGGAAATTGCAAAATGCTACTCTTTATATTCACATTATTGCACTAAAGCAGTTCTACACTTGTACGTAACCTGAATATCTAGCCCCTCAGATCCTTTTTTAAAAATAATATTCGAGCTACCCTGAGACCACTGATATGGAATGTTCGCTACCGAACTAGATACAACTGGTGGCTCATAAGGAACACAGTTTAATTTCATTGATCTAGCTGAGTCTGCTATTAGTGTAGCAACATTGCTAAAGTAATTAGAATAATTGCTTTCACAAATACTTGTTGAGATTCCACGAGTACTACTGTTTCCATCGATATCAAATGAACTTGAATTAGACAACTTTAAATACTCATATCCAATGTTAGAGTCGACAACGGTATTGCCGCTACTATCAATGATCGTATTACCATTTTTATCTTTAAACTCATTTCTTTGTTGATTTGCACATGACAAATCCTTTGTAACTATCGAATTGAACTGCCAGAATTTCTGAGGATACTTGTTATTAATTAAACTAATTAAATCCTCCGCCTTGTCACCCACACCTAGTGAGAATGCAGAGTTTGTTGAATATAAACCACTTCTAGCATCCTCATTCGATATCAATATTATATTTAAATTAGCATCTGCTCTTATAAATCCTTGCGTTTTATCCAATGCAGTATAAGCAGCTAATACTCCTCTTTCATCGCCCGACGGGCAATATTTAGAATAATTGTTGTAATAATAATTACTTGTTCGAAAATTTGGACCGTAAGTGTAATACGTACTTTTAATAAAATCTTCACAGTCTAATGTTTCTTTTCTTACTAAAGCACTCACAAATAATGAGTTAACTGTAGATTGGCCTAAAGATGAATCTATATATTCACCTCCACCCTGACTGATAGCTAATAATGGATTAGTTTGAAACTTATTTGCATCTGTTGTAGTCATAGCTATTCTAAAATCCACATTTTTAGCATAAAGATTGGCAATAAAACCATTAAATGCATGGGCCAATCTAGCCTGAATAACAGACATAGATGCAGAATTGTCATTAACGAAGAGTATATCCGTCTTACCTTGACCTACCCTAAATGGCTGATTATAAGTTTTAATCAAATAATCATTTTCTCTGACGCAACTAAACGCCTTGCTATCACACTGAGATTCACCTAAGTTTGAAGAACTAAATCGCGTTGGGGAACAAGCAATCAATGACCCAGCAAGAAAAAATAACACAACCAGAGCAGATTTAAATAACCACATAGATACCTCAATGCACATTGTCATCAAAATCCGTACCGATTAGAGAATACCTTAACTTGATCTTACATATTCTATATTTGATTTAAAAATTAAGTGAGTGTATAAAAAACATACACGAAACAAAAAAAGGCAAAAAAAAAGCTCCCAGAGGGAGCTTTAAAAATAGAGCTGGCATCGTGCTACTCTCTCACACGCTCGCGCGTGCAATACCATCGCCGCAAGAGAGCTTAACTTCTGAGTTCGGAATGGGATCAGGTGTGACCTCTCTGCTATAGACACCAGCAAATTGTATTAATTGATTTTTAGCGAAGTAAGTTAGAATTGATTTTAAAAAAGCCGCACGATCTATTAGTACATATAAGCTAAACACATTGCTGTGCGTACACTTTATGCCTATCAACCTCGTAGTCTCCGAGGAATCTTTAGGGGACCGAAGTCCCAGAGAAATCTAATCTTGCAGTTGGCTTCCCGCTTAGATGCTTTCAGCGGTTATCCATTCCAAACATAGCTACTCTGCATTGCCGCTGGCGCGACAACAGAAACACCAGAGGTTTGTCCATCCCGGTCCTCTCGTACTAAGGACAGGTCTGCTCAAATTTCTTACGCCCACAGAAGATAAGGACCAAACTGTCTCACGACGTTCTGAACCCAGCTCGCGTACCACTTTAATTGGCGAACAGCCAAACCCTTGGGACCTGCTCCAGCCCCAGGATGTGATGAGCCGACATCGAGGTGCCAAACTCCATCGTCGATATGGACTCTTGGATGGAATAAGCCTGTTATCCCCGGAGTACCTTTTATCCGTTGAGCGATGGCCCTTCCACGCGGGACCACCGGATCACTTTGGCCTGCTTTCGCACCTGCTCGACTTGTAGGTCTCGCAGTCAAGCCCCCTTATGCCAATGCACTCGACGCCTGGTTTCCAATCAGGCTGAGGGGACCATCGCGCGCCTCCGTTACTTTTTGGGAGGCGACCGCCCCAGTCAAACTGCCCACCAGACAGTGTCCCTCTCCTCGATAAAAGGAGCAGGTTAGATTTCAAAGTTTTCAAGGGTGGTATTTCAAGGACGCCTCCACCAAGTCTAGCGACCTGGCTTCAAAGGCTCCCACCTATCCTACACATAAAAACTCTAAAATCACTGTCAAGCTACAGTAAAGGTTCACGGGGTCTTTCCGTCTTTCTGCGGGTACCCGGCATTTTCACCGAGAATTCAATTTCGCGAGGCCCTTGGTTGAGACACCGGAGAAGTCGTTACGCCATTCGTGCAGGTCGGAACTTACCCGACAAGGAATTTCGCTACCTTAGGACCGTTATAGTTACGGCCGCCGTTTACTGGGGCTTCGATTCTCTGCTTCGCTTGCGCTGACAAATCCTCTTAACCTTCCAGCACCGGGCAGGCGTCAGCACGTATACTTCGTCTTGTGACTTTGCACATGCCTGTGTTTTTGATAAACAGTCGCTACTCCCAACTCTCTGCGACCCTTAAATGCTTCAAGAGTAAATCTTTACACATTCAAAGGCACACCTTTTCCCGAAGTTACGGTGTTAAGTTGCCGAGTTCCTTAACCAAGATTCACCTCATCGCCTTAGATTATTCATCCCACTCACCTGAGTCGGTTTACGGTACAGGTAACATATTAAACTATCGCAACTTTTCTTGAAAGCATGGCTCAATCCACTTCCGGGATAAATCCCTCGCATTCAGCTCTCAGAGTTGCCAAGCGGACTTACCTACTTGACCTCCTACGGCCTTACACCACAATCCAATAAGTGGCTGGATATACCTACTCTGTCATTGCTATAACAATCATATATTAGTTACGGAATATTAACCGTATGTCCATCGACTACGCCAATTGGCCTCGCCTTAGGTCCTGACTAACCCTGGGAGGATTATCCTTGCCCAGGAACCCTTGAGTTTTCGGCGCCCAGGTTTTTCACCTGAGTTCAACGCTACTTATGTCAGCATGATCACTTCGAGTTCGTCCAGCTGTCCTCACGGTCAACCTTCAGCCTACACTCGAACGCTCCCCTACCCCTGTCTTACGACAAGCCACGGCTTCGGTAACATGCTTAGCCCCGTTATATCTTCCGCGCGGAGTCACTAGACTAGTGAGCTATTACGCTTTCTTTAAAGGATTGCTGCTTCTAAGCCAACCTCCTAGTTGTCACAGTAACTCTACAACGTTTTCCACTTAGCATGCATTTAGGGACCTTAGCCGGTGGTCTGGGCTCTTTCCCTCTCGACGTATGACCTTATCACCCTACGTCTGCCTTCCAGGGTAAATATCAACGGCATTCGGAGTTTATTTGGGTTTGGTAATCTGGTAAAGACCCCTAGCCCATTCAGTGCTCTACCTCCGTGATACAATTTACCTGAAGCTATACCTAAATATATTTCGGGGAGAACCAGCTATCACCCAGTTTGATTGGCCTTTCACCCCTAATCACAGCTCATCCAAAGGTTTTTCAACACCAACTAGTTCGGCCCTCCACGAGGTGTTACCCTCGCTTCAGCCTGGCCATGATTAGATCACTGGGTTTCGGGTCTATCCCTACAGACTTGCGCCCTATTCAGACTCGCTTTCGCTACGGCTCCACCTTCAACGGCTTAACCTTGCCTGCAAAGATAACTCGCTGACTCATTATGCAAAAGGTACGCAGTCGCGCATGTAAAGCGCTTCTACTGCTTGTAGATATGCGGTTTCAGGTTCTATTTCACTCCCCTCTCGGGGTTCTTTTCACCTTTCCCTCACGGTACTTGTCCTCTATCGGTCACTTTTTAGTATTTAGCCTTGGAGGGTGGTCCCCCCTGATTCCCAGCGGATTTCACGTGTCCGTTGGTACTCGGGATACCTCTAGGGCTGCAAATCTTTTCAATTACGGGGCTATCACCCTGTTTCGCCAAACTTTCCAGATTGTTCATTTAAGATTTACAAGTCCCATGTTGAGGTCCCACAACCCCTAATTCAAAAATGAACTAGGTTTGGGCTATTACCCTTTCGCTCGCCACTACTAGGGTAATCTCGTTTGATTTATTGTCCTGATGGTACTGAGATGTTTCACTTCCCATCGTTTGCTCTTTAAACATATTTATTTTGTTTAAAGTTCCATTTAAGGAGGGTTTCCCCATTCAGAAATCTCCGGATCAAAGTGTGTGTGCCACTCCCCGAAGCTTATCGCAGCTTACCACGTCTTTCATCGCCTAAAAGTGCCAAGGCATTCACCGCATACCCTTAGTAGCTTTAAAATATGAATCTAACCTCGCTAAAAATCAATTAATACAATCTACTGTAAATATACATTTACGTAAATTTAATAACTCTATCTTTTAGATAGTATAATATTCAATTTTCAAAGAACAATTGTTGGTGGGCCTGGGAAGACTTGAACTTCCGACCCCACGCTTATCAAGCGTGTGCTCTAACCAACTGAGCTACAGGCCCATACCCGTAGTTCGTTCAAAACTAAATAGCTTAAAAGATTTTGGTCTGACCTAGGATAAAATCCTTAGAAAGGAGGTGATCCAGCCGCAGGTTCCCCTACGGCTACCTTGTTACGACTTCACCCCAATCATCGACCATACCTTGGGCGCCTGCCTCCTTGCGGTTAGCTCAGCGACTTCTGGTACGACCAACTTTCATGGTGTGACGGGCGGTGTGTACAAGGCCCGGGAACGTATTCACCGCGGCATTCTGATCCGCGATTACTAGCGATTCCAACTTCATGCAGTCGAGTTGCAGACTGCAATCTGAACTTAGATGGCTTTTATGGGATTAGCTCCACCTCACGGTTTGGCTTCCCTTTGTGACCACCATTGTAGCACGTGTGTAGCCCTAGGCATAAGGGCCATGAGGACTTGACGTCATCCCCACCTTCCTCCTGCTTAACGCAGGCAGTCCCTCTAGAGTGCCCAACTAAATGCTGGCAACTAAAGGTAAGGGTTGCGCTCGTTGCGGGACTTAACCCAACATCTCACGACACGAGCTGACGACAGCCATGCAGCACCTGTGAACCGACTCTTGCGAGCGAGGACATTTCTGCCACTCTTCCAGTCCATGTCAAGCCTAGGTAAGGTTCTTCGCGTTGCATCGAATTAAACCACATGCTCCACCGCTTGTGCGGGCCCCCGTCAATTTCTTTGAGTTTTAATCTTGCGACCGTACTCCCCAGGCGGGATACTTAACGCGTTAGCTACGTCACTAGAGGGGTCAATACCTCTAACAACAAGTATCCATCGTTTACAGCGTGGACTACCAGGGTATCTAATCCTGTTTGATCCCCACGCTTTCGGGTCTCAGCGTCAGTGTTGGCCCAGCTACTCGCCTTCGCCTCCGGTATTCCTGTTGATATCTACGTATTTCACCACTACACCAACAATTCCAGTAGCCTCTACCACACTCAAGATTTCCAGTATCAAATGCACTTCCAGGGTTGAGCCCTGGGATTTCACACCTGACTTAGAAATCCGCCTACACCCGCTTTACGCCCAATGATTCCGAACAACGCTAGGATCCCTCGTCTTACCGCGGCTGCTGGCACGAAGTTAGCCGATCCTTTCTTGCATGGTACCTTCATTGTGTTAGTCCCATACGACAGAGCTTTACGACCCGAAGGCCTTCATCACTCACGCGGCGTCGCTGCGTCAGGGTTTCCCCCATTGCGCAATATTCCCTACTGCTGCCTCCCGTAGGAGTCTGGACCGTGTCTCAGTTCCAGTGTGACTGATCATCCTCTAAGACCAGTTAGAGATCGTCGCCTTGGTGAGCCATTACCTCACCAACTAGCTAATCTCGCATGGGCTCATCTTCAAGCGAAAAACCTTTAACCTCAATATCCGCAGATATCGTGGTCTTATCCGGTATTAGCCAATCTTTCGACTGGTTATCCCCGACTTGAAGGCAGATTACCCATGTATTCCTCACCCGTGCGCCACTAGTACTCATATTGCTACTTTCCCCGTTCGACTTGCATGTATTAGGCACGCCGCCAGCGTTTGTTCTGAGCCAGAATCAAACTCTCCAGTTATAAACTGTAAAGCTTAATAATGCTTATTTATTGAGATAAATACGTTAGTATTTAAATTGAATTCTTTATTAAAGAATTCTAGAAATTGATAACGTCATTATGACGTTAGCCCAAAATCTTTTAGCTATTTAGTTTTCAAAGAACCACAACAAGGACGTCAGTTTTAATTCAGCTTCTTTACCTCGTCAACAACTTTTTTCAAAATTTTATTAAAAATTTTAAATCAGTTTTGATTTGGTGGAGGCAACAGGGATCGAACCTGCGACCTTCTGAATGCAAATCAGATGCTCTCCCAGCTGAGCTATGCCCCCGATGTCGTTTGCTGTTCGGTGTTTGTCGCTCAACCCGGGAAAAATGGCAATACTTTTTTTTAAATTAATTCGTTTTTTACGATTTTTCTGGACTGTTGATTTATTATTAAGCTGTTGCTGCGTTAGTATTCAGCAAAAATGATGAAAACCATATCTTTTCTGCCCGCATTTCGAACCCGACCTGTTCGGCGCCGAGCATTATACTTTGATATACTTTTTTCAAAACCTCTAATTCAGTGGCCGTTTGATACGTATCTTCCGAGTCCAAAAGATCTTCAATAGCTTTATACACACTATTTAGATCGACTGTCGTCACAACCTTTGGAATTTTACCAGCATCAAAGCCAGTTATTTCGAAAGGTTTAAAGCCAACCAGTGATTTTGTAATTAAAACCTTAGTTTTATCGCTAAAATTCACTTGTATGAAGCCTGAACCATCAAAATCTGTTCGTAATAACACTTTGTCAACGACGTCTAAGTCAAATGATAATGTTTTTCCATCCTCAGTCTGCTTTATCTCAATATAGCTTTTCTCAAGTCTAAATGATAATTGGGTGGTCGTTTCAAGGAAATTCACGATTTCATTCACAGACTGAGCTACAGTTGTTTCATTTGGCTTTTTCAAGGTGGCCTCCAACTAAAAAATTATCGACTATTTGATTTTAACTCTTTAAATTTTTTTCGTTCCAATTTAAGATTTTTGAAATATTTTTGAGGTAAAATGAAAATTACACGTTGGAATGCTGAAATTAGTGCATCAAAAGAGATCGTTTATAAATTATTTGAATTAGCAGGGCTAGAACCTAAACTCATACCTGTTAAATCAGGCAGTAAGTTTACAAATCAAAAAACATACATGACTGAAGTCATTCAAGTTGTTGAAGGCGAGCTCATTTTTAACCTATCAGGTACACAGTTTGTATTGCGCCCAGGAGATAAAGTTGAGATTCCAGCAAATACGAACTACTCCTTTAGCAATCTAAAAGAACTGAATAGCTCGTTTTTCGTAGCAAATAAAATTTAAATCTTTAGAACTTAGAAGCCTGTTGCTCAGCAGCTGCCTGCGTTGTTGTGTTTAAATCGTTTAATATTCTAGGCGAAACAAAAAACATCAATTCAGTTTTGAGTTTCGATAAAGATTCAGATCTAAACAGCCAACCTAATATTGGAATATTTCTCAATCCAGGAATACCTGTATTTTGATCTGTCACATCAGAAGTGTAAATTCCCCCGACAACAGCGGTTTCACCACTTCTAACAATAATCTCATTTGTAATTGATCGATTAGAAATAGCATTATTTTGACCAACAGCACCTCGATCTAAATTAAGGTTAAGCCTGACAGTACCGATACTTGAAATATATGGCGTTACTTTTAATGTCAAACCCACGGGAACTGGTTCAAATGAGGTAGAAACAGCCCCAGTAGCTACAGCAGACTGCTGTAATCTTGGCTGTTGTATATTTGTTGTCTGTTTAATTTCACCAGGCGTGCTATGTATTAAGTACAATCTAGGCGAAGATAAGATCTTAACTTTATTATCCGTTTCATCTAAACTCAATGAAGTTGCAATATCACCAAACGAACCTAAAGTTCCTAACCAGAGACTAGCACCGAACGATCCTCCAGTATTGGGAGCAAATTGCATAGCCGGACTCGCCGTTAACGTTTGATCATTTACACTCACTCCATTAACAGCAGAGTTTATTCGGCTAGAGCCAGCTATATTGCAACCTCGCCCATCAAAACCATTAGTACAAAAATTAACTCCAACAGCTTTACCATAAGACTCAGTTGCCTCAACTACTCGAGCCTCAACAAGAACCTGCTGTGGTTGACGATCAAGTAAGTTAATCAGCTTTTCTACTTCTTTAAGTTTAGATGCTGTTTCAGTTACAATGATGATGTTTGTCCGAGGATCTGATGTAACGCGCCCACGACTACCGCCAGCAGCCGAAGCCGAAGAAGCTCGCGATGCGCCGGCCCCAGAGGCACCAGCTGCTGGAGCTGGCGGTGCGCCACCTGCTCCGCCACCCGATGCGGACTGAGAAATAAAATCTCTAATTTTTGTTTCTAGTTCATCGATTTTGGCGTAATTAATAAGGAAGTTTTTAACGACAAGTGGCTCAAGCTCTTCACGACTACGTTTAAGCTGAATAGCACTATCTTCTTCGTCAATTAAAGCTTTTTGCGTTCCAATTCGAATAACATCGCCTTGACGACGATACGCGAGCTGATTGCTTTTCAAAATCGCAACAAACACCTGATCCCATGGAACGTTTCTAAGTTTCATTGTCACTGTACCAGCGCCAATACCATTATCCATTATTAAATTAATCCCAGATTCTTCAGCAATAAATTTAATGGCACTATCAACATCCATATTGTTAACTTCGAAGTTAATCTTGCGCCCATAATACTTATTATTATTAGCTAAAAAATCATCCAAAGATTCAGAGCCTAAAATCCCTAAACCATCTTCATTATTTTGAGCTGTTTTTGATAGTTCAGCGTCATCACTAATCGCTTCAGACATTGAGTTTTTGACCACAGCTGAATTTAGAGATCCAACAACCAAAATCGAATTTCCTTCTGGCTGAACAACAGGTTCTGGAGAGTTAGCTCTGAGTTGAATCACAAAACGCGCTATTTTAGAACCTCTGTTCTGATAAATATCGATTCCACCAATAGTCGATGTCATGTCTTTTGTATTTAAAGGTCTCTTAAGACGATCTGGAACAATTGCGTCTTGCACCTCTACAATTAATTGATTGTTTGCTGTATTCATTCTAGTTCTAAACTGCAAAGATTTATCAGATGATATTACTAATGTTCCACCACTATCATTAGCTAAAAACTTTAAATCGTTAATTTGAGCTACACTTGGAGCCACCATTTGAGTTTCAACAGGCACTTGTTCAATCGGCGGTTGTGGAATCTGCACAGGTTCTTGCACCACCTCAGGTTTTACTTCTGTTGGTAGTAAAGTATTTGTATCTTGTGACTGAGTTGCTTGTGGTTCATCAAGGGACAAAACTTCTGGCTCAGGAGGATTTGCTTCATTTGACTGAGAATCTGTAGTTCCATTATTAGCCTGTAAGTTTGAATCCTGTCCTTTTTCAGAAGGAGCCTCATCCAAAGTCAGCTCATCAGCGCTTACATTTTCAGTAGTTTGCGCACTGACCTGTTGCTCACTGTTATTTGTACTTGCAGCTTCTTCTGCAAAATCAGCAAATTCATCTTTATTAGATGATTCAACTTCATTTGCATTAGTCGTAGTAGATACAGCGCTGGCATCAGTAGATGTGTCAGAACTCGAGTCTAGAGATAAATTCTCGACAGCTGAAGGTTCATCTTCCATTGCAAAATCATCATCAGATATTTTCTTTTTCGTCACACAAGACGAAGCTATAAAGCTAACTAATATTAAGGTTGTTGCCAACAGTTTGCTTTTTTTCATTCAATCCTCCTGATTGAAAACACTATAGTTAATCAGCTTTGCCAGCTGGACGAACTTCATCGCGGCCACTCAAAGTAATAACTATAGGTACTCCCTCTTGAAGTACAGTCATAGATCCTTCTCCGATTTCAGAGACGAGTCCATTTTTGTTACCTATTCTATAGTTTTTTTTCAATAGATGTTTCGTTTTTTTCTGATCCTCGACCATAGCTTTAGGATTTTTAACATCCCAAATAACACCTATCAATTTGTATTCACTTAGAGGCCATCTGCGAATGGCTTCCATTTTGTCGTCAATAATTTCATCTAAATTTGTGACTGGGGTCTTTGGTCTAGCTATGTCCTCTTCACGTCTCAGCAAATCTTCAGGTTTTCTAAATGGATCTCGCTCAGGTAAATCTAAATCACCAATATAAGAAGCTCCATATTTGAACTCTTCATTTTTAGACATACGAAAAGTCGGATTAGCATTAGCTATTGAATTATTAATCAAATCATTTTTACCATTTGAAATATCATCAACCGGCACAACATTCGCCTTATTAAGTAAATCAGTTTCAACTTGTTTAAGCTCTTGCTCTTCGTATTTATCGACATTTTGATTTGAAATTGTACCAGAAACAATTGCCGTAGTAGCGCTAACTGAACCAGTGGGCTGAGCTTTTAAAAATGGAGAAAGTCCAAAAAAATAAATCACCACAACTGACAATGCCACTGGCATAAAAAATAAAACAAAGTTTTTTATGATTATTGACATTTTAATCATTTACTAACCGCCTTATCTTTGTCAGATTCTTTACTCATTAGCGCGGCTTGTTTATAACCAATTATAGTTGCATCAAATTTTAATTTTCGCTGAGGCCCAGCTTGCGAATTTGTTTGTGCATTTGTTATTATAACATCTTCTAATTTTATAATTTTTTGAACGTTAGCCAATTGAGTTGCAAACCGGGCCAATTGCACATAATTGCCCTGTAATTCATACTTAACAGCGACCTGATCAATTAAATTAGCATCTTCAGAGCCCACAAGCGACTGATTCATAACCCCAGAAACATTATTATCAAATCTAACGACATCTAAACCATTCGCAGAACCGACTTGGTCAACTATTGCTCTTAATTCTGGTGGATCAAAAGTAAGTGGAATTTTAGATCTAACATCCTCATATGTTTTAGCTAACAGAGCAACGTCAGCTCGCATTTGCTCTTCTTTTTTCAACAACCTTTCAGTCTCAGCTTTTTTACTATTTTCATCATTAACTTGAGTTTTCAATGCATTTATTTCATTTATAATTGTCTCACCGGTATCATAAAATGAAATATAATAAAATCCGGTAACAAATAGACCCACAATAGCAATGCGGCTAATAGCTAAATTCGCAATTTTTATCATTATTGAATTTAGCTTCATTTCACACCCTCTGCGACTTTATCCATTGCTTGCTCAGTAATGAACTCTGCATTAATTGTAAAAGTTCTGATTGGAGCTTCTCCCTTAATGGAAGAGGAACGACTATCGACACCTAAAAGCTTAACATTTTTTAAAAAATTAATTCCTGTTAATCGCGCTTCAAAATCACCTATAATTGACTCCCCGATAGCCTCACCAACAATAACAACTTTTTTACCTAAAACGCTGAGTGAATTTATCCAAACACCTTGAGGAATAATTTCAGGTATTTTATTAAGAAAATCTACTGGATATAATCGTTCTTTTGATACTCTTTCTAAAAAACGAGTTTGTCGATTGATACGTTTTTTGTCTTCTTCGTATTTAGCTATCTCTTTAGCCATTGCCTCTTTTTTTAAATTAAACTCTGTTAATTGAGATAGTTGCGCTTGCGTTGCAGATCTTTCGTTTGAAAGTTCTGGTATATTAATATTTTCGTATGCGTACAAAGCAATTGGACCTAATAATACAACTAAAATACGTTTCGATATTTCTATCTTGACGTGTTTTAGCTCCTCCATTTCTTTCAAAACATCGGAGTCAGATAAATTGTAAGATTTCAGCAGGTTAATTTTAATCAAGAGTCACCTTCTTGTCTCAAGGCTAACCCTAGCGAAGTTGATAAAAATGGTGAAATTTGATCTAAATACTGAGGAGTCAATTTTTTATTTGTCGTTTTAATTTTCAAAAGCGGATTTATAGGCTCAAAAGGCAACTTAAGCGTATCTTGTAAATGATCAATCATTCCGAGTGTTAGACTTGCTCCACCAGTATAAAATGCTTTTGTAATTTGCAAATCACCTCCAGAGGCACCATAAAAATCAATACTGTTTCGAACCTCTTCAGTGACATAATCCAAAGCTAAATTCATATACGTTCGAGTTTCTTCAGGCACCTCTGTGGTCGTTTCAGATTGTGAAAGTTTTAAGGCTTCGGCTTCTTCATATGTCATACCCATATTTTTACTAATTTCATTCGTAAAATGAAATCCGCCAACTGGAATATCACGAACAAATAATACTTCACCCTGAAGAACAACTAAAAACTGAGTTGAAGTTGCACCGAAGTTAAAAAGGGCTATTGGGTCTTTAAGTTTTCCATAATTAAATTCAAAAATATTGGCTAGCGCCAAACTACTGACATCAACAATTTGGCAAGTCAGACCTGAAAATGCTGCTACTTCAACGTATTTAGTAATGAAGTCATTTTGTGCTGCTATGATGAGAACATCCATCATATCATTGTTAAATGAAAATGGTAAAATGTGATGCTCTAAGGTAACCTGTGAAATATCAAATGGTAAGTATTGCTGCGCTTCGAATTTAATTTGTTCTCTAAGCTCTTTAGGATCTCGACGAGGAATTGAAATTTTTTTAACAATTGCAGAGTTGCCCCACATTCCGATACAGGCTTTTTTGCGACCGAATTTTTGCTCTTTGTGTAGGGTTTTAATAGCTTCGCCTAAAAGAAATGGATCCGTTATTTCACCATTTGTCATAGCTTGCTGCGGAGTTTGAACAGAGGCAAAGTTTTCAAGCTCCGCTCCATCTTTAGTAATATTCAACTGTGCTATCTTAATTGAACTTGAACCTAAATCTAATCCAATTACTTTTTTTGACGAAAATAACATGATGCTAACTCCCAACTTAAATTATCCGCCCCTTAGACGAGTCTTGTCAAAGTTGCGACGGTCGGGTCTAGCGGAACGGACTAAAAGTCTGGGAAAAATAAATCTATATACCAAATACCTACAGACTTTAGTCCCATGATATAGAGTAATGCTCCGGCTGCTATAAATGGACCAAATGGAATCATTGCCTTCAATTTATCTTCGCTTTTTCGAGATATATATAGTCCGACAATGCTTCCCAAAACTGAAGAGCTTAATATGACAAAAGGTATAGCTTTCCATCCTAAAACTGATCCGATCCATGCCAATAGTTTTATATCTCCGCCGCCTAAACCTTCACGACCTGTAAATACATAATAAACATATGCGACTAACCAGAGAACTCCACCGCCGAATAGAAAACCGTACAAACCGTCAAAAAAATCTCGCTCTGGATTTATGGCTGCCGCAATTAATCCTAAAACACAGCCACCCAATGTAATTTCATCAGGCAAAATCATATGATCTAAATCTATAAAACTACCAACAACCAAACCAAAACTGAGTATACAGTACTCAAAAAATAACCACGACACATTGTAGTAGTAAAATAAAACTGTCCACAGTAAAGCTACAATAATTTCGACAATTGGATAACGTATAGAGTACCGCGCACCACAACTTGAACAGCGCCCACGATTAATTAAATATCCAATGATTGGCAAATTACGAAACCATGGAATAGGTTGCTCGCACGACATACACTGGCTACGACCAATAATGCTTTTGCCATGAGGCATACGGTAAATCAAAACATTTGCAAAACTTCCAAAGCATGCACCTAATAAGAAAATAAACACATAAAGTATTAACGTTATATCAGACAATTTCTTTCCTTCTAAAAATAGTTGTAGATAAAAACAAAAACAAGAGTAACCAAAAAAAACTGTGAGTTAACGCCCATGAAATGTCGTTTGGATTGGGAATAGCTTTTACAAAACTGAATGTTTTCCAGTTATATTTATAAAACTGCGGGAATAAGTAATCCAATAACCAATTCAAAAGTCCACTGTCCGCTTGGCTTTTCTTGAGGAAAAACTTTATATCTTCAATAGAATATGAAACCAACCAATAAGTTAAAGATAAAACAAATGCAAACATTGGACGAGCCACAACACTTGCAAACAAGCCGAATCCACCAATGATAAGTGATTTAAGATAAATAAAAACGAGTGCGACTATAAACATTCCGATTTGACGTGTTTCCTTTAAAAAAAATCCTAAAGTAAAGCCTAATGCAATAGTCGTTATCAAGTTTAAAATAGCAAGACTACCAAAATACCCAATTAAGATTTTCCATCTCTGAATTGGACGAGCAAGCAATACTAAAATTGTTTTGCGCTCGACATCTCTATGCAGCGAATGAGTCGAAAAAAATGCTGCTATAAAGATAATTGCCAATTCGATACCGGCAAGACCAAAATCAACGATTAACCTTTGTTGCTCAGTGAAGCTGAGCGAGCCTAATAAATAACTGAAACAAACAAAAATAAAAGCAATAAATAAAATTATTTGAAAAAATTTTAATCTGATCCACTCTTGAGTGTTGATATACATTAACTTCATCATACGTTATAATTCACCTGCAATTGGCCTTTAAATGCCTTATATGCTTCTGACAAATTTAAATAGTTTTTCTTAAATTCCACGAGGCTGCCGTTATATAAACATTCACCTTGGTGAATAATGATAAGTTCTTCACATAACTCATCAATATCTTCTAGTAAATGACTGCTCATTAACACACTTATTTTCTCTTTCTTTAAATCTTTCAGAATGTCTTTAATAAGTATTCTTCCATCAGGATCTAAACCCGACATTGGTTCATCTAATATTAAAAATTCTGGGAATGCAATTATTGACTGTGCAATTCCAATTCTTTGCAACATACCTTTAGAATAATCTTTAAGTTTTTTATCTTTAGCATGAGTCAACTTGACCATATCTAAAACCTTGGAAGAGCGGTCTTTAAAAGTCATACTATGAAGTTTTTTTACTTCCGAAGAAGACAAATCCCAATGTAATTTCAAAAACTCAATCCCCGTTAAAAACTCTTGAAAAAATGGTCTTTCAGGTAAATAGCCCACAGATTTTTTAAATTGTACAAAATTCATATTTTCACGAAACTTAATTTCGCCACTATCAGGAAAAATAAATTCTAATAAACATTTGATTGTGGTTGTTTTCCCAGCGCCATTAGGGCCTATCAAACCCACAAATTTACCTTTAGGAATGACAAAGGAAATATCTTTTAATGACGGCGTGGGCTTTTTATAAAAGTCTGCCTGAAATGATTTTTTCAAATTTTTAATTTCAATAATGTTATCACTATTCATAATATACCCTTTAGTAACTATTGAGATAAGATTTTGTGCATTTCACGTACGGGATCGTATTGCTTCGATGTTGCCGGCATAAGATCGCCCGAACCAATTATTTCAGCTATTTGCTTTCTTATTTGCATATCTGATTGCATTTCAATGAGATTGTACATTAAATCGTGGGATGTTTTAGGAAATTGATCGTAAAAATCAGATCGAACTATAAATGGATCATTTGGAATAGGTTGACTTGTCCAAATGATTTTGTACTTATTTTTAGGTAATTTACCAAATCGAGTCCAGGCCCCAATACTTGAGCGCTCATCATCTGAAAAGACGGCGACAACATCGACTTTTCCGTCTTCTAATAGCTCAATAGAAGAAGCATGACTTCCTGAGAATATGATGCCCTTGAAATCCTCATTTTTAATTTTCTGCTGCTGCAATAACACTTTCGGATACAGATAACCCGAAGTTGATTTTGGATCGACGAAAGCAATTTTTTTATTTCTAATTTCTTTAACACTACTGATTCGACTCTTTTTCAAAACAACTAACGCTGAGAAATAATATGGATTAGTCCATGTTTTTTTAAGTAAAACCTTCATTGACGCAGAAACTTCAGCACTAACATATGTCGAAGCAGTCAAAAAAGCATAATCTACTTTCTTTGTTCGTACAGCATCTGCCAAACTATCATAATCTTTTGAAATGTAAATTTTAACTGGCAGATTCATCATTTTTTGAAGTGTTTCAGCGAAAAAAACAGATTCCTTTTTTAAAGCATCTGGATTACCACCTGCCGTTAAACCAATAGTTAGACTTGTAGGTATTGAGTCTGCAAGTGAAATGGAACTTACAAGTAAATTAAAAACAAAAAAAATAAACATCTTAATCACTTTCGATTCCCTTCTAACAATTTAAAAAATTATCATTTCAAAACAAATTAATTCTTTTTTGCTTTCTTAGCAAAAATTAAACTGAACAAATGGTATCATTTTGATACGAAAATTCAAGAATTAGAATTTAGCTTCAAACAGTTGTACTTTAATATATAAACGTCGCATAGAATAGTTTAATATCTAATTGTACATTTATTACTAATTTTCACTATAAATTTTAGAAAGTAAGGTGTAAAATTCAAATGAATAGAAGAAGATTTTTACTCAGCATCGGAGTTATTGCATCTTGGTCAATGACTAAGACAACTTTAATCAACTTCTTTGAAAAAGAATCTGCAGATATGCATATCAAATCGAAAAAATTCGTTCGCATTACAAACGAAAAACGTATTTATTTACCAGAAAATCCACATCACGGACATTGCATTTATATAGAATATGAGCAAAAAACAGGAAGCGATCAACCACAGGTCATATCCACAAATAAGACAATTGTTTACCAAAAAGACCCCTTGATTTTAGACCAAAGTAGTCATTTTAAAATTATCTACGATGCAAATGCGGGCGATTGGTACATCAATTCTCATGTCTGATGCTCTTCATTAAAATTCAAAGCAGCCCAGTCAAGTAGATTTTTAAAACCATTGCACGATTTATCTAATGATTTTACATCTCGATAGTGTTCTGTTAAACAACCTCCGCTATATTTACACGAAGAGCAAAATTTGTTGTTCGCGATTTTTATTTTTTCTTGAACAGTCCAAAGATAATAATCGTTTATATTTTCGATTAATCGAAAATATTCTCGATCAGCCTCATCAAAATCCAACACCGCCCAATCTCCACTTGGTGTTAAATAAATATGATCATCCGAAAACGCGTTCTTTAATCCGTCGATACAATCTAAAATCAAATCTTTATTAACAAATTGAAATTTTTTTGAAATGCTTGATTGCAGCCACTTTTTTACGAATTCTTCGTAGTCTAAATAAGATACCAGATCGTGATTAGATTGATTAGGCGAATACGGTTTAATTTCAACTGACTGCAACAAAGCTAAAGAGTTAAACATACTAATCATAAAATCAACATTCATTTGCATAACTTTCTGACTAGCTAAAATTAAAATTGAAAAAGGTTTACTCAGCTTAAGCATGTTTTGAAAAACCAGTTCATGCTTTTCTCTGGCGTCAAAATCATAACTAACCGTTAAATATACGTTCTCATCAAAAAATACCGGATGGATCGCGGATAAATTACTGATTATATTAATTTTATAACGGCTATAGATTTTTAGCATTTCAATCATGTCATGTAGATAGCTATTTTTTAATAAAGATATTTCGCCACCGTACAGATCAATATGATTCAAAGTTATATCGTTGTTTTTAAGCTCAAGTAGTCTTTTATCAAGTACACTTAAATCTAGAAATTTTTTATCATTAAGTTGATTTAAAGTAAGATAACAAAACGAACATCTAAAGTTACAATAATAGGATGGATTTAACGATAAATTTAGATAACGCATAGCACACCTTATATATTTCACGATCGTTCATGAATGAATCAAATTAATAATTTAGCTAAATTAACATAATAACACATAATAAAATTAAATATATTTGATATCTTTATTAAAATGACAATTATCTTTGTACCCAAAACCAATTTGAAACGCGTATCTTGGCTTATCAGTCAGCACTCTCGTCACACCATGTCTAAAAAATGGATTCAAATTATTAGCACAAACAACCAAACCGGTCTGTGGAATATAAGACTGCAGTGGAATAACTTGAGTATTATCAGTATGAACAAAACTATTTAGATCAAAACTAATATCTTTTTTATTATACACTTCACCTAACTCAATCAATCCACCATCTTCAAAGCCTCTTTGCTCGGGACAAAAGTACATTAATATAATTAAATGATTTCCATTAAAAAAATGTGAATGATAACCATTAATATAATCTTTCGGAGTTTTATGAAGCATATACTTAGAATAAGTAAATTCGCCATAAATATCGGTATATGATTTAAACAAAGGACTACGTAGCAATGCCTCCCCTATTTCAGTATAAATCAATGGAGGATTTTCCTTTTTTCTCCAATCCGTTTCCCAAATTGCCAATTCAGAGGGATTATTACAATCAGTTTCTCTAACAAAAGTCTCTCGATATAGAATTTGGTCCGCCAACTTTGATAAAAGGTCAGGTCTATCAAATATAAATGCAAACCCACCTTTTTCCCAAAAATTAACGAAATCAAATTGATTTTGCTCAGTGATCAAACTCAAATTATTTAAATAATTTGTAAACATAGACTCCAATTAAAACTCCAGACTGAATTTAAATCATTGGCCTGATCTAGACATTAAATATTAAAACATTAAATAAAGTCAACACGTCGCCCAATAAATTTCTCATTACTAAATTACAGCACGTGCGGCTTGCTCTTGGTATTTTTGAAGTGTAACTTAAAGACTATGCATAACACTAACCAAACTGATTCCGTGCTGAAAATAATTAATAGCAAACTAATACCATTTGCTGAAGTCGTTGTGTGCTTATTTGAAAATTGTAATCTGTCGTGCGTGTTTTGCCCACAAAATCATAAGTCCACAATTGGAATGTCAAAAAATGAAATTTTATCAAAAATTCCAATTATTGAGAATTTTATTAATCAAATCCACTCTTCAGATATTCATTTGCACATCATGGGTGGAGAGCTTTTTCAAGATCACCTCATCGAGGAGGGTTTTCTTGATTATTATTCGATGTTTATAGATATCTTGCAGAGTAAATTTCGCGAATCAAACAAAAAACTTATTTTCAATTTTATTTCAAATCTTACATTTAAAAAAAGTAGTGATGTACTTCATTTTTTAAAAAAGCACGATTTACAAATAAGTCTTAGTTATGATCCAAGCGGCAGATTTAACAAAAATAGTCTTGAATTATTTAAAAAAAATTTAATTCTGTTTTCTGAAAATATTAGAATGGTGAGTTGTGTTTTAACTTCACCTAATATTAATAAAGTTATTTCTGGAGACACTCTGTTCGACGAAATTTATAAAAAATTTCCGATAGATTGGGACTCACTTATACCGTCATTAGAAAACTCTCAAAGCTTGATGCCAAAAGAATCGGAACTTCTTAAATTTTATAAATTCTTAGTAGATTATTATCCGGAATGTATTAATTTAGAAAATTTCTTCGATGACAAAAATGAACAAAGTATGCGCTGTACGCGTGGACGTAGTCTTACAATTATGCCAAATAATCAAATACCAACTGGTTGTTCGGGCGCAATTTTTTTACGAGATTCGAAATCTAATGATCCTAGTAGTAATATTATTATCGAAAACTTTTTAACTAAATATAATTGCTTAAGCTGTGAATTTTACTCTAGGTGCCCATTTACATGTTTTATAAAACAAGACTATCAGAATCTTATTCATGATGTTGATGGTTGCGTTTATCAAGAAACATTTAAATACATTAAAACAAAAAAAAATACAAATCATACCGATCGATCTGGGGAATTTAATGAACACAAACACTAATTATCAAAATCAAGACTGGTATCAAGATATCTACACAAAAGGTTTTGTTATATTGAGCGAACCAAATTTACTTAATTTAATAGCAATGGATGATAATTTTCAACTTCTTAATAAGGAAGAGCGACTACGTGATAATGGAGCAAAAGATATCCCTCAAGAACTTGCTAATCGTTTTAACATGGCTGGAAATTATTTACAGTATAAATACATTGAACCCATTTGGCCAAATTCACAATATAAAAAATTTATAGTCTGGGATGGGGTCGATAAAGATAATCAATTCTGGCATACAGATGTTTTTGAAGATATGAATATTTTCTTTCTATTTTATTTTGATGATACGCATAACGAGACTGGCGGAGCTATTAACTTTAAATGGGGAGATCAGACATACAAACATCAACCTAAAAAGGGAGATCTCATTTTAGTCAGCAATAAACGAGGTTTTTTCCATCGTGCGGATAGCACCAGTATTAGAAGACGCGTAGCTAGTTTTGATTTTCAAGTATACGGGGAAATTTAATTAAATGCTAAAAAAGATAAGAGTTAGTTTTATAAATCCACCGCATGCCGATTGGTGTTTGCCAAACATGGCAACATGGATTTTTATTAAGTCTTATTATAATAGATATGGATTGCATAAAGAACAAATTGAATGGATTAACCCGCCAATTAAGTTCAATCTATACAAAGATATACCTGAAATATATCAAGAAATTGCTGATTGCGATGTTATTTTGTTCAGTTCTTACATATGGAATTACGATATTTGTGACAATATAGCCCGTTATGTGAGAAAACAAGACCCAACAAAAATTTTGATTTTAGGAGGCCCTCACATTGGCCTCAATGATTTGGATTTTTTTAAATCACGCCCAAAATATGATTATATTTGTCAACCTACAAAGCCCGGAGAAATATTTTTCAGTAGCTTAATTGATCAATATTATAACTTTAATAAATGGCCCGAACCAGAACTGATAGATTGGGAAATTCAGTCAAAACATGGACAAGCTGTCCCTTTACCAGATTACTCTGTTTATCGAGAAAACTTTGACTATTATAAATCACTACGCGAATATGCTCGCATATACCAGTTAGAACCATTCATCATTATAGAAACAACGCGTGGTTGCCCTTATTCTTGTGTCTACTGCGAATGGGGCGGTGGTACAGGCAGTAAAATCGTTCAAAAACCAATTGAAATTGTAAAAAAAGATATTCTAGCTTTAAAAGAGGCTGGTTTCAATGCTGCCTATCTGACTGACGCTAATTTTGGAATTTTTGAATCTAGAGATATCGAGATCTTCAGATATGCATTTGAAATTAATTTTGCTTTAACCGATATCAGCACAATGAAGTCAAAAAATCTCGAGAAACGAAAACAGCTGGTTGATGCTTGGTTTAACATAGCTGGCAAAAACGCTACGCGATTTCGTGAGGATAAAACTGTTAGAACTAAAGCAACATGGGGGGTTGAAACTGAATTTCTAACAAGCGCACCTACGGTTAGTATTCAGTCAATCAGTGAAGAAGCAATGAAAGTTGCACAAAGAGTTGATCTTTCTTTTGAAGATAAAATTACTTTGAGCGAACATATTCGTAATCGCAGTCAAGCAGAAGGATTTCCAGTACCTCCGCTTGAATTAATACTAGCTATGCCCGGATCCACTCTTGAAGACTTTTACAATGAGCTTAAAATAATTTGGAATTTTAAGACTTGGAGTAGTTTTAGACATGATTATATGTTTTTACCAGATACACGAATTGCAAACGCTGATTATATAAAAAAATATAAAATTGAACTTGTTCAAGTGTACTCTGATCTAATTGATGAAGCAGGCATCGACAATCAGTTCACATTATACAAAGATAAACGTACTTATTTTAAAACAGTAACAAGTTGCTATTCGTACAATAGACAAGAATTTTATGAAATGTTTTTCATGAATTCAGCAAGTAATTATTTACTTGAGCATATTTATCCGATGTTTGAAGCACAATTAGAGCCACCAGAATTTGGCAAAATATGCTATCAAATTATTAAAGACAGACCTGGATTTAATGATTTTGCACTTGAAATTCAGGATATTTTTGATCCGTTAAGCCCACCGAGAAGCATAAAAAAGCTTAAAGGAAAACTCAGAACAGATGCTATTAAAGAATTTCTAGAGATTGAGAAATTATTTATTATTAATGAAATTTACATAAGGATCATAAATGGTAAAGGACATCAAAGAAATATTGAAGCTTAAAGAAGAGCTTTGCATCGAAAGAGATCGATTAGGAAATCTCTACAATGAATATATTGAAATACTTGTTAAAAATGAGAATAATCCGCCAGTCTATGAAGAATATGTAAAAAAAATTGAGGATCTAGAGCCCGCATCGAAAATAACAAAAGAGAAAATGCGCGAATACAACCGCATTCTTAAAGACTTGGGTTATTTCGACTTTGATGAAGATAATTCCAAGACTAAGTCTTAGACATCGGCTTTATTTTTTTCGACTGACTACTGATCTTAGTTTTTATTTTAGATTTAGGATTAGATTTAATTGCCTTATTTAAAAATTTAATTTCTCGATTTACTTCTTTTTGAATAATGCCAGTAATAAATTTAACCGGCGTTAGTTTTTTCTTTTTTGCTTTCAGAAGAATTGCTTCAGCCAAATCTTTGGAAAAGATTATATCTATTGTTTTATTTGTTTTATTTTTCATTTGATTGAATATACCAATTATAATCAGCAACTCAAGATGAGGCACAATTAAAGTCTAGATTTATTTCAGTAAATACTCGTTGACTAAGTGAAGCTATATTCTAATATAAAGTTATGCCAACAAAATCAGATGTATGGACTAAATTTTTAGCTGAAGTCGTAGCGCCAGTAAGAGCAAATGGGATAACTCATTACCAGGGGAATCTTCCATCTCAAGGAGCAGCGCCTATCACTCAAAGAAATATTTCTGATTTTGACGCGAGTAATGTTGATGTTACAGATGCTACTCTACTAGCAGACTTCAATACATTACTGCCTAACACAGAAAGAATATCTGCTCGAGTGTTTAACGTTCTTCATTGCATAGCAATGAAACTTACACGAGTTCGTCCTGTAGTTCACTATTACACAGTCGCTTCGTATGTTATAACTCGCGCACCTATACCTGGAGCACGAGTTCATGTTAAATCAGGCCTTGAGTTATACTTTGACCCACCGCCTATTCCAAATAATGTAACTGGTGTTGGCGCTACACCTCTGACGCCAATAGATTTAACGGATTTTGACGCGTTTTTTTTAGCCCTTAGAACAGCAGTGATTGCCCGAAGAACAGATGCTGTAAATTTTGGCTA
Source organism: Pseudobdellovibrio sp. (assembly GCA_046293015.1). GTDB lineage: Bacteria > Bdellovibrionota > Bdellovibrionia > Bdellovibrionales > Bdellovibrionaceae > Pseudobdellovibrio. Next base: position 196,975 of record JBKBPU010000004.1, read on the forward strand.
CCCTACCATATCGGAATCAGCGGCGGCCCTCCCGCCTCCATGCCATGGCAGCTGCCACGGCAGTTGTCACGGATCGCGCGGACGTCGATAAATGTTTCATTTATTTAACAAAGTTTATATTGATGCTGAATGGCATGTTTCGTCTAAGTATAACTTCGTTTTATTAACAAAAGAACGAAAAGAACATCCACTGTCACGCGTGTTAGGGTTTCAAGTTGAACCAACCACTCGAATTGAGGATTATCTAAACTCTCAGCATCATGGTAGCATTGAAAATTTCTGGACTTACTTATTACAAATTGAACCGCAAAAAAAATTTGTAATCTATTTAGACGAAGAACTTTACTTAGATTTTATACTTCAGTACTGGAAAAGTTTATACCCAAATAGTTCAATAAATCATATTGCAAATTTGTTTCATTTTCATAAAAAAGATCTCTTACTTAAAAGCTTAGCCTATGCAGATCGAGGCGATAATCACTTAGGAAACAATTATCATTTATTTAGTAACTTAAGCGAAGAAGCACTTCAAAGTAAGATTAAATCTACAAAACCATCTGAAACATTGCTTAAAATGAATAAAGAAATTGTTTCAGTAGAGTATATATTAGGAGATTATCTTTTTAACAATCAAAGCAGTTATGCCGAATCATTAAAATCGAAAATACTAAATATGTGTTGGCAGAATTGGTGCAGAAACATCCAAGACTTAAAAGCTGAATACATACGTGGCTTTGATAATTTACATTTACTTGTGCCATCTCTTACTGCTGAGCAAATCAGATCTAACTCACCGATTGATATTATTAAAGCTACACCTGATTTGGCATGGCTACTAGATGAACACATAACACCCACATCGACCCGATATATTATGAAAACTTATCCACCTGATTTTTTCACCAAAAAGCAAGAAGTAATTGATAAGTTTGAAAAAGTTAATATTTTAATCAACAACTTAAGTTTAGATGAGGTTAAAATATTTGATGATACTGCAAAAACAACTGAACTTTATAGTTCGGACTTTGCAAGTATACTTGATAAAGACATACAGGCAGTTTTTTCGAATAGAATATTTAATGGTGATCTTTTTCTTGTTGTAAATCATGTTTTAGTCAATTATTTATATACTAAAGTTAGAAACTGCGAAAATCGTGATCTAAAAGATTTTGCGCTTGAATAAACAAGGAGACACTGTGGTCAATCAATCTGACGAAGTAAAGAATTTATCTTTTCAAGTTGTCACGGCACCTTTATCAATTGAGCAAATTAAATCTCACTTTGAAAATAAAAATCAACTCTTCGTGATCGATTATAAAAACAGCCAAATTAAAGGTGGTATGCTTTTAACTTACATTTCTAATTTGGAACTGCCTTGCGAAATTGATTTTAAAGATGTTAGCAAAGAAGAAATTTATAACTTAATTGCTGCGTATTTCGAAACTAAAAGCATTGTTTCTACGGAAATTCTACATATTATTGCGGCTAAAATACTACTTGAATCAAAAGGAATCGATTCTGAATACCTAGATTGTGGAAAAATCTTTGATCGAAATGATGTAAAATATTTCATTGAAAAAAATCAAGAAGTTGTTTCAAAATGGAATTCTTTCGTAAGCTCGTCTTTTTACTTCTTTTTGTTCTGTTATAAAGATCTCGCCGAACAACATGGTGTAAAAAATGATTTTCCTGAAGTTAATGACCCTGATTATGTTGGATACAATATTGTAAAACTTTTTTCAATACCGGGTTTTTTAGAAACCTATTACTCGGTACCAATATCACATTCGGTACACTACTTCAAACCGCAATTCGATGACTATATTTTTAAAGGAAAAAATCTATTTCAGTACTTTATTAATCCAAACAATATTTTAGCAATTGCATTAGATGATGTTTTCCGTGGCAACATCAGCACAGATACTCTTAATAAAGCACTTGTTGTGGACAATTAAATCAAAAGCTTTAAACACTTGTACCGCCAAATAATCTAAACTGTTTGAGTTCAACATATGATTTACTCAGTTTTAGAATATCTGGAGCGATATTCTTCATTTCAAAACAATGCGTTTCTGCTAGCCCAGATTTTTTAAGATCTTTTACTGTTTTCTTACAACCGTTACATATTTCAAACATTGGACAGGTTAAACAATCTGTTTTGATATATTGAATATCAATATCAGTGGATAGCGGCAAAGAAATGGATTTAGACTGCATTTCATTATTAAAATCAATGGCATACTCTTTGTCGTCACCAAATGCCCCACAACTGTAATAATCTCCTGAGGGCTGTAAACAGCGTATACCCGAGTCGCAGTTTCTATTTTGCGGACAAACTGTATGCTCGCGAGTCATTCTTTTAATCATTTGTTGAGTATTAAATTCCCATTTTGTTAAATGTTCATTGTAAATTTGTAAATAAATTTTATAAATGTTCGCTAAAATAAATGGAGTTTGTTGATTTCCTGAAGCCATGGCATAATTAAGCTTACAGACAACATTCATTTTTTTAGCCAACCTTACATTATCAATTGCAGATTCAACATTGTCGTTATTGATAACAGATATAAAATCTGGTCTATAGCCAATCTTCGACAAAAACATATCTGATATTATCCAAAAATCAGATTCAGTATAAACTCTATCACTTGTAATACGTCGAGTATCACCATAATTAAATGATGTACAAACTGTAACTCGTGGATGTTTAAACAAAGTAGTCCATAGGTTAGGATTTTTATAAAATCCCCACAAGTTAGTCGTGAAGCTTAAAGATGTATTCATCTTTTTATTATCTAATAAATCAATTATTTTCCAGTAGTATGATGGTGGCACCATCAGTGGATCACCGCCATTAACAATGATTGTGTTCGTGTTAGGAAATCGATTTAAAAACGATTCAATTTTTTCAATTGAAAGAGTTACCTCTTTATCTTCAGTTATATTTGTTGAGCTGCAAAACGTGCACTTGAAATTACACAACTCTGTTGGCTTAATTATAAGGTCCATAAATTCATTATGTCGACAAATTTCAAATTTGCAATTGATCATCTTATCGGATGCGTTGCAGTCAATTCAAAATTGAAAAAACTGAGGCTTTATGTTGCAAGCAAACTTGCGAACAATCATATAGGCATATAAACTATTGGAATGAAATTAAGATCTCAGGTTAAAAATCACCAATGCTACAAATATGATATTTTAATGTTATTTCTTAATTTTATTATTATTGGATATCTGTCACACGCCTTATTTACCCAGCCCATGCAATTCGTATCGGGAAATTGGACAGATCTGCATCAAAGTTTATTTCAGGCTACACTCGTTTTTGCTTACTTAACTTTTTTTATTAAAAACAATCACTATAGAAGTTTGTGGATATCAGTTACACTTGGTCTAATACTACAGCACTTATCAGTTTTTGATGAAATAATTCATCCATTTTTTATAAACAGCGGTTTTTATGATCTAATAAGAGTATCCTCATTTGCTGGAAATCCTCAATACAGCAAACTTGTATTGTTTTTCCCTGCTCTTATTTTACAAGTGATAAACCAAATAAAACAAAAAAATGACCGTATAAGAGTATTTCTTGTATTTTTATATATATTAATTACGCTATTTATTGCCACATTAAATCACTTTATTTTCCCTTCAGGAATTATGAAAGATCTAATTAAAAACAGAGTTGAACAGCTTTCTAAAATTGAGCTTTATGATAAATTATCATTTCGCAGTTTTTGCATTCAAATGAACGCCCGATGCCGAGTTTTAGATCAAAACGGAATCCAGATTTTAAATGATCCTAGTTTTAATTTTGATGAGGAACAGTTTAAATTAATGACCAATTATACAAATCAATTAGATGCTCAAAAAAATATAACCTCTATTGAAACAAATTATTTGCATGCAATATATATTGTTAAAGCAAAGGCTGATAATTCGTACTATGAAGTTTTCGATCATGATTATGTTCGCACGCTATGGACTTCAACACTTGGTCATTTTTCGAGAAACTCATTTTTGATTACTTGGCTATGGCAGATTTTTTTAACATGCATTCTCTTTATTCACTTAAAACCGAGGTTAAATGATGAGTAGATTTGTACTTACTATTATAATTATTTTCATTAAATTTACATCTCATGCAAATGTTTTGAGTTCTCAAGACATCAGTTATAGATTTCAACGTGATCTTTATATTGTAAAAAACAACTGTGGTGATATTTATATGTCATATCCGCAAGCACTACGTATTGAAGTTAAATTGCCAAGTGATTTTATTCAAAAAGATATTAAGATTAATTTCAATGAGGGCAACTCTAAATTTTCACAAAATATAATTTACAATAGAAAAACGTTTTTTTATCCTGGTATTTTTAGCTCGAACGGACATCACGAGTATGAGCTACCTGATTGCAATAAAAATGAACCGATATGTGAGTTTGGTTTTTTTGTTTTTATATCAGGTCCTACAGTATCCATCAAAAAATGGAATGTATCTATTAGTATGACACAAATTAAAAATGAAAATAAAAATTTAATAATCTCGAATCAAGAAATTAATAATGAATTTTCGCAAAAACCTGATAATTATTTATTTACTAATATCGACTTCAAAAGAATTGAGCAAAAAAACTTGAATATTGCCTATCTTGACCCACAAAAAGTTAAAAATCTAATTGATGAAAACTTCGATGTTGAATTTGTTTTTTCTTGGCGAAATTCAATAGAGCAAATTGAATATAGCGAAGAATTTCATAACATTTCGTCAGAATCTACTTGGCTTAGTAAAAATTCCTTTGAATTTCCAATGACTAAGAAAATTAAATCACCCACTTATCTAAGCTTTATGATTCATGCTCGCAAGGGCCCTTTAGCCTATGAATCCAAAATAGTGATTATCGATAAGAAACAAGATTTTTTTAATCAATGTCGTAAATAATGATTATAATAAAAAAATAATTATTTCGTATTGATATATTCTGAACTACTTTAGCTTTAAATCATCAAATGTTAGACTAAACGGCACTTGATAAATAACATCATGATGCACACCAAAACTTAATAAACAAGATTTTCCTTGAGGAATGGCTTTATGAACTTCACCTTTTGCTATGTATAATGTATCACCCTCAGATAAATCATAATTAACTTCATTATTCATTCGTTTTATACTAAACGATTTATGACCGTATAACATATGAATATAAACATCGCGGTCATCTTTATGATAATCAAACGAATCTTCACCATTTTCTGGTACTAAATACATATGAACATTAACATTTAGACCATGTTTGGTACTTTCTTTTTTAATTTTATGACTTACTAATTCGAGATTTTTTACTATTATGGTATGCCCACTCAAATAAGAATCTCTAATATACTTGGCATAATCTAAAAAGTTTGTGAATTTAATACTGGTATCATATGTTTTTGTTTTTTTATCAATGACAAAAAAACTATTCGTCTCAAACAAATAGCTATTAGAAAATATTGAGTCAAAGTCTTCTGAATTAAGAATTTGCATATATTTGAGTTTCCTCGTGAAGAAGAAATTCCTTCATAAAGTAATCAACTGTTTTTTGAAAATCTAGAGTATAGTCATTCATATTTTCTTCAAAATTTTGTGGAAATGATAACAGTATTTTATCGTAGATACTTGGCGCCAATTGATAGGGCTTGAAATAAGGATCATTATTAAATAACAGTTCAGAATCACTTAAATAGGAAATAATATCTCCGCCAAAATACTTGGAAAGTAAAATTGCATAAACAACGGCTACTGCATATGATTTTCCAGGATAAAATAAAGTACTCGACTGAATAATTGGATAACTTAAAGCTCTTTCAATAATAGTTTCATGATCAAACTCTTCAATGATTTTTTGTTCGAGTAAGCTATCACCTCTATCATCATAAGCTGTCATTAAATGATAGATTTTTTGACGTGTTTTCCAATCCATCATATGATTAGCTCTTTGCAGTAATCCGAAGTTTTATTATTTTTTAAATATCTCATAAGCTTTTTCGGCGCTCCACAAATGGGCCCATCCCACTTAAGTTTATAACAGTCACCATTACATATCGAACTTAGATCGCATGTGTAACAAATCGAATTTCTTTGCTTTTCGGAACAAATGGCATGTATACGCTTTTCACTATTTATGTACTGCTCTGGCTCATCATAGATAGTTCCCCATTTTTTTTCTGTAGCAGAGTTAGGGCATCCCGAAACCGTCCCATTAGCGTTAATCGTAATCATTTTTTGCTCACATCCACGACAACGGTTGGCGGTATGCAAACCGTTTACGATAGAAAGTGCAATTTCTTCTAGAAACATATTACCAATTTTTTTATGAAACTGATGCTTTTCTGTTTGCAGATACATACGGTAAATCCAATCATCTATTTCGGCATTTTGTGGTAAAACGTTAGCGTTAATGACTGTATTTCCATCAGTTGTTATTCTTTCAAATAAAATGTACTTAAAACCTAAATCAATTGCGTATTGAATTATTTGTTCAGGTTCATAGTTACGAACAACATCTGCACTTAATGAAACCATCAAAGTAAGATTGAAATTTTCAACTGTGAGTTCTTTAACATTATCTTCCCATAACTTTAACTCTTGAGCTGCACTGCTTGGACGTGATGAACCAAATCTAATTTTAGGGTCCCATGAAGTTCCTATCCCATCACAACCAATGACTTCGTGAAAAAATAGTTTTTTTTCTGAGCTTAACTTATAAACTAAATTTGTCTGAATACCATAGCTTATATTTCGAATTTCATTTTTAGTTAGATCAAAGAACTTATATAAGTCGTCTAACGGGGCCAACATTGGCTCACCGCCGTGGTATAATACTCTGGTTGTTTCTACTGAATATTTCTGAATTATTTTTTTTAAAAACAAACTTGTTTGTATTGGATCGAAAAAGTTTTTATTTCCATTTTTTCCGTTTGTAAAACAATGACCACAATTTAAATTGCAAGTATCTGAGGTCTTAAGGTAGACTTGAATATTCTTTGAAAGTAGCATTTTTTATCCCTTTATTAGGATAATTTAAACCATAAAAAATAATCATCAAAAGAATTGAACACTTTCGTGATATTTTAAAATCTGCGTTATTTTAATGACGAATTTGTCGTATATATTTATTAACAAACAATGACATACCAATCTTGACTTTTTTCTTCAAATCCAACTCGAAAGGTCCCATGACTATCTATAATCAGTGGCGATTTTTCGCCAGTAATAGTATGCCTATGAGATAATATATTTGGAAAACTCAGTTGATCAGACATTAAAGCATTTTTTGCAATAGAAAATTCAATATACTGCTGATCAATCGGATGACTGGGTAAGATATAAGTTTTAAATATATCCAGATGGATATATTTGTCCTTTTCGCTGAGAAGAATTACCGAACTATTAGATAAAAAATTAAGCTCTAAAAAGCGATCAGCCAAACTAGTCAGAGGAATAGAAATAATTAAATTTCGTATGAAAACACGTCTATACATATTGCCTATTATCATTCACAAATCTATAATTTGTGAATGATAATAGATAAACGGCAATGCAAGCTATCCTTTAGTATGAGAAATTTTAAAGATGAGTAGAGTAAATAAATCTGGCGTATTGATTCGGAAAAATGCTTTTTCCCTTATGGAAGTACTTATTGCTACAGCAATTCTAAGCATTATCGGTGGAATTATTGCTACTCTTATCGCCGATAGTGCTAAAATATATCGACGCACAGATACAGATCAATCGATAACATACTTTACACAACTTATTCAAAAATCAATTAATCGTAATGCAGATTGCGCTAGTCCATCAGGTGGCTTACTCAATTTAAACATAGGATCAGCAACTACGACAACACCAGTGTTAATCCCGGCTGCTGGGTTAGTCAACACAACTACACCTGGCGTCTGCGGATCTCTGCCATGCACTTTAACAGTTGGTGATGCAGAGCCAATTTTAAATCGATTTAGAGTCAATCGCATGTTTATTAATAACTATCCAGTCGCCGGTGCGGGTTGCGATTTGGCACTGCCTGGATTGCAATGTGCGCAAGTCAATCTAAACATTGAATACATGAACATCAACTCTGATGGAACTTCGGGAACCACAACTGTTCGAAGCATCCCATTGATCGTCAGAACTACAGCTACAAATCAAATTGCTCGTTGTTACACAAGTCCTGACATTGCATCATTTGATGGATATGTTAATACTGGAGGTGATACGATGACAGGTACTCTCACAGTTACGACACCGGCATTTGGTATTGGACTATCCGTTACTAATGGTTTCGTTCAAGCAAACCACTTTATTGCCTCATCCGATAAGCGATTAAAGCATAATATAAACCAGATTCCACATCCATTAGAAACATTACTTAAAATCAAAGGCGTTCAATTTAATTGGAACATCGATAATTCAAAAGATTGGGGATTCATTGCACAAGACCTTGAAAAAGTCGTTCCATTTGCCGTCAAGACAGATAAACAGACGGGATTTAAGGCTGTAAATTATAATTCAATCATACCTTTGCTCGTAGAAGTTGCTAATTCACTCGAAAAAGAAAATCAGAAACTAAAAGAGCAAATTATACAGTTAAAACATCAAATCGATTCAAAAAATTATAAGTAGATTAGGAGATCTGATATGCCAAATATTTCAGAATTCAGAAACGGACGATTGTCAATTGGTGTTGCTAGCAGCGGAGCTCCAACATTAGCACAAGCAAGTATTGATGGCTCAGGCACGGCTACGCTATCTGCAACTGGTACAAGTGTCGTTATTATTAACGATAACACAAACACTATTACAGGCGAATTTCAGGCTATAAAAGTGTGGAATGCTGTTTGGAATGACATTGCTGATTTTCAGAAACTTGATGATCAACTTGTATATGGCAAATGCTATTTTGATACTTTATCCGGTGCAAAAATATGTACCCAAAAGTGTCAAAAATCTGTCATTGGCATTGCTTCGGATACTTTTGGGTTTGGTGTTGGTTCAGGAAATTCAGATACTAAAAATGAAGTTCCCATTGCCGTAGCAGGATGGACTTTAGCATTTGTCGATCAAGAATATGAACCTGGAACTGCTCTCACTAATGACCAGCAAGGAAACTTAACGAAAATGTCAATAATAGAAAAACTTTTTTATCCAGAAAGAATGATCGCTATTTATAAACGCAAAGAAACCAAATCAGAGTTCGGCACATCCGATAAAAGAATATCTGTTAATGGACGTCACTGGGTTAAAGTGTCTTGAGTAGATTGACGAGTCTTTTTTAAAAGCAATTCGATTTCTATCTGGTTAGTTTTACTTTCTTGAATAAGTAATTTGTATTTTTCTACCAATGCTGGCAATAAGGTAGAATAATTTACTGATTTAAAACCTGTCTCTGCATTGTCTTTAACTGCATGAGGTACAACTTTTTCAAGATCTTGCGCAACAAATCCAAAATCCTGAGTTCGATCTATGTTCCAATTAAATTGAACACCTCTGACCTGCTGTATTATTTTATCATGATTTGGAATATTTGTAATATTGTGCTTAAGCCTCCTGTCAGACATTGATAAAAAATAATTTGCCTGAGCCCATCCATTACTGACATTTATACCCAGTGCTGTCGAAGATACAACAAGCTGGCCTGTCATGATATTACTTCCATTGCGAAGTAAATACTCATCATCTAAATATGAATAACAATCAATAACGTTATTAGTAGCACTTACTTTAGCACCTAAAAGCATATAAAATGTTTTAGTCGATGACCCAACACTATTTCGATCTAATTTTTCTAGATCTATTTTTAATCTAAATTGACCAATAGAATCAGGTGCTGCTGTTTTTCCAAGCCAAAGATCAACTTGCATAGACTGAAGTCTTATATTGTCGTTTCCATAATTACGACCAGTTTCGTATAAGGGAGCTCCGTTCGCCGCTAAAATGTTATTAACAGTTTTAACCGTTGACGAACTTGCAGTGGACATATTGATATCAGGTAAAACATTACCTACAGTTTTAAACGTCGTCGAACAAGCCGCACGATCATTCAAAGTTAATCGAATTTTATCAAATATATTACGAGTATCCGCATCACTTAACAAACTTGCTGTTTTAACTTTGGACTGAATAAATAAACTTGCGACTCCGGCAGCTAAAATAGACAAAAGCCCTATTCCAACTAAAGTCTCTAATATTGAAAATCCTAAATTATTACTAAAAAATCTATTTTTAATTTTATTTAAAATCATTCTAAAAGTTTAAATGACCTACTTCAAATCGTCCAGTTTTTGCTTTTTCCAGGGCTAGGACAAAAGCTTCAGCTGCATCACTTTCAGTTAAACACGGTAGAGAGTAATCGATACAAGCGCGACGAATAGCAAAACTTGCTTCGATCGCGTGCCGACCTGCAGTCGTATTAATAACAAAATTAACTTGACCAGATCTAATGCGATCAACACAATGCGGTCGCCCTTCATGCACTTTATTTAAAGATAAGCAGTCAAGACCTTGGTCTTTTAAAAACTCTGCTGTACCACGCGTACCAGAAAATTTAAATCCCATTTCACCCAAAGATTTTAAAAGTGGAATCATTGGAACTTTGTCTTTATCTCTTAAAGAAAGAAAAACCTCTCCAGACTGTGGTAAAGCAAGATGGCTTGAAACAAATGCTTTGACTAATGCTTCTGAGTAAGTCGCAGCACGACCCATCGACTCTCCAGTTGATTTCATCTCTGGCCCAAGAATCGAATCGCTTTCAGGGAATTTCTTAAACGGGAAAACGACACCTTTTACACAAACCTCTTTGATCGATTTCCAATTGTATTGAGTCAATTCAGCCGAAGTTACCTCAATACCCATTTGCGCTTTAACCCCTAAATCAACTAAAGGTATGCCTGTAGCCTTAGCCAAAAATGGTACCGATCTTGAACTTCGCGGATTGGCCTCGAGTACAAACACTTCATCATCTTTTATAGCTAGTTGTAAATTCAAATGTCCTAATATATTTAATCGATCAGCTAAATGAGCGCTCATTCTTTCAATATTTGCAAGAGTTTCGGATTTAAGTCGTTGTGGCGGAACAACACCCATACTGTCGCCAGAATGCACACCAGCTGCTTCGATATGTTCGATCACTCCACCACACACTTGCCAATTCGGACCACGAACGATATCGACATCAACTTCAAGAGCACCAGATAAGAATTGGTCCATGAGGCAAGGGTTTTTTGAGCTAATGAAATCTTTGTGACGTTCAAAATATGATTCTAACTCATTACGATTTTCAATAACTTCCATTCGGCGCCCGCCCAACACATAGCTTGGACGACATATCATCGGATATCCAATCTCGGATTCTCGATGTAAAGCCTCAGATAAATTCCCCACCATAGTTGATAGTGGAATTGAAAAATTAAGCTCACGACATACTTCTGCAAATTTTTTACGATCTTCCGCCAGATCAATTGCATTCAGTGAAGAACCCAATAATTTAAAGCCATCATCTGACAACGACTTTGCTAAGTTAATCGGAGTCTGACCACCCAACTGAGCAATGAAACCAACTGGATGAATTAAATGAAAAATTTCGGCTAAATGCTCATGTGTTAAGGGTTCAAAAAAAAGTATATCTGAAGTATCATAATCCGTTGATACCGTCTCAGGATTAGAGTTAATCATTGCTACTTGATATTTTTCTTTTTGCAAAGCTTTAACACCACGAACACACGAATAGTCAAACTCAATACCTTGACCGATGCGATTAGGACCGCTGCCAATAACTGCAACTACAGGATTAGAAAACTTAATATCACACTGAAATTGACTCCAATAAGTCGAATAGAAATAAGGAGTTTCTGATTTAAATTCTCCTGCACACGTATCAACTTGAAAATAAACCGGACGAATTCCTAATTTGTGACGTAAATTTCTAATATTATGAGTTGAAAAATCTTTTAACTTAGCTAAGCGAGAATCAGTGAAACCAAATTTTTTTGCTTTAAATAAAATTTCTGTTGTTAATTCATCTTTTTTAAATTGTTTTTCAAATTGTATAATCGTTTCAATTTGTTCTAAAAACCAAGGTGTAATCTGCGTCAATTCATGTATCATTGACAAACTAATACCATGACGAAAAGCCTGGAAAATATGCCAGATTCGTTGACTATTCGGATAAGATACTTTTTCGAGATCGAATTCAACTTCAGGAATAGCCTCTGTTGAGCCTTCTAACGAAGCTAATGCTTTCATGAGCGATTCCTGAAAAGTACGGCCAATAGCCATGACTTCACCAACACTTTTCATTTGTGTCGTAAGTAAATCTTTCGAACCCTGGAATTTCTCAAACGCAAAACGTGGGATTTTAGTGACAACATAATCTAAAGCAGGCTCAAAGCATGTCGGAGTAACTTGAGTGATATCATTTTTAAGTTCATGAAGTTGATATCCAATCGCAAGCAGTGCAGCAATTTTGGCAATTGGAAAACCAGTTGCCTTACTAGCAAGCGCAGACGATCTAGATACTCTTGGATTCATTTCAATAACTACTCGTTCACCATTTTTTGGATTAACAGCGAACTGTATATTCGCACCACCTGTTTGAATTCCGACTTTATTAATTATTTTGCATGCTTCATCACGCATGGCCTGATATTCTCGATCGGAAAGTGTCTGCTGAGGAGCAACTGTAATTGAATCACCTGTGTGTACTCCGCATGGATCAAAGTTTTCAATCGAGCAGACAACGACAAATGTTCCAGAAGAATCACGCATGACTTCTAGCTCGAATTCCTTCCACCCTAGAATACTTTCTTCAACAAGAACCTCTGAGGTCGGACTTTCATGTAAAGCTTGAGCTAACATTTGTTTATACTCTTCAGGAGAGTAAGCAACGCCTCCACCGCCTCCACCTAAAGTATAATTGGGACGAAGAATTAGCGGATAACCAAGGATATCGGCCGCTCTTAAACCTTGTTCGAAACTTTTAACCATCTCGGATTGTGGATATTTGGCACCAATTTCATCTAAAATTGCTCTAAATTTTTCACGGTCCTCAGCAGCTTCTATGACTGTTGGCGTAGCACCTAACATTTTTACATTATGCTTTTTAAGAATACCTTTTTTATCTAAATCCAACGCAAGGTTAAGCGCCGTTTGTCCACCAAGAGTTGGTATAACGGCATCGGGTTTTTCTTTTTCAATAATCTTTTCTAAGTATTCAGTTTTAAGCGGTTCTACATATGTACGTGTCGCTATATCAGGATCCGTCATTATCGTTGCAGGATTAGAGTTAACTAGAATAACCTCTAGCCCTTCAGACATTAAAGCTTTGCACGCTTGTGTACCAGAGTAATCAAATTCACAAGCTTGTCCGATTTGAATAGGCCCACTACCAATAATGAGAACCTTTTTATATTGAGCAAGTCTTGGCATTTTTTACTCCTTAAAATTTATAACCCCAGTTTGTTTTCGTTTGTATAAATCATTTCTGGCTTAACATGTCTGTACTGTTCAAACTTATAACGCATTTTATTTAAACGAACCATAAAATCAGATGGATTTAAATCAGGATTTTTTTGATAAACTTTAACTTCGCTTAAAATAAACTTTTGAGCTGATTCAGGATGAAAACAAAAACCTTTTAAAAAGTGTTTTTGGCCACTGATCTCAATCAATCGAGCTTCAAAAAATTCTTTCTCGTCAAAATCAAAAATATGCTGACTTGATTTAACAATTACTTTTTTATCTTTGAACAAATCTTTAAGTGTTAGCTCATCACCTTTGACTTTTATAAGCTCGAAAAGCGAATGATTCATAGTCGTTTTCAATATCTCAATTGTGTTCAAATCTTCTGGAGTAAGACGCAATTCTCTTTGCATATCGCACACATTCAAAGGAGTTTGCATATAACCACGCATTGGACGTGTTAAAAAATACCAATCATAAAACTGATTCATACGAAGAGTATAATTCGGTTTGTTTTCATCAAGAGTTCCAGCATTTTCGAAAAATTCTTTACGAGCCGTATTAAGCTCTTCTTTGAACTGAGCCGTACCAAAATGAGTAAGTAGTTTGTGATATGAATTTTCAAATTGTTCGACTGTTATCATGTACAGAACTATCCTTTTTTATTTTAATCATTTTTGTCGTAAAAAAATCAAAAAGAGCGACAGCATCATGCGGTCCCGGGTGACTTTCAGGATGATATTGAATTCCTAAGCAATTCAACTTTTCAGAAAAAAAGCCTGCAACAGTTTGATCGTTTAAATTAGTATGCGTGACCTTGACATGATCTGGAAGCGTTTTCTCGTCTACGGCATAACCATGATTTTGACTCGACATATATATTTTGTTTAAAAGCCTGTCGTCTATAGGATGATTAGCACCACGATGACCAAATTTTAATTTGTAGGTTTTAGCACCTAATGCAATCGAAAGAACTTGATGTCCCATACAAATACCAAAAATAGGAATTTTTCCTAAAAACTTTTGTATTGTTTGCGGTGCTATTTGCACAGCTGCAGGATCCCCAGGCCCATTTGTTAACATTAACCCATCTGGTTTAAATTGTTCAATTTGCTCAGCTGTTGAACGCGAAGAAAATATGCGTAATTGACTAGATCTCTGCTTAAGCTCGCGAATGATGTTTTCTTTACAGCCAAAGTCTAAAATGGCTATGCGTGGTCCTTGTTTGAGATCACCAGCAATATCTTGAATCTCTTTTCGAGATGATAACCAAACCCAATCAGATTCACCTTGGCGAGCTTCATCTATAACTTTTTTTGCTTTCAAGAGCGCTTGTTGTTCATCCGCAGCTTGCACAATGGCGCCCCATGGAGTGCCCTGATTTCGCAATTGAAGCACAAGCTTACGAGTGTCTACTTCTGTCATAATGGGAACATTATTTTGAACTAAACGATCAACCCAAGCATGATAATTTTTACTGTTTTGTATTTGCACACAAACAAATCCGTTTATCCAGATTTGACGAGACTCCCAAACTAAATCATCAATGCCGTAGTTACCTTGCATAGGCGCAGTCATCACAACAATCTGATTCATGTAAGATGGGTCAGTTGCTATCTCTTCATAACCAGAATGAGATGTATTAAAAACAACTTCGCCAGCTTTTTCTGGAAAATTTTTTTGCGACAGTAAAGATTCTCCTCTAAAAATAGAACCATCCTCGAGAACTAAAAAAGTTTTCATTGCATTGTTGATCATAGGAAAACTCCTGCGTTGAGAATGTTTTGAATAACTGCCTGACGTAAAAAGGTACCATTTTGCACTAATTTTAAAATAACTGCGCGAGAATCATTCGTAACCCTTTGATCCATTTCGACGCCATAATTAATTGGTCCGGGATGCATAATTAAAGCACTCGGCTTTAAAGCTTTTATAGATTTTTCAGTCAAAGCATACTGATCTATGTACCCTTGTAAATTAAGCTTTTCACCAAAATGACGCTCTTTTTGAACTCGTAAAGCGACCGCAGCATCAGCCCACTGCAGGGCTTGCTCAAGTTTATTAAAAAGATGTAGTCGCGGATTCATCAGCGAAGCTTGCTGCGGCATAAAACTATCAGGACAACAGTAACCAATATGATAATTTAGCTTTTCAGCCAATTGCAAATGCGAACTCACTACACGAGAATGTTTTATATCACCAATAAAGAGTACGTTTTTATTTTCAACAGTTTCGAATTTTTCATAGACCGTTAACATGTCTAACAAGGCTTGTGTTGGATGACCTTTCATCCCCCACCCGGCGTTAATCATTGGAACTGCTAAATTATTACAAAGATCAGAAAACGGAAAATCGTCAGGCGCTCTTATGACAAAAAAAAGAGGCTTCATAGCCTCAATATTAGAAACGGTATCTTCGAGTGTTTCGCCTTTTTCTAAACTAGTACCTTGCCCACCATCTAATATGAGTGGATGTACACCTGACCTAACACACGCTGATTCAAAGCTAAAGCGCGTCCGCGTGCTTGGCTCGAAAAACAAAAGCGCGGCCAAACCCTTTACTTGAACTTGCTTAGACCAATTATTTTGTTCATATTCTTTTTTAAGATTTAAACTGTGGTTGAAAAGTTCATAAATTTTAGCAGATGATAAGTGATTAAGATCGATGAGTGATCGGCCAATGACAGAGCGGTTATAATTTTGATCAGAGAAGCTCGTAGACATTGAGCTCTAGGCTAGAAAATTATTTTATCTTTGTCAAAAAGCGACTGAATCTAAAGCCTTTTTCTTGAGAAATGGAGTCTTGCGTTGATCCAACAGAAATCCATACATATGTTGCTTTGCTTGCAACTTGATCAAACTTTATAGGTCCCCAATCTCTAGAGTCATCGCTCGTGTCGCGATTATCTCCTAACACATAGTATTCGTCAGATCCTACCGTTATCTCAGCCAAATCCTTTGACTTTAATTCGCCAGATGTAGCCAGCAAAACCCTTCGAATTGATTGATTACAAAGCTCTTCCATAACCACAAAGTTCTCGAGATCTTTAATTTTTTCGTAAATACATGGTTTTTTATTTAAATATAAAACACCATTTTTAATTGCAATCGTATCGCCAGGCAAAGCCACTACACGTTTGATAAAGTATTGTCCCATTTTTTGAGGTCGCGAAAAAACAACGACATCACCATATTCAGGTTTTTTGTTTTGATATTGATAAGCCAATTTGTTAGCTAAAATGATATCGCCTTCAACTAATGTCGGAGTCATCGTTACAGTTGGAACTTTAAAAACTCCTAAAAATAGCACTCTTACAGTTATTGCAAGTACAATAGCGCCCAAGATCCAAAGTAAAGTAGGTGTGTTTTTGTGTGACATTAGTTAATCGCTTTTAATAACCTTTCAAATCGAATCGTTTTAGGATCACAAACAAATGGCGTGGACTCAAGCATTTCATCACAACTCAGCCAAATTAATAGAGCTTGACCAACCAAATACTTATTATCAACAAAACCCCAAAATCTAGAGTCATGTGAATTGTATCGATTATCACCCATCACAAAATAACTATTTTCTGGAACTATGAAAATCTTTCTTTCATCTCCAAAACTTTTTTCACTTTCGAATCTTACAAAATGTTTTAGGCCTAATATATTTTCTTGAAAATAAGTAGCTTCAGGTTGCTCATCCAAACGAATTGAAATTTCATCAAACGGGTTTTCAATCTCTTTCAAATCAATTAATGAGCCATTAATTTTTAGATCCATACCATGAGTTTCAATTTGATCACCAGGTAAACCAATAAGTCTTTTGATATAAAAAACTTCACGATTTTCCGGAAAACGAAAGACAACAACATCACCTCGTTTAGGTTTTCGCCATTGCCAAAACCAACCATCACCCCAAAATGGTTTAATACCATATGAGTTTTTTTGCACAAGAATATGATCATGAACAAAAAGATTGGGCACCATGCTTTCAGAAGGAATTACAAAGGGCTCAATCAACAACCAACGTATTGAAAAAAAAATAGTGAGAGGAAGAAAAAACAAAAACAATGTTTGAGGCCAGCGTCCCTGTTTCCCTAACTTTTTCTTAATGATTCCCACTAGAACATGCCCTATTTTTAATGACTAACGTTATGGAAAAATCGCCCAAATCGAATTGTCAGCGGATTACAAATAACTGGAATAAATGGAATCATTTCTTCGCAACTTAGCCATACAAAGCTTGCGCGTCCTAAAATGTTTTTCTTAGGCATAAATCCCCAAAAACGCGAATCATGAGAGTTATATCTGTTATCTCCCATAACAAATAAATGATCTTCAGGCACTACCCACTCACCATCACCAGGAAAACCCACAATTTGTGATTTAGGCATCAAAATAGAATGTTCAATAACTTCTTTTTTCGAATTAAAGAGCTTTTCTGTAAAATGACTGTAGTTTGATTTCGAATCTCTGTAGAGACCATCGCGAGTATTAAAATCATCATCTCTTAGCCAATCAAAATTCCAATTATTTTGCGGTACAATTTTTTCCTGCAAAACATCGTTTAAATAAAGAGATCCGTTATCGAACTTAATTTTATCACCAGGAATACCAACAATTCTTTTAATAAAAAATGTGCCCGGATCGACTGGATATTTAAATACAACAATCTCTCCACGATCTGGTTCTCGAAATTTAACTAACCAGTTTTCACTAAACGGTACGCGCACACCGTAAGTTATTTTATTTACAAAAATATGATCATTAATCAAAAGAGTTGGAAGCATTGATCCTGATGGAATGACATAAGCCTCAAGCAACAACCAACGAATAGTCAATGCTGCCAACACAGCCAAAGCCATCGAACCATAACCTTCGGTCCAAAAAAGCTTTTTGGTCACATCAAAACCATAATATTTAGATTGAGAAGATTGTTTTTCAGAATCTGGGCTCTTGTTACGATTAAAAATGTTCATATAGACTCTCTTTTCAATTAGTTATGATTCTACTAAATGGCCAAAAAGACAACAGCAATTCGGTCATTAGCGTGAGTAAAAGTCGGAAACAAAAAAAATACAACAAACAGCATCAAAGTCGCCGCTCCACCTATTTTTTGAAATAGCGACTGTACTATGTTGACGTTATTTCTATTTAATTGATTTAAAACTTTTTTCGAGAAAAAAGGACGATCTATGCCTAGTTGTACAAGCTCGTTTTGCGCTTTTTCACGTAAAAGCAAAATATCACGATCATTTTCATCAAATAGCCGATTCATAACCAAGCTCCTGTATTATCTTTTTTAGATTATCTTTGCCACGAAATAGTCTTGATTTAACTGTGCCTAAGCTGCATTTTTCTATAATCGCTATTTCCTCAAGACTTAAATTGTTAAAAAAATAAAGCGTACAAACAGTTCGATATTGCAAAGTGAGTTTCTGTAGTGCTTTTGTGACTATGGCCTGATTTTCTTTTTGTTGAATTCCTTGAGTTAAATCTGACTCAACTGATGAGCTTAATCCTTCATTAGAAAAACCAAAAAAATTCTTAATTTTTTTACGCCTAAAGTAACTAACGGCTTTATTCCGAGCTATTGTGAAAATCCAAGTGATCAACTGTGACTTCTCTGGCCGATATTGATCTAAATTTTCGTAAACAGTGATAAATATGTCTTGAGCTAAATCCTCGACCTGCGCGTAAGGAATGCGCATTCCAATTAAAAAAGCAAAAACAGGTTTTTGATATTTTTGAACTAATGATTCAAATGCATTATAATCAATTCTCAATTGCTCAATATCTAAACTTGTTTCGAATTGATTATTAATTAAAGTCGTATCCAAAACCTATCACCAAACCTTTTCTATAAAGTTATACGCACAACTCACAAAAAGGTTCCCGATTATCTTAATCTTCAACTTTTAAAATGGCTAAGAAGGCTTCCTGAGGCACATCAACTGAACCGATCTGCTTCATACGCTTTTTACCCTCTTTTTGACGCTCTAAAAGCTTCCGTTTACGTGAAATGTCGCCACCATAACATTTTGCCGTCACGTCTTTACGAATAGCACTTAAAGTTTCACGAGCCACAATCTTGGCACCTATAGCAGCTTGAATCGCAACTTGGTATTGTTGACGAGGAATTAACTCACGCATTTTTTCAACTAGAGAACGGCCACGTGTTTGCGCTTTTGATCGATGTATTATTAACGACAAAGCATCGACTGGCTCAGAGTTAATTAAGACATCCATTTTAACGAGATCTGCTTCTTCGAAATCAAGAAATTCATATTCTAATGAAGCATAACCTTTGGTAATCGACTTTAATCGATCATAAAAATCCATCACCATTTCATTCATAGGTAGTTTATATTCAATGATCACTTTACTTTCAGTAACGTAATCCATTTTAATCTGGATACCGCGCTTGTCTTCGCAAAGTTTTAGCAAAGCGCCTATATAATCTTTTGGAGTATGTAAAGTGACTTTGACGTAAGGTTCTTCCATTTTTGCGATTTGAGTCTCATCGGGCATACCAGACGGATTTTCTAACATCAAAACTGTACCGTCGTGTTTCGTGATACGGTAAACAACTGTCGGAGCTGTTGTAATCAAATTTAAATTAAATTCACGCTCTAAACGCTCTTGGACGATTTCCATATGCAATAAGCCTAAGAAACCGCAACGATAACCAAAGCCCAATGCTAAAGATTTTTCAACTTCAAAAGTTAATGATGAATCATTTAAACAAAGCTTATCTAAAGCATCTTTTAAATTTTGGTACTCACTCGCCACAACCGGAAAAATACCAGCAAAAACCATCGGTTTAATTTTTTGAAAACCTGGCAATGGCTCTGTTGATGGTGTCTTAGCAGACGTGACAGTGTCACCAACTTTTACATCGCGTATGTCTTTGATACCACAAATGATAAAACCAACTTCACCGGCTTCAAGGGTTTCAACCATATCAGGAAATGGAGTGTACTTACCTAAACGCAAAACTTCATAGTCACGATCAGTAGCCATAAATTTAATACGATCACCTTTACGAATTTGCCCATCCATTAAACGAACAAGAACAACAACACCCTGATAAGCATCAAACCATGAGTCAAAAATCAAAGCGCGCGGAATTTTAGTACGATCCGCTGTCGGAGGAGGAACTTTTTCGATAATAGCTTCTAAGATATCAGCTATACCGATTTTTTCTTTCGCAGAGGCGTGAACAATACCAGAGCAATCAAGTCCAACAGTGTCTTCAATTTGTTTACGAACACCTTCTGGATCAGCGGTCGGCAAATCAACTTTATTTAACACAGGAATAATTTCGAGATTATTTTCAAGGGCTAAGTAAACGTTAGCTAAAGTCTGCGCTTCAACACCTTGAGCAGCATCGACAACTAGGATAGCGCCTTCACAGGCAGCAAGAGAACGCGAAACTTCATAAGAAAAATCCACGTGCCCCGGAGTATCAATCAAATTAATTTGATAAACTTGTCCATCTTTTTGTGATTTGTATTTTAAGCAAACTGTTTGAGCCTTGATCGTGATACCACGTTCACGCTCAAGCTCCATATTATCTAAAAACTGATCTTTTTTTTCACGATCAGACAAAGCACCTGTATAAGATAATAAAGCATCCGCCAAAGTCGATTTACCATGATCGATATGGGCAATAATCGAAAAGTTTCGGATATATTTAGGATCTGTACTCAAGCTAACCTCGCCTGTTTATGAATTCAAAAAAATACTATTTTACAGCTTCTTTTAATTGCTCAACTTTGTTTACTTTTTCCCAGCTAAAGAAACCTTTATCTAGGTTTTCTTCGCGACCAAAGTGACCATAAGCTGCAGTTTGAGCATAGATTGGTTTTAATAAATCAAATTCTTTAACAATACGAGCCGGTCTTAAATCCCAAACTTTTTTAACTGCTGCAACTAATTTTTCAGAGCCAACTTTTGAAGTGCCGTAATCATTAATTGAAATAGAAACAGGCTCAGCCACACCAATCGCATAAGCAATTTGAACTAAACATTTATCTGCTAAGCCTGCAGCTACGATATTCTTAGCTACATGTCTTGCAGCATAAGCAGCAGAGCGGTCAACTTTAGTAGGATCCTTACCAGAGAACGCTCCACCACCGTGAGCGCCATGTCCGCCGTAAGTATCAACTATAATTTTACGACCAGTCAAACCGGCATCACCCATCGGACCACCAGTCACGAAACGACCAGTTGGATTAATATGAAATTTTGTATTGTTATCAATCCATTTTGTAGGAATTGATTTTTTGATTAATTCATCCATGATGAATGATTTAATTTCAGCATTAGAAACTGAATCAGCATGTTGTGTTGATAACACGATTGTATCAATACGTTGAGCCACGCCATTTTCATACTGAATAGAAACTTGTGATTTTGCGTCTGGGCGCAACCAGTTCACTTTGTTTGCTTTTCTTAAAGTTGCTAAGTCATAAACAAGCTTATGCGATAATGATAATGACAATGGCATATATTCAGATGTTTCGTTCGTCGCGTAACCAAACATTAAACCTTGGTCACCAGCACCTTGCTCATCAGAACCAGTATCTTTAACACCTTGAGCGATATCAGGAGATTGCTGTCCTAAAGAAACTAATACGCCACAGGTTTTATAATCAAAACCCTTATCAGAGTGATCGTAACCAATTTTTTTAACAGTTTCACGTGCGATTTCAGAGAAATTAACTTTAGCAGAAGTTGTGATTTCACCGGCTACAACGATCAAACCAGTTGTTAAAAGAGTTTCACAAGCCACGCGACCTTTTGGATCTTGAGCCAAAATAGCATCTAAAACCGAATCAGAAATTTGATCGGCCATTTTATCCGGATGACCTTCAGAAACAGATTCACTCGTAAAAATATAGTTTTTCAATTTTTTATCCTCGTTTTAAGGGTTTAAGGTTAGCCTTTGAAAACTACTTCATTTTTAAGATTCAGGCAATGTTTAAGCTTTTGACAGTGATAACAATTATTCAAAAACCATTTATCGAACTAGCCAAAAACATATGCGTAGGATATTAGCATATTGTAAAACAAAAGAGGACCATATGGGGACTATAACAACTGCTGGATTATTATTTCTATTAAACACCAATCTAACGCCTGGCCAATTCACAGGGACCATC
Source organism: Pseudobdellovibrio sp. (assembly GCA_046293015.1). Lineage (GTDB taxonomy): Bacteria > Bdellovibrionota > Bdellovibrionia > Bdellovibrionales > Bdellovibrionaceae > Pseudobdellovibrio. Next base: position 219,630 of record JBKBPU010000004.1, read on the forward strand.
ATTGAGTCTAAAATTGACAACAAAGTACAGAAAATTCCTTACAAAGAATGTCGAATAAACCTAAATACGAACATTGATGAACCTGAAGTTTCTATGCAAATTGGCAGCATAGTTGAATCTTCGCAGCACTTAATTTTTGACGCAGAGGAGCTTGGAGAAGATCCGGAGTTCACAGCCAATATCGATCACAACCAAGCATTGGTCATCAAACAAGATTTTTCTGATAGTGAAATCACAGTAAAATTAGATAAAACCTTAACTGGCAATCTTGTTGCTACTTTTAAATCAGTTGGAGCAGGAAGCGAGCTTGAGCTGACGTGCACCTTTAAAAAATAACAATAAAAAAAGGCCCACATAAATCTACGTGGGCCTTTTAATTATCGAAAAATATAAACCAAAGTTTAAGCCGCCTTGCGCCCTCTTGGTTGATATTCAAACTGTTCATTAACTTGTTTAAAACGCCCCTCTTTTGATAAATCATACTTTTTATGATCCATATAAATCTCTTTTACTTTTAAAAATTGACGCTCTAATTTATCCACAACCATATCTACAGCTACATAAATATCAGTTGCTTCTGAGTGAGCTTTAAAAAATTTTTGTTTAGAATTAATTGAAATTTCACAATAAAAATTATGGTGATCTTTCCAATAATAAACATTACAACGTCCTTCTTTAAGTAAGAACTTCCCGATTTCATCAAGCTTCTGATTTGTGTAGTTAACCAGTGATTCAGAATAATCGAGATGTTTGAACGTGTAGTTAGATTTCATGAGTATTTCTCCTTTGATTTCTCAAAGTCGCTTTGGCGCGACCTTGATTGATATTCAACTTACACATTTATCGGAGAAACCTAGACCAAAGATGAGGACTTTAAAAACTAATAACTAAATTAATACATCCCTAACAAGAATTATGTTTCGCAGTTTGAAATGAAAAACAAAGCCTGATTAAAATTTCTCAATTTGAGACTTGTTGAATCTATACTCGTTGTTTCAGAACGATTACAATACGATTATACTTCTGTTGCGAAAACAAATTACTGTGAACACCTAGCATTGCGAATAACATCAAGCTTAGCTTGAATAGCTGTAGTCCACAAATCTAACATTCTTTCATTTAAACTCTGCTCATCGATAATTTTTTCTTTTTGTTTTATCTGTTCCCGCTTAATTAAATCAGCGTATTGAAAATAGGCAGACCTGAGTATTTCTTTAATCATAGAATAATTCAGAACATTTGATCGACGCACAAACTCGATACGGGCCTCTTCACTAATTGTCGTCAATCTACCTTTAGGCCCGCCAGGAACAGATACCAAATCGCAAGTGCCAGGCTTAAATATTTTAACATCATTATAAGAATCGAAATCTGCGCGTGGATGATTTTTCGTCTGCTGGTCTAACCACTTTATATCTCGATTACCAAAAGCAGAACCAATATCATGAGTTCCTGCGAGTGTTTTAACACATGTATTACTTTCTTTATTGTAATACTCTTTTTCGCACAACAAAACATGCTGAGAACCACGATTTTCTACAGTTTGTAAAAAATTAGCGAAAATACCCAAAACTTGAATTCCAATTTTTTGTTCATATGTAAGCTGAGCCCAATATTGCATATACTCTTCCCATTTCCACGGCGCTGTCTCAAATTTTTTATTTTGTGGAACATAGGCTTTAATAACGCGTTTAGCTTCATGCTTTCTTTCAATTGAAGCATAAAGAAAATTATTTGCCACTTGAGGATTGTAAATAAGTTGTGGTTTTAACCCATTATTCCAAGGGTTTTTTTCGCAACCAAAACAATACACGTTTTTTACCGAATAATAATTTTCTGTTGGAAACCCCATAATCCAAGCTATGCGACTGGCAACAGTGCTTGAGTAATTTTCACGATGTCTTTTTGAACCATCTTGAAAACGAACTTTAAGAACATCAGCCTTCATTTGTTTGCCCTTAGTCGTCAAAATTGCTTTACCTTGAGCATCGAATAAAACATCTTCTTGGTCTGAATTAAAAGTTCCCACAGAAACAGCTTGTGAAACAACTTCACCTTTATCATTCATCAATTGATTTTTTTCATTTGTACGATAGCAACGAAATTTGTTACTAGAGCCGTTTTGATAGCGATAAAAATAACGACAATACACTTGTTCCTGGTAATCAAAAGTTAATTCACCCTTCAATTCAGGCCCGCGCACTGCCAAACCGAGATCGACATTAGATTGTTCTGGCTGAAGAAAATAAGAGTTTTTAAGACACTCCATACGTTGAGTAGGATTGATTGGTTTCTCTAAATCATCTGGTATTTTACAAATTGCCAGAGATACTTCCGTTAAAATTAAAATAAAAGCAATAAGACTCATCGAACTCAACTTATGCATTTAAAACCTCATTCGTCTTGTTTAAACTTTAAAATGATAATTCAATTATGAAGCCAGATTAACGTATCTTTAAAACTTCATATTTCATTACAGAGCTAAAAAGCTGATCAGAGCGTTTTAAAAAAGTCAGATTATGTCCTCATGTCAAAATGTTCGACAACAAAATGCAAGCTAAGACGAAGATGTTACTTTCAAACTGCTAAATAAATGGCATTTGAAATGCTTGTTTTTACAAAATATGCTTAAATCGCTTTCTGTTGTTATGTTAACTTTTTTAACTCACGTGTCCCAAGCCCAGTACTTGAAGACGTATCATCTCGATTTAGCACGCTTAGCATTCAAAGATAAGAAAGTTTTCGCATCCGGTGATTGGTGTATTATACCCGAAAAATATGATCATAAGTTTTATTCTGATAAAGATTTAAAAATTGAGTCATCCCTTTGTGATATTGACTTGGAAAATATGTCTTCAAATTTTGGCGTTTGTGGAAAAATAGTGAACACTAATCCAAGTTTTGATATTTTTAATTTTAATCAACAAATGGATCGCAAAAGCTTTGAAAAAAATGAATGTTATATTCATTCGCAAGCCACACAACTTGAAACTAAAAAAATTGCGAAATTAAAGCAAACAATTACATGCAGCTATACTCCGTCGATATTGGCATATTATCACATATCTAGATTTCTTGGGGATATTGGCAATGTTCCTGTCGCAGTTCTGCGAACAGCTCCCAAACATTATTTAAATCAAAAAGCGAACGATACAATTCGTTTTTTAAATACAAAGCCGAAATCGATAATTCATTTAACATGGCCAACTCTTGTCAAAGCACTCAATGATACAAATTCAAAACGAAATAAGTATTTAATGACTTCGGACGCTCGATTTTCATTTGGCGCTTTAGTATCAAATCCGACTAGTGAAAGATATTGGGCAGAATATGCACATCATGCTCAGGGCGATCAAATGCTAAGAGCATCAGAATTTAAAAAAACTAGCTTATACCAAATGCTCATTGAACAGCAACCAATCAACAAAATCATCTCTCAAGAATATTCTCAAAGTAATTTACAGAAACTTTATGAATTAGCTGATTTTTCCGATATGATTATACTCGACACCATCTTAAAACAAGAAGATCGATACAACAATATAGCTTATGAAATTGATACTTACAGAGCTAATGTATTGCCTTTAAAAAAGGTATCCAAAAAAGAACAAAAAGAGATTTTAGATCAAAATCTACAAGTTGATCTTTGGCAAATCAAACGCCTAGTCCTTAAAGATAATGACTGTGGATTAGCATCTGAAGATGATATTGCTCGTACAAATATCAATGTAAAATCGAAAATAAGTTTAGAATTAGCACATATGAAAGAAACAACGTATAAAGCTCTTCTAAAATTAGCCCTTGAACTTAATCAAAAAGATCGAAAATTAGAACTATTTTTAAAAGAAAATACTTTAATGACAGACAAAGATTTCACAACATTTAAAAAAACAACACTCGATTATTCTAAGTTTTTATATGATCGTTGCTTGAATGGATCTTTGAAATTAGATTTAGAACCCAAAAACTTTTTTGAAAATGGGAACACTCACTGGTCTTGCCATTTATAACGTCCACTTACCTAATCTGACAACTTCCGTCGTTAATCGCACACCAGTTGTAATTTCCACAGTTTTTTGCACATGTTGAATAACGTTCCACACATCAATAGCTTTGGCTTTATTAAGATTAACAATAAAGTTAGCATGCTTTAAGGACACTTGCGCATCACCGATTTGAAAACCTTTTAAACCACAACGATCAATAAGTTGCGCAGCTTTATGACCATCTGGATTTTTAAAAACAGATCCGCAGCTTGGCATATCTAATGGTTGCTTTGACAAGCGCACTTTATTAGCTTCGCGTACCTTATCAAGGATCGTCATATCAGCATCGATAATCCAGTGCATACCTACTTTTGTAATTATACCAGGCTGCCAACCATCTGTATGGCGATAACGAATTTGAAGATCTTGTTTTCGATAACGGACAATTTGCAAATCTGGTTTTAGCACTTCGATCCAATCAACAAGCTCCATAAATTCACGTGGCACAAAAGATTCAGCAACGCCTGCATTCATGACAACACCGCCACCGACATCACCAGGTAGCCCCGCCATAAAAAGAGCCGGTGATATTTTATGTTTTAAAAAAAGTTTTAATAATTCAGATTTAGCGACACCACTAGTTGCTTCAACGCTTAAAACATTATTTTCAATACTCGATTGAAGTTGCGAAAATCGACGCAAACAAATTGTCAAACCAGGAACACCATGATCCGAAATTAACACGTTAGATCCACTACCTAAAATAGTTGTCTGCAATTTATTTTCTTTAGCAAAATTTACTGCCTGAATTAGATACTCTAGAGTTTCAGGCAAGCAGAAATATTCAGCATCACCGCCCACCAGCCAAGATGTATATTCTGCTAGATTAACGTTTTTTGATATTTTCAAGGACATCTAGACCTAATTTCCAACCATCACCAGCACCAAGTGTCAAAAAAATATCACCTGGTTTTATGAAGTCTAATATTTGCTTTAACTGCATTTCTTTAGGGGCATGAATGCTTTGTGAGAAACCAACACTGTGAAGTTCTTCAACTAATTTTGCTGAACTCACTCCAGAAATTGCAGATTCTCCGGCGGCATAAATATCGCCTAAAAATAAATAATCAGCTTGATTAAAACAAGTTTTAAAATCTTGCCAACAATGCTGAGTACGAGAAAACCTATGGGGCTGAAAATAAACGACAAGTCTTTGCTTATCAAATTTTTCTTTAAAAGCTTGTAATGTGGCGCGGACTTCAGTTGGATGATGACCATAGTCATCGTAAACTTGTATGTCGTGAGCCATTCCTTTAAAATGAAATCGACGATCAACACCTTCGAAATTTTGAATACCTAAAGCACATTTTTCAAAATCGATTCCTGCAACCAAACCCGACACAATAGATGCTGTTGCATTTAATGCGTTATGAATACCAGGAACCTGTATACTAAATGAACCAAGCTTTTTAATTTGCGACTCTTCCGACTTGTATAATGTATATACACCTTTTTCACCCTTAAGAACGAAATCATTTTTCTCATCAAAACCGTAAAAAAGTATTCTTTTATTAAATCCATCAAATAACTGACGAACCATTGGATCATCACCACAAACAATCACAGCTCCATAAAATGGAACTCGGTATGCAAAATCTAAAAATGCCTTTTTTAAGTTTTCAAATGTTTTAAAGTGATCCATGTGATCAGCATCTATGTTTGTAATGACAGCTATTTCTGGTGACAGTTTATTAAAACTACCGTCAGACTCATCAGCTTCAGCTATTAACCATTCGCCCTTACCAAGCATTGCAGTTGATTTAATTTTTTCAAATCGACCACCAACAACAATAGTTGGGCTTTGACCAGCTTCTATAAATATAGAAGAAATCATGCTTGTCGTTGTTGTCTTACCATGAGTCCCCGCAACCGCTATACCACGACGAATACGCATGATTTCAGCTAACGCTTCAGCCCTTGGAATAAGTGGTATTGCTCGAGCTCGGGCTTCACGTATCTCTGGATTAGTAAAAGGAATGGCGCTTGAGTATACAACGACGTCGGCCTCGACAATGTTTTCTGCAGTATGGCCTTTATAAATTTTAATTCCTAGGGTTTTTAGACGATCCGTATTTGCGTTTTCCGCAGCATCTGATCCAGACACTACTGCACCACTATTATGAAGTAATTCAGCTAAACCGCACATACCAATTCCGCCAATACCTATAAAATGAAATTTTGCTTTTTCTAGTTTCATAATCCTCACACTATTTCTTGAAGTATATTATCTGCAATCCGCACTGAAGCTTTACGCGGAGCAATTCGAACAATGTTTGACGACATTCGATATCTTAGCTCTGGTTCATGCAACATTTTTAAAACAATTTGCTTAAACTTAATTTTATCAAATTCTTTTTGTAAAAACATAAATCCGGCATTTGCTTTAACCAAAGCTTCAGCGTTTCTTTGCTGATGATCATCTGCAGCCGGTAAAGGAACGACCATCGGCACGACCCCAAAAGCAGCTGCTTCGGCTAATGTGCTGGCTCCACCACGACAAAAAAGCAAATCTGCTTGTTTATAATATTGAGGCATATCGTAAATATATTCAAAGACCTGCACACATGAAACACCATTATATTTTTTCAAAATGCGTTGATAATCAAATGATCCTGTTTGATGAAATATATTTATTTTATCATGAAGGTCTTGGTTTTCTAAAACAAAATCACTTAACTGATCATTTAAAAAAACACTTCCTTGGCTACCACCAAAGCATAGAATTGTAAATTTAGCATTCGATGCAGATTTGTTTCTTTGCGCATCAGCAGAAAAGTTTTCAATCTCGCTACGCAACGGCATTCCCATGACTAAAGTATTTCGCGACTGAATATATTTGCGAGCTTCTTCAAAAACTAAAAAGGCTTTAGTCGTAAATTTAGATAAAATTCGATTCGCCATTCCAGGATGAGCATTTGGTTCCCATATTGCCGTTCGACAACACAGTATTTTTGCTGCCAACAAAGTCGGTGCAGACGCATAACCGCCAACACCTAAAACATAATCTGGCTTAAAACGCAGTATAATCAAGACCGATTGGAAAAGTCCAATCGGTATTTTAAGCAAAGTTTTTAACTTATTAATAAATTGTCCCGAAAAATTAAGCTTTCCACTTTGAATCAACTCTAATTTATAACCTGCTTTAGGTATTATTTTTGATTCTAAACCAATAGCAGTGCCAACAAATAATATTTCACTTCGTGAGTTTTTGCTTTTAATTGCTTCGGCTATTGATAAAGCCGGGTAAATATGTCCACCAGTTCCTCCGCCTGCTATGATAACTTTAACTATTTTTTCTGACATATTTTAATTTACTCACTCTTTTTAAAAGAATTTTATTTACGTTCATATTCTGAGTTTTCGATGTTAAGTAAAATTCCAAACATCAAACAAATCATAACGAGCGAACTACCACCATAACTTAAGAATGGCATTGTTAAACCCTTAGTTGGCAACAGCCCCATAACTACACCCATATTAATAAATACCGACAATGCAAATGTTGAAATTAAACCCAGGGCCAGCGTTTTCTTAAACAAATCTTCAGTCTTAATCGCTATGCGAAACCCTCGAAAAACAACAAAACCATACAAAACTAATACAAAGCAAATTCCGATAAAACCCATTTCTTCACCTAAAATCGCCATTGTAAAATCTGTGTGTGCTTCCGGTAAAAAGAATAACTTTCCTTGGCTTTGCCCCAAACCTTGCCCCGTCAATCCACCAGAGTGAATGGATAGCATACTTTGAATGACCTGAAATCCTTTTTTAGCTGGATCTGACCACGGATCTAAAAAGGCAATAACTCGCGCTTTCCGATAAGCAACATTCCAAACCAAAAAATAAAATAATGGGACTGCCGCCAAACCAACCGTAACTAAATATTTTAGAGATAATCCAAATACAAATAAAAATGATATCCCTACAATTGTGATAATTGCGAAGCTACCAAAATCCGGTTGTTTAAGTAAAACAACTAATGGAAAAATAAGAGCTAAACCAAGCCAACCATATTTAATATTTTTTAATGAGTTTTCATTTTTACACACAATGCTTGCGATATAAAAACTAAATGCTATTTTCAAAAGCTCAGACGGCTCAAAACGAATTCCAAACGGGAGCTGCAACCATCTTAAAGCTCCACCGACGCGCACGCCGATTCCAGGTATAAATGTAGCTAGCAATAAACCAGTGGCAAAAATCCAAAGCACCCACCCATACTGTCTTATTTTTTCAAAAGGTATTTGTATTGCTGCAACCAAAGCCAGCAAAGCTATGAAAGTAAAAACAAATTGTCTTTTAAAAAAGTATAAGCCATCCCCATAAGACTCAATTGCAAAAATATAGCTAGAACTATAAACTTGAACTAAACCTACACCTAGTAATGCAAAAATAGACAAAAATAAGCTTGAAGATAAAAATTTTGTTTTCACGAAAACTCCGTTCTGGAATTTTATTAACTTAAAAAGTCCAGAACTAAAGTAAACTTGAGATTATCTGAACTTTTTGACCATCTCTTTAAAATAGTCGCCTCTCTCTTCGTAACTGTCAAACATATCAAAGCTTGAACAAGCCGGCGAAAGTAAAACTATATCTCCGATTCGTGATTTTTGATAAGCAATGAGAACAGCTTCTTCAAATGTACCAATCAAGTATGTTTCCGTAAAATCACCAAGATCTCTATTAATACGCTCTTTAGCTTCACCGACTAAGATCAAGCTCTTTACTTTACGTTTAATCATATTGCGCAATGGTTCGTAATTCAAATTAGTATCCTTACCACCAGCAATGAGAATAATATTTTCGTCAAAACAATCTAAAGCTCTTAAAACCGCATGAACATTTGTTGCCTTAGAATCATTGTAAAATAGGACCCCGCCAACTTTACGAACATACTCAAGTCTGTGTTTAATCGATCCAAAATTATCAATTGTTTTTTGAATAGCATCATGAGTTGCACCATACTCGCGGGCCAAAAGTAAGGCTGCCATAATATTTTCAACGGAGTGTTTACCTCTAAGTTTAATATTTTTCACATTAAAGAGTTCAATTTCTGGACCGGTTCTTACACGAATTTCATCACCAATATTAACCGCCCCCCCAATGTTCATAATTTGCGGCTCCAGAGCTGCTTTTCGAGAGAAATAAAAAATACGTCCACGCTGAACAGCAGGATCACGCGCTAACTCAACAACCGCGTTATCATCAGCATTCAAAATTGAAGTTGTTGCTTGATTCGTGTTTTTAAATACTTTGCGCTTGGCATTTACGTATTCTTCCATTGAGCGATATCTATCCAAATGGTTTTCAGCTAAATTACTGAAAACAATATTAGCAGGGTTAAATTGCGCACAATGCTCTAACATAAATCCAGAAACTTCAGCTATAACAACTTTGGCTTTTTTGTCTTGTAATAAGTAATTTGTCATGGGGTTTTCATTCGAACCACCAACCCATACTTCGATACCACTTTCCATTAACATGGATTCTGCCAAACGAGCTATTGTTGTTTTGCCATTTGTACCCGTAACAGCTGCTATAGGCTCTTTAATAAATCCAGATACAAATTCAAACTCACCAGTTATTTTTACACCTTGTTGACGAGCATACTCAAAAATTTTCAAATGAGAAGCTACGCCTGGAGATAAAATAACTAAATCCTGAGACAAAAACGTTTTCGGTGAGTGCGAACCTAATTCAAATTTAATATTCGTATAACCTTCCAATTGATCCAGTTGAGTTGACAATTCAGGTTTTGATTTATGATCAGTTACAGTTACTATAGCTTCGTGTTTCGTTAAAAATTTTGCTAAAGCAACACCTGTTTTTCCAAGACCAACAACAAGTATTTTTTTATCTTTTAAATCTGACAATTCTGTCCACATAACATTTTCCTTTGGTAATTAATAAATTAAATTATCTTAACTTTAAAGTGGCTAAACTTAGCGCTGCGAGCAAAATTGATATTATCCAAAATCGCACGATAATTTTTGTTTCGGTCAAACCACCGAGCTCAAAATGATGGTGTAGTGGCGCCATTTTAAAAACCCTTTTGCCTGTTAACTTAAATGACGCAACTTGCGTAATCACAGACAAAGCTTCAACAACGAATACTCCGCCTAAAACAACCATAAGAAGTTCATTTTTAGTAATAACAGCCATTGTTCCTAAAAAACCACCCAGACTTAAACTGCCAACATCCCCCATAAAAACTTGAGCAGGATATGTATTAAACCATAAAAAACCCAATCCACCAGCAATCATGGCAGCTGCTAGAGGTGTTAACTCACCGGCGCCAACGATATGTGGAATTTGAAGATAATTTGCAATAGAAGCATGCCCAGTCACATACGCGAAAATTCCGAGTGTCGCCGCCGAAATGATAACAGGAACTATTGCCAAACCATCAAGCCCATCAGTCAAATTTACAGCATTAGCTGTACCCGTGATCACCAACGCACCCAAAACGATATAAAAATAACCCAAATCAACAGAAATATGCTTAACAAAAGGCAAATTCAAAACAGTGCTAAAATTGTAATATTTAATTAGAATAAATAAAACGACTCCTGAAATCAAAAACTCACCAAACAACCTTAGTTTACCAGACAAACCTTTTGTGTTTTTCTTTGAAACTTTTAAATAATCATCCGCATAACCAATTAGACCAAAACCCCAAGTGATGACGACTGTAGCAATGACTAATGGATTAAACAGATCAATCCAAAGCATGAGCGGAACCAGTGTGCTCAGTAAAATAAGCCAACCACCCATTGTTGGTGTTCCAGCTTTTTTCTTGTGTGTCTGAGGCCCATCATCACGTATAGATTGACCGAAATGTTTTTGTCTGAGTTTTTCAATAAAATACGGACCCCAAATTAAACATAGAAAAAATCCTGTAAAAAGAGATATAAAAGTTCTAACCGTGATATAACGAAAAACATTGAAAACAGAATACTGATCTGCGAGTGAATATAACCATTGATAAAGCATTTTTCGAAAGTAACACAAACCAAAGTCTAGTTCAAGAAAAACTTTATAACTATTTGAAACTATTTGAATTTTTTGAATTTTCAACAAGCAACCAAATCTTCACATCGAAGAACAAAAAATGAGCAAAAGAAAACTTTACTCCACGCTAGGCAGCTGATAATTTGACGATCTCAAAAAATAATAAGGATATAAGATCATGAAAACGAAAAAAAATTCCACAACTCAAAAAACTCGTCACACTGGTCGTAACCCACAAGAACTTAAAGACTTTAAGCTTGGCGAAAACTACACTCAATACGCTACAACATACACACCGAAGTTGCTTGAAGCTTTTGACAACAAAAATCCGAATCATACTGCATGGACAACATTTGTTTGCACCGAATTCACATCGCTTTGTCCCAAAACCGCACAACCTGATTTTGCTAAAGTTTTTATTAATTACGTTGCCGATAAAAAAATGGTCGAAAGCAAATCGTTAAAACTTTATCTCTTTAGTTTTCGCAATCATGGTGATTTTCATGAAGACTGCATTCAAACAATTTGCAATGATTTAGTTGAACTTATGAACCCAAAATTCATCGAAGTGATCGGTGAGTTCACACCACGCGGTGGCATTGCGATTTTTCCTTACGCTTCCGCGAGCAACACTGATAAGGAATTCAAAGAATTACGCAAACACCGCATGATGAACTATAGCCCAGGAAAGTATAGTTGTGAATTAAGTAAAGTTTACTAAGAACCTATTGACACAGACTTCTAATAAAATCTGATACAACTAAAGTTTTATTTTTAGCGTCATAGCATTTTTGTCCATCTAGTTCTGAACTCATCATTGTGTACAGACTACACATCATAGCTTGTCCCAACACAGCAGCTTCTTGACCTTTGCTGTATTTGTCAAGCTGCGCCTTACTTTGCAAAGTCATAAAATCTGAAAATGGTTTTCTTTGCTGACCGAGTGCTTTTTTCACTTCAGCTAACATTTTAGGAGTCACAGTCGTATTATCTTCTTTTGCAAACTCTTGCGCCATAGATTGAGCCGCTACACCAAGTTCGTAACAATATGTTTTCCTAAAGTGCTCTTGAGCCTGATCAACAATAACTTCTTCACCAGCACTCTCTACTTTTTTGGCAACTTTGATCATTTTACCAAAATATCTAAAGTAAATGGCCTGATGACCAAAATAAATATATGCACCTTGCGTTGGTTTAATTTGCGTCTCTGAAAGTTCTAAAAGTCTTATTTGCTTATCACCCTTTTTATTCACTTTAACAACAAATCCTGCTGTTGAATGCTGAACTTGTTCAGTTATTAAAGACATAACTTCTGACGAATTGAGAGTTGGCCAATCCGCTTTGTGACCTGCAGTACTTTCTGAACCAACTTGTTCGAATACAAACGAACTTGCTCCAGCAAAGCCTTTTGGCATAGGTTTAATATCATATTTATATTGCAAAATAGAGTTTGAACCAAAATAAACTTGAATAACATCGTTTGAAATATAAACTGAATTAATCTTTGCTTCAGTCGCAAATTGTGAATTAAAGTGTTCAAAAAATTCATTAAATAATTTAATTTTTTGATACTTTGGAGCTAAAGCAGCTATTGTTCTGTTTAACTTTACAGATGCCTGCGAGGAATCTGTGCCTTTGTGAGCACACGAAAAAACAAATAATCCAGTCAACGTTATTAATAAAATATTTCTCATAAAAAGCTCCTTAACATGTTCAATTTAATCACCAATATTTTGTATAAACTATTCTCGTTACGAGTACACGCAAGCAAGTCAGCCCAAAGTCCAGTCTTTGAAATGGTTTGATTGTTAGTTGCTTTTACGCGAGTCTAGGTTCATGAAAAATAATAAAATTATCTTTCCATCAATATTTAAATTTAATGAATCAGCTACTTACTTTAAAGAGTTTATCGACCAAAATAAAAAAAATGAAATATCTGGACGTCACTTATCTAATCTCCTCAATTGGCCAATAAGTTATATGATTGATATGACTAAAAAAAGAAAACCTCTCTCTCTTTTGCGCGCCGGAGAGTTTGCTAAATTTGCCAAATTTGATTCACTTGAACATGAACGAATTATTTGGATTGCATTAAACGAAACTGGAGACGATGCAACAAAATGTTTCTTCCAAAACAAACTCAACATCAATCCAGATTTAGTTTTGACACCTAAATCTAATTATCATTTTGCATCCGAAGAAGATTATTTCTATACGACTTTAGTTTGCCAATTTATACTTTTCAAGCAACGCAAAGTGAAAACTGAAGAATTGCTATCCGAAATCAAATTACCGCACCTAAAGAAAGAACAAGTTGAAGAGGCACTGAAAATTATTGAGAAAGATCAGCTTATCAAATGGAATGAAACTGGAAGTTTTTTCTACCCTGCTGTTAATCTCGAATATGACAACCACAATGTTCGCGATCCTTCTGCCTATCAAGGAATTAAAATTCATGAGTATTACGCCAAAAACTTTATTGATTTTATCAATCAACCTCGAAGCCCTTCGGCATATATTTCAGGATTTAGCTTAATTTCTAAAAAACAATTTATGCCCATAGCAATGCAACTCTTTCATTTGAAAAATTTAATTATGCAAATGAATAATGAAAATTTAAATTCAAACACAGCTGATTTGCGTCTTATGCAATTCGACTTGAACTTATTCACTCTTGCTCGCAAAGAATAATTAGATTTTGTTTTTCCAGTTAACTGGATCGCAAAGCTCTACAAATCTTTCTGTTTTGGCACCTCGCGAACCTTTAATTGAAATAAAATCACCAGATTTAATATGTTGTAAAAAATGCTGTCCAAGTGACTCTGTTAAATCAGCAGCAACTTTATAATTTTTAAAATCGGATTTTTTAAGACCTAATTCAAAATCCATATAGTTTTCACCTATAAAATAAACCTGATCATATCCAGACATAGAAACAGCAAACCCAAGATCTTGATGAAGCTCAGACGCTTTGTCCCCAAGCTCTTTCATTTGACCAAACACTCCGATTTTATGACCGTTCGTATTGATAAGTTTAATATTTGCCAACAATGCTTTCATACTATCAGGATTTGCATTATAGCCATCAAATAATATCTGTACCCCAAGCGCTGATTCAATAAATTGATTACGCCCCCAAGTTGATTGACACTTAGGTAAAGCTTTCCAGATTTTATCTGCAGGCATACCGACAGCGTAAGCCAGATTAGCTGCTGCTAATAAATTTGTTAAATTGTGCTGACCAAAAACAGGAATAACCGCATGTCCCCAAATAGTTGCAATTTGACCAGAGATCTCAATACCCTTTGCCGTTATATTTTCAATTTTAAAATAAACATCGGCATCTTTGTTTTTGTCAGAAAAACTCAACATGCGACTTGCAGGAAATTTTTTTGCAACAGGATACATCATATCAAAAGTTAAATCTTGATCTTGATTAAAAATACGCACTGTATCTTCACGCGATTCTAAATAAATTTCTCTTTTTGCTTCTGCAATTTTTTGTTGAGTTCCAAAAAATTCAATATGCGCTGTTCCCACCATTGTACAAACTACAAAATCTGGATTAGCAATTTTAACTAACTCTGTGATTTCGCCAGCATGATTCATTCCCATTTCAACAACTGCGAAAGCAGCATCCATTGGAATTTGCAAAAGTGTCAATGGAACGCCCCAATGATTATTAAAGCTACCCTGATTAAAATGCGTTTTTTTGTAGTCATTTAAAATGGCTGCTGTAAATTCTTTTGTAGTCGTTTTGCCATTTGAACCTGTAATGCCAATTATTTTAGTTTGTAATGTCTGACGATATTCATGAGCAAAAACTTGCAATGCTTTTAAAGTATCGTTCACTAAAATAATACTCACACTGTTTTTTAAGTTTTGAAATTTTTCAGGCAACTCATGCACAATTAGCAAACCAGCACCAGCCTTAACTGCTGCATCTAAATACAAATGAGCATCATGCGAATCACCTTTTAAAGCGATAAAAACCTTATTTGTTAAATCCGCGCGTGTGTCAGTGCCAACTTGAGAAAAATCAGTTTGCATTTGCGAAACTATTTGTCCATTTGTCCATTTGGCTATTTGTTGCATATTCCAGATTTGTTGATTGGACTTTATTTGCATGCCACTTCCCTTTATTTATTTATCCAAATCTATCATAGTTTTACATATTTGTAACCAGTTAATACTACGTTTACCTGTTGAGCTATTAATTGATCCATTTGTCTTTTTTGCAAGTCCTTAATCAACACATTATTTAAAGCTAAGTGAATAAGACCATGTACGGCAGTCCATACAGATAATGCAATATCATCTACCATTATTTGATCACGATATTCATCTTCGAGCCATTCACTGATTGTTTTTTTAAGCTGCTGATAAGGACCTAGTTGAGTATTATGATCTCGGTAATGATCTTTGACTCGAAAATCTTTTTTCAAATAGTTAAACATAAGATTAAAATAATTAGGATTTTCAAAAGCGTATTTCGAAAAAATTTGAGCTAAATTTATAATTTTTTTCGAAGCATCTTGTTTTTTTGTCTTGATATGGCAGCTGCCCAAAAGCGTACCAAGATCTTGAAAACAGTCCTCAGCAACAGCTATCAAAAGATCTTGTTTATCTTCATAATGCCTATAACAAGCTGCTACGTCGACACCTATATTTAAAGCAACCTGCCTCATTGAAAAAGACTCAACACCATGGCTTTCTATTATTTTTTTTGACTGTTTAATTAATTCAAGTCGCAAGTCGCCATGGTGATAACTAGATTTAGTTGTTTTTTTTGCCATGAAACAATTATGCAACAAATTAAAAAAATTTAAAACTTAAAAACGAAAACCCAAATTTAGATCAACGCCAAAAACATTCTTTTTTTCAGTGCTAGCATAGTCATCACTACGATAGATATGTGACCCTAACCCCAATCGTGAATTCATATAATAATTTTCATTTAAATTAAATTGATAACCAACTAAATTCCACCAACGAACTGATGCACCTTCGATATGATTGTCGATGGTATTAGGGCGATCAGTTTCTTTCCGATATCCTATGTTCATTACACTTTCCCATTGCCAGTTTTTCATAAATGAAAGTCGATATCCAAATTTAACCGCATAGAGTGCAACTTTACCGTAAGATTGATCACGGACAACCTGATTAGCAAAATCACTATACACACCTAACACCAGATCACCAGCTTCCATAGTTTTAGTTAAAGGCATCAAATACCTTAACTCTGAGATACCACCTGGAAAAATGGGCCACAATAAGTTGACCTCAACTGAGCGACGACCATCACCCGCAAGACAAAATTGACTCAGTAAAATTACATAAAAACTCATAAACATGGCACATAAATTTTTTTTCATACAACCCCCACCTTAATATAAAAAAATTTTATTCTCCCAATGTCAACACTGTTGACATTGGCGCGTGCCAAAGGTCTAGAATATTAAACTTTAAATTAATTTAAATATTTTTGCGCAACTTCGTAGTCGCTGAAATGTATTTTAGTGGTTCCTAATATTTGGTAATCCTCATGCCCTTTACCAGCAATAAGAATAACATCTCCAGCTGAGGCCAGCGCGATCGCCTGCTTAATTGCCTGTTCGCGATCTACTTCTGCGACAAACGATTGAAAATGAGTCGGTATACCTTGCTCGATGTCTTTCAAAATTAGAATGGGATCTTCGGTTCGTGGATTATCGGATGTCACAAAAACAAAATCACTCAGTCTACATGCAATTTCGGCCATTTTAGGACGCTTTGTTTTGTCACGATCACCACCACATCCAAAAACTGTGATGATTTTATTATTAAGTTTAGCATCAGTCTTAATTTTTTTAAGGGAGTTGAGAGAGTTTTCGAGAGCGTCAGGAGTATGAGCATAGTCAATAAAAACAACTTTATCTGTCGAAGAAATAACCTTTTGCAATCGACCTGGAACCCCTGAAAAAGATTGTAAAGATCTAACACCTTGCTCAAGAGTAATGCCACAAGTTAGTGACGCCGCTAAACTTGCAACTACATTGTAAACAGTATGAACTCCAGTCAAAGGGATTTTAATTTTCATTGTTTCAACTGGAGTTTTAAGCTCGAATTCAGTATCGTTAAAATCCATTTTTAAAATTTTAAACTGAAAATCAGACTCAGTTTGACCATAAGTCCAACAAATTACAGGTTCTGCAACTTTTAGTTTGCGTCCATAGTCGTCATCAACATTGACAACTGCAAAAAGTGGACGTTTGACAGAAGACCACATTAAGTCAGTAAAAAGTTTTTGTTTAGACTCGAAATAATGCTTCATGGATTGATGATAATCTAAATGATCATGAGTGAGATTTGTAAACACAACAGTATTAAAATGAACACTGTCCGCGCGTCTTTGATCAAGTGCATGCGATGATACTTCTAATGCGGCTGCAAAAGCACCTTCGTCGACAAAGTCTCGCAAACGACTTTGTAAAACGACTGGATCTGGAGTTGTCATTTGCGAATCCCATACACGATGACCAACACGATGATTAATGGTTCCCATCACACCCGTTAGCTTACGATTAAAATTCAAAATATGTTCAAGCAAGTACGTAATCGATGTTTTGCCATTTGTACCAGTTACACCAAAACAAATCATTTTTTGCGATGGATAATCATAAAAACGTGCTGCCAGCAAATCAAGCATTTGACGTGTATCGGGAACCTCAAGCGCAAAACCAGTATAATCTGCAGGTACATAACTTAAGGATTCTGTGATGATTGCGCGAGCACCTTTTGTTATGGCTTGTGAAATATAATGATGTCCGTCAGCTTGTTGACCCTTAATTGCAAAAAAAACAGAACTCGGTTGAGCTTGTCGAGCATCAAAGCATAAAGAGGTGATTTCCTCGTCCATTTCAGAAGCCCGTTCAGGAAATCTTACATTATGGGCTGATAAGTCAAAAAATGATAATAACTGCTGAAGTTTCACGAAAAACAGAATAAAGTATTTCTGCTAACAGAGCAATTTATGAATCTAAAAAGAATAGAATGTTTTGACCATATCGCTAACACTGAATCGTCTCATCCAACTGATGATGTCCCTTGGCTTATTTTATTTCATGGGTTTGGAGCAGATGCTCACGATCTCGAAGGTCTAAAAGATTTTTTTCAATTTAAATCACCAGTCAACTTACGTTTTCCGAATGGTGTTTTTGAAGTTCCCATTGGACCTGGCTGGACAGGCCGCGCCTGGTGGCCCTTACGACTTACATCACTACCCGAAGACTGGAGCGATTATACTCCTGCTGAAATGCAACAACTTGTTCCTGCTTTGCTTAAAATGATTCAAGATTTAAAAGTTCCTTGGAACAAAATTATTCTAGGTGGTTTTTCACAAGGAGCAATGCTCGCAACTGAACTATACTTACAAGCGCCAGAAACACCGATGGGGCTTGTAAGCCTATCTGGAAGTCTTATTCGTCAATCTGAGTGGAAAAATCAACTGTCAAAACGCAAAGGATGTAAAGTTCTTTTAAGCCACGGACAAAATGATCAAGTTCTTCCTGTAAAAGGAAGTCAAAAACTCATGGCACTTTTTCAAGAAAATGGTTTACACTGCAAATGGGTCACATTTTCTGGAGGTCATGAAATTCCCGTAAAAGTTATTGAGTCGATAAATAATTACGTCAACGAATTAACCACACAAAACTAACTCACTTTGTTTTAAAGCTAAGATTAATATAAATGAAATATGTCATAGAAACTCAAAATTTAGGCCGCGAATATAAAACTTATCAGAAAAAAGAAGGTGTTCTTAATTCTATAAAAGGTTTTTGGAACCGCGAATACACAACCAAGTCTGCACTTAAAAATACGACCTTACAAATTGAAAGCGGACAAATCGTCGGGCTTGTTGGTGCCAATGGAGCCGGAAAGACAACTCTTCTTAAAATATTATCCGGATTGATTTATCCAACAACTGGAACAGTCAACGTTCTTGGTTTTGAACCTTGGAAGCGTGAACCCGAATACTTAAAGCAGATGAGTGTGTTACTTGGACAAAAAAATCAACTTTGGTGGGATATTTCGGCACGTGATAGCTATGCTCTGTTAGCTAAAATATATGATCTTGATCTTATTCACGCTAAACAACGTGTCAATGATTTAGCTGAAATGCTCAATTGTCACAATGTGCTTGATACTCAATTGCGTCGCTTAAGTTTAGGCGAACGCATGAAAATGGAAGTTATTGGGTCGCTCTTACATTCACCAAAAGTTTTGTTTTTGGATGAACCAACTATCGGTTTAGATATTTTAGCACAAACTACAATTCGTGATTTTCTGGGTCGATATGTTAAAGAATTTAACCCCGCAATCATTCTAACTTCACACTATATGGATGATATTGCTGAACTCGCCAACAGATTATTACTCATTTCAAAGGGTGAAATGGTTTACGACGGCACTGTTAATCACTTTTTACAAAAAACTGATACAAGTAAAAAATTAATATATCGTTATAAAAACGATCATACAGAGCGTGAGTTAGTTTTTCAAAGTTCTGAACTTTCAGAAAAACTCAATGAAGTCGTTAAATCTGGAGAAGTGGTTGAATTAAAAATTGAAGAGGTTGATTTTGAAGAAGTCATTCATAGCTTTTTGGCGAAGGAATCTCGCATTTAGCGAGCTCGCCATTGTTGCAAACTTAGAGTACCGATTTAATTTTGTTATCGACGCTTTCGTTCAACCTTTGATAACAGTTGGGATCGAAATACTTTTGTGGCTTGCTATTTTTAAAGTATCTGAAAATACTTTGCTTGGTGGGTTTTCAAAAGAATCTTATTTGGCTTATGGTGTTTGGGCACCATTTTTGGGACGCATAGCTGTCAGTTGGATGTATGAATCGATGATGGTTGAAGAAGTCGCAAGTGGATCAATTAATGTTATTTTGACCCGCCCGATTAGCTTTTATGAGTACTATTTATCGCAAATGATGGGTTATAAATTTATTACGACCGTTTTGTCATTATTAGCCCCTCTCATCGTCAGTTTAATTTATGATTTACCAGTGATATATTCGCGAATTCCGTTAGCACTGAGCCTAGTCTTTTATTACTTGTTTCTTATTCATACCCTCAGTTTTGTTATTTCAACTTTTGCATTTTTTATGACCCGAGTCCGAGCACTAACTCTTGTAAAAAATTTGACTCTCTGGTTATTAGCAGGTGAACTCGTACCAATTGATTTAATGCCCGAGTATTTATCGAAAATATTATTGATACTGCCATTTTCATCTGGTGTTTACATCCCCGTAGCATATATGACTGGAAGAGTAGATGCACATTTGATATCTCAAGGTTTTTTATCGACCAGCATTTCAATATTGATCGCATGTACAATAGGAAATTGGTTTTGGAAAAAAGGCCTGCAAGAATACACTGGAACTGGGGCCTAATATGAGTATTTTTCAAACTGCACGAAAATATTTAAGTCTTTACAAAGCATTTTTTAAAGCCAGCCTAGTTGCAGATTTAGAATTTCGATTAAACTTTGTTTTATTAGTTCTTGCTGAATTTATTTGGTACAGTACGCAACTTGTTTTGTACGAAGTTATTTATCGTCACACTAATATTATTGGTAATTGGACTTTAGATCAAATGCGAGTGTTTGTATTTTTAGCTTTGTTTGTAGATTCAATTTACATGATTTTATGGGATCCAAATTTTTCAAAATTCAATGATGAAGTTCGTAAAGGTAATCTCGATTTACTCTTAACTAAACCCATCAACTCGATGTTTATGATCAGCTCACAAAAAATTTCAATTTCGCACTTACCATGTTTAATCATAACAGGGATAGGTTTGATTTGGTCACTTTACCAAATTCCTGATTTTAATTGGCTTAAGTTATTATGGTTATTACTCATGATCCCATCTGGTTTAAGTGTAATTTTTGTTGGACGCTTAGCTTTAAATTCGTCAGCACTTATGTTTACGCGTGCTGATTTTCTACAGTATGTTTGGTACAGCCTATTTCGATTGGGATTAAGACCCGATGCAATTTATAACGGCGTCTTAAGATATATTTTATTATTCGTCTTACCATTTGCTATGGTAGCGTCTGTCCCGACACGATTTTTGCTAGAACCAATTGAAGTCGGTTATGTCGTCTGGGCAGTTGTTATGCCTGTTCTTTTATTATTATTCATGAATTGGTACTGGAAATTCTGTATGAAATTTTACTCAAGTGCCAGCAGTTAATTTTTCTGTCCCGAAACAGAGACTTGATCAATCTCGCAAGGATTTGTTCCGTTGGATTTTAGATGTGTACGTATGTATAATGTTCCACTCCCTACTTGCGCCGGAAATAGCGATATATTTGTTCGAATAACACTGCTCGAGTTAGCTCCATTTACATACGTACCATCCGACAAACCCCAGCTTGAACCATTCCAGAAATAAAAATGAGTTCCATTATGACTAAGACTATATCGCGCTCCTGAAGTACAACCATTCAAACCAACAGTTTCAACAAAACCCACACTCGTACCGCTCGCATCTAAAGTTCTATATTGACTGATTAAATGACTAGCTGATGTTGTAACTGATTGTTCTTGTGATGAATAATGATTTGGACCAAAACTAAATGCTTGTAATTCTGGTGAACAATGACCATAAACACATAAACTGTTCTGATCATCACTTTCAAAAAAAGCACGATACTGGATATACCTGTTTGCATTAACCAATAATCCAGATGATGCTAGCGATGAAAAAATTAAATTTAAATTTCCCGGATAGACAGTACCTACCCCAACACCTGCTGTATCCAGAGATGAGTTATTATGGCTTTCAGAAATGTATGTGTAAGCTGTGTTATCAAAACCTTTCCAACCATTTCCTAAGGCAATGCTGTCTTGATCTGAACAATCCGCATTCGTACAACTGCGCAGTTGATATTTAATACGATTGCCGTAACGACGATAAAGCTGTAGTATTTCATTTTGCGTAAGAACTCTATCCCAAATCGCTACTTCATCCACTACTCCTGGCCAAAAATCGTTGTTAACAGCATTCCAGATAGTAGCGCCAATCATCAAATTTTGAGTTGCATTAAATGTAGCCGCTACAGTTACTGCTGTTTGCGGTTTACCATCAACGTACAACTGTGCTTTCGCTGTAGTAGCATCATACACACCCACAAGATGAGTCCATCGCCCAGTCGTTGCCGAAACTGTAGCAATCGACGAGTAACTCGTCGGAGATGAATCATTTGAATAAACTGTAAAACGATAGGCTTTTCCTGAACCAAAATAACCAAGCAAAAACGCTGGATAGCTATTACCTACTTTAGATACAATAGTTCTATTTGATGCTGTCGATGATACATCATCGCTTTTTACCCAAGTTGACACTGTATATGATTGCGTCGTGTTTAATGCTGTCATTGATGCAATACCGTATCCATTATAAGTTCCAGCATTTGTGTACAATTGTAATCCTCGTCCTGTCGTCGAACTCACACCATAAGTCAAACTTCCAAAACCCTTCAGGTGCGTTGTTCCACTTGCACTTGTATCAGCAAAATCTTTGGAACCAGAAACTGTTCCTGCAGAAGTCTCATTAAATCTCCATAAGCCAATATTTCCCGTCAACAAATTTGAACTCATCAAATTGTAATGATTTGATGATTCACTAATTGATTGACTTGGCAATTCTTTTCCAAATGGAAGAGTAGTCGTTGTAGAAACACTTGTCCAAATTTGACCAGTACTCAGAGCATCAAAGACACGTGATTGCAGTGTGCCCGCAAATTTAGGTGCTTGCCGCGAATAAATAGTTTTTATTTCTGAATCAGATAAAACCGTATTCCAAAAAGCCCATTCATCAAATTGCGTTGTTCCTCCAAAACCAGTATTTTCTGCGCCTCTAAAATATAAATTACTCGGTGATCCAAAACCACCAGCATTGTAAGCAAAAGTACAAGTTCGGTATAGTTGTCCGTTCATATAGCCTCGGATAGTTGCCGAAGTTGCTGAAATGCTATTAACTGTAAACGCAATATGATGCCATTCTCCATCTAACGCAGTCATATAATTAGATGTACAAGTAGCATTTTGACCAACAGACGTATCAACTCTGAGATAGACAAAACTATTATTAACGTTTCGCTGTATTGCAAAACCCTTAGAACTACCTGCAACACTATCCCAATTAGTGTAAGCAATTGCAGCATAGGTCGATGCAGATACAATATTACTCGCTCTGATCCAACCCGAGATTGTTAAATTATCAGCGATTGCGGACACTTCTTGACCAGTACATGTCAATCGATTTTGCTCAGTTAACTGCATTGCTTGATTGAGTTTACCAGTTGCATACACATTACCACTGTTTAAAGCACTACAAGTTGTAGTGCCTTTGTCAACCGTAAAAGATACGCCAGATGAAGGCACTGTACCCGTGCCGTTAAATTTTAAATACGTAACCAAATTGTTCCATTTAGGAGTCCAGCTAGGATCTAATTCTGAATTGTTGGTTGTCGTATTTAATCGTACAACAGCACTTGCTGCATTCCATACAACACCAGAAAAAACCGAAGAGTTAAAACTGTTATCAGCATTATCGATTTGATCGGCCATTTTTAATCGAACTACATGATCAGCAAATTCAACAGACGATGTGCTACTGACTACATAATCAGAAATTGTTCCAGTCGTAAATGGAATATCTAATATAAATGTTCGATATGGTGATTGACTGACTTCATTTGTCGCACTTAATGATCCGTATGAATTTGTAGCATTCACCATAAAATAATATGTTGTGCCCGCTGTTAAATTTGTAACTGTATATGGAGACGACGCATTTGTCGTCGCAATCGATGTGTAGCTCGCTGAACTTGTTCCATATCTGACGGTGTAAGCCGAAGCACCGGCTGCGCTTCCAAATGTTAAAGTCACCGACCCGCTCGTTGTGCTGGTTCCAGCAGTGGCAACTCCAGAAATAGAAAATGCCCCAATCGGCACTGCACTCATTTGTAAATTTGCATTCACACTAGCACCTATACCAACTGCATTTGTAGCATTCACCATAAAATAATATGTTGTGCCCGCAGTTAAACCTGAAACTAAACAGCTTGTTGAACTTGTTGCACATCCTGTATTTGAATATGGACCACCATTGTTCGTTGAATAACTAACTGAGTAGTGACTTGCACCTGTTGCTGAATTCCAGCTCACTGAAATAGCGTTTGCACCACTTACAGTAGCACTAACTAACGTAAATGATGAAATAGCTCTTGCTGATATTTCTGCGGAACGATTGCTAGCACCAAATGAGTTCACAGCTTCGAGAGCATAAAAATAGGTCTGTCCATTTGTGACTGTTGTATCATTAAATGATGTTGTCGTACTTGATGCTATCTGCGTTAAAGCGCCAGATATAATGCCTCGATAAATATTGTAACTTGTTGCACTGACCACTCCTGTCCAATTAAGTGAAATAGAAGCTTGTCCTGCTTGCCCACTTAAACCAGTTGGTATTGAAGGCAGTAGAGACGAACTTCCCGCTACAACAGTTATCGTAGGTAAAACACTTTCTAACAATTTACCATTAACTGTTGCTTTAACCGTACTTGCCGTACCAGCACTAACTGCCGTTAAATACGCTGTGAAAGTACCATCTTTATTATCAACTACAGTTGAAAAAGTTCCTGTGCTTGTTCCATCTTCAAAACTAAATGTGACAGCAACTGGAAAGTCATTAGATGGAATAAATTTTTCATCATTTTGATCTTTTAAATGAAGTGTAACAGTTGTCGATGAGCCAATTTCTAGATTGCGAGTTCCAACTACTATATTGGTTTTTGACTGAGATAAATAAACTCCACCCAAAAAACCATCTTCAATTTTTGTAGAACCGCGTTCACAACTTAAACTGAATAAAACCAAAAATGATACAATAGGTAATCCGAGAAAATATTTGAAAGTAGAAAAACTTTGCTTGATCACAATAGAAGATATTAACAAAGTTTTAACGATGTTAATAGTTTCATGATCGTATGTAACTTTTGTGAGAACTAAGTGTTTCATTACGATACCATATCGACCAATAATGAAGTTTCTAAAGTCCGATTTATACGATTTAGTTTTGGATATAATACTCTATACTTACGTCAGCTCTGACTTTAATTTTACCAGGACTAAGTGCTGGGACATCACCAGCGAGCGCTGATTCAGTATCCATTTTAAATGATTTCATTGGACGAGCCATTTGCTGGGCTGATTCAAAATTAGAATAGACTTGTTGGTTTGATATCGAATAAACCCCTTTTATCTTAACTTGAGCTGCCTTGGCTAGATCATCAGCACGAACTCGAGCCGATTTGACAGCTTGTGAAATACAATCAGATTCAGCAACACCTTTTTTATCCGAATCCCAGGAAATATTTTGAATCGCAATCCCGGATTTATCTTTGCGATCACCTTGAGGAATTTGTTCAATAAACGAACCTGCTTGATCTAAACTTTTGAGTGATAAAGTTATAGAATGGACGACAGAATAACCTTGTATTTTACTAACACCAGTTTTGGATTCATACGAATACTCAGGACTAACCGAATAATAATGTGTTTGAATATCCTCTTTTTTAATTTTAAATTTTTCAGCTAGTTCTTTCGCTTTTTTTTCTAGCTTAGTCACACTTTCTTGAGCAGAGCTTGAAGAATTTGATTTGGCCCATATTTCAATTTGAATATTCATAATATTGGGATCAATAGTTTTCTCAGCAAAACTTGAAACTCGAATTAATGCAGGTAATTGCTCAGCGTGAGCTACAAAAAAATTTAAAATGAAAATAATAAAAAAAATCACTCGAGTTCGCATATTTATTCCTTAAGAAATATTGTCATTTCTCTTTTTTCATCAAGAGCCTCACCAGAATGAGGAATTGTTTGATCGACTTTACCTTTACCAATAATTTTTAACTTAATTTGCTGTTGCGATGCTTTTGCTAAGGCCTCACGAACTGACAAGTCGATCAAATTAGGAGCTGAAGTTAGCATTTGCTCTTCAGAAAATAATGAATCTGAACTAAATTTTTTGAATTCATCTTTTTCTTTTTCATTTTGCGCGACTGGCACACTTGAAATATCTCGATCTGCTAAAACTTCTGCTGCTACTCCATTTTTGCGAACAACATAGGAAGCAATACTTGCAAACAAAGGTGCCGCAACTTGTGATCCATAGTAACCTTTTTTGGGATGATCAAGCGCCACATAAATCACATATTGTGGATCATTCGCAGGAATAAATCCTGTGAAACTTCCTATATACGCACCAGGCAAATATCCTTTACCATTAGTTTTAACTTTTTGCGCAGTACCAGTTTTACCCCCAACAATGTACCCATTAACACGAGCATTTAAACCAGTTCCGTTACCTGAAGTTACACCAGCTAACATCATGCGCATTTGACGAGATGTCTCTTCAGAGATCACGCGACGAATAACCTTTGGTTGACTTTCGATAGTCTCTCCGGTTTCAGGGTCATGTATATTTTCAACAATATATGGAGTATTTAAAACACCGCCATTTGCTATAGCGGCATACGCATTAGCCATTTGCAAAGGCGTAACTGTAATACCCTGACCAAATGATATATTAGCTAACAAGTGATCTTTCCACGGCAGACTTAGCATGATACCCTTAGCTTCGCCGGGTAAATCCACACCAGTTTTTTGGCCAAAACCAAACTTAACAAGTGAATCCTTTAATTTTTCGTCACCCATTTTTAAAGCAATTTTACTAGTCCCTATATTAGAAGAATAGGCTAAAACTTCGTTAACAGTTATCAAACCTTGCGAATGATCACGTTCCGCCTCTCGAATGATTCTTTTACCAATTTTAAAATATCCATTTTCACAGAAAATTTTTGAATTTGGTTGGTACAACTTTTCATCAAGAGCTTCTGCTATAATCATCGTTTTAAGCGTACTGCCTGGTTCATACGTATCAGTGACAGAACGATTTCTTCGATGTAAAGAATTTGATTTTGATGGATTGTTAAGATCGTAATGCGGTAAACTTGATAACGCTCTAATCGCAGATGTCTTAGCATCTAAAACTACAGCATAGGCTGCATCTGCATCATATTTTTGAACTGCATTTTTAAGTTCAGTTTCAACAAAATACTGTAAATCAGAATCAATTGTTAAACGAATATCTTTACCCTGCGGTGTTTCAGTAAATGCCATACCATCTTGAATCAGCGGTCTACCTCGAGCATCTTTTTTCATCGATACTTTTTTACCCTCACCTTTAAGAGTTTTATCGTAAAATAATTCTAAACCCTCTAACCCCTGTCCTTCTTTGCCTACAAAACCAATCGTTGAAGACAGTAAATGATCATTTGGATAAACTCTTTTCCACTCTTCAACGAAACCTAAACCCTTTATTTTATTATTTCTAAGCTCTTCGACTTGGTTAACTGAAACTAAACGATCTATCCAAACAAAGCGCTTTGAACCATCTTTTAATTTATAGTTCACTTCACTCAAGTTCATATTCAGTATTTTTGCTATTACTTTTGCTGCCTGTTTTCTATTCGGCATAACTTTAGGATCTGCATAAACAGAATAAGCCGGCGATGACATAGCAAGTTCTTTACCATTGGTATCAAGTATATTCCCTCGACGAGAAGGTAGAGATACAACGGTTTGAAATTGTTTGGTTTGCAGGGAGCTTAATTTATCATGCGGAACAAACTGTAAATAAGCAGCTCTAAATGCTAACAATGACCATAGTGAGCAAAAGAAAATAAATAGTGTGATTATTTTAGATTTCAATTTTGA
Organism: Pseudobdellovibrio sp.; assembly: GCA_046293015.1. Lineage (GTDB taxonomy): Bacteria > Bdellovibrionota > Bdellovibrionia > Bdellovibrionales > Bdellovibrionaceae > Pseudobdellovibrio. The sequence continues at coordinate 247,527 of JBKBPU010000004.1, forward strand.
TCCTCTTTATTTAAATAACTTAAAGACACAGTTGGATTTAAATGAATAATTTGGGCTTGCGTTGCTCTTTTTAATGTCAATTTTTCTTTTGCAACAGTTTCAACTAATTGTGGACGTGTTAATTTAGCTAATTGAAATTCTTTTTGCTTAAGCAGTTCTTTATTTTTTTTAAATTCACGTGTTTGCTTGAGAACTACATAAGACATTCGTCGTTCTTCCATTTTTAAGAAAACCATCATAAAAAGAGTTACTACTAAAAACAAAACACTACAAAAAGGTTTTAATTGGCGAATATGTTCTGAGTTCATCCTGATCTCACTCCATTCTAATTCTTTAAAATAAATTTGCGTAAACCGATAGACAATTGACCAAATCCTTTGGAAAATCGTTCTGCCGTGAGCTTTCATGAGGGTATACTTTTTTGCATACGTCTTAATGCAAACTTGTCAGGTTTTTCAGGTCGCGGTCCCTTTTGAAAAACACGTAATTTTGCACTTCTAGCTCTTGGATTAAGTTTACACTCTTCTTCTGAAGGAACAATGACTTTTTTATGAACAGCAAAACCAAGATCTGAGTCTTTAAAAAGATTTTTAACAATTCTGTCCTCAAGCGAATGAAATGTAATTATACTCATGATACCTCCAGGACTCATTTGTTGAATAAGCTTTGGAATGGCATCTTCGACAACCTTGAGCTCCTGATTAACAACAAGACGTAAGCCCATGAAATACTGGGTTGCAGGATGAAAACCTTTTTTCCGCCAGCCATCAACTCTTTCAATTAAACCAGATAGTTGGAGTGTCGTTTCAAATGGTTTTGTTTTGCGATCCTCGACGATGGCCCTGATAACTCGTGCGGGATTTAAAATTTCACCATACTCGCGAAAAACTTTAAATAAATCATCTTCTGTAAACTCATTCACAATTCTGGCTGCGGTCATAGTATGAGTTTGGTTCATTCGCATATCAAGTGGGCCATCTTTGTTAAAACTAAAACCTCTTTCTGGCTGATCAAGTTGTGGAGAACTGACCCCTAAGTCACACAATATTATATCAAGTTGTTCAGTATTTTTCTCAGCAAATTCTAAAAAACTGCAATGATGAATTTGAACTTCAGGATAGCACTTTTGGCAATGTTGAATCGCCGCTAGATCCTGATCTGTAGCTATAGCCTGTTTGAGATTATAATTGTTTTTGATGAGTTGATAATGACCACCACGTCCAAAAGTACCATCAAAATAAGTCAGATCCTGACGATTTTTGAGGCCAGAAAAAGAGTCTATTACTTCTTGAGCTAATACAGGCACATGTTGATTCAAAAAATACCTCGATGTTATACCAGACGAAAGCACTATTTTAGAAACAGTCAAATTGTCGGTCAAGCTACATTAATGTAGAATAAATTATATTATGATTATTGAATGTCCACGCTGTCACTTCAAACAACCACAAGATCAGTATTGTGCTAACTGTGGTGTTGATATGTTAGCATATAAGCCCATTGAAACGCCCACTCACGAAAAAATCTTACGAAGTGGTGTATTTCAGTTTTTTATTGTTGCAATACTTGGGCTAGTTGTTTCATATGCCGTGATTCAAACAGATGGATCTCAACAGTGGATTCAAAAAATTAACCGTTTTGCTGGTTTTAAATCGTCAAAAATGACAACTGATCAACTTCAAGAAAGATCAGAATCTTCATTAAAACTAAACGAGCCTCCCCCAGTCGAAAACTTACAAGCTGAGCAGGCAAAAACCTTAACTGTTCCATCCCAGCCGAATGCGATATCAACAACAACAACGCCAAAAATTGAAGAAAAACATAGCAGCACAGAAACGCAAGTAATTCCTAAAAACCAAATTAAAATATCACTCACAATGTATGAAGTAAGTCGTGAAGCTATTGAAGATATTCTTCGCAAAAGTCAAGATCTTCACTCTGAGGGTGAGATCAGAATAGCATTTTTGTCGCCACTTAAAGATTATACAAATCTATTCGGGCAAGAATTGAAGCGCGAAATGATCACAATCGAAAACGATCAATCGAGGTACATTTGGATTGGATCTAAAGCATTAAACGATCCTGAAAGTGTCGGTTTTAATTTTGGCTTTCTCAGTAAAAAAAATTCTGATAGCACAATTGCAATTGATGGCATTCTTGCAAAAAAACATGTGAATGACAATCTGAAGCTTAGTTTTAAAGTTCCAGGAGATGCCAACACAGCCACAGTCATTGTTGGCAAAGCTATGTTAAGCTACTTCGAGTTCGATGCAGATTTACACAAAACTCCCCCATTCACTATATTTAACTCTGATGACTTTAAAAATGAAAACTCAACTTTTTTAATCGTCATTGAAGCTCAAAAATAGGAACATTTATGAATCATCACTATGGACCAAGATTTCATCTTATCGATGATCTTTTTTTGCAAACTCTATTAACTGAACTATGCCAAAACAAAACCGTCCAACCTAAAATTAATCGTTTAGTGCAATTGATGTACAATGGACTCATTGTACATGCTGCTAATCATTTATTTCCCAAACTGAGTTCATCTGTGTTTACACGTATGAATGCTGAACTTAAAAGTGAAATTTTAGATTGCGAAACCAAAGCTGTCACGGTTAACTTGGCACGTGCTGGCACTTACCCGAGCCATATTTGCTACGAATATTTGCACTGGTTTTTAAACCCCGAAAATGTACGCCAAGATCATATTTTTGCTGCCAGAAAAACGGACGACTCTGAAAAAGTAACAGGTACAAGTTTAAGCAGCTTTAAAATTGGGGGTAGCATTGAAAATGCGTATGTTCTATTTCCAGACCCCATGGGGGCGACCGGTGGCACAATTCTTTCAGCCATAGATTACTATCAAACTCAAGTGCAAGGCCCTGCAGCAAATTATGTTGCACTTCATCTTATTGTAACCCCAGAATACCTAAAAAAAGTTTTAAGCCTTAATGCGCCAATTCAAGTTTTTGCTCTACGTGTTGATCGCGGCCTTTCGGACCAAAAAGTTTTAAAATCACCATTAGGGCTTTACTGGGATCAAGAAAAAGGGTTGAATGAAAAGCAATACATTGTGCCCGGAGCCGGTGGTTTGGGTGAGTTGCTCAATAATTCGTTTGTTTAACAAATAGACGTACACTCATACAAATCTACGATTAACCAATCCTGATATACGGCACATAGTAAAAACATAAATTAACTTAAATATAAAAGCTAAAATAGACGAAAAACCTTTAGCAAATAAATGACAACGGAGTAACTGATGAATCCAAAAAACTTGAATCTCAAAACATATATTTCTGAAGAACAAATTCAAAGCAAAGTAAAACAAATTGGTGAAGAGTTAACAGCTAAACTTAAAGGTCAAAATGTTGTTGCGATTTGCGTGCTTAAAGGATCATTTCTGTTTTACTCTGACTTAATTAGACAAATTAATACTGATTTAACTTGCGAGTTTTTTGGTGTTTCAAGTTACCACGGCGGAACTTCTTCATCTGGGGAAGTCAAAGTTACTCTCGATTTATCTGCACCAATCGAAGGTCAACATGTCATTCTTGTTGAAGATATTGTTGATACAGGTCTAACAATGAATTATCTTAAAAAATCTATCGAATCTAGAAATCCCGCATCAATTACAACAGTTTCGCTCCTAGAAAAACCGGAAGCTTTGAAAGTTCCTTGCAAGTTAGATTATGTTGGTTTTAAAATAACAAATGAATTTGTCGTAGGCTATGGTTTAGATTATCAGGGCTATTACAGAAATTTACCATTCATCGCACAAGTTCAAAATTTTCAGTAAGACCTGTAACTATGTGCACTAACTGTATATTTAAAATATTGAAAAAATCTATTCAAGTAGGTAGTCAAATGAAAACACTTATTATCGCAGCATTATTATTATTTTCAAATTTTGCATTAGCAACTGAGGTTCCTGATCAAAATCTTAACCCGTCTGAATCCGTAAAATCAGATGTTGTTGGTACTATTTCCACACCAACAACTGAACAAAATCGCACAGTCAAAAAAGCAGCAAAAAAAGCGAAAAGACTTGAAAAAAAACACGGAAAAAAACACAGCAATAAAAAATACGGTAACAAAAAACATAAAAAAGCTAAAAAACACACTTAATTCTAAATTTTAGAATTGTGTTCTATGGAGACCTCCCCTCTATGAAACAGTATCATGATTTATTAAAACATGTCCTATCAACTGGCTCTGTAAAATCAGATCGTACAGGTACCGGAACAATAAGCGTATTTGGTTATCAAATGCGCTTTAACTTACAAGAAGGATTTCCTCTTTTAACAACTAAAAAATTGCATACGCGTTCAATATTTCACGAGTTGCTTTGGTTTTTAAAAGGTGAAACTAATATTCAATACTTAAAAGATAACAAAGTTACTATTTGGGATGAGTGGGCAGACGAAAATGGAAACCTCGGCCCTGTTTACGGCAAACAATGGCGATCATGGGAAGCTTCAGATGGCCGAACTATTGACCAAATAACAAATGTTATAGATCAGATTCAAAAAAATCCAGACTCACGACGTTTACTTGTTATAGCATTTAATCCCGCGGATATAGAAAAAATGGCTTTACCACCGTGCCATGCTTTTTTCCAATTTTATGTAGCAAATGGCAAACTATCTTGTCAGCTTTACCAACGTAGTGCAGACATATTTCTTGGTGTGCCCTTCAACATTGCAAGCTATGCATTACTTGTCCATATGGTCGCACAAGTTTGCAATCTCGAGGTCGGTGAATTTATACACACACTAGGTGACGCACATATATACTCAAATCATTTAGAACAAGTACGTGTACAATTATCACGTGAGTGCAAACCATTGCCTCAATTAAAACTCAATCCGCAAGTAAAAAATATTTTTGATTTCAAATACGAAGATATTGAAATTGTAGGTTATGATCCGCACCCTGCTATAAAAGCAGAGGTTGCTGTTTGAAGCTAACTCAAATTGTAGCCATTTCAAATAACTTTGCCATAGGTAAAGATAATAAGTTGCTCTGGCATTTTCCGGATGATTTAAAATATTTCAAATTAAAAACAATTCATAAAATAATGATCATGGGGCGCAAAACTTTTGAATCATTTGGCGGACGACCTTTACCGAAGCGAGTTCATATTGTAATTAGTCGTCAAGGCCACACATCTCAAGATGAGATGGTTTATTATGTAAAATCACTGACAGAAGCCTATCAAACAGCCGAAAAACTCATAGCTGAACATCACCTTTCAGAAGAAGTTTACATCATTGGTGGTGCTGAAATTTATAAACAATCAATATTGGATTGCAGCCAGTTATTAATTACAAAAATACCCGGCCACTACGACGCAGACACTTTTTACCCTTCCGATTATTCAAAACACTTTACTCTCCTTAATGAGCTTAAATCTGATACGACTCCTGAAATCGTCTGGCAAACTTGGGTCAAAACGTAAAACTTTTTGACATTTTGACCCAAACAAAAGTCTTAATAAAAAATTAACCAAACCGATAAGTTAAATTGAAACCATAACTCACAGGATGTGCGATTTGGTCTTCAGATTTAGAACTAAGTCAGAAGAGGTTACTATGTCCGAAACAAGCCAAATGCCATCAAAAAGATACACAACACAAGAGCTTGCTCATGTTGAAGTCTATGGTCAAACTGGTCGAGTTTTAACTAAGATGGGCAATCTATCTGCTAGCGGAGCTTTTTTCGAAGCACTAAATGATAAATTTAAATTTAAAAAAGGCGATTTGGCTCGTATCACAATTAAGCTCAAAAGTTTAAACAAGGTTCATATTGTTGACTGCGAAGTTGTCTGGACTAAGGGCTCGTCAGCTGGCGTGCAATTCTTAAAAAGAGAAGAGTTGCAAGAAAAACTAGTTCAGTTTTTATTTCAAAAAAATAACGCAGCATAATTAATTTTTTAAAAAAAGTATGTCGAACAAATAATTCGACTATGGTCTTGTTTTTCTACCTAAAAACTGATCAGATTAATTATATTAATCTCTTTGTTTGAAACAAATAGCGTTAATATGATGACGTTCCAAGGAGGGACTTTTATGAAGCTAAAAGGATTTGCTTTATTATTTACAATTGCATTTTCATTAGTTATTGGACAATCAGTCCAATCAGAAAAACACAATATTTATTGGATGAAAATCAAAGCTGAAGATAAATTTGCAAGATCGCGAATTGTCGATATGGGTATTAATATTGAAGGCATTAGCGATCAGTATGTAATCGCTTATGGTAATGATCACGATTTAAATTTGATCAAAAAAGCTGGCCTACTGATCGCCTCATCAGATTTAGATTTAGAAAATAAATTTAGATCGAAAGATTTTCCTGCTGAAGATGCAGCTTATCACAACTTTAGTGAGTTGACTGCTGTACTTGAGCAAATTTCCAGAGAGAACCCAGATATTGTAAGGTTAGAATCCATTGCAAAAACAATTGAAGGGCGCGATATTTGGGCCGTACGATTAAGCGCAGGGTCTAAAGCTGCAGACGAAAAACCTGCAGTTATATACATGGGTGGTCACCATGCTCGTGAACATCTTTCTGTTGAAGTACCAATTTTGTTTTTAAAACATTTGGTGAAAGAATATCGATCAAACAATAGTCGAATTGTTAGTTTACTTAATAACCGCGATATCCACATTATTCCAGTCGTCAACCCTGACGGTATGGAATATGATATCAAGGATGGAAAATACAAAATGTGGCGCAAAAATCGCTCGCGCAATTCTGATGGCACATATGGCGTCGATTTAAATCGTAACTACGGATATCAATGGGGAACTGGAGGATCATCAAGCAATCCTTCAAGCGATACCTTCAAGGGCCCGCAAGCGTTTTCAGAAATAGAAACTCAAGCAATTAAAAATTACGTTGAAAGGCATCAAAATATTTCAATTTTACTGTCATTTCATACTTATTCAGAACTCATTTTATACCCTTGGGGTCACAAATATGATGGGCTTGAAATTGTTCGCGACAAACAAGTTCACGAAGCAATGGCTAAAAAAATGGCTGAGTGGAATCGCTACACACCAAAACAAAGTTCAGGATTATACATCGCAAGCGGAGACACAACAGATTGGTCATATGGTGTTCATAAAATTATATCATTCACTTTCGAGCTTGATCCAACTAATAATGGTGTTGGCGGAGGTGGTTTCTATCCAGGTGCAGGAATTATACAATCCGTTTTCGAAAAGAACATAGAGCCTTGTCTGTACTTACTTGAATATGCCGATAATCCGTATCGTGTAATAAATGTAGGTATCGGTCCAATTAAACCTTAACTACTATTTTAGGAGAGATTTAATCTCTCCTAATTCATACTGGCCATAAGTGATTCAACAAAATTTCTTGCTGAATTAAAATACAATCCTACTCCAAATAAAATAAGCGAAGCTGCTAATTTAGAGAAAAATGGCACGTTATTACCTAGATAAGCTTTAGTGAACATGATCCACAAACGCTTGATAAAAGAGTTTCTTTTTTTCTCTTCGACAGTCAAAACGCTTGAAGATTGAAAAGTAAAAATAAGTAGTGAACAAATAATCAAAATAACTTCTAATGGCCATGCAACAAAAATATAACCTACAAGAAATTGTAAAAATTTAAAAATTTCCCAAGGTCTATAAATTATATTTTTAGATTCTTGAGCAAGTAAATTAGCCGCCAGACTTTTCTTAACAGATTTTATCTTTTCTTGATCACCAAGTGTTTGCAATTGCTTAAGATAAATTTTTTGTAGCGATTGTTCATCATAATTATTTAATTTAAATTTAATTGCTGTAAGATATAACGCCTCAAGTTCGTTTGAATTTAATTTATTAATTTGCTGTCCATTTTGTAATGCGACTCTTGATACTTTAGGTAAATAGATCCGCAAAGCTTCAGTTTCTCTTTTCTTTTGAAGCGCAATAACATGCTTAGCTGTTAAATCTTCCGGAAATTTTAATTCATTGAGATAATATGACGAAAAAAACAAATCAAGCTTAGAGCTATCTTTGTAAGAAGCGTAAAATAATGATGTTGATTGACTCACTAATGAATCGTGCAATCGATCAAAATAATCTGCATCCACAGATAAGTTAATTTCATTCGCTTTTTTAATAGTTTGGCTTAATCCATAGAACTCTAATTGTAGTTGATGTCGAAGTTTTGAATTAACGGCTAAGCTATAGCGACTGTTTAAATTATTAAGAAAAGATGACACATCCTCTGTCAAAACGTTGAAATCAAATTCAATCAGCATATTTTTGGTATTTACAGTTTTAAAGTTAATTTTTTTCTCTAACTTTAAGAAAAGAAAATCAATCTGCTGCTTGTTATCAGATAGCGCTTCATCTTGAAAAATAGTAAACGCTTTAGATCCAATTTTTTGATAATGATTGACATGACTTACTTTAGGCAAATGACTTGGTTTAGCTAATATCTTGCTTGAGATCAGACAAATAGATAATATTAAGCAGTAAAATATATTTTTCATTAAAATCACCAACACAGTTCATGCTTGATTTAGTCCTTAATGTAGCAAATGTGAATTATTATTTTTGTATTGTGTTTATACTTATAATTAAAACAATATATGTGCCCCAAAGTGTCACCTGTAAAAAAAATTGACAGTAAATTGTACTCAATTGAGACTTATCTTCATCTAAATTTGGAATAATATATGCTGTCAGAACTAGAAAACATGCTGATCGCGTCACACACTAAGAATATCGTTGAATTCGAATTGATTATGAGCGATTGAGATCCGGCTTTGACACAAAATGAGGAACGTCAATGGGTGCATTTAAAAACGTATGGGTACTTTTCCTTTCAACTTTACTGCTGTCTTTAGTTCAAAATGCATCGGCATCAACAATAGAAAAATGCCTTCTAAACAATCCGAATCAGACATATTTCTGCGCAAAAAAAACTATAAAAAACTTAACTCTAAATTCTTGTTATGCTGTGATTACTGACATTAAATCTGAACATATAAAAGAAAAAGTTAAAGATTTTTGCTTTTATCAAGTCTCTGAATTTCCGAGCCTTGCCTCATGTATTCATAAAGCAAAACTTTTTTTAATTGCTGAAGACAACGATAATGCCAAACTAAGCTGTATCACTCAGTTTCAAGATCAATTAAAAAAAGTGGACTGTTTAAAAATAGCGAATTCGCTTAAAACTTCTGAAAAAAAATGGTTTCTCCAAAATCACTGTAATAATCTATAGAATCTTTACAAAGTGGGTTCTTTAAAATAATGACTGGCAATTTTTTTTGGTAATACAAGAGGCACGCCTGCTGGTATTGTATTAATTTTTTTAATTGCACTCATATTTAAGTGCGGGTTGTAGTTTAAAAAAATACCATAATCATTATCAAAGTACTTCAGAGCTATTTTTTTAGATATGTTTTTTTTTGTAACAAAGCGATTCATAGCCAGAGGCATTGCTTTAACATTTTGATTTGGAAAAATAAATTGAGCCTTTCTTTCAACTTCTAGAACTGCCAAAAAGCAGGCGTAAAAATTTTCTGATGCAAATCCCCACGTGCGTGTTTTTCGTTCCGATTCAATCAAATCTACAATATCTTTCGACTGACTTAATCGAGTCATTTTTTTAACCCCAAATAAACCATGATTGTAAGATGTTACTGCTAAAGGCCAACTTTTCGTTGATTGATAATTAGTTTTAAGAATATCTGCCGCAAGCCTTGTTGCATAAAATGGATGATTTCTTTTATCATAATATCTATGGATATAGCCCTCTTCACTGGCTACATTGGGCATAATTTGCCAAAGTCCGCTAGCACCTACTTTAGACTGCGCGCGGATATTAAATGAACTCTCGACAAAAACTAATCTCGTTAATTCAATAGGTAATTTTTTTTGTTTAAAAATTTCTTCCATCATTGGAAGGTATCGACCCGATAAAAAAAGTGCCTTTTGCGTTCTCTCTTTTAAACCAGCTTGAAATCGAATCATCCGTAAATCGGAAATCTTTTTGTTTTTCGCAATTTTTAGTTTTTCAGCTTTGATAAACTTTTCTGCACGTAATTTTTTTTGCTGATATGTTAGAAAAGGATTGTCATATATAAACTTTAAATCTAACTTGCTATATATAATCTCAGGATTATGCAGATCATGCAAAAAACCTTGTTTTTCAGATAGTTCAGAATAAACTCTGACCCAGAATTGAACTCTGCTTTTTAGTTCAGGATCCACTTTAAATGGGCTTTTCGAAGGTAAAGTCGATGACCACTGAATTGTTTCAGCCAGAATTTGTAATGAAAAAAAAATAATTAATATAAAAAATCTCACCTAACTATTTTAAAAGTAAGGTGAGTATTTGATCAAAGCATTCGCGAACTTTTCCTTCATCTTGAGGACCATTGTACAGGAATGCAAATCGTAAAATATCGCCATTTCGCAAACCTGCGTATCCAGCTAGACTAATGACTCCGTCGAGATATCCGGTTTTACCGCGTACAAAACCTTGCACAGATTCGTCTTTCATCCTTCGTTTTAATGTCCCATCAATTCCTGATATCGGTAGCGAATCTAATATAGTTGGAAAAAGACGGAAATCGTTTTGCATTTCTTTTAAGACAAGGACCATTGCATATGGTGACATTTTATTTTGTCGAGTGAATCCGGATGGATTTTCAAAAACGATTTGATTTGATCGAAGACCTATTGATTTTAAATCAGTATTAATTTTTTGAACACCCGCTGCGAGTGTCGCCGGAATGGTTCCGGATTGTGCCGCTAAATTTTTAGTCAACATTTCTGCGACGTAATTATTTGAAAATTTATTCATATCGGCCAGAACCCCAGATAAGCTTTTACCTTCAAAAGTAACAAGTTTATTAGCTTTACGACTCACTTGACCAGACCTTACTTTCCCCTGCACTTCTATGCCTCGCTGATCAAGAAATGCCTTCAAGTTTTGTCCAGTCCAAAGATCAGGATCCGCAACGTTCTTATAATATGCTTTTTCATCAGCATTTTTTAAGACATCACCACTAACAGTAATTATCCGTTTAGGTTGATTGACATCTATAACTAATTCACGAGTGACTTTGTTTTTGGTCGTAGTTTTATTAATAAGTTCGAAGTATTGATTGTCTGGATCTAAAATCACCTGAGCTTTATTGTTATCGCTTGTAGGTTTAACGAAAATATTGACAGAGTTCCAGTTAAAACTCATGGCTCCAACTGGGGCATCGTAAGAGCGATCAACACGTTTCGATTCGCGAGAATCATCAAAACGAATTTTATCAAAATAGGTGTCATCAACAATAATGTCACCTTTTATAATTTTAATATTCTGTCTCGTGAATTCATTAACTAAATACCACATGTTCTCCGAAACAAAACTTGGATCACCGCCCCCTTTTATATATAAATTTTCACCATCATAATAAAGTTCAGTTTTGAATTTTTGATTAAGATTAAAATTTTTTAAAACTGAAAAAGTTGTTATAAGTTTACTGATCGAAGCTGGTATATACATTTTTTTAGAATTGTTTTCAAAGATGGTCTTTTCGTGGCTTTCAATTAAAACACCAAAATCGTCTTTATTTAATTTATATTTGTTTATAATCTTATTAAAATCATCTTGCTCTAAACCGAAGACCTCATGACCAAAGGCTAGAGTTAATATGATCACAATATATTTTAATCTATTTGTAAGAGATATCTGTTTCATTTTATCAAGTGTAACTGCAAAATAGCGATATGAAAACTAAAGATTGGATTATCGTCGCCGCAACACTTCTTGTTACAATAATTGTTGATCAAATAACGAAGCAGCTTTCACTACAAATGAAAGAAAGTTGGATTGGCCCAATTCATTTTATTCTTGTATTCAACGAAGGGGCTATGCTGGGATTATTTTCAAAACTACCAGCTATTCTAAGAGTTGTAACTTTATCTACAAGCGGTTTTTTTATATTAAGTTTATATGTTTTTATTCAATACATTGTACCCATACGCATGATGAAACTACGTATAGGACTATCTTTACTTGTGGGTGGTATTATTGGAAATGTTCTAGATCGCACTTACAACGGTTATGTAATCGATTTTATAGGTTTTAAAGTCGGACAATTTCATTCCCCAATTTGGAATGTTGCCGACATGATTCAATGGGTTGGATACGCTCTCGTTATATATAGTATATTTACCGAAGGTCACCTCCTATGGCCAGATAAAGATACTCGAAAAAGATTTTGGGTTAATAAAAGTTTTCAGCTACGCTATGCTTCTGTATTCATGACAGCAGGTCTTTTGATTTCAACTATTTGTATGGTTTTTTCATATACTTATTTAAAAGTATCACTTGTTGAGCTTGGTTTACAAAATATGGCGACTGTTAATCAATACACAGAATCATTTTTGTATTCATTTATTATCCTAAATTTAACATTTGCAATAACATTATTTCTATTTGCTCGGATTGCATCACAAAAGATTGCAGGTCCCGTTTATGCATTTGAACGTTTTTTAAGTGAAGCTTTAGATAATCAAATGAGCGAAGATATTAAAGCTCTAAAATTGCGTGCTGGTGACGAGTTTAGACATCTTGAACAACTTGCTGAAAAAATAAAATTGCGCATTAAAGAAATACAAAAACAAAATCAAGAAACCGCTACCGATCGATTAGATCATGATTCTGTATCAGATGATGAAAATTAGACTAAATCAAAATCTTTGATCTTAGAAAGATAAAATCTTTTTCTTTGATGATCAATTTCACATATTGCATTTAAATAATCACCGTCAGGGTTTCGCACGATTCCTTTAGGTGTTATCGGTCTAAGCTCATTCTTTGTTTTACCACCATCATAAACGATATGTATTGTTTTTTTATTTTGAATACCAAATAAAAGAGCTTTAATTTTTCTATCTGAGTTTAAGTAGATCGAATAATCATTCCAATTAATTTTTTTATTTTGAACTTTTTTAAGCTTTTCTAGAGTCGCGTCTGATCCTAGTTTTTCAGTACACTTTTGAAAAACTTGCAAACAAGCATATGCATCGTCAAAGGCACGATGGGCATCGCCTCCAACTAAATCTAATTCTTTGACCAAGGTTTGTAGTTTGTGATTAGTTGTTGCCAATAGGGCCCTTGATAACAAGCTTGAACACATATGCACATTATTCGGAAATTTTAATCCAGCTTTTTCAATCTCTAGGGCTAAAAAGCCTAAATCAAAAGGTGCATGATGTGCAACTAGAATCGAATTATCAATAAATTCGCAAATAGACAAAATTTGTTGTGAAATGGCAGGTGCATCAATAACCATTTCATTAGTAATTCCGTGAATATTGATATTGTCTTGAGTCATGGGTATTGATGGTTTTAACAAAGTTTGAAAGCGATCGATAACTTTCCCGTTGCGCCATTTGACAGCCCCAAACTCGACTATTTCAGCTTCGAGAGGGTAAGCACCACTTGTTTCAGTATCAAAAGCAACGACTGTGTAGTCGGACCATAATTTTTTCTCTTCAAACTGCATTTATTACACCTGCTTAGGGTCTAGTTAAGATTGATTATTTTCCTATTAATTTTAAGAATATATATTATGGTCGAAAACTCTAAAATTCTACTTCTTTTTATATCCCTTGTCTTTTCGACTTGTTCATTATTTGGTGCTGAAAAGTCTGATTCAAAAGATAAAGATTCTGGGGCTGTTCCAAATTATGGTATTATTGGATCTGCTCGATTGAGTTCAAACTTTGTTGATCGTGGTTTAACATACTCTGATGCTAGAACAGCTTTCAATGCAGCATTTTTAATGCATTTAGGATCGCAGTTTAAGTTTGGAATTTGGGGATCGAATATATCAAACTTGTCATCCGACGAAGATAATCTGTGGGTCAAATACATTGGCCAAGTTTTTATCGATTTTCAGCAAAACTCAAAAATGCTTTTCTATGTTCATGATGATCATTTTTATAAATCAGATGTTCGCAATGGTCAGCGTTTCGGTTTTAAACTCGACTATGCACGCTTTACTGGACTTTTCGAATACAATAATAATTATGAAGGTTCTGGGTCTTCATCAACTTACTTTAATATAAAATTCACTAAAAAATATTCTGATAAAATTGGTCTTGATCTAGCGCTAGGCTATACTTTTCAAAATTCAAGTTCCTATAACGATTATGCAGATTTATCAGGTGTCTTTTTTTATAAACCAGCGAACACATTTAGAACTGAAGCAGGTCTTACTTTGCCAAGCAACACTAATCAGTTTGGTTCACGTTCGCAGCCAGCTTATTTCATAGCATTAAGTATGAATAGCGATGGACAAAACCAATAGAATATTCTTATTGGTTTTCTGTTTTCATGTCACTTCCGGGAAATGCTTCATTTTTTAGCTTATCCATTTCTAAATCGGCAGGATTAATTAGGTTTGGATCCTGACCAAATGATTTTTGTTCAGTATTATCCCTTTTTTTAGGAACTAATTTGAGTTCTTTATCTTTTTCTAAGCTGCCAAATAAGCTTTCTATTTTGCGACGCTTTTTGGTGGGATCTAAGCTTTCTTTTTGACGAATGCTAAAGCGAACAAACCCCATAAGTTTATCTGGATCATAATCACCTGTTTTTTCCTTAACTGTAGTCATGCCGATTACAGAGTTCGTCGGGCTATCAAAAGATGCATTAATTTTATTTTGAATTAACGCTAATCTTTCTTGTGCGATTTTTTTTGCACTAATTTCTGTTTGATCTTCAACAAGTTGAGTAAACAAGGCAGACGTAATTTTAATATTAGCTTCTTTAAGGCCTGTGGTAATGCTTGTCACTTTACTCATTATATCGACAAAAGCGGGTTTGGGATCTGCAGTTCCCCGTTCAAAAAGATAAACATCTGGGATATCAAAATCAAAACCGTCAGGTGTTATCGTGATATTCTTAGCAATATCTGTCAGTTTGTCTGCCATAAATGCTCGAATAATTTTCTCTGAACCCATATCTAAAATATTAGGGCTTTTAACTGAAGGCTCCATAAAATTTGAAATTGCTTTTAGGGGTTCATTTATGAAATCTAAAAACATTTTTTCTAATGTAATTTCAGCTCCAAAATTTTGATAGCTGTATTCAATGACAGATGGGGACGAGAAATAATCAGAGATTGCTTTTTTTGTTTGATCTGACTGTCCTAATAGCCACATCACAAGAAAGAAAGCCATTAAGGCTGTCATAAAATCGGCCAAAGCAACTTTCCATGATCCGCCATGGTGACCGCCGCCTTGAACGATAATTTTTTTAATAACAATCTGTGATTTCTTAGCCACAAAATCCTCTTTTTAATTAACTAAGCCGCGGCTTTCTTCAAGTTTTTAGTTTCTTTATCAACTTCATCAAACGACGGTCTTTCTTCTGGCATGATTGAACGTCGCGCGTACTCAATACAAACAAGCGGTGGAGAACCACGCTGTAACGCCACTACGGCAGCCTTTATACAACTTAAATATCGACCGTCAGCTTCAATATCATTTCCTATTTTAGTCGCAGTCGGACCAATTAAACCGTAAGCACAGAAAACCCCTAACATCGTTCCGACAAGGGCTCCGGCAACCAATCGACCAATTTTTTCATTACCTTCAGTCAAATGCGCCATTGTTTTAACGATACCTAAAACGGCAGCAACGATCCCCAAACCAGGGAATCCATCGGCAACCATTTGCACAGCATGTTGAGCTAAGTGCTCTTCTGCATGAATAGCTTTATAATCATTTTCCATTAAATCTTCGACGTCATATGAAGATAAATCTGTTGATAGAATCATTTTCATTGTATCGCATAAAAATGGAATCGCATGATGATGCTTTTTTACAGATGGATAAGCATTGAATATATCGCTTGATTTCGGGTCTTCAATATGTTTTTCAACCCCTTGCGGTCCCTCTTTGCGAAATGCCTGAAACAACATAAATAAAACCATCAGTAAATCTTGATAATCTTTTTTCTGTGGTCCCTTGGCAGTCATCGCATGTAAACTTAATTTGAAACCTGCTTTGATAACTTTAGTTGGATTGGCAATAATATACGCACCTAATGCTGCACCACCGATAATCATCATTTCGATTGGCGTAGAGGCGATAATAACTGTGAAGCTACCGCCAGCTATGGCAAATCCACCAAACACCATCACAAATAATACAACTATACCGACATATCCCATGAAGACCTCTTCATTTGTTAATCTTGTATGATTAAAAATTCTCATTCGAAATATCGGCTCATCTTGAAATAAAGTTTATGCACCGAGCATGAATCTGGCATTACGTCGAGTTTATGATGTCAAAAAATTCGAAAAGTGGTAGTCTGCTAATATGAAAAAAATTTCTTCTTTTGCATTTCACATTTTTTTTGCATTTATACTAACAACGGTTAACACGACTTTTGTATTAGCTCAAAACAACGACTCGCAAGCGTCTCATAATGCCGAATTTAAAGTACTCACCGAAAACCTTGTCATTCAACAAGGACAAGTAAAAACTGCTAAAATTCAAATGACCATGCCGAGTGGATTTCATGCTTATGCTGATCAATTTAAAATAATTAACATCAATCCAAACACATTTAAAGTTGGTCAAATTTTGTTATCACCCGAAATCGAATTCTATGACAAACATTTTAAGAAAAAACGTAAGGGACTTTTTGAAAATGGCGAAATTGAAATACAAATAGAGGCTCCAGAGAATCTAGACACTGAAAAAACAAATACCTTGTTATTCGATCTTAAATATCAAATTTGCAGCGAGCAAGTTTGTTACTTGCCAAAAACTTTTTCTATTCAACTTAAAATAAATACAAGTGAGCTTAAAGCTGCGACTCATTCAAATCAGGCATTCAGCCCTTTTTCAGCTGATACTATTGAAAATCAACTTTCTAAAAACTTTTTGCTCACATACTTATTTGTCTTTATTGCTGGTGTCTTAACAAGTTTCACGCCTTGTATTTTCCCAATGATACCAATTACCTTATCAATTCTAGGACACGACGCTGAAAAAAAATCGCGTGCGCAAAATGTCGCTCGTTCAGTCTTTTACGTATTAGGCATTGCAATAACATATTCCCTACTTGGTGTTATAGCTGCACTAACAGGGTCTATATTTGGTCAAGCTTTGTCGAATAAATACGTCATCATGACACTTGTCACTTTATTTGTGTTTATGGCTCTCAGTATGTGGGGGGCTTTTGAGCTTCAAGTCCCAGCCTTTATTCGAAATAAATTTGGTACAGGTCAAAGTAAAGGTTACATTGGTTCATTTATAATGGGTTTAGTTGCTGGTCTTGTGGCTAGCCCGTGCGTTGGCCCTGTGCTCGTCTCTATTCTAAGTTTTGTTTCAACCACTCAAAGTGTTTCGCTTGGATTTACGCTTCTCTTTACTTACGCTATGGGTTTGGGTCTTATTTTTATTGTTCTTGGGTTTTCTGGTCAGATACTTAAAAAATTGCCTAAATCAGGTCCTTGGATGGAATTTATTAAATTTGCACTTGGTCTATTGATGATCTTGGCTGCTTTATATTATTTAAAATTCATTTTACCAATTCAGTATTGGGCGATAGTGACTGGTCTTTCCTTTATGTCGATTTCAGTTTGGCAAGGAACATACAATTTTCGCAAGAAGCATCCTTTCAGACAGGGACTTTTTATAGTAACTTTTATCTTATCGTTGCTATTAACACTGATGAGTATCATCAAATTCGATTACGTAGCACCATTTTTTGAAAACAAAATAGGACTCGTTTCAGAGTCTAAAATCAAATGGATACCCTATTCAAAACAAGTCTTAGAGGCCGCTATTCAAGAAAAACAGCCTGTTATGCTCGACTTTTTTGCTGAATGGTGTGGGGCCTGTCATGAGCTAGAGGAAAAAACTTACACACATTCCGAGTTTATCGAACTCTCGCAGCAATTTAAACTGGTTAAAATCGATGCTACCGAGGATCTACCCGAAGTTCAGAAAATTCTTGAAGAATATCACATCAAGGGCTTGCCAACAGTCATATTTATCAATAAAAAAGGTGAAATTCTTAATGATCTGACTTTCACTCAGTTTCTTGAGTGGAACGAATTAAAACCTAAAATGCTTAAAGCTTTGGAATAATTATGACTGAATCAACTCAACTTGTGCGATTAAATAAACTTTTAGCAGAACGTGGATTAGCTTCGCGCCGTGGAGCCGACAAACTGATCGAAGAAGGCCTAGTTACAGTTAACGGAAAAAAAGTTTACGAGCTTGGAGTTAAAGTTAATCCTCACAAAGATACTATTGTTGTTGACGGCAAACCTTTACGCTCAAAAAATCAAGATCTCTATATCATGTTTCACAAACCTAAGAATGTTATTACCTCAATGAGTGACCCTTTGGGCCGCACAACTGTGGCAGATTATATGGGAGATATTCCTGGTCGTGTTTTTCCAATCGGTCGCCTTGACTGGGATAGCGAAGGTCTGCTTATCATGACAAATGATGGCGAATTTGCAAATAAGGTTATGCATCCAAAAACTGAAGTCACAAAAACATATCATGTAAAACTTGATGGTCAGCCAAGACCCGATCAAATCGAAAAACTTCTTAAAGGGGTCACTATACCTGACGGCAAAGTCAAAGCTAAACACGTCGAAAAACTAAAACCGCTCAAATCAAAAAGCACTAAAACATCTGATAAATTCGATTGGTACAAAATTGTGATCACTGAAGGTAAAAATCACCAAGTTCGTGAAATGTTTAAAAAAATCGGGTTTGATGTGATGAAACTTCAGCGTGTAGCTATTGGTAAATTGCGATTAGGCGCTTTGTCTCGTGGTGAATATGTTTTTTTAAACGAAGCTGCACTTGATAGAATATTTATGCCTGATTTACCGAACGATATTCACTCAAAAAAAGATCAAAGGTTTTCGTCGACGAAAAAAACGACCAAAGCCGCTAGTAATAAAAAAGCCTTCAATCGTAAATTGAACAAAATTGGTTCTGATTAGTTATTCATTATTTTCAATATATAATCGAATCAGCAAACTAGTCCTAAGTTGAGTCATGTTTTATTGTCTTATTCCGATATGAAAAATATGAAAAAGACAACAATTTTACATTTATTAACTTTAACGTATATTTTATTTGGTTTGTTTATTTCATCAGTTGATGCTGCCGAAATTGAAATTGTCAGCATTAAACGAAACATCACTCTAGCAAATGATGAAAAACCATATAAAGATTATTATCTCAATTCATCAGCAGGTCTTAAGAAAAATTTAGTTGTCAAAGCAGTTCGTAAAATTAACGTTAAAAATCAATCACAAAAAATCATTGGTGACTTTAAATCTCCTGTCGGTTTTTTGAAAATTATTCAAGTAGAAGGAAATATCGCTGTAGCACGCGAAATGACCTTAATAAGTCGTGAAGATGAAGCCATGCTTGAGCAAATTGGCATAATGGTTGGTGATTCTATCGATACCCAAGGAAGTTACTACGATAACAGTATCAAAAAATAGCTCATATTTTTACACAAGTATAAAAATACACGTAATCGGCTTCACGATAAAATGCCTGATAATATCCTGCTGGGCATGAATACCTTGGGTTATGCCCAAAACATAAATGTGGATATCGATCATTTCTTCTTGACCCCTGAGTTCCGCTACCGCACCAGCTGTTCGGACTTTGGGTATTATATGCATAAACGCAAGTCAGAGGTCTTTTGTTTAATACAGCGTCATAGGCCCCTTCTTTGATTAAAATTTCCTGAGATATAGGAGCTATTTGCAAATTTTGATTTTCAGATTTTAATCTTATAACTAAACGGCTTCGATATGTATCAATGATAGTTAGCGACAAGCCTTCTGTTTTAATTTCTTCGACAATCAACTGACTATCAGTGTAGAGAGAACCAGGTAAAATATCCTCAGAGCCATTTACGGCAGAGCATGATGAATCAAAGCCCGAAGGTATTATAAAATCTTCACCTAGATCGATTTTATTATTGTTTATACTGGCATTTTTAAACAAACAATCACAAAAACTTTTTAACTTAATTTTTTCAGAAATTACATATTCTAAATCTTTTTTATGGAATTTGTCTTTCAGTTTAATAAATTCCTTTTTCTGATTCGATATCCGAGTCGCAATTGCTCCTGCCATAATTGATATCACTAACAAAAGAATCAACATTTGGATTAAAGACGAACCGCGTATATTAGTTGTTAAATATTTAAATTTCCCATTTTTATTAAAAAAGATCACTACATCTCCTCTAGATATTAATTTTTAATACAAGTATAGGAATGGACTCCATCAGCTTCACCAACAAATGCCTGATAATATCCGGGTGGACAAGAGTATCTTGGATTGTGTCCAAAGCATAGCAGCGGATGCCGATCATTATGTCGTGATCCTTGCGTCCCACTGCCGCACCAATCTCCAGGTGCTTGGATATTTGGCTCTGGCAAGGGTGACCCACATGAATTCAGTGTTAAATTACTAGGATTGGCTGTATTCATATTCAACATGACTTTAACTTTAATTGGTTTTAGCTCTCGAACTAATTTTGTTTTATCAAGTATTAATGTTATATCAGCAGAATACTTTCCGGCCGTTATAGACGTTAAATTACCAATACTGATGGAACTTACGGCAACATTCATCTCATCAGCGCGCGCAAAATTAGTGACTATATAGCTCCCTCCAATAGGATTGCAAGCAGCATCATAACCATTTGGTATATCTGAAACTAAATTTGATGATGTAATATTCGGTGGAGTAGTCATACTATTAATTGTTAAATTACGTAAAAGACATCCACAAAATTTATTGTTTGCAGAGATTAACGACCTTAGGCCAATCTCGAGATCACGGCTTGATAATTGCTGATTCAATGCCCTGACTTCTTTATTTTGAGACTGAACAAGGCTAAACATAGCTAACCCTACAATTGTGGATAAACCAAGTGAAAACATCAGTTCAATAATGCTAAACCCTAATTTGTCCGATATTTTTGACATGGAGTTACCTTAACCCTTGAATTCAATTACTATAACAGAAATAGTCTAAAAACACTACTTGACGTCTCAAGATAAGAATTTACAAAAAAATGTTGACAGCTTAAACAATACATTCACAAAAAATAAATTAATCGATCATTTTAAGTGACGATTTCACCTCATTTGTGGCACATTACAGCTCATGTCTGAAACACCAAATCAACAATATTATCGCATCAGATTGTCTAATGTCCCCCGTTCGCAAGAAGATGAACTTTCAGTTATTGCTTTTCAATGTGGAGCACTGGGCTTATCAGAAGCACTTAGTTTTACCCAACCTGATTTGACTTATGATCCCTCACTCATTCCGAAAAGATTCTTGGACTTAGATGTTTTTTTTAACGATAGACCTACTCAAGATTTTTTTGATGCTTTAAAAAATTTGAACCCGTTAATTCAATCTCAAACACTTACTGAAGATCAAAAAGATTGGCTTGCAGAATGGAAAAAAGGATTTGTACCGTTTAAATTAGTTGGACCTGTATGGGTTGTTCCATCTTGGCTTGAAAAACCGGCCGAAGCCGAAAAGCAAATTCTCATCGACCCTGGAATGGCTTTCGGCACAGGGACACATGCAACCACAAAAATGGCTTCATACTTTATTCACAAGCTAGCTTTAGAATCAGCTGGAAATTGTAAAAGTTGGAATGTTCTTGATGTTGGAACAGGCACAGCCATTTTAGCCGTGTTAGCTGAACTTTGTAATTATGGTTTAATTACTGGTATTGAAATTGATCCTGAAGCGCGACGGAAAGCGCGAGAAAACTGCGAACTTAATCAATCGCAGCAAGTTATCATTTCTGATCAGCAATTAGAAGAAATTCGAGATCAGTTTGAAGTCGTTGTTGCAAATATCATTGATGGAGTATTAATTAAATTACGCAAAGATCTTATTCGTGTATTGAAACCTCAAGGTCATTTGTTTTTGACAGGCATTTTGCAAGAACGCGATAACATCTTTTTTGAGAGATTTATTGAAGCATCGCCTGAAATCAAAGTTATCAAACGCATTCAAAAAGATGAGTGGGTCGGATACTGGGTCCAAAAACAATAAGCTATGAGACGGTATTGGATTCAAAAAAATCAAATTTATCAAGACCAAATCACGTTTAGTGGCGATCAATTTCATCATATTTTTGATGTTTGTCGTCAAGAGATTGGGCATCATTTCGAAGTTTTAACTGAAGACTCAAAAGCTTATCTAGTTGAAGTTTCCGCTGTTGGCAAAAAAGAAGCGCAAGCTAAAATTATCGAAGAACGTGTTATTGCTTCATTAGATAAACCACATATTCATCTAGCCATGTCAATACCTCGATATAACGTCTTTGACTCCACAGTCGAGCGCGCCGTCGAAATGGGGGTCTCATCTATCTTACCTTTTGTTTCGCAGTACAGTTTTATACGCAAAGAAAAAGAGCTTCCTGCTGGTAAAGAGGAACGTTGGCGAAAGATTATCGTATCTGCCACTCAGCAATCTGGTCGCGGTGAGCTCATGAAAATTCACGAAATCACAAATTGGTCCAAAATGCTTTCTTTCATTAACCCAAATGAAAAAAACTGGTGTCTTTTTGCTTATGAGGGACAAGCAGTCAAACCAATTTCTGATGAAATTAACTCACTCCGTAAACAATTTTTGGCCCACTCATCGGACGTGCCGGACAATATTTGGATAATTGTTGGCTCAGAGGGTGGGTTTTCGAGCCAGGAGGCCAATGAAATGCACAAACTAGGCCTTCATCCAGTGACACTAGGCTCTCAAATTTTACGTGTTGAAACGGCTTGCCTGACCTTAGTCTCCGTCTTAAAGTATGAATTCGGGCTAATGAAGTAGCCAGAGGGGCCAAGTTATGAGTCAGAATATAAACGATCTTTCTAACAATGACCAAAACGATAAAATATTTGATGAGTTTGAGTTCAAACCCCTGACTGAAGGTTTAGGTTTTCACAAAAATAATACTTCCAAAAAAGTAGAATTCAAAAGTTCGCATTTAACTTTTGATAACTCAGTTGATTTACCTTCTAAGAGCCAAACAACTCAAAATACGTTTAAAAAAAATCAGCTCACTGAAAGACCCGCATCGACTAAACCTTCGGCTCAAGCGCATTTTTCACTTCAATCACCGCTACCGCGTATAGAAGATGCGCCGCTAGAACGTAAGACTACAATCAACATTCCTACAATCGAAGATGACTCGATTTCTAAAGCCCAAACTGCAGTTAACGAGATCCTCAAAACTCTCAATCAGAAAAAACAACAAGAAGAATCTCTTTTAAGAAATAAACGCAAAATGACTTGGATTAATGCAACTCCGTCTCTTTCGGCGGGGTTTCTGGATACGATGCTCGTGACTGCGCTATTTTTATTAAGTTTAATTGCCATGCTTGTTATCACTAAAATTGACTTAGTTGCTAACTTAACTCATCCCGACCCGCAATATCTTGTGTACTGGGCCGGATTCAGCTTATTAGCATCAGTCCAAATTATATATTATGTCAGCTGTCGGACATTTATGGGTTTCACTCCGGGCGAATGGGCTTTTGATCAAAGATGTGGAAACGAGCTTCAAATGGCTTCAACAACTTATGTATTAAAAGTTCTGATTCGCACAATATTAAATGCTGTAACTGGATTTGTTTTATTTCCAATGATTTCGTTACTTGTTGGTGAAGATATTTTAGCAAAAATCACTGGCGTACAAATTCAAATGCAAAAAGTATCATAAGTAAATATGAACTTACCAAAGGTTTTAAATCCAACACAATTAGATCAGTTTATCAAAGCATCTAAAGAACTAAATAAAAAAATCGTATTCACGAATGGCTGCTTTGATTTACTTCATATTGGACACGTTCGATATTTAGAGCAGGCCAAATCACGTGGTGATGTGCTTATTGTTGGAATTAACACGGATTTGTCAGTTCAAAAACTAAAAGGCCCCACTCGTCCAATACAAAATGAAAATGACCGTGCTGAGATACTTGCATCTTTGAAATCGGTCGATCACACAGTGCTTTTTGGCGAAGAAACCCCGATTAATTTAATCAAGCAAATTAAACCAGATGTTCTTGTTAAAGGTGGTGATTGGGCTATTCAACAAATCGTGGGATGGGATTTCGTTCAAAGCTACGGTGGCCAAGTCGAATCACTACAATTTATAGATGGCAGGTCAACGACACAGATTATTGCTAAGTCTCAGCAGTAGTTATTGATTCAAATCTAAGCGCCCCCACACACTTTCCATAAATAGCATTATACCTCATGGATTTAAAGTCCCGACCTTGGGCTTGATTTCAAGTCAATTGGTCTACTTCATTCTACAGATAACCTTTATAACATTTGTAAAATAACTATAATCTGCAAACAGATTAAAATGATTCGCAAAAGCTCTAAAGTCAGTTTTAAAAACTGACGAACATGCTTATACTTTGTAGGCATGTTGGCCTCCTTTCAAAATAAAGGAAGCTGATATTATTCAAAAAGCTATGGGGCAACCTACAGCTTTTTTATTTTGAGGACTTGGTTGAGATCGTTCTTATTTTGAGAACGAGATATTGTTAATCCGAGTTTTTGGCAGAATAAACTCATGTAATCATGTTAACATTGACTAGACTTTAACTAGACTCGAATTAACTGCAGTTTAAATTAAAATTAGATAATGAAAATAATATTATTTGCATTTTTTATAGTATCAAATTCTGCTTTTGCTGCACGACTACAAATTCAACAAAATCTAGTCATTGAAAATTCTGACCTGAAAAGTTCTTTTAATCTAATTAATCAGCTGAATGCATATACTCTATCTGAAAAAATTGACGATAAAAATAAAGTTTCGGTTCTGGTCCTAAAAGCCAAAGCTCCTACTATTGCGAACAAATCATCTATAGATAGAATTTGGACTCAAGATAAGCCCACAAACAAAATTATCAAAGAAAATGGTTGTCAGAGAATAAAATCAGCTCATTTTGAATGTAATCGCATCATAGCAAAAAAAAATAAATACCAGGCACAAAGACTTATTTGGATAGATAAAAAACCAATGGTTTATCTGATGGTCGATCACATTAACAACTCGCAAATCGCATCTAAATATGTCGATAGTTTTAAGGTTTTGGAGTAATAAATGCCTATTGTCATAGTTTTTGCTTTAATATTTTCACTTCAAGTCCAAGCAGAAGATTTAGCTGATCAAATATTTACAGCCTTTGGTGGTCGTTGCCACTCATATGGCAATTTAACTCAACAAGCACAAGCTGATCAATTATCTATAGCCAATATTTACAATACAGTGAAAAACGACTCAAACTGTAAATCAATTCAAAGCGCACTGACAGGGTTACAGAACTTAAATATCAGTCAGTTATTAGACCAATCGAGGGACTCAGAAGATTTAGAATCACTTACACAAACTGCTGCAGATTTGGAGCTGGCGATAGCGCAAGAAAA
Organism: Pseudobdellovibrio sp.; assembly: GCA_046293015.1. GTDB lineage: Bacteria > Bdellovibrionota > Bdellovibrionia > Bdellovibrionales > Bdellovibrionaceae > Pseudobdellovibrio. The sequence continues at coordinate 273,059 of JBKBPU010000004.1, forward strand.
AGTTCGAACACAGCCTGATTATGACTACATAACAGCTCTTAAAACTGAGCTTTCTTCAATTAAAATTTCTATAGTAAAAAATAAAAATTCAATGAAGTCTGACAAAAAGAAAAAACAAAAGCTTCAAACCATTGAAAACTTCAGTTCGTATTCAAAACAAATTTTGTCTCGCATATCAGCAAATGATCAATGTTTTGTTGATAAACCAAATTTAGCAGCAAGCTTAGGCGCACAAATTTTCGCACTTTCAAGTACATTATCTGGTGGTATTATTGGTTCTATTATTCTGACTTCAGGAGAAATAGCTGACAATCTTATTGGTTTTTTTCGTGACAAGTCTATTAATGATAAAATGAGACCCATTTTTGAAATGAAACTGGGTCAGGCCGCAGGATGTGGAATGGAAGCTCTTGCTTCTACATACTGCAAATCGCAAGATTTGCAAACTCTGCTTAAGTTAAAACAACAAAAACAAAATTTAGAAGATTCTGGTCAAGTAAATTCTACTGCACGGCAAGGTATAGAGCTGGTGACAAAAGATTTACGCGATTTCGAAACATGGATAGCATCATTAGATGCTGGCAGCTTACCAACAACCGCGGGTCGTGCACTGGATAAAAAAAACATTCTCGATTTAGAAAATAGTCTTAAAAAAACGACTCAAGATTTATCTGCTGTACTAGCAGAAGAAAAAAAGACAGTTAATAAAGCCGATGATAAAGAAGCTGCTTTAACCAAAGCCGCTGAACGTTTATCCAATTTGATGATATCAAACGGTCCATGTTTTAATAATTGCCCGACACCTTCAAAAATAAGTGATATTTTTGCATTAGATCCACAATGTGGGCCAATTATTTATTTATGGTCAAATGGTGCATCTTATGGACGTTCAAAATCAGAGCAGTCCTCAATTGGATCTTCTAGCAACGTCTGCAATGCTTATATTGCTGAAAAGTATCCTGAACTACCAAATATAAATAATTTCGATAAAAATATATCAGATCTTATTATGAGAGCACAAAAACTGACATCTGATGCGGCCTCTGAGGTCAAAGAGAGCAACCCTCATCTTGTTTTAGCTCAAGTTGAAGACAAACCTAAAAATTTTATGATAAACGCCGTAACATACCTGGATGGATTAATCGATGAAAAGGATGGAATAGTTAAAAACTCAAATACAAAAGCATTAATAGTATCTACGCAACAAAAACTTAAAAAAGCTTTAGACGTGATCAATCAGCCCAGTATTTTAAAAACTAAAAAAACTGCAAATTCAGCTGATGTTACTCAAGATATTGAAGTCGAAGCCCAAAGACGAATTTCTGAATTGGCAAATACGCTTGTCAATAATGATGCATTTATGATTTCAAAGGCAATTGGAGAAATCGTTAGGAAAGATTTACTGTACAAATCAGAAAATGGTAAGCTTGATCCAGGATTAAATGACTTAATTGTACAATCTTCATCTCAAAGTTTAACTCAGCTTATAGAAATGAGTTTAGATCTTGATAAAGCACGCAGTCAAATTAGCTATTCAAAAGAAATGACGAAGCAAAATTTAGATTCATTCTATCAAAAATTCGAAGAGTCTCTCGAAAAAAGAGTTGAAAAAATAAAGTCTGACCTAACTGATGACCCCGAAAGAATGTCAGATTTAGCAGAGTTGTGTTTAAAAACCATTACGGCCCCTAAGTTGGGCGATAAAATTAAATCTCTCTGTCGTGGGGTTGTCTTACAGTCACAAGACTCAAAAGATATTCAGCTTTCATTTGATGAAGAAATGAAAAAACCATTTAATGACCGAGTCTGCAGTTTAAATAATTATTATCGTAAAAATTATTTGTACCGAAAGAATTTAAGTAGCATTAAGCATAATAAAAATCGTACAAAAAATACAAACTGAAATATATATTGCCCGACAGTAATTATAAAAAATGCTCCGTTCATATTATACTTTTATGAATTCAAAGTTGAACAACTCATTTACATAAATAACCGTGAGAATAAATAGCATTAACTCCTGTTTTATTTTCAACACTTGGATTATCGATATTATATTTGTATGAATAGACATCAATCAACGTCACGCTACCATCAGAGTTAAAAACGTTAAACTCTGTAGAATAATGATAACTAAAAATATTTTGATCTACTTTATCTAAAGTAACTTCTGTCATTGACTCTACGACTTTTTTTTCTGATATCGAACACCGTTTATAGATTTCTGATTCAATAGTCATTTGCAAATCAGTAGGTAACATAGAATCATTCAAAAATATTATTCGCGCTTGTACATATGCCGCATTAAAAGAAACTACTGCAATAACAATTAAAATTTTTACTTTATGCATTTTTATCTCCTTAGATTTGTCTTTCATATATTCAAATTAATGCTTTGTCTTGCTAAGATTGTGTTAATTTAATTTTAGAAATCTGTACATGATTGTCAAAAATAAATACACTAGGGAATAGCAATACATTTTTATTCAAATTAAAAATGGAATTTAAATACTATTACTAAATACAAACTAATTTGAAGCTACATTGACAGAGTTGTCATTAATTAATGTTCTAACAGTTTCTAATGAATTTAATGTTTCGCTATCAGGTGAACCTGTTTGAATAACTTGATTGATAACAGCGACAAATGATGAGTAATTTTGAACCGAATAACCAGTAAATTGAGTATCACGTCTATTACGTGAATCAACTAAAAGTGCTGTGTTGCCATTTTTAATTTCTGTTAATCCATACTTAATAATTTCTAAAGCTTTCATGACAACTGTTTTTTGTTTTGATTTTAAAGCTACTTGTAAACTTGTAATATACTGTGATTGGTTATAGGTTACTAACGCAGCTTGGATGTACTCTTGATACGTCGATGAAGCAGATGGCTGATACATAGCTAATAATGCAAAACTATCTGCTGATGGAGTAAGGCGTAATGCATACAAAGCTAAACCAACATATTTTTGATCTTTTTGATTTAGTGCTTCGTTTTGCAAACTGTAAAACTGATCGCGCGTGATTTCGTTTTTCTTGTAAGCATTGACGATGTCTTGAACGATTTCTTTGGATGCTTTGGCATAGAATTCTTGTCTGTACTGATCAAAAGACTTCTTGTTTTTCGTCTCTTGATTTTGAACCATTCCTTCTTGATTCTGGATTTGAGCAACTGCTTGGGCAGCATAATAATTGTTTTGAGTTACATTGCTTTTATTAACTGGTGATTGAGTGTTGTTTTGAATAACTGCTTGAGCACGCGCCTGAGCTTCTAGTGCTTTTTTCTTTTTTTCTTGTTCATTTTCAGTTTTTTTAAGCATAGCAAAGTTAGGCGAATTGCTTTTCTGAGTCTGTTTCTTTAAATCAGTTTTTTTAGCTGCTTCTTTTGATTTTACTTCAGCTAATGCGCGCGGCTTAGTAACTGTTTCTTCATCATCAGATGTGTATTCGCGGTCGATTTGACGACCATTTAGATCATATAATGCTGCTTGATCGTCGGCTTTACCCATTTTATAGTCAATTTGAGAAGCTGAAATTTGTCCATATGACTTATTGTTTACAAATGATAACTGCTTAAAGAAAAATCCCAAGCCAACAACACAAATTGCTAATCCTGATAATATTGCTTTCTCATTTTTAGTTAATGTTTGTGCCATATCAGACTCCTTTAAAATTAAGCCAAATGGTTAATTTATATAAGAGCAGTCTTTGCACCAATTTTAAGTGATCTAATTCGATATAAGCTACTTACAATGTCAAACAATGAAACAAAAATTGAAACTACATTTTTAGGAATGACAACTGTCAATAATGTCGACAATTAAAAATACCGTCTCATATTGAGACGGTATTTTTTTGCTATTTGATTTTTGAGATATATTTAATTTGAACTACAGTAATATTTCAAATCAATTTTATACCCTACAGGAACTGCAGGATTAAATACCAAGCTATTGTTTTGAACACTAATTGAAACATTATTCATTGATGGCGTAAGCTTTACATCAACTGATCCGACTGGTGTACATTCCAACGGAATTGATCCCAAAGTATTGACAATACGTTCTTTGAAATAATTCAAATTTTGCGAATAATCTTCGTCACAAATACTGCCAATTGATCCGTTTGTTAATGTTGATAGTTCAGCGTATTTAAAACCATAATGACTTTTTGAGCCATCAGCATCTTGCATCGACATACACTTTGAGTCATTAGGCTTAACAATTATAGAATTTACAGCAAATCTTTTATTCATACCAAATTTTTGCTTAATTTTATTGATGTAATTTGCAGGTAAATCATCAGTATCTAACGGCAAGAGTTCACCAGAATAGTATTGATAAGCTGGATCACCACCAACAGAACGTACATCCTCATCTGAAATCATAATAACAGATAGTGATGCATCATCTCTATAACAATTATTGTAATTCGCATATTCAGCATGCCAATAAGCTGCTTTTATACCGCGTTCATCATCAGTTCCAGCCCAACCAGCTCCAATAGCTTCGATTGTACTTTTAAAAATAGAATTTGGATCTGTAGCACCAGACTTCATGACCCATTTAGGCGATCCTAAATAATTCACCCAATTACGAGAAGCTCCCCAATACAAAGTGCCATTACCTGCAACATCTTGAGCGCGCGTTATTGTTACACACATATTCCAGTCAATCCCAACATTCGTTAGACCTGAAACGAAGCCTTGTAGTTTATCCGCTAGTTTTCGGTTATCACTCAGCATTGAATTTGAATCATCAACAACCAATAATATATCGACTTTATTATCAGTAGCTAAAACATTTTTTGTATATGTAACAGTTCTATATTCTTCAGGCTTTGCAGTTATTGTCACCTCAAGTGGTGCAGGCAAAACATAAGAGTTATATCCACTTAATCGCGCAGTTAGAAAAATATAATAAGTTCCTATTCCCGCTGATTGAAAATCAGGAGTTGATGAAACACCACCAATATTAGCAATGACAACAGGAACTCCATTTTTATAGACAGTCCATTCAGGAATTGCCGTTGCTGGAATACAATTTGAATTTAAGCGCGGATTCGATGTTTGCTCTTGAAGAGTAACTGAGACTAACTCATTATTTAAGCGCGGTGAACAATTAACTACTGGCGTGAGTCCTCCAGAATTATCTACAGTAATTTGTAGAGGTGTGGTTGTAACCCAATTTTTATAACCTGTTTTAGACGCAGTTAAATAAATCATATAAGTACCCATGCCGAGCGACATGAAATCTGGATTTGAATTAGCGCCAGCTAAATCAACCACCGTAATTGTTTCGCCAGATTTCTTAACAATCCAGTTATAAGTACTATCGCTCGGAACACAATTTGCTGAAATCAAAGGTTTGTTAGCAGAGCTACTTAAGGTGATATTTGTAACCTGACCATTTATTCTTGGGCTACAAGCAATCGACGGTAATTCATTTGTTGGTAATTCATTAACTGTGACTGTTAAAGGTGTTGAGCTTCTCCAGTGAGCTGAGTTCGGCGCAGTAGCATATAGAGAGATTTTGTAAGTACCTAAACCATAACTTTTAAAATCTGGCGTAGACATAGCCCCAGATAATCCCGCAATTGTAATAGTGGCACTGTTTTTAGTAACAGTCCAAATGTAGTTAGTATTTGCTAAATTACAATTAGCAGTTACTTTCGGATTAGCATCATTAGCATTAAGTACAACAGTCGTTAATGTCTCATTTAGCTTGGGGTCACAAGTTAAAGAATTACCTATATTAGAACTCGAAACAACAAACTCTAAAGGTGTTTGTGCATTGAATGCTGCCAACTGTCCAGTATTATCACGAGCATTTAAAAAAACATAATAAGTGCCCGCGCCCAGAGTACGCATATCAACACTTTGAGGATTTGCTCCGGTTAATGTTGGAACTGATACGTTAACCACAGCCATATCAGATTTTTTAATTGTCCACTCATAGGTTAAATCAGATGATTTACAATTGGAAAGTACATTTGGTAACGCCAAAGAAGAATCAGTTGTGTAAGTATAAGAAGTAGCATTTGGCGCAATTCGAGGATCACATTGTACTGTATCTTTGACACCAGTTTCACCGACTTTGAAGGTTTCAGATTTTGAAAATTGCACAGGAGCACAGCTTGAATTTATTAATGAATAAACAAAAATGCCGACAATAAATAAATAAAATCTCATAAATAATAAATCCCCTATTTGATCAGGGTAAAGCATTTAATCATAATTAGAAATCTGTCTAAAGTCTTGATTTACAGTTATTGAAAACATGAACACAAATTAACTTTTCACAATAAGGTCTAGAACTCATCTAGACCTTATTGTGAAAAAGTCTGACAAAGATTTAAACTTAAAAACAAGCTGTTATTTCAGGAGAACTATGAACATCATTCTAACATTGTTAACAATCTTTAATATTATACTACTAGCTGGACTTTCATTTAGTTTATATTTAAAAGTTAAAGAAAAAAAAGAAGACTTAAGATTAACAAAAGGTTTACAGCTCTTACAGAGCAAAATTTCGATTCTTGAGGACTTATCTGACAAAACAGATGTTCAAGTTCGCAAATTAATTCAAACATTAGACCAAAAAGCAATCGAAGTTAGACAAACACTCATGAATACTGAAGAACAAGTTCAAAGAATTGATGACATGATTCAAAAAGGTCTTCAATACTCGCAAGAACTCAAAGAAAATCATTCTTCTGAAGAGATGCAAAGTAGACAAAAAACAACATTATATGTTAGAGCTGCGAAATTAGCCCATCAAGGTTTAACATTAGAAGAAATTCTTAATCAAGTCGATTTAACGCCTGCTGAAATACAAATGATTATCAAAGTTAATAAAGAAAATTTGCAATTTTCGGAAAACCATTTACCAAATTGGATTAATCAACAACAGTCTCAGAAAACAAATGAACTGCAGCAAAAAAATGATTTGAAAAATTTTGCTGACGCTTTATCAGCTCAAAACTTACAATTTTCAAACATGCCGCAAACTTTTGAAATGCAGCAATCAACACCAGTAACTCATAATTCTCAAACTTATTCCGCAGCACCGAATTCAGAAGATAAAAACATTAGACCTTTTGAATTTCGAAGAATAACTAAACCATAGCTTCAATCATCTGGTTGAGTCTATCCATAGCTGAGTTAAATTTATGAATTTCAGTAGCAAAACTCAAACGTAAGTAACCTGGCTCTCCAAACTCTTCTCCGGGTACAGTCGCGACATGATAATCTTCTAAATAAATTTTTCCTAACTGGGCTGACGATATAACTTTCTCACCTTTATACAGACGCCCTAGAAGCCCCTGCACATTTATCCACAAATAAAAAGCGCCATCTGGCTGATACACTTTTATATTAGGAATTTTTCGTAACCGAACGAGTGCAGATTCTAATCTTTGTTTCAATAGCAAATTGGTTTTTTCTATGTCTGATTCACCATTTAATAAGGCCTGCTCAGCTGCAACTTGAGATATTGATGACGGCGCACCCATAGCCTGAGATGCAAAGTCACCAATAGCTTTAATAACAGATTCAGGCCCCAAAGCCCAACCGATTCGCCAACCTGTCATAGCATAAGCTTTAGAACCACCATTGATAACTATTGTTCTCGAATATAAAGCCGGAGTTTGCTGCAAAATATGAGGTGCAATTTTTTGACCGTTTAACATTAAGCGATTGTACATATCGTCCGTTATAACAACTACATGAGGATATTTTTGCAAAACAGATCCGATTGCTTTTAACTCTTCTGCAGAATATATAAAACCAGTTGGGTTTGAAGGTGAGCAAAACAAAAAAACTTTTGTCTTTGCAGTGATTGCTTGTTCTAGACGTTCTGCGGAGATTTTAAAGTTATGCTCAGCTTTACAATCTACAATAATGGGTTTCGCACCAGATAGTTCAGCCATAACAGGGTAACTTACCCAGTATGGTGAATGAATAATAACTTCATCACCCGGATTACAAAGAACTTGTAGCGCTGCAAATATGGCAAATTTAGCTCCACTAGTCACTGCAATTTCTTTAGAAGGAGAATATTTTAATCCCAAATCAATTTCGGTTCTTTTCGCAATTGCTTGTCTTAATTCAAGAGTGCCCTGTGCCGGAGTGTACTTTGTAAATCCTTTTTGAATTGCGGCTATGCCAGCATCTGCCGCTACCGGAAAAGTAGGCCAATCAGGCTCACCAACAGTCAGTGATATCACATCGTGCCCTTTACTTTGAAGCTCTTTGGCTTTAGCAACTAATGCTAAAGTGGGTGAAGATTTCAAATTTAAAGCCCGTTGTGATAACATAAACACTCCTCACTTCATGAATATTTTTTAATTAATTCTATTCGAACTTTATCAGGAACTAACCCTGTCAGTTCTCCCTTATTTTTGGCAACTTCTTTCACTCCACGCGATGAAATAAAATAGAACTCAGGTCGTGAAAAAATCATAAAAGTTTCGATCTCTGGAGCTAAAGTTTTATTCATGCTGGCCAAAGCACCTTCATATTCAAAATCGGCTACAGCTCTCATACCCCTAACGATGACTTTAGCATTTTTCTTTTTCATGTAGTCAACTGTCAAGCCACTAAAAAAATCAACTTCAACATTTTTCAAGTGGCTAATTTCTGACTTAATAAAATGAGCTCGCTCTTCAGCGCTGAACATATATTTTTTATCACCAGATTGAGCGACTAAAACTATAACAGTATCAAATATGCGAGCTAATCTTTGAATAATATCAACATGGCCTATTGTAATAGGATCAAAACTTCCGGGATACACTGCTATATGTGACATGGACTAATCCTCCACTTTTTTTGAAAATAAAGAAAGACTTTTATCGCCATAATCTTGCTTGTCATAACAAATCAAATCACCGTACTCTGCATCAATACGCTCTTGCTTAATCGCTTCAATTGCAATTAGAGTTTCTGCTTTAGTACACTTACTCAACGACAAAGCTTGCATAACATCGTGTGCTATTTTTTCAGTAAATGGCGGGTCTATAAATATAAGATCAAACCCTTCATTTGCATACAATTTCAAGAAAGAAAAAACATCTTTTTGAATAACCAATGATTCATCCTTCGTGACCTTTAATAAATTAATGTTTTCGCGAATTATAGTTATAGATTTGGAGTTTTTTTCAACAAAAGTAACATGAGCCGCATGACGCGATAAAGCTTCTAAACCAAGATTACCCGTACCCGCAAATAAATCTAAAACACGAGCACCCTCAACATGACCCATCCACTTATTAAAAAGTGTTTCTTTAACTCGATCCATTGTCGGGCGTATGTGGTCTGCTTTAAAGCTGACTAAAGGTCTACCCTTATACTTTCCTGATATAATTCTCATAGAGCTCCAACATTTGCTGTGTGACTAGTTGTAAATGTTCAAAAGGCTTGTGAATAAATGCTATAACTTGAGGATAAGATTCAGAATGAAAATGCCCTTGTTGATGCCCTGAAAATGCAGAAATAATAACAACAGGCTTAATAGTTTTCATATCATTAAGAAAGTCGAAACCATTTTTTTCAGGCATAAGCAAATCCAAAACAACGAGATCTATTTCATTTTCATTGAAAATTTTTAAACCGATATCACCATTTTCAGCCTCAAAAACTTGATACCCCTTGCTCTTGAAAACACGCGCCAAGGATCTTCTAATTAAATCTTCATCATCACAAATTAAAATGTTCAATCTATTACCTTTCAACGTTTATCGCGTAAAGCGTAAAATAAAACGCGCACCTGTCCTACACTGATCATCATATATAAGATCAGCGCCCATTCTATTCATAATTTTTTTTGAAATAAATAATCCCAATCCAGTGCCATCATTGTTTACTTTGGTAGTCGTAAATGCTTGGAACATTTGTTCTTTCAAATGCACAGGAAAACCAGGCCCGGAATCTTCAAAATAAACATCATAAAAACGCGGGGTTAGCTGGTCATAGATTTTAATCGAACCTTTTTCACCCATCGCTTGGCATGAGTTTTTGATTAAATTGAAAATAACCTGCTGGGTTTGATTTAAACTAAGTTGCACCGGAACTTTTTTGACATCAATAAACACACTGTGATTTCTTGTAATAGTTTTCAACAGTGGAATAGTTTTCTTAATCACATCTTCAATATAAACTGTTGTAACTGTAGACTTGTTTTCAGAGCTAAACTGTAAAAGGTCAGCAATGATGCTTTGACAGCGAACGATGCCTTTTAAAATTTCGCCTAAATCATTTTTAACACTTGGGGTTTTAATGTAGTCTTGATCCATTAAAAACTCTGTCATTAATTTAAGCCCTGTTAGCGGATTATTTAATTCATGAGCTAAATGATTTGCAAGCTGTCCGATCACATGCATTTTCTCATTCATAATAACTTGTGATTTAAGCTGATCAACTTCAAACTGATCTTCATAAAAAACAAAGTAAAACTTTTTATCTGCATCAAAACTGACACTGTTAACTTTGTATTTTTTATTCAATGTGTAGATATAATCAAAATCATGCTTGAGTTTGTTTTTGTTTTTTAAACGCAAAACAGGACATGACTCACAAGGGGTTTTTCTGGATGCTAAAATTTCATAACATTTTAAATAGCTTGAAGATTCAGAGTTACTATCAGAAGGAAGGTAATTTGATTGAATTAAATTAAAACCATCATCAATAACATGTAATGGTTGAGCATACGAATCTGCAAATAAATGCCACTTATCCATTAAGAGCTTTACTTGCTGCTGGAGATAAGATTTCTCAACCATCAAAATAACAAGATCAATTATTTGATCAAAGTAGAAATGCAAACCATCTACTATCGGATTTTGCACTTTTGACTCTAAAAACAAATACGCTTTTTTACTTGAGCTATGAAATTTCCACTCTTTTGGAAAACCAAAAGGTCGACCCAGACAATGTTCAATCTTTGTTCTGCTTAAATTTAAATTTTCATCGAGCAAATCGATATTTCTATAAAACTGCACATACTCTCGATTGAAATAAATAAATAAACCTTCGTTTTCAGCTAATCTGATATAAAAACTAAGTGAAATAAAGGCGCCATTCTTTTTAACTTCTTTCCAAATGAGTTCACACAAATTATCAATAAAATTATTTTGCCCGCTATTAAGATTGAGAAAATCTAAAATATGATTAAGCTTTTTTTCATTGTTTTTTCTTTGTTTTTCTTCATCTTTGAACTGCAACAATGTTTTATTATATTTGGAGTATTCATTTTCAAGCTCAAAGAGTTCCAATTCGTTCATAGACAAATCTTCAATTATATTTTTATTTGTCGCCTGATTGACAGATTGTTTAATGAATGAAATTACATTTAACCAATCTGTATGATGGCTATCAATATAATCAAACTTAACTTGCAAAAAATCTTTTCCTGAAAGGTTTTCTTTATTTAATAATAGGATACGAAATTTTGCATTCGTAATATTTATTAAAAAATTGGGATCATTTTGAATGATCCCAATTGCGGAATTCGCTCGTTGAAACTCGTACTGAGACTTAACCGGAGTAAACATGAAATCCGGAAAAGCCTTTTGCAAAGGTAATAAATTTTCAGTCTCTTGAACGTAGACGATCACTTATAAACATTATCACAGACTAGCTTGTTTTCCAAAATAATAAGTAAGCTTATTCATCTCTAACTGCGCCAAATCAATTCGCCCAACCTTTATAAGTAGTTTGGCATGACACTCTGTTAATTCACCATCAAAATTATAATTCTGAAGGTAGAAATTAACTTTATCTAACGACTCTCTGATTGATTCTGGTTTTTCATCAGTCCAAACTGACATAAACTTCAGCGCAGATGTATTGTGAGGATTTAAATCGAGTGCTTTTTCTAAATTTGCTTTTGCAAGCTCTAAATCACCTTTGTTGTAATGATGCAATGCTAATGCTGTCCAACCAGTATCAAACGTTGGATTAATATTGACTGCATTTCTTAAACATTCAATAGCTGCTTCCGCATCGTTGTTGTTAGAATAGACTAATGCTTGAGCATAATACAACTCAGCATCAAGAATACCCAAAAGACGCATTTCATTACACAAACTCTCTAACTGTTCAAAATTATTTTCAATCGTATATATACGAATTAAGTTTTTATAAACAAGAGATTTTTGCTGATCATTAAGTACTGACCCCAATAACTTAAAGGAAAGCTGTTTCGAAGTTTCATAATGCTTATCCATGCTTAATGCATGCATAAGTTTAATTTTATCTTCAGCCGAATCACTGATATCAGCAATCACCTTTAATGTTTTTAACAGCGCGACTTGATCTCTCAAGGCAGCTTGTGTTAGCGAAAGCATCCTTAAAAAATCTAAATCATGCGAGTATTTATTCGATATTTGAATTAACTTTAGAAACGCTTTTTTATATTTTTTATTTTGAAATAACTGACAAGCACTTAAATATAAAGAATCTTGACTGAGCATCCTGCCTCCATAGCATTAGTTTAATTAGTTCATCATGATCTAATTAATTCTAAATATGAAATAGCAATCTCAATGCCAGCTTTATACCTCTCAAAAACAAATACAAACCTCTGATCCTAATTTTCTATGACATTAAAGTCAGAGGTTTGACAATAGGACTTTTAACTAGGCAACATTTGGCTTATAGCCAGCCATTGCTTTTTTAGCTAAACGAACATCTTGCAATTCTTTGATTATTTTTGATTTTGCATCATCAATCAACGAAAGAACCTGCATATCTTGATCAATTATTCTCTCAACAAACATTTCTTTAATGCGCATACATTCTCGCAATGCCGCTTTGTCAGTTTCAGTGAAAACTGCATTGATTTCTTTATGTTGCTGATGCGATTTCAACACCTCTTGATCAAGATGTTTTAAAATTTTTATGAGATCTTCTCGTTTGTTGTAAAATTTTTCAATATCATCATACTGACCAGATTCTAATCTTAAAATTTGATTTTCATTAAGTGAGAAAAATTTCTCTAGAAAGTGATTTTTTTCTGTCAATAATTGTACCATTCGAATCATGCTGCTCCCCCTTTTTCATCAATTTCTTTTTTGTATTTTTCGACAGCGACTTTCCAACCATCAAATAAGTTCTCAATTACTTTTAAACTATTTCGAAGTGGATCAATCTCGCCAGAGATATTCGCTTTCGTATATTGATCAAGTATGTATGTATAAAGTTGATCTAATTGCGCAGCAATTTCACCCCCAACTTTGTGGTCCAGCGAAACTTGCAACTCTAAGATAATGTCATATGCACGCATAATATTAGATCCACGTTCGGCAATTTTCTTTTGCTCTGCTGCCTGAATAGCTAACTTAGTAAACTTGATAGCTCCCTCATATAACATCAGCAAAATTTGCTCGCGTGGCGCGCTTAATATTGATGTCTGTTTGTACTTTTGATATGGATTTGCTGCCATAACTTATCTACCCCTTTCCTATTTGTTGCCCTTGAGCCTGCATCTTCGCCATTGTCTCTTCCATTTGAGAAAATTGACGACGAAGAGTTTCTTCACGCTTTTCGAGCTGTTTTTCTTTTCTTTGAATTTTTTCATCTATATTAGAGACCTGCTTTTGCATATTGGCTTTACGTGCACCAACTGATCCAGCCTGTGGATCAACAATCTGTCTGAGCTTTGACTTCATCGATGTAATAAAACCAGTATCAATAAGATTTCCCCTTAAAAACTCGACAACATTTTTTGGATTTGATGACACTGCTTTTTTAAATTTATCAGCACTATAATTCAATGTACCGTTTCGATTAAATTCTATACCAAGCTCGATAGCGCGACTGATTGAACTTGTTGTTAACTGACGATCTTGAATTATATTTCGTAATCTTGATTCAGTCATACGTAACATGCTATCGCCACCAAGTGGCCCAAGTTTCGGATTTCCAGATTTATCAGTTGTTAGCTTATTTTGATTTTGAATGAAACCCAATGCCGCATTATAGGCGTCAACAAAAGACTTCATTTTGTCGCCAATAGCATCGTAATTTTCAGTCACTGTTAATTTTACCGGAGTTCCTGGGCGCGCCTGCTTTAAATCAAGAGCAACGCCAGCAATAACATCGGTGACTTTATTTGTTGATGATTCAATTTCATGACCATTCAATTTAAATTTTGCATTTTGCGCTGGTAACTTATCTGAAAAAGAAAAGTCTACATCTCCATCAACCATGTAAACTTTTGGAAAAATAATCTCGTTATCATCACCCGTTTGAGTTCCCGTTAACTGAAGTTTAAAACTTTCTTCCTTATCTTTGCGATCGTTTATAATAGTTGCGCGAACACCCACATTTGAAGCATTAATTTTTTCTGCAACCTTTTCCAAAGTAGATTCATCTTGCGAAATATAAACTTCTTGTTCACCTTGTGGCGTATCAAATTTAATATAACCAACACCTATGGATGTTTGATTTTTATCAGACACACCCGTTGATAATATTGATGGCTTAGTTGCTAGCTGAGTAACTTCAAGAGTCCAATCACCCGATTCTGCGACAGCTGGATCGACAGTACCATCCAATATATCAGGAAATCCTGATACAAACTTCATGTCGCTAAATCCACGAGCTCCAATAACTGAGCCTAAGTTTTTAATAATGTCGTTAATTTTAGATTCAAAATCAGTGACTAATTTTACTTTATCTTCAATCTTAGCTTTATCTTCTTGCATCTTCTTAACAGGTACGCGCTCAGCTTCGATCACTTGATCGACCAAGTTTGGCGGAAGCCCCCCTCCTGATAATCCACTGATGCGTATTGGCACTGTATCTCCTCCATGAAAGACATTAGCTCTTGAATCAGTATGTCAGAAAAAAATGCTTAAACGTGAGTCAATTGATTGTCGTACGACCATTAACGAGTAGGAATTTTTATCCCTTGTCGTTTGTCTACCATGATACTGACTGATGATACTGATCTTCAATTGTCTAGACGAAGTTATTGAAATATAAATTAAATTATATTTAAAACAGGACTTTTTCTTGCATTCATGCATGAAAATAGACATCATTGTAAATATTCTGTTAAAAAAGTTAATGAGGAACACATGGAAAACAAAAATGCTTTAAAACAACACTTTGGAAATCTCGGCGAGTTCTTAAAAGAAAAACGTGAGCAAAAAAATTTAACACAGACTGATGTCGCAAAAGCGTGTAGTTGTAAATCTCAATTTGTTTCCAACTGGGAACGCGGAATGTGCTCTCCGCCATGGGATATTTTAAAAAAATTGTTAAAAATTTATGATATACCTGAAAAACAAATATTTAATTTTCTAATGAAAGAACACGAAAAACTAATCATTACAAATTTAGGCATTAAGGTTAAAAAAAACTAAGCTGTTCTTTTTAGCAGGTTTCCTTTTGACGCATCCGCATCTTGTAAAAAAGATGCGTCTAAAGCATCCCACAAATCGAATTCACTCATTTTACGAATTATATTTTTTTGACTATCTTCAACGATTGCATAGAAGAAACCATCCTCTTCAAGTAATACAGCTGTCCATTTCATATCGGACATAAAATGTTTTGCATTTAAACGCCCAACTGCTTTTTCAGCCTCTTCGCGGCTCATTTTAGGCTTTTTCTTTTGCTGTTGATAGGCCTCTTGACCATGACCATCGCGGTCGTGTGTGATTTCAGACTTGATCGTTTTGTTGCTGGCAGCCGATGTAGAGCTGATTCCACCAACAGGAATATTTGCATTGATCAAATTTTTGATATTCATACTTTCATTATCGGATATTCACTAAACAAACTTAAATTAAACAAAATCGATTGAAATAAAAAAGGCCAGGTTGTTTTGCAACCTAGCCTTTCGTCATTATTTATAAATTATTGAGCAGGGCGGAGGTCAAACACACCCCGCCCAAGAATTTAAATCAATTCTTTAATTAACCTAATAATTTTAATGCCATTTGTGGTTGTTGATTAGCTTGTGACAACACAGAAGTAGTACCTTGTAAAAGTACGCTGTTACGAGCTAATTCAGCAGTCGATTGAGCGATATCAGCATCACGGATACGAGAATTTGCTGCACTCAAGCTTTCAGACATTGTACCGATCACATCAACAGCTGATGATAATCTGTTTTGCATAGCACCCAAATTAGCGCGTGAACCATTCACCGACATTTGAGCAGTATCTAAAGCCGCTAAACCATTACGAGCACCATCTTTAGAAGTAAAATCTAAACCTGCAATACCAAGTGCATCAGCAGTTACATTTGTTTGAGAAGAATCATAAGAAATCCAATCAGTGCTTTCGTTTGAAGAAGTACCAACGTGAATATCATACACTCCACCAGTTCCATCTAATAATTTTCTTGATCCGAAAGAAGTTGATTCAGCAACACGTTGAACCTCAGCTTTTAAAGCGTTAACCTCTTTTTGGATAAATCCACGCTCTTGCTCTCCAACAGTATCAGAAGAAGCTTGGATACCTAACTCTCTTACACGTGTTAAGATGTTAGAGATTTCACCCATTGATTGCTCAGCAGTTGAAATCATTGAAATACCATCGTTGGCATTTCTTGATGCTTGGCCATATGATCTGATATTTGATTTCAAGTTTTCTGAAATCGCTAGACCTGCAGCATCGTCACCGGCTTTAGTTATTCTAGAACCAGTTGATAATTGAGCCATTGATTTTTGCATTTCGCGAGTGTTACCACTCATTACGCGTTGTGCATTAATCGATGCTACGTTTGTTGTAATTCTTAATCCCATGTTCGACCTCTTTATTTGTAGAGTACTCTTTTGAGTATCTCTTTGTACGTGTTTGGTGACCTACACTCGTCTAGCAGTACCTTCGTCAAAACTTGAAGACAGTCACTTCGTTCAAGTTTCTCAGTACATCCAGTCGAGTCTGAGTCGTTTATTTGATATACCTTTCGGCGAGTCTGTATTGAGCTTTAGTCGCGTCCTGCAAAACTGGACCTTGATCCTGCGAGAACTAGACTTTGGTTTTGAAAAAAGGACCTTTTTCTGGTGGTTTTCAATACTATAGTCTAGGTATTTCATAAGTCTCATCTAGTCCATGCAGGACCAAAAAGCATCAGACTAGAGTCGTTGCAGACCAAAGAAGCATCTAGTCTGTAATTGAATATTAAAAATTATTTTCGATTATTTTTTATAAATAAAATTTGTTTAATTTGAGAGAGGATTTAGGTCTGGAAAAGAAAAAGGCCTTGTAAAAAACAAGGCCTTAAAAATAATAAATGTAATAAAAAATTAATTGATTTTTCTTAATCTATATAAAGCAGGTTCGCCGCCCAACGCATCGATAGATACTGGCACTAAGGCGCCTTCTTCAGATCTTACTGACTCAGGCGTTACAGTTGTTATATCAATTTCAACATGTACTTCTGGTAAGAAAATTAATGGACATTCAAGATCTGAAACAATTGTATTTCCGCGAACTATCCAACGACCTTCACAACCTGGCTCAGGCATTTCAAAATCTGGTGTTGAAACTTTAAAATTCACTGTTTTATCTGCTCTTAATAGTAAAGATGCATTTATTTCTCCAGAATCCACGTCGATGGCATTATAAAGACCAAGTTCAACTTCTTTATCAGCTGATTTATTGGCAGCATAAGTGTTTGTTGCTAAAAATAATGATGCAGCTAAAGCTAAAAGTGTTTTTGTCATTTGATATTCTCCTTCATATGATCATTTGCTCAATGATGAAAGTATGAATATCGACTTAATAAAGAATTGCCAAGTAAAAAGAGCTAATGCTCTAAGTAAAGAATTAATAATCTGAGCAAAAAAAAGGCTTCGACGAGGAATTCGCCGAAGCCAGGGTTTAAGAAGTTACCAATAGGGAGATAACCTCGAAAATTATTATAAAATTATATATATTTAATTATCCGATCAGCTTTAAAGCCGCCATAGGCGAACTGTTTGCTTGTGATAAAACCGAAATTGAAGCTTGTTGTAAAACGTTAGCTGAAGCTAAGTCTGCTGATTCTTTAGCGACGTCAGCATCCATGATACGCGATCTCGCGCCAGCTAGATTTTCCTGTTTTACATCTAACCCATTCACTGTTGACTCTAATCGCGATTGAACCGCACCAAAACCAGATCGCATTTTAGATACTGTCTCAAGCGCACTGTCAATCGTGCCTAGAAGATCACGAGCTCCATCTTTTGAACTAATGTCTATACCACCAAGACCTAATCCGCCTAAAGTAGCATCACCCTCAACTTGGTGTGTAATAACATTCATTTTGTCAGCGTTTGACCCCACGTGAAAATCAAATGTCGGAGATGATCCATCTAATAATGTTTTATCACCGAATTTTGTTGTTTTTGAAATACGATCAATCTCTTGAGTAATACTTGAGGCCTCTTGCTGTAGATAATATCTTTCTTTATCCCCAACAGTATCTGAAGCTGCTTGAACACCCAACTCACGTAAACGAATAATTAAGTTTGATTGCTCTGCCAAACCACCCTCACCAACTTGAATGGCTGATATAGCATTGAAAGCATTTGATCTTGCTTGTTGCGTACCACGCAATTCTGATTTCATATTCTCAGCAATTGCTAATCCTGCAGAATCGTCTGCAGCTTGAGTGATTCTCTGACCTGTCGACAATGCTTTAGAAGCATGTTCTTGACGTTTTGTCTGAGACATCAAAGACCTTTGCGCCGATATCGACGACATATTTGTTGTAATTCTTAAACCCATAGTTACCCCCTATTTACCCTTTCAAATAGTTGTTGTTATTAACTTCTTTTTTAAAAAAGTTTTAAAATTTCAAAATTTAAAGATAAGGAGAGAGCTCACGAAAAAATGAAGTGACTGTTCATTTTTACCGTGAGCCTTTAGAGATTTTTTATTAAGACTTAAGTCTAGGTGACTATCGGACTTTAGTCTTGCTCTCACACTCACCAAACCGTACAACAAATATTTCGGACCATGGTCTAGGGAACTTTAGCCCTTGGTCTAGTTTTTATTTGACGCTTTACGTTAAGTTATTGATATTTATGATTTTGGCGATGAAAAAAAATTTCGACCTTGGTCTAGTTTTATCCGATTAAACGCAAAATTGAGCCAGCTTGTTCATTAGTTTGTTGCAGTAACGAACTTTGATATTGCTGCAATATTTGCTGTTTACGTAAATTTGAAACCTCTTTTGGAATATCTGCATCATAGATTTGCGATCGTGCAGAACTAAGAGCTTCGATTGTTGATAGCAAATTGCTCTCAGTAGACTCTAAACGTGATTGAAGAGCACCATACTTAGCACGAAGAGACGAGATAAGTTGCATAGCTTCGTCAGAGGCATCAATTGCATCACGAGCATCTGACTTATCACGAACACTCGATGAAGATAAACCCAAAGAGGATAAAGTTGTATTGGTCTCAGAATCAAAAATAATTCGCGAAGATTGATCGGCTGATTTCCCAACCTGAATATCCAATTCACTCGACGACCCGTTCAAAAGTTTTTGGGAACCGTAATTAGTCACTTGAGCAATACGATCAATTTCTGATTGCAAACTAGAATATTCAGTTTGCATAAATGAACGTTCCTGATTTGAATACGTATCACTAGCCGACTGAATCGCTAATTCACGCATACGCACTAAAATGTTTGCTTGCTCAGCTAGTGCGCCTTCCGCAATCGCAGAAAAACTTGTTGCTTGCGCTACATTTCTTTGTGCGGCTTCGAATGATTTAATATCTGCTTTCAGTTTTTCAGAAATAGCCAAGCCAGCTGAATCAACACTTGAATCTGATAACCGCGAACCCGAAGCAACATTTTTGGTTGCCCTCAATATTTCCCTTTCACTTTTGTTGATAGAAGTTTGAATTGCTAAAGAACCAACATTCGTACCAATTCGAAGTGACATAGGATTCCTTTATAAAAAGTTAATCACCAGCAAGACCCCTAACCAAAGTCTAGTCCGATAGTCACAACAATTATTGACATGTCGCATTAAAACTTTAATATATATGTAGATTTTATGAATTAGATATCATTTTGATACGTTGATATTCTTAAATTGTGCTATTCGGTATTTTAATTGATTAATTAGGAACAAAAGACAGAACTCTAGCGACACACGCAATTTGATGAATAAAATTATGAAGCTGATTTGATTTTAGAATCAACTGAAGCATCGGTACGAACATCTTCAGCCTGACCTTCATGATTTTTATGAAATTCCGAATCTACTATAACCTTTAAATCATCGAATGCAGCTATCTCTATAAGTTCGACAGAGCGTAATTTGTATTCTCTATTTTGGCGCTCTCGATTATAATCTTCAATTTTATTCTTTAACTTAAAAACAGTCTCAACAATCTCTTTAATAATAAACAAATTGCCTTTGTCATACTTCAGCAACTGAATCCATTTACTTGCTTGAGGTAAATGCGAAAAATCTTTTATCAGCTTCTCACTTTGTACAGTTGCCGCTTTACCAATTTCAGGTGTTTTTATATGTATTTGCTGATCAATCATTTCAGAAATCGAACTCAGAATTTCAATGACTTCGGAATAATCAGAATTTCTTTGGAAATTATATGTTACCAGAAGTTCAAGTTTTGATTGAATTTTATCTAAAAAAGCTTTGTCATCCTTGTACTGATCCTGCAACGCAGAGCCCTTCCGCTTAAGCTTCGTTTTGAGCAACATTCTAAGAACTGCGACACGCGCCTCAAGTCTATTTATTTGCTCTTTCTTTTTACCGTAATACCAAAGAAAATAAAAATGCTTGATCGCCCAAAACGTCAAAACAAGAGCAAGAACACTTATGAATAATTCAAACAAAATATCAATATGCACCCATGTTTCATCGGCACTAAAATAGTCGATATTAATCTTAATTTAGTCTAGGAAATCCAGATTGCTGAAGAACTCGTTCAGCCTCTGGTCCTGTAACAATTTGATATGGATAATTTGCTTCGCCACCTAAACCAATTTGAGAAAAAACATTTAGTCGTCCGACGCCATCAAAACCAGTGTAAAAATCAAAACGTCCATATCCATCAATATTACCACCCGAATCACGAACAATAAAATAACCATCATGAATCTTACCATTTGGCAGGACCGTACCCACAATATCTTGTATAAAAATAACAGTACCTAACGGATACAACGATAAATCAGCTGCTACAGATCTGTACGGATCCAAACACATGACTGAGTAACGTGCTTTAGAATCAGACGAGTCCCCTTGTCCATTCGGGCATACACTTAAATCGACTATTTGAAATTGCACGACAGAGCCAACTTTTTTATGATAATTAATCATCTGCTTTTGATGATCAAGTTTCACAAAACAACTTCCTTGCATTAAGCAATCGCGAAAAACAGGACGACACAATTTTGAATCAATCAATTTGTTTTTACTTTTTTTAATCCTAATTTGAACGGCATCAGAACATTGATCATTTTGAATATCCGAATAATCAGGAATATAATAAATTGTCGAAGTTATAAATATTTTAGAATCTTCTAAGCTTAATTTTTTCCTTGAAAATCGCGTCTTTGGATTATCACTCGAAGATGAATTCCCACAAGCGGTTAGCAAAAATGATAATATGCAATAAGCTATGATTATTTTATTTTGGTTCATATGGACACCATCCCACACGAGTACCAATCTGATCAGGAAATTGTCGACACGTGTCTGGCCTTTTATCATAAAGACTGCAAAAGCGCGTACGCTCATTTAAAAATATACAATCGCCATTAGCTTTTTGCGCAAGCATAAAAAACTCGGTTCCTTCTCTGTAGCTGACAATCAACCCTTCTTTTTTAAG
The DNA here is from genome assembly GCA_046293015.1 of Pseudobdellovibrio sp. GTDB lineage: Bacteria > Bdellovibrionota > Bdellovibrionia > Bdellovibrionales > Bdellovibrionaceae > Pseudobdellovibrio. Next base: position 294,879 of record JBKBPU010000004.1, read on the forward strand.
TCTTTTAGCAGTCTTTTTTATTGATTGATCTAATTCATCTTGGCTAACAACTGACAATCTAACCAAGTCACTTGCCTTGACTTCAACAGGCATACAACAGCAATTCGCACGACAACTCATACAGAGTTCTTTCTGATACCTTTTCCAAGTAGAAGGACGATCCTTATCAACAAAACTCATAATTGACCCTTAATATCATCCTTCTTCTGATGCGCTTTGAGCATCATCATGGATTGATTTACTTAAACCAAAACCAATATTTTTGCTTTTAACAAACTGCGGATCTTGGCCATCGATTGTTGAATTTCTAAGTCTAAAGCGAATTTTAGAATTTTCGATAATTACACGTGGATCTAACGAATGACTATCTACTACAACTACATTACGCGTTGATTCCGCTGTAATAATGTTTGTATCCCAAATTGCACGTAAATATATAATAATACTACCAATAATTTGCGTAGCCAAAACAGCTAAAAATAAAACAATCGTCAAAGATACTAAGGGTTTAACTTTTTCAAAACGTGGACTTTCATAAATTTCATACTTATGCGATGCTGCCAATAAAGATAAATCTGATTTTGATATACTTTCATTAATATCTTTCAATCTGGCTAACTGAATATCAGATCGCTTTTTTAGATCGTCATACATCTGCGACAGATATGGAAGATTCTTAGCTTTTAAAGTTACTTCATTAATCGTATTTTGCAATTGCTGTAGTTTGGCCTTGAGCATTTCATTTTCAAGGGCCAAAGCTTGAACTTTACCGCCGTTACCATAAAGCACACTCTCTTTTTTCAAATTTTGTTTACTTGAATTTTGTCTAAGTTCATTGATAATTCGTTCATTTTCAGCAATCCTAATTTTAGCTTCGCTTTTACGCTGCATTAAATCTGTTAAATAGTCAGAGACTTTTTCTTTAGAGCCTATAGAAATTAACGCTTCAGGTTGAGCTGAAAATCCACTCATTTTTTTACTTATATCTGACAATTCTTGATCTATACTATTTTTTTCTGTTAAAAGTTGATTTTTGACCGTGGTAATTTCTTCGATTTCCTTATTTTTAAAATTTTCAAGTATTTTTTTGCTGACAAGATTAGATATAAATAACGCTACTTCTTTTTGATCGTGCGAAACAGTAATTTCAAGTTCATAGTCAGCTTTAACTTTATGATGAATCGAGTTTTCAAAAAATTTAAAAATGTGAGTTCGATCATCATATGAAAAAGTCGTTTTATTATTTAAAAGATTTTGTTTTATATAACTCAATCCTAATGATTCTTTAACTGTAAGTGTTTTGGTATTAATATTTAAAATATCTACAAGTAAATCATCATAAAATGCTCTCGTATTGAAATAATCTAAACGTTTGTTAATAGTGGAATTTGTTTTTTTAGCTTCATTTGTTTTAACAGAAAAACCTTGTTGGCCCTGAGCATAAGACTGAAGCTGACTATTTTGAGCATCGTTTAATATTATTGTTGCTCTGGAAACATATGGATTAAAATACTTATAATAAATAACTCCAGATAAATTAAAAACAAAAAACAAAACTAAGAAAAGTGGCCAGTTTCGTAAGAACATTTGCGAGATTTCACGTAAGGACAATTCTTTTTCTAGATTACCACTTTGGTTAGCTATCTCAATTTGCGTATTATCCATATATAAATACCTCGAAAAATTAGCTCTACACAGCTTTGTTAAAGGTTATATTTACTATAAGAATAGCCATTTATCTCTATTTGCATTGAATTCATTTAGCAACAAGCATAGTTCTTGTAAGTATTACAGATCGCATTGTCTACTTTATTTCCAAATTCAAATTAAATATTGTGTTAGCCAAAATTGTTACTTTGAATTTTTAATAGACACTTTTGTATCTCAAATTGAGATTTCGTGCAGGCATTGATTTTGCCATATAACAACTTGAGGTATTATATGAAAAAACAAATAATTCAATTTTGCACACTACCATTAATTTTGACTGCTGCTGGACCGTTACACGCTGATCAACGTCACACAAAACCAAACCGCAATATAGCATTTAGTGTCGGTGAAGAGCTGAGTGATGCAATTAAAAATGCTCGATTATCTCAAAAGCAAGATTTTCCGACAATTGATTTACTAACAGGAAAAGCATTCATAGACAGCAAAGTGACTGCAAAATCAAACCCATTTATTGGCGGCAAATACTCAAAATATATGGTTTGGGAAGTAAAAGCCACTGTATTACCTGAGTTATTTGGATTGGATAATTTACCGTTTGGCGCATCAATTACTGGAACACGTGAAATAACTTTTATTCGACAATTCAATTCACAAAAAGAATCTCTCATCAACTACTGGTACAATCCAATTACAAAACTACCAAAAAACTCATCTGTATTCGATAAAAAAGAAAAGCCCATGATCGAAAACGAAAATGGTAAACCTATAGAACTCAAAGATGCTCCGGAAGACTATGTCATCAGACCAGGTGATTTTGTGGGTTTCAGAGCACCAATAATGTTTAGCGTAGGACGAGGTCTTTTGACCCATTTAACAACATCCAAAATACACCCACAGTTTGATTTTAATTTAAATTACTTTGTCAGTGGTGAATTTGATATCCAAGTTTTCCGTATAGATGAAGATCACGTGCAGGTTAAGATCCTGGCGATACAGGATAATAACTTTGGCGCCTCTATGGGCGTTCAATTAGTGGGTTTTGATCGCTACGGTAAGCTTGCATTTAATCGTTTATTCAATACAAATATTTTATCAATATATTACAACGATCGTGATAGTGACTTGTTTTTAGCCGACTATGTTTTTAATCTAAAGTCAGCTGAAGCACGCAAACAATACGATCAATTAGTAGCTGGAAAAATGAAACTATTATCTTTAAGTGCTCTTGAAAAAAACTTTAAGCATGCAGATCCGACACAATCTCTCGAAGATAAAAAAGACATGATTTTAAAAGAATTAGACACAATTAATGAATTAGCTAAAAAAGAATGGGATAACTCTCTTAAAGATTTACATCAAAAAGCTGTTCTTAAAATTGTAGCTGGACATAATGAATCTAATATCGTTAATCAAGGTTTTAAGCTAAACATCATGCGATTTGTTGGATTAGATTCAAGTTCACAGGTTACGACGTCTCGTATAGCTATGATGGATGGCTATTCATTAAATGACGTTAGCGTTTATTTACTAAATAGCTATAGCAAAACTTTTTCTTATGATTGGATTTGGTTATATGGTGAAACCGACCGCACTTCATTGGATTTTCTAGTTAAAACAAAAAAAGATGCTCAGAATAAAGAAATTCCAAATGAATTTTTAGGATTACGTATCAATAGAACTAAAAAAGACTTGGCTTTGACAGAAGATGAATACAAACGTTTAGAGTTTCGCTTTAATTCAATTTTACCGGAAGCTATTAAAAACAAACTCAAATTTCCTAAATGGGACTTTACAAATCGTAACTCAATCAAAAACGTCTTCGTCGATCAAGAAGTGTACTTTACAAGTCAAATTTTTGATATTCACACTGAAGAATTTAGTGAAAATAATATCCGAGAAGGTATGCTCAATATTATAAAAAATACTTACAAATTACAGTCGCTTCCGTATGGCATGAATGGATCTGAAACCGATATCTATACAAACGGTCCACATGAAAAATTAGTAGCGTGCTATGCTCAAAATGGAACTGATGAAGCTTCGTTAGCGAAAAAGAAGATTGCTTATTCGTACGAAATAGAGAATGTACCAAAATATTTAGCTTCTATTTTTTCGCATAAAACTAGCGATAACACAACACCTGAACAAAAACTTAAAATTAACAAAGACAAATATGACAAATTTCAACATTTATTGAATAACGTGCCATTATTTAGAGAAATTGCGGGATTGTTGTTACTAAAACTGACTCCGGACAAAGAGCTTGAAAAATTTGTTGTTGCGCGACTATCTATGTCGGGTCGTAAAGTTCAGCCTTCAATATCGACGTTTCCTGATGAGACCGCATTTGATAAAACTAGAGTTTTTAGGTCATTGCTTGATCAAAATGGATACTTACTTGATCGCTCATATAATTTAAGAAACTTCTTCAATGAAGATGGTAATATTAAAACACTAGAGCAAATCGTAATTCGATAAGTATTTTGAGTTTAAGAGTGACTTTTTATCTGCAAACGCCGTCTGAATTACAGACGGCGTTTTATTTTGATAAACAAATTAAAATGTATTCCGTCAATCTTCTAAAATTTCTGACCTTGAATAAGGATGTTATCAATTTCACATGCCGTTGTACCATCTGAATTCAAATATGATCTCACATACAATGTACCTGCACCCATAACTGCAACAAGCGAACTTATATTTGCATTGATTTGCCCTGCTGTACTTGCTTGTGCATAAGTACCATTAGAAACTGCCCATACACTACCATTATAATACCAAAAGTTTACCCCATCACTTGAAATTGAATAGCGATCACCAACACAACTGTTTGATCCAAGCGTTGATGAAAATCCACTTAAAACTTGAAATGTCGAACCTATTGAAGATTGATTAGTTACATAAGCATTAATCGTCGAATAATGCTGTGGTCCAACAATTACAGACT